>JADJXR010000001.1:1240000-2480000 GCA_016710285.1 Chlorobiota bacterium | reverse complement strand
ACCGCGTGCAAGTTTTTTTCTTGCGCCGCTGTCCGGTGAAAAAGGGCTGCGAACATACGACCTTTGGCTTTCCGAAGTCAAGCGATTTTATCGCTGTAAAACTTCTGTTGCAACCTCCCGCTTTGTGGTGGTTGTGCCACTGTTTGCTTACGCCATTCAAAGAGCTTCCCTTCGATAAAACAGCCCCGTTTGTGCGGGGCCGTTGTTGAAGGAGCTGCAATATGCACCATCGGAAAGGCCCGATGCTGTGAAAGGTTGCAAGTCATCAGTTGTAAGCTATGAACCGTTTTGGTAGCTGGGGTTTTCGTGCCTTATTCCATCACCCACAGGGGAGCTGTCACAGCCCCCGCTGGTGTCTGCAACCGAAGCAAATACGCCCCGGCAGCAATCCTCGCGGGCAATGGAATTGAGTAGGAACCAGCTTCAACACGCCCCTCTGCAAGATTTGCCACGCACTGGCCAACAAGGTCATGCAACGTCACCGCTACCGAAGCCGATTCCGGCACCGCAAACCTGACCATTGTTGACGACGTTGCCGGGTTAGGAATCGCCTGCAACTGGTACTCTGCGGCATTGCTCGTTTCCCCGACGCTGCTGGTTCCCGACGGAGCATTGTAGATATGCCCCGCGCCACCATACTCCTCCTCGAAAAGGCGAATAAGCTCAACAAAGGTGACGATTTTCACCTCCCCACGTGCCTGCATTTCCAACAATGGCTTCACCACCGTGTCCTCAAATGGTTTGGTCTCGCCGGGCAGCCGCCCTTGTCCGGTGCTGAAGGTTGCGGTTAAGATTTTGTCGGAAGAGATGGCCCCGTTTTTGTACAGATCCACCAACTGGCGAACTCCCTCCACCGTGCTTGCATACTGGCCCACAGCATAGACGTTCGCGTTGGGGTCATCAACGAAGTAGTTGTAGCGGTCTTTTGGTCGCCAGACACCGGAAGGGGATGGGTCGTTGACGTGGTTTGGCGTGCCGCTGCCAATCAAGATATTCCCGGGCCAGACATACCACGGATACTTGCTCCCCCGCAGCGGCTGGCGGAATCGGTCCCACTCCTGAAAGTTTGGCGACTCGGGATCCCACACGTGCCCACCGATTACCGTTGTTGGCTTCACCCCCAACGAGTCAATCAGGCAAGCAACGTCGGCGTAGTTGTAGCCTTTTTGCTCGTGCGAGTGCGGGTCAACCGATATTCCCATATCCTCCTTGATGAACCGCACAATGTTCTTCCCATTGGTTTGCGCCATTAACTCCGGCGTTTCCCATTTCAGCGCAGCCTCCAGAAACAACCACTCTGGTTCCCAATTGAACGCCACTCCATTCCGCTGGATCATTCGGCAGAACTCCACCAGCGCGGCCCGATTCTGCACGTAGCGTTCCTGCGAGACTTGGCTGGTGAGGTCCCGCAGAAGATTGTCCTCATTGTGCATGAACAAGCAGACATACACCACTCCGTTTTGTGGCGGACTCTGCCCGTATAACCTCCCTATGGCACAGAGTAATGCGATCGCAAAAATGATAACCGAGATCGGTGATAAGCGTACGGTGCGTTCCATGTCAATACCTCCTTACCCTCTTGATTCTGTGAACGGATGTGTTGCGGTGGTAGGAGGCAGGGAGGGGGCGATGGTTCCCTGAAAAAGCATCAAGGAGGCAGGGCAAAGCGGGAAGATCAGCATCATGGAGTTCTACAAAGCAGCACGGGGAAGAGAATCCAGTTCTCTTCCCCGTGCTGCTTTCTGTCATGGACTCAATCCCTTTTCCTAAAACCGCATCACCTTCCCAATCCTTTCCTTGATCGTCTCCACGGTTGGGACCACGGCTTCCATTAAGGTGAGGTTGTAGGGGATTGGGATGTCGGGGGTGGTTAGCCGCTCGACCGGGGCATCAAGATGGGTGAAGGCCTCTTGCGCTATCGTTGCGGCAATCTCGGCACCGAAACCGCAGGTTAGGTTGTCCTCGTGCACCACAATGCAGCGGCTGGTTTTGCGAACCGAACGGAGCACGGCCTCGCGATCCCACGGCATCACGGTCCGAAGGTCCAACACCTCCACGCTGGCTTCCACCTGTGCGGCGGCTTCCAATGCCCGATGCACCATTTCCCCCCACGTCACTATCGTCACCTCCGTCCCTTCTTTCACCACGTTGGCAACACCAAAGGGGACCATGTAATCATCGCCAGGATAGGGGCGGCGGGCCTCCTTCGTGTCCAGCAAGGCGCGATGCTCGAAGAAGAACGTGGGATCGTTGCTGCGAAGCGCGGTCCGCAGCAGCCCAACGGCATCGGCGGCGTTGGAAGGGAAGGCAACGCGCCACCCAATCAAGTGAGCATAGATTGACTCACCACTAACCGAGTGCCACGGGTCCCCAGTTTTTTTGCCAAACCCAACCGGAATCCGAACGACCATCGGCGCGGCAAAATTGTTGGCGGTGCGCCAGCGCATCGTTCCGCAGTCGTTGATCTGCTCGTGAGCCGGGTCCGCGTACTTGCGGAATTGGATCTCCGGAACCGGCATCAGCCCCGCGATTGCCATGCCGACCGAGCGGCCAATAATCCCCTCTTCATTCAGCGACGTGTCGAACACCCGCGACTCCCCAAAACGGATTTGCATATCCACCGTTGCCCCATGCACCCCCCCTTTCTTCCCCACATCCTCCCCAAAAACCAGCACGCGATTGTTCGCCTCCAACTCCTGCATCAGGGTGCGGCGGACGGCATCTATCAGATTCATCCGTGGTCCGTTTGGCGCGGGTTGGTCGGTCCCATGAAGCCGTTTTCCGTAGGCCTCGGCTCCAATTTCTGGAAGATCACCCCCCGTTTTTTGGATCATCCCTTCGGTGTAATAGACGTTCTCTTGGGCATGGGCAATTTCCGGATCTGGCGCAGCGGTGGCGCGTTCGGCGGCGGCGGCAACTTCGGCGGTGGCTTCGGCCTCCAGTTCCCCCCATTTCTCGGCAGTCAGCACCCCTTTGCCGATCAGGTAATCGCGCAGTTTGGGAAGCGGGTCGTTTGCCCGTTCCTCCTGCAGAAGCTCGGGGGATTTGTAGGCCTGGGTGTCAACAAAGGAGTGGCCGCTTAGCCGTGGGACTTTCAGATGGAGCAGCACCGGCCCCTTCCCGGAACGGATGTGGGCCACGGCCTCGGAAATCAGCCGCGAGGTCTCTTCGGGATCGGTCCCGCTGCCGCTTATCACCCGCAGGTTCTGGAAGGAGCCAAGGTTCTGGGCAATGTTCGCGCCAGGCGTTTGATAGATGCCCGGAACGGAGATTCCAAACCCGTTGTCTTCAATAAAAAACAAGTAGGGAAGCTGGCCGACGGTGACGATGTTCAGCGCGGCCCAGAATCCGTTGGTGGCGCAGGAGCCATCCCCCCCCAATGCTGCGGCCATCGCCCCGTTCCATTCCGATTGCTGCAACACCTCGGCACGGTACCGAATCGCTTGGGCCCATCCGGCGGCAGGGGAGTATTGCGCGCCAACGTCGCCGCTGGTGGGAAGCACCGTTGCCCGCCCCCGCGACGGCAGATTATGCACCACCCCAATATCCCGCCCCTCGCTGATGCCGCCGCTGCGCCCCATTGTGCTCCGCAACGCCTCCTCCGGCGTAAGCCCTTGTGCCAACACAAACGGACGGGAGCGATAATAGACGGTGGCAGCATCGTGCGGGTGGTCCATCAGCATCCCAAGCAGAATTTGCGCAAGGTCATGCCCACGCGAGGAGAACTGATAGGTGATAAGCCCCCCAGGAACCAGTTTCGATTCCTCGATATGGTCCAGCGCACGGCTAACCAGAAGCTGCCGCGCAACCGCCAGCCAATCAATGGGCGATGCAGCCGCTGGAGTGGTGGTGGCCGCCGCACCGTTTGTGGCATTTGCCTTCGGCTTGCCGTTGGCTGCTTGGGTTGTTGGGGTTGTGGTCGAACGTTTCGCCATTGTGGTTGTTATGCTTCAGGAATGGATTGATTGATGGAAGAGTGCAAAGATAGCCCAGCCGAGAAATGGGGGGCAATCCTTGAATGTGTTACATGGCGTGGGAAGCGGGAATCGCTTACCACTGCAACGACACCCCAATGCCAGGATTCACGGGGTTGAACCAGATGCGCGACGTAAGGTCCTCGTCAACATTGAAATCGAACAGGTGCGCACCAACGTAGGCATCAACCATGCAAAGGATGTCAATCCCCAAGTAGTAGGCGATGTTTACGTCGCGTTCATCCCGGTAGATTTCACGGATTTGTTTCAGCCGAGCGTAGGCGTTGTCGGTTTCGGGCGTGGCCGCCACCAGGTTGGCTTGGTCGCGATAGAGGTTGTGGTAACGAACAGCCTGGAAAACGAAAAACCCCGCCACCCCAACAAACAACGGAGCTTTCCAATACTGCTCGTTGTACATCTGCCCCCCACCCGGAATCAGCGATAGCAGAACCGCCGTTGTTGGGTTTTTGGTCATCGCTGTGCTGGGGGCTGCGGCAACGCTGTCGGCGGGGGTGGGTGGCGCGATGGTGGTATCCGCCCCCTGGGCCGTTGCCATTGCTGCGGCCAGCAGCAGCAAGCAGAAGGTGGAGAGAAGAACGCGAATCATGCAATCGCGGCAATGGCTTCAATTTCAACCAGCGCATCCTTTGGCAGGCGTGCGGCTTGCACCGTTGAGCGCGCCGGCGCGGAATCGCCGAAGACCTCGGCATAGATGCTGTTGACGGCCCCGAAATCGTTCATGTCTTTCAGGAAAATGGTGGTCTTCAGCACGGACCCAAAATTTGCGCCGCCAGCTTCCAACACCGCCCGCAGGTTTTCCAGCACTTGCCGGGTTTGCGCCTCAAGGCCATGGGCAAGGTCGCCGGCTGGGGTCAGCCCGATTTGCCCGGCGGTGAACAGCAGGTTCCCGAACACTTTCCCCTGCGAGTATGGGCCGATAGGAGCCGGAGCTTTTTCAGTGAAAACGATCATCAGGTTTATTGAGAATTGTTTGCGATTGGCTTGCGGGGAACCGGAGGCTTCTTCACCACCCGCCAGGCTTGATTGGCCAGCCATCAGCTTCCGGTTTCCGTCCCCGAACATACCGAACCACCGGCTGTTGGCAAGGGGGGAAAATCGCTGGGGCGAAACACTGCTACATTTTCCCAGGCTTCCAGGCTTGACACGGTTTGCGCCAAGAACGTATGTTTGCCCCTCGTTGTGCCGGGCCCGTAGCTCAGTTTGGGAGAGCGCTAGAATCGCACTCTAGAGGTCGTCGGTTCGATCCCGATCGGGTCCACGTGTGGATTGAAGGTGATGTTCTTTGATAACAACAAAGCATTCTGCTGGTGGTTTTGCATCCTTCCTTTGCTGGGGGATGCGCCCCTTGCTTGCCGGAGTTGGCTTCGCTATGTTTGCCCTCCGTCATCCGTTTGGCAACCCAGCAATAACTGCCCTGTGGTGTAACTGGCAACACGTCTGACTCTGGATCAGAAGAGTCCAGGTTCGAGCCCTGGCGGGGCAACTTCATCGCTTTGTTTGGATATTTCCCCGATCCATCTGCCGCGTTCGTCTAGGGGTCTAGGACGCTGGCCTCTCACGCCGGTAACACGAGTTCGAATCTCGTACGCGGTACCAAAACAACAACGCCCGACTGCACCAGTCGGGCGTTGTTGTTTATTGCCATTCCCCCTAAAATTTGTACCCGAATCCAATCGCTAACACTTCCCGGATTTGGGTTGATGGCCCAATCGTTTTGTCGTCGCGGGTGATCTTCACCTTCTCATCGTACAGCACATCCAGCGCAACGCTTGCGGTGATGTAGTCATTCACTTTCAGCCCCAACAACGATTCCCACGTCACCACCGCTTTGTCGAATGTTGAGTAGGCGGAGAAGACATTCAGCCGCGAGCTGAGCGTCACGTTGGTCATCAGCTCCTTTTTGAATGTGGCGTTCAGCAACGCGCCAAGCTCACTTTTCACCTTCTTCCCCGGGTCCACGCCGAACGCCCCGGCTGCCGACAGTTCGTCGTCCATCACAAGGATCAATCGGTTAGAAACTGGCGCAAGGAAGACCTCGAAGTAGCTGGCGGGCTTCCACGTGGCACCAAGACCAAGCGTGACGTAGGCCGGTGCAGCAAACCGCGAGATGACCGTAGGGTCCCCGGTTGCGCTGTCTATCTTGTCGTAGTTGAAACCATCGCTCAGTTGGGTGCGGGCATCAAGCAAGCCGCTGTAGAATAGCTGGTCGGTGGCCTTGTAGCCATACTTGGAGATCACGATCACTTTATCATCGCTTTTGCGGAAATCTTGTTCGGCAAGTTTTGTGAAACCGTAGCCAACCTCCAACCCATTATCCCACGTCGAGACCTCGGTCTTCATGTTGCCGAACAGGTTCACCAGCCCTGCGATTGCTAACGTGTTCTGGCCACCACCGGCCCAGTTGGAAAGCGCCACCTGCGAGAAGTTCACCCCAACTTGCCCTCCCGTTTTCCATGTGGTGTCTGGCGGTGTGGCCTCCTGCGCTTTTGCCGCAAGCGTTGTTAAAATCAGCGTAAGAAGTCCGTGGCAAAGGGTTCGTGTTGTCATGCTGTGCTCTCCCAAAAAGGTGTGCGAAGGTTTGATTCCTTTCTGCTGCGGGCGGATGCCCCTTCCCTGCGGTTATGGTTGCACCGCCGTGTGGCGGTGGTCGTGTTGATGATCCTCATCAGCCTGGCTGCTGGTGTGGCCGCAGCAATGGCTGTTGCAGCTGCTGGCAGCAAGCGGGTCGGCAACGGTTGCGGTTGCCGTGGCGGCGGACCCGGCGGCGGAAGCAATCGCACTTCCGCGCAGCAGTCGCAGGCCGTTGGCCACCACAATCAGCGATGCTCCCATGTCGGCAAACACCGCCATCCAGAGTGTGGCGTAGCCCAGCACCGCCAGCACGAAAAATATCAGTTTCAGCCCCAGGGCAATGGCGATGTTTTGCCACAGCACCCCGAACGCCCGCCGCGACAACCGGATGAACTCCGGCAGCTTCCGCAGGTTGTCCTCCATCAGCGCAACGTCGGCGGTTTCCAGCGCCACGTTTGTCCCCGCCGCGCCCATCGCAAAGCCAATGGTTGCGCCGGCCAGCGCGGGCGCGTCGTTGATCCCATCCCCCACCATTCCGGTTGAGCCGTGCGCCTGCCGGAGCTGCTGCACCGCCGCAATTTTGTGATCGGGAAGAAGCTCGGCACGGACATCGTCAATCCCCAACTGGGTGGCGACCGACCGGGCCGTCAGGGCGTTATCCCCCGTCAGCATCGCTGTCTTCAGGCCCAGCTGGTGAAGCTCCGCAATCGTTTCGGAAGCGTTCTGGCGGACGGTGTCCATCACCCCAATCACCCCCAGCACGGCGGTGCGGTTCATCACCACAACAGCGGTTTTTCCGTTGGCCTCAATCGCCGAAAGTTTTTCTTCAACATCGCTGTTGCACACCTGCAAGTCATGGGCCAGGCGGTGGTTCCCAACCCAGATCGTCTCACCCTCCACCACGGCTTGGATACCCCGCCCGGGGAGCGCGGAGAATTCGGAGATCACCACCTCCGGCTCATCCACGTGGTGGCGATCGTGCTCGGCAACAATGGCCGCGGCTATCGGGTGCTCCGATTTCACCTCCACCGCCGCTGCAAGGTGGAGCAAGTGGTCGGACGGGATGTTGTTGAAGGTGATCACGTCGGTGACGTGCGGCTTCCCTTCGGTCAATGTCCCGGTTTTGTCCAGCGCGATGCAGCGCAGGTTCCGGCCAAGCTCCAGATAGATTCCCCCTTTAATCAAAATCCCCCGCCGCGCCGCCGCCGCAAGCCCGCTGACGATGGTCACCGGGGTGGAAATCACCAACGCGCAGGGGCAGCCAATCACCAGAAGCACCAGCGCACGATGGAGCCAATCAACCCAGCCGGCAGCAAAGAAAAGCGGCGGCACAATCGCAACCAGCACCGCAATCGCCACAACAATCGGCGTGTAGATTCCGGCAAAGCGGTCCACAAACCGTTCGCTGCTGGAACGGTTGCCAGCGGCCTGCTCAACAAGCTGCACAATCCGGTTGATGGTGCTGTCGGCAACGGCCCGCGTCACCCGATACTCGAACGCCCCGCTTCCGTTGATGCTGCCGGCGAACAGCTCATCGCCCGGGGTTTTCTCCACCGGCATGGATTCGCCGGTGACGGGCGCTTGGTTCAGGGCCGAGGCACCGCTAACCAGAACTCCATCCAACGCCAGCGATTCGCCAGGCTTCACCCGAACGATGTCGTTCACCAGCACGTCCTCCGCCGCCACCACTTGCCAAACATCGCTGCGGCGGACGGTGACGCGGTCGGGGGTAAGCTCCATCAGCGAGCGGATGGCGTTGCGGGCGCGGTCTAGGCTGCGGGCTTCAATCAGCTCGGCAACGGCAAACAGGAAGATCACCATTGCCCCTTCGGCCCACTCGCCAATCATCACCGCGCCGATGGTTGCAATCGCCATCAGGAAGTTGATGTTCAGCGTAAGGGTCCGCAGCGAGTTCCACGCTTTTGGGGCAACCTTCCACCCGCCGGTGATGATCCCAACCGCCGCAACCGCCCGGATCAGCGTGGCCGATTCCTCCATCCCGCCAACCACAAGCCCTTCGGCAGCGATTGCGCAAACCCCAGAGATCGCCGCCAACACCACCCCGGACGATTGCCACCACGGATTGGAAAGGACCGGAAGCTCCACACGCTTGGCCGCGCCATCGTGAATAATCGCCTCCATCCCCAGCGTGGCAATGGCACGCACCAGGTCGGTTGCATCGGCAAGGGAATGCTGAACCGTCAGCGTGCGGCTGATAAGATTAAAATCCAGATTCTGGATGCCGTCGCGGCCCGCCAGAAGGTTGCGGATCATCCGCTCCTCGGTTGGGCAATCCATCTGTTCGATACGTAGCTGCGTTGTGCTCATGTCTGCCTGCAAAATGATAATTCCTTGTTCCATCTCCAATCAAACTCCATTGCGAAATTGCTCCAACCCCACCTTAATGATGATGCTCCTGCAGCTCCCCTTTCTGCCGTTGCGACTTCAAGTAGAACACCCCTTTCACGGCAACGCGCTCCCCTTCGGCAATTCCTGCACGGATGATCGCTTTCCCCGAGGCTTGCGACTCCACCTCCACCTGCACACGTTCAAACGTTCCAGGTTCATGCTCGCGATACAGGAAATACTCACCCCCCTGCTGCTCCAACGCATCGGCGGGGACGCTGAGCGCGGTGGTCCCCACGGGGCGTTCAAACTCCACGGTGACGAAGGTCTCCGGGCGCAAATGGACGTTGGGATTATCCACCGCCACGCGCACCGTGACGGTTCGGGAATCGGGGTTCACCGTTGGGGCAATGAAGATGATCCGCCCGGCGTGGCGGTGGCCGTCGGCATCGCGCACAAACCCGGTGCGCCCCACCGTTATTTCGCCAGCAACCGCCGGCGGGACCTGCGCATCGGCCCAGACGACGTTCGTGTTGACGACCTGGAAAGCATCCTTGCTTGGCTCCACATACTCCCCCAAGGCCACATCCCGCTGGGCAACCACCCCGGCGATTGGGGAGCGGAGAAGGATGCGAGGATTGAAAGCCGTCTCTTCCGAAATCTTCTCCGGATTAATCCCCAGCGACCGCAACCGCGCTGTGGTGGCTTTTGCCGAAGCCGTTGCCAACCCCCAAGCCGACTCCGCCTCCTCCAAATTTTTCTTGGACCCAACTCCATCGCTCACCAGCTGGCGTTGCCGCGCCAGCGTTGCTTCGGCTTTTGCCAGCTCGGCACGCGCTTGCAGATACTCCCCTTTCAGATTGCTCACATCGAACGCCTCCAGCTCCGCCAGCGGGGTTCCGGCGCGGACGTGATCCCCCTCCTTCACAAACAGCTTGGTGACGCGCCCGGCAATCACCGGTCCCACGTGCGCAACGCCATCTTGCGTTGGCATCACCCGCCCCGGTGCTGTCACCACGGCGTTGACCGGCTGGCGCTGCGCCGGCTCCACCACGATTCCTGCTTCCTTCATCGCCGCCGGGGTAAGGGTGATCTCGCTTCCGTGTTCATCCCCGTGTTCGTGGCCCTCATGTTCGTCGCCGTGTTCATCCCCATGCTCGCCACTGTGGGCTTCCCCCTCGTGGTCATGGCCCTTTTCCTTCTGTTGTTGGCTTGTGCTGTCGGCATCCTGTTTGGCGGGGGCGCCGGTGCCGGAGCATCCGGCAAGCAGGCACAAGGCAAGCGCAGCCGCCACGGCCATGCACCAATGGAACCGCGCAGCAGGGAAGAACCAGCGTGATGAACGTGAGGCCATGATGATATTCTGATGAATGGATTGTTGATGGATTGGTTGTTGAGGAACTGGTCGTTGGTGAATCGTGTGGCTCATTTCCCACCTCCGCTGCCGGTAAGAAGTTGAAGGCCCAAGCGAAGGCGTTCGGCAAGGGCGGCGGCCTCGGCAGCGTCGGCGCGAAGCTCCACGAAGGCGGCTTGCGCGGTTAATGCCTCCAAGTACGTTGCCTCTCCCTGTTGATAGAGTTGCAAGGCAATCTGGTACGCTTTGGAAGCCTGGGGCAACACCCCTTGCTGATACTCATCGGCGGTGCGTTGCGCGGTTTGGTACTGCTCCCACGTTAAGCGAAGCTCGGCCAACATCTCCCGCTCGATTGCCGATGCTTCCGCCTGGCGAATCGCTTCCTCGGCGGCGGCGGCATCACCCGGGCCGCTGTTCATCCATCGCCACAGCGGAACGCCCAGCCGAACGCCGCCGCCATAGTATCCGCCAACAGCATCCACCGTTTGCAGGGAGTACTCCAACGTGAGCGAAGGGTAACCCTGCATGGCCACCGCTTTCCGCTCGGCGTTTGCGGCTTGGGTGGCATACTTTGCCGCTTGCAGCTGGGGGGCGTTGGCCCTGAGTGCCGCCTCCAACTGGTCGAACGTTGGCACTGCCGCGCCCGCAGGAAGTACGTTGGGAAGTTGAACAGGCTCGGCAGGCGAAGCACCAATCACCAACCGAAGCTCGGTAAGGGCTTGCTGGTATCGCCCTTCGGCAACGCGCTGGCGGCGTTGCGTTGTGGCCAACGCAAGCTGCGCTTGGGCCGCTTCCAACGCGCCAATCTCACCAGCATTTCGTTTGGCCTCCGTCAGCCGGGCAAACTCCCGCGCAACCCCGGTCGCGCTGTCGGCAAGCTGGGCGGCTGTGCGGGCGGCGTAGGCATCGTACCAGGCCAGGGCCGCACGCCGCTGGACCGCACGCTCGTCCGCTTTGCGCTCCCACGTGGCTTGCTCCAAGCGTGCGTTGGCCACGCCACTCCGCGCCCCAGCCAGCGTTGGGAAATCGAGGGTTTGCGAAACCCCAACCGCGCTGTTCCCCTTTCCCACAAGCCCCGGGGCTGCGGATTCATCAACCGTGTAAAACACCTCGGGGTCGGGCAGAAGCGACGCGCCGGACAACTGGCCACGCTCCCGCTGGATAACCGCATCGCCACGGCGCAACAGCGGCGAAGCAGCCACCGCACGGCGTTGCGCTTCCTCCATGGTCAGGGGCGTTTGCGATTCGGCACGCTGGGCCGCGGCAACGCAGCCAATGGCCACCATCAGCAGCACGACCGCCGTATTCCCGGCACCATGCGGGACTGGCGATGGAGTTGGCGATGGAGTTGGAAGCGGGCCGGTGACGTCCAGCACGTGGTCGCTGGGGGGCTGGCTGCTTCCAAGCCAATCGTAAATGATGGGAAGAATGAAAAGGGTGAGAAAGGTGGAGGAAACCAGCCCGCCGATAATCACCGTGGCAAGGGGGCGTTGCACCTCCGCGCCGGCCCCGGAAGCAAGCAGCATCGGAACAAAACCGAAGGCCGCCAACGCAGCAGTGGTGACAACCGGGCGCAACCGCTCCTCGGCACCGGCCAGCACCGCTTCGCGCCGGGGGAATCCTTCGGTTTGGAACTTCCGGATTGCGGCCACCATCACAATGCCGTTCAGCACCGCGATTCCGAACAGGGCGATGAAGCCAACGCCGGCGGAAATGGAGAACGGCAGCCCAGCAATCACCAGCCCGCCAATGCCCCCAATAATCGCCATCGGCACGCAAAGGAAGATCATCACCCCTATCCGTGCCGAACGGAAGGTTTGGAACAGCAAGCCAAAGATCAGCGCAAGGGCAATCGGAACAACAATGGTTAGCCGCTGCGATGCCGCCTGAAGATTTTCGAACTGGCCGCCAAACGTGATGTTGTATCCGGCGGGGAGCTTCAGTTCGGCGGTGATCTTGGCGCGGACCTCGTTCACAAAACTTTCAACATCGCGCCCGCGGACGTTGGCTTGGACCATCACAAATCGCGAACCGTCCTGGCGCAGAACCCGCGTGGGGCCTTCCTCCAACGCCACCGATGCCAGTTCCGACAACGGCACGCGAGGCCCGGAAGGGGTGCTGACCCAGATATTCCCAATCGCTTCCGCGTTGTTGCGTGCTGGCTCGGCAAGGCGAACCACAACGTCGAACCGTTTCTCACCTTCGGCAACTTCGGCGGCTTTCATCCCGCCAATGGCGGTGCGGATAACGTCGTTCACCTCCTCCACCGTCATCCCGTACCGTGCGATTGCGGCGCGGTTGGGGCGGATCACCAGCTGCGGCAGCCCTGACGTTTGTTCCAGCGTGACATCTGCCGCGCCGGGCGTTCCGCGAAGGATGCGGGCAACCGATTCGGCAGCGGGGTTCAACGTCTGGAACTCCTCCCCGGTGATCTTCACCACCACGTCGCCGCGCGCGCCGGCAATCAGCTCGTTCATCCGCATCTCAATCGGCTGCAAGAATTGAACGCCGGCCCCCGGGACATTTTTCAGCGCTTGGTCCATTGCTTCCACCAGCTCCGCTTTTGTTCTTCCGGTGTTCCACTCCTCGCGGGGGTGAAGCATCACGTAGGCATCGGCAAGTTCCACCCCCATCGGGTCGGTTGAGATTTCGGCGCGCCCGGTGCTGCTAACAACGGTGCGGACTTCGGGGAATTTTTTCAGAATGGCTTCCACGCGGTTGGTGATCTGCTGCGACTCGGTAAGCGACACCGAGGGGATTCGGATGATGTGCATGGCGATATCCCCTTCGTCCAGCCGTGGGATAAACTCCCCCCCCAACCGGGTGAAGGTGAAGATTGCGCCAGCAAGCAGCAGCACCGTTGTGGGGACAATCACCCAGCGCATCCCCAGCGAACGCCGCAGCAGCGGCGCGTACCACCGTTGCAGCGTTGTGATAATCGGGGAGTGGCGGACCCGCCCCTGCTTTTTCAGCACCAGCGAGAGCATTGCCGGAACGTACGTGACCGACATCAGCAGCGCGCCAACCAAGGCATACGCCACGGTAAGGGCCATTGGGCGGAAGAGCTTCCCTTCGATCCCTTGAAGGGTGAGTATCGGGAGATAGACCACGATGATGATGATCTCCCCAAACTGCGCGGCCTTCCGAACCTCCACCGAACCGGCATAGAGCAGCCGGCGCATCTCCACATCGGTAAGGGGAACGCCCCCCGATTGCCGGTAGCGCGACTCCAGCATCCGCAAGCAATTCTCGACGATAATCAGCGAGCCATCCACCACCAGGCCGAAGTCAATCGCCCCCAACGACATCAGGTTTCCTGACTGCCCGGTTAGCACCATCATAATCCCGGCAAAAAGCATCGAGAGGGGGATCACCGAGGCAAGCACAATCCCCGCGCGAAGGTTCACCAAAAACAGAAGCAGCACCCCAACCACCAGCAGCGCGCCCTCCATCAAGTTGGTAATCACGGTGGTGATGGTCCGGTCCACAAGCTCTTCGCGGTCGTAGTATGGCTCAATCACCACCCCGGGGGGAAGCGCGCCGCGAAGCTCCTCAATCCTTTGCTTCACGGCATTGACGGTGACGCGGGAGTTTGCCCCTTTCAGCTGCATGGTGATGCCGGTCACCACTTCCCCTTTTCCATCTTGCGAGGCGGAACCAAAACGGATTGCCGCGCCAGGCTGGACGTCGGCAACGTCGGCAAGCAGCAGCGGCGTTCCCCCTGGCGAAACGCGGATGACGGTGGATTGCAAATCAGCAATCCCCGTTGCCAGCCCAACAGAGCGCACCGAATACTGCTCCGGCCCATTCTCGATATACGCCCCACCGGCGTTTCCGCTGGTGCGGGCAACCGCCTCGAAAACCTGGCGAAGGGTGATGCCGTAGGCCGCCAACGCGTCGGGGCGAACAAGGATGTGGAACTGCTTGACAAATCCCCCCAGCGAGTTGACTTCGGCAAGGCCCGGCGTGCCAAGCAATCCGCGCCGGACGATGTAGTCCTGCACCGTCCGCAGGTCCATTGCCGACAATTTGCCGGTGGTGTCGCGGACGATGTAGCGGAAAATCTCCCCCAACCCGGTGGATACCGGCGCAAGCTCTGGCCGCTCAACTCCATCGGGGATAAGCTCTTCGGCTTCGCGCAGTTTTTCCAGAACTTGCTGGCGGGCGAAATAGATGTCAACATCATCATGGAACACCACCGTGACCACCGACAGACCCGACTGCGAAAGGGAGCGAAGCTCCGCAAGGTCCGGCAACGATTTCAGCGATGTCTCAATCGGAAAGGTGATGAACCGCTCCACCTCAACCGGCGAAAATGCCGGGGCCGAGGTCAGGACTTGAACTTGATTATTGGTGATGTCGGGGACGGCATCAATCGGCAGCCGGCTGAAGGCATACACCCCCCCGGCAGCAAGCCCCAGCACCGCCAACAACACAAGCGCGCGATGCCGGAGCGAGAACGCAATAATTGCGTTAAACATGAACGTGGCTCCAAGTTTGGTGAATAGAGGATAGCGACCCGACACCGCAGGCGGACAAGAACTATCCGTGCGGCATCGTTGCTGCGGTAGCGTGGGACCTACTTGGAGTTATGAAAGCGGGACGTGGTCGGGGTTGTCGGCAACCCCGTCGGATGGTGTTTCGATGTAGGAAAGGAACAGCGGGGAAACGGGATGGGGGGAATCGGAAACGTGAACCGTTGGCTGCAATGCCGGGATATGGCACGGGCAGGAACAGAAGCAATGGTCGCAGGCATCGGTGTGGCTGCTGCCGTGGCGGCTTTCCCCTTCCTGTTCGTCAGCGGCGGCGCAATCCCCCTCGGCAGCGTGCGCGGCGGCGGGGAGCGTGCCGTGGGTTGGTTCATCAACGCATGGGAGCGACCGCTCAACAATCGAGAAGATTGCCAGCAGCAAACACACAATCGTATGAGTTATGGATTGGCCCATGGGGGTTCGCGTTAAGGCCGCAAATATAACCGCTGCCGCCCACTGAACAAGCCCAACCGCCGCCGCGCTGGCGATGCGAAGTAGTATCAACCATTCGTTTGGAAGTATATTCGCCAGAAATTTTCCAAGCATCAGCATGGTCAACCCTGAACGAAAAAACCATTGGGAAGATGTGTACCGGACCAAATCGCCGGACCAGGTTAGCTGGACCCAGGCGGTTCCATCGCCATCGTTGGAGATGATTCGGGAGCTTCGGCTACCCCACTCCGCGCCAATCATTGACGTTGGCGGCGGCGACAGCCATCTGGTGGATTTCTTGCTTGCCGAAGGCTTCACCGACATCACCGTGTTGGATATCAGCAGCGAAGCATTGGCGCGGGCGAAGCAACGGCTTGGCGAACAAGCCACGCGGGTAACGTGGGTGGTTGCCGACATCACGGAGTTCGCGCCGCAACGCCACTACGCCGTGTGGCACGACCGCGCCGTCTTCCACTTCCTTACAAAACCGGAAGAGATTGCGAAGTACGTTGCAACCGTTTCGGAATGGGTGACGGGCTTCTTGGTGATTGGGACATTCGGCACCGACGGACCGCGAAATGCAGCGGGCTGGACGTGACCCAATACTCCGCATCATCGCTGTCGGGGCGGTTCAATCCGGGGTTTGCCGCACGGGAATGCCGTGACCACGACCACCAAACGCCGTTCGGAACATTGCAGCGGTTTGTCTTTTGCACGTTGGCGGCAACCTGAATCAGGCTCCGCTCCCCTCCTCCAACATTGTTGGCCTTTACCCATTTCAATCCCGCATCAACGTTTGCCACGCTGGCCGCCGCGCCAGCCGCGCAGATTACTCTACACTCATTGCTTAACCTTTCAACCATGAACATCATCTTTTTTGGCGCGCCCGGCGTGGGCAAAGGGACGCAAGCCGCACTGCTGGCCGAACGCCTTGGGGTTCCGCACATCTCAACCGGGGCGATTTTCCGCGCTGCAATCCAATCGGGCCAGGAGCTTGGGCAGAAGGTGAAATACTACACCGACAACGGCCTTCTGGTCCCCGACGAGCTTACCACCGAAATCGCCGTGACGGCACTGAACGAACCGGAGTGCGCCAACGGCTTCATCCTTGATGGATTCCCGCGCAACCTGGGCCAGGCCGAAGCACTATCTGCCGCGCTTTCCGCAGCCGGGCGGGCAATCCACCGCGTGGTGTATCTGACCGCACCGCAGCAGGAAATCGTCCAACGAATGCTAAGCCGTGGCCGCGCCGACGACAACGAGGAAGTGATCCAACGCCGATTGGAGGTGTACGACCAGGAGACCGCGCCGGTGCTGGGATTCTACCGCACACACGCCGCCGATGTGGTGACGGAAGTGAACGGATTGGGGGACGTTGCCGAAGTGCAGGAACGGATTGTTGCCGCGTTGGGCCAGTAAGCCAGCAATGGCTGCGCGTTGCCATTATCACATCTTCCAATTTGGACCTCTCTGCCAAATGAACACGCCCACCAACCGCCGTGCCGATGGCGCAACGCAGGAAGAGCTTGCGTTGGAATACCTGCTGGGCATAGGCTACCGGTTGGTGAAAAAAAACTTCCGGTTTGGGAAGGTTGGTGAGATTGATTTGGTGATGCGCGACGGCCCGATCTACGTGTTTGTTGAGGTGAAGGCGCGGCGCAGCCACGGGTTTGGAACGCCCGAAGACGCGGTGACCATGGGGAAGCGGCGGCAAATCCGCAAAGTGGCCGAAGGCTTCATCCACGTCAACAAGATGAGCGACTACGAAGCCCGGTTCGACGTGGTGGCGATTGATTACGTCACCGGGCGGGATGGCCAGCCGGAGATTCGCCACCACAAAGATGCCTTCTAACAACCCCTTGCGCCAATGCGTCCCGACGACTCCAAACCCATGAACATCCAAACCATTGCCGTCCATGCCGGCCACGCGCCCGGCCCGGCGGCGGCAGGGGCAATGCAGCCGGTGGCTCCGGCCATTATCCTTTCCAGCACCTTCCAGCGGAACCCCGACGGGACCTACCCGGAAGGCTACATCTATTCCCAAATAGATAACCCGAACCGCTCGGCACTGGAATCCACGATTGCTGCGTTGGAAGGGGGAAGCCACGGCGTTGCGTTTGCCTCAGGCTCGGCAGCGATGATGGCGGTGCTGCAATCGCTGCGGCCCGGGGATCACGTGCTGGCCCCGCTGGCGATGTACTACGGCAGCCGGACGATGCTCACCGGCATCTTCCAGCAATGGGGGCTGCACACAACGTATGTGCCGATGGAGGACCTTGCGCAGGTCCAGGCGGCAATCACCCCCGCCACGCGATTGGTGATAACCGAAACTCCATCCAACCCCACGCTCCGAATCACCGACCTTCGCGAAGTTTGCCGCCTTGCCCACGCCGTTGGCGCGTTGGTGTTGTGCGACAACACATGGGCAACCCCAATCCTGCAACGCCCAATCCAGCTTGGTGTGGACCTTGTGCTTCACTCCACCACCAAATACATTGGCGGCCACAGCGACCTGACCGGCGGCTGCATCGTTGCCCGCGAAGGGTGCCAACTCACGGAGTCAATCCGGCAGTGCCAGGTTGTGGGGGGCGCGGTCCCTTCCCCGTTCGATTGCTGGCTTGCGTTGCGGAGCATCCCAACGTTGCCGCTGCGTGTGCGGGCGCAATCGGCTGGGGCGGCTGCGGTGGCCGATTTCTTGCAGCAGCATCCGCGCGTCACTGCGGTCCATTATCCCGGGCTTCCGCTTCACCCCGGGCATGGCGTTGCGGCAAGCCAGATGGAATTATTCGGCGGGATGCTTGCCTTCCAGGTGGATGGCCACCGCGCCGAAGCAATGGCCGTTGCGGCCCGAACCCAGCTGTTCACCCGCGCCACAAGCCTGGGCGGGGTTGAAAGTTTGATTGAACACCGCGCATCGGTGGAGCCGCCCGAAAGCGGAACCCCGGAATCCCTGCTTCGCGTTTCCATCGGCCTTGAACATCCCGATGATTTGATTGCCGATTTGGAACAAGCGCTTGCTGGATAGCCGCCGCCGAAGCAATCGGCACGCGGGTTCCGGGCCATTAACAACTCACACAATCTTCGTTCGCTATGCGTTTCCTTTTTCCGATTCTGGCCACCTTCGTTTTTTGCTCCGCGATTGGTTGCGCCCAGCCGCACCCGGATTCCAACCCCGTTGCGATCGCCCAGCAGTTTGTTGGCCACCTTTCCGCCGGACGCTACGCCGATGCCGTTGCGATGATGGATGCCACCATGCAATCGGCAATGCCCGAGGCAAAGCTGAAAGAACTTTGGGGACAATTGCAGCAGCAGCTTGGCCAGTTCACCGCCCTGACCGGGGAGACACGGACCGAAAAATTGCAGGGCTACGACATCTGCTACGTGGCCTGCAAGTTCACCAACCAGCACATTGACACGAAGGTGGTGATGGACCCGCAAGGGAAGGTTGCGGGGCTGTTCTTCCTTCCGGCAAAATCGCAATCGGGCGCGCTGCCGGACTATGTGATTCAGGGGAGTTTCACCGAGCAGGAGGTGAAGGTTGGAAGCGGCCAGTGGGAGCTGCCCGGAACTTTGACGATTCCCAACGGCAAGGGACCATTCCCCGCCGTGGTGCTGGTCCACGGGTCCGGCCCGAACGACCGCGACGAGACGATTGGCCCAAACAAGCCGTTCCGCGACCTTGCCTGGGGGCTGGCCTCGCAAGGGATTGCCGTGCTACGCTACGACAAACGGACGCTGACCCACCAGATGAAAATGGCGACGATTGCCAACCTGACCGTGAAAGAAGAAGTGGTGGACGATGCCGTTGCTGCCGTGGCGATGCTCCGCACAAACGGAGCGATTGACCCAAAGCGGATCTACGTTTTGGGGCACAGCCTGGGCGGAATGCTTGCCCCAAAAATTGCCGCCGCCGATCCGAAAATTGCCGGGCTTGTGATCCTTGCCGGAGCCACCCGCCCGCTGAACCATGTGATCGTTGAGCAGATGACCTACCTTGCCGGGCTGGACGACACGATTGACGCAAAAGAACAAGCCCAGCTGGCCATGCTCACCAAGCAAGCCGCAACCATTGACCAACTGCAACCCGGAAGCACCCAAAGCCCCGCAGAACTGATGGGGGTTCCGGCCTCATACTGGCTTGACTTGAAAGGGTACAACGCCCCGGTGCTGGCTTCCACGCTGCTGCGAAAAATCTTGGTCCTGCATGGGGGGCGCGATTACCAGGTGACAAAAGACGACCTGGTGAACTGGCAAGATGCGCTTGCCGCACGGGGCCACACCACCTTCAAAACATTCCCCAATCTGAACCACCTGTTTATGGCCGGAACGGGGATCAGCAACCCGACCGAGTACGAAGTTGCCGGGCACGTTGCGCCGGAGGTGATTGCGGAAATTGCGGGATGGATAGGGAAGTAACCGATGCAACGCCACCGGGACCTCCATCCATCTCCATTTCCATCTCCATCCACTTCCCCGCTTGCCATCCGCACCGAGTTGCTTCGGAAGGAATTCCGCCGCCTCCGTCGCCAGCCTGGGGTTGCGGGGTTCTTGCGGGGGCTGGCTGGGCGTGGCCCGGAAGAAGTGACCGTGGCGGTGAAAGGGCTATCCCTGCAAGCCGAACGTGGCGAGCGGATTGCGTTTATCGGACCGAACGGATCGGGGAAATCCACCACCATAAAAATGCTGACGGGGATACTTCACCCCACCAGCGGCCATGCCGAGGTCCTGGGGTTCAACCCGTGGCGGCAGCGGAAGCAGCTGGCGTTTCAGCTTGGGTCCGTCTTCGGCCAGAAATCTCAGCTTTGGTTCCACCTCCCTCCAATCGAGACTTACTACCTCCTCTCAAAAATCTACGAGCTTGAGGGCCATTTCTACCGCCAGCGGCTGGACCAGTTGGTGGAGTCGTTCGGGATTGGCGAATACCTTACCACTCCGGTCCGGAAACTTTCGCTGGGCCAGCGGATGCGGTGCGAAGTGGTTGCCAGCCTGCTCCACAACCCCTTGCTTCTGTTGTTGGACGAGCCATCCATCGGGTTGGACGTGGTGGCGAAAGGGCTGCTGCGGGAGCATATCCGAGCGGTAAACGCCAGCGAAGGGACCACGATTTTCATCACCTCGCACGATGCTGGCGACGTTGAAACGCTGGCCGAGCGAGTGGTGGTTATCAGCGAGGGTGAGGCAATTTTCGACGGTCCGGTGAGCGACCTGCGCGAGCGATTCCTGCGGGGGAAGCGGCTTGAGGCCACCCTTGCCGAGCCACTATCCCCGCAGCTTACGGCCCAGCTTACCGGCGATGCCAGCCTTACCGGCCACCCGTGGCAAGTGGCCGCCGCCCAGCCGTTCCGAATCGTGTTGAACCTTTCCGGCAACCGCCCTGGCATCACCCGCGATGCCATCACCTTCCTTACCGAGCGTTGCGCCGTGGAGGATATCACCATCACCGAGCCGCCGATGGAGGAAGTGATCAGGGCGATTTACGAAGCCCAAGCCAGCGCGTAGATAAGCGAAGCCAAAGGCCGCAAAACCCCTGCCGGCGCGGTTCATATTTGCCACAACCCTACACACGCCGCCCCCTTTTTTGGGCCAGGGCAATCGCTATCTTTGCCGGTTCAAAAAAAATTGAAGCAGTAAAACGTCTGCAAACTCAATAACTCAATCAGGAGAACGACTCTCAATGAAGAAAGCATTTGCGATGCTTGCGCTGGGCCTGGGATTGGCAGCGTGCGAGCAAGGTGGCGGCAGCGCCAGCAGCGGGAAACCGCAATTCAACGGCCAGATGGACAGCGTCAGCTACGCCGTCGGGTTGCAGATGGGGCAATCGGTCCGCCAGGACTCGATCAACATCAACCCTGACCTTGTGGCCAAAGGGATTGCTGCCGGAATGAAAGGGGACTCCAGCGTGATGAACCAAGCCGCGTTCGTGGCCGTGATGACCAGCTTCCAGCAGACCATGATGCAGAAGCAGATGGCCAAGCAACAACAGCAACAACAAGAAATGAGCGGGCAAGGGGAAGCAAACAAAGCCGAAGGGGAGAAATTCCTTGCCGAGAACAAAGGGAAGCAGGGGATCGTCACCACCGCCAGCGGGCTGCAGTACCAAGTGATTGAGCCGGGAAGCGGAGCCTCGCCAAAACCAACCGACAAAGTGAAAGTGAACTACCGCGGAACGCTGATTAACGGCACGGAGTTCGACAAAGGTGATGGGATTGAATTTGCCGTTGGTGGCGTTATCCCGGGTTGGACCGAGGCAGTGCAGCTGATGAAGCCAGGGGCGAAATTCAAACTGTTTGTCCCAAGCAATTTGGCATATGGCGAGAATGGTGCGCCGCCAAAAATTGGCCCGAATGCCACGCTGATTTTTGATGTTGAACTGCTTGAGGTGAAGGCTGGCGACGGCGCAGCAGCAAAGCCCGACATGAAGTAAAGACACCGGCAGCCAACCATTTTTCAATAACTACTTAGCGGCCACACGGCCAGGATACAAGAACCGATGAACAAGTGGATAACGATACCGGCAGTGCTTCTGCTGCTGGTGTGTGCCGAGGCCTCGGCGCAGAAAGGGAAGAAGCCGGCGGCCCCCGCAACCCCAACAATGCAGACCTCATCCGACAGCATCAGCTACGCGATTGGGTTGAACTTGGGGAAAAGCCTGAAGGAGAACAGCATTGCCGTTACCCCGGCGATGGTCTCCGCCGGCGTGGCCGATGGCATAGCGGGAACCGCAAAACTGACCGACAACCAAATCCAACAATTGCTGATTGCCTTGCAGCAAGAACTTGCCGCACGCCAGGGCGCGCAGGGTGGGGGCCAAACGCTATCGCAAGGATCAGCACCTCAACAAGGACAAAACCAAGTGCCACCAGAACAACTTGCCGCGCAAAACAAAGCGCAAGGGGAAGCATTCCTTGCCAAGAACAAAACGGAGCAAGGGGTGATAACCACCGCCAGCGGCCTGCAATACCAAGTGCTGACCGAAGGGACCGGGGCATCGCCAAAAGCCACCGACAACGTGAAGGTCCACTACACCGGAATGTTGCTGGACGGAACCGTGTTCGACAGCTCGGTCCAACGTGGCGAACCGATCAGCTTCCCGCTGAACGGTGTGATTGCCGGCTGGACCGAAGGCCTGCAGCTGATGAAGGTTGGCGGCAAAAACCGCCTGTTTATCCCAAGCGACCTGGCCTACGGCCCGAACGGCTACCCAGGCTCGCCAATCGGCCCGAACGCCACGCTGGTGTTCGACGTTGAACTGCTGGGGATTAACCAGTAACTCCGCACCAACGCACACCGCGCAAACGCGGCACGCACAACAACGCAACGCCGGAACGAATGAGCTTCGTTCCGGCGTTGTTTTTTCCCAAAAGCCAACAAGTGCTTGCCTGTTTCACTCGTTGGGCTACTTCACCTTTACCTGCATTTTCAGTTTCACGCTGTCGTTGCTGACAACCCGCAGTTGGCGTGGGCCAGCGGGTGGGCGGGCAATGGTTTGTGGCGGATCGGCCTGGTCCGGCTCCGTGGCTTGCGGCTTGCTGGCGGCGGATGCGGCATCGGCAGAGGAGGAAGAAGCGTTGGAGGGAACGGCTACTTTGCTCATCCGGTTGTTGCTGTCGCCCGTGGCCCGCTTGGCTGCGGGGGAAACCGCCGCTTCCGTGGAAGGTGTGGCGGCTTCTGGGGTTGGAAGGGTGCTGGCAGGATCGGTGCTTGGTTCCGGCAACGCCAGCGGTTGCGATTGCGGCACGGCAACGGAAGGCGTTGCTGGCATTGGCTTGGTGGTGACAGTGGCGTTTGGTTCCTGCATCATCACATATCCCCCAACGCTTAGCCCCGCCACAGCAACCGCCCCCAAGAATCCTTTCAGCAATCCTCCGGAAGCATACCAGGCCGCGCCGCCAGCGGCAATCCCTGCCGGGGCTTTCGCCGCCGCCAAGGACTCCATCACCCGCAAGCGGGTCAGGGCATGCTCGGCGGGGAAGGCGGCCAGGTCGCTCCGCACGGTGGCGCGGATTAACTGCTCGGCCTCCAACGCGGCACGCAACCCTGGGTCCGCAGCAAGCTGCGCCGCAAACTGGGTTTGCTCCGGTGTGGTCATCATGCCGTTCAAGTAACGGTCAATTGTTGATTGGCTATGGTTCATTGTGGGAATCCGTCAATTGCCGGTGCGTAGCGATTGGAAAAGTCTTCGTTCATCATTCATGCTTGCTGTGGCTATCTCGCTTTTTCCATTCTTTTCATCACCTCGGCCCGCAGCTTCTCCCTTGCCCGCGAGGCCCGTTTCCAGATTGCTTGCGAGGACTTCCCCAGCATGACCGCAATCTCATCCAAACCATAACCGCTGTACATATTCAGGATCAATACTTCGCGGTAATCCATCGGCAGCGCGGCAAGCGCGGCCACCACAATCTCCTCCATCTCGCTCCGTTCCCGTAAATCGTCCACCGCCGGGTGGGCCGATTCGGGAAGGTCCTCGAACCGTGAGGTCCGCGCGCTGGCTTTCAGGTGGTTCAGCGAAAGGTTCCGCGCCATTGTGAGGAAGAAGCCGATGGGGTTGTCAATCTTTTTCGGTTGCTGCCGCAGGTGTATCACTTTTTCCCACAGTTCTTGGGTAAGATCCTCGGCGGTTTCGCTTCTTCCCACCATCTTCAAACAGTAGGCAAACAGGCGGTTGTTGTGGCGGTTGAACAGCTCAACAAACGCTGCGTCGTCCCCCTCCAAATGGCGCGAAAGGAGCAGTGCATCCCGCCCCACTGCTGGGGCAGTACGTTCGGTTCGCGCATTCGCTGGGCTGGGAATCGCGATTGCCAGTTGGCTCATGGTTTCGTCAGTATTGGTTGGCTTTTTTTCCATGACAACCTTGATAAACAGATCCTGACAGCCGGGAAGTTTTTTTCTTTGCCTTTTTTCCCTGTGTCAGGTTTTGGAGGGGGCGATTGTCTCCGGTGTGATCCACGATGTGCGAAGCCACCAAACGGAAGAACCCGGGCAACACACGCCGCCAATCGCGATCAAGCAAAGAACAGCACTTGCATCAACACTACTCATCGGAATGCGGCAATGATACAGCCACAACGTCAAATAACTTTCATCGCCAGCATCATTCTACTGCTGACCTTTGCCCCAGCTGCGCCAGCATCGGCACAGGTTCGCCGGCTTCCGGGCGCGGTGATGGGGCTTGGGACCGGTTATGACCGCGGCATTCTACTTTCGGCCAGCGGAACGCAGGAATACGACCCGTACAGCAACTACACCGAAGTCCCCTGGGCCGGTTTCACCATGATCTTCCCCAAGTTATTCGGCGAAGGGATTGGGCTATCCACCACCATGAACTACGCCCAGTACAACCTTCACGCCACCAGCACCACAGGCCGCCAGCTGCAAACCACGGGCGGGGCATCGGCCCAGGCGACGATTGAGCACCGCTACGATTTCTTCAGCCAAGCCGCCCAGTGGGACCTGATGTTTTACGCCCAAATGGGGAGTGTTGCGCGGTTTGAAGCTGGTCCCTGGGGCGGGATCGGAATTTTCCCAGAATGGAAGGAGGACGAAACCGTTCTTCAGCCAAGCGACGCACGCTTCGGCAACGGCCAAACCAGCCAGACCATTGATTCCGGGCGGACAACGCGGGAAGCCGTTGGAACCTTTGGCGTTGGGATTCGGGCATCGTTCGAGGTTCCGTTCCTATTCGGCAGCGCGTTGCTCCCAAGCATTTACGCCAAGGTTGGGGGGGTTATGCCAACCGATCGGCCAACCAACGAGGCAGGGATCATGGGAAGCATTGGCGCAGGGTTCACACTCCTGTTCGGAAACACCCGTGGGGAGATTGTCCCCGCCGAGCCGATCGCTGCCGAGCTGCCACCTCCACCCGCTGCTGCCGCCGCCACCGATTCTTCCTCGGCAACGCCCCCTCCTCCAGCATCCAAAAAACCGTCGCTGATGGCAACGCTGGATTTTTATTCCGAGACCGCCGATGGCCGCCGTGGCGATACGCTGTGGCTGCAACCAAAGCGGACGTTGCACCAGGTGGAAGGCTCCATCCCGGACCAGATCAGTTTCGACCCCAATTCGGCATCGCTTCCGGGCCGTTACCACCGGCTTGACCGCACCGCCGCCGCAACATTCACATTAGACTCAGTAGCGGGGATTGATGCTGCCCAGTTTGCGGGGCAGGCACTGAATATTGTTGGCTTCAGAATGGCCAACCTTCCGCAATCGCGGCTGACGCTGACCGGGGGGAAACAGCGGAGCGAGCCGGCGTGGTTTTCCCGCGCCCGCGCCGAAGCGGTTCGGGAATATCTAACAACCGTGTGGGGGATTCAGCCAGCGCGAGTCACCATTGCCACCGCCAAAGGGCGCGGCAGCAACGAAGCCGCCGTGACGCTTGCTTCGGCCTCCCCCGAAATTTTGCTTCCGGTTTCGGTGGAATGGATTGAGCAGGAAATGGCGGCAACGGCGGTGGGGATCGAGCCGCAGATTACGGCGGAGCATGGCACAAAAGGGTGGCGCGTGACGGTGCTGCGCAACGGCAGGGAAATCGCCACGCTGCGGAACACCGACGGCGAAAGCACGGGGCTTGATGCCGGGCTGCTTCTGGGGGATGCGACCGTTGGCGGGGCAATGCCATTGCTGCAGGCCGAGCTTGTTGTTGAAGACTCCACCGGGGCAACCACCATTGCCCGCGACGCGTTGGCGGTGGCTTCCGCGCCGGCGGGGAAGGAACTGGCGCAGCAGGTGTTCCGCCGGCATATTCTGCTGTCGGTATCGGCAGCCGAGCTGGACCGGATTGCCGCGAACGTCCACGACAGCGCGACGGTGACGATTGCCGCCGCGCCAATCAACAACCCGCAATCCATCCGCGACACCCTTGCCGAAACGCTCCGCAAGCAGGGGAAACGCCAAGTGGCGGTGCAGGCCATCTCCATCGAGCAGCCATTGGCCGCAGCAACAACGCTGGTGGAGATCACCGTCAGCCAACGCTACTAACCGAACAGCTTAAGGCTCTACATCTTCTGACATTTCCACCATGCAACCCCGCTGCGATTGGCTGGTATCAGCCGCCCCGATGCTTGCATCGCCATAAAAAAAATCAACCCGCCGGTGTATCCTCTGGTACATGACCGGCACCCGTATTCACCATAGGTTTGCAACAACCCACCATAATCAAACACAGGTTCGGCACGAACACACGAAACATTATGACCACCGTACACCACCACACAACGAACGGACGACGCAGAGCAGCATGGACCCGAGCGGCGGCAGCACTGATGATGCTGGCCGCTGCTCTGGTTGCTGGCGCGCTGCCAACCCATGCCCAGCAACAGACCTCTGCCGGGGCAACCCTGAACGGCTACGTCACCGACATCGAAACGCAGGAGACGGTGATTGGCGCGACGGTTGCAATCAAAGGGACCAAGTTAGGGGCATACACCAACAAAAGCGGCTACTTCTCCATCCCCAACATCCCCGCTGGCCGCCACACCATTTCCATCAGTTCGGTGGGATACGAACGGAAGGAAGAGGAGATGGAGATTGGCGTGAATGAATCGAAGAAAATCACCTTTACCCTTACCCCCAAAGCCGTCGCCAAACAGCAGATCACCGTCACCGCCGACAAGGAAGTGGAGAAGCGGCAGATTGATGTCAGCCGGGTGAGCATCCCGGTGGAGCAACTGCGGCAAATTCGGGTTGGTGGGGAGTCGGATATCTTCCGCTCGTTGCAGTATATGCCGGGCATTCTCACCTCCTCGCAAATCTCCAGCGGCTTGTACATCCGTGGCGGTTCGCCGGACCAGAACCTGGTGTTGATTGATGGCAGCACCGTCTATAACCCTTCGCATCTGCTCGGATTCTTCTCCGCCTTCAACCCCGATGCCATCAAGGATGTTGACCTGATTAAGGGGGGATTTCCGGCGGAGTTCGGCGGGCGGATGTCGGCAGTGCTGAACTTGACGCAGAAGGATGGGAACCGGAATGAGTTCGAAGGGGTGGGGTCCATCGGGGCGGTGTCGTCGCGGTTGTCGCTGCAGGGGCCGGTGGGCAAGGGGTCCTACTTTGTGGGGGGCCGCCGCACCTATCTGGACTTGCTGCTTGGCTTGCTTCCCGAGGACAAAGCCAACCCACTTCCCACCTTCAATTTTTACGACCTGAACGCCAAGATCACCCAGGACATCACCGACAACGACCGTGTGTCGCTTAGCGGATTTATCAGCGAGGATGAGTTGGGGATTGAAGGTGCTGGATTCGATTTCAACATCGGGATTGGCAATCGCACCGGCGCGCTTCGTTGGACCCACATCTTTGGCGACAACCTGTTCACCGTTGTGAACCTTAGCGGCAGCCGATACCACAATGGTTTTAGCGGAGATCAGTCGGGCTTCAAGATAAAGATGGAGAATATCATCAACGACTACACCGCAAAGGCAGCGGTGGAGTGGTTTGCCAGCAACGAGCTAACCCTGAAAGCTGGCTACGAGGGAACGAAGTACCAATTCCATTACCTTCAGAATTTCACAGGGAAGGACTCCACCGCGCAGTCGGGGCAGGTCAGCGGCGCAGCAACCAACCTTACGGTGGATGATTGGGTCCATGCTGGATATGCTCAGGTCAATTACCAGCTTACGGATCTGCTATCGCTGCAAGCCGGATTGCGTGCCAACTATGCGAACCTTTCCGACACCGTCACGTTCGACCCACGCGCCGCGCTTCGCTACCAATGGCAGGAGGATATCGCCTTCAAGGCCGCGTGGGGGATTTATCACCAATATCTCCACCTTGCTTCGCTTCCCGATTTCAGCTTCTTCGACACATGGCTTCCAACCGATTCCACGATCGAAGCGGGGCGGTCCGAGCAATACATTTTCAGCGTAGAAACCACCCCTTTTGAAGGCTACGGGCTGAACGTGGAGGGATACTACAAGAAGCTCTACAACATCAACGAGCTGGACCAGTACGAGACCAACGCCAAGACCGTTGCCGACAACCTGTTCAGCGGAAACGGGACGGCCTACGGTGCCGAGATTTTCTTGCAGAAAAAGACCGGGAACCTCACCGGATGGATTGGCTACGCGCTGGGGTATATCAACGCCAGATTTGACAGCGTCAACCAGGGGAGGGAGTTCCGCCCGAAATACGACCGCCGCCACGACCTGAAAATTGTGGCACAGTACAAGCTGAGCGATAGCTGGGAGATTGGCGCATCCTTCAGTTTGCAAAGTGGGCAATCGTACACCGGGGCAACCTCGCGGTTCAACAGCAATCTTCCTGGGGAGGACCCTGGGGTTCCGGTTGTGATTCCTGCGGACCGCTACGCGTTGCGGCTTCCGGCCTCGCACCAGTTGAACATCAACGCCAACTACAGCACCACGCTGTTCGGGCTTCCGGCGCGGCTGCTGATTGACATCTACAACGTCTATTCCCGCCGCGACATCTGGTTCCGCTACTACGACACCACCAAGGAAGTCACAGAAGTAACCGATGTCCGCTTGCTGCCGATTCTTCCGACGGTGGCTTTGGAGGTGAAATTCTAAAAGAGCGGAGGAAGCCATTCTCTAAAAATTGGGGGAAGCCATTCTCTTTCAGAATTGGGGGAAGCCATTTCCCCCCTCCGATTACTTGCGTCAACTGAACCTTGATAAAAAAAACCAACACCATGAATACATCTATCATCAACCGCATTGCCATTGCTGCTGCCGTGGTTGCGCTGCTGTTCAGCGCCACTGGGTGCGAGGATTTACCGCCGGACGCTTACATCCCCCAATATGCGCTTGAGGGGTATCTGCTGGTGGATAAGCCGATCACGAACATCTACCTTACCCGCTCGCAAGCCGTCACCGACACGTTCAAGTTCAACAAAGGTGGGGTGCCCAACGCCGATGTGAAGATCATCACCGGCAGCAACGTCTATCAGTTGCAGTACCGGAACGACAATCGTTCGGGGGGATATTTCTACCCCGACACCACGGTGCGGGTGCAACCCAACACCACCTACAAGATTGAGGTCCGCACCGCCGATGGGGCCCTGCTCACTGCCCAGACCATAACGCCGGAGCGGATATCATGGATCAGCCCGCCAAAATCATCTTTGCAATATCCCGTTGACACGCTGAACCTGCCATCGCCCGACTCGCTGAAGTTGCGTTGGACCACTGCGCCAAACGTTGTGGAATATCTTATCAGCATCCGCTGCGAGGATACGTTGGAGTATGGGAAATATCTGGAGCCTTCCACCGGTGAGCGGAATCGCCGGATTGAGCGGAGCTATGAGAAAGATGTGCCCCTGTACAACGACGTTAGCCGTTGGGGCTTTGTGCTGCACAACGAGACCCCGACCGTTTGGGCCGGATTCAAGTGGTTTGGGCGGCACACCGTCACCATCTATGCTGCCAACGACCCGATGGGCCGCTGGTACAAGCTGACCCACTTCGGCGCAAACCCGACGTTCGACCCGTTGTACTCCAACGTCAGCGGCGGTGTGGGGGTGTTCGGCGCAGCCTCCATTGTCGAGTCGCAGGTTTTTGTGACGAAGAATCAGCCGTAAAATCGCTTACTCCAAACACACACACGGGCATCCCCGGCAGCCGCATTGGCTGGCCGCAGCACCCCACAAAAAAACTCCTCCGCCATTGCCACGCTGGGCAACGGCGGAGGAGTTTGTGTTTGAGGAAGCCGATTATGCGGTTGCGGTTGTGGCTGCCGTTCCTTGCTCCAGCTCCACGGCTTTCGGGAACAGGATGTTGTTCTCCAGATGAACGTGCTGGTGCAAATCTTGCTCGAAAGCATGAAGCTCCTGGTACAACACGCGGTAGGTCATGCAGGCATCTTCTGGTGGGGTGAAGTCGTGGCTAAGTTGGCGGATTTCGGCCATATCGTTCCCTGCGTCCTGGTGCTCCATCTCCATCATCCGAATGGGGTTGCGGATGGAGCCGAATGGCATTGCGGCGGGCGCGCTTCCCGCCCCCCCCGCAATCCGCTTAATTGCCGGGAACAGGATTCCCTCCTCCTTCTGCATATGCTGGTCAAGCTCGCGGACAACCCCTTCGAACAGTTCGGCAATCCGCACTGTTTCGGGGCGGTGATCGCCGTGCACACGGGCAACCTTTTTGGCGTGGGCCAAGATTGTTGGCGCGGTTTCGCGAACGTAGCGGTGGTGGTTGCCAACGATGTAATCAACCAACAACGCCGGCGACCAGAGATTGAACTGCGGTATGCCAGCCGCAGGGGTTGCGGCAAGCTCTTCCAATTTTTTCGACAGTTCCTCTATGGAAACGCCTTTGGCTTGGCACGCGTCGGCAATGGTTCGCCCGCCGCCGCAACAGAAGTCAAGGCCATGTTGTTGGAAGATTGCTGCTGCGCGGAAATCGGCGGCAACAACGTCGCGGACGGTGGTTTGTGCTGGATTCATCATAGTTTTTAGCTACTGGTTAATGGTTACTCTGTTCGATACGTGCGCGGCTTGGTCCAGATGATCTTCCCGTCGTCAATGCGCAGTGCCCCCTTCCCCTCCATCCCCTTAATCGAACGGATCACTGTCTCCACCCGCAACCCTGTCATGTCGGCAAGCTGCTGCCGGGTGAAAGGGACCTTCCAGGCTCCCCCGGTTTCCGGGGCAGTGGGGTCGTTACGGTGGAAGTATTCGATCAGCGTTGCCAGCCGGTGCTCGGCTTCCTCAACGGCGATCTCCGTCAGCATCATGGATTTGTAGATCAGCCGCCCGCTTAGGACCTGTGTCAGCTTTATGTGGACATCGAAGTTCTGGCGAAGCAGCTCAATAAATCGGTCGTAGGGGAGCTTCCAGACTTGGCTGGGCACCACCGCAATCGCCGATGCTGGATAGGGGAGATTGTTGAACAACGGCGGCTCCCCAAAACTTTCCCCTTCGGTGAAATACCCCTGCACAAACTCCCGACCCTGATCGTTCCACGTTGCCATTTTTATCCGCCCACTTTTCACAACGTGGAAGTGGGCGGCGCGCTCTCCTTGCTGAAACAGCATCTCATCCCGTGCAAGCTGCACAAGCCGGGGTTGATACTGCCGAAGAATCTCCTCAGGGATCATCGTGAACCTTGTTGATGCAAAACTATCCCCACCAGAAGTGGCGGGCTTATGATCTATATCAGAAGATGGGAAAAAGTTGATTAAAAACTGACCGTGCCGCTAACAAAGCCCCACGACACCGTCTTCCTTCCCCGAATCACAAGGCGGTCACCGTCGCCGTCGAACAGGGACCATCCGGCTTGCAGGGTGAAGGCATCGAACAGCTTTGCCGTAAACGTCAGGTCCAGTTCCTTTCCGATTGTTGCCGTTCCGCCGGAAATCCCCAAATCGTCAGGATTGCTGGCAAGGCTAAGCAGATGAAGGTCCGCCGCAATCTTTGTGGTGGCCGATGTTGCAACTGATGCCTGAATGATAAGGTCCCGCAGCCCCATATCCCCACGCTGGGCAGCATTGTCAAGGATATCCATGTGGCCGTAGAACTTGTGGTTGGTGGCGTACAACGTGTTGAAAACTTGATGTTTCGTTGAATCTGTCCCTTTGCCAGAAAGCATGTCAAGCCCCGCGCCAATCCGCAGGCCCATGGCTTCCTTCATGGTGTAGCCCAAGCGCACCCCCACCAACGTTGCGGCGATATCGCGGTGGGCCGCACCGGCAAAAAAATCGCCGAACTGATACGCGCCATCAACCTCATAATCAATCCCGCTCAACGCGCCGATAGAGTGCACACCAACCGTGTGGCGGTTTTGGCGAACGGAATCGAAACGGGGGTTATCAAACAGGAAAAATCCCTGGATTGTGACCGTTGGGTCGGCAGGACCGCCAGCCGTTTTCCACCCACCCCACAACCCAGCAAGAAAAACGTCACGGGTATAAACCGGGGTGGCGGGATTGCGGGCTATCGCGGCGGCGATTCCATCAAGGGTGACGCTCCCTATTGTTGTTTTTGCCACCAATCCATCGAACGACTGCCCAAAATTTCCCCAATCGGAAGCGCCAACCAACCGCTCGTTGCCGTACGCCAGCACCTGCCTTCCCACCCGAAGCGTCAACGTGCTGTCGAACAATCCCCGAAGCTCAATCCACCCCTGCCGCATATCCAAACTTGTGGCTCCGCTATTCAACACCGTACGGCTTGCGCCGAACGTGCGCGCATCTTGCAGCTCCACCATTGCCCCCAGATGGTCGTTAAAGGTAATCGCCCCCCCAAGCCGCGATCGCAATAAATGGAAAGGGTCCAAGTGCGGGTTTTGGGAAAACGAGCGGTTGTCCAGCTCCGTCCGTTCGCGCACTTGCCCGATAATTTTCACGGTTTGACTTTGGGCCATGTTTGCAAACATCAGCAGGCCAAGTATGGCCAAAAAAATCCGCATTGTGAGAATTTTCATGATGGTGTCTCTCCAGGAATGGTTATTGTTGCTCCATTGATTCCGTAGCGGGTGTTGATGCCGCCAAATGTTGGCAATTTTGGCTTCCACACTTGCCATCACTAACGTACTTCACATAACCCCCTGGAAGTATGATTCAGATCATGGTTTACCCACGATCTTTGGGCGTAGCTTGCAATTGTGAACGTGGTAGAAAGAAGAAAATGAGGGGAGGGAAATCGCATAACCGCTAAACCAATAACGTCATGGAATTTTTCACACAACGCGGCAAAGGGTTAATCTGGGCATTAGGCCTTTGCCTTCTGATTGCAAGCTGTGGCGATCAGAACGAAGCCGATCCGGCAAGCAAATTGGAGGAGATCCAAGGCCAGGAGACAGCCGTGCTGACCGATCCACCAAACGTCCCTCCGCCAATAACCCGGAAGCATCCAACAAAGGTTATTGTGCATTTAGAGGTAGTGGAAAAAGAGATGCAGATGATGGATGGCGTTAGCTACGTTTTCTGGACGTTCGGGGGGACCGTTCCCGGTAAATTCATCCGCGTTCGCGAAGGGGATTTTGTGGAATTCCATCTTAAAAATCACCCAGATAATAAACTGCCTCACAACATTGACCTTCACGCCGTAACCGGGCCGGGCGGTGGCGCAGCATCAACATTTACCGCGCCGGGCCACGAAACACAATTTTCTTTTACGGCGTTAAATCCAGGGCTGTATATCTACCACTGCGCAACTGCTCCGGTGGGTATGCACATTGCGAACGGCATGTACGGATTAATTTTGGTAGAGCCTAAAGAAGGCTTGCCAAAAGTTGATCGCGAATTTTACGTGTGCCAGGGTGATTTTTACACAAAAGGAGCCTACGGCGAAGCTGGGTTGCAACCATTCGACATGGAAAAAGCAATGCGCGAAGAACCCGACTATGTGGTGTTTAACGGAAAAGTAGGTGCGCTTTCGGGAAATACAGCACTAAAAGCTAAAGTCGGAGAGAAAATCCGGTTGTTCGTTGGCAACGGCGGTCCGAACATGGTCTCTAGTTTCCACGTCATTGGGGAAATTTTCGACAACGTTTTCCGCGAAGGTGGCAGCGTCCCCGACCACAATATCCAGACAACGCTTGTTCCCGCTGGTGGCGCGGCCATGACCGAGTTCACGTTAGATGTGCCCGGCGATTTTATTCTTGTTGACCACTCAATTTTCAGAGCTTTCAACAAGGGCGCGTTAGGGGTATTAATGGCCGAGGGCACTCCCAACAAGAATCTCTATTCTGGGCAGCAAGATGACCGTATTTATCAGCCCGAAGGTGGCGTAATTCAATCCATGCCTGAAGGCCCTGCTGTTGAAGCAAAGCCGATGACGAAAGAGGAGAAATTAGCCCAAGGGAAAAACATTTATGCCAGCAACTGCCAAGCCTGCCACCAAGCCGATGCCAAAGGAATTGAGAAGGCATTCCCACCGCTGGCCGGATCCGATTATTTCGCTAACGACCCATCAAAAGCGATCATGGCCGTTTCGCATGGGTTAAGCGGGAAAATCACTGTGAACGGGAAAGAATATGACGGGGTGATGCCAAAGCAGAACCTTAGCGATGCCCAAACAGCAGCGGTTCTGACTTACGTTCTCAATAACTTTGGAAATAAAGGCGGAGAAGTGAACGCTGAAGATGTGGCGAAGCTGAAGAAGTAGCACGCATACTCGAACAGGATGGATATGATCTGGTTTATTCTTATGCTTGGGTTCGCTTCCGCTGGGATCAGCAACCAAAGCCCGGCAGCAAGAACGATGGTGGAAATACAGGGGGGAATCTACACCCCCCTGTACTCCCTCGACAGCCAGAAGATCACGGTGAAGCCATTTTCCATGGACGTTTACCCCGTAACGAATGCGGATTTTTTGGCGTTCGTCAAAAAATACCCTGATTGGAAAAAATCAACAGCAAAACGGCTGTATGCCGACTCCAATTACCTGCGCCACTGGGCAAGCGATACGGAGTTCCCGCAATACCTTTCCAACAGCCCTGTGGTAAACGTCTCCTGGTTTGCAGCAAAACGATATTGCGAATGCGAAGGGAAGCGATTGGCAACAACAGCAGAATGGGAATTGGCCGCAAAAGCCAGCCCAACCAGCAAGGATGGAAGCCGCGACACCGCGTTCCGTCAATGGCTAATCCAGGTGCTATCGAAACCAAGCGGGAACGCCACGCCAGCAGTAGGCTTAACCCCACGGAATTATTATGGGGTTTATGACTTGCACGGCCTTGTTTGGGAATGGACGTACGATTTTAACAGCGCACTAACAACCGGCGAATCAAGGGGGAACAGCACTTTGGATAACAGCTTGTTCTGTGGTGGCGGATCGTTCGCATCGAAGGACGTAAGCAATTATCCGGCATTTATGCGGTTCGCCATTCGCTCCAGCGTTAAAGCACGTTACTGCGTGCCAAATTTGGGATTCCGATGCGTGAGGTAATTATGAAGATGACAACGAAAACAACCAGAGTAATCGCAATGGCGTTGCTGATCGGCTTGCTGCTGGTTTCGTGCAAAAGCAGCGTCAGCGAAAATATTGGGGAGAAGCAATCGAAAGAATGCTGCACAACATCGGCCGATGGATCAACCGCAGCAAAACTCCCCGACGAATCGGTGTACAACCTTAGCTCCGTCTGGAAGACGCAGAAAGGGGATTCGGTTCCGTTCAGCAGTTTCCACGGGGAAGTGACGGTGGCCGCAATGGTGTTCACCCATTGCGCTTCGGCCTGCCCACGAATCGTTGCTGATATTCAAAGAATTGAACGCGAATTACAGCCACAGGAGCGGGGGAAGGTTCGATTCCTGCTTATCAGTATGGACCCCGAGCGCGACACGCCGGAACGGATGCAAGAATTTGCCGGGCAATTTCAACTGAACGACCATTGGACGCTGATCTCCAGCAATGAAGACGCAACAATGGAAATGGCAAATATTCTTGGGGTGCGCGTCAAAAAACTTTCCGATGGCGGGTTCGACCACTCGAACACCATCCACGTGATTAGCCCCTCGGGAATGATTATTCACCAGCAGCAAGGCCTGGCAGTGGACCCAGCCGAAACGCTGGCAGCATTGCGGGGATTGCTGAAAGCAGCATAACCGTGCTATTCATACAAACAGCCGCCCCGCAGCATTGCGGGGCGGCTGTATTTTTTTTGCAGAAGCTGTTTTTTTTAGGCCTCCCGCAACCACCGCAGCACTTCGCGGAATGTTGGGCGTTTGCCATACATCAGGATTGCCGTGCGGAAAATTTTCCCCGAAGCCCAGATCACAACGCCGGTTGCTGCAACCATCACCGCAATGCTTCCGGCAATTTCTGTGGGCGAAGGCATTTTGGTGACAAGCCGGATCATCATCAGCGTTGGCGTTAATAATGGGACGTAGCTTAGCGCGGTAACGGAAAAAGAATCGGGGTCCTGCATCACCACAAACGCAAATGCCATTGGCGCAACCAGCAGCATGGTCAGATAACTGGTGATGACCTGCGCCTCCTGCTCGGTGGTGACAAGCGAGCCGATCCCGATAAACAACGAGGCATAGAAGGAATACCCCAACAGCAGATAGAGAAAAATCAACGGAAATGATGCCACAATATCTGGCGAGATCACAACGGCAAAATATCCAACAGCTGCCACGCCAATAATCACCCACGCCGCAACTTGCGTTGCCCCCAACGCGCTTAACCCCAACAATTTCCCCCACATCAATTCCTGCGGCGTTCCACTGCTGACCAGAAGCTCCATAATTCTGTTCGATTTTTCCTCAACAAGGCTCCGCACCAGCGACTGCCCTGTTGTCAGCACCAGGATCATAAACAGAATGATGCCGATATACGCAGCAAAAAATGTCTGCAAAAACCCCTCTGATTTTTCCGCACCCTTCTCGCTTATTTTCACTGTCTCCATCGTCAGCGATTGGTTTGCGCGACCCCATGCTGCGGTGTCAATTCCGGCAGCAACCATTCGCTCCACATTCAAAATTTTCTCGATTTGATTTTCGAAGCTGCTGACCAAGCGGATATTACTGGGATTGGCCGAACGATAATTCGCAACCACCACCCCGGCACTGTCGCGGATCACCACCGCACCCTCCATTTTTTCGGCAAGGATTTCGCGGTCCGCAGCGGCAATTGCCGAGTCAATGGCAACGGTGGTGGCTGGCGTGGTTGGATAGCGTTGCAGCAGGTAGCTTGGCTGGCCGTTTGGGAGCGTGTCCAATTTCAGCCGTTCGGCAAGCGGCGCGGCAACGGTTCCGGTGCTGTCAATCAGCCCAATAATTGCGGTGTTGCTGTTCCCTTTGCCGGCCAGCATCGAAGGCAAAAACCCGAACAACAGCATCATCGCCGGGGTCAGGATTAACGAAAGAATAAACGATTTCGCTTTGGCTTTTTGCGTGAACTCCCAGCGGGCAATCTGCAAAATTCGATTCCAGTTCATTGGCTTTTAATTATTGGTGGAATGGGTGGCGGTTGTTTTCCCGGCGGAGCGGCGCACGGTCTCGATAAAAATGCTGTTGAGCGATGGCCGAACCCGCTCAATCCGGGTAAGCGATAGCCGCGTGCCGATGTGGGGAATCACATCATTAATCGTGGCGGCGGGCCGCAACGCAAGCTCGGCTCCGTTCGGATAAATCCTTGCGTCCATCACCATTGGAAGCTCGCGCAGGAATCTTCCATCCCCTTCGAACTCCATCGCCACGTTGTTTCCGCCATGGTCCTCCTTCACCTGTTGCACCGTGCCGGCCAGGACCACTTCCCCTTTGTTGATAAGGGCAATGCGGTTGCAAAGCTGCTCGGCCTGCTCCATCTGGTGGGTGGAGTAGATGATGGTTTTTCCTTCATCGCGAAGCTGGTCCAGGATTGCGCGCAGCAGTTCTTGGTTGACAGGATCAAGCCCGCTGGAAGGTTCGTCAAGGATGATATACTGCGGCTGGTGGATCAGCGCGATAATCAGCTGCACCTTCTGCTGGTTCCCTTTGGAAAGCTCCTCAATGCGGCGGCGTTCGCTTCCGGCAAGGTCAAACCGGCGAAGCCAGTCGGTGGCGTGGCGGCGTGTGGCGGCGGGGTCCATGCCCCGCAGGCTGGCAAAGTGGAGAATCGTCTCAAGGATCCGCGACTTCTGGTACAGCCCGCGCTCCTCGGCAAGGTAGCCGATGGAGGAGCGGATGGAATCGGAGAAAGGGTGGCCGGAGTAGGTCACGGTTCCGGAGTCGGGGCGGATGATGGTGGTAATCATCCTGATGGTGGTTGATTTCCCGGCCCCGTTCGGGCCAAGCAAACCGAAAATCTCCCCTTGCCGTGCTTCGATCGTCACGCCGTTTACGGCATGGATGGTTGCGAAGCGTTTGTGCAACTGTTGGGCATGAATCATGGATACGCGAAATGTGTGGATGGAAACCGGCAGGCGGTTGTTGTTCGGCGGCGGCTACGGCGGCCATTGCGGGAAGGTTACGAGCACCGGAAGCAAGCGCGGGCGGCTTACCGCACACGCTCCACGCGGCGGATTTCGGGGACGTGATAGATCAACGCTTTTTCCACCCCGGCGCGAAGGGTCAGCGGGGCAAGGGCGCAATGCTCGCAGCTTCCGATCATGCGGACTTCGCAGGTGCGGGTCTCCTCCTCGAACCGAACAAACTCAATGTCCCCGCCATCCTTCTGCAAGTACGGGCGCACTGCGGCAATCGCCTGGTTGATCCGTTCGCTGATGGAAGAAGGCATAGTTATGGCCACCTTGATGAACTTTGCGCTAAACTTTGCCCCAGCAAATTAACCACCCCGACTGTACCGGCCAGCGATTCCAAAATATCCCCCCCACCCAACCCTCCCGCAAGTTTTCCGCAAACGCTCGTGAAACAGCCCCCCTCCCACGGAGGGGTACCCAACAGGGCGGGGTGGGTTCGGGGGAACGGTGGGACGGGCGGCCTTTCGCGTTGACCCCAGAAGGTTCTGATCCTGAAATTTGGAAATAGATGCGGTTTCGCGGGTGTCCCCAACCTACCCCCCAGCCCCTTGGGGGGAGCAACGCAAGAAGGCCGAAGATGGCGCCGAAGGCTAAAGACCTTCGGCTACCCCGATTCATCGGGGCAGCTACCCTTTTCCGACTCCCCGCTCCCCCTCCTTCCTCACTTTGATTATCTTCGCGCCGTTCATAACCGGAGCGGGGGGGAATTTCAGAGAGGCTGCGGGCGGATACTCTTACGGCGCATCATCTCCCATGTCACATACAGCAAGCCCTGCAATCGTTTCACAACCGACCACCCAACACCCAACCCAACAACCAGCGGAGACCACCGAACCACAGAACATTCTTCTTCCCGGCATCACCCCCCGCAACGGATTTCGATTCCGGAGGGGGCAGCAGGAATTCCTTGCTAAACTGGCCGATGCATTCGGGGCAGGGGCGCTGAACCAGTTGGGGGTGTTTGTGCCGGGCTACGGCAAAACAATCACCGCGTTGTCGGCGTTTGTGGTGGCGCATGCTATCGGCGTTGCCAAAAAGTTGGTGGTGTTCGTCCCCCGCGGGAACCTGCGCGACCAATACGCCGACCCGCAGGAGCTGAACCGTGTCTTCCAAAGCATCGGCGCGCCCCGCTTCTCCTTCTGCGTGGCCGATTCGGAAAAGGTCTTCCTGAAAAACATCGAGACCTCGATCATCATCACCACATACCAGTATGCCAGCGGGCGTGGTGGCCACAAGGCGTTGCTCCATTTCTGCCAGTCGGCCCCCTGCATGTTTGTGTTCGACGAGGTCCACCACCTTTCCGACGACGGAACCTGGGCCACGAAGATTGACCAATTCCCCTGCGCCGCCAGCGTGGCACTAAGCGGAACCCCGATGCGGTCCGACAACAAAACCTTGTTCGGCGTTCCGTTCGAGCTTCGGAACGATGGCGAGCAGTACTACCGCGCACTCCATGAAGTCACCATGCGCGATGCCCATGCCGAAGGGAAAATCTTGAAGCGGGTCCATGCCCACGTGATTGATTACCGGCTGAAGCTGGCCCATGCCGAAACCGGCCAAATCGTGGAGCTGTCGCTGTCGCAGATGGTGGAGATGACCAAGAACAAAAGTGATGTTGATGCATTCCTGGCGCGGCGGAAGCTCCGGTTTCACGAGGTCTATCTGGAGTCGCTGCTGGCGCCGGCGTTCGAGTGCTTCGCCGAAAAACGGAAGGGGCGCGATGCCGAGCTTGCGGCCAATCCGGCCATAAAAAAAGCGGACGCACGCAACCACCAGATGCTGATTATCGCCATGAGCAACCGCCATGCCGAGGCGATTTTGGAGTTCGTGCAACGCCGATTTCCGCAATGGCGTTCGGCGCGCATCGGCCAGGACGTTCCCGCCGAGGAACGTCAGCAATTGCTGGAGCAATACCGCAACGGCCAGCTTGATGTGATGGCCCAAGTGGATATGATTGGCGAAGGGACCGACATCAAGCCGATCAGCGTAATCGTCAAGGCGGACCTGGTGCGGGCCTACTCCAAAACCTTGCAGCAAATCTTCCGGGGGATGCGCTACTACGGCGGATTTGGCGAGGCCGGGAACGTCTGCGACATCTACGCCGCCAACGATTCCGAAGTAGTGACAACGCTGGAATGGATCACCAGCGAAGAACAGATTGGCGTGCGGATGAAGGAGGAGCGCGAACGCCACGAACAGCTTACCCGCAACACCGCCGCCGAAAGCGGATGGGAATTGCGCGACGTTGAGCACCGCGATATGCAGCGATACACGCTTGAGCTTTTCCCAGAGCTTGCCAAACCGCTCCCCGAGCAACCCGCCGCAGCCCCCCCGCCACCCCAGAAAGATTACATCCTGAACGTCAGCCAGCGCGAGCATGAGCTGCGGCAGGAGTGTGCTTCCCTTGCCTCGCGGCTCTCCTTCATCCTGAAATCCCACGGACAGATTGTGGAGATCAACTTCATCCACGGCGAGGCCAAACGGAGGTTCTCCAAATCCCAGGAAGAGCTAAGCATCAACGAGTTGGTGAAGAAAAAAGACTGGCTGGAACGCTGCATCGCCGCACGGCGGTTGGTTCCGTAAACACTCCCGCAACCGTTCAGGATGTTGCTGCCAATCCGGGTAGCTGCCCCGATGAATCGGGATTGATAAAAGGTCGTTAGCCTTCGGCGACACACGACCCCGATAAAGATCGGGGCCGCCACCGGAACGGTAGCCGAAGGTCTTTAGCCTTCGGCGTCAGGCCTTCGGCGGCGAAGCCTTCCAATCCACCGCAGCCCCCCCTTTCTCCACAACTCCCTCCCCTTTCGTACGTTTGCCCGAACCACAAGCACACACACAAGTGGAATGTTCCAGATGAGCGAATTGCCAACAACCATCCAAACCGCTACCGCAGCGCAGATCAGCATCCATTCTCCTATCGGCACCATTGCCATTGAAGGGACCGCGCGCGGCGTTTCCAGCATTCGCTTTGTTGAATCCGGCATTGGCCGCCAGCAGCAGCCCCTCAAACTTCTTCCCATGCCGATCCGCACCTGCGCCATTCAGTTGGAGGAATACTTCGCGGGGAAACGGCAGGAGTTTTTCCTGAAGCTGGATATGTTCGGCACCGAGTTCGAGCAGCGCGTTTGGCAGGAGGTGATGCACATCCCCTTTGGCGAAACCCGCAGCTACGGCGAGATAGCCGGGGTGCTGGGCGATGCCAAAGTTGTGCGCGCCGTTGGCCAGGCCAACGCCCACAACCCCTTCATGATTGTTGTCCCCTGCCACCGCGTGGTTGCCCACGATGGCGCGTTGGTTGGCTACGCCGCCGGGCTGCACCGCAAACGCTGGCTGCTGGACCACGAAGCCAAAGCATCAGGAGCACGATTGGCGTTGTAGAGCCAGCGGTGGCTTCGGCAAAAGATGACCTATCCGCCCCGATTGGATTGGAATAAGCCACAGCCCTTCAGCTTTCACTCCCCCGACAGAATCAGGAGTACGCCGCCCCGCCCCCCTCAAACACCATCTTCCCCACTTGATAGGTCCCGACGTGGGCTTGCACGGTGTCGGCGATTGGGTTGGCGTAGCCGCCGCCCAGGGTAAGGACCAGCGGGATTTCGTGATCGCGGGCGGCCTCCATCACCATCCGGTCGCGCTCCATCAATCCGTTGTGGGTTAGTTGAAGCCGGCCAAGCGTGTCGGTCCGCAGCGGATCCACCCCGCCCTGGTAGAAGATGATGTCGGGGGAAAAACAGAAGAGCCGTGGAAGAGCTTCGCGAAGAAGCGCAAGGTAGGTGGGGTCATCGGTTCCATCCTCCACGCCAACATCCAACGTGGAGGGGATTTTGGTGAAAGGGAAGTTGTTCCGCCCGTGCATGCTGAAGGTGAATGCGCGGGTATCGCCGCCCAGGATTGCCGCCGTTCCATTCCCCTGGTGAACGTCCAGATCCACCACCGCAACGCGCCGCACGGCACCGGCAGCAAGCAACGCCAACGCAGCAACGGCAATGTCGTTGAAAACGCAATATCCCTCGCCATACTCGCGGAAAGCGTGGTGCGTCCCGCCAGCAATGTTCCCCGCCACCCCTTGCTGCAACGCAGCCCGCGCCGCCAGCACCGTCCCCCCAACCGATGCCAGCGACCGCCGCACAAACGCCTCGGTCCAGGGGATTCCAATCCGCCGGATGATTTTTGGGTCCACGCTCCCGTCGCAAAAACTGCGGATATACTCACGGCTGTGGGCAAGCTCCAGCATCTCCATTGGGACCGGGGTTGCTTCGTGCAGTTCGTGGGGCCGCAGCACTTCCTGTTCAATTAACGCGTCGCGCAGCATCCGGTATTTCTCCATCGGGAATCGGTGCCCCGGGGGAAGCTGGACGGTGTAGCTGTCGGAGTAGAAAACGACCATGGGGAAGAGGAAGAATTACTGCTACAATTCGGTTTCTCTGTGGCATCGCGGTCATCTTCTGCCGCCCCCCACCTACTTCACTACTTCACCCCAACCCCCAAATATGCGGCGAACTGAACCTCGGTTGGACCTTCCCCCAACTCATCCCGCAGGCGGTTGTACACCCGTTCGCTGACGCTGCGCCATTCCTGTTCCCCCAGCTTTTTTTGCAGCAGCACAAGGGGGGCATTTGCTTGCTGCGCGGATTTCCAAAATGCTTGCAACGAGGAGGCCACAGTGGTGTGGGTGATCTGGTGAATCTGGACATCGCGGAACCCCGCGCTGGTCATCTCCTGCGCGAATTCATCGGGGTCCCCCAGCGGAGCTTTTCCATCGCCAAACGGAAGGCCCGGAAGGAACTCGCGAACGGCATCCATCACCAGCCCGAACGGCCTGCGGAACGGGGCCCAGCTGCTCACCACCGCACGGCAACCGGGGTGGATCACGCGATGGAGTTCGCGGAACCCAGCGGCGCGGTCGGGGAAGAAGAACAACCCGAACATGGAGAATGCTGCATCGTAGCTATCGGAATCAAACGGCAATGCTTGGCCATCCCCCTGAACCACCTGGACAGTGGTGATACCCAGCGCGGCAGCGCGGCGTTCCAAATTGGCGATCATCGCAGGGGAGAAATCAAGGGCACTAACGGTTGCGCCATCGGCGGCGGCAACCAACGCCAGCGTCCCGGGGCCGGTGGCCACATCAACAATGCGGGGCGATGGGGGAAGCAGGGCAAGCCGCAACGCGTCGGCAGCGAACAGCTCGAACTGCGGCACGATGTCCGCAGTGTAGGCATCGGCAACAAGGTTCCACGGCTCGGCAACGGCAAGTGGGTTAGCAGGGGGATTCGTCATGGTTATTGTGGGAAGTTTTTTTGATGGTGATTGATAGCGGTTTGGCGAACAGCCGCTGGCTGCACGGCCGATGCGCAAAAACGATGAAGATTGCCTTACTGGAAGGACCTCCATCCATGCAGGTTCCGCACGTCAATTTCGGATAGTGGATAGCACCCGCTTAGCCGGGTGTTGCGCACCCAAGCAATCAGGTTCGGCAAGGGGCAACGGTCGCGGTAGATGCGGCCAATGGCGCAATCGCTGGCGTCAAGGTCGTAGCAGAAATACCACCAATGCGTCGCCGACGAAGCCACCACATGAATCACCGTCCCGAACTCATGGAAATGGGTGTAGAAACGGTTGGAGATGGAGATATACCGCTCGTCCTCCTCCGGGTCCCGCTCCACAATCACGGCGTGAAGCTCCACATAGTTGATAAAGCAGTTCAGCACATCAGCACCAACGAACAGGAGCAGGCTGCCGGAAGGGAGAATGTCATCAACAATCAGCGAGAGATTTTTCGATTCGATGTGGCGATCGAACACCGAACCTTCCGGCACGTTCCCGGAAGCCATTCCGCCAACCACGCTTCCCCCCGCAGCAGGCACGCCGCTGCCAGCATCAATCTGCTGTGCGGTTGCCGGAGTAAGGGGTTGCGGTTTTCTGTTCATTGCCTGGCCTTTTAGCGGGCGGCCAAGTTAGCGAAATCGCATCGGACGCTGAAGGCTTCATCCATCCCGGCGGGTCGGCGGGCGGCTACCCACCCCTTTCCATCGCTGATTTGGCACTTTGCAATGCCCCCGGTAACACGTTGTCAGTTCCGGTTGCTTACATTGGGGCGCAAGCGTAGGTTTGCCCTCCTTCAAGATGAGTAACTCCCCTGTCCGAATTGCTTTTGATGCCATGGGTACCGACCGCGCACCGTCGGAAGATGTGCGTGGGGCGATTGACGCACTTCAGGAGATGCGCCAACGTGGCCGCGACTTCACGCTGACGCTGGTTGGTCGCCAAGCAGAGCTTGAGGCGGAGCTGGCCAAGTTCCCGGCGGTGGACCGCAGCCGCATCGCCATTGCCAACGCCACGGAGGTGATTGCAATGGACGACGAACCGGCGCAAGCCGTCCGGTCCAAGCGCGACAGCTCGATTGTTCGCGGGCTGACGCTTCACCGCGAGGGCCAGGCCGATGCCTTCGTCTCGGCAGGGAACACCGGCGCGGTGATGGCCGCTTCCACGTTTATCCTGGGGCGCATCCCGGGCATTGCCCGCCCGACGATTGCCTCGCAATTCCCCTCGGCCAACGGCTACACCATCGTTGCCGATGTTGGCGCAAACGTGGACACCAAACCGCGCAACCTGTATGAGTTCGCGGTGATGACCAGCGTCTATGCCGAAAGCATCTTTGGTTACCCGCGCCCAACCGTTGGGCTGCTGAACGTTGGCGAGGAGGAAGGGAAAGGGGAAGAACGCGCCGTGCAAGCCTACGAGCTTCTGAAATCCAGCAGTTTGAATTTTGTTGGAAACGTGGAAGGGCGCGACATCCTGAAAGGAACGGTGCGCGTGGTGATCTGCGACGGGTTCACCGGCAACATCATCCTGAAATTTGCCGAAAGCGTCCCCGGCCTGCTTCGCGCAAAGCTGACGAACTACGCCAACTCCGGCTTCCTGAAAAAGCTGATGACGGGCTTATCGAAAGGGGTGCTGAAAGGGGTGTTCCGCGAGATGGACTACCAAGAATATGGCGGGGTTCCGCTGTTAGGGGTGAACGGGGTCTCCATTATCGGGCATGGTGGGTCCACCGCCAAAGCCATTAAGAATATGATCTTCAAGGCCGAAGAAATGGTGCGGAAAGAGGTCAACCAAAAGATTGCTGCGGCCATTGGGAACGCGGCCAAGCAGTAACCGCAATCCGCACTTGGCCGCAACGGATTTATCAAACCAGAGAAACTATCCTTCATGAATCTGCTGAAACGCGCCGCTATCACATCGGTGGGATACTACCTTCCGCCGGACCGCTTCGACAATCATTACTTCGAGAGTTTTCTGGAGACCAGCGACCAGTGGATTCGCGAGCGCACCGGCATTATCGAGCGGCGATTCCTGAAAGAGGGTCCCACCAGCGACCTTGCGGTCCCGGCCATTCGGCAATGCTTGGAGCGGCGCGGAATCGGCGCGGATGCGGTGGAGTGCATCATTGTTGCCACCGTCACCCCCGATATGTTCTTCCCCTCCACCGCCTGCGTGATCCAGGAAAAAATTGGGGCAACGAAGGCCTGGGGATTTGATCTTTCCGGGGCTTGCTCCGCCTTCCTGTTCGCGCTGAACACCGGCGCAAAAATGATTGAAAGCGGCGCGCACAAAAACGTCCTGGTGGTGGGGGCCGATAAGATGAGCCCATCCTTGATTTCACCGACCGGAACACCTGCATCCTGTTCGGCGACGGCGGCGGCGCGGTGCTGCTGGAAGCCATTGAAGATGAGTCGCTGGGCCTGCTTGATTTCGAACTTCACACCGACGGCACCGGCGGCTGCAACCTTCACATGAAAGGGGGGGGAAGCCTGAACCCACCAACGGCCGAGACCGTTGCCCAGAAGATGCATTACGTGTTCCAAGATGGAAAGACCGTCTTCAAATCGGCAGTGGTGGGAATGGCGGACGTTGCCGAAAGCATCATGCGCCGCAACAACCTTACCGCCGCCGACATCCGCTGGCTGGTCCCGCACCAAGCCAATCTTCGGATCATCAGCGCCACCGCCGACCGCATGGGCCTGCCGATGGAAAGCGTGATGGTGAACATTGACCGCTACGGCAACACCACCGCCGGAACCCTCCCAATCTGCTTGGGGGAATGGTGGGAACAAGGGCTGTTAGAAAAAGGTGATGGAGTGGTGCTGGCAACCTTCGGAGCCGGCTACACGTGGGGCGCGGGCTATCTCCGCTGGGCGTACTAATTCAAGAACGTTATCAATCCAACCCTCCCAAACTATGCGCTCATTTCTGTTCCCGGGGCAAGGCTCCCAGTATGTTGGCATGGGCCGCCAAACGTACATCAACAACGGGATCATTCGCGACATCTGCGACCGTGCCGACGACGTGCTTGGGTTCCAGCTAACCGGCATCATGTTTGAAGGCCCCGATGATGAGCTGCGGCAAACCCGCAACGCCCAGCCGGCGATTTTTCTCCACAGCTACGCCCTCTATCAACTGCTGGACACCCCCCAGCCCGACATGGTGGCGGGGCATTCGTTGGGGGAGTACACCGCGCTTGCGGTTGCCAACGCCCTCACCTTCGACGACGCGCTGCGGCTGGTGCAGCTTCGCGGCGCGGCGATGCAGGAAGCTGGCGAACAGCAGCCTGGGACCATGGCCGCAATCATTGGGCTGGATGATGAGAAGGTAGCAGCCATCTGCGCTGAAGTTTGGCAGGAAATTGGGGTGGTGCAGCCGGCAAACTTTAATTCGCCGGGCCAATTGGTGGTCAGCGGCACACCGGAAGCGGTGGCCGAAACAATGAAACGGGCAAAAGAAGCCGGCGCAAAGCTGGCCAAGCAGCTGAACGTCTCCGGCGCGTTCCACTCGCCGTTAATGGAGCCGGCCCGCCAGCGGCTGGCGCAAGCGTTGGAAACCACGCCAATCCGCGATGCCGAGATTCCGGTGTACGTGAACGTTTCGGCCCAAGCCATCACCCTTGCCGACGACATCCGCGCCGCACTGCTGGCGCAGCTAACCGCCCCGGTTCGCTGGACCGAGTCGGTGCAAAATATGGGAGCCTTTGGGGCAACCCGCTTTGTGGAAGTGGGACCCGGAACGGTGCTGCAAGGCCTGGTAAAACGGATACTTCCCGGAAGCAACGTCACCAGCATCGAGCATCAAGGGCAGATTGACGAGTTCAACGCAAACACAACCGAAGCATGAGCCAGAACAACCCCGGACGATTGGAAGGGCGCGTCGCCATTGTCACAGGCGGGGCCCGCGGAATTGGGCGCGCAATTGTGGAACGATTGGCCGCCGAAGGCGCGCGCGTGGCATTCACCTACAACAGCTCCCCCGGCCCCGCCGCCGAAATTGAAGCGGCACTGGGAGCCGACCGCGCAATGGCAATTCAATGCGACGTTGCCAACCCCGACCACGTGGCGGCAATGGTGGAAAAAGTCCTGACAGCATGGGGGAAAATCCATATATTGGTGAACAACGCGGGGATCACAAAAGACACGCTGATGCTGCGGATGAGCGTTGAAGATTTTGAGAACGTGATCCGCACAAACCTGACCGGAACCTTCCTGGCAACCAAAGCCGTTCTACGCCCGATGATGGGGGAACGCTGGGGGCGGATTATCAACATCGCCTCGGTGGTGGGGCTGGTTGGGAACGCCGGGCAAGCCAATTATGTGGCCTCGAAAGCGGGGGGTGATTGGGCTAACAAAATCGGTTGCGCGCGAGGTGGCATCGCGGAATATTTTGGCCAACTGCATTGCGCCGGGCTACATCCAAACCGACATGACCGCCGCGCTGAACGAAACGCAGCAGGCCGAGTTATCGGCACAGATTCCGCTGAAACGGATTGGGCAAGGGGGGGACATCGCGGGGCTGGTGGCGTTCCTTTCCAGCGACGATGCCGCCTACATCACCGGGCAAACCTTCGCCGTTGATGGCGGCATGACGATGGCGTAACCCCGGGCTGAACGATAGGGCAATCGGTCCAGCACCATTCGCCAGGTTGCCGATTGTCGCATTTCAGGGGTGAGGTATCTGGTTAGATTGCGTCCCGTTTGTGCCGTGGCCTCCCAACTACGGAAGAGGTTACTGGCAACGTGAACTGCTTCCAACTGACATTCACAACAATACAACTACTTCCTTACGGAGAGACAAGCAATGGCAGACGTTGAGTCAACAGTCAAGCAAATCATTATCAACAAGCTGGGCGTCGAGGAGTCGCAGATCACTCCTTCGGCATCCTTCATCAACGATCTTGGTGCCGATTCGCTCGATACGGTCGAGCTTATCATGGAATTTGAAAAGGCATTCGACGTCACCATTGACGACACCGATGCCGAAAAAATCCAGACCGTTGGCGATGCAGTAAGCTATCTGCAAACAAAAACCGTCTGATCCTTTGGGGGCTGGCTTATCCCTTATTCCAAGCTGTCCCCCCCTGTGCGTGACATCATGCGGACGCATCGCCCGGTCTCCCACGGCTTCCACAGCATGAGAGACCGGGCATTTATTTTGCCGCCCCATTCCGCACCTTCAATAAGCGGATGGATCTTCCCCTGGCATTCCTGTGGGGATCGCGAGCTTCCCCCTCCCTGAACTTCCAACATACTTGACACCAACAGATGGCGCGACACACTGATCGCAGAGTTGTTGTAACCGGCATGGGCACGGTGAACCCAATTGGAAACACCGTTCCGGAGTACTGGCAAGCACTGATCGCCGGCACCAGCGGTGCCGACTTCATCACACGGTTCGACGCAACCGGCTACGAGACCACGTTCGCCTGCGAGGTGAAAGGATTTGACCCAGTGGAGCGGCTGGATCGCAAGACCGTTGGGCGCACCGACCAGTTCACCCAGTTCGCGCTGGCCTCCGCCGATGAAGCAATGGCCAATGCAGGATTATCCTCCGGCACGTTCGACCCCGAACGATTCGGCGTGGTGTTCGGCTCCGGCATTGGCGGGATGTGGACCTACCATAACCAGCAACGGGTGCTGTTCGAGACGAACAACCCGCGCCGCATCAGCGCGTTCTTTATCCCGATGCTGATCGCCGATATCGCCGCCGGCATGATCTCGATGCGGTTCAACCTGAAAGGACCGAACTACGCCACCACCAGCGCGTGCGCCACAAGCTCCCACGCAATTGCCGATGCCTTCATGCTGATCCAGCGTGGCGATGCGGACCTGATGATAACCGGCGGATCCGAAGCCGTTGTCACCCCCATGGCGATTGGCGGATTCAACGCCATGAAAGCACTCTCCACCCGCAACGACGACCCCAAAACCGCAAGCCGCCCGTTCGATGTTGACCGCGACGGGTTCGTGCTGGGGGAAGGTGGCGCAGCAATCGTGCTGGAGGAGCTGGAGCACGCAAAAGCACGCGGGGCAACCATCTATGCCGAGATTGTTGGCATTGGCCTTACCGGCGATGCCCACCATATCACCGCGCCCCCTCCCGATGGCGAAGGCGCGTACCGCTCGATGCGCCAAGCAATTCGCGATGCAGGGTTGGAGCTTACCGATGTTGATTACATCAACGTCCATGGGACCTCCACTCCATTGGGGGACCTGGCCGAAACCACTGCAATCCGGAACCTGTTTGGCGACCATGCCAACAAGCTGCTGATTAGCAGCACCAAGTCCATGACGGGGCATTTGTTGGGGGCCGCCGGCGCGGTGGAGGCAATCGCGGCGGTGCTGACAATCGTCAACGGGATTGTCCACCCAACCATCAACAACAACACTCCCGACCCCGCAATCACCATTGATTTTGTTCCGAACGTTGCGCGCAAGCACGATGTCCGCGTGGCGATCTCCAACACCTTCGGTTTTGGCGGCCACAACGCATCGCTCTGCTTCCGCCGATTCGAGGAATAACTCCCCGCACGCTGCGGCTACAGTTTTGTGTGGGGAAGGGGCAGAATGCTGTTCTACCAAGTTCCATAATCCCAGTAAGCAAAAGGTTCCGGCTTGAAACCGTCAAGCACTGTTATCCGGCAATTGGTGGGGAAGCTGTTCGGGCGGTCGCCCAGCGAAACGGCGACCGCCATGCTGATTTTTTCCCCGCAGCCCAACAAAATTTTCTCCCCTCGGAACCTGCTTTCGGCAGACTCCATTGCTGCCATTGAAGCGATCACCGGGCACCAGATCCGCAACGTTGCCTACTTCGAGCAGGCATTGCTTCACCGCAGCTACTTGCAGGTGCTGGATGACAAAGGGGCGGTCAGCAACGAGCGGTTGGAGTTTCTGGGGGACAGCATTTTGAATATGCTGATTGGGGAGTTCCTGTTCCACCGCTACCACGACATCCAAGAAGGGGAACTAACGAAGCTGCGAAGCCGCCTGGTGAACCGCAAGGCGTTGATGATCTGCGCCCGCGCAATCCAGCTGGAACGCTACATGCTGCTGAACACCTCCGCCAATCAATCCCTTGCCCAGGGGAACGATTCCCTTCTGGCCGATGGGTTCGAGGCCCTGCTGGCCGCACTCTATCTGGACAGCGGATCACAGCTTGGTCCGGTGAAAGAGTTCCTATCGCGCACGCTTCTTACGCCGGAGATGTTCGAGAAGATTTTGTTCACCGAGGAGAACTACAAGAGCATCCTGTTAGAGCACTTGCAGGCCAACGGGATGGGTATCCCACGTTATGTGGTGGTGTCGCAGGAGGGTCCGGACCATGAGCGGGTGTTCACCATCCAGGTAGTGACCAGCACTATCGAGGAACCGCTGGGATTGGGAACCGGGCGCAACAAAAAACAAGCCGAACAAGCCGCCGCCGCCGAAGCCGTGGAACGGCTGAATATCCAAATGCCAGCAAACGGGAAGTAAAGCAGCTCCACGGGACGGTAGCGGCCCCGACCTCCGTCGGGGTTGATAACAGGTCTTTAGCCTGCCGCCGAAGGCTAAAGACCTTCGGCTACCCTTCACCTGCCGAAGGCTAAAGACCTTCGGCTACCCTTCACCTGCCGAAGGCTAAAGACCTTCGGCTACCCTTCACCTGCCGAAGGCTAAAGACCTTCGGCTACCCTTTGCAAAGGCGGCCACCCCATCCGCCAGCCACCAACCCTATCCCGTTGCCTTCCGCAATCTTCCGCTGATGTAATCTATTCCCATCACCAGCACGATAATCATCAGAAGGATCATCGAGACGTTCTGGTATTGGAACTGCTTGATGTTATCGTACAGCATAAACCCAATGCCGCCGGCCCCAACAATTCCCAAAATCACCGAGGACCGGATGTTCAGCTCCAGCCGGTAGAAGAAGTTGGAGATCAGCAGCGGCATCACTTGCGGAACCACCCCCCACCGAATCACCTGCGACCGCGACGCGCCGGTGGATTCCAACGCCTCGATCGGGCCGCGGTCAATCGTCTCAATCGCCTCGGTGAATAATTTCCCCATCGAGCCAACCGAATGCACGGCAAGGGCCAGCACCCCCGCCATCGGCCCCAAGCCAACGGCGGAGACCAGGATCAGCGCCACAATCAGCACATCAACCGAGCGGTCCACGTTGAAGAAGAACCGGGCGGTTGCCCCAAGAGCAACCGTTGGGGTGATGTTCCGCGCAGCAACAAACGAGAGCGGCAGGGAGATGATGGTGGCAAGCAACGTCCCAACCCACGCCATTTGGATGGTGACCAACATCTGCCACGACACCTCATCAAGGATGCTCCAATTTGGCGGCCACAAACCCAGCAGGAAATCCCCGAAGAATGGCTTCACAAAGAAGCCCTGGCGGATCTTCTCAAGGTCCATTTCCGTGGTGCCCATGCTCCATATCGTGAAGCCAACCACGCACGCAATCAGCAGGTAAAGAAATAACCGTTTGGACATATCGGAAGTTGGTTGTTGGGAACATTCAGGAGGGCCCGCCACAAATCGCAGATTCTTCACTGGCGGGGTGATGTGCCGTGGGCTACAAGCTCTCCAGCACTTCTTTCTCAATCTGGTAAATCGCCTCCACAATCTCCGGCGTTAGCTGGTCCGGCTTGCCGTCGAAGGCAATCTCACCTTTGCGGAAGGCGATGATCCGGTCGGCATACTGCCGCGCAAGTTCAAGCACGTGAAGGTTCACCACCACCGTGATCTTTTCCTGGCGGTTGAACCGCTGCAGGATCATCAGCACCACCTCGCTCAGCTTTGGGTCCAGCGAGGCCATTGGCTCATCGGCAAGGATCACTTTGGGTTGCTGGGCCAATGCGCGGGCAATGGCCACACGCTGCTGCTGGCCGCCGCTTAGCCGGTCGGCGCGGTTGTTCACTTTGTCGGCAAGCCCAACCTCGGTCAGATACCGGATCGCTATCTCGCGGTCCTGGCGTGAGTATCGCCCCAGCATTGAGTTCATCCACCCGGTGCGGCTTAGCCTTCCGGTCAGGACGTTGTTCAGCACGGAGATGGTTTTCACCAGATTGAATTGCTGGAAGATGAACCCCACCTGCCGCCGAATCTCAACAATCCGTGGGCCGGTGGCGTGGGTGATATCTTCCCCGTCAAACAGCAGTGTTCCCGTTGATGGCTCGTTCATCCGGTTCAGGCATCGGAGGAAGGTGGATTTCCCCGCCCCCGACAACCCAATCACCGCAATGAACTCCCCCCGCTGAATCTCCAGATTCACCCCCCGCATCGCCGTGAACTCCTTCCCGTTGCTGTCGCGATACACCACCCCAAGATTGCGGAGCAGATATTGCGCGCTGGTGTTGGGAATTGGCGGCGCGGCGGGCGATTCCTGGCGCACCAGCGCACGGCGGTTGCGGTGTTCGCGGCGGGTCATCCAGGCCAGAACAATCCCCCCAATGGCAAGCCCAATTCCAAACAGAACGTAGGAGATGGTGGCGTTCCGCTCCCGCTCCGATTGCCGCTGCTCCGCTTTGGCCACCGACGCGCTGTCGGTTGGTTTGGCATCGCCCGGTTTCACTTTTCCGCTGATGTCAAGGTTCATCAGCTCGGCAGCGCGGCGCACGGGGTCGTAGTCGGCACTGGTGGCGGGGATCATGGCATCCACGTGGTACATCTGCTGCATCAGCACCTTCCCGGCGGAGTCGGCAGTCAGGCTTTGCACGGCAGCGGTGACCTTCTGAACAATCTGCGGGTAGGTGTCCAGCATAAACTGCGAGGTGGCCATGTTATCGCCCGGGATCGGGGGGGAAAAGAAAATGGGGCGGACTTTTCCGTTGTACGCGCCATCGCCAAGCTGGGTCCAGGACCCGCTTTCCCCGATAGTATCGTTGGGTAGGTTGCCCCCGCCGTGATTGTTCCGTTGATGACCGAAAGCACCACCTTATCATGCCCGCCGGCAAACGTCTGTTTTCCAAAATAGGTGTCGGGGTTGATGCCGATTGCCTTCAGGGCGGCTTTGGGGTAGATATGGCCGCTGGTGGAGGTGGGGTCCACCCATGCGATCTCCTTCCCTTTCAGGTCGGCCAGCGTCCGGTAGCCGCTGTCGGCATGGACGATGATGCAGCCGTAGTAGTAGGGGCGGCCACGGCGTTCGGCTTTTAGCAACACCCGCGCATCGGCAATTTTTTCGGCAAAGACGTAGGTCAGCGGGGCAAAGAATGCGAAGTCAATCGTCCGCCCGCGAAGCGCTTCCACCAATCCGCTGTAGTCGTGGGCCACAAAAATCTTCACCGGCATTCCCGCACGCTGGCTAATCATCTGCGCCAGGATGTCGGCATTTTTCTGGACGTTCTCCGCCCGTTCGGATGGATTCAGCCCAATGACAATCTCCCGCTTCGGCTCCGGCTGGGCCAAAGCGATACACGGGAAGATTACGGCAAGCAGAAGGAGAAGGGGAAGGCGCGGAAGAAGATGTAGCATTGCCAAAGACAGAGAGGTTTTACGTTGCGAAGATCATGCCAAACAAGGCGGAGGCAAAGCTCCGATTTCACTGTATGCCTGAAGGCTCGATCAACCGAAGCGATCTTCCGTGGATAAGGGCAAATCTTGGATACGCTCATGCTCTTTTAGGAATGCATTTAATCTATTTCCCAATCCACGGGAAATTTTGGTTGTAATGACGGCATGAGCCTTATTCCGAGGGCATGGATCCGGGCATATTCTTGCCACAACAGGGCAGTGGAGTTGATCGGCATTGAACGTGCACTGGCAATCTTGATAAAAATCGGATTGGGGATATACAGAATATTTTTTGCCCACGGCTACCACGGGGCAAGGGTCCGGTTGTACAAGAACAAGATCATTGGTTGGCTGATTCTGTTGAGCTTGAAATTCATCATACACTTTTTGCAATTCATCCAGAGTAAATATTGCGATTTTCAGCAGTTCTTTGCCTGGCGGTTTGTGAAGATCATGTTTCCAAATAGGTGTTAGTTCTTCTAACCGTAAAAGCTCTAATCGGCTAACAGAAGTCTCACCTTTCTTTTGCCACATTGCGCTTGGGGAAAGCTCTGTGCCATCAAAAATCTCTGATGTTATTGCTCGAGCAAGAAATTCATCTGGCCGTATGGAGTCGTTAGGGTTCATACGTAGGCAATCACCCTAAAACTGTTTCATAATTTTCTCAACAAGGGTTTTTATCAATGCTGGTTTGATGCAATCTTCTTCGGCTGTTGCTTCAAAATAATATTCGATGCGGTCGTCAAAGAATTCTACGTCGAACAATTTTCCTTCGGCATTACGCCACGTGATTTCCAAGCTCCCTTCCAAACCCATAAAAATATTCACTGGGAAAGGCAAGGATTCAAGGAACGCACTAAAATTATTGAAATAACGAACCGCATTGCGTGAAAGCCGCTCCCCTCCTCCTCCTGGATACCACCCCTCTTTCTGATTCCAAAAATCATTAAATCGCCTCATCCCCGCTTCGCCAAGAATTCCACGCGATGCCCCTGAGAGTTCAGATAATGCAGGGGAATACTGAGATAATGGATTGGAGGTATTTCCTCGGTCATTATAGCTTGATGAGGTTCCTCTGTTATGGATCAGCGTTTTTGCTATCGCAGTCATTTATTGTTCCTCTTCATATTCAGGATGTAATGTCTCAAGAAATTCCGGCGTAAGCAGTGCAAAAAATTCTTGCTTTTCAATCATGTGGGCAGCATCAATCGTTTGCTCTATCGAAAGCCAGGTGTCGTCTTCTGTGGGTATGTAGGCAATATCAATGTCTATTCGTGTTTTTGTGCCACCATCATCGCTCTGCTCAATATTGCTAAGATGTACTGTGCAATGGAACGTATCACGCATAAAATATGTTTGCAATGCCATGCGCTCATATTGAAGATTTCTTTGCGCCAGTTTTAATTCAACAGAAAGTTCCGGCAATACATTCCAATCAAATACCGTGATATACCGCATTCCAATTCTGGTGATTGATTTTAATACGCCTGCTCCATTCTGCACCTTGTTGAAAGTGTCCAACACCTCCGCTTTGAAACGATGCCAGCCGGGGTATTCACCTTGCGCTTCCACCGACAACACTTGCGGACCAATCAAGCAGAGAAAATTTGGATTGACAAGGTGATACAGCGGCTCATATTGCACCTGCATTTCTTTGCGAAGCTCTTCGGGAATATTGGCAAGCGGTAAACGCTTTAACTGCGGATAGCTATCCCGAACCGTCTGATATATCGCCCCAAATACGGCATCTGCGGGCATATCTGTCTGGAAGCGGAGTTCAATAACCGCCTCTTGTATCGGGCATGGGGAAATACGTTTTGGTAATCGCTGCACCATGATGTTGAAGATAGCAATGATACGGATGCTGGCACAAGCTATTGTGGCCGCTGGCTTCTCTATAACGAAAATGCAAAAGAACGAATTTCACCACCACACCCCCCCAAAAAATCACACATTCCAAAATTGCCGGTCAAGGCTGCGGTATTGGATTGCTTCGGAAAGATGCTCGGGGCGGATTGTTTCCTCCCCCGCAAGGTCGGCAATGGTGCGGGAAACTTTCAGCACTTTGTCGTACGCCCTGGCCGATAATCCCAACCGCGACATCGCCATTTTCAGAAGCTCCTGCCCGGCAGCGTCCAACGCGCAATGCTCGCGGATATCGCTGGAGGTCATGTCGGCATTCTTGAATGCATCGGTTCGCCCGCTGAACCGTTCGGCCTGGCGCTGGCGTGCGGCCACCACCCGCTGGCGAACATCCGCCGAGCTTTCCCCGCTCCGCTTCGATGCAAGCTCCTGATACTTCACCGCCGCAACCTCAATGTGGATATCAATCCGGTCCAGCAGCGGCCCGCTGATTTTGGACATGTACCGCTGGATCTGCTGCGGCGTGCAGGTGCACTCGGCATTCGGGTTGCCAAAGTTGCCGCACGGGCAAGGGTTCATGCTGGCCACCAACATGAAATTGCACGGAAAAGTCAGGCTCAGTTTTGTGCGCGAGATGGTGATCTTGTTATCCTCCAACGGTTGGCGCATCACCTCCAGCACGTTCCGCGCAAACTCCGGAAGCTCATCCAAAAACAGCACGCCGTGGTGCGCCAGCGAAATCTCCCCCGGGCGAGCAATCCCCATTCCCCCGCCAACCAGCGCGGCATCGCTGATGGTGTGGTGCGGGCTGCGGAACGGGCGCGCCGTCACCAACGCCGCGCCGTGCGGAAGGATTCCCGCCACGGAATGAATCTTCGTCGTCTCCAACGCTTCGTCGAACGCCATTGGCGGAAGCAGCGTGGGCATCCGTTTTGCGATCATCGTTTTCCCCGCGCCGGGCGGACCAACCATGATAAGATTATGCCCCCCCGCCGCCGCAACCTCGAACGCACGCTTCACATTCTCCTGCCCTTTCACGTCGGCCAAATCCACCCCGAAATCGTTTCCGCTGGCGAACAGCTCGGCACGGTTCACGCGGTGCGGGGCAATCGGCGCAACATCGCTAAGATAGTCGGCAACCTCACGGAGCGAAGTTGCGGGGATCGTCTCCACCTCCTCCACCAATGCCGATTCGTCGGCGTTGTCGCGGGGAAGGATGATCCGGCGGATCCCCTGCTGGCGCGCAGCAAGCACCACCGGAAGCACGCCGTGGACGGGACGAAGCGAGCCATCCAACGCAAGCTCCCCCAGCACCAACGTGTCGCGCAGCGGCTCGGCAGGAATTTGCCCGGTGGCGGTTAGTATCCCCAGCGCGATTGGCAAATCGAAGGCCGACCCTTCCTTGCGAACATCAGCCGGGGCAAGGTTGACGGTGAACTTTTTTGCCGGAACGCCAAGCCCGCTGTTCTTGATTGCCGCCGCCACCCGCTCACGGCTTTCCCGCACGGCGTTGTCGGGCAATCCAACGATGGTGAAGGAATACATTTGGTTTTCGACGTGCGTCTCGATCTCAACAAGAAACGCGTTGATCCCGACGGTGCTGGCGGAGCGAAGCTGAGAAAACATAAACGTGATAATGATGAGAGTGTGCGTGCGTGAAAACGGAACAATGCCACGATGCTTGGGAACGCTGGCACGTTGGACAACAGTGTTGGGCGGGAAAATAGTGTGGACCACACGAACCACCAGCAGCGGACGGATGAAAAAGCGAAGAAAATGGTGGCCGCTTGCCAAAGAATGCTGGCCGCCCCTGTTTCAGCTTGCAGCACCGAAGGGTACTTCTGCAAAATCTCTATAAGTTCGCCACGGCAACCTTCCGATGCACTCACACGCATTCCCTTTTTTCCCTGGGGCTTCCATGAACGGCACAGCATACATTCTTGGCGACCGCGCGCAGGCGTTGGCGAACTATCCCCACGCCCGGCGCGTTGGCGATTTCATCTACGTCTCCGGCGTCTCCTCACGCCGGTTCGACAACACCCACGCAGGGGTGACGATCAAGGAGGATGGAAGCGTCCAGCTGGACATCCGCGAGCAAACCCGCGCGGTGATTGAGAATATCAAGGCAATCCTGGAAGCCGCCGGGGCCGGGCTGGAGAACGTGGTGGACCTGCTGGTGATGCTGGTGGATATGGACGACTACGCCGGGATGAACGAGGTCTATAACCAGTACTTCAACGGGGAGACTGGGCCGGTCCGCACCACTTGCGCCGTCCACCAGCTTCCGCATCCGAACTTGTTGATTGAGATGAAAGCCGTGGCCTGGAAACGCGCCGAAGCGGAGTAACCGCCACGCGAACCGGTTCAACATCTGCCAATTTTCCGATTCCCTCCCTATCTACCATGAACAACACCGACCTTGCCGCAATCCTGTGGGATGCGCAGTTTTCCGGAACCCCGTGCCAGCCGCTTACTCAGCTTCGGCCCGCGCTGACGTTGCAGGATGCCTATGCAATCCAGCAAATCAACCTGGACCGCAGGATGAACGAGCGGGGGCTGTTCGGGAAACGGGCGCGGATGGTCGGCAAAAAAATTGGCATCACCAGCCGCGCCGTCCAGAATTGGCTGAACGTTAGCGAGCCAGATTTTGGGGGATTGTTGGACGACATGGCGGTCCCAAACGCTGGCCGCGCCGACATCACCAAACTGCTGCAACCACGGGTGGAGGGTGAGATTGCGTTCGTTCTGAAAAAATGCCTTGTTGGCCCAGGCATCACCCCGGCGCAGGTGGTTGAAGCCACCGACTGCGTTCTGCCAGCCATCGAGATCATTGACTCGCGGGTGAAAGATTGGCAGATCACCATCCAGGACACCGTTGCCGACAACGCCAGCAGCGGAATGTTCGTGCTTGGCCCGCAGCCCGCATTGCTTCGCCAGATAGACCTGCGAACCATTGGAATGACCCTTCGGAAAAATGGGCACGTGGCCTCCACCGGAGCCGGAGCGGCCTGCATGGGGGACCCGGTGAACGCGGTTGCATGGCTGGCCAATCGGCTTGGGGAATTCGGCCAGCAGCTTTCGGCGGGGCAAGTGATTCTTTCCGGCGCGCTTGGCCCGGTCCAGCCGGTGGTTTCCGGCGATTGGATCACCGTCCACGTTGGCCGCCTGAGCGAAGTCGCCGTGACGTTTTAACCGTCAGCCCAACCTCCGGTAGCCGAAGGTCGGGTAACCGAAGACCGGGTAGCCAAAGGTCTTTAGCCTTCGGTGTCATCTCACTGGGCAGGCTAAAGACCTGTTATCAATCCCGACGGAGGTCGGGGCCGCTACCGCCCCGACGGAGGTCGGGGCCGCTACCACGCCGGTAGCTCAAGACCGGGTAGCCGAAGGTCTTTAGCCTTCGGTGTCATCTCACTGGGCAGGCTAAAGACCTGTTATCAATCCCGACGGAGGTCGGGACTGGGCAGGCTAAAGACCTGTTATCAATCCCGACGGAGGTCGGGGCCGCTACCGCCCCGACGGAGGTCGGGGCCGCTACCACGCCGGTAACCGAAGACCGGGTAGCCGAAGGTCTTTAGCCTTCGGTGTCATCTCACTGGGCAGGCTAAAGACCTGCCGCTACCGCCCCGACGGAGGTCGGGGTCGCTACCACTCCGGTAACCGAAGACCGGGTAGCCGAAGGTCTTTAGCCTTCGGCGTTATCTCACTGGGCAGGCTAAAGACCTGTTATCAATCCCGACGGAGGTCGGGGCCGCTACCGCCCCGACGGAGGTCGGGGCCGCTACCGTCCCGATTGAATCGGGGTCGCTTCCGCGCACAATTTTCTCAACACATATCACACACACATGGCTTCAACTGTCGCGATCATCGGTTCTGGGAACATTGGGACCGACCTTATGGTGAAAATTCTTCGGAACGCCAAGCACCTTCGCATGGGGGTGTTTGTGGGGATTGACCCCAATTCCGACGGGTTGCGCCGCGCCCAAAACATGGGGGTGGCCACCACCCACGAAGGGATTGATGGATTGGTGAACCATCCGCTGTTTCCAGAGATTGACCTTGTGTTCGACGCCACCTCCGCCAGGGCGCATCTGCACCACGCGGAGGTTCTGCAGAAGCATGGGAAACGTGTGGTGGATTTAACCCCGGCAGCCATTGGCCCCTACGTGATACCGGTGGCGAACTTGCAGGAGCATATCAACGCCCCAAACGTGAACATGGTGACGTGTGGCGGCCAAGCAACCATTCCGATTGTGTGGGCCGTAAGCCAGGTGGCAGCGGTGGAGTATGGTGAGATTGTGGCATCCATCGCCAGCAAGTCCGCCGGGCCGGGAACCCGCGCCAACATTGATGAATTCACCCAAACCACCGCGCGCGCCATCGAGCTGATTGGCGGGGCAAAACGGGGGAAAGCCATCATCATCCTGAACCCTGCCGAGCCGCCCCTGATCATGCGCGACACCGTTTATACTTTTTGCGCCCCCGCCAGCCAGGAAAGGATTGCCGAATCCATTGCCAACGTTGTTGCGCGGGTTGCGGAGTACGTCCCTGGCTACCGTTTGCTAAAGCCCCCAATCTTTGACGAAGTGAACGTCACCATCCCCGGCGTTGGCCCCTTCAGCGGGCTGAAAGTTACCTGCTTGTTGGAGGTGGAAGGGGCGGGCCACTACCTTCCGAACTACGCCGGGAACTTGGATATTATGACCAGCGCGGCACTCCGAATGGGGGAAGAAATGGCAAGGAACGCCGCAAGCGTTGGGGGATAAGGCAATCCCTTCGGTTGGATTCATTTCGGTTGGATTCATTCGGCTGCGGCGGGCGGGGCAAGATTAGCCCTGCATCCGCCGCAGAATCTCCACGATCATGTCGAACCGCTTCCCCGGGGGCATGATATACATCCCCGCGATCCGCTCCCGAACGTCGGCGATGCTTTGCAGGAATTCCACAGCAATCTCCACCCCTTCCTCCAACGGTTGCGCCGCCCCTTTCATCCGCTGCTGAATCGCCTCGGGGATGAACATTCCAGGAAGTTCGTGGTGCAAAAATTCGGCATGAAGCGCGCTCCGTAACGGCATCACTCCAACCATGATCGGGATGTTCAGATGCTCGGTTCGGGAAAGCAGCTGGCGCACGGTGGCGGCCTCGAACATCGGCTGCGTGAAGGCCACGTGCGCCCCCTCGGCCACCTTGCGTTCCAACCGCTCAATCTCCCGTTCAATGTCGAACGCCATTGGGTTCACCGCGCAGGCAACCATGAAGTTCGTTCCGCCACTTCCCACCGGGTTCCCCATCAAATCCTCGCCGCCGTTCATGCGGGTAAGCGTGCGGATCAATCCAACCGAATCAACATCATAGACCGAAGTGGCATAGGGGTAATCGCCAATGTGGGTGGGGTCCCCCGTGACGGCAAGGATGTTCCGCAAGCCAAGCGCGTGCGCCCCCAGCAGCTCCGCCTGCAACCCCACCATGTTGCGGTCGCGGCAGGAAAGGTGGGTGATGCACTCCATCCCGGTCCGCTGGGCGATAAGGTGGCTGATGGTGATGGAACTCATCCGAAGCCGCGCCCGCGCGCCGTCGCTGATGTTGACGGCATCAATCCCATGCTGGTGCAGGTATTCGGCGGACTCGAACAGATGCTCCATCTCCACACCACGCGGCACGTCAAGCTCCACAGTGACCAGGAACTTCCGGCCAAGCGATTGGTGGAAGCGGCTTCCCTGCTGGTTGGCGGCGTTCCCCTGATCCTGCGGCTCCTTCTTTTTTTTCACTTTTATTTCCGGCTTCCCCACCGGCAATCCATCAATCGCTTCGCGGATGGCGCGGATATGCTCGGGCAACGCGCCGCCGTCGGCCCCCACCACCGTCACGCCATGCTCCACCAACGATTTGACGGAGTTGGCAACGTACTCAATCGTGGCGTTGTACACCGGTTGGCCATCCACCAGCGTTGGTATCCCAATGTCTGGCTGCGCCGAAAGATGAATCCCCCCGTGAAGCTCACCCACGCCAGCAAGCGAGCGGACAATGGCAAGCATCCGGTTTGGCCCAACGGTTCCGTTGGACCCAATGGCGGCAACGCCGTGCCGTGCGATTCGTGCAGCAATCTGGCGCGGGAACTCGGTGGCCAGCACTGCAGCATCCTCGGGGAAGGTTTTGTGGGCGATGATCGGAATATCGGCGGAGATATGGCGCGCCGCTTCCAACACAATCTCCAGCTCCTCAATCTCGATGAATGATTTCAGCAGAAGCAGGTCGCAACCGCCGTCCAGCAGTGCGTGAAGCTGGGCCATTGCGGCCTCGCGAACATCCTCGTGATGGAGCTTGCCAATCGGAGCAAGGAACTTCCCCACCGGCCCCACCACCCCGGCAACGTACGCCCGGCCAACCGCCGCCTGCCGCGCCTGCCACACACCTTTCCGGTTGATCTCATAGACCTTGTCGTGCAGGCCGTGCGCCGCCAGCGTCAGGGCGTTTGCGCCGGCGGTGTTGCTTTGGATAATCTCCGCCCCCGCCTCCAGAAATTCGCGGTGGAGCTTCTCGATCAGGAACGGGTTCTTCAGGTTGTAGAGTTCCACCGGGTGCTCGCGGTGGCCGCGGGCGCGAAGCGTGGATTCGATGGAGCCATCCATCAAGATGGGACCATCGGCAAGGCGTTGTTGAAATGAGCGGTTCAGAGCGGTTCGGCAGCTAAAATGGAAGAACGATTGCGGCGAAAAATAGTGGTGCGAAGGGGGAAAACAATGCTGGCACAAGTTCCCCACTTGTGCCAGCTTGCTACGCGTGATTGGCGTTGGCTACAAGGTTTTCATGTGCTCATAAATTTTCATTCGCGCTTCGGTGTCCAGCGTGTCGAACCGTGGCATTCCGCTGGGGCCTTGGGTCATGGTCGTGTCAAGTTTCCCGAACGTGCCGGTGGAGGTGCTGGTCCACCCTTTCATCTGGGTGACATCTGGGGAGACGGAGATTCCATCCAGCCCGTGGCAGTTGGCGCAGTTGCGTTCGTACAACGCTTTGCCCGTTTGCTCCAGCGGCGGATCGCCCCCAACTTTGGTGATGGTGGCTTCCGGCGCGGGGTCCAGCGCGTCGCAACCAACGGCAAGAAGGAGCAGCGCGAAGGCGATTGTTTTCCAGAATGATTGAATCATGGGAACTGTTGAATAGCTGAGTATCGGGTATCGCGGATGTGTGGAGCCGCCGGGCGGCCGTTGTTTAGCTGACGGTCACTTTATACTTCACCACACCGTTTTGGCCATCGCTGATGCTGTCGTCGGGGTCCGGCTGGGTGTTGCCGGCGGCATCGGTGGCGCGGATTGCAATGGTGTGCGTTCCCCCGGGCGCGTCCCACCGGAAGGTCCACGGGGTCCAAACGCCCTGGTACGGATAGGCCGTTCCTTTCGATAGCTGCTGGATGGAAGGGGGAAGGCTTTCTTGGTCCTGAATCTCGGCCAGCGGGGTAATGGTGGCCGGCGCAAAAGGGCCGCCGTCAATGCTGATCTCCACGGTGGAAATCGCCGCGTGGCCGCTGATTGCAAAGCCCCGAATCACCGTCTCGCCACGGGGAATGGAAACCCCTTCACGGACCGACGTGCCGCGGCTGCTGGCCTGGATCACCCGCTCGGTGTAGCCTTCCAGCTGATAGGTCCCGGTGTCCTGCGGGGCTTGTGTGGCCGAGGCCCGTACCAGCCATTTCACGTTGCTGAAGCCGTACATCTCATGGACAATCAGCCGCACCGGGAAGCCGTGTTCGCGGGTGAGCGGTTCGCCGTTCATGGCGTAGGCCAAGATTGGCGGGAAAAGCCCTTGCGACTCGCCGTTGATGATTCGGTCAACCGTCAGGTTGTTGATAAAGCCGAACTGGCGCGACCCGTCGGAGGGCTTATCGGCTCCGTACAGAAGGATGCGGCGATTGAGGTTGTAATCAATCCCGGCCTTATCAAGGAAGTGCTTCAGTGGGATTCCGGTCCAGTAGGCGTTGCCGGTGTAGCCGGTTGCCGACACCCGCAGCGGGCTTTCCAAAATGCACTGCATCGTCTTCAGGAAGGTGATCTCCGCCCCGTCGGCCTTTGCCTGCATCAAATCGGCAAAGGTGATGGTGAGGTTGTTGGAGAACGTTGCCCCTAACTGCCGCCCAATCTCCAACTTCCACTCCTCTTGCTTGATGTCGGGCATCGTCCAAGTGGGGATGCTTCCTTCGCCACCATGCTGCACAAACAGCTGGGCTTGCGGTGTCAGGAATGGGACCAACTCAGGTGCGGTTAGTGGCGTTACGGTGTGCTGTTCGCAGCCATCAAGGAGCGGAACCAGCACAACGCCAGCAATCCCAACGCCGCCAATTTTTAAGAATGTTCTCCGGTCAAGCATGGTCTCAAGTATCTATCAGTGGTCAGTTACAAAAGTCTTGGTGTTGCCCGTTTTTTTTCGGTGATCTTTCAGCCATTGGCTTCTGCCGCAGCTTTGGTTATTGGGGGGTGGTTCCAATAATCTTCCCGCTCCAAGCCAGGCCAATCATCACGTCAAGGCTGTTGCTGGCTTTCTTCCCCATTGGTGTCACCAGCAGGTCCGCGCCCAGCTCGAAGCCTTCCGGCAGCCGGATGATTGCCCCGCCCCCCACCTTTAGATATTGCTGAGTCTCGGGGGGATGTTGGATATCGAAGTCGTTGGTGCCGATTCGGGTGGAGGTGAGGAATCGGGCCACGCCATGGACCAGCACAAGGTCGGCAATGGTGTAGCCAGCTTCGGCATCCACGAACAATTCATCGGCGTAATTGGGGTCCTGGTAGGTGGCGGTTTCGGTGTTGCCAACAAAAATTGACGGGCGCAACCGGTAGCCCGCCGAAGCGGTGGCGTAGGCCGGAAGAGGCCAGAACGAATAGCCGTAGTTGGCGGCAACATCAAGGTTCACATTCCCCGAACCAAGCGGCGGCGTAAGGTCGCGGGTGTAGCCGGTGGGGATTGCCACCCCCAACGTGGCCGACACCACGTGGGCATCCTTCTGCCACAATCGGTACTTGGCTGCAAGGCCAACGTCGGCAATGCCTTGCGTTTCGATCCGCTCCACCGGCGTGGTGATGATGGAACGCTTGAGTGCCAGATTGCCAATCAGCGTCAAGTCATCGAACAGGCCATACTCGGCATACAGGAACAAGCTGCGGTCGGCCAGCGGATAATCGCGGACGGTGAATGGCGGGTTGTCGGTCGGGAATTTCAGCTCACCATCGAACCGATAGACTTCATTGGCGGACGACGTTCCGTAGGTGATCTTCCCATAAATCTTTCCCAGCTCCTGGGTCCACCCGCCAGCACGCAGAAGCGTTGGCAGCATAATCCAAAGGGAGCAAGCAATGGCAAGGGTCAACCGAGGATTCAGCGGCAAGGCAGCGGATACTCTCATGCAAGGCCTGGATGCAGTGTAATATGGAAGGAAGAACCAACCGTAGCGTTGGCCAAAGATAAGAACACAAATCGCCGAAAGGGTTACGCATCCCACGATAGCGAAGTGTAAAACTGGCGGTTCACCTCACCAGCCAGCCCGCTGCCCAACGGCCACCAAGGCGAACGAAATCCACACCAGAAAAAAAATATCAACTAACGGGCTGGGCGATATTTTTTTTCGCAGAAGCATAAAGCGGCAGATTTAGAAAAATTTTGCCGATTTTTTCTTTTACCCAGCCCCTTTCCTCCCTTCGCAGGCATCTATCCGCCACCCTGTTTGGCGGATTTTTTTTGTCCACCCATCCCTTTTAAGAACCCTTTAAGCCAGAATCATAGGTTGGTAAGTGTTGATTGAACAACGGCAAACAGAAACACAAACGCCAACGGCAATCAACAGAACAGACGCCTGATTCTCTTGCAACAGCAAACAGACCAACAAACCAATACCAAACCAACAGGAACACACGACCATGAAGACACCACGCAACTTCCGCACACTGTTCGCAGCAACGCTTGCACTGGCCCTTGGCTTTATCGCCCACACAACCGCCTTCGCCGCCAGCGATTACTTCCTGGAGATCGAGGGGGCGAAAGGGAAGCAGACAATACCGATTGAGGGGAACAGCGCGGCGATCACCTTGCAAGACTTACCCGCCGGAAACTACAAGTTCACCGTCAAGCAGCGGAACGGCGCGCCGGTGGAGGGTTCGGGGCAAGTGACGATTAACGTGCAAACCGCCGACGCAGATGGCGACGGGACCGCCGAATCCCGCAAAACTTTTGTGGTGCCCCACGTGCTGGAGGCATCGGGCACAACCAGCAACGCCGTGAAGACCCCGCGTGATGCTGCCAGCGGCCAGGCCACCGGCAAGCGCCAATACGAGCCGATAAGGTTCACCAAGCGCATTGACAAATCTTCCCCGGTACTCTATCGCCTGGCGCAGCCGGCCACCTCAATGACAGTTCAAGTGCAGTACGATCTGGCGACCAGCAAAAAAATCTAACGCTCCAGCCCAAAGAACACCCAGCTGAGATAGCGTGAATGAGATAGGGTGAAAAGGCAACGCACCGATGAACCATGATGAACAGGCCGCCCGCAGAAAACATGAGAGAGAGAGAGAGGAAAAAAATCTGCGGGCGGAGGAACAGCAAGATTGATAGAGAGGGAAAGGAGAGACCACTGAGAGAGAGTGCCAAAGAGAGAGAACGTGTGTGCTAAAGAGAGAGAGCCACACCACAACATCACGATGAGCAGGCCGCCCACACCACCTTGCCGCACGCGGCATCCGGGCGGAGGAAACCGATGACCAGCAGGGCAGCAACAACAGGCGACGGGGTACAGCAAGCCTTTGCTGCCACCGATACGATGACAAACCGCCGAAGCGTCCACCTCTAAAAAAAAGGAACGGACGCTTCGGCGTTTTTTTCTGCTTTGATCCCTCCTTTATCCCAGCAACGTGAGCGGCCCTTGCCGGTCGGTGAAGTTGAAGTCGTGGGCGGCTGCGGCTGCGGGGAACTCCAGCACGAACAGCGCGCCGTTCCCCGGCTCCGACTGGCACCAGACGCTCCCCCCCATCAGCTTCATCAGCCGCTGGACGATGAACAGCCCCAGCCCGGTGGAGTGTTCCCCTCCGGTGGGGCGTGCCGACAGCCGCGCAAACTTTCCAAACAACCGTTCGCGGTCCTTGGCGGTCAGCCCTGGGCCTTGGTCTTGGACCTCAATTCGGGTTTTGCCACCCAGCACCACCACCCGCACGGTAATCTGTTTTCCACGGGGGGAAAATTTCACGGCGTTGGAGACAAGGTTATCCAGGGCTTGGGCCAGCAAATTGGGGTCGGCCATCACCCGCACCGCGCCTTCGTGCGGCTCCACACGCAAGGTTTGCCCTTTCTGGGCAGCATGTTCCAGATACGGGCGCGTGACGCGGTCAATCGTTGCGGCCACATCAACGGCGGTTATCCCTATCTGCACGCTCCCTTCTTCCAAGCGATTGATATCCAGCAAGTTCGTGATGGTCTCGAACATCCGGTCGGCAGTCTGCAGGATGTCGGTGGCAAGCTCGGTGACAAGGCTTGGGTCGTTCGCCATTTTCCGGTCCCGCAGCAGCCCCGCAAACCCCCTGATTGCCGCAATCGGATTTTTCAGATCGTGGGCGGTGATCCCCAGGAACTCATTCTTCTCATGGTTCAATGCCACCAGCCGGTGGTTGGCTTGCTGAAGCTCGGCGTTGGCCTGGGCCAGCTCAACATTCCGCAGGTAAGCGATTTCCGCCTCCTTCTGCGCGTGCTCAACGTCGAACTGTAGCATCATCGCTCTGATTCGCAAGGTGCTCCGCTCGTTTGCGGCCTTGTCCTTCAGCGTGTGATGCTCCGACAAGTGATGGAATGCCTCCTGGAAATTTTCGGCAAGCCGGTACGCCTGGGCCAGCTCGCGGTGGATATCGGCGCGGCGCGTTTGGTCGCGGTCCACGGCGGGGTGGGCAAGTGCTGTTTGCAGAAGCTCAATCGCCGTTTCATGTGCCCCACACTCATCGCGCTGGTATCCCGCCAGCGACATCAGCGCGGCAACGTGATAGTCGGCAAGGTGGGGATCGGTGGTCATGGCCAATCCACGTTCCCATTGCGCGGCGGCCTCGGCGTTGCGGCCCAGCAGTGCCATCACGTCGCCGATGTTGATGGTGGCAGCGGCCACCCCCCGCTGGTCGCCAACTTCTTGGTAGATCGCCAACGCTTGCTGGTAGTTCAGCAATGCTTCCTCGTACTTCTCGGTTCCATCCTTCAAGCAGTTGGCAAGGTTGTTCAGGGTGTCGGCAATCGCCCCGCGATGCTGGGTTTGCTCGGCAAGCTCTAACGCCTGGTGATGGTAGCGGTGGGCGTTGTCGTAATCGCCAAGTTGGAAGTACAGCAGGCCAATGTTGTTCAGCGCGAACAGCATCCCGGCGCGGTCCCCCGCCTCCCGTTTCCGCTCCAGATTTTCACGGAACAACTCCAACGCTTTCTCAACATCCCCCAACGAATCATACACCAGCGCAATGTTGTTCAGAAGCGATGACAGCAACGAGTCGGCAAGGGTAGGGTTGGCTTCGCGGCGGCGCGTGGTAAGCTCGCGCGATTCCAGAAAAAACTGCAACGCACGCGCCGGGTCGCCCAGGCTAAGGTGGCAGCTGGCAATGGTGTTCAGGCAGCGGGCAAGCTCAATGGGGCGGTCCACGGTGCGGAACAGCTGGCGCGATTCCTCGGCAAGGCGAAGCGCGTCGGCATAGTTGGCTCGCATGAAATGGTAGCAAGCATGAAGCCACCGCAACTGCGCCATTCCCGGGCGGTAATCGGCCCGCAATGCCGCCCCCCATGCTTCCTCGATTGCCGCAAGAATATCCGCCCCCCCGGCGCGCAGCTGGGCGTTGATGTTCTTGATCTGTTCATCCAGATCTGCGTGCTGTGCTGTTGGCATTGGATGATATTCTGGCGGGATTTATTTCATCGCTGGTGCTGGTTGCAATCTCCCCTTCCCTTCTTTGCCGCTACCGGAGCCCTGCCAATGCTTGGCGTAATCGCGGAAGCATTGCCGCGATATCATCCAACGAAACCGCCCCGACCGACAGCCGGAACCACCCGCTCTCCTCCGTCATTCCAAAGGCTTGGAACGGGACAATGGCGATTCCCGATGCCTGCAGCAAGTAGTGGCGGATCTGTTCGTTGGTGGCAAGCGTTGCCCCGTCGGGCGTTTGCATTCCGTTGACTGGGAAGCGGACGCTAAGGTAAATCGCCCCCATCGGCGCGATGGTTTCCACCGGCAGCCCGCTGCTGCGGAGCAACTCCATGCCATCGTACAACGCCCGCAAACGGCCCTCCACCCCATGCCGCATGGTGGCGTGGAACTGATCCATTGCGGCATCGTCGGCCAGCAGTTTTGCCGTTGCAAGCTGCTCGGCGCGGGGTGCCCACGCGCCAACGTGCCCAATAAAACTGGCCATGCGATGGGTGATATCTTCCGGCCCAACGGTCCACCCAACCCGCACCCCGGTTGCGGCAAAGGCTTTGGAGATTCCATCAACAAAGATGGTGTAGGGCTGCATCGCTGGCCGCAGCGCCACAGGGTTCACATGGAGGACTTCCCCGAACGTCAGCATCCAATAAACTTGGTCGTACATCAAGTACAGCGGGCGCTCCTGCGGCGAGCGGCGGGCGTTTTCTTCCAGCACAGCATCGCAAACCTCGGCAAGCTGCTGGGGGGTGAACGCCGTTCCCGTTGGGTTCAGTGGTGAGTTCAAGGCAAGCAATCGCGCGCCGCGCAACGATTCGCGAAGCCGCTGGCCGGTTGGCAAAAAGTTGTCGGCACTGCCGCAAGCAACCGGAACCCCAACCGCGCCAACAAGGTGGCAGTAATGGTTGTTGTTCCACGTTGGGACCGGATACACCACCCGGTCGCCAGCATCCACCACGGCGCGGTAGGTGGCGTAAATTCCCGGGCGCGAGCCGCCGGTCACCAGCACCGACTCAACCGGATAGGTTAGCCCAAGCCGGCGTTGGTAGAACTCCACCACGGCACGCCGCAGCGGGGCAACGCCATCCGATGGCGGGTAGTTCGTTTCGCCAGCGCGGATGCTTTCCACGATAGCGTCCTCCAGCATCATCGGGATGCGGAACTGCGCCGGGCTGAAATCCCCAACCGTAAGGTTGCACACCGAGTGGCCCGCCGCCACCAGCGAGCGGATATCGGAAGCGATCTTCAAGATTTCCGACCCAATCAGCGCACCGGCCATTGCCGAGACACGGCTGGCGGGTTCGGTAAGAAGTTCAAGATCGTTGGTTTCAACGTTGTCGTCAATAATCATAGCAACACCTTCGGTATGGTTCTGTGTGGACTGGGAAGATAGGGATGCAGCGGGATTATGCAAGCCCGAAGAATAAAAGCAACAGATAGAGATGGCTATGCTTCCAACAAGGCCAAAGCCCCGCCACTTCAGCCCAAAAGGGCTGGCGCAGCAAGGCTTTGGGGGAATTCTGCTTCGTGTTCTTTACGGATTCTGTGCAATCAACGCAACCCCGAAGAAGAGGGAATGGAGGAAGCATGATGCATGGCTGCGCCACCCCTTCCCCAACCCTACTACTTCCCCACCCCCACCAGCTCCGTCACCGAAGCTCCGTTGATGGTTAGGCGGGCAAGATAAAGGCCGCTGCTTAGGCGGCCCAACGGCAGCCGAACGTGATGCTCCCCTTCGGCCACCGCGCCGTTTACCAGCGTCTCTATCTGGCGACCCAGAAGGTCGTACAACTCAACCCGGCATTCCCCACCGAAGGCGACGGAGTAGGTGAGTTGATCGCCCAGCACCGCAATCCGGTTCATTGCTTGGGTGATGAGAATGGTCCGGTTTGTTCCGCCACACAGGTTAATCTCCACCGGCTCAGCAATGCCCGATGGAGTAACGCAGAAACTCCGCTCGGGGCAAGCCACCGATAATTCGGGGGTGTAGATGGTGGAGTCGCTGATGGTGACCAGTGCGCGGAACGTGGCCAGCACGCCGCCGCTGGCCATTGGCGTTTGGCCGGCCCCTTCCATCACCACCACGCGCTTTCCATCCCGTTCCTCAACGTGGGAAATGAGCTTCCAATCTTGCGGGAACGCCGGGCCGGGGATTGCTGGTTGGGGGCTAATCCCAAAATTATCCAGGGCTGCTTCGGCGGTGAATCGCGTAATCCCGGCATCCTGCCACGCCGGGGCGGTGCACGCCAGCTGGAACGTGACGGTATCGCCAGGAATCGTGAGTTCAAGATCGGGATAGAGCTTGAAGGCCATGGTGGTCCGCCGCCCCAATGCCGAAATAGCAACCGAAAGGGAGTCCCCCGCCCCTTTCAGATACGCCCGCACAATCCCCTGCGCAAGCCCCTCGCGAACCGGATGGTACGTCACCGGAAGGTTCCACTCCTCGGCCGGAGCCATCCATCGCGGAAGCTGAATTCTTTCGGCATGAAGCGTGAACGCTCCGTCGTCGGCCTGGACCAGCTTGATGGCCTGGACCAGCACCGGAGTTTCGCCGGTGTTCACCAAACGGCAGAATTGCTCGGCACTGTCGCAGATCATAATCGCGGGGAAGGCATCCACCGCAAGCTCCGCCTTCCGCTCGCATTGCCGCACCCCCACCGTCACCGAACGGACCACCGAGCAGCCGTTCTGGTTCCAGACCTCAACGTCGTATCGGGTGGTGGCAAACGGGCGGGCGATTGGGTTCGGGCAGTCGTCGCAACTCAGGTCCGCAGCGGGGGTCCAGCGGTACCGAACGCCGCCGCTAACTCCAAGAAATGCCGAATCGCCAGCGCACATCACCGTGTCGGGCCAGATGGTTGGCTGCGGCAGCGGGTGGACCGTCACGGTAACGCTGTCGTCATCGGTGCAGCCTTCGGCGTTGCGAACCTGCACGCGGTAGGTTGTTGTGGATGTTGGCGTTGCGATTGGGTCGGGACAATCAGTGCAGCTTAGGCCCTGGGCAGGCTCCCAGCGATACGTCCCGCCGCCGCTGGCGCGAAGCTGGCGCGAATCGCCAACGCAGATTGGCCCGGCAGTATCCACCACCGCAACCGGCAGCGGGTTCACCACAACGCGCACGCTGTCGTAGCTGATGCAGCCGTAGGCATCGGTGATTACCACCCGATAGGTGGTGGTGGCTTGGGGCGTAGCGGTGGGGTTTGGGCAATCGGTGCAGCTAAGCTCCGCGCCGCCGCTCCATTGATATTCCGCACCGCCGCTTGCCCGCATCGTTGCTGTTCCGCCAATGCAGAATGCGGTGTCGCCGCGAACCGCCACCACTGGCTCGGGGGAAACGTCGAACTTCATCCCGGCAACGTAGCCGTAGCTGTCGGCCTTGCCGTAGCCGTAGAGATAGACGCAAACCGGTTTTGGGCACTCCACCCGGTGGACCCCATCACTCACGGAGATGATCCCCCACGAGTAGCAGGTGTTCCCAACCGGACGGAAGCGCGAGCGGTTCACCGGAACTCCATCCAGCAACGTCTGGCCCAAGAACGCCGTGGGGGCAATGATCGTCATGTACTGCTCCTGATAGACGCTTCCGGTTGGCGGGCGGTCAATCTGGACGTTCGAGCAGACGTAGGAAGTGAGATACTGCTTCTGCGGCGGGACGATAATCATAAACGGATCGCCCAGCCGGAACGCCGCGCCGGAATCGTTGCGGGTCTGCGAAGATTTCTTGTACTGCGCCACCAGAATCGGGCGGCTGGCCGTCAGCAACGCTGCGCGGCTTAGCGGAAGGTCCAGCACCGCGCCCGCGCTTAGCCGCTGGATGAAGGTTCCATCAAGGTAGACATCGGTATTGTTCGAGTCGGCAAGGATGCGGGCAACGTCGTAGCCAACGGGCGCATCCAATCCGGCGGTGGCAAATGGAGTAAGGATGTATTTGTTCCCCCAGACTGATGTTGGCGGAAGTTGCTCAAGCAAGTAATCGCGGGAGGTCAGGTCCGTGATATACTCGTAGGGGATTGTTGAGCGTTGGTGGCTTCCCACAACGGCAATCGGTTTGTCGGACTCCACCAACGTGCCGGTCAAATCCCCATTCAGCCTTCTTGAGGAGATATCAGCTTGCACCAAAAACGATTCCCCACGGTTCAGTATCAGCGAGATAGGCCGCCGTGAGTTATCGCCAAACACCGGAACGCTGGGGCGGATGGTGATGGAGGTGTTATCCTCGGTTGCCGTCACCGCAAACTGCGACGGGGTGGTGTTCAGCTCCAGCGTATCGAACGGATTGTTGTTGAACTTGCCATCGGAGTAGTAGCTCATCACGCGGTAGCGGGTCCCAAGCACGTCGGTGGGAAGTGCCATCATCGCATCGGTGGTGGTGATGGTTTGGCTCATGGCATACACCGCCACATCGTCGTTGGCCTCCACACGGAAGTATTGCGGGGCAACCCTCCCGTTTTGGCTGTTGGGAACCACGTCAACGTTGTTGTTGATTCCGGCAAGCTCAACCCCGTAGGCCAGCACCGAAAATTTATAAAGCCAGGGGGCGGAATTAATCGCGAACTGCCGTGTGCGCACCGTGCCGATGCTATCGCGCCACGTGATCCGGCCGGAGGTTGGGCGGTCGGTGGCGATGAAGACGTACAGGCTATCGCTCATCACGCCATTGGCCGGGCGTTGGTAGCGAACCTCGTTGTGGTAGTTCGGCGGGAAGGTGAACCAGAACTCACGGCCACGATTATCCCGCGCCGAAGGTGGCTGGGCAAACGCAGCGGCGCAGAGTATTGCTTCAGCAAGAAGCAGCAGAAAGAAGCGAGCAGTGTTGGCAGAGCACGAAGCAAGAGACATAGGGGAACCTCCTTTGCCATCATCAAACATTTCGGAAGGGATTGGAACTGTGGGGAAACGGCCAAGCAACAACAGAGAGAGGTAAGAAGCCAGCCGCGCAGAAACTTGCCCACAGAAGGGGAAGCAGTCATTCCACCTGCGGAAGGACGCGCCACGAATGTACGGCCTTGCGGTGAAACAAAGCTCGGTCGAAGAGGGGAAATTTTTCGGCGATAAACCCTGCGTTCCTTTTGCTTGATCCACGCAGGTTCTGCGGGGTCACTCCTTTCTCTCCCCCCTCTCGGTTGCGCCAGAAGACCGAAGATGATGCCGAAGGCTAAAGACCTTTTATCAACCCCGATTCATCGGGGCGGCTACCTCCTCAGGTCAAGGTAGCGGCAGGTCTTTAGCCTGCCCAGAGGCCGAAGGCCGAAGATGGCGCCGAAGGCTAAAGACCTTCGGCTACCTCCGTTGGTGCCGTCCCGAGGAAGTCGGGGTAGCGGCCCCGATCTTTATCGGGCCCCAGGACCGAAGATCACGCCGAAGGCTAAAGACCTTTTATTAATCCCGACGTAGGTCGGGGCGGCTACCTTTTGCGGCGATCATCCCGACGTAGGCGGGGTAGCGGCCCCGATCTTTATCGGGGCCAAGAGGCCCAGGACCGAAGATGGCGCCGAAGGCTAAAGACCTTCGGCTACCTTTTGCGGTGGCAATCCCGACGAAGTCGGGGTAGCGGCAGGTCTTTAGCCTGCCCAGGCACCGAAGGCTAAAGACCTTTTATCAATCCCGACGGAGGTCGGGGTAGCGGCCCCGATCTTTATCGGGGCCCAGGACCGAAGATGGCGCCGAAGGCTAAAGACCTTTTATCAACCCCGATTCATCGGGGCGGCTACCTCTTGCGGTGCGGCCTCCGGAAATGTCAGCAGCCGGTCGCGGTAGTATTCGTATTGCTTCTGCCGGGCGGCGATCTCTGCCGGCAAGCCAATCGAAAGGTCATTCACCAACGCGTCGAATTTGTCCAGGATGCCCGCGATCTCCTCCTGCTCCGCAAGCGGTGGGACTGCAATCCGGAGTTCTGCAAGTTTGCCCACGGCAAGCCCAGGTTGCGCAGATTTTGACGCGTACTGATTCAGGTTCATCAGCGTGAGCATGTGGAATGCCCAATCCACATTGATCTCAGCACTCGCAGTCACCACCACGGCATGCTCGGTTGCGTAAAACTTGCCACGCGCCCGCTGAACATTTCCGCACAGTGCCCCCTGGCGGCCTATCAGCAAGTAGGCTCCATCGTGGCTGAACTTCTCAACAAAACCCCGAACTCCATTCCCGCCAAAACAAGGATAAAGGTGAGATTGATCCGGCTCGGCAATGATGTTTTGAGCAGAGATGTGATGGCCTGCACGCATATCGAACATCTCCCCCAACGTCCCCCACCTCACATCCTTACGCCCCTCAAAGCTGAGCAACTGGTCACGGTAATACTGATACTGCTTCCGCCGTGCCACAAGCTCCGCCTGCAGGTTCGCCTGAAGCTCACGCACAAGCTGGCTGAACGTATCCAACACCCGCACGATTTCCTGTTGGATGGGGAGCGGGGGGAGGGGGATGCGGGTGTTCAAAAAACGCTTCTTGGAAATATTGAATCGCGTCACCCCGCTTGCGCTCAGCACTATCTGCTGCCGAACCGCTTCGCTGCGGAAAAGGTATTTCGAAAAACCCGGCAACAGCAATCCATCATCGTTGAACCGATACCCAAAACAAAAACTGTTCAGATAGATTGCTTCCGATGGACGCTCAACAATCACCGACGACATCCCAACCTCACCTGGTGTTTCCGACGACCCAGTGAACAGCACATCCCCCATCGTCACAGCATTCTGCTTCTCTCCGGCTTCAACACGAACGAAGTCACTGGCTTCAAGATCAAGGGCAAGGTTGTTGAAGATGTTTTTGTAGGAAGCAAATCGCGCATTGCCGTTGCTGAAATCAGCCTTGCTTTTCCCCGTGAGGCCGGCATAGGTCGTGCCTAACTCTTCAAGCATTTTGAACTCCACCCCGTTCGGGCAAAGCTCGGCGACCATTTGTTCGATGTAGTTCATGGGTTTCTGGGTATGGGTTGATTGTGGGGGAATGGACGGCCTCCCGACGTTTCAATCTTTCCACCAATCCTCCCGAAGCGTTCCCCTCCAACGGAGGGGTGCCCGACAGGGCGGGGTGGGTTCGGGGAAGCCACCGAACGGGCGGGGTTTCGCGCTGGCTCTCCCCTGCCTTGCGCCCCCCTGCTTCGCCGCAAGCGACGAAGCGTCCCCCCAATGCTGGGGGGAAATGGGTTTGGCTATTGCTCCCTGTCTTTTGGAAACTCACGCCACCTCTGTCGGCCCCTCCCCCAGAATTGGGGGAGGCGGGGAGGGGGCTGCTGCGGTGGCGGATTAGTAGGCCTATCGGTGTTTAGTATCACCCCCACCCAACCCTCCCCCGCTGGGCAGGGGAGGGCTAAAGTCGCCGAAGGCTAAAGACCTTTTATTAATCCCGACGGAGGTCGGGGCGGCTACCCCTCTCCGTCAGCCATCACTTCCGCACTTCCAGCTCCACAACTTGCACATCCGTTGGGGTGTGGACCACAAGGTAATAACGGCCCGATGGGATTGTGGATGTGGCGATTGAAAGCCGCAGCGTGCCGTGGCGTGCGTAGCCATCGTGCAGCCGCAGCCGTTCGCGCCCGGTGGCATCAACCACGGTGGCGCGGGTTGGGCCATCTTCGGCAAGGGTGATGGCCGCTTCGGCGGCGGCGGATCCGGCGGGGTTTGGCTGCACGGTGATTTTCAGCGCGCTGGTTTGGCCTATTAATCGGCGGTCGCCGGTTAGGCAAACTCCATCCAGAAGGAACGTTCCGGCAACGGTGGTGGCTTGCGCCTTCCCTCCATCCCAAGCAAATGTGTCAATGGCGATTGGCGTGGTTTGCGCATCCCCCAGCAGAACCACGCAACGGAGCAACGCCAGCGTGTCGTTCCCTTCGGCCCTTTCTCCACTTATCGTCACCACCCGATCCTGCCCCTGGACCGTTCCAACATTTTCCAGCGGAAGCAGCAGCGTGCGGTTAAATCGGAGCGTTGCGGCAAACCCCTTTGCGTTGCGTGGCGTTAGGTTCTGGCTGGTTGCCAGCACTATCGGAACAACCACAACATCGCCCGGCGCGCCCTGAATTTGCGCGGGGAGAATTGCCACTTCGGCGGTGCCGGTCAGCGAGACGTAATCGAACGGGGCCGAGATGCCGCGGCAGCCGTTCGTGTCGGTAATCGCCACGCTGTAGCTCCCTTCCGCTTCCGGCGCGTACCGCTGCGCGGTGGCTCCGGGAATTGGGAACCCGGCCAGCATCCATTGGTAGCTTGCAATCGAGTCGGTGGAGACCGCCGCCAGCGTGTCGTCGGCTTGGGTGATACGCGGAACCGATGGAAGCGGATGGACCAGAACAGTGACCGGAACTGGCGACTGCCCGGAGCATCCCCCCGCATCGCGGACCGTCACGCTGTAGCTTCCGGTTTGGCGCACGGTGATTGTTTGGGTGCTGTCGCCGGTGGACCAGCGGTATTCCGCGTAGCCCGCGCCTGCATCCAACATCACGCTATCCCCCTGGCAGAGCGTTGTGCTTCCGGTGGCGGTGATTGCCGGGGCCAGCGAGGCCGCCACCGTCACGTTCACCACCGTGTCGGCGGTGCACTTGGTCACGGTGTCTTCTTCATGCAGGCGTACCCATCCCGCTCCGGCAGCGTTCCAATCCACCGTGATTGCCGAGGTCCCTTGCCCGTTGGCAATCGCCCCGTTCGCGCTGATGCTCCAAAGGTAAATCCGATTTGCCCGCGCCGACACGCCGTAGGCAACGCCTTTCGAGTTTTGGCAAGCAGCGTTCGGTCCGGCAATGGCCGATCCCGGGGCATCCACCACCATCACGTTCACCATTGTTCGGGTTGCGCTGGCGCAGCGGCTGGCGGTGTCGAATGCTTCCACGTAGAACGTGGTGTCCCCCGCCAGCGCGCCGGTTGTGAACGTCTGGGCCGAATCCAACAACGTCCCCCCCGTGGCCGAATCGTACCAGCGGAAGGTGGCATCGCGCAGGGGCAGCGGAGCAAGCGTGGCGGCGGCCCCGCGGCAGACCGTCACGTTGCTAATGGTTGGCGCGGGGGGGCGGTCCTTCACCACCACCGTCACCGCCGTTCGGGTGCTGACGCAAGGCGTGCCAACCCCGGGCGAGACCGACTCCACATACCACGTCCGCGATGCCGAGACCGGCCCAACGGGATACTGCGCGCCGCTAAACTGAAGGGTTCCGCCCGTGGGTTGGTCGTACCACTGGAACTCCACCCCTTGCGGGTCGGTGGCAATCAGCGTCACCGGCTGGCCGCTGCAGGCGCTGGTGAACGTTGCCGTTGGCGCGGGCGGGCGCAAGCGCACCGTCACCGTCACGGCGGTGCGGGGGTCGCTGGTGCAGCGGGTGATGGTGTCGTAGGCTTCAACAAAATAGGTGGTGGTCCCCGCCAACGCTGGCGTGGTGTAGCTGGGACCAAGCTGCACGGGGGTTCCGCCGGTTGCCACCGTGTACCAACGGAGCGTGGCATTGGCCGATGGGGCAACGCTAAGAATTGCCGACTGGCCGGCGCAGATGGTTGGCGAAGGAACACCGCTCACGCTGGGCCGCGGGCGGACCGTGACGGTGATTGGCGTGCGGGTTGCGCTGGCGCAGCCCCCATCGGGGTCCACCGTTTGGGCGTAGAATGTTGTGGTGGCGTTCAGCTTCGGCGTGTCGAACGTTGTTCCCGGGGCAAGCCGGGATCCGCCGGTTGCGGCGGCGTACCATTCCACCGTTGCGGTTCCTTCCCCCTTTGCTTGCAGCGTAACCGATTCGCCGGGGCAGATGATTTTGCCATCACCCACCGGCGGCTGCGGGCGCGGGCGAACGGTGATGGTGATGTAGCCGGTTTGGGCGCAGTTTGTGCCATCGGTCACCTTCACTTGCAGCTGCGTGGTTTTGGTAAGGCTGGATAGGCTTTGCGCGGAAGCCCCCCCAGTCACCGTTCCGGCGGGCAAGGGCTTGCTGTTGGTGACGTCGTACCAATCAAACGTCAGCGCTCCGATTCCCGTTGCCCGTGCCGTCACCGTCACGCTTTCGTCGGCACAGATGGAAGTATCAGCCACGGTAAGGGTGACGTTTTCGCACAGAGGAACCACCGTCACGAACGCATCTTCCGATGCCGATTGCGCGCTGTTGTAGTCGCGGTCGTATGCGCCCGGGGTGGTGGGGTAATCGCGGCTAACGGTCCAGCCGGTGATGAACAATTTCCCCCCGGGGTCCACCGCGTTCCCCAACGCCACATCGCCGCTTCCGCCGCCGATATAGCTGGAGTAAAGCAGCCCGCCACCATCGGAGCGGAGCTTCACCACAATCACATCGCCGCTTCCGTTGTAGTCGGCATCGTAGCCATTTTTGGTGGTGGGGAAGGTGTTGGAGTAGGTGGCCCCGGTAACGTAGGCCGCCCCGGCTTTATCCACGCTAATGGCAAAGCCGAGCGAGATCACCTCGCCAAGAAATGTGGAATACGCAAGCGTCCCCCCGCCCCCCGCCACTTTCGTGACGATCATATCCTGCCCCCCCCGCTGGCGGTCGAACGCGCCCGGGGTGGTGGGGTAATCGCCGGAGTTGGTGAAGCCGGTGATGTACGCCGCGCCGTTGTCGTCCACGGCAATCGCGCCCCCCCCTTCGGTTCCGGTTCCCCCAACAAATGTGGAGTAGGTAAGGGCCGTGCCGTTGGCGCTCACCTTCGTCACGAACAGGTCGGCATTGCCGTTGTAGGTTTTGTCGAATCCGTTTGGCGCGGGGAAGTCGCCCGACTGCGTCACCCCGGTGATATACGCCGACCCGTTCCCATCAATTGCGATTCCGGTTGCGTCGTCGGCCCGCTGCCCGCCGATGTAGGTGGAGTACACCATGCTGCTTCCCGCAGGATTCAGCTTCGTCACCACCACGTCGTTGTCAAGGTTGTAGGTAACGTCGTAGGACCCCGCGACCGTGGGGTAATCGTTGCTAAGAGTGGTTCCGGCAAGATAGACGGCCCCGGTGTTGTCCACCGCAATCGCGTCGTTGATTTCGGTTGAGGTTCCCCCCAGATAGGTGGCGTAGTTGATGGAGGTGAGCGCGTCGTCCAGCTTTGCGGCGAACATATCGGCCCCCCCTTTGTACGAAGCCTGTGCCGATCCGCCAGTGGTGGGGAAGTTCAGCGAGCTGGTTGTCCCGCTGATAAACACCGATCCTTTGTCATCCACCGCAATGCCGCTTCCAACATCATCCCCCTGTCCGCCCAAGTAGGTGGAGGCAAGCAGCTGCGTCCCGTCGGCGCTGAGTTTGCTGATGAACACGTCGTTTCCGGCATCAGGCTGGGTGCGGTAGGCCCCGGCTTTGGTTGGGAAATCCAGTGATTTGGTGCTTCCCACCACGTAGGCTTTCCCCGATTTATCGTAGGTGATCGCCGCGCCGATATCACCACCGCCCCCCCCCAAATAGGTAGAGTAGAGAAGCGGGTCAATCACCACCGGAAGGGAAGGATCGTGGCCCTCTATCTGGAACCCAGCAAGCCCGGCTCCACGCAAAACAAACTGGCAACGGACCTGCTTCCGCCGGCCATTCACCACCTGGTAGGCAAACGGAGCTTTGTGCCGCAGCATTCCCAGCGATGTGAAAAAATGGAGTTCGTTGCCCGCCACCCGAACGGAGTCGCAGCCCGCCATTCGGATACGGATACGGGAGGCGGGGGTGTTCGGAGATAGATGGAAATCGTACCGAAGCGAGCCGCTGTCGGGATACAGCCGAAGATCAACGCCCGGGTACAGCCCGCGCATCCAGACCTCGCGGTAGGATTGCACCCCCGTTGCCCAACGCGCCGGATCGTTCCCCAAAAAGTAATTCCGCACCGTGGCCGAAGGGCTGATTGCGGTGATGAATGGAGCAGGGTTGCCCCCTTCAAACTCCATCGGGACAACGTGGCCGGCGATGGTGGCCGATTGCGAAAGGAGCATCCGCCGATTTGTTTTCCGAAGGTCCGTTGGCACGTGCTGGCGTTGGCGGAAATCGCAAACGATGCTGTTGGATGTCACCCAATAACTGGCATCACCCGTCTGCATCAGGAACTTCGCCTGCGCATTCCACTGGCCACGGTTTTCGATGAACTCTCTGGCGGAGCTGGTGGCGGCTGCAACCGTTTGCCCACGTGCTGGAAGCGCGGCGGCAACGGCGGCAATCAGCAGCGGCAACAGGAAACGGAAGGGCATTCGGAATATCAGCATCAACACGTTGGATTGAATCACTACCGGAAGGGGGGCCGCGCAACATAGCAATTGCGCTTGGATAGTTGCGCGGGCTTGCTCAACCAGGGAAGGGACCGCGGCTGGAGGAAGGAGAAGAAGGAGAAAAGAGCTATCGGCGCACGCCACGATTACTTGCCAACCACTTGAACCTTCGCCACACCACGCCACGCTCCCGAGGTGATGTTCAAAAAATAACTTCCCTGCTCGATCCCCTCCGTCGGGTAGGTAAACTGATGGAGGCCCGCATCCAAAGAACGCTGGCAGAAGGTCCGGACCACGCGCCCAAGCGCGTCGGCAAGGGTGATGGTGGTTTGCCCACCACGCTGCAACCGGAACCGCACCGATAGCTCCGTTGCCGAAGGGTTTGGGGAGATGGTGAGATCGCCCGCGCTGCTGGCCGCAGCATCGCCCCCCACCCCGGTCATCACTGGCGGGGGAACCACGGTCCCTTGCCACATTGTGATGCTGTCGCACTCGCGGGAATCGCTCCAGACGCGGGCCGCAGCGGCAATGGTGGTGGTGTCTTGGCTGATGGCGCTGAACCGGATCACAATCGGAACACACTCCCCGGGCTGGATCACCCGCCCATGCAACGCCTGCAGCGCCCCCGAAGCAACGGAGAACGCGGGGGAACTCCATGCCAGCACCTTCCCCCCCATTGGATTGATTAACGTGAACGGCGCGCCCCCGTTGTTGCACACCCGAAGCTCACGCTCGCTGTACTCCCCCGAGGTGATGGTATCGAACACGAGGCTGTTGACCTGCATGCAGGGGCTGGCCCCGGTGGCCACAATCGGAAGGGTGTGGCGGGCGCACTCCAGCAGGACGTTCAGCGTGTCGGTGGCAATGACCGGTTCCGGGATGATTGCTTTGATCCGCACCACCAGCGAATCCCCCTCCACCAATTGCGCCGGAATCACCTTGCTGGTTCCGGTGATGGTGAAATTGGGGCTTCCCCCCAGCCACAACTGCCGCACCCGAATGCCACGCCCGGGGGGAGTTTTGATGACGGCAATCCGCTCGGTTGGGATCCCGGTTCGGACCGTTCCAAACCGAACTCCATCCGGCGGGGAAAGCTCAACCGGCGTTGGGGTGAAGGAGTAGGGGATGGTCCAGTATCGCCCGGTGCGGTCGGTTATCACCACGGTGGCTTGCGCCGGGCCGGCGGTGTCGGCCACGGTAACGGTGAACTCGGCACCGGTGGACCGAAGCACCTCGGCAATATTGCTGGGCTTCCCCATCACCAGCTTGGTGTTGAAGGCCCCGGGCGCAAGCTCGATATTCTGCAGCCCGGATGGGCGAAGGTTCGCCAACCGAACGCGGCAAGCAAGATCGTAGCAGCCAATCGCCTCGGTGACAACCTCCAACGTATCGCCCGGGGCGTTCACGCTTCGCATTGGGGCAAGGGGATAGCCGTAGCTGATGGCCATCTGCTCCTGAAACTCGGTTGGCCAATCGCGTTGGATCCGTTTGAACTCCTTCCCGCTGCGCACGCCGTAGGCCACGCCGTAAAACCGCGCCGATGAATCGGCCCCGCGAATCGCGTAGGTTTCTCCGGGGAGTAGCTGCATCGTCCCCCACACCAAGTCGCTTTCCGGGATGCTTCCGTTGTTGAAGCTAAATGGATATTCCCGCCCGTTCGCCCCCTGCCGATAGAACACCCGCCCCACGCTTGCCGAATCGGTCACCACGCTGACGTAATGTTCAAGCGACGGAGGTGAGGTTGGCGCGATGCATGGCGCAAACGATGACCACTGCTGGCGCGGGACCATCTGGACCATGTACGGGGACCACGTGTCGTAGCTGATCTCCTTTTTCTCCTCGGCAACTTGGATAGTGTCGTGGTAGAAAGATGTGGCGGAGGAGTGCATCATCAGCTGCATCGGGCTGGCGGAAACGAACCGGAGGGCTTGGGCGAAGGTGTCAATCGGCACCTCGCGGAATCCGGCGGGGGGAATCCGCAACGTGTCGGGGTGGTCCAGCAGGCGGTTTTGCCACACCACCTGGGCATTTGGCGCGGCACCGTAGGCACGCACGTACTCCGTTGCCCGCACCGGAGCGGGGTTGGGGAGTGTGTCGGGGGGGATTGCTTTTGGCGGTTTGGAAAGCCGGTCCTGCGTTGGCAGATAGACGAACTCCTGGCCATACTGCTCGGTTGGGGGAAGCCACTCGAACATCATGTTTCGGCAGGTGTTTCCGGTGATCCCGGCAACCATCGGGTTGGCCTGTTGGCGGGTGTTTCCGCTCAGCACTCCAATCGGATAATTCGCCTGGATCAGCATCCCCGCTATCTCCCGTTGCGGGACCTTTCCATCCACCTGCTGGGTATCCACGGGGGCGGTGTACTGGTAGGCTTGCTTGGCTTGCAGGGTGATGGTGTCGGCCTTGATGGTGGTGTCGCTGGGGGTAAGGATCACCCTGGTGCTATCGTGGGCGGCAAGAAGAATCACCACCCCGGGGGCAGCGGTGTTTTTCGGGACCGGCTGCTCCGCGCTTCCGGAATAGACGTTCACCAGAAGGGAGGAAGGGAGAAGCGCGGCGCGGTACTCCATCCCCCAACGCTCCACCGGGATTGGGGTCCATGCCTCGCCGCCGAACGGCGTTGCAACGTAGCAGTACAGAACAATCGGCGCGGTGGCTTCCACGGCAAAGGTGCGGTTGCTGATCTCCCGATAGCCTTCCATCGGTGCCGAGCTTGGCAGGGGTATCGTGCTGAACGTCCCGGCGGAAAGCGTTCTGGTGATTGCCGTATCCCCCTGGGTTGGCGTCACCGTCACCACGGTCCCTTGCTGGCGGGAGTAAGCGAACAGAAGAAATTGGCGATCGAGTGCCGGCGGGAACCGTGGGTCCGTGGTGTTCTCCACAACGCGAGGGAAGGCAACAAAGTAGCGGCGGGCAAAGACCGTTGCGTCCTGGCTAAGCGGTTGCGCCGGCAACCGCCAGGTTGCCAGAACCGATACCACCAGAACCCAAACCGCAGCAAGACAACAACGCGCAAGTAATCCCCGCATGACGCTCCGAACGATGCAACAAGAACTGTTCTGCAAAGAAACGAGCAAGCAGGGGAGAAATCAAAACGGAGAGGGATTTTTTTTCAGGGAACATTCCATCTATTTCTCCACCATCCCCCGCAGCTTTTCTCCGTTCGATAGAGGTAGCCGAAGGTCTTTAGCCTTCGGCGGATTCAGCATTCCCGACCTCCGTCGGGATTGATAAAAGGTCTTTAGCCTTCGGCGGATTTATCCTTCGGCGGCAACTTCCGATATGCCGAAACGCAACTTCATTCCCGTGCAGCTTTCTCCGTTCGGCTCGAAGTCAGTAGCTTCCGGCCATGCCAACAGCCGACCGCCAGCAGAGCAATCGCCAATGGTCCGACCGTATCATCCGGCGCACCGACCCCACGTTCCGCCACCGCTGGGAGGTGTGGGTGAACAAACTTTCCGCCATGCTGAACAAACAGACTGTTTGGATTGACGTGGGGTGTGGCTCCAACGCCATGGTGGAAGAATATGGGCACCGCGCCGCAAGCGCAATCGGGACCGATGTTGTTCCGCCGGAGCGGCCAAGCAGTGCGCCGTTTCTGCTGATGCGCCCCGATACCCTTCCCTTCCCCGATGCCAGCGCCGATCTTATCACCCTCCGCTTTGTTGCCGAGCATCTTCCCGACGTGCCACGCACCTTTAGCGAGATTGCGCGGGTGCTGCGCCCCGGGGGGCGGGTGATGGTGCTAACCACCAACACCCACAGCCCTTTTATCATTCTGCCGCGGCTGCTCCCCTTCCGCCTGAAGAATGCGATACTCAGCCGATTATTTCGCGTTCGCGATGTGGATGTGATGCCCACCTTCCACCGGCTGAACACGCCGCACGCCATGCGAACGGTCCATCCCGATTTAGAGCTTTTGGAGCTTGAGTTTCTGCAAGATGCCAACTACACTCGCCGGTGGATTTTCCTGCTGTTCTACGCTTGGCACCTTGCCACCCGCCCCCGCCCGTTCCGCCGTTTCCGAACGAACTTGTTGGGGGTTTGGGGGAAGCCTCACTGATCCCCCGAACCCTGCCCCGCGCAACCTCCATTTCCCGCACCATTGCTGCGGTGGAGGGGATAAACACCCAAGATGATCAACGCCCAGCACGCCGAAGCCTTGTGCATGGCTTCGGCGTGCTGGTTGGCCGCCACACGTGCCCCAATCGTTGGGGCACCACCACAGGAAGAGTTAGAACGAGAGGCTTCCCCGAACAAGCAGGCTGCGGCCCACGGCCGGCGCGCCCATAAATTCCTGGTGGACATTGTTCAGGACGTTCTGCGCGGTCAGCGTCAGGTCCAGGCTTTGCAGCCCGGGTATCCGATAACCCAGCGTTAGGTCCACCAGTCCGTAGGAGGGGATGTCGCCTTCGTACACCCCGCTTTTCATGCGGAACCCTTCGGTGTAGCGGTAGCGGCCTTCGGCACGAAGCCCAGCGTCGGCATAGCGCACCGCCAACGAGCCTTTGTTTTTTGGCGCGTTCAGCGAAAGGTCATTCCCCCCTTCTACGTTCTCGAAGTAGTTGTCGCTCATGAAGCTATAGGTTAGCCCAATCCCCCACTGGTCGGTGATGCGGTAGTCTGCCGCAAGGTCCACGCCAGTGATCGTCACCTTGCCGTAGTTGCGGGGCGCGGCAACCAACGCGGTGGGGTCCGGAACGTTCGCCGGGCTAATGGTTCCCAGCGGAAGCGCGCCAACGGTTCCCCCCATCATTGCCGCCTGCGCCGTGGCGATGGAGTCGGCAACCTCCTGCGGGATTCCCTGCTGCTGCAATCCACCGCTGATAAATGGCTGCACGTAGGCGGCCAGCTCGGCACCGTTCAGGAATGCGTTTGGGGTGATGATCTCGGTCACGGTGAAGTTCTCAATCTGCGAGCGATAAAGGTCCACCGAAAGCTGAAGCCGGTCGGCGATTGCCCCTTTGTAGCCAAACTCAATCGTCTCCGTTGTGGTTGGCTTCAGCCGGGGGGTGTTGGAAGGGGCGGCAATCGGCTTGAACGGGTTTTGCGCGTCGTTCGGGTCCAGGATTGCCATGAAGCTATGCACTTGCTCTTCGGTTGGCGCGGGAATGGCGGAGATATCAACCCCTTGCGCGGCAAGCACCCCAACGGCAATGGGCCACAGCGCGGCGGTGCTAACCGGAAGCGGCTGCGACGGATCCGCAAACTTGGAGTGCATCAGATAGGACCCGTTGCTTTGGTTGAAGGTGAACCCCGATTCGGGAACGCCAAGCGTCCGCAGATCAATGCCGTAGGCCGCCCCAAAATCCGGGCTGATGCTGCCAAACCCAAACACGTCGCGCTGGAACACCAAGTCCAGGAAAAGATCGTTGGTGGTGGGGGTGTTGTAGGCGGTGTTGAACGTTAGCCGAAGATTCTGGTCCTGGTCCAGTTTATACATCAACGCCAGCCGTGGGGAGAACACGGGGTCCTCCAATCGGTTGTTCAAATCCAAGCGGCCCGTCAGCACAAGGTCCAGACGATTCTGCAGCAGATGCGCCTCGGTTTGCAGATAGGCCCCAACCTCCGTGATGTTATCATCATCCTCATTCCGCCCGGTAAGGGTCCCTTCGGTTTCCGGCTGAGTAAGGAACAGGTCCCCGCCGTAGGTGAAACCAAGCTGGTCGCTAAGAGCCGCAGAGTGCTGCACGCGCCCCACAATCTGCTGCGAGCGGTCCACGATTGCGCTGCCGCTACGAAGCAGGTAGGTCTTGCCCGCATCGCTTTTGTTCAGGAACCCTTGCACCAACAGGTCACCCCAATGTAGCCGCGCCCCGGCATGGGCAAAGCTCCATCCTTTCCCCTGGGCGGCCCCCACGTCCGTTAGCTCAATACCCTTCACCATCTGGTCGTAGCCGGCATTCAGGCTAAGGGTGGCGTTATCGCTCAGCACCAGGTCCATGCGCCCATCCACCCCAAACCGCTCAACGTTTTTCTCCCGCTTGCCAATGTTCAGCGTGTCGGCGGCGGCCCCTGCGGCAAGGGCGGCGGCGCGGGATTCGGCTTCTATCGAATCGGTGAAGCTCCAATCTTCGCCGCCGGAGTATTGGCCGGAAATTTTGTAGCCAACGCTCTCCCCAATCAATCCGGCATGGCGGATTGCGGCCTGCATCACCGGGCCAATCGCCGCCGAAGCACTGTCGCTGATGAACCCGCTGCCAAACTCAACAGTGGTCCCCTGCGTGGCCAGCGGAGATTTGGTGATGATGTTCAGCACCCCTGCCGAAGCATTCGGGCCGTAAAGTGCGGACCCGGGGCCGCGCACCAACTCCATCCGCTCCATATCGCTGTTGGTGGTGGGGACCAACGTCGGGATGTTGGCACGCAGCGATGGAAGCCCGGCATTGCGGCCATCCACCAGCGTAAGAAGCTGGCCGCTGAAGACGTTGCTAAACCCGCGCGTCACCATCTCGAACTGCGCCAACCCTTTCTGCGCAATGTCAACCCCGGCAACGCCGCGAAGGTGTTCAACGTGGGTCAGTGTTGGGGTGGCGTGGATTGCTTCGGCGTTCAGCACCGTCACCGATGCTGGTGCCTCCAACGCTTTCTCCATCTTCCGCGAAGCGGTTACGGTAACGCCGTTCAGCGTTAGCGCTTCTTCGTGCAACGCCACGGTTAGCGTTGCGGTTTCCCCCTGGGCCACCGCCACCGTTTGGACCGGCAGCGTGCGGTATCCAATGGCGGTGACAATCGCCCGCCAGCGCCCGCCGGCAAGGTCCCGCACGATGAACTTCCCCTGGGGATTGGTGTAGGCTCCACGAAGTTGTGTGGTGTCCTGTTCGTTCCGTAAGCGCACCGTTGCGCCGCTGATTGGTGCTCCGGTCTGCGCGTTGGTGATGGTCCCGGCGACGGTCCCAGTTTGCGACTGCGCAGAAGCGGACAGGAAGACCGCCCCAAGCAGTGTGATGGCTATAAGAGTCGTTTTCATGAGAACAAAACCCTGTGTGTGTGTGACAGAAATGCGCCTTGCAAGGACGGTTGCAAAACTACCCGCACGGCGGCGCAGGCTTGTCAGCGTTGGGTTCTGTTGTTGTCAGGAAAATGTCAGGCGGGAAGGGGGTTGGGAAGGAATCGCACAGATCAGCCTTGATCTTTTCAGCTTTTATCTTTCACGAACTTATACCCGGCAGTGTGCACCGTCAGAAGGTGCTCCGGCTGGGAAGGATTGGCCTCAATTTTTTTGCGCAAGGTCAGGATAAAGTTATCCACGGTGCGGGTGGTGGGGAACCGTTCGTAGCCCCAAACTTGGTTCAGAAGCACCTCGCGCGTGACCACTTGGCCCTCGTGGGCAATCAGGAATTTCAGCACGTCGTACTCCTTCCCCGCCAACTTGTGGGCCACGTTGCCGTGCCGAAGCTCATGCCCTTTGAAGTCAACCACAACATTCCCGAACTGGTATTGGTCCACCGTTGGGGCGGGGATGGTGGTCCGGCGCAACAATGCCTTAATCCGCGCAATCAGTTCGCGGATGCTGAACGGTTTTTTCACGTAATCGTCGGCCCCCATTTCAAGGCCAAGCACGGTATCAGTTTCGGAGGTTTTTGCCGTCAGCATCAGCACCGGGACGGTGATTCCTGCGGCGCGGATTTCGCGGCAAACATCCTGCCCGTTTTTGCCCGGGAGCATTAAATCCAGCACAATCAAATCGGGCTGTTGCTCCAGTGCCATCTGCTGCCCGGTGATCCCGTCGCTGGCGGTCATCACCGTGTAATGTTCTTCCTGAAGGCTGGCAACCAAGCCCATAACAATTGCGGGATCGTCTTCGATGATAAGGATGGTGCTCATGGCAATGGAGAATTATGGATGGGATTATGGAAGGGGATGTTGATTGATTGGAAACAGCAGCGTTACGGTGGTCCCTTGCCCCGGCGTGCTGGTAACGTGGATTGTGCCGTTGTGGGAATCCATGATATGCTTCACCAACGCCAACCCAAGCCCCGCCCCGCCGGCCCGGTGGGCGGTCTCCTCGCGGACCCTGTAAAACGGGTCGAAGATATGGAGCAGATGTTCGCGAGCAATCCCGATCCCGCGGTCCTCCACCGTCACCCCAACGTGGCCGTTGCGGCCAAACGTGGCAATGCGGATGAAGCGATGGTCGGTGGAGTATTTCATGGAGTTCGCCACCAGATTCACCAACGATTCGGCCACCGCGTCGGGGTCCGCAGCCACCACGGGCAAGCCCGGCTGGGCATCGGCCACCAGCTGGAACCCCCGCATCTGGATTTGATACTGAAGCGTGGCAATCACCGATTCCACAATCGGGTTGATGTCGCATTCAATCAAGGTGTACTCCTTCAGCCCACGCTCCACCTTCGCAAAGTCCAACACGTTGTTGATAAGCCGCGTAAGCCGGTCGGTTTCCCCCTCAATAATTTTCAGATACTCCTGCGATTTCTCGCTGGCAATGGTTGGGCTGCGTTGCAGCAACTCGGCGAACAGTCGGATGGAGGTCAGCGGCGTTTTCAGCTCATGGCTTACACTGCTGACGAAGTAGGATTTCATCCGGTTCAGCTCTTCCAGCCGTTGGGTTTCGGCGTGCTCCAGCATCAGCCGCTGCTGAAGCTCGATCCGCTCGATTGCCAGGCCGGCTTGGGCAGCAACGGTGGCCAGCAGGTCCATATCTTCCACGGTGAATCTCCGCCCCGATTTTTTTGGCCCCAACGCCAGGAACCCCAACGCTTTCCCTTGCTCGGAAAGGGTCAGGAACGCCACGGCCACGCCCCATCGCCGGAAGATACGTGCATCGGCAGGGACGATTGGAACGCCAGGTTCAATCTGGTCCTGGATCCCCACCGGAAGCCGCGTATCCCAGTTCAGCTGCGCCGCGTCGAACGGGACGGAGCGGTGCTGAAGGATCGGGAACGAATGGTGCGCCAGCGGGTGGGCGCGCGCCGTGTCGCCACGGATGCGGAACAGTGCAATCCGCTCCACCGGAATCAGCAGGGCAATCCGGTCCACCACCAACTGCGCCAACTGGTCCACATCAATGGCGCGGTTAATCGCCTCCACAAACTGGCGCTGGGCCACACGGTAGTTGTACTGAACCCGGAAAAACCGGCGGTCCACGAACGCTTGCACGCGGCGGCGGGCCGGCTCGAACAACAACGCGGCAATCACCGCGGCAACGGAGGAGAGCCAGATATCCTTGCTGAAGGTGAGACTGCTTTGCAGCAGCATCGCGACCACCCCCACCACCGCCAAGTAAATGGCCAGCCACACCCCAACCATCACCGCATACACCGTGGTGCGGTTTACGATCAGGTCAATATCCAACATCCGGTAGCGGACAATGGCGATCACGAAGGTGATGGGGGTGATGGCCACCATCAGAATCACCACTTCTTCCGGCACGATGATGAAGCCAACTTTGGAGGGAACAACCCACAGCAGGATATACTGAAGCGGACCCGCCGCGCTTCCCAGCAGCAGCCAGCGCAGTTTCCGGCGGGCGATCTCGTCGGCAGCAGCACGGAAGGAGTGAATAAAATTCCCCAAGCTGAACAGGCAGCCGGCCATAAACAGATAGCGGCAAAGCTCGAACAGCGCGGAGTAAACGGCCATCCATCCTTGATGGATTTCTGGAGTGGTGGAAAGAATGAAACTGAGCGTGGTGGCCGCAACAAGCAATCCGCCAACGGCATAGCAAACGTGCATCAGCCGTTCCGCACCGCGCCACTTTGGTTCGGGGAACAGGAAGGTGAAATGAACAAACAGCAACGGCATCATCACGTAGCCGGCCACAAACGCGCCACGCACCAGATACCCCAGCCCCGCCGGGTCAATCGTGTACCGCCCCGACGTGCAGGCGATGAGCAGCACAGCAAAATTCATGGTGTGGTGGAACACCCTGGCGTGATGTTCGTGCGGCAGCTTTACCAGAACAACAACCCCAAGCACAAAAAAGATTGCCGCCACCACCGTCATAATCAACAGGTAGCTGGGGCTGTAATGGGGGACCAGTTGCAGCGTGGCGGCGTGCAATTCCAGTTGCGGGATTGCTTCCTCACCTTCGGCCACCATGGCGTACTCAATCCTGACGGTGTCGCCAATCGCGAACTCATCAAGCAGCGTTTCCACAATGTTCAGGTCCCCACCCAACGGATATCCATTCAGCGTGGCGATAACCAGCGCGCCATGCTTGGCGGAATCTTTTTTGAAGGCCACGCCGCGCAGCAACGGAGCAAGCGGGCTGGTGGATTCGGTGGCCGCTGCGTCAACTTCGATATGCCCGCGATGCGCCAGCAATGTTCCCCCAAGCCCCGCTTTCTCCGCAGCCTGATACGTCCCGGCAGCGCCCAGCAGGACAACCAGAATATTCCAGACCAATATCCACGGGATTGATTTTTGGGAACGGAGAACCATGGGAAATTGAAGATGAATGATGCAGGCAGAACAGAGGAAGGGAACAGAAGCGTCGGGCGAAATTTATTGGAAAACGATGCCGCAGCAATGGCCTTTTTTTGCCGAGGCGGCAACGCTTTGGAAAAGCCACCGCTGCACGCGTTACTCAACCACGGTGATCCCCCACTCCAAGCTCCCTTCATCAATCGCCCCGCCGCTGACGTTTTGGAAGGAGACCGTCACCGTGTTGGCCGCCGAAACCCGCGCAAAGCCGATCACCAACCCGGCTGTAAGATTCGCCGATGGCGAAATCACCACCGACCCACCAACACCCGCGCCCGTCACCGTGAACGTCTCAATGCCTTGTGCACCTGCGGCAACGCTGGCAATGTCCTGCGTCACCGTTGCTTTGGTGATTTTGCGGCCCCAGCTCATCGTTCCCGTCGCCGTGCTGGTGAGTATCCGGTTATCGGATGCTGGTGCAACTGCCGGAAGTGTGTAGGTGATGTCACTCGTTTGATTCTGCGCTTTGAACGCCGTGTAGTTTGCCGTGTTTGGGAATTCCCCGGCGGCGTTGTAGCCCTCGAAGAACCTCAGCTCGCTTGGCGCGTTATCGTTGTTGGCAAGCCAGAGATCGGCGTTGCCGAAGACCGCTACGTCGGGGGTGGATATCACCATCGGTAGCCCGCCAAAAACGTTGTTGGCGTGGTAGCCGAAGCTACGCGCGGCGGATGCATCCAACGTTAAGCCAAGCCCCATGGCAATGGAAGATTGTCCACCGGCTGTTGTTCCGGTTCCCACTGCCGTGGAAAAATGGCCGCTGGCCGTTGCCGCCACCCCCATTGCCGTGGAATAGAAACCGCTGGCAACGGTTCGCGAACCGAACGCTGTTGCCGCATACGCGCTGGCCACTGCGCTATCCCCCATTGCCGTTGCAAGCCAACCGCTGGCAATGGATTGATAGCCGCTGGCAAACGAATTCTCCCCGCTGGCAACGGTGTGGGAACCGATTGCCGTGGCGGTGTCGCCGCTGGCAGTGGTGTTGCTGCCCATCGCCGTGGCGAAGCTGCCGCTGGCAACGTTCCCGCTGCCACCAACAACCGTGGCAAATGGTGTATCGGCGGTTGTGCCGGTGTTGTTGCCAGCGCGGTTGTTTTGCCCGCCAAGAATTGCGCCGTAGTCATCGGTCACGCGGTTGGTGGCTGCGTTGGCACCGCCGCCAGCAATCACCCCCCCAACGGCTCCCGTTGCCACCAAATTCCCATTGAACCCGCCAATGATGTTCGCGCTGGTGGCGTTCGGTTCAAACCGCATCACCCGCCGGTTGCCACCAGTAACCGCACCGCTGTTGTTGACCCGAACCTCAAACGCCACGTTGTCGGTGGTTCCCACAAAATTCGTTCCGGCGGTGGTTCCGGCATTGCCAGTCAGCCCCCAGAACATCCCCGCTCCGGTGGCAACGGTCAGAACCGGGTTCCAGATCGGGGCAAAGGTCGTTCCAATCTGGAACTCCATCGTTTTCGTGTCGCTGTTGAAGATCATCAACCCTGTTGCCGGGTTGGCTATCGCGTTCCGTTCGGCATTTGTCAGCCGTGGCATCAGGAAGCCAGCAGTGGTTGTGGAAAGATCCAAGATTGCCGATTTATCCGGCGCAATGGTCCCGATCCCCATGTGGCCATATTGGTCGGTCATCGGGTGGAAGCCGGGGGGTTGTGCGGTGGCAGCAATGGCCGCAAAAAACACCCCCACGGCTACGCCAATGCTTCGAAAAACGGTTGAAGAACTCCTCATGGTGGATCACTGAATGGTGGTTCCAGGTTGCAGGATTGCGTTGCGGGTTAGCAGTGGCTTCGGTGGCACCACGAAGCCGTTCCGATTACTCACTTCCCGCACGGTGACCATTGCCCGGATCAAGCGTCGCATTCGGTCCGAAATGTCTGAGTTGCCCAAGTGCCTGTATCACACCGAAGAACCCACGGAAATTTCTCTCGAGCGATGCCTCGGTTGGAACGCTGCATCCGTGAAGCGCGGCAGCCACCATCAACAGAGCAAAGAACTTGGCCAAGAAGGCGTTGAAGCGGAATCGTTGCATGGCATCTCCTGTTGGAAAATGAATGGTTTCTGTGCCAGCAAACTTAGCCCTACGGCCATCCGGCGGTTGCCAGAAAAAGGTCAGGAGGATGTCAGAAAAATATCAGGGAGGATTTGCGGGAGCCATGCGTGGCATTGCGCGTTGCTCCCCCTCTTGGGAGGGGGCGGGGGGGTGGGTTGGGGGCACACACGAAACTGCGCCTATTTCCGAATCTCAGGATCAGAGCCTTCCGGGGTGAACGCGAACCGCCGCCCGTTCGCTCGTTCCCCCGAACCCACCCCGCCCTGTTGGGCACCCCTCCGTTGGAGGGGGACGCTTCGGGAGGGTTTGCGCGGGAAGCCTTTAGAAACGAACCGCCCGCCACAGCTTTTGCTATGGCGGGCAGCACATATTGATAGCAGATCCCACTGGTGGCCTTACGGACGGAAAGAAATATCTATCCAACGGCTTTGGCCACCATCGTACATCAGCGTCACACTCCCTTCGCCTGTGGTTGTGAGGTTTGCCCCACCCATTGTATGGATACGATCCGCGGCTGTTATCTCTGCCCCGCTTTCATCAGCTATCGTCATGTTGTTGGCTGACTGATTGTAGATAACGAGTATCTGCCCATCAACACCGCCGGAAAGACCGATGATGGTAAAGGCTCCGGGTGACGTGGTAATCCGCAGGAACGAAGCACCTGATGCAGCGAGCGCAACACTGCTAGGAGGGCCCACGAACGTGGTGACATCGGTTCGGGTGGTGATCGGTGCTGTTGTTGGTGTAGTCCACGTAAGTGTCGCAGTCGTTAGCGTTGGTGCTGGTGCAATCGTTAGCACTTGCCCGGCTGTTCCATTGCTGGCCGGTAGCGTGTAGGTGATGTCGTTGGCTTGCGTTTGCGCCTTGAACGCCGTGTAGTTTGCTGTCCCGTTTGGAAAGTCCCCAGCGATGTTGTATGCCTCGAAGAACCGTAGCTCGCTTGGTGCGTTGTCGTTGTTGGCAAGCCAGAGATCGGTGTTGCCGAAAACTGCTACGTTGGCATCGGTGATCGTCATGTCAAGGGTTCCACCACTGTTGTTCGCGTGGAAGCCGAAGCTCCTCGCCCCGTTCAGCCTTAGGCCGCGACCGCCGGGGATTGCTGAGTAATCGCCAGCTGCCGTGTTGTAATATCCCCCACCCACCGCCGATGCCGCACCCGATGCAGCGTTGTGGTCTCCTCCACTCACCGTCGATGACGCACCTGATGCAGTGTTGTGGTCTCCTCCACCCACCGTCGAATTGGACCCCGATGCAATGTTGCGCTCTCCACCACCCACCGTGGAATTATTCCCCTGTGCCTCGTTGCCCGTTCCTCCACCTACCGCCGAATTGAACCCCGATGCAATGTTGCGCTCTCCCCCACCCACTGTCGAATTACCCCCCTGTGCCTCGTTTTGCGTTCCTCCACCCACGGTCGAATTATCCCCCGATGCTTGGTTCCCAGCCCCTCCCGCCACCGTTGCTCCTCTCCCCGATGCCGTGTTGGTATATCCACCACCCACCGTCGAAAACTCCCCCGATGCCGTGTTGGCAAATCCACCACCGACCACTCCATAATCACCTGTCACCTGGCTGGCAGCGCCATCCGCCCCGCCGCCACTGATCGTTGCACCAACCACACCTGCACCAACGCTGTTCCCGTTGAACCCACCAATGATGTTCGGGCTGCTGGCGTTCGGCTCATACCGCATTACTCGCTGGTTGCCGCCAGTAGCTGCACCGGTGTTGTTTACCCGAATCTCAAACGCCACGTTGTCGGTGGTTCCCACGAAGTTTGTTCCCGCTGTCGTTCCCGCATTGCCAAGCAGGCTCCAGGCGTTGGCCGTCACGATCGAATCGGCATCGGACCACTGCATCACTCCACCCGTCGTTGAGGTGAGAATATCCCCGTTGCTGGCTGCGGGCGATGCTGGTAGCGTGTAGGTGATGTCGTTGGCTTGCGTTTGCGCTTTGAACGCTGTGTAGTTTGCCGTGTTCGGGAAGTTCCCGGAAGCGTTGTACGCCTCGAAGAACCGCAGCTCGCTTGGCGCGTTGTTGTTGTTGGCAAGCCAGAGATTAGCGTTGCCGAAGACCGCTACGTTGGCATCGGTGATCGTCATCGGAAGCGTGCCACCACTGTTGTTGGCGTGGAAGCCGAAGCTGCGATCCCCATCCAGCCTTAGGCCGCGACCGCCGGGGATTGCTGAGTAATCACCAGCTGCCGTGTTGTAATATCCCCCACCCACCGCCGATGCCGCACCCGATGCAGCGTTGTGGTCTCCTCCACTTACCGTCGAGGTTCCCCCCGATGCGGCATTGTAGACCCCTCCGCCCACCGATGAATATGACCCTGATGCCTCGTTGCGATCTCCTCCACCTACCGCTGAATTACTCCCCGATGCCTTGTTGTAGGCACCGCCAACCACCGCCGAATATGATCCCAACCCCTCGTTGTAATATCCTCCACTCACCACCGATGACGCACCCGATGCAGCGTTGTGGTCTCCTCCACCCACCGTGGAGGTTCCCCCCGATGCCACGTTGAACACCCCTCCGCCCACCGCTGAATAATCCCCCGAGGCTCTGTTGCTCTCCCCACCACCTATTGCTGGAGCAACCCCTGATGCCACGTTGTCACGTCCACCACTGACCGTCGAATGAACTCCTGATGCCTGGTTGCTCCTTCCTCCACCTACTGCCGAATAATTCCCCGATGCCCTGTTGTTCTCTCCACCACCTATTGTTGAAGCCACTCTTGATGCCACGTTGTCATGTCCGCCACCTACCATCGCATAGTGCTCCGATGCAGTGTTATGATCTCCCCCACCCACCGCCGATGCCGCACCCGATGCAGCGTTGTGGTCTCCTCCACTTACCGTCGAGGTTCCCCCCGATGCGGCATTGTAGACCCCTCCGCCCACCGATGAATATGCCCCTGATGCCTCGTTGATATCTCCTCCACCTCCCGCTGAATTACTCCCCGATGCCTTGTTGTAGGCACCGCCAACCACCGCCGAATATGATCCCAACCCCTCGTTGTAATATCCTCCACTCACCACCGATGACGCACCCGATGCAGCGTTGTGGTCTCCTCCACCCACCGTCGAGGTTCCCCCCGATGCGATGTTGAACACCCCTCCGCCCACCGATGAATAATCCCCCGAGGCTCTGTTGCTCTCCCCACCACCTATTGCCGGAGCAACCCCTGATGCCACGTTGTCATATCCACCGCCAACTGTCGAATGAACTCCTGATGCCTGGTTGCGCCTTCCCCCACCGACCGCGCCATAATTCCCCGTCACTTGGTTAATGGAGCCACTCTCACCACCGCCACTGATCGTTGCGCCAACCACACTACCAACGCTATTCCCGTTGAACCCGCCAATAATGTTCGGGCTGCTGGCCGCGTTCGGCTCGAACCGCATCGCTCGGTTTCCGTTGACGATCACATTTAACGGCGCGTTGCTGGCAGTCCCTATCAGGTTATCCACCCCGTCGGTGAACGCCCCGCCATTCCCCGTCTTCAACCATGCTACCGAGCCTACCACTGCTGTCGCGGTTCGCTTCAACAGGTCGCCATTTCCGTCGGCGGTGATGATACCGTCGTTGGTTCCAGGTGCCCACACGCTCCCATCGGCCGCGCCGCTTGCCGAGCCGAACCGCACGTTCGCCGCGCCGGCGGTTCCCGCAACTTCCAGCAACCGCCCGGCAGTTGGTGCTGCCGTGCCGATTCCTACCTCACCGGTAGTTGCCACACGCAGACGCTCCATGTTGTTGGTTCGAACCACCAGCGGTTGAGCATCGGTGGTTCCAATGAAGTTGGTTGCAGGATTGGTTCCTCCGTTGCCCGTCAGGCTCCAGAATAGCCCGCCCCCGCTGCTGGTCGTCAGCACCCGATCCCAAATCGGAGCAAAGGTTGTCCCGATGTTGAACTCGATGGTCTTCGCGCCGGTGTTGAAAATCATCAGCCCCACTGCTGGGTTGACCAACGCGTTGCGCTCAGCACTGGTCATCCGTGGCATCAGGAAGCCAGCGGTGGTGGTTGATAGGTCCAGGATTGCCGATTTGTCCGGCGCGATGGTGCCGATTCCCATGTGGCCGTAGATGTCGGTCATCGGGTGGGAACCCGGAGTTTGAGCGGTGGAGGCAATGGCTGCACACAATAATCCCACGGCTACGCCAATGCTCCGGAAAGCGACTGTGAAGTGCTTCATGTGGAGAATGGATAAGAGGAAGCCCTGACCTGAAAGGAGGGCCGGATTGGATGTTATAATGGCAGCGGTGGCAGCGATGGCAAGAATAGGCAATGGCTTCTAAGTTTCCAAGAAAAAATTCAGTCAATCAGTATCAGCAGGCCTCGGTGACCAATGTGGATACCGCCCGTTCGCTCGTTCCCCCGAACCCACCCCGCCCTGTTGGGCACCCCTCCGTGGGAGGGGGACGCTTCGGGAATTTTTGGAGGTAGCCGTGGGCAACTTTGTGCGTTGGCCTCGTGCGTTGCTCCCCCTCTTGGGAGGGGGCCCGGGGGTGGGTTGGGGACACATCCAAAACTGCGCTCATTACCGAATCTCAGGATCAGCAGGCCTCGGTGACCAACGCGAACCGCCGCCCGTTCGCTCGTTCTCCCGAACCCACCCCGCCCTGTTGGACACCCCTCCGTTGGAGGGGGAGGCTTCGGGAGAGTTTGGGGTAGCCGCCCCGACCTCCGTCGGGATTGATAAAAGGTCTTTAGCCCTCGGTGTCTATCACTCGGCCCCGATACAGATCGGAGCCGCTACCCCGACTGCGTCGGGATTGCCCCGGTGGCCAACAGAAACCACCGCCCGTTCGCTCGTTCCCCCGAACCCACCCCGCCCTGTTGGGCACCCCTCCAAGGAGGGGAACGCTTCGGGAATTTTTGGAGGTAGCCGCCCCGACCTTCGTCGGGATTGATAAAAGGTCTTTAGCCTTCGGCGGCATCTTCGGCCTCTGGGCCCCGATAAAGATCGGGGTCCCTACCCCGACTTCGTCGGGATCACTACCCCCTGCACAACAGCGAACGCCCTTCCACGTGGCTTGGGAAGGGCGTTCGTTGGCTTAATCGGCAGAAGGGTGAGGGGTTACTGCACGCGGGTCACCTTGAAGTAGGAATCGGTTTCGATGGTCACGGTCTCGGTGCCGGTGGTGTCATCGTCGGCCCATTGCAACGTCACGTTCCCGGCAGTCCCGGCAGTGCGGATCAGTCCTTTCACGTAAACGATCGCACGGTTGCTTCCAGTTGACTGGACATCTATCACCGTCCCTGCCGTGCCGGAGGTGGAGAGGATATCCGCTTCTCTGGATGTTGTTCCGTTCTCTTCCCGCGCCTGATAGCTCACCTTCATGGTCGTGCCGGTTGGAACCGTGAGGGCGATTTGCAGATCGTGCGCATTGGCCGTTGTGTTGACGTACAGCACCCCTTCCAACTCATACACCTCGCTCGTGTTCAAGGCGATGGAAAGGTGGTCGTCGTTCTGCAAGGTTGCGCTGCTGGTGACCCCTTCATTGGCGGTTTTACGGGCGAAGGCAAGGCCACCAACGGTTCCCAAATTGTTCGATGACCACTCCAACGTTGCTGTTGTTGACGTTGGCGTGGGGGTGCTGGCCACGCGAAGCACTTGCCCGGCAGTGCCATTGCTGGCCGGTAGCGTGTAGGTGATGTCGTCCCCCTGTACCGATGCCGCTTTGAACGCCGTGTAGTTTGCCGTGTTTGGGAATGCCCCAGCGGTGTTGTACGCCTCAAAGAAACGCAGCTCGCTTGGTGCGTTCTTGTTGTTGGCAAGCCACAGGTCGGTGTTGCCGAAGACGGCTACGGCTGGAGTGGAGATCGTCATGTTGCGAGTCCCGGCAGCGTTGTTGGCGTGGAAGCCGAAGCTGCGTGTTGCGCTGGCATCCAGCGTTAGGCCGCGCCCGCCCGGAATTGCTGAGTATTCGCCAGCGGCAGTGTCCTCAGCCCCTCCGGCGATTGCGGCATAATCCCCCGAAGCGACGTTCTGATATCCCGCACCAACCACCGAGCGGAATCCCGATGCGGTGTTGCTAAAGCCCCCACCAACCGCCGAGCGTATCCCCGATGCGGTGTTGCCAAAGCCCCCGCCAACTGTTGCGTATGCATTTGATGCGGTGTTGTTACTCCCTCCGCCAACTGTTGTACCCTGCGCCGATGCGGTGTTAGTGCTTCCGCCACCAATCGCCGAATTAGACCCCGATGCGGTGTTGCCCTGCCCTCCACTAACCACTCCATAATTAGCGGACACTTGATTGATACTTCCATCCACGCCGCCGCCGCTGATCGTTGCACCAATCACACCAGCACCCACGCTGTTCCCCTGATACCCACCAATGATGTTCGCGCTGGTCGCGTTTGGCTCGAACCGCATCACTCGCTTGCTTCCCCGGTTCGCTGTCCCGTCGCTGCTGAAGACTTTTAGCTCCAACGCCACGTTGTCGGTCGTTCCCACGAAGTTCGTTCCGGCGGTTGTTCCCGCGTTGCCAAGTAGACCCCAGGCGTTGGCCGTCACGATCGAATCGGCATCGGACCACTGCATCACTCCGGCGGTGGTTGAGGTGAGAACATCCCCGTTGCTGGCTGCGGGCGATGCTGGCAGCGTGTAGGTGATGTCGCCCCCCTGTACCGATGCCGCCTTGAACGCCGTGTAGTGTGCCGTAGCATTTGGGAAGGCCCCAGCAGTGTTGTACGCCTCGAAGAACCGCAGCTCGCTTGGTGCGTTGTCGTTGTTGGCAAGCCACAGATCGGTGTTGCCAAAGACAGCTACGTCCGGGACGGAGATCGTCATGTTGCGATCGCCAGCAGCGGTGTTCGCGTGGAAGCCGAAGCTGCGGATGGCAGTGGCAGCAAGCGTTAGGCCGTAACCGCCGGGGATTGCAGAGTATACACCGGCAGCCGTGTTGTTATAGCCTCCACCCACTGTCGAGTACGACTGCGATGCCGTGTTGTTATAGCCTCCACTCACCGTCGAAATATACCCCGATGTCGTATTGCTCTCGCCTCCTCCTATCGTCGAACGCCCCCCCAATGCCATGTTGCTCAAGCCTCCACCCACCGTCGAATAGGGACTCGATGCCGTGTTGCTCTGCCCTCCACTCACCGTCGAATAGGAATTCGATGCCGTGTTGCTCTGCCCTCCACTCACCGTCGAATAGGAATTCGATGCCGTGTTGCTCTGCCCTCCACTCACCATCGAACGATCCCCCGATGCCGTGTTGCTCAAGCCGCCACCCACCGTCGAATAGAAATTCGATGCGGTGTTGGTGCTTCCTCCACCAATCGCCGAATTAAACCCCGATGCGGTGTTGCCCTGCCCTCCACTAACCACTCCATAATCAGCGGACACTTGATTGATACCTCCATCCACGCCGCCGCCGCTGATCGTTGCACCAACCACACCAGCACCCACGCTGTTCCCCTGATACCCACCAATGATGTTCGCGCTGGTGGCGTTCGGCTCGAATCGCATCACTCGCTTGCTTCCCCGGTTCGCTGTCCCGTCGCTGCTGAAGACTTTTAGCTCCAACGCCACGTTGTCGGTGGTCCCCACGAAGTTCGTTCCGGCGGTTGTTCCCGTGTTGCCCGTTAGGCTCCAGCCACTGCTGGCTGCTGCCCACTCCAGCGTTGCTGCGGTTGCCGTTGGCGCAGGGCTGCTGGCAATCCGAAGCACGTGACCAGCCGAGCCGTTGCTGGCCGGAAGTGTATAGGTTATGTCGCCCGCTTGCGTTTGTGCTTTGAACGCCGTGTAGTTTGCCGTGTTTGGGAATGCCCCTGAGGTGTTGTACCCCTCGAAGAACCTCAACTCGCTTGGTGCGTTGTCGTTGTTGGCAAGCCAGAGATCGGTGTTGCCGAAGACGGCTACGTCAGGGGTAGAAATCGTCATCGGTAGCGTGCCGGCTCCGTTGTTGGAATGGAAGCCGAAGCTGCGGGTGGCGCTGGCATCCAGCGTTAGGCCGCGCCCGCCGGGGATTGCGCTGTTGCCGCCAGTCGCGCTGTTGCCGCTGCCGCCGCCAACGGTGGCGTTGATGCCACCAGCACTGTTATTAATGCCACCCGCCACAGTGGTGGCGGTGCTGCTGGCGGTGTTGCTTTCGCCGCCGCCAACCGTCGAGCGGTCCCCGGTGGCTTTGTTCTTGAAGCCACCACCGATTGTCGCTATCGAGCCTGTGACCGTATCGCTTTCCCCGCCGGCGATGGTGGAACGGTAGCCGCTGGCGTAGTTGTACGCGCCGCCGCCAATCGTTGCGTCGGTGGCCCCGGCAATTGTTCGGTTCGAGGACCCCGAGCCGATAAAGGACCCACCCGCTGCGGCCGTGTTCCCGAACCCGCCGCCAATAAACGAATAGGCTCCGCTGGCGGTGTCGCTTTGGCCGCCGCCAACGGTGGCATAGTTACCCGTTGCCCCGTTGGCACGTCCACCGGCTATCGTTGCAAATTCCCCTGTTGCATCGTTATCAATGCCGCCGCCAATGGTTGAGTAGTTGTTCGTTGCGCTGTTGGCCGCCCCACCCACCACCACCGAACGTTCGCCGCTGGCGGTGTTCGAATATCCGCCGCCAATAAACGCCCACTGGCCGCTGGCGCTGTCCCCTTCGCCACCAACCACAATGGCCATGTTTGCGCTGGCAAGGTTGTTTGCCCCACCGCCGATAAATCCGTTCCCCCCCGAGACGCGGTTCTGCAGGCCGCCAGCAATTGTGGCGTATTGGCCGCTGGCAACATTGCCCAAACCACCACTCACGGTGGCATAACTCCGATCTGATGTTGTCCCGGCATTATCTCCCGCACGGTTGTTCCGGCCACCACCTATCACCCCATAATCATCGGTGATCGTATTCAAACCGCCACTGGCTCCACCGCCCGACACCGTTGCGCCAATCACTCCGCTTGTCACGCTATTTCCGTTGAACCCGCCAATGATGTTCGCGCTGGTGGCGTTCGGCTCAAACCGCATCACTCGCCGGCGGCCTTCGGTGGCTGTGCCGGTTTCGTGCACGTGAATCTCAAAGGCTTGGTTGTCGGTGGTGCCCACGAAGTTCGTTCCGGCGGTTGTTCCCGCGTTGCCGGTTAGGCTCCAATCGTTGTTGGCGGGGCTGGCCCAGACGATGTTGGACCCGTTGTAGGTAATCACCTGGTTGGCCCCCGCGCCGGATGAGCTGATCTTCCCAAGCGTGATCGAGTTGTCAATGATTTCCGCCGAACCGATTGCATTGTCCATCATCTCAGCATTGCCGATCGCGTTGTCCATCATCTCGGCATTCCCGATTGCGTTATCGGCCATCTCGGAATTGCCAACGGCGTTGGAGGCTATCTCGCTGGCATTGACGGCATTGGCAGCAATTTTGCTGGCGGTGACGGCATCGCCAGCAAGGTCGGCATTGTCAACCGTGCCGTCCAAAATATCTGCGCCGGTGATGGTGTTGTCGGCAATCTCTGCCGAGCCAACGGCATCGGTGGTGATGGTGGGGTTCGGGTAGGTTCCGGTCAGATCCCCACCCGCCGCGCCGCCCGGGGATGGGTTCCCCCAATCTAACGTTGCGGCGGTTGCTGTTGGGGCAGGGGAAGCAGCAATCCGCAGTGCCTGCCCCGCAGTTCCGTTGGCCGCCGGCAGGGTGTAGGTGATGTTGTTGCCGCTTTGGTCCTGCGCTTTCAATGCGGTGTAATCGCTTCCGGTTCCGTTTGGTTCCTGCAGCCGAAGCTCGCCCGCGCTGCCGGTGTTCCCAAGCACAAGGTTGCCATCGTTAATCTGAACCCTGCCGGTTGCTTGAATTGCCGGGCCGGTTCCGTTGGTGCTTGCTGCCAGCGCCGCCGCGCTGCTTCCGGCGTTGGTGATGGCAAACAGCCCCGCGCCGCCGGTGCCGGAGTTCGTAAGGCTAAACAGCACGCCAGCATCGCTGACGGTTGCGGAAAAAGGGAAAGTGAGCGATGGCGTGGCCCACGTAAGCACGCCGGTTCCATCGGTTTGCAGAAACTGCCCCGATGCTCCCGGGCCAGTTGGAAGGGTCATGGTCCACGTGCTTCCAAGCGTTGGGGATTTCAGGATCAGCGGAACCACCGGCGCGCCCCCGCCCGACAAGTAGAGCGAGGTGCCGTAGAGCGTCTTGTACGTTTGCGCGTTCGCCACGCCAGATGCTGCACAAATAACAGCGGCCAGAGCAAGAAGGAGTCGTTTCATGGTTGATTGATTCCTCGTGATTACGGTTTGCTGTTACTGTGATTAGTTGGTGGAAACAAGCCGCCAGAAACCGGAGGTTGCGTCGTAGATCAAGGTGGCGGTGCCGTCGCCACCCAGGGTGATATCGCCGCCACCTGGCAGTTGGAAGCGGTTGGCCGCTGCCGAGCCAGCATTCTGGTGCTTCAGCGTGATGGGGTTGCTTCCGATGTTGCAGATCACGATCTGGCGGCCATCGGCACCGGCAAGGATTCCGGTGATGTCAACCCCGGCACCGACCGTGGTCTCCATGCGGAAGAAGGTGGCGGTGGAGCTTAACGAAAGGTCATCTTGGTTTGCGCCAAACGCGCCGCCGCTGGTGTTGGTGGAGTTCGTGGTGTTGACGATGGTGGCTCCATTGCCAACCCAATCAAGTGTAACCGTGCTGCCGGAGATGGATTTGACTTGCAGAACATCCCCAACAATACCGTTTGTGTCGGGCAGAACGTAGGTGATGTCGCCCGTCTGATCCTGCGCCTTGAACGCCGTGTAGTTTGCTGTCCCGTTCGGGAAGTCCCCTGCGGTGTTGTACGCCTCGAAGAATCGCAGCTCGCTTGGCGCGTTGTTGTTGTTGGCAAGCCAGAGATTAGTGTTGCCGAAGACCGCTACGTCGGGGGTGGAGATCGTCATTGGAAGCGTGCCACCACTGTTGTTGGCGTGGAAGCCGAAGCTGCGATCCCCATCCAGCCTTAGGCCGCGACCGCCGGGGATTGCTGAGTAATCACCAGCAGTGGTGTCGGCAGTGCCGCCACCAACCGTTGAATAATCCCCCGACACTTCATTTCTAAATCCGCCACCAATGGTGGCATGATCCCCTGATGCAATGTTATACTGGCCGCCACCAATGGTGGCAAGATTCTCCACTGCCTCGTTGTCACGTCCTCCGCCCACGGTTGCGCCGAACCCCGATGCGATGTGGCTCTGGCCGCCACCCACGGTCGCGCCATACCCCTGCACGATGTTCGCATTCCCTCCACCCACAGTCGAAAACATCCCCGATGCCGCGTTGGCACTTCCTCCACCAACGGTGGCGTAGCTTTGGTCACTCGTTGTCCCTGCGTTATCCCCTGCAAGATTGCCATAGCCACCCCCCACCACGCCATAGTCATCGGTGATCGTGTTCAAGTTGCCATTGGCCCCACCGCCGGCCAGCGTTGCACCAACCACACCAACCGTCACGCTGTTCCCGTTGAACCCACCAATGATGTTCGGGCTGGTGGCGTTTGGCTCGAATCGCATCACTCGCTGGTTGCCGCCAGTAGCTGCACCGCCGTTGTTGACCCGAATCTCAAACGCCACGTTGTCGGTCGTTCCCACAAAGTTCGTTCCGGCGGTGGTTCCCGCGTTGCCGGTTAGGCTCCAGCCGCCACCGCCACCGGATGCCCATTCCAAGGTTGCCGCCGTTGCCGTTGGCACGGGGGATGCCGCAATAGTAAGCACCTGACCAGCCGTGCCGCTGGCCGCCGGAAGGGTGTAGGTGATGTCGTTGGCTTGCGTTTGCGCTTTGAACGCCGTGTAGTTTGCCGTGTTTGGGAACGCCCCAGCAGTGTTGTACGCCTCGAAGAACCGCAGCTCGCTTGGCGCGTTGTCGTTGTTGGCAAGCCACAGATCGGTGTTGCCGAAGAGGGCGATTGCTGTGTCGGTAATGGTCATGTTTCGGTCGCCCGCCGCGCTGTTGGCGTGGAAGCCAATGGTGCGCGGCGCGTCCACGGTTAGGCCGCGCCCACCCACGATCGTAGAATACTCGCCATAAACATTGTTGTTAAGGCCACCACCGATCACCCCGGCAATGGATGCGCTATCAATCGTGTTGTTTTGCCCGCCACCAATGGAGGCTCTGGTTGAAGTGCTGGTGATGACATTGCGTTGGCCACCACCAATCGCGCTGTACGCTGCACCATCCGTCACCACGTTCGAGTCGCCACCAGCAATCACTGATGAGGTTGCGTTATTCGTCACCAAGTTGCGCCGCCCGCCACCAATCGCGCCGTACTGCACGCCATTGGTGATTGTGTTCGAGTCACCACCAGCGATCACCGATGACGTTGAACTGTTCGTCAGCAAATTGCGACGACCACCAGCAATCGCCCCGTACGTTGCGCCATTGGTGATTGTGTTCGAGTCACCACCAGCGATCACCGATGAGGTTGCGTTATTCGTCACCAAGTTGCGCTGCCCGCCACCAATCGCTCCGTACTGCGTGCCATTGGTGATTGTGTTCGAGTCACCACCAGCGATCACCGATGACGTTGAACTGTTTATCAACTGGTTCCGACGACCGCCACCGATATGGGCGTACTGGCTGTTATTACTGTTCCCATATCCCCCACCTATCGAACCGTACGTTCCACCAGAATATACCTGGTTGGAATCGCCACCGCTAATTGAGCCATAGCTCGCATTCGTCACCAAGTTCCGGCTACCGCCACCGATCGCCCCGTACTGTGAACCATTCGTCACCACGTTAGAATCACCACCAGCAATCACCGATGACGTTGCGCTATTCGTCAGCAAATTCCGACGGCCACCACCAATCGAACCATACTGCGCGCCGAAGGAAACTTGGTTGGAATCACCGCCGCCGATCGTGCCATAATTCACATTCGTCATAAAGTTGCGGCTACCGCCACCAATCGAACCGTATGGCGAGCCATTGATGATCGTGTTCGAATCGCCACCAGCAATCACCGATGACGTTGAACTGTTGTTCACCAAATTCCGCCGCCCGCCACCAATCGCGCTGTACGTTGCGCCGAAGGAAACTTGGTTGGAGTCACCGCCGCCGATCGTGCCATAATTCACATTCGTCATAAAGTTCCGCCTGCCGCCACCGATCGAGCCGTATGGCGAGCCGTTCATTACCACGTTCGAGTCGCCACCAGCAATCACCGATGACGTTGAACTGTTTATCAACTGGTTCCGACGACCGCCACCGATATGGGCGTACTGGCTGTTATTACTGTTCCCATATCCCCCACCTATCGAACCGTACGTTCCACCAGAATATACCTGGTTGGAATCGCCACCGCTAACCGAGCCATAGCTCGCATTCGTCACCAAGTTCCGGCTACCGCCACCGATCGCCCCGTACTGTGAACCATTCGTCACTACGTTAGAATCACCACCAGCAATCACCGATGACGTTGCGCTATTCGTCAGCAAATTCCGACGGCCACCACCAATCGAACCATACTGCGCGCCGAAGGAAACTTGGTTGGAATCACCGCCGCCGATCGTGCCATAATTCACATTCGTCATAAAGTTGCGGCTACCGCCACCAATCGAACCGTATGGCGAGCCATTGATGATCGTGTTCGAATCGCCACCAGCAATCACCGATGACGTTGAACTGTTGTTCACCAAATTCCGCCGCCCGCCACCAATCGCGCTGTACGTTGCGCCGAAGGAAACTTGGTTGGAGTCACCGCCGCCGATCGTGCCATAATTCACATTCGTCATAAAGTTCCGCCTGCCGCCACCGATCGCATTGTACTGCGCACCACTGGTGATTGTGTTCGAGTCGCCACCGGCAATCACCGATGACGTTGAACTGTTTATCAACTGGTTCCGACGACCGCCACCGATATGGGCGTACTGGCTGTTATTACTGTTCCCATATCCCCCACCTATCGAACCGTACGTTCCACCAGAATATATCTGGTTGGAATCGCCACCGCTAATCGAGCCATAGCTCGCATTCGTCACTGTGTTCCGGCTACCGCCACCGATCGCCCCGTACTGTGAACCATTCGTCACTACGTTAGAATCACCACCAGCAATCACCGATGACGTTGCGCTATTCGTCAGCAAATTCCGACGGCCACCACCAATCGAACCATACTGCGCGCCGAAGGAAACTTGGTTGGAATCACCGCCGCCGATCGTGCCATAATTCACATTCGTCATAAAGTTGCGGCTACCGCCACCAATCGAACCGTATGGCGAGCCATTGATGATCGTGTTCGAATCGCCACCAGCAATCACCGATGACGTTGAACTGTTGTTCACCAAATTCCGCCGCCCGCCACCAATCGCGCTGTACGTTGCGCCGAAGGAAACTTGGTTGGAGTCACCACCGCCGATCGAGCCATAACTTGCACTGATCACAACGTTGCGGCTACCGCCACTGATCGCACCATACTGTGAACCATTCGTCACCACGTTCGAGTCGCCACCAGCGATCACCGATAAGGTTGAGTTATTCGTCAGCAAATTGCGACGACCGCCACCGATCGCCCCGTACTGCGTGCCATTGGTGATTGTGTTCGAGTCGCCACCGGCGATCACCGATGACGTTGAATTGTTCGTCAGCAGATTGCGACGACCACCACCAATGGCAGCATAATCAGCCGAGAGGAAGTGATGGCTGCCGCCGCTTATCACAGAGTAGATTGCGCTGGTGTCAATAAGGTTGGGAGCCGCTGCGGAACCACCGCCAGCAATCAGCGAGCCGTAGGATCCGGTATCAATGGCGTTTTGATAGACACCTCCCACAATCATGGGGCTGGTTGGGTGGGGCAGATAGCGCATGACCGATGTATCGTTCACACGAATCTCCATTGCCACATTGTCAATCGTTCCCAAGAAATTCGTTCCGGCGGTGGTTCCGCTGTTGCCGGTTAGTTGCCAAGCAGCACCGCCACCGCTGGGGGTTGCCCACTCCAATGTTGCCGCCGTTGCCGTTGGCGCGGGGGATGCCGCCACAGAAAGCACCTGCCCAGCAGTGCCGTTGCTGGCTGGTAGCGTGTAGGTGATGTCGCCCGTCTGATCCTGCGCTTTGAATGCCGTGTAGTTTGCTGTCCCGTTCGGGAATGCCCCTGCGGCGTTGTACCCCTCGAACAACCGTAGCTCGCTTGGCGCGTTGTCGTTGTTGGCAAGCCACAGATCGGTGTTGCCGAAGACGGCTACATCGGGGGCGGAGATCGTCATGTCGCGAGTCCCGGCAGCGTTGTTCGCGTGGAACCCGAAGCTGCGGTCGGCAGTAGCATCCAGCGTCAGGCCATTGCCGCCCGGAATCACCGAAGACTCGCCAGCAACCGTGTTCCCCACGCCGCCACCAATCGTCGCATATTGCGCCGAGGCAATGTTGCTTCGTCCGCCACCTACCGTCGAAACCGGACCCGATGCGTCGTTGTGCACACCCCCACCTATCGTTGCAACAAGCCCCGAGGCAGTGTCGTTCCACCCACCACCTACTGTTGAATATGATCCTGATGCCTGATTGCTGTTCCCCCCATTCACTGTTGCATATTGCGCCGAGGCTGTGTTGCTCCTGCCCCCACCGACTGCGCCATAATTCCCCGTCACTTGGTTGATATTTCCACTTGACCCACCGCCCGACACCGTTGCACCAACCACACCACCACCCACGCTGTTCCCATTGAATCCGCCAATGATGTTCGGGCTGGTGGCCGTCGGCTCGAACCGCATCGCTCGGCTTCCGTTGGCAATCACATTTAACGGCGCGTTGCTGGTGGTTCCTATCAGGTTGTCCACGCCGTCGGTGAATGCTCCACCGTTGCCCGTCTTCAACCACCCCACCGATCCTACCACTGCCGTCGCGGTCCGCTTCAACAGGTCGCCATTTCCGTCGGCGGTGATGATCCCGTCGGTGGCCCCAGGGACCCACGCGCTTCCATCAGCCGAACCGCTTGCTGAGCCAAACCGCACGTTTGCTGCGCCGGCGGTTCCCGCCACCTCCAGCAACCGCCCAGCAGTTGGTGCTGCGGTGCCAATTCCCACCTCACCCGTGCTGGCCACGCGCAAACGCTCCACGCTGTTGGTCCGAACCACCAGCGGTTGAGCATCCGTGGTCCCGATGAAGTTGATTGCTGGGTTGGTTCCGCTGTTTCCCAGAAGCTGCCAGTAGAGGCCACTTCCGCTGCTGACCGTCACCACCGGGTCCCAGATCGGGGCGAAGGTCGTCCCGATGTTGAACTCAATCGTTTTCGTGTCGCTGTTGAAAATCATCAACCCTGTTGCTGGGTTGGCTATCGCGTTCCGTTCGGCGTTCGTCAGCCGTGGCATCAGGAAGCCAGCGGTGGTGCTGGAAAGGTCCAGGATTGCCGATTTATCCGGCGCGATGGTCCCGATCCCCATGTGGCCGTAGATGTCGGTCATCGGATGGGAACCCGGAGTTTGCGCGGTGGCGGTTGTTGTTGCGCCCAGCAAGAGCAGGGCAAGCAGAATCGCCGAAGAGGCACGAGCAAGGAAGGAGAGCTTCGTCATAACGGTTAGCAGCAGTGAGTAGGAACGGTTTTTCGTCGAAAATCAGCGGCAAAGATGGAAAACATCTCGCGGGCAGCCAAGAAGAAAATTGCCGCCACCGCAGCAGCCCCCTCCCCGCCTCCCCCAATGCTGGGGGAGGAGCTGGCAGAAGTGGTGTGAGATTCGGAGAGAAAGGGATGAACAGCCGAATCCATTTCTCCCCAGCATTGGGGGGACGCTTCGCCGCTTGCGGCGAAGCAGGGGGGCGCGACCTCGGTGGCCAACGCGAACCGCCGCCCGTTCGCTCGTTCCCCCGAACCCACCCCGCCCTGTTGGGCACTCCTCCGTGGGAGGGGGACGCTTCGGGATGGTTTGGAGGAAGATTGCAAGGACGGGATCGCCTGTGTGACGAACACAAACCGCCGCCCGTTCGGTTCTTTCCCCCCTTACTCCTTCTCTTCCGGCAGTTTTGGTTCCACCAGCATCACTTCCTCGCGCTCCATCACCACCGCGCCAACCGCCGCGCCGCGTGGTTTGCGGACGTGCTTTTTTAGGGTGTAGGCCACCGGGACCATCTTCGCGTTTTTCGCGCCGCTGTAGAAGGCGGCTACCGAGGCGGCCTGGCGCAGCACCTCCTTCGGCGGCTTGGTTTTGGGATCGGTCCAACGAAGCACCACGTGGGATCCGCTGGAGCCACGGGCGTGGAACCAGTAGTCGTTGGGGCGGGCAAACCGCATGGTGAGTTCGTCGTTGTTGGCCGCGCTTTTTCCGGCATAGACTTCGTGGCCGCCAGCCACTTCAAAGCGGCGGAACCGCCCGGCGGTTCCTTCTTCTTTTGGTTCTCCGGTCATTGCAAACAGTTTTTGGTTCGATTCCAGCAGTGCCTCAAGTTCTTCAACCTCCGTTGCCCGCGCCACCTGTTCCTGCAAGGTGGCGATGGTTGCAATGGCGGCAGCGGTTGCGGCTTGGCGTTCGGCGGCGCGCACCGCGGCCTGGCGCACGCCACGCGCACGGCGGAAGTACCGCTGGGCGTTCTCGTGCGGGGCCAATTTCACGTTCAGCGGAATGGTGAGGTTGTTCCCCTCCCAGTCGGTAAGCTCCGCCCGCTCCATCCCCTTTGCCAGCGCGTGCAAGTTCGCCACCAGCGCGTTCCCCATCTGCTCCCACTCGGCGGCGCGGGCTTCGTGTTCGTGGTCGTCGCGCCCTTTGGCCAGCGCGCGCCCAAGCCGCCCCCGCTCCGATTCCAACCGGCGCGCCATGCGGGTCCGCAGCTCCAGCAGCCGCCGCAGCCGGAAGCTGGCCGCACGGCAGGCACGGATTGCGCGGGGAAGATCATCAAACGTCTCCACGGCTGTGGCCGCCTGGCGCAAGTGGTGAAGATCCAGAAGCGTGAACACCACTTCGGTGGGAAGGTGATACAGGAAGAACGTGGCGGAGGCTTGGCAGGCGTTGTACAAAGCATCCACCGTGTCCAGAAGTTGGTGAAGCTCACGATCGGTTGCCTGCTGAAATGGCGGCGTTTCCGAACGGTGGAGCGACTCGGCAGCAAGCCGCCGGCCAAGTGAGGGGAGCGCGGTTTGCAACGCTTTGGCCGCCGGAAGTTCGCTGCGGCGCAGCTGCTCGATAATCTGGGTTCGGTTCAGAAGGCCGTCCTCGTGGTCATCGTCGCCGCCGCTGGGTTGCACCAAGCGGTGATGCTCCCCTTCGTCGTGCTGGAACGATTCGGCCACCGCGCCATTGCGCACCCAAAGCACGTTGCCGGAACCTTTGCCAAAAAAGCAAGCAAGAAGAATCGCGCCATCGGCAAAGTGGAACTCAATGGCGCGTTCCCCTTCGTGCATGGCAACCTCCACCAACTGCACACCGATCATTCCCTGAAAAAAATCCAGCGTGTTGCGGCGTGCGCGGCGGAAGTCATCGTGCAGAAGTGCGTAGCCAAAATGGAGGTCCAGCGAAAGCTCAACAAACCGGCTTTCCCCGTTGCGAATGAACCGGAGCATCAGCCGGTTTTTCTCCTGGGACCAACACTCGGCAAGGGTCCATGTGCCGATTGATTCCTGCAGCAGTTCGGCCTGGCGAGCAACGGTAAGGTAATGGCGAAGCATAGAGTTGGGAGAGAAAGAGCAATCGTGCGTGAGCGGCAACCATATCTATTTTTCCAACAGCTTGCAAGATGGGTGGATTTCGGTGACGGCATCTTCCGGCTCCCCCTCTCCGTCCGTTGCTCTGGCGTTGCTCGGGAATGAAATCACGGAGAGGGGGTGGGAGGTAAGGTTGGGTAGAGATGGGCGGGATCACCTCCTCCCCCTCTCCCCAACTGAACACGCTCTTTTTCACTCATGGTTCGGCAGAACGGTAAAGAAGAACGATATTCGCAGACCGGAACCCTTGCGGGATAGCAAGCCATTGCATCCAGTATGCTGGTGAGTTCCGGCACTTTGCCACTAACCCAGGGCTAAGCGATTGAATATCACAGCATCGTTCTTGCTTCATTCTATACATAATCTCCGCCAAGCCAGCAGCGCGTTGGCCATTGGCGAACGCTTTCTGGCGCAGTGGATTGTTCGGCTGTTGCTGCTGGTTGCGCTGCCGGTGCTGGCCGTGGCACAGGTGCGCCCGCCGGACTCGATTCGCATTGGTGGAACCACCGAGGGGCGGGAGTTCTGGGTGGTCTTCCAGAAAAATTTTCGTGACTGGACCCCAGACGAGGCTACCGGATCGTTAAAAAAAGCTGAGCCGCTGGAACTCCATCTCTTCATCACCTCTAGCAAGCGTGCCCAGGGGACGATTGAGATTGAAGGGATTCGGTTCCGGAAGGATTTCACGGTGAACGCGGGCCAGGTGATCGCCATCAGCATTGATACTGCCGCGCAGCTTCGTGCCAGCGATAAAGCCCAGAAGCTGGCGGTCCACATCACCAGCGACGAACCGATTTCCGTGTATGGCCTTAGCCACCGCTACCAAACCACCGATACGTACCTTGCTTACCCGGTTGACGTTCTGGGAACCAGCTACCGGGCTGTGGGCTACGGCTGGCTGGCCAACGATCTGGTGTCGCAAATCGCCATTATTGGCACGGAGGATGAAACGACCATCACCGTCACGCCAACAACGCCGATAGGGCGCGACAGCCCCCGAAAACCGCCATATCCCAAAGGGAAGCCGTTCCAGATTACGGTGAATAGAGGTGAGGTGTATCCGCTGCTTGCCCACTACAACGTGCTTTCAACGTCCGACCTTACCGGAACGCTGATCGAGGCCGATAAGCCGGTGGCGGTCTTCAGCGGCCACAACTGCGCATACGTTCCCGATAACAACATTAAAGCCTGCAACCTTCTGGTGGAGCAGCTGCCACCGATCCGTTCTTGGGGGCGGCAATTTTTTGTGGGGACAATGGCCGGGCGGACAAGCTCGGTGGTGCGTGCTGTGGCAACCGAGGATAGCACCCTGGTCTATGAAAACAACCAACTGGTGGCGCGGCTGAAGCCTGGGGAGTTCTACCAGAACAGCAACCAGACCCAGCAGACGATGCTTACCAGCAACAAGCCGATCCTTGTTGCCCAATACTCCAAAGGGTTTGCCAATGGCGACAGCGTCGGCGACCCGATGATGATTGTAGTTGCCCCCACCGAACAGTTCCTTCCCAAGTATCGCTTTGCCACGCCAATCCAAGGGCAATGGCGGCACTACGTGAACCTGATTGTCCCGACCGATGCGTTGCACACCCTGCGGTTAGACGGGCGCGCATTGGACCCACGCCAGTTCCGCCCCTTCGGCATAAGCCGCTACTCCTTTTCGCAGGTGGAGGTTGATTATGGAACCCACACGGTGGAGTGCTCGCAGGCATTTGGTTTGTACAGTTACGGCTTCGGTTTTGGCGAGGGTGCTGGGGGGGCGGCCTACGACGCCTACGGCAACGGCGGCGGGCAGTCCATGGTCCAGGTGGTTCAAGCCCCCGACACGATCCCCCCTTCGTTGGATGCTACGGTGGATAACCGCTTGGCCACCCTCCGCGCCGTTGTCCGCGACGACCGTGTGAACGATTTGGGGATTGCAGAAATCACCCTTCTGGAGAAGGAGAACCTTGCCGTGACGATCCCGACATTTGCCTTTGGAACGCCGCAAGTTCCGCTGCAAATAGCAGTGACCGATCGGAAGCAAAACAGCTACGCTCGGTTCCGTTTGCGGGACCGTGCGGGGAACATCACCCAGCAAACCCTTTGCATCCGCTACGACCGCATTGGCGACTCGCTGGTGGCAACGGTTGTTGGGCCGGATGAATCGTGCGATTTCTCGGAGGACCTCTATCTGGGGGGATATGTGCGCTACTCGGTGGTGGACCACAACGCCACCATCCCGGCCCAAACCGCACCATTCAACAACCTGGTTCCGCTGAACGCGGCGGATGGCGCGCCGGCCTACGGGTTTGGGGTCCATGGGGCGATGTTGCTGGAAAATCGCTGGCATCTTACCGGGCGCGTCGGCTTGGATTTCTGGCGCGCCGATGCCTTCGGCTACCTTCCCGATTCCCTTCCCCGCTTTGCCCCCGACGGAACCCCGCTGGCCGAAGAATTCCAACTTCACCGCACCGTTGCTTACCTGATGCTAACGCCCGGCATTCAGTATTTCGTTGGGTTCCACAGCATCTACTTGCACGGGGCTTTGAACATTGCGCTTCCGATTTCGGTTCAGCAGCAGTACCGCCAGACGATCCTCCGCCCCGCCAACTACACCTACGCCAATGGAGAAGGAACGCTGGTGGAATACGATGGCGGCGATGACAAACTGGGGTTGATGATATCCCCCGAAGCAGGCTTCGGGGTGCAAGCGGCGTTGCGGGGCGGATACACGGTATTTGGCGAGTTGGGCGCGGGCTTCTCGCTGATGGACGCAATCCCCAACACCACCGGAAAGCCAACCTACTTGTTCAGCCGGTTCGGGGTGAAAGTCCGCATGTAAATGCGCATCCATCACCTCTCCATCAAAAAAAATGGGCCGGCAGCGTTCGTTCGCTGCCGGCCCATTGATTCACTTCTTGGGCATCTTCATCGTTCCCCCGCCACCGCCTGGCGATTCCCCTGCGCAAATGGATTGAACGGCATCGGCATCGAATCCGTGACCAGAAACTCTGCCGTGGCCTGATGTTCCTTTGCGTCCTTTGCCAGCACCTCTCCGCTCAATCGTGCTTCCCGAAGCATCGTTCCGGCAATGGTTGCGCCGTTGCCGCCGTTGGCAGCAAGGGTGATGGTCCCGCTCCCTGCGGGAATCGCCACATCGCGAAGGCGATAGACGTGATGCCGCTTCCCCGGCTCGGTGGCCGATAGGACCTCAAGGTTCCACGGTGATTGGCTTGCTGGCGTTCTCAACCGTCAGGACCGGGTGGGCGGTTCCTAAGCCCGCAAACCGTAGTCGGGCGGTTGCTCCACCCTCGCGGCAATCCACCCGGACGTAGCCATCCGGCCCGCCAATGGCAACCCCTGCCCCTTCGGTTCCTGAATTGAACTCCACCTCCGCCGAAGGCATCGCCCCTTTGTAGAAATATCCCTCAAACCGCTCCGGCTTCTGGGCCGGAATGTTCCCAAAATTGAACCACGGAGCAACCGCGCCCAATCCGGTTGTGGAGTCCCAATCAATCCGCTTTGTCCCTTCGGTAAACAGGCGGCGTCCGTCGCCGGTGCGAAGCTGGTGAATGGCCACGTCGCGGCTTTCCCCTTTTCCCCAAATGAAGATTTTCAGCAGAAGCGTTGGAAGGCTAAGGCCCATGGATGATGGACTGCGCCCGGTGGGACCAGCAACCGAAAGGGGAAGCACCACCAAGTGGCCTTCGCCAAGCGGGCTTCCGGCAACGCCATCGTCGCCATCGGTTGGCCATGCGGACATTTTGCCGGCCATCAGGAAGCTCCAGTTGGAGCCGGTGCATTGGATAAAATTGCTTCCGCTGGTGTACCATCCGCGGTGGTTGGCCGAGGTATCGGCCCAGATGCGGTTCGGGTCCACCACCCAAATTTTGTAGTTGCCTGCGCTTCCGGTTACGTCGTAGGCAATCATCGTGTGGCCACCTGCCTGCGGGTTCCACCCTTTGGTGACGCAGACAAGGTAGGGACCTTCGCGGCCAATCGTCTGGCGCGACAGCGTCACCCCGTAGCTGGCATCCTGCGAGTGCCCAGAGTGTGCTTGCTCGATATACTGCTGGATGCACGCCAGCGACAACTGGTGGCCGTGCATGATGTTAATGGCCGTGTTCAGATCGGGATCGCTTGGACCCGACCCGGAACCGGAGCCGACATATTTGATTGGGGGGGCGCAGTAGCCCAAGTAGCCGCCATATTTATTCATCATCAGGCTTAGGCAGCTCATCCCGTAGCAGTTCCCCGCACCGTTTCCGGTTCCGCTGGGATCGGGGAGCGTGGTTTTGAAGGCGGCTTCGTAGAAGAGCTTGTCGAACGTTGCCGACAGCCATGAGTCGTTGGAATCGGGCGGGATGCCGTAGTAGCTGCGGGCATAGATATGCCAGCCGAACATCGGCGTGGTGTAGTTCTCAAAACCCCAGCCGTACCTCTCGGCCGGATGCTGCGCGCTTGCCATTGCCGAAGCAATCGCCAGCAACGCTGCGGAGCAGGATAGTAGGCGTGCTATCATTGGTGTTGGTCCTTCATCATTGGTGCTGCATGATTGATCTTCATCATTGGCCCAGTCCACGGGGCGGGGAAGCGTTGCCCACGCTTCCTTCCCCCATTTCATCTTCCTACATCATGGGTGGGTCGCGCTTCTTGGGGCTGATAGCTGCGAGATCGCGCCATCCGGTTTCAGGATTGCCACGCGGTACCAGTAGGTGCGGTTGCGGGCAACCGAGCGATCCTGGAACTCCCCATCTTTCACAACATTCTCCAGCTGGAAGTAGCTTCCATCTTCGGCGTTGCTGCGGAACACCACAAAGCCGCGCATCCGCGTTGGGTCGTAGGCCGGGGCCCACTGCACACGCAGCGCGCATGGCCCTTCCATTGGGGTGATGCTGCTGATCGAAGGCGCGTCCTCGCGGTTCGATTTGAACGTGAACGTGCTGACCGCCAGCGCGCTATCCCGCACCGATTCGTTCCCGTTTTTGTCAATCCCCAGCACCCGATACCAGTAGGTTTCCTTCGGGCTGGCTTTGTAATCCATGAACGTTCCGGCGCTCATGTAGCTTTGGCTGCTTAGCGGGATGGAGTCGCAGACAGGGATTGCCGGAGGGGTATATGGCGAAGTAAGAATCGCACCAACCAACGGCGGCGGGACCACCGTGCGCCCGCCAACAAACGTGTATGGCCCGCTGCGGCTTTCGGCACGATACACATGGTACGCGGCGATGTCCTGGACCGGTGGGCCAATCCACTCCACACGGATCGCGCTGTCGCGGGCGTACAGGCCGCTGATGATTGCTGGCTCGGGCGGGGTTTTGTCGCGCAGGCGTTCGCAGACCACAATCTCCTTCGCCAGGTTCGGCACCGGCCACGCGCCGCTGATGTTTTGCGAATGGTCCTGCGCCTTCACCAAATAGGCATAGCAAAGGGGGGACCCTGCCGGGACGGAGTAGTCATCGAAGTAGGTAATGCCGGCAGACGCACGGTTGCGGGCATCGGCATGGGAAATCTGCCCAACCAAAACAAACGGACCGCCGCAATCGCTTGGCTGATATGGCTTCTTCTCCTTATCGCTGTGGGGAGGTTGGTAGCCGTGCGTGGTTGTTGTTGGCACCCCGGCAGGCGTTTTGCCACGTGTGCTATCGGGGCAGGGGATCCAATCGCCGTAGTCGCACAGTGCGCGGTAGATCAGGTAGCCATCAATGTCGCAATCGCTGTTCAGTTCCCATTTCACCCTGATGAACTTCTCATCCCCTTCTGCTGTTGTTCCTTTCACGTTCTCGGGGCGTGTGGTGTCCTTCAGCGCCGCGCCAACGGCTGCCGAGCGTTTGCTGACAAGGTTTGCCGAGTCAATCGCCTCCACGCGGAAGAACCAGCTTTTGTCGCCGCAGTCGCTTCGCAACCCGGCGGAGCTGTCCCCTTTCGCCACGAACTGCGTGGAGTCGGTGGGGTGGTTGACCGTCCCAACAAGCACCGCGCCCACGTAAGGATTTTCCGCATCCTCGTACCGATAGACCCGGTAGGATTTCGTTTTCTCGCTGTGCCCTTGCTCGTCGCGGGTCACCTTTGGCCACGTGATGCGGAAGCTGCTGGAACTGTCCACCGCCGTGACGATGATTCCGGTTGGGGTGGCTGGTGGAGTGCTGTCGGCGGGGGTTCCGCTCACCACTGCGGAGAAGGGACCTTCGTTCCCCAGGATGTCGCGCAGCTTCACTTTGTAGAAGTAGCTTTTGCCATTTTCCGGCCCCATAAATGTTCCTGGAATTCCCGGGATGGAAATCGCCACTGGGTTCCCTGCCGAGTCCCAGCGGGTGTAGTCGGTGAAGCCGTGCGCCGCCGGGGAAACGGCTTGCTCCAGGATGTTCGTGTCAATGTCGCTGCTGATGTTCGCCTCGTTGACGCGGCGGTAGATGCCCGCAGCAATGTTGGCGCGATAGACGTTGAACCCCGCAAACTTTGGCGCAGGTTTGTTCCACAAGATTTGCAGCTTGCTGTCGCCCGCAACCACGCCACGCATTGTGGGGGTTGGGATTGCCCCGGGAACGCCCGCAGTAATCGTGATTTCGCTGGCTCCCGCTGGGGGAAGCTCGGTCCCGCCGCTGTTCACCCGCCGAATTTGATAGCGATACGTTGTCCCCGCCACCACGCCGTTATCCAGCCACGCAACGCCCATCACCCGGGCAATCGCCGGGCGGGCGCGGGCAAGAAGCATAGCCTTGTTCCAATTGGCCGAGCCTTGCGCGTAGCCCGCAATCACGCAGACGTTCCCCAGCGGAGTATGGGTTGCTGTGTCGCCAAAGGCGTTGGCAAGGTAGGCCCAATCGGCCGAGGCCGGGGGGATAATTGCTTGGAACTGCGGGCAGTTGGTGATTGCCGCAATCGGCGTGGCGTTCAGCGGGGCGGGCGGATATGTTGCATCGGCCGCCAGCTTCCGGTAGATGTTGTACCGGTACGCCGCCGTGGTGTCCGCCGGCCACGTCAGGAAGACTTGCAGCGGAACCGCCGTGGTGTAGCCTTCAAGGGCTTGCGCGCGGGTGGATATGGGGAAGAGTGCCGCCGCAAGCAGCAGCGCAATCGGCAGCCCGATCGGCAAGATTCTTCCCCACCACGCAGCCAGCGCGAAGGGCCGGCGGTTTGGTTGCACTTCCCCACAAGGAATGGCCATGATGCCTGTTGTTGTTCGTTGTTCAGTCGTGATCATTTCTGTCGTCTCCGGTGTGTGAGGTCAGTGCATGTAGAAGCCATCGGTTCTGTTGTAGCCGCAGGTGATATCCACGCTGCCGCAAAGCACCCAAAGCACGCATCCTTCCAGCCCAATCGTTCCTTCGAAGGCTGGCGGCAACGCGCCGGTGAACTGCAGGTTCCCCCACGCCGCCGCGCTGACAAGCCCGCCAAGAATCTCACCCCAAATCCTGACCCCAACGTTCCCAACAAAGTATGGGAAGGCAAGCCCGGGGACCGGGGTTCCGCCAATGAATGGGGAGTCGGAGACGAACGCGCCAACGCCCACGTACAGTTGGAATCCGCCGGAAGCAAGGAAGTAGAAGCTGACGGAAGCCTCCACATTCAGGAAGGCGTAGAAGCCGGTAAGCCGTGCGGGAAGCCCCCCTTTGTTCAGCCCAAACCGCCCGTTGATTCCATCCATCACCCACACCCGTTCTTTGGGAACGTTGTGGCCAAAGAAGATTCCGGTTTGCGCGCCAACGCCCCCCATGTAGCCCCAAATCCGCACCGCAACGCGCCCCTGCACCGATTGATAATCGGTTCCGAGATGCCAATCGAACTCACCCTCACCTTCCACCCCGGCAATCACCGCGCCCAAGTTGACGGTGCCGCGGAAGTATCCCTCGACAAACATCTCCTCGCCCCGCTCCACCGTGAACGACGCAAGCCCCGTCACCTCCAAATCCACCGCGCCCACGTTCACGAACATCGCCCCGTTGGCCTCCATCACAAACCGCGTTGGGGAGTAGCTCATAATCATGCTGACCATGTTCGCGCCGCGTGCGGCAATGCTGAACCCAAGCCCCAGGCTGGAGGAGGCCTCACCCCCAATCGCAATTTTCTCCAGCGATTCCCCCACGATGCATCCGCACCCCCAGATATTCCCCATTGCCGACATCTGCGCCACCGGTCCAAGCGCGAACGTGTGCGCGCTTTCCTCCATCACCCGGAAGCAGATTCCTTCGGCGGCGATGTCAATCGTGGAATACATCCCGCCGGTGATGTTGAACAGGCTTACCTCGCCGGATCCAAAGAATCCATCTTGCCGGTCCACGTGGTAGCGGATGCTGTCGTACTCAAGGTTGGCGATTCCGTCGCCCCAGTTCCGTTGCCACTCCAGCTGGCTGGCGGGCGCGCCCATGTAGGCGGTGTCCAGCACCCGCACGAACCGCCCGTTGAACGGGTTGTTCAGCTTCAGCGACTTGTAGTCAACGATGGAGAGTTTTTTGGAGCCGAAGAAGTTAATGGCCACCGAACCGTAGGCCAGCACGTGGCCGCTGTCGGTGGGGACGTAGGGGGAGAGTTTCACCAGCTCGGGCGAGAACCCGAAGCGGTCGAACTTCTGGCCAACGCTGTTGTAGTCGAACACCAGCCGCCCCATGTTTCCGCTGGCTTTCATCTCGCCCCACACCAAGTAGAATGGCTTGGCGAAGTGGCGTGGCTCGTTGAACCCAGCGGCGGTTAGATAGATCACCCCCAACTTCACGCAAAGGATTCCTGCCGATTTCGTCGGGTCCTTCGGGACCAAGCCAACGCCCCAGTAGGCCATGGTGTCGGGCTGGGAAAGGTCCACTTGGCCGCCGGAGCATTCGGCGGTGGAGGTGAACATCATCTGCTTGAAATCAATCTCGGCAGCAACCGGCATTGGCAGTTTCACCGAGCCATGGAGCGTGCTGTGCCACACCGCGCTTTCCACAAACTGGAATCGCATGATGCCGCGGTTCTGCTCCTTCTTTTTGGGGTCGTATCCAAACAAGGTTTTGAACGGAGCTTCCCCGGCGTAGGCGGGTCCGGTTTCCCACACCGGCCCCATCTCGATTTCGCCAAGCCGCTCCTTTTCGGCGCGGATGGAGACCTCGGTATGCACCCCGGTTCGGACGATGTTCATCCAGATGCCGACCACCGTTTCGGCAGGGAATTTCAGGCCCTCGTTGGGGTCTGGGCGGTCCCGGGTGGCGATCATCAGCGGGACGTTGTGGATGCGGGGAATCGTCACCCCTTGCATCCGCTGCGCCTCTAACTGGGTGGTGGCCGGGGCGAACGTCGGCGTGGTGTACGTGGTGTCGGTCAGGGGGTAGAACGGTGCCATCCATCGCGCACCCAAGTAGAAGTGTGCGGGGATGTCGGTGGCGGATCCATTAATGGCGTAATAGCGTTTTGGACCAGCCTTGCTGAATTCCCCCCACGCCAGATTGTCTTTCATCAGAAGATCAGCAAACAGGTCCTGGTCCGGCTGGACTTTCAGGTTCACATTGAAGACATCCACCCGAGCAATGCTGCTACCGCCCGTGCTGATTGCCACGCGCGGAAGCCGGATGCTGCTGTTGTTGAATTCACCATTCTCGATGGCACTCTTTGCCAGGCGCAAGTAGCCGCTTCCGCTCAGGTTAATCTGGTATCCAAACGGATCCAGCGCGTGGTAAACGAAGCCGCCGCCAAAGTTCAGCCGTGCAGCAAACCCGCTGCCGGTAATCAGCCCGTTGGCGAAGGTGTATTTGGCCTTCACGTAGCCACGGTTGCTGATAACTGAATCGGACGGAGGGTCGGGAGTGGTCCCGCTGTTCAGCTTCACCCCTTTCCACGATGCCGCCAACGGTGGAGCCGGCCCCGCGGGCGATTGCGCCGACGAGAAGTCAAGCGTATAGCCTTTCCCGAACACCAGCAGACCCGTTTCGCCAATGTACCATTGGCCGTAGTTCGCGTCGGCCACCTCCTGGTAGAATTCGCAGGTGGAAGTGATGGTCGTCATCGGAAGCGGAAGCCGTGCGCGGGTGCAAGTGTCGTTGCTGATGATGCTTGTTGGAAGCAGCACCGCCCCTTTCACGCTTGCCGATGCAGGGCGGATAATCAGCGAATCAATGGCAAGGGTGAACGCGCTATCCAACACCACCTCGGCGGGCGGGGTTGGAACCGGCGAGGAGGATGGATAGATGGCGATTCCGTCGGTCAGCACCTCGGTCCGGTCGGTGGGGCTGTCCCACGTCACATCGCGGAAGGCCACGCGGATGCCATCCGGCACATTCTTTTTGAACAGGTCAAGAATCGCGTTCCGGTTGACGACTGTTTCCGCCAGCGAGGTGACGGAGCCTGCCGGAAGGTCCAGCGCCACCACGTCGCCAATCTTCACTGTTGGCTCAACGTAGATGGCCTCGGAAACAGCAAGCTCCGTTGCCGAATCGCTAACAGCCCCCACCACGTCGAAGTTTTTCCGAATCACGCCAATGTTCCCAAACCACCACGGCTTCGGTTTCTTGCCGCCGTTGCAATCGAACTTCACCCTGCCGATTCCGCTGGGACGGCTTGGGTCCACCGATTTGGAACTTGCGTCCCAATCCTCCACCACAATCGTGAATCCGCCAGCAATCAACGTGTCGGGAAGTTTTTTGGCGATGATAAGATCGGGGAACCGCTCGAAGACGCTGGTGGCGCGTTTGTCGGTGCAGGCCACGCCGTCGTTGCGGATCGTTTTTCCGTTGAACTCTAGCGTGAACCGCCAGGCATAATCCACCCCTTTCTTTGGGATGAAACCGTCGGGGCCGTTGGCGAACGCAAGCTCGAAGTGCGTGCGGTCCACCCCTTTCCCTTTTGTGAGAAGTATCCCCGCCGCAACGCTCCCTTTCAGCCGGCGGCTGAACACCGGCTGCGACTTGCTTCCAACCAGATCGTACGGGAGCAAGGACCGGCGGTCGGCCAAGAAGACCTCCACCTCGGCACCGGTGACGGCATCAAGGTTGATCCCTGGCTCGGCATATCCAGCAAACTGCATGGTGCGCTGGCCAACCTCCGGTTGCTTGGCCGCCAGCGGTGTCAGCTTCACGCATCCGAACGTTTTGCCAAGTTCATCGGCCTTGATGAAGAGCATTGTGTCCAGTTTTTTTATGCCGATGCTGTCGGGGCTGATTGGGAGATCGGTGATGCCGTCGGTGATATCAATCGGCTTGTCGGTGATGGTGATCGGCACCGTGACGGAGTCGTTCACCAGCGGAACAACGCTCTGCCACTGGAAGGAGCAGACATCGCTGACCCCGTTGTTGCGGAACACAAGGTTGCCGGAAGGGTCCACGGCTTGCACCTGCCACGCGTAGCTTCCCCCAGGAACCAGCGGCGGATCCGCAGGGCCGTACAGCAAGATTGGACCGTTGGCGGTTTGCTCAAAAAACGCCGGGCTTGTGGCCGATTTCATCGCCTGCTGCGGCGATTGCCCTTTCACGATTGGAACCATCTTGAACCGGTACTGCGTCCCTGGCGGCGCGCCGGGCGGGACGGTCCATTGGAACTGCACAAGCTGCGGTTTGGTGGCTTTCACAAACTGGCCGCACGTTGGTTGCAGCGGCTCCGGCTCGTCGGCGGTGCGGACCACAAACGTGGCGCAGCCGCTTGGCTCCTGGGGCGAAAGCGGCGCAAGCGTCTTGAACTCCAACGCCCGAACGCAGACCCGATAGACCCCTTCCGGCAGCAGTTTTGTTCTGCCAATCAGGTCCTTATCGGCCCCCTTGAACCGGACCGCGTTGCCGTCGAAGATTTTGAAGTCGTTCAAATTCAGCGTGCGGACCGCGCCGGGTTCAATTCGCAAAGCGGCGATTGGATACTCATCCTTCGTCTCGATGCGGGTGCTGCCGTCGGTGTTTTCGGCAAACCCGGCCAAGCGGAAATCGTACCCACGGTTCAGGTCTTGATTCTGCACCGTGATAAGAATTCGGTTGGGATTGGCAAGCCAGACGGAGAGGTCAGGAGAGTAAGGGGGAAGCACCGCGATGGTGACATTCAGCGGCGATTGCGCCCGCGCAACGCCCCCCGCAAGCAGCAGCAACAGCGGAAGCAGCATCCATTGGAACCATCGGAATCTGTAGCATCGGTTCATGGCTTGTAGGAATTAGTCGTTGGTCATGAAGTCAATCGTTCTTGGGAGCATGGCTACGCCCCGGGTTCTTGCGTTGCCGCTCACTTCCCTTCCTCGGCAGCGGCGGCGGTTGGCTTCCAGGCGAAGGTCCGGCTGTAGCCAAGCGTGGCCGTTAGCTCGCTGAAATCGCTGGAGGCGGAGATGGTCCCGGCCCCCTGTGTTCGGTAGAGTGTGAAGGTGAATTGATCTTCCGTGGTGGGGCGGAACCCGGCGTTGGCCGTCAGGTTGATGACGGTTCCGTCGAACGACTCACTCTGCCCGGTGGCAATATTCCGCGCGGTTGTTTGCGTCTGCGTGTAGCCGCCCGAGGCACCAATCGTGAGCTTGTTCTCCAATAACCCAATCGAGCCGTTCAGGGTTCCACCGGTGGTCCCCACCTGCAGCGTCCCTGTTTCGGTGTTGCCACGCAGGACCGAGAAGCCCAGGCTGATGGCACTTTCAATGAAGGTGAGGTTGTAGATCAGCGAAAGGTTGCTCCCGCGGGAGTCGGTGAAGGCGTTGGTGAAGGAATTCAAGTCGCTGAACTCCTGGTAATTCCCGATCACCGTGATGAAATGGTTCAGGGTTTCCGATTGCAGCAGCAACCGCGGCGCAAGCGTTGCCGAGTGGCTAACGTTCCGCACGCGGATGGAATCGTTCACGGCCACACGCCCGGCGGATTGGTCCGTGGAGTAGTTGATGTAGTTGGCATCAACCCCGAAGGCATCGGTTGGGGACCACCCCACGTTTGCCGAACCGATCAGGCGGTTGGTTTCGGCAAAACGGGTCTCCAGCAAGTTGTCGTGTTGGATTCCCAGCGATCCCCCAAGCCGCAGGCGGTTGTTGAACAGGTCCAGGCTTGGGGCAATCGTCCACCGCTCGAAATCGCTTGCCAGATACCACGTCCCCAGCGATGTGAAGTTTGGCTCCACCCGCTCGTAGCCCGCACGAATCTTGAATGTTGGAATCGCGAAACTGATCCCCGCTTTGCTGGCAATGTTCAGCGCGGTGGAGTTGTGGATGTCTTGGATACTGGAGAAGAAATCAAGGCCGCTGCTGTCCAGATCGGTCAGCGGCGCGCGAAGGTCGCGGGTGTGAAGGCTTGCGGCAACGTCGGCATCAAGCGTTAGTTCGGGGGTGATGGCGGTTTTCAGCGTAAGCCCCACCACGCTGTTCTCCGCCGGGGAAAGCCCGCTTTGCGTTGGCGGTTTTTTCAGCGACGCACTGTCGTCGCCGGCATGGAACCAGATAACGTCGAAGTAGCTTTCCTCGCTTCCGAACCCCACTTTCAGGGCGTATCCGTCGCGCTGGTAGGCAGGGATGTTGTAGAACTGTGTGGTGTCCTCCTCCACCGCCCGCTGCAGCCGTCCAATCATCCCCGCAAAGCGGAATTTTCCCGGGTTGAACTCCACCCCTGCCCCCAAAAACGTCACCCCGTCCAGCGTGTATGGCGACATGGTCATCGAGCGGTAGCCGAAGAATCCCGTCAGCGATTTGTACCGTGGCGAAATGCCGAACTGGTTGAACGGCTGGCGGAAGTCCCGCTCCTGCTCGCTGAAAATGAAATCAATCGGAAGCTGAAGGCTGTAGATTGTTGGGGTCAGCGTTCCGTTCAGGGTCCAGGAGAACGGCTCGCGGCGTTCGGGAATTCCGCTGGCGGAGTATCCCACCAGCGAAGCCCCCACCGAACCACTAAGGGAGAATGGAGGTTCTTCGGCAATCTTCTCAACATCCTGGGCAACGCTCCGCGCCGCTGCAACCAGCAGAATCAGGATCGGAATATGAAGCCTCAAGCGTTGCATTGTTCCCTCCATGAAAATGGATTGATATTCGTTCCCCACCTTGTATTCTTTCCCTGACTATTCTTTCCCTGACTATTCTTTCCCTGACTTCCTGGCTTGTGAAGAAAACGTGAGAGGGGGAAGGCACGGGAGAAATCTTCCCGATTGCTCCGCCCCCCCTCTCTCTCTGCTCCAACATTATGCCGATTGTCGCGGGGTCATCGCGCCACCACAAGGCTTTGGTTCACCGCGCCCCACGCGGCCTGCAGCCGCACAAAGTAGATGCCTGCCGGAAGCCCCGCCAGATCATGCTGGAAAGTGGTTGTGCCAGCCTCCAACTCCCCGTCGTAGATCGTGGCAACGCTGTTCCCCAGGGCATCAACAAGCCGCAGCCGCACCGCGCCGGCGTGCGGGATTGTGGCGGTGAACTGCGCCAACCCGGTTGCTGGATTTGGCTGCGCAGCAACATCCATCCCTGCCGATTCCTTGCCCGATGCAACGCCGCTGGTTGCGGTGGTTAGGCTCCATGTTTCGGACCATGGGCCAATCCCTGCGTTGCTTTCGGCACGGACGTGCCAGTAAAGGGTTTGCGAGTTCGGCAGAATCCCCACGTTCAGCGTTGTCCCTTGGATATTCCTGATCCGTTTCACCGGGTTAGTAAAGCCCGGATCGGTGGCGATATGGAGCAGGTAGTACTGCGTTTCCGGAACCGGGGACCATTGGAAATCGAGCACGGTCCAGGCGTTGGGGGATTGGTTGGCGGGGGCAATCAGCGTGGGCGCGCCAAGCGTTGCCGGCTGGGTGTTGAAGCTGCGGGTTTCGGACCAATCGCTAACGCCCACGTTGTTCCGCGACTGCACACGCCAGTGGTAGGTGGTGGCAGTGTTCAGATCGGGAACGGAGATGGATGTGGTGGTTACGCCCACGAACTCCAGAAGCACCGTCGTGAAATCGGAGCTGGTGGAAAGCTGCACGCGATAGCTTCCGGCAGCAGCAGCCGCATCCCATTGCAAAATTGGATTGATGGAAATCCCATTCTCTTTGTCAAGCGGATAGATCAGCGACGGTGCCGACGGCGCGATTGGCTGGACAGAAACGCCGCTGAATGCCCCGGGTGAGTTCGCCGCCGGGCGATGTCCGCCGGAAAAATCCAACGGCGTACCGTTGCTGACCGAACCGGATGGAACCGGCGGGTTGGCCGGGGCATCGTCCCAAGAAAAATCTGCGGCGATGAACGTCCGTGCGCTGATCAGATTTCCCCCAGGCTTCGGCGCGTAGTTGCCGTTGGCGGGGTCCACCAACTCCGGCGCGAACTCGTTGATGGTGTTGTCCTGCTTCAGCTGGATTTCGTTGCAGTCAATGTTCTGCGGGTCGCAACCTGGCTCGCGCCCGTCGGCAGAGACCATCATCAGGATTCCATGCTGGCCGCTTCCGCCGTTCCAGATCACGTTCCCTTTTATCCGCACGTTCTGGTCCGCACGGGAAGGGTTGGGGATGTTCGTCCCTTCGGTGGTGGCGATTGGGGCATCAACCGCAAAATGGCTAACAAGGGTCCGGGCCGGAAGCGGGTTGAAGAAAACGTTGTTGTACAGATAGACGTTCCGGTTGGGGATTGGCCCCGGCTGGCCAGCGGCAGAGTCGGCCCCCCAGCCGCCAGTGGCAAGCATGGCGCGGCACAGGCTATCATTCTCACAGGAACGGACACCATGGACGGCTTCAAAAAGTGGGGCGGCTTTGGTGTCATCGAAAGCAACGCGGTACAGGGTGTTCCAGGCCATCAGCACGTTGTAGCCGCCAGCAACACGCAGCGGAACTCCGGTGACATCGTGCAGAAGGTTGTTCACCACGCGGGCATCATAGACCTCATAATGAACCCACGGCGCAACCAAGAAGCCAGCAACCGAGGCATCACCAATGGAAACGCCGCGCCGGCAATCGCGCACGATGTTGGCTTCCGCTTTGAAGTACGCCGTGCCACCAAAGGCCATCATCCCCCACCCCGTTGCCTGCGTGATGACGTTCTTCAACAGCTCCACATTCTGCGAACCGACCACGGCCATGCCGTTCTCCGTCTGCCCTTGCAGCGTGCATTGCTCCACGTGAACATTGGTGGAATTCAAGATTCCAACGCCCGCATCAACATCACTGTTGGAAGGGTATTGAACCGGGTCCGGAGCGATTAGGCGAAGGTTGCGAAGCAGGATATTCTGCCCGGAAAACACCCCCAACAGAACCTCCGATAGAGGCTTCTGGCCGGGGATCGAGCGAATGGAAAAATCCATCAGATAGACATTGCTGGCGTTTTGCAGCGTTAGCCCCCCCACCACCGTTGCCGATCCCGCGCCATCGGCAGCGCGGATGATAATCGGGTGCTGGCGCGTGGTGGCGACCGTTTGCATCAGGACTGGCACGCAGTCGGGGGTTTCGCAGGTGTGGTCGCCCGCCATCAGGTTAATCCGGTAGCCGATGTTGGCAAGCAGGGTGTCGGTCATCCGCGCCCACGCGGTCCGCAGATTCCGCACCGGGGTTTGGCGGCTTAGGCCATTGTTAGCATCGTTCCCGGTTGGCGAAACATAGACATCCAGAAATGGCCCCGGCTCGCCAATATCCCAAGCGCGAGGGTCCAACGATTGGGCAACGCCGGGGAGCGTGCCGCACAGCAACGCGAACGCCAAAACAGCGAAAGCCGTTGCCAGCCGTCGGCCAATTCCACGCATCGTTGCCGCAGTGTAAGAAGTGCAGAGGTTCATCATAAAAGTTGTTGGTTATTGGTGAAGCAGCGGAGGCTTGATTGAGTACAAGATTCTCCTTCACTGAGTAACCAGCACCGGAATTGTGATAGTTCCCAAGGCCCCGATCACCGTGCAGAAAAATTTCCCTGGGGGAAGATCGGGAAGCAAAAGCCGAAGGTGAGCAACCCCCGGCGGAATGGATTGCGCAAGAAGCTGCCGCCCTGACGCATCGGCCACCAGCACCCGCCCCGCTTTGGCTTGCGGTTCAGGAAGGTCAATCGTGATGGTTCCGTTGGCGTTGTAGCGGGCGCGGATTCCTGGGGTGGCGGGGGCTTCCCAAGCGTGCGCGCCGCTTGCTGCCGTCAGCCCGTGGGCCCCCGGGGGCTGCGTGCCAGCGCGGGTTGCCCCGGTGTAATCGCGGGCGATGATGTTGGAAAGATTTCCCGCCGGAGCCAGCGGGCGCGGCTGGCGGTCGCCGCCCGGGAAATCGGGGATTGGATAGGTGGCCACGCCCCACAGCGTCCCCTTCGGCACGGGGCGGAAGTCAAGCGTTGCCGGGTTAATCAACTGTGGCTCGATGGTGTTGATGCTGTTCTCGGCCAGCAACTGCGCTTGGTTGCACGTTGGGTTGTTGTTCTGGCAACCCGATTCATCCCCCAATCCCAACGAGTGGCCTTGCGGACCGTCCCAGATCACGTTCCCACGGATCTGCAAATTCTGGTCGGCAACGGCAGGGTTCGGCGCGTTCGATTCGGCAGGGTTCCCGGCAAACGGCCCAAAGATGGTGAAGTGCTGGTACTGGCTTTGGAACCCAGCGGGGTTGTAGAAGATGTTGTTGTAGATGAACACGTTCCGGTTGGGGATGCGGATGTAGTTGCTTCCGTCATCCACCGCCGTGGTTCCCCAGCCGCCAGCCGATAGATATTCCGCGCAATTCCCCCGGCCATTCTCCCCGGGCTGGCCGTCGCAGCTTCTTCCACCAAACACCGCCTCGAACAGGTGGCTTCTTGAGCCGATCCGGTAGCAGGTGTTGTGCGCCATCAAGATGTTGTATCCCCCCTGGACCCCAGCGCAGCCCCTTCGGTGTCGTGGATGATGTTGTTGATGATCTTCAGGTCGTAGGCTTCGTAATGGATCCACGGTGAAGTCATAAACTGGAAGCCGGTCCCTTGCCCGGCAGTGAATCCGCCGGTTCCGCCATCATAAATCTCGTTCGACTCCACCCGGAAGTAAGCCGATCCACCTTTCAGGTAGATACACCAATCGTTGGCGCGGTGGATTTTGGAATCAATGATGTGGCCATGCTGAACGCCAACAAAATCCACCGCGTTATCGGTTGCCCCGCTGATGTCGCAACCTTCCAGATAGACCTGCTGGGATTGGTTGATCTTCAAGCCCTCTTGCGGTCCTTCGTAGTTGCGGATGTTCCCCTGGCCCACCACCGCCACCCCCCGCAGCAGGACGTAGCTGCATGATTCAAAATGGAGGACATCGCCACCGCCGCCGGTGATGGAAAGATTCAGCAGGTAGAAGTAGCGGCAATCGTACACGTTCACGTTCGGCAGCGTGACGGGGGGGAAGCCCGGGGCGGTGGCAATCATCACGGGGTGCTGCGCGCTGCCCCAGCGCGACTCCCAGTAATTCGGAACCGATTCTTCTGGATACTCACCTGGCAGCAGCATAATGGCGAATCCACGAGTGAGCGGCATACTGCTTGGGATACGCCGCCATGCTTCGCTTAGGGTCCGCACCGGCGCGATTCGTGTGGCGCGTGGGTTGGCATCGTTGCCGTTGGTGGGGTCCACCCACAGCGTGTCCATTTCCGGCGTACCGATCTGGTAGGTGCGCGGCTCCATCTGCTGGGCAGCAGCGGACATGGCCCACAGAAACAGAAGAACAACGATTGCGGCAGATGGTAAACAGCGAAACATCAGCGATTGGTTTTGATGGATTTCCAACTCAATATCGGGGCCGCTGGTCACGTTCTGCGGAATTGCTGGTGACGGAGGGGATGCTGATGCCAGAAAAAACCGCCAGCAACTAACGGAAGGAGTAGCCCCCCTGACTCCATCGAGATTGATAACAGGTCTTTAGCCTGCGGCAGGGGGGGGCAAGGTAGTCGAAGGTCTTTAGCCTTCGCGGGGACACCACTGAACCGAGCGTCGCTCCCCAAATCTCAGGTGCCAGCAGAGGTGGCGTGAGTTTCAGAAAGAGCAGGATCAACAACCAACCCCATTTCCCCCCAGCATTGGGGGGAACGCTTCGTCGCTTGCGGCGAAGCAGGGGGGGCAAGGTAGTCGAAGGTCTTTAGCCTTCGCGGGGACACCACTGAACCGAGCGTCGCTCCCCAAATCTCAGGGGGTGCCAGCAGAGGTGGCGTGAGTTTCAGAAAGAGCAGGATCAACAACCAACCCCATTTCCCCCCAGCATTGGGGGGAACGCTTCGTCGCTTGCGGCGAAGCAGGGGGGCGCGGAGGGCGCAGACCGGACACGCAATGGCCGACCTGGCAGCAACGGTATGGTAAGTTTGTTGAACCGTGATGGAGCTATCGCCAAATAGCTCCGCACAGCAACAACGATCTATCATTTACTATCACGCAATCACAATGGAAACGACAGAGACCACCACTTCAGCAACCAACGAATCATCCGCCATGCCAGCATCGATAGACATCCCACTTCCACGGCTTCGGGAGGTGGAGCAGATGTCGGTGCGGGCATGGAACGCCTGCAAGAACAACGGGCTGCACAGCCTGCGTGCACTGTTGGACCACTACAACTTCTACGGCACTTTCACCAAGTTCCGCAACGTTGGTCGCCTGACCGAAACGGAGCTAACGGGGATTTGCCGGAAATATCTGGAAGAGGGCCGGGGGAAGCAGCTTCAAGACGTGGAGGAAAAATCAGCAGGGTTGGACCTTGCAATCCCCTCGCCCGATTGGTCCTTGTGGTCCAACCTTGAGCTGGCGGTGATGAACAAGGAATTGCAGCAGCGGCTTGGGGAACTCTCCACCTCGGCAAAAGATCTGCTCCGTTTTATTGTCCCGCAGGTGGACCAGGACGTTCGTGCCTTCGACACCTACGTCACCCTGCTGCGGCAGCGGGTAGGGTTCACCGCTGCGGATCGGCTGACGCTTCAGGAACTGCTGACCGTGCGGGCAGAATTGATTCAGATGTCGGAACAATTCAGCACCCACCTGCGTGAGGAGGAGGCCTTCCGAAAATTCACGGCATTGTGGTGCGAGCGGCTTGGCTGCACGCCGGAGGAGATACTTCCCTACCGGCAGGCATTTATTGCACGCCGCTTCCCTCTGTTCCATTTTTTGGATCAGCTTTTGTTCCAGCGCAGCCTGATCTTTAGTGGGCATCTTCGCGCAGCAATGGTCGGGCGGTTCCGTTTCCGGCTGAACGACCAGAAACGACCGCTTGAAGAGATTGGCGAGGAGGTGGGCCTAACACGCGAACGGATACGCCAGATTGCCATCACCATTCCGGCGCGTATCCAAGCCGCGGTCCGCACCCTTGGCCCATTGCCGAATACCTGAGCTACCAACCGCTGAACCACCACGGGCGCGACCTGATTATTGTTGACGACACCTACGCCCAATACATCAACGCCAGCGAAGGGGTGTCGTTCACCTCAGGGTTTTTGGTGATTGTTTTCGAGGCGTTCCTGAAAGAGCAGTACGACCGGATTGAGGAGGATTTCGATGCCGCCACCGATTACCTGGTGCACCGTGAGCTTGCTGCGGAATTCGACTTTGATGACTACCTGCGGCGAATCGCTGGCCGCATATCCGAACGGATTCCCCAGCCCTACACCTTGAATCTTCTTGATGAGGTCGAGGCCAATCTGCAAACCACATCGCGGTTGCGGTTGCGGCGGATCTGCGCGGTGTGCGAACTGCTGGCCAACGAGGAGTTTGCAATCGCGGCGGACGACTCCGGCGGATTATGTTTCCAGCGGAACACGAAAAAACGGATAGATGAACACCTTGCGGACCTTCTGCTGGAAGCCGGAACCCCGCTTCATGTTGAGGAGTTAGCCGCACGGTTGAACGAGCGATTCCCGGAGATAGAGACCACTGCGGAATCGGTCCGGAGCCTGATGCTGCGGCTTAACGAGCGGTTCGCCCGGTTCGACACCGGCAGCACCTACGGGCTACGCGAGTGGGAAACAGAAAGCCGTGGATTGAAAAGCGGAACCTTTGCCGATTTGGCGGAAGAGTTTTTGTTGGAATCCGACACCCCACGCCACTGGACCGAGGTTGCCGAATATGTGATGCGCTACCGCACAACCACCGAGCGCACCGTCTTCGGAACGTTGAAAGCGGATATGAGAGGGCTGTTCATATTCTACGATGGAGGGATGGTAGGGCTTGCGGCCAAGCAGTACGAAGGGGTGAATACGAACTACCGCACAACCAGCGCACGCACCTACGAGGGCCTTCGCCAAGTCATCCAAGATATGCGTGGGGAGGTTGATGCACAGCAACTGGTGGTCTATTGTATGCTCCATTATCGCGTGCCGGAGCAGCAAGCCAGATACTTGGTGCAGCGCGTTCTTCAGTCCAACCCGCAAGCAATGGAGGAAGCGGCCTAGCAGCGCCGCAGCCCCCTCCCCTTGAATAACATTTCGGGCGCGTGGCCAGCTGGCCACGCGCCCGATTCCCACAATGCCGACCCGGATTGCTGCCGGCATCACACTGCTGCATAACGTTGTGCAGCCATAACCCGTTAGTGGTTCCGCAACGACACCGGGTCGGAGGTTTTCTCGGTGGTTAGCCGGTAGAACCACTCCCCTTCTGGCATCTTGCTGGAATCGAATTTCACGGTGTGGTCGCCGGCACTTAGCACGCCGTCGAAGGCGGTGGCAAGGTATCGCCCGTTGGCGTCCACAATCGTCACCACCACCCGCGAACGCTCATCAGCATGGACGTTCAGGCTGGCCTGCTCGTGGTGGCCAATCGGGTTGGCGGTCACTTTGTAGAACCATTGTCCCGCCGGCAGTTTTGCGGCATCGAAGGTTATCGTGTGGTCCCCGGCCTCCAGTATCCCCTCATGGGCCGTTGCAAGCTCGGTCCCTTGCGCATCGGTGATGATCACACGGACGTTGGAACGTTCTTCAACCGTGACCTGGACCGATGCTTGGTCGGCCTTTTTTGTTGTGGCTGTTGCTTGTGCGTGCGTTGGTTCGGTGGCGGCAACGGCGGCGGTCAGCATCAGCAGCGGCAGTAATCGGCGCAAAAACTTCATAGCAATCCTCTCCTTTGATTAAAGGTTGTGGTTAGTGAAAACGGTGGAAATGTATGCGTTGGGTGCGGGCGGCCCTACGCCGGTAGGGATTGCAGGTTGCAGCCCAATGGTAAAAAAAAATAAAGCCCCGAAAGGGCTTCTGATAACAACGAATTCTCTTGGGTTCTTCGCTTCTTTCCAGGGCTATTTACAGCACACCAGCCAAGCCATCTATCCCCCTTTCCAACCGATCTTGCAAGATGCGGGAGGCAATGGCGGTTTCCAGCATCCGCGCGCGCTGGCGGTCGGCACGGGCAATGGTCAGCGTCCGCTTTACATCGCCGCTTCCTGGTATCTGGGCAAAGGCAGCAAGGGTGCGGGCGTGAAGGATAAATCGCGCAGGGCGAATCAGCGATTCCTTCAGCTCAACACTGTCCAGCGACTCCATCGGCAGCCGGACGGTCTGCACCTCGCTGGTGCTTTCCTCCACCCCTCGCGAACTCATCACCGAGTGGTTCCGGCGGAACTCCATCACGATCCCCTCCACCTCCAACCGCAACACCCCTTTGATCGTGGTGCTGATGACCTCATTGCCGTTCATGGTGTCGAACGCCATCGTAAACGGGAGAACTGTTGGATCCATTGTGGTTCTTGGTTATTGCTGTTTGGCCAAAACGGGAAGCCGCGATTGATGCTCACTCACCCATCCAACCCAAGCATGGCAATGGCGGCATTCACCATCATCCGTGCGTGTTCTGGCATTGCTAGCGTGGCAAGTTCGGATGGCGGAAAATACCGCGCATCGGTGACTTCCTCGCCATCCGGCTGAAGCTGGCCCGAGGTGATTCGGCAATGGTAGGCCACCGCCAGATAGAGGGTCTGGTCGCCGTTCGGATACTCCACCAAAAACTCCGGACCGCTGAACGCCCCAATCAGCCGCAGCGGCTCCACCGTCACCCCAAGCTCCTCGCGAACTTCGCGGACCACCGCTTCCTCCGGCCTTTCGAACGGGTCAATCGCGCCGCCAACCGTTGCCCACAATTGGCGGTCGGTGTGCCACGCCAACAGCACGTGGCCAGCCTCGTTAAAAATCAACGCACTGACCGAAGGGACCATCAGCAACTGGTTCCCAACCTTCTCACGAAGGGAGTGGAGATATGGTGAGATTGGCATAGGGGAATGGGAGGAAGATGTTCAAAAAGATCGGTGGACACGGGAATCAGTGAACAAGAATCGGCCCGTTGGGGCACGGGGCAAATGGCGTTTCCCGGCGGAACAATGTTCCCAAAAACTTGCCGCAGTCGGAAGTTGCCGCAAGCCAACGCTCCGATTTTTTTTTCGCCTGGCTACATCCCCATTTTCACTTCCACCAAGCAGTTCGGCACTTGGATGCTGATAGTGTGGCGGCCCCGGTCCACGGTCATCTCCTGCACGGTTTCTGGGCGATGTTCGTGCGCGTCGGGGTTGTCGGTGAAGTCCATCAGCACAAGCCAATCTTGTTCGGTAAGCTGCACCACCGAGCGATCCCCTTCCTGCATGATGGGGTAAAACTGAAGGACGCGGTTCAGCAGGTTCAGCCCCTGCTTCATGTGAAGTGTTGGTTCCATGGAGATATTCTGTTGTATGGTTGATGCCGCATCATTGGTGAGCGCACGTTGCCGCAAAAGGCCTGGCCGCAGCGCGCTACCGCGACATGGAAAGTTCTTCCCCTTCTGTTGCTTCCTCTTCGTCGTTCAATCGGTCGGCAACAAATCCGGCGCGGGTTGGAAGCGGGCGGTAGGTTGCCACAAAAGGCCGGTGAACAACCGGCGGAGCAGGCGCGACGGGGATACGGAACACCGGAAGCGGGAACTGCGCAATCAGCCGTGGCGGAACGGCCCCAACATCCACTTTTGCGGTGAATTTCGATCGTGGCGGAAGCGCCATTGGCTGCAATAAAACGGAGTCGTCCCAGCGGGATTTCAGCACCGCGTCAAGGCGTTGTTGCAGAATCGTGGTGTTCACCTGTTCCATCACCTGTAGCCCTGGTTGCCGCAGCGTGTCGGCAAACAGCAGCACCCGCGCAGGGCTTCCGCTGTGGACGTACACGATGGTCCCGGAAGGGGTCCCCGGGAAAAGTTTTGCTCCGGTCTCGTTGCTGATTCGCACGCACCCATGCGACGAACGCCGCCGCCCCAAAAACCGGTAGTACGAGCGGCCATCCAGCCCGTGGAATCCAATCCCGCCGTTGAACGGCATCCAGTAGTTCAGATAGACCTCGAACTGTTTGGAGAAATGCCGTTTGGATTTCCATTGCACCGTAAAAATCCCTTCCCGCGTTGCGATTCCATCCTCGATTGCTGGGTTTCCGGTGGAGCACAAGTACCGCTCCACACGCCCGCTGCGGAAGTGCTGGTAGATTGCTTGTTGGTCCAATCGGACCTCCAAGAACAGGCTATCCATCACGTACAGCGTGTCGCGCAGGGGACCGAACGAGGGGCCGAATGGGGGAAGATCGGAACCAGTAGGAATGGCAGAAAGATGCGGCGGCGCGCCCGCTTGCAAGGCAAGCAACAGCAGCACTGCAAGCGTCTGGCAGATGTTGTTCATTCTGGACATTGGTTGTCGGTTCGTGGCCATCGGGAGTTCATCAACGGGCAAACATACAAACAAAGCTGCGGGGCAGAATGCTGCCATCTGTTGCATGGGGCAATGGCAAAACCGCAGGGGCGGCAAGCCCCCGATGGTATGCTGTTGAGTACCCTATCGGGCAAAAGTGCCTTCAATCCATCTACGCTGTTCCCATTGCGCTGATCGTCCGGTTTACAATGGGATGGCTGCGGGTTACCATGGATTTATTGCTGGCCATTCCTTCCAGGTCAATGGCCCAATGCTCAATTCCGGTATCGGCATCAAGACAGTGCATTTGGCGTTCGGCGCAAACGAACAGGCGGTTGCCTTCCAGCATCACAGCCTCAATTGCCCCCCCTTTCATCATTCCCCCGATTGCCTCCATCCAAACGATTTCCCCGGTTTCCTGATCCACGCACCACACCCGTTTGCTGTCAACGATAAAGAGTCGTTCGTTCATTGGTTAGATTCTTGTTAGATATTGGTTGTAGGAAATTTACGCGGGCAACGTTAGCAGCTTGGTTCTTTGAAGTTCACCCTACTTCCCCCCCTCCATCTCATATTCCCCCCGAATTTCCCCCACGCTGATTCCGTTCCAGTTTTTCAATTCGATCCGGCGGAAGCGTTCAAGCTGCGCAAGCTGTTCCGGGGTGAAGATTTCTGCGATTTCCAATGCCCGCATTACTGCCGGCGGCATTGGGGTCATGTCCCCCTCCTCCAATTTTACGGTGATCCCAATTGGGCCATGCTTGCGGCTATTCACCCCAACCACAAAAATTGCCATTGCCCCGCGCTTTGCTATTCCGGTTCCGGCCATCACCCGCACTAACTCTGTGTCGAATCCGCCATGAGCGTTAATCATTTCTGGGTGGGCGGCAACGGCTTGCATAATCCGCTGGCAAGCAGCGTCGCCGGCCAATGCATCGGCAACGAAGCGGGCGGCAAGGCGGCTGGCCGCGGCAATCGGGACGTAGAATGTTGGAAGGGAGCACCCATCGGTCGCCGTGCCAATCTGGCTGGCCGGAACGCCGGTGTATTCGGCCATTAACTCCAATATCCACTGCTGCAACGGGTGGTCCGCATCAAGGTAGTTTTCGATTGGCCACCCCTTTGCCAAACAGGCCGCCAGCATCCCCGTGTGTTTGCCGGAGCAGTTGTTGTACAGCGCGCCTGGCTTCCGGTGGTCGCAAACCAAGCGGCCAAGCTGGGTGCGGTCGTGGGGGTCGTGGCCGCCGCAACGGAGCGCCGACTCGGCCAACCCCAACTTGTCAAGCATCCCGCTGACGGTCTCCAAATGATAACTGGCTCCGTCGTGGCTTGCGCAGCAGACCGAAAGCTCCGCTTCGCTGAAGCCAAACCGGTCCGCCGCCCCGCTTCGCACCACCGGGATTGCCTGAATCATTTTAATGGAGGAGCGAAGATAGGTGCTCATGGTGGGATCGCCAGCCGAGAACAGGAGGTGGCCCTGGGCATCGGCAATGGCAACCGAACCGCGGTGCCACCCTTCAATGCGCCCGCCGCGCAGCGACAGTGCCAATGTAGCGTTGGTCATAATTTCAGTGATACAGGAAGTTGGTGTTGCGTTGTTGAACCCGCCCCTCAACGTGGCAATCTTTTCTGGATTGGGAAAACATCCCCCGTGCGTTCCCCGAATTATTCCCCCTTGTGGTTTTCTGCCGTGCAGAGCAACCGCAGCTGCTCCCAAGTATAAATCCCCGTGTGGTGGCCGTCGCCCCAGCGGACTTGCACGGCGTAGTTCCCCACCGGCTCAATCGCTTCAAGCTGGTACATCCCCGGCGTGATGACCGGAAGTTTCACCGGCGGATAGTACACCCCCAGAATCGTCTCCCCTTTGCACGCGGCGCAGGGGCAAGCGTCGCGCAGTTGTTGCAGCGTTAGCCCGCAGGCCAGGCCGTCGGACCACGTAATGGTTAGCTGGTGCGCTGTTGGTTGGGTGATTGCGGTAGGAACAAGCGTTGGCATTTTAGATATGGGCTTGGAACTATGATTGTTCAAGAATGATTGGATGAGGCCGCCCGCTGGCGAAGTCCCGCAGCGGCAATGCTGCGGGCAACATACTCCCACGCGGCAGCAAGCGTGGCGGTTGTGGCTTCGGCAGCGGTTGCGGGGGGGGCGGCATCCACCAGCACCGCACGGCAGCCGGCAGCAATCCCCGCTTCAACGTCTGTTTCGGAATCGCCAATCAGCCACGACTCGGCAAGGGCGATGTTCCGTTCGGCAGCGGCACGCAGCAGCATTCCTGGGTTGGGCTTGCGGCAATCGCAGCCGTCGGCACTGCCGTGGGGGCAGTGGTAAATGGCATCCATCTGGTGCCCGCCGGTGCGTTCCTGAAGTTGCTGCTGCATCTGCTGGTGGATTGCTACAAGGTCATCCTCGGTCATCAATCCACGCGCAATTCCCCGTTGGTTTGTCACCACCACCACCATCAACCCGGCGGCGTGCGCTTGCGGGAGCACGGTGAAGATGTCGGGAAGGAACTCGAATTCCTCCCAGCGTTTCACGTAATCCCCCACGCGGCGGCGGTTGATGATTCCATCGCGGTCCAGGAATAGAGCAGGGGTCATCATTCTGCAAAAATGGGGAATCCACCCATGCGGCAATTCGGGTGATGTTGTTTGCAACAGGAATCGCACCGATGCACGCCGAACGGCTTCGCAAAAGCCCCATTCCAAACCGTGCTGATAATGGAGAATTCTGACTTCGTTTCAATATACTTCCCCCGATTGCCAACACCCCTTGCTTCCGTAAGTTTGCCAGCCCGTTGGTGCGGTTCGCCGGCCCGGCGCACGCATGTCGGGTTCCCTCGCGATCCCCAAATTCCCGTTGTTTTCAGGCAAAATCAGCAATAGAAGTCACTTTTTCGCACAAGGCTCAAGCATGAACGAAGGCAAGATTGTTCAAATCATCGGCGCGGTGATTGACGTTGAATTTCCCGGCGGGAAGCTGCCGGAAATCTTGAACGCTTTGCATATCAACCGCACGCTTCCCGACGGATCCCAAGCCACGCTGGTCTGCGAGGTGCAGCAGCATCTTGGCCAGGACCGCGTCCGCTCCATCGCCATGGACACCACCGACGGCCTTAGCCGCGGAACGGTGGTGATTGACACCGGCGGCCCGATTACCGTCCCGGTTGGTCCGCAAACCCTGGGCCGCATGATGAACGTCACCGGCGACCCGATTGACAACCAAAGCGCGCCGCAAACCAGCGTCCGCTTCCCAATCCACCGCTTGGCTCCGGCGTTCGAGTCGCTGACGACCAAGAAGGAGATGTTCGAGACCGGCATCAAGGTGATTGACCTTCTGGAGCCATACACGAAGGGTGGAAAAACCGGATTGTTCGGCGGCGCAGGGGTGGGGAAAACCGTGATTATCCAAGAGCTTATCAACAACATCGCCAAGCAGCACGGTGGATATTCCGTGTTCGGCGGGGTTGGCGAACGCTCACGCGAGGGGAAGGACCTTTACATTGAGATGAGCGAGTCGGGCGTGTTGGACAAAACCGTGCTGGTGTTTGGCCAGATGAACGAACCCCCCGGCGCACGTGCCCGCGTGGCCTTGACGGCGTTGACGATGGCCGAGTACTTCCGCGACGAAGAAGGGCGCGACGTGCTGCTGTTCGTTGATAACATCTTCCGCTTTACCCAAGCAGGTTCGGAGGTGTCGGCACTGTTGGGCCGTATGCCTTCGGCGGTGGGATACCAGCCAACGCTGGCAACGGAGATGGGCGCGTTGCAGGAGCGTATCGCCTCCACCACTCGCGGCTCCATCACCTCGGTCCAAGCCGTGTACGTCCCTGCCGACGACCTTACCGACCCGGCACCGGCCAACACCTTTGCTCACCTTGACGCAACCACCGTGTTGTCGCGTGCGATTTCCGAGCTGGGCCTCTATCCTGCGGTGGATCCGCTTGGCTCAACCTCCACCATTCTGGACCCGAACGTTCTTGGCCAACGCCATTACGACGTTGCCGCCCGCGTGAAGCAGGTGCTGCAGGCCTACAAGGATCTGCAGGACATCATCAACATTCTTGGAATGGATGAGCTGTCCGACGACGACAAGCTGACGGTGCAGCGTGCCCGTAAAATCCAGCGGTTCTTGTCGCAACCGTTCTTTGTTGCCGAGCAGTTCACCGGCCAACCGGGCCGCTACGTGAAGGTGGAAGACAGCATCAGCGGGTTCGAGGCAATCCTGAACGGGCAGGGGGATGAGATGCCAGAAGAAGCCTTCCGCTACGTTGGCACATTCGACGAAGCGGTGGAGAAAGCAAAGAAGATGGCCCAGGCATAAACTGAATCCACAGGGCGGCATTGGTAATTGCCGCCCTGTTTTCATCCGCCTTGCTGCCGAACCTTTTCCATTCCCGCAAATAGAGTTCCCCGACAACTGATTCCCGACTTCCGATGGCAGAAAAGAAATTTCAGGTTGAGATCGTCACGCCACGCCGCACGGTGTTCCAGGGCGAGGCAACGTTAATCGCGCTTCCGGGCGTTGTTGGCCCGTTCCAAGTGCTGGTGCACCATGCTCCATTGCTCACCGCGTTGGAGGTGGGGAACATCCGCATTGTTAGCCCGGAAGGGAAGGAGGAGCATTTTGCGACTTCGGGAGGATTCGTGGAGGTGCGGAACAACGTCGTGACGGTGATTGCCGAAACGGTTGAGCCATCTGCCGAGATTGACATTGAACGCGCCCGCCGCGCCCGCGACCGCGCCGAACAACGAATTGTGCAAGCCCGCACAACCCCCGGCTCCGGCATTGACACCGCACGCGCCCACGCCGCGCTGGCCCGCTCGATCAATCGCTTAAAGACCGCAGGGATATAGCCCGCCAGCGGACGCACAATCGTGACATTACTTCAGATGCCGGACGAAGCAATTCTCCGGCATCTGTTGTTTATTTTCCCTTCCGAAGCAATCGTGCAATCCTTCCTATGAAAGCGAACAGACCATGAGCCAGCTACTTCTTCCTTCGTTGGAGATTCAAGGGTTCCGTGGATTCCAGCACCTCCGTATTGAGCACCTGGAACGTGTGAACCTTATTGTTGGGAAAAACAGCGTCGGCAAAACGTCGCTGCTAGAGGCCTTGTGGCTGTATGCAAGCAACTGGAATCAATATGTTGAGAGAGATATCCTTCGGAAACGGAACGAGGAGCGCCAAGCACCCTACGATCCAAAGCAGTTGGATTACTCCAACTCGGTGCGGCACTTATTTTTTAACCGCCCTGCCGCTGCTTCCAATGGCCAACCAGCGATTGTTATCGGCCCGATTGGATCGCCCATGAGATTCACCCCCGGCACAGAACCGGAAGGGGGTGGTTATCACGATCATGTTATCATCACTGTGGGCGGGTTGCTGCCCCACCAGGTTGAGCAAGCCTGGGATGCGATTGCCTTAACGGACCGCCAAGATTATTTGCTGACGGCATTAAGAATTATCCGGCCAGATATTGTTGACCTGAACATGATTTCCAGCCAAGCACTGGGGGGAAACTATGTGGGGCGAAGGGTCCCGTTTGTTCGGGTAAAGGGGAGCAACGCTCCGGTTCCGCTTCGGAGCTTGGGGGAAGGGCTGGCGCGGTTGTTCATTCTTTCGCTTGCTTTAGCAAACGCCGATAATGGATTGCTACTGGTGGATGAAATCGAGAGCGGGCTGCATTACAGCATCCAGCCAGATATGTGGCGGCTGATGTTTACGATGGCTCAGGAACTGAATATCCAAGTGTTTGCCACCACCCACAGTTGGGATTGCATTGAAGGCTTCCAGATCGTTGTGGCAACAAGCGGGGCGGGGAATGATGGGTTGCTGGTTCGTTTGGAACAGCATGGCGAGAACATCACCGCCACGCTGTTCGATCAACGCCGATTGTCAATCGCCACCAACGAGCTGATAGAAATCCGATGAAGCAGGCAAACGTGTTGTTGGTGGAGGGCCACGACGACCTTCATTGTTTGGTAGGGCTGATAAAAGCATGGGCAATCCCCCTCACTGTCACGGGGCGCGGAAGAACGCTGGTGGAACGTGATGATGCCGTTGCCTTGATTGAAATTCGGGAGAAAGGGGGATGGGAGAAACTGCGCGACACCCTGGACGTGGAGCTTGACGCAAGCGATCTGCAGCGGCTTGGCATTCTTGTTGACGCAAATGGCCACCCCGACCGACGCTACCAGTCACTCCAAGAGTTTTTTCAGAAGCACGGATATGGCGATTTCCCTTCCAAGCATGATGCCTTGCCCGCAATCGTTGACCACGCTGGGAAACCGCGCATCGGCATCTGGCTGATGCCGAACAACACTGATAGCGGAACGCTGGAAGATTTTTTAAGAATGCTGATCCCCGAACCGAACACGCTTTGGTCGCGCGCGGAAACCTGTGTTGGTAGCATCCCTGCGGAAGAGCGGTTGTTTTCGGAATCGGACCGCAAGAAGGCCGTCACCCACACCTACTTAGCGTGGCAGAAGCAGCCCGGCAATCCATTTGGCATTGCGGTCTCCTCAGGGGCATTCAACCCCCAAGCAGCGGCGGCACAAAAGCTGCGGGACTGGTTTACTCAGTTGTTCATGGACCCGCTGCCCCAGCTTACCGCACCACCACATCCGCATCAATAGACTCGATCCACACTTGGCGGCCATCGGGGGAAATGCGGGCGCGAAGCTCGCGCAGGGTGCAACGAATGGCGTGCTTGCCAGCGGAGCTTTCAACAGCCACCAACTGCGCGGATGGTTGCTGGTTGTCCAACACCGCAGTGCTATCATCGAATTCAATCGTGGCAATCCGACCGGCAGCCCCTTGGCCTTTTTCATAGCGACTGCTGTTGTGGCCATCATCTGGGGGAAGGGTTCCGGATTTCACCACGTCGGCAAGCTGCAACGCCCGCTCGGCCACGTTCAGCTTCACCGTGTCGCCCGCAGCGGTTATCAGCGATACGATCCCCGATTGGCTGTCGAACGCCACCACCCCCACCGGCGTTTGCCACTCGCTCTTCTCGGTTGTTTGCAGCCGCACGTAGAACGCAAAACCAACAACATCAATCGGCCTAGCTTCAGTGATGGGAGTTTGTAATACCAACATTTTCCAAACCGGGCGTGGCACAGAGGCATATGGTTTACCCAAATGCTCATATTCGCTTGGATCTGCAACCCCTAATTTCCATTTCATCTGTTCAGTCGTCATCGTATTCGCCTCGCTGCCGAACCACTGCTGCACCCCCTCCAATCCATCACGCTCCTGCAGGAACCAAAGCAACTCACGGATATCATCCTCATCCGCCGGATAAGGCGCGGAAACTGTTGGCAGAATCTTCCCGTTTTTTAACAGCCCATTGTTGCTCAGAAGTTGCTCCAGCCTTGCCGTCTGGCTATCAATGCTGAGGGTTGTTGCGCTCCAGGGGCCATAGGTGGCCAGCGCGGCCACGATGCACAGGCTAATCGGGATTGCCCGGATGCTCCGTTGGCGGGTTGCAATCATGCCAATGGCCAGCAGGGCAAGCCATATCGCCAGGGCCAATCCCAAGTATCGCTCCTCGGTAATGCCGTAATCGCCAATCCGCCGCCAGAGTGCCAGCACCGGAAGCGACGTCAGCGGCAGCAGCAGGTAGAAAAACCAGCGCGCATAGGTGGCCACCCACCGCTCCCCCTCGCGCTGGCGAATGGGGTAGAGCAACAGAAACGCCAAAATCCCCGCCACCGAGAAAACGAAGACCGGCATGGAGGTCCAGCCAATCGGCCAGGACCAGCTTAGAAGAATTTTTGCGGAATAGAGATACAGGATAAGGGCGTAGATCGCCACCAACGGAATCAGCACGTACTGGCTGAAAATTTTCAGTCCTTTGGGGTAATCCGTTTCGCCAGCCAACGCGCCAACATCGCGCGGAACGCCAGCAAGGAAAAACCACGTGTTGAAGACCCCGGCAATCAGGCAAAACAGGTCCAGATAGACGTTCTTATAAGGCTCGAATCCCAACAACTTCTCGGCAGCCAGCACCGCAAGCCCAAGCCCAGCATACAGGGTAAGGCTGAACAACGCCGCCGTTAGGGAACGGAGAAAAAGCGTTTGGTTGTACTTCCAAAATCCATCCCCGTACCCCCGCCCAACAAACGGCCCGAACGCGCAAAACAGGTGCGCCGATAGGGCGAACAACGCAAACCGGATCACATCCGGCAACTCAAGATCGCCAGTGGGAAGCAGGAAGAAATAGAGGAGCAAAAGCCCTATTCCCAGAAGGTTCGCAGCAACGCTCTTCCCCATGTTCCATCCGCGCCGCTCGGCAATGGTGGCAATGGCGAACAGCAGGGATATTCCCAAACCCAACACCACAGGAATGCGATGCTGGCGCGTCTCGGCCATAATCGCAACCGCGGCCCCGGCTGAGGTAATCAGCACCAACGGGAACCGCCGCAACGTCCCCGTGGCAGTGTCAAGCAGATGGCGAAGTGAAGGGAGTCTCATAGCCAAACAAGGTGTGTGTGTGTGAAAATTATGCGGAGATGAAGCAATCCGCACCCAAGCCAATGCCCGGCAAACATACGCCCAATCAGCCAGCCATCAGTCATCCATCACACTGTGGTGAAGCGTTGGTTGGGGGTGATACGAAAGCGGCACGCAGGGGGAATAGCCTGCGTGCCGCGTGCTCTTTTCGCTGATGTTTCAGCATGGCTTAGTAGCCGAACAGCTCCTGCATGGGGACCTCCACCACGCGCCCCAATTTCCGCAAAGCTGCCATATCCATTTTGCTGGTGTCGCCCAGGACGCAGTAGGCGTACGGCTGGCCGCTGAACTGCTTCCGGTGGAAGGTTGCGATGCTGGCGAAATTCAGGCGGTCCAGCGATTCGTACAGGTCGCGGCGGCTGTCGGTGGCGTAGCCCATTCGCTGTGCGTCAAGGTAGCTGTACAGAATTCCCATTTTTGTCACCCGCTGCGTTTGCAGCTTGCTCCGCATGGATTCGCGCGCAACCTCGAATGCACCCTCCGATTCTGGAAGGGTCGTCAGCAGTTCGTTCATTCCAACGATTGCTTCCGGCATCTTGTCGGCTTGGGTTCCAACGTAGGCAAACAAGTAGTTGGGGTCCTCCTTCCGGCTCGGGGTCTGGAATCCTGCGCTGGTGCTGTAGGCCAACGCCTTCGATTCCCGAATCGTCTGGAACACCACCGACGACATATCGCCACCGAAATACTGGTTGAACAACTCTGCGGTTGGCACAATGCTTTTGTCGAACGCACCGGCCTTCCGTGTCCAGATCAGTTCGGCCTGCACCATTCCCGGGTAGTTGGCAACATAGACGATGTTCTCCTTCATCTCGCGGCGGTCATACTCAAATGGCTTGGGTGGGTCCTTCAACGTTTTGCTCATCGGCATATGCTGCGCCACGGCTTTTGCAACCTCCTCCTTCTTTGCCGGACCGTAGTAGAGAAGTGTGTGCCGATACTCAGGAAGCGATTGGATTTGCCGAACAAGGTCCTCGGCTTTCAAAGCGTTCAGGTCGGCTTCGGAAAGGCGGTCGTTGAAAGGGTTCTTGCCGTCGTACATGGCATGGCTGTAGATCCCGCCCCACAGGATCGTCCCTTTGTCCAGCTTGGCATCGGTGCGGCTTTTCAGCTCGCGTTTCACCATGTTCTGCAGCGCGGTCTGGTTCGGCTGCGCCTTCTCGATAAGGGTGCGGAGCAGATCGAGCGCCGGGGCCATGTTCTCCTGCAATCCGCTAACGCTAATGCTGATGCGGTCGTCGCTAACGCCAATGTTGAAGCTGCACCCCAGCGCGAAGAACTTCCGCGCAACGGTTGCCGCGCTCATAGTGTCGGCCCCGATCAGTTTTATGTAGCTGGCGGCCATTGGGAAGGTGCGGCTGTTGCGGCGGCCAAGCTCGAACATCCATGTTAGGGTGAACAAGTTGTTGTCGGTGTTGGCCACCGATAGCATCTCGGCCCCGTTCGGGAGCTTGGTGCGGGCGATGTCGCGTTGGTAATCAACAAACACGGGTTGGATGGTTGCGGGCTGTGCCGATAGCACCTTCTCGGCAAACGGGCTAACGGCATCGCGGTTCAGATCCACCGGGGTGATGGCGGGCTTCTCCACTTTCTCCACGTCGGCGTTCTCCCCTTGCCGCTTGTACACGACCACATAGTTATTGCCGTAGTTCTTCCGCGCAAAGTCCATGATCTGCTGGCGGGTCACCTTCTTCATCTGCTCGGTCTTGGCAATTCTATCTTCCCACTTTTCCCCAAGGATGAACGCATCCAGCATCCAGCTTGCGCGGCCTGGGTTGCTTTCGCGTTGGCGCATCTGGTCCGCTTCAACGTTCCGCAGGATCGCGGTCAGGTCCTCCTGCGTGAAGTTCCCGGCCTTCACTGCCTCAATCTGCTGCAGCAGTAAATCGCGGACTTCCTCAAGGCTTTGCCCAGCTTTTGGTTCACCGCTTAACTGGTGGACGCAGTAATCTTTCAGGGTATACACTCCGCTTCCGGCATCCAGAACTTTTTGTGCTTTTTTCAGGTTCAGGTCAATCAGGCCAGCGCCTTTGTAGGCCAGCAGAAGATCCACCATCTCCATCAGCATGGCATCGTGGGTCAGCGCGCCCGGGAAACGGAAGCCGATGCTGAGGTTCTCCGCATCCTTCCCGATAACGGTTCGGACAATCGGCGAAGCAATCGGCCCTTCCTGCGCGGCGGTGAATGCAGGTGTTGGCTTTGGCTGCATCCAGCTGAAGTTTTTATCAATCAGTTGGATAGCCTGGTCGGGGTCGAAGTCCCCGGCAAGGATCACCACCATGTTGTTCGGCACATACCAGCTTTGGAAGAACTTGCGGATCTCCTTCAGCGAAGGGTTCTTCAAATGCTCAATCGTCCCAATCGTGGTTTGTGTTCCGTACTGGTGGTGCGGGAACAAGGCGGAGAGGAACTCCTCGTTCGCACGGTTGTTGTCATCATCCAGCGAGATGTTCTTCTCCTCATAGACCGCCTCAAGTTCGGTATGGAACAGCCGCAGGATTGGATTGCGGAAGCGTTCCCCTTCAATCGTTAGCCAGTTTGCAAGCTGGTTGCTGGGGATTTCGTTCATGTAGGCCGTCACCTCGAACGAAGTAAAGGCGTTGGACCCCACGCCACCGATTGCGCCAATCATCCGGTCGTACTCGTTGGGGATTGCATACTTGGCCGCAAGCCCGCTGGCCGAGTCAATGGAGTGGTAGATCGCGCTGCGGGCTGCGGGGTCCGTGGTTTTGTTGTAGCGTTCGTACAGCGCGTCAATTTCTTCCAGCAACGGCTTTTCTTTGGCATAATCTTGCGTGCCGTAGCGGTCGGTCCCTTTGAACAGCAGATGTTCAAGGTAGTGGGCCAATCCGGTGTGCGTTGCCGGGTCGTTCTTGCTTCCGGCACGTGTGGCGATGTAGGTGTAGATGCGCGGTTGGTCCCGGTTCACCGAAAGCATCACCGTCAGCCCGTTGTTCAGCGTGTAGATTCGCGCCTTCAGCGGGTCGCCCGGGACGCTGGTGAAGGGGTAGCTGGGCGCGGGCTTCTTTGCCGGAAGCGCGTTCCCCCCTTTGGCCTGCAAGCCTGTGGGCTGCAAGATGGAAGTGGCCACGGCAACCCACAGCAGCAGCCGCAACGTGCCAGAGAAGTTCATCATGGTTAGTTTGGAAAAAAGATTTGGTTGAAATCACGCACATCGTGAGGCGGAACAGGTGCCGCGCACCGGGTGCAGCAATGCGGCTGGCAACATCCCATTTGGAGAACAAAACGAAAGTACGGAAGGAAGCTCGGGAAGCAAGTGCCTGAGTTTGCCCCTTCCGCAGTTTTTGCCACAGCGCGGCCCGCCGCTACGCCAATGTTCCGACGAAAGTTCCGCACTGGCTGGGCTGTTGGAATCAGACGATTCATAGAAAGAACCAGATGGCAGAGATTGGGAATTAGAGATCGGCAGGAGGGCGGTCTGAAAAAAAAAATGCGCTTTTGAAAAATAGTTGTTGCAACGACTATTGGCTTTGCCTATATTTGCATCCGTCATGGGAGAGAAACTGAAACAACGGCTGAAGCAAGCGCGATTCCAGAGCCTTCATCAGGAGGCGATGCTGAACCTGTTGGTTGCCGCCAGCTTCCTTGAAGGAAGCATGGACAAACTGTGCGGGCAGTTTGGGATTACGCACCAGCAGTACAACATCCTTCGCATCCTGAAAGGTGCTGGGGATTCGGGGCATCCGTGTGGTGAGATCGCCGAGCGGATGATCCACCCCTCCCCCGATGTCACCCGCCGGCTGGACGCACTGGAACGGGGTGGCTTTGTTGAGCGGATCCGCTCCACCGAAGACCGCCGCGTGGTGATAACCAAAATCACCCCCGCGGGATTGCAGCTGCTGGATTCCATGAACGACGCGCTGGAGCAACACGCCAGCAACTTCAGCAGCCGCGTGAACCAAGCCGATTGCCAGACACTTTCCCGCATCTGCGAACAGATTTACAGCAGCACGGACTAAAAAAAATTTGCCGCAATATCTGTTGCAACAACAATCGAGACAACAAGCAATCCGTCCTTACAGTCGCAATTCTCAGAACACCTAAAAACTTATCCAAAACCAACGTCCAATGAACATCGCACGTATCGCAACCGCAGCCCTTCTTGTTGGCATTCTTGCCCTTGCAACCGCCACCCTTAGCGCGCAACCACTCTCCAAAAAAGCTCGCGGAACAAAGACCGTAAAGCTGAGCGATAAAGTTGGGAAGAACCAGTTCACCTGGAACAGCGACGCACCAATGGAAAAAATTCAAGGAACTGCCGAAGGAGTATCCGGCACGCTAACGCTGGATCCATCGAACGTGGCAACGATTCGCGGAACAATCAGCGCGCAGGTGGGAACCTTCAAATCGGGGAATGACATGCGCGATGAGCATATCCGCAGCGCAACATGGCTGGATGCTGCGAAGTTCCCAACCATCACCTTTGCGATCACATCGGTCAGCAACGTGACGGTGAAGGGGAACAAGGCCACCGGGAAAGCCACCGGAAACTTCACCATGCATGGTGTCACCAAGCAGCTGACGATCCCTTTCACCCTTACCTACATTGACGAAAGCGCGGTAAGCCGCAAGCGCGCACCAGGCGATTTGGTCTCCATCACCGCCGATTTCAACGTTGCGCTGAAGGAGTACAACGTTGCCGGGTCGCGCGGGACAATCGGGAGCAAAGTCGGGGAATCCATCCTTGTGAAGGCGCAGCTGTTTGGCACAACGGCGCAGTAATCGAACCGATAACATCAACAATCCATGTGAACTCTACAGAGGGGGGGGGGATCATCCTGAACACGCTATCAACAACCGGTAGAATCTTGTTTGGGCTTCCATTCATCGGCCGGGGCCGCCTTTTTCTTTGCTGGCCACTACGCCGCAACGCATAAAGCGGCATAAAGAGAACGAAAGCAATCATCAATATCCATAGCACAATAACCGGAGAACCAACAATGGTAGAGAACCTTGTATCAGCACCAGCAACTACGGCTTGGAACCTTGACCTTTCGCACAGTGAGCTTCAGTTCAAAGTGCGCCACATGATGATCTCCACCGTAACGGGTGAGTTCAAAGAGTTCAGCGTCAATGCCGCCACCGAAGGGGATGACTTCACGACCGCAACGGTGAACCTTACCGCCAACGTTGCAAGCATCAGCACCCGCAACGAACAGCGCGATGCCCACCTCCGTTCCGATGACTTCTTTGCTGCCGATCAGTTCCCGCAACTGAGCTTCGCCAGCACCTCCATGGAAAAGGTGGATGAGGAGAACTACAAGCTCCACGGCAACTTGACCATCCGCGACATCACAAAACCGGTAACGCTGGAGGTGGAGTTCGGCGGGTTGGCGGTTGACCCTTATGGGAATCTCCGCGCTGGGTTCACGCTGCAAGGCAAGATCAATCGCAAAGAATTTGGCCTTACGTGGAATGCCATCACCGAAGCCGGCGGCGTAGTTGTTGCCGATGACATCAAGATCATCGCTTCGGTATCGCTGATTAAAGGCTAATCAGCAATTCCCAAGCCTTCGCAAAAAATCAACAACAGTGTGAGGGAAATAGAGGGGGCTTAAGATATTGGCAGCTCTTCTGCCCCCCCCCTCCCTCTCTCGCAGTTCTCAACTCTCAAAAACCAACAACCGAAACACACCAATGTCCGATAAAACAATTCTCGTTTTTGGCGCAACTGGCCAACAGGGTGGGGCTGTGGCACGCCACCTACTACGCCACGGGTGGAACGTCCGTGCAGTAACCCGTAACCCAGAAGGGGAAGCCGCGCAAGCACTGCGCGATGCCGGTGCCGAAATTGTTCAGGCCAACCTTGATGACCCCGCCACGCTTGCCAGCGCAATGGAAGGAGTCCACGGGGTTTTCAGCGTGCAGAACACATGGACCGATGGAGTGGAAGGAGAAATCCGGCAGGGAAAAGCCGTGGCCGATGCCGCCAAAGCCGCTGGCGTGCAGCACTTCCTGTACACTTCGGTCGGGGGGGCCGAGCGGAACACCGGTATCCCACACTTTGAAAGTAAGTGGGAGGTTGAGCAGCATATCCGCTTGCTGCAACTGCCGGCCACGGTTATTCGCCCGGTGTTTTTCTTTGATAACCTGAACGTCATGGCGCAGCCCGCCGAAGAAGGGACGGGAAAGGTCCTGCCGATGGGAATGCACCCGGAACGCCCGTTGCAGATGATTGCCGTGGACGACATCGGCGCGTTTGCGGCGGTGGCCTTCAACAACCCCGAAGAGTACATTGGGCGCGAGATAGAGCTGGCCGGCGACGAGATCACGATCCCACAGCTTGCCCAGAAATACGCCGCCATCACCGGCGAGCCGCTCCACTTCGTCCCCCTAACCGTTGACCAAGTGAAAGCCTACAACGAAGACATGGGAGCCATGTTCGAGTGGTTCAACAGCAGCGGCTATACGGCCAAGATCGAAGACCTGCGCAAGGTTCATCCTGAATTGAAGGATGCTGAATCTTGGCTTCGCTCACGATAGCCAAAAGAAATCACAGAGACGAGAAGAAGAGAAAAGGGGAATCAGCCCTTTGCCAGCAGCGGCAAGAACTGATTCCCCATTTCTTGACCCGGGTAATCGCACATTGCTTTCAACGAACTGATATCCATACGCTTGTATGAACACGAACCGAACCGTAGCAGCCGTTGCCCCCGCACGCACATTCGACATGGGGGGAATTCCCATTCGCCAGCCGTTGCCATCGCAGGAGCTGGAATACCTTGACCCCTTTATCCTGCTCCATCATGGCGTGATGGACGTTTCCCCGAACATGGACCTGCGCCATGCCGGCGTGGGGCCGCACCCGCATCGTGGTTTTGCGCCGGTGACGTTCCTGTTTGAAGGGGGCCTGCGCCACCGCGACAGCCGTGGGAACGACAGCACCGTCCATGCCGGCGGAACCCAGTGGATGAACGCAGGGATGGGGGTGATCCACAGCGAACGCCCGGTGGAACATTTCAACGAGCTGATCCAGCTTTGGGTGAATATCCCCGCCGCCCACAAGATGGACCAACCCAGCTACTATCCATTAACCAAAGCCGACACGCCATCGGCCACTAACGATGATGGGACCGTGCGGTTCAACGTCATCGCTGGGGAGATGCTGGGGCTGACCGGGCCGATCCCAACGCTCAGCCCGGTGAACGCCGTCACCATCCAAGCGGAAGAAGGTGGCAGCATATTTTTCCCGATTCCTGAATCGCACAATGCCTTCCTGTACCTGCTAAGCGGCAGCATCCAGATTGAAGGTTTCGGGAGGGTGATTGAAAAGAACCTGGTGGCGTTCAACAACAACGGCAGCGGCATTGCCTTCACTTCCCTTGAACCAACCCGCGCACTGCTGATGACCGGCGAACCACTCAACGAGGAGATCGTCACCCACGGCCCCTTTGTGATGAACGACCAGACCCAAATCTTGGAGGCGTTCAGGGATTACAAAATGGGGAGGATGGGGGTGTTGGTGGAGTAAGAGCATTCCGCGAAGAAGAGCTTCCTTCACCCCCCCTTCTTCTTCTCCCTTCGCTAACGGCAACGTTTTTCCAAACTGACAACGGAGTTTCACCATGATTATTCTTCGGCCACACAACCAGCGGGGCCATGCCGACCACGGCTGGCTGAACACATATCACACGTTCTCGTTTGCCAACTACTACGATCCCCAGCAGATGGGCTTCCGTGTGCTGCGGGTGATAAACGAGGACCGCGTGCAACCAGGGGAAGGATTCGGAACCCACGGGCATCGCGACATGGAGATTATCACCTACGTGATTGAAGGGGGGCTGGAACACCGCGACAGCATGGGGAACAACTCCGTGATCCGCCCGGGCGAGGTTCAACGGATGAGTGCCGGGCGGGGCGTCACCCACAGCGAGTACAACGCTTCCAGCACCGAACCCGTTCACTTCCTGCAAATCTGGTTGCTGCCGGAACGCGCCGGTGGGGACCCCGGATATGCCCAGAAGATGTTCAGCATCAAGGAACGGACCAACCGCCTTGCCCCAATCGTCACCCGCGATGGGAACGACGGATCGGTAAGTATCCAACAAAACGTGGCTCTCTACTCGGCCATTCTGGAAGAAGGAGCGCAGGTTGCCCATGCCCTATCAGCCGGGCGGTACGCGTATGCCCAGGTTGTTCGGGGTGATGTTGAGCTGAACGGAATCGCCATGACGGCCGGCGATGGCGCGGCCATTAGCGAGGAGTCCGCCGTGAAGCTGCGCGCAATCTCCCCAGCGGAAATCCTCCTGTTCGATCTTCCCTAATCCCCCTTCTCCCTTTCCCCCTTCTCTCTCTTTATCCTTTATCCATCCATGAGCAAACTCAGGGAGGGGGGGAACCTCCTTGCATTGCTCATAACACAGACCAATAGCCATGACCATCCTTGCATTTGCTGCATCGCTGCGGCGGGAATCGTTCAACAAAAAGCTGCTGCACCTTGCCGTGGAAATCGCCCGCGACGCAGGCGCGACGGTGGACCTTGCCGATTTCCATGAGTTCGATATGCCACTGTTCAACGGCGATGTGGAAGCCAAGCAGGGACTTCCGCCGGGGGCGCAAGAATTGGTGCGGCGCATCACCGCTGCCGATGGGATAATGATTGCCGCGCCGGAGTACAATTACTCCATCTCGGGCGCGCTGAAGAACGCAATTGATTGGGCCTCCCGCGCCAAGCCCACCCCATTCCGCGGGCGGCATGGGCTGGTGATGTCGGCCTCCACTTCTGTGGTTGGCGGCATTCGCGGGTTGTGGCAATTGCGGATTCCGTTGGAAGGGAACGGGCTGATGCTCTATCCCGACATGTACGCGTTGGCATCGGCCCAGAAAGCCTTCGATGAGCAAGGAAGGCTGACCGATCCCCCCCACGTCACGCGGCTGGAGACGACCGTCCGGGGCTACGTGAACATGGCGCAGAAGCTATCGGCTGGACCGCAGCCATAGAATCCAGAAGGAGCGGCCAGAAATAGAAAGAGAGAGCCGTTGTGTGACACAAGGTCCAGCACAACGGCTCTCTCTATTTTCACTGCTCTCTATTTCGCTGGAGGAAATCCTCTCAAAAGAAAATTTCTTCAGGAAGAGAATGGCGGGATTGGTCCGCGCGCGCCCCTGCGTTTGTGCGGAAGCTACCGCGCCGCAGCTTGCGTGCGCAGGCGTTGCAGCGATTCCGTTTTCCCCAGGACCTCCATCGTCTCGAACATTCCCGCCCCAACGCGTTTGCCGGTAATGGCGTAGCGAAGCGGGTGGATCAGCTTCCCTGCCGAAAGCCCAAGCTCTTCGGCGTAGGCGCGGATCACTGCTTCAATCCCTGCGGTGTTCCAGTCGGCATCGCTTAGGCCATCCAGCCGGTTTGCGATCTCGGAAATCTGCCCGGTGGTTTCCGGTTTCCAATGCTTGGCGGCGTACTCCTCGTCGAAGTTTTTCACCGGGCCGAACATGTAGTCGGCAAACTCCGGCAGGTCGCTCACGAAGTTGATCCGTTCTTTCACCAAGTTCATCACCGCAGCGGCGTACTCGCGTTCGGCACCATTGATTCCGGCTTGCTGAAGCAGTGGCATCAGCTCATCGGTCAGGCGTTCGGAGGGGAGCTGGCGCAGGTACATTCCGTTCATCCAGTTCAGCTTGTCAACATCGAAAATCGCCCCGGCTTTGTTGACCTTTTCCAGATCGAACATGGCGATCATCTCCTCCATCGTGAAGATTTCGCGGTCGGCAGTTGGGTTCCATCCAAGCAGTGCCACGAAGTTCACCAATGCTTCCGGCAGGTATCCTTTTTCCTGGTAGTCCTGGACCGCAACGTCGCCATCCCGTTTCGAGAGTTTTTTCCGGTCGCGGCTAAGCAGCAGTGGCAAGTGGGCAAACTGCGGTTTCTCCCAACCGAAGGCATCATACAGGATCACGTGTTTTGGCAACGACGGCAGCCATTCTTCCCCCCGGATCACGTGGGTGATGCCCATCAAGTGGTCATCCACGATGTTGGCCAGGTGGTAGGTTGGGAAGCCGTCGGACTTCAGCAAAATCTGGTCATCAATCGTGCGGTTGGCAAAGACGCTTTCGCCGCGGACGATGTCGGTGGTGCGGGTTTCGCCGGTTAGCGGAACGAACAGGCGGATGGTGTGTTCGGCACCTTCGGCAAGCAGTCGCTGGGTCTCCTCCGGTCCCAGCGTGAACTGGTTCCGCATCGAAGCACGGTCGTACTTCGGGGCAATGCCCGCCTTTTGCTGGCGTTCGCGCATCCGCTCGATATCCTCCGATGTATCGAAGGCGTAGTAGGCGGTGCCCCGTTCAATCAGCAATTGGGCGTGGTGGCGGTACAGCTCGGTCCGTTCCGATTGGCGATACGGTCCGAACTCCCCCCCCACGTGCGGCCCTTCATCGAACTGAATGCCAGCCCAACGGAACATCTCGATGATATTTTGTTCGGCCCCTTCAACGTAGCGTGTTTGGTCGGTATCCTCGATGCGCAGAATGCACTTTCCGCCGTGGTGGCGGGCAAACAAGTAATTGTACAACGCGGACCGAAGGCCGCCAACGTGCAGCAGCCCAGTTGGCGACGGAGCAAAGCGAACGCGAACCATAACTGAGTTTGGTAAGAATGGAAGCAAACCGTGCGCGCACGGCATACCGATACGCACAAACGAAAAAAGCACCGACAACAGCAGTGCTTTTTCCTGCGGGCGAGTGATGGGACTTGAACCCACGACCTCCTGGGCCACAACCAGGCGCTCTAACCACCTGAGCTACACCCGCCATAACTCGGACTACAAATCAGGGGTGGCAAACTTAGCGGATTCCAAGCGGCGGAGCAACCGTGGAATGTAAAATTGAGTTTGGAGAACGCTCTTTTTCCGCAGCCTTGTGATCTATTTTTTTTGGAGCATGCTCCATTTGGTTCTTCCCCGAAACTGCGGCAGCTGGGTTTCGATGATTTCGGCCACGCGAGCGCCCCACACATCCCAGTTCAATCGCTTCTCATACTCCTCGCGGCTGCTGTGGCACAGCTGCCGGTAGGCCCCGGCATCGCTGGTAATTTCCAAAATCTTCTTGGCATATTCCTCCCCTCCGCTTTCCGGCGATAGCGTGTATCCATTAACCCCTTCTTTCACCAGCGAGCCGACCCCGCCGGTTGCGGTTGCCACCACCGGAAGGCCGTAGGCCCCGGCCTCGCAGAAGACAATCCCCGCAGCTTCGAACCGTGTTGGAAGGATGAACACCGTTGCTTCCCGCCAAAGGGCCTGGAACCGCTCTTGCTCGGCAGGGATCTGCTTGTTCAGGAATGGGATCACCCGCATTCTTGGATGCTCCACTCCTTCCGGAGCCTTGCAGCCAACCACGGTCAGCCACGCATCTTTTCCCCGGCTCAGCAATGCCTGCAACGTCTGCAGGGCGATTGCTCCCCCCTTGTTTTCCCACGAGACCCCGACCATCAGCAGGTGGATACGATCGCTTGCTTCGCGCTGAAGTGCCTGGGCGCGGGTTGGCGGGTCCATCAAGTTTGCGCCGATAAAAACGGTGTGGACCTTCGATGGATCGGCCTGATAATCGTGCACTGCCGACCGCGCCGCCCAATCGGAACTGAACAGGGCCAGCGATGCGCGTTCGATTGATAGTCGGTCAAACAGGTCAGCAGCTTTGGCCATCCGTGGTAGCACGTTGGTGTAGCAGTAATAGTAGTCATGCAGCACGCGCCATGTGGCATCGCTGTAGTAGATGATGGGGACATCCGTTTGCAGGTAGGCTAAGGTTGCGGACCCAGCCGGGGAGAACACAAGGTCATACTTCCCCTGGGTCAATATCTGGGAGAAATGTTTCCCTAATCGCTGGGCAAATGGGCGATCCTGAGCGTAATCATATCTGCGCCCTGCCAGCGTTTTGATTACCTGCCCTGCCACCTTGTATGGAGTGACACTAAATGGGGCGGGGGTAAGATCCACCACATCCCCCACATATTGTTGGAAGGCTTGCTTAGAAAAGTATGCCGTTCCGGACCATGTGCGGACGCTACGAGCATCCGCAGCATGAACCAATGCAATGCGCAGCGGAGTATTCATGGGGCAAAAAATCGGTTATTGTTGATTGAAGCAAGGTAGTGGTTTGTTGCTGCATTACTTTTTGGAGCGGAGAAAGGCTTGGGGAACAAAATACTGATTGCCGATTTGCCGCAAGAAGGCTCCTCTGTTGCAATCTTCGTTCTGCTTCCGTTTGGCCCGCGTAACCTTCCCCCATTTTTTTTGTTCTGGTGCTGTACTGTTCACTTTTCAATCACTTTTCTCAGTAGCTTTGCCCCGGTTTTAGAAAGGGGTTACGGCTGGGTTTCTTTCCGTTTGCAGAAGCACGGCATTGAGGATACAGCAACACCATATCAAAGCATCGCTGATGGCGCTGGGATTGCTTGGCATCATCTGCCTTTCTGCGTGCCGCGACCCGCTAACCGTGGCTCCGGTCGTCACCCAGGTGAACGCCCGCGATGCGGCCATCTTGCAGGACTCCATCTTCACCCGCAGCCCCGGCGACAGCATCTACGCCACCATCAACGTGGATAACAGAACCCAGCAAGTGGTGTTCGCCACCCAAGTCCTGCGCCCCGATGTCTATAATGCCCAAGTAAAAGGGGCCTACTACCTAACAATCCAAGCCACCCGCGACGGGCTTGGGGGGGATTACGAAATCATCTCCCTGCGGCTTGATGGAATCCGCGACACCGGGGTGTATGTTATCAACGGCCCGTACATCGCCCCGAAGGAGGGGATTGACACCTCGCGCCCAATCTACTACGGGGCAACGTACGAACGGAAAGTGCAGGGGGGGTTCCCCGACACGTACAACACAACGATTGTTCGCGGGGAAATCCACATCCTGAAAATTGATGAAGAGCTTGGGGTTATCATCGGGAGCTTTTGGTTTGTTGCCCGCAATGCCAACGGCGATGAAGTTGTTGTTGACGGCGGGACCTTCCGCATCACCCTTAAAAGATAGCTGATGCTGGGCCTTCCCGTCACCTACCAAATTTTTGCACTATCTGCGGGTGAGAACTTTTGCCAGGATCGTTGTCTTTATCATAGTTCCATGATGCACGACCCGATCACCCTTTATTCTGGCAATGAACAATGATGAAGCACCCAGCAACCCACTTCCTTCTCCCTATCCTTGCTGCGTTTGTTGGCACGATTGCAGCAACAGCCCAAACCATTGACTCGGTGGGAACCAGCACCCTCAGCAATGTTGAGTTCTCCGTGACAAACAACGGAGTCATCGCCTACAACCCTTCCACACGAACAAGAAACTTCACCGCGCCACGCGGAAGCAAATCCCAATATCTGTTTGGCGGTGGGCTGTGGTTTGGGGCGCAACGCACCATTGGCGACACCACCCAGCAGTTGCTGTTTTCCACCTACAACCCTGTCACCAACCGAAGCGCGGCAACCCCCGGCGATGCTTTTGCCAACGACACCGCCGCCCCCCCCATCGTCTATCACTCCACCGAGTACGATCGCTGGAGCGGGCAACCTTTAGCCGGCGGCAACCGCCCAAACTGGCCCTTGTGGCTGGTCCCCACCCAAGCCTCTGCCACACCCCTGTATCCTGGTGTTTTCGAGCCAGCGAACAACAAGCGGGCAATGGGGGATTACAGCTATCCTGCGTTTGTTGAGCTTGCCGACGAGCAGTTCACCGTTCGCTACCACGACCGCGATCTTTCACGCTACGAGATCACCCCCGCCGCCGCAACCGAGCGCGGATATCCAATCGGGTTGCAGGTTCAGCAGAACGTCTATGCTTGGAAAAGTGGGCCGCTCAGGAATGGAGTGATTGTTCAATATGCCATCACCAACATCAGCGGCCAGACGCTTTCGGAGTGTGTCGTTGCGCAGATTTCGGACCCGGACATTGGCCAACGCCGTGGCGACGACCATGCCATTTTTTACGCACGCGATCTTTCGCTCCGCGCCTGCTACGCCTGGAGCGATCCCGAGCCTGACGGGAAACTGGGCGCGCTGGCAATGGCACTGATAGAAGCACCAACAATCCAACCCGGCTCCCCGATTGACACCGCCAGCCGCCTTAGCTACCGCACGCTGGGAAGGGTCGGCTGCTTTGCTGCATGGCGGCGGTCCGACTCCATCCCCTACCCCATCACCGACCTAGATCGTGCGGCCTTGTTGCGGAAACAATCCTTTGAACCCGACACCACTGCCGGCGATCAAGTGGTGCTGCTTGGCTCGCAACCTTTCACGATGAAGCCGGGCGATGTTGCCCATTTTGCCGTAGCCTACATGGTGCTGGATAGCGTGCCAAGCCAAACCACCACCTGTGGTGGAAATGGGACCGCAGCCGCAGGCGTTGTGCCGGAGTTAGAAGAGCTTGTGCGGGAAGCCGAGGAGGTCTATTACCAGAAACCATCCGTGGTGACCTCAGCAGCCGAGCGGGCGGCGGTAACTTCCGCAACGATGCGGGTGTTCCCGAACCCAACAACTGGCGCAGCAGCGGTGCAGTTTTCGCTTGATAGGCCATCGGCGATCATGCTCCAAATTTTCAGCAGCTTCGGGGAACGTGTGGCGAAGCAGGAACTTCCGATGCTCCCCGCCGGGCTTCGCACGCTGCCGTTGCCGGAGCTTCCCGCCGGAACGTACCTTCTTGAGGTTTCTTCCAACGGCCAACGCCGCGTGCAGTTGTTCATCGTAGAATAAAATTGTGGAGTACATCTGCCGGGCGGGGATAGATACTACGCGGATCGTTGGGCAATCTTAAATCTCCATCCTCTCGTAGTTTTTTCCCAGGGCTTGCTTGCAGTGGCCAAGCGAACAACGTTATCTTCCCTTCCATTCATCTCTCTATTTCGCGATTTCAACACGCATGAACACACGCCGCGCAATTATTCTCTTCCTTCGGGACGAGCGGGAAGAAGGGCTGCTGAAGCCGCTTCCGCTGGGGTGTGTTGCGGGGGGATATCGGCAGCTTAACAGAACCATCACCGAGCGGCTGCTTACAAGTGCGGGGCCGGCTACCGATCTGGTTGTGGTTGGGTCCACGCCCGTCAAAGGGCTGACGGCACTGCCGCAGAAAGGGAGCAATTTTAGCGAGCGGATTACCAACGCCTTCCGCGACACGTTTGCGCTGGGATACCAGCAGGCGGTGATGGTTGGCAACGATTGCCCAACAATCGCCCCAAACGAAATTGCCGCCGCCTTTGCCACGCTCGATCAAGGGTTTGCGGTTTCCGCTGCCCCCGCACGCGATGGCGGAGCCTACATCATCGGCCTTGCCGCTGGCCGTGTCAACTTCACGGAGTTTGCTGCGCTGCCGTGGCAAACCGAAGCCCTGTTTGCCGGGCTGCTGCAACTCCCCGAAGCGGTTTCGGTTGGTCCGGTCCGCGCTGATTTCGACACGTGGCGCACCGCTGCGGCCCGGCGCGCACTCCGCCAGTTCATCGGCTTCACCAGCGGGGTGCTGACCCCTTCCCCAATTCAGCCGTACTCACGTTCCCCCCACTCCACGTGGATGGCGCTTGCCCGTCCGCACCTTCCCGCTCCCCCCAGCCACCGACGCTGATCTAACATTCCCTTTCCATTCCAGCCTTTGCATTGCGGCGTAGCTCTCTGTGCTATGTCTGCTTCTTTTTGCATTTGGCTTGCGTTCTGCTTGCATCGGCCACGCTCCGTTTGGGGTGGGCCATTGGGATGCTTTGCGGATTGTTTGAACTCCATCCATTCCTGTGGGGATGGCTGCACGTTATCACACGTCGGTTACAGCAACAACACACAACCTAATGAAGCATACTTCACTACCGTTACGCACGCTTATCAAGCGTTTGCCATTACTCACTTCGGCAATTGCCGCGCTGGCAGCCACGGCTGCGGTGGCGGAGGATATCGAGGTCGCGATCAGCGACGGAACCACACGCCAGCCGGTTGCTGGAATCGTGGTGACGTTGCAGAACCCCGCGATTGGATTCCGCGACACCGCCACCACCAACGAACAAGGGAAAGTCCGATTCTTCGGGCTGACAACATCGGGCGCGTACTCCATCGCCACCGATGACTCCGAGGCATACCTTCCGGGGCGTGTCACCAACATTGTGCTGCGGTCGAACGCACCGCGCAGCATCAACCTGGTGCTGATTCCGAAACGGACAGCGGAGTCGCGCACGATTACCGTGATCGGCAAAGGAGAAGCGGAGTTGAACAGCATCAACGCCGAGGTCTCCTCCACCATCACCACTCGCCAGATTGAAGATTTACCGGTGGAAGGGCGCGACCTGACGCGCGTGCTGTTCCGCCTGCCGAACGTCACCCAAGCCACCGGCTTTTTCACCGAGGCCCCGAACGTCAGCATCAACGGCGTGAACGGCCTGTACGCCAACTACTTGGTGGACGGGATGGACAACAACGAGAACTTCTTGGGGGGGCAGAAATTTGCCATGCCCAGCGGCTTCGCGCAAAGCGTCACGGTGCTGGCCAACAACTACTCCACCGAGTTTGGCAGAACCGGAAGCGGCATCTTCAACATCACCACGCGCTCCGGAAGCAACGACCTTTCGGGTGAGGTCTTCTACCTTGTCCGCCCGGGACCTTCGATTGATGCCGGCAATCCCTACGCCCAGCGTGACCTTTCCGGGAACCAAGTGAAAGATGGATTCCAACGCCACCAAGCCGGGGTTGCCGTTGGCGGCGCAATCGTTCCCGACCGCACTTTCTTCTACGCCAATTTTGAGCAGACGATTGACCTGAAGGACAACCTTCTTTCGGTCCCCCAGCTGAACATCAGCGAAACGGTGCGCGGGACCAACAACTTCAGCTTTGCCTCGCTGAAAGTGAATCATTTCTGGAGCGAGCGGTTCAGCTCATCGCTGCGGGCAAATGTTGGGTTGGTGGGGATCGAACGGCAAGGGGGCGGGTTGGAAGGGGGGATCGGTTTCCCGTCATCGGCCAACACCCAGGACCGGAATTCCGTGCTGATTGGGACGCAGAATATCTACACCGGCGAGAACTTCACCTACGAAGGGAACCTGCAGTTCAGCCGGTTCCGCTGGAACTACGCCAACCCGGCAAACCCCACAAGCCCGCAAGTCTTTGTGCTTGATTCCAGCGGGAACAACGCGCTGGCAGTGCTTGGGCATCCAGGCTACGTTTTTGATGATGTTGAGAACACCATCAATCTTCAGCAGAAGATCAGCCTGACCACGGGGAACCACCGGCTGAAGTTCGGCGTGGATCTGCTTTCGGCAGATTTTGCCTTGACCGGCGGCGGCAACCCGAACGGGAACTACACGGTGCAGCTAAACGGCCAACAGCAGCGCGACCTTGCCGCACGGCAGCTTGGCGCGGGCCTGGGGATCAACGACATTCCTTCCAACGTTGCTGTGCTGAATTACAGCATCGAGTTGCAGCCAAAATCGTTCGGCGAACGGCAGAATATCATCAGCGTGTATGCCGAGGACCTCTTCTCGGTCAGCAGCAATCTGAACCTCACAATCGGCCTGCGCTACGACTACGACAACCTGTCGGTTGGCGGAAGCGATGCGGGCGACCTTGACAACATTGCCCCACGGCTTAGCTTCAACTACAAGCTGGATGAGCAAAGCGTTATCCGGGGCGGGTACGGGCTGTTCTACGACAAGATTTTGTACGCCATTTACAGCGACGCACTGCAGCAGAACTCCACCTCGGCAGGGTATCGCCAGCAGCTTCAGCAGTTGATTGACCGCGGGCTGCTGCCATCCGATACTGACCTTGATAAGATCACCTACGACGGCAACGTCACTGCCGACATATCAAGCGGCGTGACCTATCTGCAAGGGCCGTCGTCCGAGTCGCAACAAGGCGCGCGTGCGCTTGCCACCAGCAACGAGCGGCGCATCCTGAACCCGAACGGATACCAGAACCCGATGACCCATCAAGTCTCGCTGGGCTACCAATATCAGCTGAACGATAACACCCTGTTTTACGCGGACCTGATGTACACCAAGTCGAGCAATCTTCCCCGGCTGTACAACCTGAACGCGCCGGCCTTACACCCGATTGACCCGCAAAACGTGGTGGTGCGCAGCACCTCGGCTGCCGACTCCACCCGCCCAATCGCGGTGGTTCCAGGCGGGGCAAAAAACATTGTGATGACGGAAATGGAGGGGAAAGGGGAGTACATGGCGGCATCGCTGAACGTGGTGAAAGAGAAAGGGGCCGACGACTACGGCTACCGCCTAAGCTACACCCTGTCGCGGTCCTACAACAACACCGAGGACATCAACTTCAAGGCGCAGGATGGGAATAATTTCGAGGCAGAGTGGGGGCCATCGGTGAACGACCGCACCCATGTTATCAGCGGCATTTTCTACTACTACCCCATTGCCGATCTGGGCGTTTCCGTTGCCGCGCTGCTGCAAAGCGGGCAGCCGATAAACCGCGTTGCCGACGGCACCAAATTTGGGACCACCGATCTGAACGGCGACGGAACCAGCTACGGCGACCAGTATGTGGCAAACGTGGACCGCACCCCAGGCGTGGAGCGGAATGCCGACCGGCTCCCCTGGTCCAAAACGGTTGATCTGGGAATTCAGTACAGCATCCCGGTCAGCAATGCCATGAAGGTGGAGGTCCGTGCCGACATCTTCAACGCCTTCAACATTGTGAACCTGAGCGGCTACGCCAACAACGCCACGCAAAGCAACCAGATTCAAGTGGGGAACGTTGGCGACCCGGTGGTGCAGCGGAACATTGCTCCGCTTCGCCAATTCCAGTTCGGCGCTCGGCTCCTTTTTTAACAGCATGGCAAGGGAAGGGGAAGCGCGAAGCTGCCCCTTCCCCGCTTGCATTGTTGCCCACGGGCGCACGGCATTTCTGTTGCAACGCGCCCCAGCTACCAAACCAATCTCTGAATCAATTTCTCCATGAAATTCCCAACACTCCTGCTTGCCTTTTGCTTGCTTGCCCTGTTCTTGCTCCCAATCGGCTGTGGCCAGCAGCCCGACAGCAAGCCGCCGACGGTTGACCCCAGCAGCGCATCGTGGGAGCAGATTGCTGCCGAGGCACGCGGCCAAACCGTCACCCTTGCCATGTGGCAGGGCGACCCGCTGATTAACGACTACATGAAAAACTACGTTGCCCCAGCCCTGAAGAACCAGTACGGGGTGACGCTGAACATTGTGGGAAACCAGGGGAACTCCATCGTCTCCACCCTGATGACCGAAGCGGAGGCGGGGAAAGAAGAGAGCAGTTATGACCTGATGTGGATCAACGGCGAAACCTTCTACCAACTGCGCCAGGTGAAAGCCTTGCATGGTCCATTTGTTGACAAGCTGCCGAACGCCGCGATGATTGATTTTGGCAACCGGTTTATCAACACCGATTTCCAGCAGCCGGTGGAGGGCTACGAATGCCCGTGGGGGAACGTCCAGCTTGCAATCATCTACGACACCGTGCGCGTTCCCAACCCGCCACGGACGCGGCAGCAGTTGGAGGAGTATGTGAAAGCCCACCCGGGAACCTTCACGTTCGATAATTCTTTCACCGGCATGACCTTCCTGAAGTCGCTGCTGATTGACATTGCCGGAGGGGAACAACAGATTGCCGGCCCGTTCGATTCCGCCAAATACGCAACCTACTCGGCCCAGCTGTGGGAATATATCAACCGCCTGAAGCCATACTTCTGGAAAGAGGGGAAAACCTACCCATCCTCCGTTGCTCCGCTTCACCAGATGTTTGCCAATGGCGAGGTCAACTTCACCATGAGCAACAACGATGGCGAGGTGGATAACAAGGTGCTGCAAGGGATCTTCCCCAACACCGCGCGCGCCTACGTGCTGGATGCCGGAACAATCCAGAACAGCCATTACATGGGGATTGCAAAACGCTCGGCCCACAAAGCAGGGGCAATGGTGGTTTGCAATTTCCTGATATCGCCGGAAGCACAGCTGCGGAAACTGGACCCGAACGTTTGGGGCGATGGAACCGTGCTGGATATCACCCGGCTGCCGGCGGAGTGGGGTGCAAAATTCCGCAACGTCCCCGGGCGGCGATATGCCCCACCGCGCCAGCAGATACAGCCCAAAGCCTTGATGGAGCTTGCGCCGGAGTACATGATCCGATTGTTCGATGATTTCAGAACTCATGTCATCCAGAAGCAACCTTGACCGCCTGGGATTCCTGTTGTTTGTGCTGGTGGCGATTGTTCCAATGGCTGCCGGTTTGGCATATGCCCTGGGCTACAGTCTGGGGCTTTCGGGGCTGTTGTCGCAGGGGTTCACGTTGCAGTATTGGGGCCGGCCATTCCAGGAAGGGAACCAAATTTTTGAATCGTTCGCTTTCAGCCTTGGGGTGGCGGTGGTGGCAACGGCCATCACGCTGGGCGCGGCGTTGCTGCTGGTCCTGACGGTTCGGCGTTCGCTTACGGCGGGGTGGTTGGCGCATCTCTCCACCATTCCGCTGGCGTTGCCCGGAACGGTGCTGGCGTTTGTTGTGCTGCAATGGTTTTCGGGGTCGGGGGTGGCGGCGCGGATTGCGTACGCGCTGGGCTTGCTGCAAACCCCAGCGCAGTTTCCGGGAATCGTGAACGACCAGTACGGCGTTGGGATCATCATTGCACAGGTGATGGTTGGCGTTCCATTTTTTGCGCTGCTGCTGGCGCAGCTGTGGCACAGCCAGCGGATAAGCCAGCTGATGGAGTTGGCCCAAACAATCGGCGCAACCCGCCGCCAGCGGGCGGCGCGGGTGGCGGTCCCGATTCTGCTGCACCGCGCTTTCCCCACCGTGATGCTCCATTTGGTGGCGGTGATTGGCGTGTACGAAGTCCCGCTTCTGCTGGGCACGCAATCCCCCCAAATGATCTCGGTCCTGACCATGCGGAACTACGCGATGTTCGACCTTCAGCAAAAACCGGAAGCGTTTATCTGCGCTATCCTGTACACCATTCTTTCGCTGCTGCTGATTGCCCTTGCGTGGCGCAGAATGGACCATCCGGCAGCGCAATGAGCAATCGGCGCAACCCTTTTTTGACGATTGTTGCGGCGGCCACCGGGCTGGTGTTCGCCGCCCCCATTGCATACTTGCTTCTGCTCTCCGTTGCCGAGCAATGGACCTTCCCGCATCTGTTTCCGCCCCGCTTGTCGCTGGGGTTGTGGGGAACCATCTGGGAGCGGGAGCAGGGGTTGGTCCAAAGCCTTCTGGTCTCGATAATAATTTCGGTGGTGGTGGCGGTTGGGTCCACGGCGGTGGGGTTTCTGGCGGCGCGGTACGTCAGCTACCACCGGTGGCGGCGGGGGTTGCTTTTTTTGTCGTACATCCCGTTTGCCATGTCGCCGGTGGTGTTGGGGGCTTGCGTCCATGTGATCTTCCTTCGGTTGGGACTGGTGGGAAGCGGCGTTGGTGTCATCATCGCCCAGATGATCTTTGCGTTGGGCTTTGCTGTCATCTTCTTCGTCAGCTTCTGGAATGCCGAGCGGAAAGCCCTAGAGGAAGCGGCGCGGATGCTGGGCGCAACCACCTTGCAGACCTACCGCCGGGTGCTCCTTCCGGTCTCGCGCCAGGCGTTGCTGCTCTGCTTTTTGCAGACGTTCCTCTTCTCCTGGTTTCAATACGGGCTTACGCTGCTTATTGGCGGGGGGAAGGTGCAGACGCTTCCGATGGTGGTCTATCTGTACACCGGCGAAGCCAACATCTACTACGCCGCAGGGGCCAGCATTTTGCTGATGGTTCCGCCGCTGGCGATGCTGTGGGGGAACCGAAAAATCGCCCTACGGGTTGGATAACTCTCCGCAAAAAAACATCATGGTATTAACCGCTCAAGAGATATCGAAACGCTACGGCCAGCAGGTGGTGCTGCAAGGGGTGGGGCTATCGGTGGCCGAACGCCAGACGCTGAGCGTGCTGGGCCGCTCGGGCTGCGGCAAAACCACGCTGCTGAAAATCATTGCCGGATTGATCCCTCCCGATGGCGGAACGGTGCGGCTGCATGGGACCGAAATCAGCCGGAAGCCAGCCGAACAACGGAACGTGGTCTATCTCTACCAGGAACCGTTGCTCTTCCCGCATCTGACGGTTTTTGAGAACGTGGCCTTTGGGCTGCGGATACGCCACCTTCCAGCCAGCGAAATTGCCAGCCGAACCAATCAGATGTTGGCGCATCTGGGGCTGGAAGCTCATGGAAAAAAGCTGCCGCACCAATTAAGCGGCGGCCAGAAACAGCGGGTTGCTTTTGGCCGGGCAATCATCATCGCGCCCGACGTGCTTCTGCTGGACGAACCATTCAGCAGCCTGGATCCGGAGACGCGCGCATCCATGCAGCAACTGATGAAACAGTTGATCCACCAGTACGGAATCGCCTCGCTGTTTGTCACCCACGACCTGAAGGAGGCAATCTTGATGGGCGATAGCATCGGATATATGGCCGAAGGGAGGCTGGAAACGTTTGCCACCCGGCAAGAGTTCATCAACCACCCTATCTACGGCGCGCGGGAGGAGATCGCCTTCTGGGAAGCACTCAGCCAGCAGACATCAACTGAAGGATATGCCGCAATCGTTTGATCATATCGAATCCATCTACTGGGTCTTCACGCAGCTTTGCAACGACCAGTGCGACCACTGCTACAACAACTCCGGCCCACGCGGCGAACGGATGAGCTTGCAGGAATGTTTGGCCGTTGTTGGCAACCTTCCGGCCCGTGCCGATCGGGTGATCCTTTCCGGGGGCGAGCCGCTTGCCGAGCGGGCAATCCTTTACGCAATCTTGGACGCGCTGCGGGCGAAGTACGGCCCAGCAACGCAGATCATGCTGCAAACCAACGGCGACCTTCTTACCGGGGCAATCCTTGATGAACTGCTTGCCCGCGGCGTCACCCGCATTGACATTGCCAGCATTGACCGCTACCACAAACACGCCGGCACACGCCGCCAACTGTTGCAGGAACTGTTCAACTCCCGAGGGATGAGCGGCGACGACCTGGACCCACTAGTTGAAAAAGAGACCTACCTGAAACAAGGCTCCGCCAGCTACGGTTTCTGGGGGGCAACGGAGGAGATGTGGTTGGGGGGAAACTGGGCACGCGGGCGAGCAATGGAGAAAGGGAATTGGCTGCGGGATCACACCCATAATTTCTGCGCAATCCTTTCCGGCGGGCGGGGGTTTCTGGGGGGGACAGAGCTGCCGCAAGAAATCTCCATCCAACTCTGGAAGATCAACCCTTGCTGCCCGGGAACGCTCCACCCGATGGGGGATGCGCGGACCGAGAAGGTGGCCGATGTGCTGCGGCGGGTTGCCGGGTCGGACGTGTTCCAAGCGATCAATCAGGGGGACCCTTACGGCATGGGCCAGTCCATCGGCATCAGCCGCGCGGAGGCGATGGACGCTGGAGCCGCGCTTGGCAATATCTGCCTGTGGTGCGACCACTTCTTCCAGCATCACTTCGACGCTCAGGAGCTTCGCCCACGCGACGGCACCACCGGCCAGTTTCCGCTTCCGGTGTTGCAGCCGTTGCCCCCTTCCAACACCGCAATCAACAACACGCCGTAAATCTGCAACCGTAAACCCGCAACCTGTATGCTTACTGCTATTGTGGTTCACAATGGAATCCATGAGTTGGAGCTGATGTTCCAGCCCACCGAGAAGGTCCGCTACGGCTTTGTCCGCACCGGCCCCGGCTTCCCCGAGCGGCTTGCTGCGGCGCTTGCCACCGCCGACGCGCTGGTTGTTCCCAACGGGTCCGACCACGTTGCCATGTTGGATGCAAAAAGCGTTGTTCGGGAGTTTCTTGATGCCGGCAAATCGCTTCTCTGTTTCGATGGATGGTTCACCGCGTGGGTCCCGGGCAACCACTGGCAAATGGATAACAGCCGCCGGACGATTGAGGTCCGCTACGCCGCCGGAACCGACCGCCACAACTTGCTTGATGGGGTCAATATTGATGAACTGATCTTCAGCCACGGAATCTCCGGCTGGTGGGCCTGCGGCTATATCACCCCCGCAGCCGAAGCGGACCCACTGCTAACCGATACGTGGGGGCGGGCAATGGTGGTGATTGACGAAGCCACAACGCCCGGGCGAATGATCCTAACCTCCAGCGGGCCGCTTGCCGATTTCTCCTACGACGGCAGCAGCGACCACGCCCTATCCCGACTCTACCGAAATTTCCTTGACCACATATCCACCAATCGCAAAGGGTGAACCATGCAGAACGTTGCATTGCTGTTTAACGGGGTCTGGTCCCATTACGTGTTTGCGACCGCGCCGAAATACCGCGACATCTACCGGCTGATTTACGTGCACGACCTAACCGACGCGCACCTTGCCGGAATGCGCGCGCTGGTGATTCCGTTCCAATCGAACCAAGATGCCATTGCCGAACGGAAGGACGTGATCTACCGTTTTTTGGCGGAAGGGAAAACCGTTTTTGTGGAAGGGGACAGCCGCCCCGATTGGATTGGCGCGAAGTGGGAGGACCGCCCCGTGAACAACTACTGGTGGGTCACGAACCCGAACAATCCCCCGGTGGCCAGCACCGATTTCCAACATCCGCTCTTCCGGGGTTTGCGCCCGCGCCATGCGTGTTGGCACACTCACGGCGTTTACACCCGCATTCCCGAACAGGCCAGGGTTGTGCAGCGGAATGGAGAGGGGGAGATTATTTCCTGGGAGACCGAGCAGCACGGCGGACTGCTGTTTGCAACCACGTTGGATGGGATTGTGGAGCAAGGGGTGCAGCAGATAACCCACCTGGATAACTTCTGCGATAATCTTACCGAATGGCTGAGCGGGGTTCGGCCAGCTTCCGAACGGATGACCATTGACCCGGCGGCCTACGGCGTTGCAGCAATTGGACGATAGCCGACGCTATCAACTCAACAACATCAATCAACTCAACCAACAACTCTTACTCAACAATCCAGATGCCCACCTACTACGAATCGAACGACCTTGCCCGCTTTGCCGATGTTGGAACCCACCAGCGCGCACTGATGGATAAATTTTTTGAGTACTACGGAATGGCCACCGGAACCGACGGCGCGTTGACCAAACGGGAAAAGCAGCTGATTGGCCTTGCCGTTGCCCACACCATCCAATGCCCGTACTGCATTGATGCCTACACCACCGGATGCCTTGAATCAGGGGCGGACCCGGAGCAGATGACCGAGGCACTTCACGTTGCCGCTGCCGTCCGCGGGGGGGCCTCGCTGGTCCACGGCGTGCAGATGCTGAATGGATTGGAGAAGGTGGGAGCCTGATCCAACTGAGAGACTGAGAAACTTAGAGACTGAGAGACGCAGCGGTGAGCTTGGGGAAGGCTTTTCTTCCCCAAGCATCGCCCATTCCATGCGGCCCATTTCCATCCGGCCAATTTCCAACAACCAACTCACGGCAACCATGCTCATTTTCGACGGACACAACGATCTTCTTTCCCGGCTGTATGCCATTGGCGACCGCGACGGAACCAGCGTGTTCCGGCGGAACACCGAAGGCCATTTGGACCTGCCACGAATGGAGGAAGGGGGATTTGGCGGCGGGTTCTTCGCGGTGTGGCTTCCTCCGCAGGGGAAAGGGAGCGGGTTCCAGCCCGTTCCTGGCGGTGGGTATCTGATGCCGCTTCCTCCGCCGTTGGATTTGCCAACCTCGCAGCGGCTTGCAATGGCGATGTCGGCAACGTTGTTCAAGATTGAGGCGGCTTCCAACGGGAAGGTGAAGGTGGTCCGCTCGGCAGCGGAGGTTCGCCAGTGCTTGGCGGCGGGCGTTGTGGCGGCAATCCTCCACTTTGAAGGTGCCGAGGCGATTGACACCGATCTGGAGGCGTTGCACGTTTTCTACCAAGCGGGTTTGCGTTCGTTGGGAATTGTCTGGAGCCGTCCGAATGCGTTTGGGCATGGCGTTCCAATCGCCTTCCCCGCCACGCCCGACACCGGCCCGGGGCTGACCGACGCGGGGAAGCGGCTGGTGCGCGAGTGCAATCGGCTTGGGGTGATGATTGACCTTTCCCACCTGAACGAGCGGGGATTCCGCGACGTGGCCGCGCTGACCGACGCGCCGTTGGTTGCCACCCACTCGAACGCCTGGGCGTTGTGCAAATCGGCGCGAAATCTTACCGATTACCAGCTGGACGCCATCCGCGACAGCGATGGGATGGTGGGGCTGAACTTCGCCACCATCTTCCTGCGAAGCGACGGCGGGCAAACCACCGACACGCCGATTGCAACGATGATCCGCCACCTTGATTATTTGGTGGAGCGGCTTGGCCCAACGCGTGTTGGCTTCGGCAGCGATTTCGACGGAGCCGCCATGCCGCAACAAATTGGCGACGTGGCTGGGCTTCCCAAACTGATCCACGCGCTTCGCCAGCACGGCTACGACGATGCCACAATCCAACAACTTGCCCACGAAAATTGGGCGCGGGTGATTGGGCTAACGATGAAGCAGCAACCAGCTGCGGCCCGGCAGCCGGCAAGTGAGTTCACCAAGCACTGATTTCTTTCACGACGATGCCATACGATTTCCACGACAAGATTCAACAGCACTCGCTGGAGCTGCCCCCGGCATCGCTTGCCACGTTGCAGGTGAATGTTGGGAAGCTGTGCAACCAAGCCTGCTTGCATTGCCACGTTGATGCCTCGCCAAAGCGGACCGAGGCAATGGACCAGCGCACCGCGCAGCGGGTGATCGAGGTGCTTGCGGCCCACCCGCAGATCGCCACGCTGGACATCACCGGCGGCGCGCCGGAGCTGAACCCACATTTTGATTGGATGGTGGCCGAAGCAAAAAAACTTGGGAAGCACGTGATGGTCCGCCACAACCTTACCGTGCAGTTCGATGGCAACCCGGTCACTGGGGAGAGCAAGGAGTATCTGCCAGAATTTTTTGCCGAGCATCGTTGCGAGGTGGTGAGTTCGCTCCCCTACTACTCGCAGTATTTCACCGATAAGCAGCGTGGGCGTGGGGTGTTCAACAAGTCCATCGAGGGGATGAGGCGGCTAAATGATGTTGGCTACGCGAAGGATGGAAGCGGATTGGTGCTGAACCTGGTGTACAACCCGGTGGGGGCGTTTCTTCCGGCAGCGCAAGCGGGTTTGGAGGCTGATTACAAGCGTGAGTTGGCGGCGAAATTCGGGCTGCATTTCAACAGCTTATTCACCATCACGAATATGCCGATTCACCGATTCAAAGCGGACCTTGTGCGGCATGGCGGCTACGATTCCTACATGGAAAAACTGCTGAACGCCTTCAATCCCGCCGCTGCCGAAGGGGTGATGTGCCGCTCGCAGATTAGCGTCAACTACGATGGCCGGCTAAGCGATTGCGACTTCAACCAGATGCTGGAGTTGCCGGTGGAGTCCGCCGCGCCGCAAACGATTTTCGATTGGGATTTTGATGCACTGCTGGCGCGCCGAATCGTTTTTGCTGACCATTGTTTTGGCTGCACCGCTGGCGCGGGAAGCTCGTGCGGCGGAGCGACGGCGTAGAGAGAGAGAGAGGAAGAGTGTGTGAGATCGGTGAAAAGAGTAGGGAGATGGAGTTCCCGTTTTCACCCATAATGAGGGAAGCAACCCGACGTGTGTGGCGTACCCGAAGTACGCCGGGCTGCTTCCGCTCTGGTTGAGATGGCTGAACCGAGATTGCCGCGTCGGTTCCAGTTTGCAGGCTTCTACGAAGGGACTCACCGCCACTTATCGGATGAGTATCAACGGAGCCGCAACTACACTGGCACTGGTCGCCATGCTGCAAACGTACGTTCCTGCGGGCAGTTTTGGAAGCACTATTCTTAGGCTTCCAGTTTTTTCTGTGATTTCTTGCCGATACCACTCTTTTCCCAGCAGGTCGGTAATTCGTAATTCCCCACGAGATTCCTCCGCATTCCATTCCACGATTGTTGCCTGTTCACCACTCAGCAAATTGGGCTGCAGGGTGATTCCGATGGGCGACGATTGGGGCACCGCCGGCGCATCCATGGGACCCCCTTGTTGATAGTAGGCTTGTAGCCCTCCGGCCTCCATTCCCACAATCAACCACGAACCTTCGGAGTCAAGGAAGAACAGAGGGGCGGGATTGGAACGATCAGGGAAATCTATATCGGGGAATTCTGGGCTTTTCTGGAACCCTCCTTCGCCGTTGTTAAGATAGAATTGAATGCCATCACGTTGCCGCCCGCCCGAGGGGCCGGACGGCGTGGCATTCCCGACAATAACGTCAATCTTCCCGTCTCGGTTAATATCGGCCATTCGCGGGGCCGAGTCGCGCCCGGCATTCAGCGCATCGAACGGCGGCGGTGGCGATGCGCGTTCAAACGCTGGCGTGGTGGGGGTTCCGACGTTTTGGAAATAGAATGCTTGGCCATTTTGCGCGCCAACCAACAGGTCCAAATCGCCATCGTTGTCCAGATCACCAAGCGAGGGTGAGACGTTTGTGTTGATTCCGCTCACATCGGCAAGCGACTCGGAGAACACCAACCGATTCCCCTGGAATTTCCAAATGGAGATCATCTTTGTGGGGTCTTCCACCACTCCGCCAATCACCACCTCGGCCACGCCATCTCCGTCAAGATCACCCGTTGCGGGGGCGGTACGCTGCCAGCCAGGAACGCCAAACGTTTCCTTCTTGCGCCACGTGGATACTTGGCTTCCATTTGGGAAACTCATCTCATAGTAGGTGAGTGTCCCCTCCAGCGAACCGATCAGGACACCATCCCTCCGAGAATCCTTGATACGGGCGGGGACGGCATATTCGCCAACGTCAATCTCATCGGTTGGGTCCTTCTGTTGGCGGCGCATCATCGGCGCGGTGTTGGTCCCGACGTTGCGGAAAACTTGCAGCGGTGCAAACTGGCTGTTGGGAAGAAGCGAGGAGACAAGGACATCCTGAGCATTATCAGTATCTATATCGCCTGCTTCGGCTTGGTTAAATCCAAGGCTTTGCACATCGTCGCCCATTCCCCGGAAAGCAGTGTCCAAACGGTTCATTCCGAACTTTGCTTTCTGCGGTGTGCCGTCGTTGTGGAACAGGAGCAACCGCTCGGTGAAGAAATCACCGAACAGAATATCTAGATCTGCATCGCCATCAATATCGGCAAACCCCAGCACGCTTGCGCCATGCCGTTCGTTCTGCTGCTCGCGTTGCGTTGCCGCCCCCTCTTCCGGCTTTGCTTGGCTTGCAATCACCATGATATCCATGTACAAATCGGTTCGGAAGGTAAAGACCGGAGATTGTGGCGTTCCGGTGTTTTCGTAGAAGTTAATGGCACCATCAACCTTGCCGTAGAACAGGTCCAAATCGCCATCAGCGTCAATATCCACAAAGGAAGGGACGGTTTCCTGCTGGGTGTAGATAGGAGAACCATCGGCACCACGCACTGTGTCGGCAATTGCAGAGAACAGGGGTTTCTTTTGTGTTCCATTATTTCGATAGAGCAGCACCTCCGAGGTCGCGCCGCTGCTGAACAGGTCGTCGTCGTTGTCGGCATCAATATCGGCAAAGCGAAACCAGCGGCGCACCGGAAGCGAGTCGTACGGGGAAGGGAAGGCGCGGCGGAAGATGAAGTCGCCATAATTCCAATACAGCCGCAGCACGTTATCGGGGTTCAGCGTGAACAGATCGGGGATGTGGTCGCCGTTTACGTCACGCAATCCGATGCGCGGCTGGTACAGCCCTCCCGAAAAAGGATTGACCATTTGGATCCCCTGTTCCGATTCCACGATAATGGACTCCCATTGCCTTTCGAACGGCTGCGATAAGGTTTTCTCCGCTGGCAACAAGACCAGCAGAAGAAGGAAGCAACGGAAGGGAATGGCTTGTAACATCAGGAGACCTCTTTCAAAAGTAGTTTTCAAGGGAGTTCAAAATTATGGATGGCGGCGATGAGGTTGAATCTCACATCAAATCGCTTGCGACGATTTCGATACTTCTCCGCTATGATCTTGAACACCTTTAACCGACCAAACACATGCTCAATCACGATCCGCTTCCGCGAATGCTCACGATTCTCCTCCTTCTCCCAATCCCCTAATGCTACCCCCTTCCGCCGCTTGTGCGGCAACCATACGTTGCTCTGGATCTTCGATAACCCCAGATATCCCAAATCCGCCATCCAACAACTCCCACTCCCCAACAATCGCTTATACCCCCGACCCACACACTGCTTCAATAACGAGAAATCATGCTGGCTTCCAACCCCAAACTCTGTCTTGAGGATCCGACGACTTCCCAACGCCATGGCTACCTGCGTCTTGATTGTGTGGCATCCACGCTTCCCGCTGTAGTACTCCCTTTGCTTTTTTTTGGCCGTTCAATCGGGCTTTCTGTCGCATCGATCACGATCACGGCAAATTCTATGTCCCCGCCTCGCGGCTGCGGACGCTGCGGCAATTGAAACTCTTTGCTCTGGGTGAGTTCATCCTCCACTCGCCGAATGATCCGGCCGCAGGTCGGTTCGCTGATCCCAAAATCCGCTGCAAGGTGATATTGCGCTCGATACTCACGCCAATACAGCAGCGTCAACAACAGCTGATCGGCCAACACCAGTTTCGGTGGGCGACCAAACTCTCGCCGTGCTGCACGAATGACCTTGAGCATTGCCTCGAAGGTTGTCGGCAACACACCCGTTAAGCGTCGAAATTGTTCCGGTGAACGATCACAAATCTCTGCGTAGCGCATCCTTCTTCCTTATATTGGTTGACCCCAAACATAACCCGTAATCTAGACTTTTGAAAGAGGTCTAGGGTATGGCAAACAAAAGTTCGATGATGATGGTTAGCGATTGAGCGTCACTTGCACCACAGGGAACGTTGTGTTGACCGATAGCGGAAGGCTTTGCTGGCGTGTGGCCGCTGCGGGGATTGGTTCGCGGGTTTGCAGCAGCGGCAACAGCGGGCGGCGCAGCGAAATATCGGTTGGCTGCAACGAGACCACCACGCGGTAGCTGCCATCGTTCAAGGAACGCTCGGCACCAGTGGCAACAAAATCCTCACCAGGGATTCGATACGCCTCCGAGGGGTTTGCTCCGACTCCAGCTCCTGGGCCATTGCTATCGGGCGCGTCAATGCTGTCGAACCGGCCAAGCGAGATGTAGGAATCAACCAAGGCCCCCTGCCGCTGCACCAGCCAAGCCTCGTAGGTCCAGCGTTTGTTCCCGGTGCTGAGCGGTTGCGGGCTAAGCGATAGCCCAGGGCGCACCGCCGTGCCATTAACAGCACCGAACCAAATGCCTTGCATGAAATCATCAACGGGCAGGCTGGTTGGGGCATCAAGGAAGTAGGTCCGAAGCAGTGAAGAGTCCAACTGAATCGCCACCCCAAAAGCATCGCTGGATTTTACGGTAAGCGTGCAGCGGCCAACCGTGGCGGTTCCCGTGAACACGCCGCCAGCAATCCTTGCTCCAGGCGTTGAAGGTGTGGTTGCGGAGCTTTCTATTGTCAGGATAGCATCCTCAACCAAGTTGGGATTATAGCCGCTGGGAATTGCGAACGTCACTGCCCCGCCCGTTGGCGAAACCAGCGCACCATCAGCCCCCACACGGAAGGCTCCAACATTGATATACTCCTTATCCCCATGCTGCACCTTATCCAACGGCGTGCTGCCATTGTTTGCACGGTCTTCAGGATAACTGAACCATAGGTGGTAATTGGCTTGGTCATCAAGCGAAGGCAAATCGCTGACGGTAACTTGCACCGATTTTTCAGGGAACTCAGGATCGGTGGTGCAACCAGCGATAAGCCCAGCAGCAAGCATCGTGAGAACTATTACGCGAAAGGACATCGTGTTATCTGAATGAGTGAAGGAATAGGTTATGCAGCCAGTACCTGTAAACCCTTGCAAGAATACGAGGTTACGAGCAGGATTTCAATGGAAGCGAAAGAATTCTTCCTCTGAATATCATTTTGGTAAAAACGCCAAGCGGCCACCAGCTGGGTGCTGGTGGCCGCTTGGGTATTCTGTTTATCCTTCTCCCCCCCCTTGCGGAGGGGGGGAGGTTCGTTCCTTTACTTCTTCACCACTACGCTCTTCACCACTGGGCTTTGGCCCGCCACTTCGATCCGTACGGTGTACGTTCCGCTCGCCAACTCGCTCACTGGCAACGAGTATTCTGTCACTCCACTCACTATCGCCCCGCTGTACACCTCGCTTACCTCCTTCCCGCTTGCGTCGTACAGCACGATCCGGCCTTCGCCACCTTCTGCCAACTCCACTTGCACGCTTCCACGATCCACCATCGGGTTCGGGGCCACCACCACGCTTAGGCTCATCGCCTCATCGCCGCTTACCTTCACCTGACGCTGGTCGTTGATCTCCACTGTCCCGTCCGTGTTCACCGTCACCAACCGGTAGATGTACGTCCGGCCACCCACAACTCCACCATCCACTGTCCGGTACTCCGCTCCCACCGTCGCTGTTCCGCGACCTGCCTGGCGATCTACCACGCTGAACTCCCCGACCACGTCACCCGTCACGGCTTCCATCACCTCGGCACGCTGGATCTCCATCGCGCTCACGTTCTCCTCCCCGGCTGTCGTCCACTCCACCGTCACCTGACGGCGACCCGTCTGCTGTGCCGCGAACGACGACAGCTTGATCGGCAACACTTCCGATGTGTTGTATCCGAAGAAGTCCAACCCTGCCAACACCAACCGCTTCACGCCGCTCTGCGTTGGCTCCGGCCAGAACCGACCTGCGTGACGCCAGTCGAACGCGTAGTACACCACCTGCTTCTTCACTCCCTTCGATGCCACTCCCGCCGTCGTGTCCTGACGGATCGTTGGATCCGGCACCGGTGGCAAGTCTATGTACTGATGCGATGACTTCGCCACTCCGTCAGAGTTCACTGTCACTTTCAGCACTCCTGGCATCGGTGGCAGATCGTTCGTCACTCCAGTCCCTTGGATCATCTCGAACTTGTTCGGCGACAATGCGATCCCCTTGATCCGCAACCCGCTGTAGTTCGCTGGCTGCGTCGGCTTCGAGTACGTTGCACGCAGGTAGTTGTTCACGAACTCCTTGTCGGCAATCTGACCGTTCCCAGCCGTCAACACCACGTCGTGCTTCCGTGCTACGTCCTGACCTGCAATCAGAAGGTTCGTCTTGTCCTTCATCGTGCGGCTTTCCAGCGCGCTCTTCAATGCTGCACGCTCTTCAGCTTCCAACCCTTCGGCTTCCTCGCCTTGTGCCCAGATCACCGTCTTCCATGGGCGGAAGTCCAGGTTCTCCTTTGGCCACATATCACGTTGGAAGATGTCGAAGTCTTCCGTTCCAAGCCCGTTCGTCCGATCCCAGGCGATCTGATTCATCGCGCTGATCACCGAGTCCGCGTTCAGTTTGTTCCCAAGAACCACTGGGTCGCTGATCCCGCTGTTCGTCACGTTCGATGGCTGGTAGCTCTCGACCGATACCAACACACGGCGCGTTGCACGCAACACGTAGAACCGCACGATCTTCTCGTACCGGTTGTTCGTCACGTTGTCGTCCGTTCCGCTCCGCAACTGCAGGCGGTACAGCGGACTCACGTTCGCATCCTGGCCGTAGTATGGATCGCTTTGGCCCAACTCGCGAAGCGTCTGCGGCATGAACATCCCGAACGCCACGTTCCGCTGCTCGCTCACGTCCACACTTGCGCTCTTGTTCATTGTCGCAACCGTCACCCACGTTGTCCCCGTCCACCGTTGCACCGTCATCGTTGCTGCGTTCGATGGCACCGGCTGGCCACCCACGTTCCGCAGGCGTCCCACAAGGCTCACCGCCGTGTCAACCATCATGTACTCTGCATCACTAAACTGGCCGCTTGAGGCACGATACCCCACCGGTCCCAAGATGTCCTCGGCCATCACATCGTGGTTGCGGATGTGACCCGTGAACTCGTCGGCTCCGATGTCGTACCGACCGTTCAATGCTGCCGAGCCGCGTGGCTCCATGTCAATGTCGTTCGTCAACCCCGCAACCTTCGTCCCGCGGTTGTTCGCAATCGAACCACGGTACATCGGTTGGATGTGCAGGTCAACGCCACCTGAATACGTCGAGACGAACTCTTGGGTGATGTCACCCTGCATCGAGTTCATGTCCATTCCCGTCAGGTACCGCCATTGGTTCAGGTTCGTCGCCACTGGTGGCGATGGAATCTTGTACCCTTGTGCTGACAGGTTCTGCAACGATCCCGTCATCCCGTTCGGTACCACAGAATATTGTGGTTCGAGATCAGCTTCGTCTTCAACTCCGATCCCACCAACCGAAGTGCGGTTGGATTGTTGGTTCCTGTCAACGCCACGATGTTGTTCTGAACCGAGCCTTGCGCACGGTCCATCAAAATCCCGTACTCCACCGCTTGCATGTTGCAGGCACTTGTGTTGTAGATCGTGTTGTTGTTGACCTGGTTCCCCGTCATCACGAAGTCCAGACGGTTCGTCCCTTCTGGCGTGATCGCAATGGCTGCAAGGGTGCTGCCCCCACAATAGTTCCAAATCATGTTGTTCGATACCTTCAGGTTCGATGCCCCGTTGTTCGGGAATCGGTACGTCCGGTTCGATGGCGACACAAACACGTTCTCGTTGATGTCGGCAGCGATACCACCGCTGACTCCAACAACTGTGCTGATGTTTGCAATCCGGTTCCGCTCAATCGTGATGTCGCTCGAGTACCCACGGTTGTTCGAGGCGTTCCCCACCGCTGGTGATCGCAATGCCAACGCCATGCAACATCGTCTTCGACGTGTTCGCAACACCGTTGATCCAGTTGTCGCTCACCACCGAGTTCTTCTCATACACCAACGTCACACCCGCACGACCTGAGTTCCAAATCTGGTTCCCGGTGTACTGGTTGTTCTGGTTCGTGTACTCCACGTAGGCACCAAGGTCAACCACGTACAGCGGTCCGGCTCCCACCGAGGCGATTCCCATGCCGAAGTCACGGATCACGTTCCCGCTGATCACGTTGTTCTGGTTCCGAAGCGTGTCGCGCTTTTGCGAGTTCGTTCCTGTGGCTCCGTCAATCGGTGCCGAGTTCCGAAGCATCACACCGGCTGACATCACCTGCGCCAAGTCATCCACAAACGTGAACGTGTTGAACGACTGGTTGTAGCTTGGAATCGTCACCGTGCTGGCCGTGTTCTTCAGGCTCCACGTGTTCCCGCTTGCTGGCTCGATCCGGCTGTTGAGCACCTTGTAGTTGGAGGCACCCTGGCCCAAATAGAACGGGATCGCCAAACGCTTGTATCCGCTGACGTTCGTTGCTGTTGTGTTCTCCAGCACGAACCGCAGCACCTTGTTGGTTCCACCATCCCACGTGACGTATCCGCTCGGGTTCGAGGTATCCTTCTGGCCGTACCAGATGCCGATGCCCGATGGCGATTTCAGGTTGACCGTCACGTTCGTCTTGCCGGCAACCGGCCGCCACGTGATCGGGTTGTTCGCTCCCAATCCAACGACGTATCCACGCATATCCAACGCTGGCTGCGATGGGTCGTTATTGGTTGGTTGGACCGTGTAGCTGTCGTCCACCAGTTCCAGCGTCACCGGGCCGCCAACACCGTAGGTGCTGACCGAGTCCCAGGCTTCCCGGATCGTGCGGAAGTGCTCGCCGAACCCAACACGGTACACCCCTGCGTAGCGTGCCTTCACGTTGAAGCACCAGGTCGTCGAGTTGTTCTCCGTCACCGGGTCTTGCGGATCGTTCACCGTCACCGTCAAGCAGTACTCGCCTGCTCCGTTCGGGATGAAGTCGGGAAACTCTTGGCGAACCGTACTGTTGCCGCTTGGCACGGTCAAGATGGTTGTTTGGCGTGTATAGACCACATTGCCAGCAGCGTTCTTGATCGTTACCGTTGCCGGGACGTTCGTAGCATCGGCAATGCCGCTGTTGGTGGCATTGACAAGCACCGGAATCGGACGACCATCAGGATACGACTGGAACTCCTGCGGCGAGTGTGGTGCAATACCTGCCGGCAACGCCATCAGCTCAATCTCATAGTTCGCATCAAATGGGAACCCGAGCTTTGGCCATTTCAGCAGCGTATCGTTCAGACGGTTCTGATCGTTGCTGAGGTTCGTGTAAATCTTGACGAAGTAGTGACCCGGCTTTGTCGGGGTCCACGTCGGCATGTTGATGTCGCGGAAGGTTGAAGGATCCCATGTTCCTGGGACGATCGTCTGGCCTTCGCCGACTTTGTTGCCGTTCTCATCAAAAATCCAATATCCAACCGGCACATCTTTCTGTGAGTTGAATCCAGCGTTCAGGAATCGTACCTCAATCGGGACGCCGACACCGAGAGGATACTGATACTTCAGCGGCAGCTTGTTCTCGTACGGTTGCAGCAGTGTCCACACAGCAACGTCGTTTGGCAACGAGATGGAGAACTGACCGGTCAAGGTATCGTTGAGTATATCCTGGTCAATATCCAACAGGGAAATGACTTTCACGGTATAGATACCGGGAACATCCATCAACGGTGCGGTCAAGGTAGGAGTAAGGGTTACCTGAGACTTACCAAGCTGAGCGGTTGCCGTCGTGAATGCGGTTCCGGTGGCGGTTGCCACGGGGTTGACCAAGTCTTGGTCACGATAGATCAAGGCTTTGACCGGAACGTTTTGGCGAACGTTCTTGCCGAAGTTGGTAAACTGGGCATTAATGGTGATCGAGGAACCACCAAGGTAGACGTTGGCTTTGCGTTCTGGGGTGAACCACAACGAGTCTGGGGTGACATCATCCATCAACGGGGTCAGGCGGTAGCCGATCTGCTGACCATTCTCTGTCGGGAACTGATAGTGCCAGTATGGGGAAGCACGGTAGTACACGTACGGATTACCTGCATAGCTCATGTAGTACGCATACAGTTCCGGGAACTGGTAGTAGACGTTCGCATAGTAGAAGGTACGAGCGGTTGTAATAGCAACCGTATCTGGCACCTGCGACGGATCGAGCAGCACTAGGAACTTGCTCTCGTCATTCACTGGTGGGGGAGTGGTTGGGCTGGTGCTGTAGGCAGTCTGCTGTCCCAAGTTTTTGATACCGACCAATGCACCATAACCCAAGGTGTATTGGGGGTTATCGGTTGGCTTGGTGCGGTTGATCGAGTTTGCACTCGAAGGTCATCACACGGTTTGGTGAAACTCCATCAACACGGTAATAGACACCACCGGTAGGCGATGTCACACCGCTTGAGCGGAGATCGCTCCAATAGGCCCACAATACATGGTCATCGTAGGAATACCATGATGGATTCCAGATGCCTTGCTGATAGTTAAGGTTAGGGGAGTTCGAACCCAAGCCCCAACCATAGCCATTATAGTTCGCTTGGTTAAAGCCAATGTACCCAGCAACGTCAACCTGGACGGTTGAGTAGTAGTTGCCAAGGAAGAAGATTGGGAATCCGTCATACGGCGAAGCCGTAACGTTGAAGTTGTAATTCTGCGAACCACCATACGTATTAGCGGTATTGGGTATCAAATAGGTACCCGCCGATCCGATGATGGTTTGGAAGTTGTTTGGGATCCTCTGTGGAAGGTAGTTGTTCCACGGAATCTTCACCATGGGGGGATTAGTCCCCGGCGTTTGGGCCATTAGCCCAGTTCCGGCCAGTAAGGCCAGAACAAACGTGGTAAGGATTTTTCTGAAGTGCATGAATGCGTCTCCAAAAGTTAATGATTGAGTATTCGTAAGGCCTGTCACTGTTATATCTCTATTGGCTTGAATGGCACTGATAGATGTTGAGTTCGAAGATTGGAGAGGTGGGATTGATACACTCAACTATGGCCAGAACCCAGTGTTCAAGAAAAGGTTTCCACAGGAGCTAATTGTTTTGCGATGGTTACATTTTTTTTGAAGTTGAGAACCTATGTCTCTTCTTCTCGATCACTTAAAACTGCAGTGCAATTTTTATATATCACTATGCATGGCAGAATACAAACCCTCCATCCTTCGCTGGAACCGCAGCGAGGGATGGAGGATTATAACCCACAGGAATACAGACGGAGTTGGTACACGCTCTGCCCCTTGCCATAAGAACGATTGTGCCAGATCGAACATCACACCACGACCCCCAACAGAATTGTAACAGAAACGTTTTTCATTCATAGATGAAAGATTTCATCTATCAAGCCCCCCTGTTTGCTCCTCTCTTGGAAACCCTTCAGCCCCGGCTGGAACCGCAGCCGGGGCATGAAGAGCCAAACCCACAGAACCATCGGATTGTTGAGGCAATGGTTCCGTAACTACCATAAAGAGGCTCGCATTTGGAAAAAGTCACAGCACGAGAAGGGCTAAATTGTAACAGCTGCCTATCCGATCTTTGTACCCCCTTCACCCCGCAGCAGCGTTACACTGATAAGTGGCAGGTGTCTTGGAGCCACCTTGGTAGGGAATTGCAACCAGGAACAGTATGGAGATATTCCAAATGCGACACTCAACTATCCTTTTACTCTTAGCTGCTGCATTCTTCTCCTTCGGCTACACGAAGGACTTTGCGACCAGCGGAGCTGTCTCAAAAATCTACCTGATAGACCGAACCCTCATCCGAACTACGCCAGGGGAGGGTATCCACTTCTATGATGTTTCCACCCCTTCCAATCCGCGAGAGATCGGGAAGATTATCCTGGAAGGGAACAACGACGTTGCCGTGCAAGGCCGCTATCTCTATGCCGACCGCTTGCAGGACCTGATCGTCTTCGACATCTCCAACCCTGCGGCTCCAATTGCAGTGGATAGTATCGGGAAAGTATTCAATCGAGTGTATGGGAATGGGTGGATCGAGGAGGGCGTCCAGATAGATGAAGAAGGTTCCTCCGGTGGTTTCTCGGGATGCAACGGTTGCAGCCAATCCGAATCGCCAGTATATGCGCCGGTTTCCCAGTCCAGCGGGCGCGATGCCGCCGCATCGGGAAAAGCCGGGTCACTGGCGCGGTTTATGATTGTTGGGGATTACTTGTACTGCCTGGACGAGGCGAACATCCTGGTGTTCGACATCAAGGATCCAGCACGCCCCCGCTATCGGAACGCTGTCACCATTAACTGGGGCATCGAAACGATCTTCCATAGCGGCAACCACTTATTTATTGGTGCCAATAACGGGATGTACATCCTGAATGTGGACGACCCGAACAAGCCGACGTTCGTCTCCGAATTCACCCACGCCCGCACCTGCGACCCCGTGGTGGTGGAAGGGAACCGCGCCTACATCACCCTGCGTGGCGGAAGCCCATGTGGCGGATTTACCAACCAAATGGATATTCTGGACATCAGCGATATCAAGCAACCAACGCTTATTCATTCCATGCCGCTGACCGGTCCCTACGGACTGACCGTGCGCGATGGCATCGTGATCGTCTGCGATGGCACCGCAGGGGTTCGGGTGGTGGATGCCCAAAACCCCAACAACCCACAGCAGATCGGCGAGATTACCGGAATCATTCCCCACGACGTGATTGCCAGCGGGAGCCTGCTGGTGGTGACCGCCCAGGATGGCTACCACCTGTACGATATCAGCAACATCCGGCAGCCAAAACGGTTCAGCACCATTCCACTTCCGTGAGATCTGATGGAAGCAGCAAGAACGATCAGGGGATGAAGCCAATCTTCATCCCCTGATTCCGTTATCTTGTGGCGCATCTTTTCTATCAACATTCCATTCACTAACCAAGCAAGAACCGATGAAACCCTTGCGAACCCTCCCCACACTGTTCCGCTTTCTTCCATTGCTGTTGCTGCTATCTCTGCCAGCATCGTTGGTTTCCCAAGAATCTTTCCGTGCCACCCACGTCGCGGTGCTGAACGGAAGCAACCAAAATCCCCCGGTTGCCGGTGCCGGATACGGCATTCTGATTGCACAATTCGACCCCGTCTCCCGCTCGTTGCAGTACCGCATCACCGTTACCGGACTTGAGGAAGCAATCGCTGGCGCACATTTCCACCGTGGCGGCCCCGACGCAACCGGCGACATCGTCCACACCATCAGCTTCCAAGCCCCACGGCTTACGGCAACCGGAACTTGGGAGAATATCCCGCTTTCAACCGTTGACTCCTTGCTGAAAGGATTGATCTACGTGAATATCCACACCGCGCAGGTGCCGGAAGGAAAGATCCGTGGGCAGGTTGAGATGCTTCCGAACGCCGGGGTCTATCAGCTTGACCCCGGCAACGAAGTCCCCCCGATTTCCCACGACGACTCCGACGGAAGCGGCGATGCAACCATTACCGTGGACCCGCAAACCCGCACCGCATGGTACCGTGCCCGCTGGTGCTGCATGACCGGACCAGCCACCATGGCCCATTTCCACCGTGGCGCACGTGGTTCAACCGGTCCGGTTGTCCATGCCTTACCAATCAGCGTTGGCGACTCGGTGGTGGAAGGGGTCTGGACCGGGTTAAGCGATCAGGACATCGCCGACATCCGTAGCGGAAACATCTACTTGAACGTCCACACCGACACCTACCCGAATGGCGAGATCCGCGGGCAGGTTATTCCCATCGCAGCCTTCACTGCGGCTGTTTCGGCCAAGAATGAGGTTCCCGCCAACTCCACATCTGCCGAAGGAACCGGAATCACACTGGCGTTTGGCGAGCCATCGCAGGAGTTTCCAATTTTTGGAGAGTTCGTGGTGGAAGGGCTGACCGGGGCAATCACCGCCGCCCATATCCATCGCGGAGCCGCTGGCGCGAATGGAGGGACGATGCTTGATCTGGATCAAGCGGGTTATCCAAACTTGTGGGCACTAGAGTCTGGCATTCCCGCACCGGCAAACCGTGCCGAATTGCTTGCTGGGCGGACCTACGCCAATTTCCACACCGCCGCAAACCCGAACGGCGAAGCACGCGGCCAACTTATTCCGGCAGCACTGAATTGGGATGCTATCTCGGCGACCCCATCGGACCCTGTCACTGGCGGAACCTTGAAACTCCTTTCGGCTTTCGACAAGCAGAGCAACCGGCTGCTCTTCCGCTGGAATGGCGGCAGCGCGGAAGGGAAGGTGATGCTGTTCAACCTGCTTGGCCAGCAGGTGGGGGAAGGCTATCTATCCAACGGCCACGCTTCGATTGATGGAGCTTCGCTTCCCGCCGCGCCCTACCTTGCTCAGCTGATCGTTGACGGGAAGCCAATGGCCACGGGCCAAGTGATGCTGGGGCGATAACCGCCGCCCGATTGCATCCCCCGCCATTGGGTTCCCTCCAATATCAATCCGTTAATCCCCCCTGATATTGATGCTGCTTCCGGGAAGTGCCGTATTTTCTGCGGCACTTCTTTTTTTAGCAAATGAGCAGACTATTGCAGCCTATCAGCGATCGCATCCGGCTGATGCGGCCATCACATTGGATAAAAAACGCCTTCATCTTTGCCCCGCTGGTCTATGGCAAAGCATTGATGAACGCCGAAAGCGACCTTCGCGCACTGATCGCCTTCTTCGCTTTCTGCTTCGTTAGCTCCAGCGTTTATATCCTGAACGACATCGTTGACCGCAACGCCGATGCCCAGCACCCCAAAAAGCAGCACCGCCCGATTGCTTCCGGCAAAGTAGGTGTTGGCTCGGCGGTTGTTCAGTTGGCGGTGGTGGCGGCGGTGGCGGCACTGCTGGCGGCCCAGCTTCCGTGGCAGGCCGGGGCTTGCATTGCCATCTATGCCATGCTCAATCTTGGCTACTCCTTTGGGCTGAAGCACGTGGTTCTGCTGGATATTTTCATCATCGCTGCCGGGTTTATGCTGCGGGTGCTGACCGGCGCGAAGTCCATCCAAGTGGATGTTTCCGAATGGCTGATTATCTGCACCCTTTTCCTTTCGCTCTTTCTGGGGGTGGCAAAACGCCGAAGCGAGCTGTCGCACATCGGGCGGGGGGAAAGCCGAAAGGTCTTGGAAGATTACACCCCCGAGCTTATTCGGGTGATCCTGAACGTCTCCGTTGCTGGCTCCATTATGAGCTACACCCTCTACACCGTCAGCGACCACACGCAGGAGTTTTTTGGGACCGATAAGTTTGTTTATACCGTTCCGATTGTGATGTACGGCATCTTCCGCTACCTCTATCTTGACGAAAAACGGCAGACCGCGGAGAACCCAGTTTCGGTGCTCTTGCGGGACCCTTCCTTGATTGCCACCGGAATCATCTGGATGCTGGCCTCCGTGGCGATTATTTATTGGGGATGATGGCCAGAGAGAGATAGATAGCGTCATAGCTCCTTCAATCCAACAACGACCATCGAATCATGGCAACGCCAACGTTTAACTGCCTTGAGTGCATCGGCTACTGCTGCGCTATTTACGAGCGGGTGAAGGTGACGCAAAAAGATGTCCGCCGGCTTGCACGCCATTTCCAGATGAGCGAGGCCGAGGCCAAAGAACGGTTCACAACCGAGTGGTCCCCGCGCGAACGGATACTGCGCCGCACACCGGACCCAATTTTCGGAGCATCGTGCATCTTCCAGGACCCCGTCAAACGCTTGTGCAGCATCTACGAAGCCCGCCCCGAAACCTGCCGCCAATGGCCGTCGCATGGGGATGGGGGGTGCGTCTATTATGACATGATGAAGTTTGAAGAAGACCAGCAAGGGGGGCGGCAGTTCCTTCCGATCGTCACGTTTATTGAGCTGCCAGAATCAACAAACACCCGGAATAATCATGGCAAATAGAGCTTCCCGCACGGTGCGGAATCTTCTGTTGGTGGCAATGCTCCTTTGGCTGCCCGCCTGTGGCCGCGACGACGCGCCCCGCCTTGACGACCAAGGGGAATCGGTGGAAGGAACAACCGAGATGGAGATTGATGTCGCCACCCCCTCGTTTGGCATCATCAACATCCTGCGCGCCAGCGGCAACCGCGTGCGGGTGATTGCCACGGCAACGCCCGCATTGTTCCCAACAACGGGGTATCGGATCACCATCAACGGGGAACCGGCGGAGCTGTACGAGTTTGAGGATGGCGCGGCCACCGCCCAAGCCGCAGCAAGCGTCAGCCCCGATGGGAAGAGCATTGCGGGGAAAGAAATGGCGAATGGCGAAGGTCAGTTCTTCAAGACTGAAAAAACCATTGTGGTCTGCAAGGCTGGCGATGCGGGGACGGTTGCCGTGTTGGAATCGGCGTTGGGGAAGGCGTTTGCGGGAAGCAGGTAGCGCGCGCGCGGGCGGGTTATCCTTTGTTGTTCGCGGCTTGGGCTGGCGCAGGGTGGCCGTTGGTGGGATTGCTGGCGGCAACGTTTGCGCAATGTTTTTTGGCGTTTCCATCCGCCCCAACCCCGTTGCAGTATTTGCCAAGAAGGGCTTTCATCTCCTGGCGTTCTTCTTCCGATAGCTGGCTGTAAAGGTCACGCCAGGAACCGTTGGGGCTTGGCAAGGGGCCCATGGAGTGAAGGGAGACCGGGGCCTGTAACCCTTGCTGTTGCTGGGCCGAGCGCACCACGCCGATCCGCTGATCGGGAACTGTGCCCGGGGGCAATGGTTTTACCGATCGCTTCCGCCCCAAGCCGGCGGACCGAACGGCCATGCCAGCCATGAACGCCGCCGCCGACACCCCGAAGACTTCCCAGAACTCAATGCTGGCCTCATCCTTGCCATCGCACGCACGCACAACGCCCCAGCAGGCCCCAGAAAACGCCATCAGCGCAAGCACAATGGTGCCCGCGCCGATGGAGTATAACATCACCTTTTTTCGATTGAATTCGTTCTGCGTCATGATTTCGCTTCTGGACGATCCGCTTCGTTGGTACTCTGTGGCTTCGTAGCGCCCCCCCTCCATGACGCACAATGCGGGGTTAGTCGTGCAAACTCTCGTACAAATCTTTTAGCCGTTTCCGCAAGTAGAGCACTGCGTAGCGTTTGCGGGCCAACAGTGTGTTGATATTCTCCCCCGTCTCCTCGGCCATCTCACGGAAGCTGATCCCCTCAAATTCATTCTTGACGAAGGCGTATTTCTGCTCCGGCGGAAGCTCGTCCAGCGCGGCGTTCACTGCCTCACGGATGGTGCGGCTTAGCAGGCTCCGCTCTGGGCTGAAAGAAAGATCGCTCAGGAAATTCTCGAACGCAGCGATATCACCTTCGTCATCGCTGTAGATGGTGTCGGTGAAGGTTTGCGGACGTTTCTTGCGGTAGCTGTCAATGATGCGGTTACGCACCGCCGTATAAACCCATGCGCCGACGTTTTCAATTGGTTCCGTCACTTCAGTGGCTGCCGTTAGTACGTTGGCAAACACATCCTGAAGAATGTCTTCGGCTTCCTCTTTGGAGCGAACCCGCTCACGGATGTACCCCACCAGCTTGCTCCTGTCCCGCCGAAATAGATTCTCTATCTGCAGACTGAGTTCCATAATGCGTTCCTCCTCACTACTTGACGTTTAGGTGGATGTGAGAACAGTTGTTGAAACACCGATTTTGATATGGAGTTGCAGCCACCGCTGTAACAGCGTGTGCCCCGCGTACTCCATTTTCTTGTTTCGATTCCTTCATGCTTCGGAAGTTCCCAACGGAATCGTTCCGAGGTGTGAAGGGTTCTGAACCTTTCTCTATACCAAACAAGACGCTCCAAAACGGGGAAACGTCACCGCAAAACGCTGCGCGAAATCACAATCTTTTGTATCTCCGATGTCCCCTCCCCAATCGTCAGCAGCTTGGCATCGCGGTAAAATTTCTCCACCGGGTACTCCTTGATGTAGCCGTATCCGCCATGAATCTGGACCGCTTCGTTGGCGCAGCGGACAGCGACCTCGCTGGCAAAAAACTTTGCTTTGGAGGCTTCAATGGAGTAGTCCTTCCCAAGGTCGCGCAGATAGGCCGCTTGGTAGGTAAGCAACCGCGCCGCCTCAACCTCGGTGGCCATCATCGCCAGTTTGAATTGGACCCCCTGGAACATCGCCAAATTCTTCCCGAACTGCGCCCGCTCGTTGGCATATTTGATTGCCGCGTCCAACGCCCCCTGCGCAAGCCCCACCGATAAGGCCGCTATCGAGATACGCCCCCCGTCCAAAATGCGCAAGGCCTGTTTGAATCCCTCCCCCTCGTTCCCAATCAAGTTTTTCCCGGGAACCCGAACATCTTCCAGCGAAAGGCTAGAGGTGTCGGAGCAGCGCATCCCCAGCTTGTTCTCCTTTTTGGAGGCAGCAAATCCCGGCATTGATTTATCCACCACAAATGCCGAAATCCCCGACCCTTTTTTCTCACGGTCGGTGACGGCCATAATCACCGCAACGGTCCCCACGGTGCCGTGGGTGATGAAATTTTTGGAGCCGTTCAGCACCCATCCCTCGCCATCGCGGTGGGCAACGGTCTGCATCCCCCCAGCATCCGATCCGGAGCCAGGCTCGGTAAGCCCCCACGCGCCGATTGTCTGGCCGGTGGCCAGCTGCGGGATGTATTTCTGCTTTAATTCTTCCGAACCAAAATTGAAGATATGCCCGGTGCAAAGGCCATTGTGGGCCGCAACACCCAATGCCACCGAAGGGTCAACCCGTGCAATCTCCTCCACAATCAGCGCGGCTTCCAGCGCGCCAAGCCCCGCGCCGCCATATTCCGGCGGGACCATGATTCCCAGGAAGCCAAGCTCGGCCATTTTCCCGAACAGCTCCGCCGGGAATTCCTGCGATTCGTCGAACTCCATCACCACCGGGCGGATTTCCCCTTCGGCAAAATCGCGTGCAAGGCCCCGAACGGCCCGTTGTTCATCGCTGAGTTGCGTGCTGTAGGTAGCGGTAGCGGATGTTTCCATGCTTAAATATCGGCTGTATGGACGAAGGATTGTGCGCTGGCAAAACTGCTTCTGCTTGGGAAAAAATCACCCCACAGAAACGGCTTGAACATACGCAAAACATCCCTTTTTTCCGCCGTCACACTGTGCAACGGGAAGGGGAACTATCACCCCGCCTCCGCTCCCCGAAAAACCTCCCTGCGGCTAAGGTCAAGCCGCTGGTTGCGGACCTGGCCCTGGGGCTGGCTTGGCTCCACGCTGGATGTTGCGGCGGGGATCAGACGGTACACGGTGCCGTTGTCGGGGAAGCGGCTAAGCCGTGGGAATTTCACCGTGCGGCTTGTGTCCAATTTGGGTTTGGTTGGATCGCCGCCAATCCAAATTTTCTCGGTCATGCTGCTTACGTCGGGCGGGGAAAGGAACGCGCCAACCCACGGCCCGCCGGTGGTAATCACTCCGGTTCCGGTTGGGCCGTAGCGGAACTCAATCACCCCGCTCCGTTGGTACACCCAGGCTTGAAAATTATAGGAGTGGGTGGTGTCGGCATTTTCCAATCCAGCGTTCTGCCATTCCACTTTTACGATGCGATCCCCCGGCGTGCCCTCCACGGCGTACAGGATTTTGGAGGTCTCGTTCAAGGTGTCCAGCGAAACGAACAGCGCGTCAATAATCACCATGGAAGTGCTGTCGTCAACACGCAGATTTCCGAATCCTGTCACCCCCATTGTCAGCGAGTCCTTCAGCGTAAAAGGGCGGCCGAAAAAGGTGAATTTCTCTCCACCCAGATCAAGCAAATGGCTCTGGTCGCCAAAGCCAATCGGAAGTTGGGTTGCGCCGTGAAGCGGCTGGTACGGCTCCTGGCGCAGTTCGAACCGGTAAAGCGATTGGCCCGCAGCCGGCGTGGCCAGCACACAAGCGACAACGCAAGCAAAAGGAAGAAGAGCAAGCGCGATGCAGCGATGGAAAGTGTTCATGGTTTGTTCCGTGAAGATTGCTGTTGGATGATTGATTGCCCCCAAACTCCGTTGTTGGGGAACGATGCTGGCAATGGTATCACACAGAAAAACCTTGGGCGTATCGAAAATTGCGTGTTTCAAGTGGGGAGTGAAATTTGTGGGAGCGGAGGTGGGTTGAACGTGCGGCAGCTTCGGCGAAGGCCGCGTTGGCGAAGGCTTCCCCCAATGGCTCAACTCCATCGGGCGGCGGTTGGTGCAGGGTGTTTATCTCTCACTCTCTCACTCTCTCACTCTCTCTCCCCCTGTTCGCTTTGCTTTCTTCCCGTGACGGCGGCGCGATAGCCGGCGGGCGGAACTCCGAAATGCCGCCGGAACAACAAGCTGAAGGAACTTGGGCTTTCGAAACCGACTTGGTAGCAAGCAGCGGCCACGCCGATATTCTCCTCCATCAGCAATTGCGCAGCGTGGCGCAGCCGGACGCGGGTGAGGTATTGGTGCGGGGTGATCCCAAAGGCTGCGCGGAACAACCGCAGGAAGTGGTGTGGCGCAACCGCAGCGGCGCGGGCGGCATCGGCAACGGTGATTGGGTCCGCAAAGCTGGATGCAATAAAATCACGGCCCTGGCTTAGCCGGCGGTGAAGCTCGGCGCGGGTTGCTGCGCGGACCATTGGGATGCGTTGGCGTTCGTGGCGAAGCTCGTGCTGGACCCCAACCAACGCCCCGGCCATTTGGTGAAATTGCTCCTCCAGCCACGTCCGCTCTGGCTTGCCGGCATGGAGTTGGTTTCGGAGCCTATCCAGCATCGGCCAAACCCCAGCTTCGTGATCGTACATCCGCTCAATAAAGCTGATGGCTCCGTGCGGAACGCTCTGTGGGTCATCCAGCAAACGCTCGGTGGGGGTGGTGGCAACGCGGAAGGCTTCCTCGAAAAACCCTGGCCGAAAAAAAATGGAGAATGATTCGACCGGGGCGGATTGCTCCACAAATCCTGAGTATCGCTGCCCCTCGTTCAAGATCAGAAACTGCCCGCCACCCACCCGAAGCTGGCGGCCATCAACAACGTACGTCTCTGCCCCGTTGAAGGCGGTTTTTATCGAGAGGGTTCCTTGCACGGTGGGCCAGCTGCCGTTGGCCGATAGCGTCAACGCCGCAAGGTTGCACACCTCCATTTCTTGGCAGATCAAGTCATAGCCAAGCCGCACCGGGTTGTCCGTTGGGAAGTCAAAAAGGATCATGGGAAATAATGGATGCGCCAACGCCGCGCTGGCGTTGGCAATTTCAACACGTGGTGGGCAGCAGACGGAGGGAAGATAACCGGCACAACGAACATGGTTACGCAAAGCCCAGCTTCCCGCAATCGCCCATGAATAGGCAGCGATTCTTTTTCGCATATTCGCTGCCGAACTGTCAATCCAAACTTCCTTCCTGCTCCGCTATGAACCGCTTGCTGCTCTCCGTACCGCTTAGCCTTCTGCTTTTTGCCAGTGCCGTTGCTCCGCTTGCGGCGCAGCAGCGCCAGCAATCCAAACCGGCGGTGGACCTGCGCACCATGCAGGGCCGCCCGGAAGGGCTTCCTCCGTTCCGTGCGCCGCAGGGGGTTCCGTTGCCAACGGTTCAATCGTTGCCAGCGATTATCCCGTACGGCCTGCCGGAACGCCGCACCCTCACGGCCACGCCGCGCCAGCTTGCCAACAACACCGACACCGCCACCACCCCACGCGAAACGGTGATGCGGCTAAAAATCCAACGCGCCAGCAACGGCACGGTGCGTTGGGTGGAAGGGGCGTTGGGAACCATCGGCGGGGGGGGCGATCCGAAACGCCAGCAAGGGGGTGGGCTGCAATCGGCGGCGCGCCCGGCGTTGCAATTGCTGAACAGCTACCGGGGCTTGCTGGGGTTGCGGAATCCATCGCAAGAGCTTTCCCCCATCAGCATCGCCACCGATGCGGCGGGATATACTCACTTCCGGTTTGCGCAGATGTGGGGGAACATTCCGGTTTGGGGGCGGGACCTGTACGTCCATGCAAGGCCCGACGGGGAGGCGTACGTCATCAATGGCACCTACGAACCGACGCCGATTGATGCCCCCACCATGGCGGCAATCAGCAGCGCGAACGCTATCGGAATCACCATTGCGGACCTGCAGGCCAAAGGCCGGTGGGAGCCGGTCCCGGAACAAGTCGCCGCAATGCTGCGATTGGACCCGCCGCACGCTACGTTGGTGCTGTTTCCCGTGGAGAAGGGGGGAATGAAGTTATCGTGGGAAGTGACCCTCTATCCAAACTTGATTGAGCATTATACCTACTTGGTTGATGCTTCCAACGGCACTGTTCTCAACCGGATTCCACGCCATTGCAGCATTGTTCCGCCAAAGGGGAACGCCGCGCCGCCACGGGTTAGCGGGTTTGTGGTTGGCGGCGGGCAGCCCAAGGACGCGCCGGCGGTGCAATCGGCGCAGGGGGTTGCGGCGGCGGGATTCAAGAACGCCACCGCCACGGATCTAAACGGAAAGACCCAGAGCTTCCGGGTCTATCAGCACACCGATAACGTCCACTACATGGTGTTCGATCTCCCCAATTTCAACCAGGCGAAATCTCAGCTTCCCGATAATCCATCCGGCGGCGCGCTTACCATCAGCGCACGGAACAACGACCTTACGCAGGATGTGCAACTGGCGCACGTGACATCGGCCAACAACGTCTGGGGCGATCCTTCCTCGGTTTCGGCACACAGCAACGCGAAGGTGGCGTACGACTACTACAAGAACACCCACAACCGCAACGCCATTGATGACAAGGATGAGTCCATCGTCTCCATTATCCACGTCACCGAGAACAACCAGCCGATGGATAACGCCTTCTGGAACGGGCGGGTGATGGCCTACGGCGATGGGAACCAAGCCTTCACGCCGCTGGCCGGCGGGCTGGACGTTGCCGGGCACGAGATGACCCACGGAGTGATTGAACACAGCGCGAACTTGATCTACCAGAATCAATCCGGCGCATTGAACGAGTCCTTCGCCGACGTGTTTGGGCTGATGGTGGATCGGGAAGATTTTCTTATTGGCGAGGACATCGCCCGCTCGCAGTTCGGCGTTGCGCTTCGGGACATGCTGAACCCCAGCAACAGCAACGTGATTAGCCCGCAACCGGCGCACATGAACCAATTCCAGCAGCTTCCCTTAAGCCAGGATAACGGCGGGGTCCACGCCAACAGCGGTATTCCGAACCGGGCGGCGGCGCTTCTGATTCAGGAGATAGGAAGGGAGAAGGTGGAGAAGATTTACTACCGAGCACTCACCAACTATCTGACCCGCAACAGCAACTTTATTGACTGCCGCAACGCCGTGCTGCAAGCCGCAAAGGACCTGCATGGCGATGGGACCGAAGCCGCAGCGGTGCGGAAATCGTTTGCGGCGGTTGGGATCGGGACCGATGACGGCGGCGGCAGCGGGGACACCGGCGGCGGCAACAACAGCGGCAGTGATAACGTCCCGCCAGCGCAAGGAACGAACTCCGTCATCGCCTTCATGTTGGATGATGGAACCATTGGCCTGCTGGACGTTGAGGCCAACACCGTCCAGACGTTCGCCAACGCCGTTGCCCGCGTCAACCGCAGCGGAAACAACGTGGACCGCAGCCAGCTTAGCACCCCCCGCAACGGATCACGCATCTGGTTTGTGAACACCCAGCAGCAGCTTGCCAACGTGGATGTGAACACCGGGCAAGTCAGCGTTTTCCCTGACCTCCGGATTAACCCGAACGGCGGCGGCCCCGACATCTGGAACGCATCGGTTGCCCCCGATGAAAGTTTTGTTGCGCTGGTTTCGGCCTACGAAAAGGACCCCAATCTCTATTTCTTTGAAGTGGCCACCAACCAGCTAACGGTGGTGGAGCTGAAGCCGCAAACCACGCAAAACGGCATCACCGACCGGTCCATCCAATTCCCCGATGTGGTCTCGTGGTCGCCAAATTTGCAGGAGCCAAAAATCGCCTTCGATGCCTTCCGCCAGCTGGATGTTGCCGGGGGAACAACGTCGTTTTGGAGCATGTATGAAATTGATTTTGGTGCCGAGCTTATCTACAACCTGATCCCCGCCCAGCCGGAAGATGTCAGCGTGGGGAACGTCACCTACAGCAACACCGATCCCGACGTGCTGGCCTACAACGTGATTGGCCAAGTGGAGGATGTGACGGCGGTGAATTTTGCAACCAACACCGCGCAAGCGCTCAGCATCCAAACGTTCAACATTCAGGGGAACCCAATTCTGGATGCGGACCGCCCAACGTTCAGCCCCGATGACCGGCAGATCTGCTTCACCACTGCCGCGCAGCAGGCGTTCCTGTTTTACACCCGCTCGAACAACCAACTCTCCTTCCTGAAACTAAGCCCCGAGCAGCCGGTGTTCCATGCGCGATGGTTCACCCGTGGCGAATCCCCCGCCGCGCCAACGTTCGAGGATAGCGTGTTTGTGGAGGCCGTCACCCCAAACCCAACGAAATCCACGGGAACCGTTCGGTTCCAGGTGCCGCGTTCGGTGGATGCGAAGGTGACGTTGTTCGATCCATCAGGAAGGCAAGCATTGAAGGTGTTTGAAGGCCCGGCAAATCCGGGGTCGAATGATGTCCCGTTCGATGCCACCCCCTTGCCAGCCGGAATCTACGTGGTCCAAGTGCGAGCACTAACGGCAACGAAATATGCGTTGCTGGCGTTGGTGAAATAGGGTTGGATGGGGGTGATACCGCAAACATTGCAGCCACGCCCGTCCCTGCTCAACCTTACCCCCCAACCCCCTCTCCGTGACTTCGTCCCCAGCAACGCCAGAGCAACTGACGGAGAGGGGGAGCAAGACAGAAAAAAGAAGGCGAAGCCTTCGCCGCAAAGCCCTCCCCTGCCCAGCGGGGGAGGGTTGGGTGGGGGTAATCCCCCCGCAGTTTCTTCTCTCACGGCGACAGCCGTTCAATCACCCACGCTCCTCCCTCCTCCTGCCACCGATACCGCAGGCGGTCGTGCAGCCGGCTGGGCCGCCCTTGCCAGAACTCAATCATCGTTGGCCGCAAACGGTAGCCGCCCCAGAAGGGCGGGCGGGGAATTTCACCGCCGGCAAAACGTGCCTCAATTTCCCGCACGCGTTCCTCCAGCTCCTCCCTTCCGGCAATCACCCTGCTTTGCTCCGATGCCCACGCCCCAATTTTGCTCCCCAGCGGCCTGCTTGCAAAGTATTCATCCGACTCGGCAGCACTCACCTTTTCCACACGGCCCTCAATCCGCACCTGGCGTTGCAGTTGGCTCCACCAAAAGCTCAACGAAGCGTGCGGATGCGCCGCAAGGTCCTCCCCTTTGCGCCCCTCGTAGTTGGTGAAAAACAGGAAGCCATGTTCATCGAAGCCTTTCAGCAGGACCACCCGTGCGCTGGGTTGCCCGGCGTTGTTGACGGTGGCAAGGGTCATTCCGGTTGGCTCGGGAACGCTGGCGTTCATCGCTTGGTCGAACCAGTGGGCGAACTGGGCAAACGGGTTCGGGTCCAGGTCCGCTTCGGCCAGGCCGGCAGCGGTGTATTCTTGGCGGATGTCGGCAAGTGAAGGCATAGGATTATGGGAAGAATGATGACCGTTCTTTTCCGTGTTGAAGGCAAAATTAGGCTTCCTCCCGAAGATTCCAGAATTCCGCGAAGCAAGAATTTTCCAGCACGATTCCAAGCTGCCCTGCTGAACAGACCCGATATTCCAGAAAACGCGGTTGTTCCGGTTTTTCGTGCCGGTGGTAGGAGCACTTACTGAACAATCGTCAACGGCAATGTTTGAATTGTATTCCCCTTGTGGATGGAGACGAAGTATTGCCCGGCAGGAAGGGCTTCGGTGTTGAGAAAGATTTGGCCATTGTTCATCATCGCCTCCTCTTTGGAAAGTGAAAGCCATTGCTTCCCAAGCGCATCCACGATTGAGATACTGTGGAGTTCTTGTTCTGAAGGATCCAGCAGTAGCACCGCTCTTTTATCAGCAGGGTTTGGGATTATTGCTGCGGTAGTTTGGTTCGAATTTTCCGAATGTACACCGCTTGTTTCTGATATCGTCCCGTGAAAAATTTGCCCGAATACTGTGGCTATCCAAATATGATTTTTTGTTGGGTATGCAAATTCAATGAAATTTGTCTTTGGAGCAACAATGTTATTTGGTTTCCATGTTTTCCCGCCATCATGGGTCAGAAGAACTTTTCCAAAAAAACCGATTGCTACGCCATGTTGGTCATCAAGAAATTTTGCTGTTATTAATCCGTATGCTGGATCAATCGAATCATTTACCACAGTCTCCCATGTTTTCCCACCATCATAGGTTCGGCGGATAATATCATAAGCATTATACGCCGGTCCAAACATCTTACGCCCAACAGCCCAACCATCTTGTTTATTCAAAAAAAATATATTCGGTGTTGAAGTAAACGGCTGGGGGGTTGGCCATGGTTTTGAAATATCCTCGTTCAAATAAATGCTACCAGTATCACCTCCTAGTGTAAGCACCATACCTTTTGGCGATGTTAAAGCTATGCCACCTACCCCCCATTGTAATGATGCCGAATCGGAAGGGGCTGGGAGAATTTCCCACGTCTTACCACTATCGGAAGAAACAGCAATTGTTTTTGGGTAGCCAATCACAGCAATATGAGCCGGATCGAATACCGACAATGCTTTCAGATTACTTTTTGTCCCTGTCTCAATTCGATTCCATGTGGTTCCGGCATCGGACGTACGCAACACAGCACCACTATCGGTAATAATTACTGCCGTTGTTGGGGTAAGAAATTTAATGGTCTTTAACCGCAGTGCTACTTTAACAACCGGGGAGATTTCTGCAGAATCAAGAATTACCGTTTTCCAATGTTTTCCGCCATCAGTAGTGGTATGAATTAGGCTATAAACATTGCCAACCGCGCCGGTCGCTATGCAGTTAAGGCTATCGGAGCAATCTATTGATGAAAAACTGGCGGTTGCTGGAAAACCGGGAACGGTAGTGATCACAAGGGAATCTTGTAATTCCCACCGAATGGTTTGTGCATGAAGCAATGGTTGTGCACATACGGCCAACAGCAGTGTGAGAAATATGCCGTGGAATGGATGGTATCCTCTGATAATCATGGCTGGTAGTGTGGTTATTGGTGGTTGGAGTACAATTACTGAAGAGGATGGAAAAATGCAGGAATACATCTTCCCATCCTCTTCAAGGTTCCGTTAGTTAAACAGTAATCCTTCGGGCAGGCATATCGAGACGCACGTCCCCGCAACAACACTCCATGAATCTGAGCACGTAGCTGGTGGCGCGCTTTGCCCGATCTGGGTATATGTTCTGTTCCCTGCCGCATCTCGGCAAACTTGAAAATCTGTCCGGCAACACGCATCCCCGCAGCCCATAAAAAACGTATTAGGCTCTGATACATCAGGCATCCCTATCCCATCTTTCCAGCAGGCACTTCGATACACCCTCCATGTAGTGGAACACCCTTCCTCCAATGGCGGGAAGCCCATAAAATTTGCTCTCAGCACCGCAATAGTAGCATCATTGATGAGATCGGTTGGTGTTTTCGGGCCCGAGAAATAGATATTACAGGGAGCACCTTGTGCCATCCCAGCATACGGGAGGCGTACGCTTAAGATTTCAAGTTCGTGATAACCACACCCTGAACGCCATCGGTAGGTGACTTCTACAATACAGCCATTGGGAAGGACGTGCCAAGTAGGAAGTAAGCTCCAGCCAGTGTTGGGTTGATTACAGTCAGGAATTGGGCAAGGTTCAAGTGTGGGTTGTGCTATTACCGCTGGTGCTACGCTAAATGCAAGCCCAATGGTAAGTAGCAATACCCTGAAGACCTGAAGACCTGAAGACCTGAAGACCTAGTGTGCTTGTCATAGGAAGCTCCTTAATTGATAGTGAATGATGATGTAGCGAATGGTTCTTCTATCACCTTACCAGTGATATAGAAGAACACCCATGACGAGGCAAAACTACAACTTTGCAATTATTCTCCAACGGCTTCAAAGAAAAAAATGCTTCTTCAATATTGCTTTCTTTCATGCCATAGCTGAGAATTCAATCTGCGTTCTTTTGCTCATGGCATTTTTATTTTTGATGATTTATTCTTGGAGCACTGTTTACATAATTTCGAGAGCATTCCAACATCCCTCCAAAAAACTCCATCTATTCCCCGCCCCGCCGGGGCAGGGAAATAGATATTTTTTGATTTCCATCACGCCTTATCGTTTTGCCAAATAGAGGCCGCGGCCGGTTACTGCTGCAATCACAAAAAAACCACCGCATATTGAGAGGAGCGACGGACGCTCGCCGTAGAAAAGCATCACCCAGATGGGGTTCAGCAATGGCTCCAGCATCGGGATTAACGCCCCCTCAATCGCGCTGACGCTTCCAACGCCGCGCACAAAAAGGATATACCCAAACCCAAGCTGCACAACCCCAAGCAGTGCCAGATAGAGAAGGTCGTTCCCCTGCGGAGCGGCCCCAACCGCAAACGGCAGCCCAACCAGCGCGGTGATGATGTTCCCCACCAGCACCATCTGCAGCGATGCCCCCCTTGTGTGGTCGCGGCGCAAGGCAATCACCGTCAGCGCAAAGAACACGCCGCTGACAATTGCCAGCAGGTTCCCAACCATCCCATCGGGCGAAAGCTGGTCCATGAAGAAAAAGGACATCCCCACCATCACCGCCGCCACCGTCAGCCAATCAAGGCGGGTGATCCGTTCCTTCAGCAGCAAGGGGCTTAGCAGCGCAACATGAATCGGGGCGGTGTATTGCAGCAGAATGGCGTTGGCCGCGGTGGTCAGCTTGGTGGCGGAAACGAACAGCAGCACGGTGCCGGCGTAGGCAATCGCCCCAAACCAAACCGCTGGCGTCGGTTTTTTCCAGGACGCGCCCCGCGCCAACAGGGCAATCATCACCGCCGCAATCGCGCTGCGCCCGCCGGCAATCACCAACGAATCCAGCGTTATCAGCTTAATCCACAAGCCGCCGAAGCTCCAAAACGCCGCAGCAAGAATCAGGAATATCACCCCTTTCGCTTGGTCGTTCATGGAAGGTTTTCCGGTGGATTGATTGATGCCCAGCACCCCCTACAGCCCAGCCGCAACATCGGCCACCGGCGGTTGGAATTGCTCCTGGTAAAATTCAAAGTAATGGGTGGCGTTGGCCACTTCCATCACCTTCGATTTGGCGATAACTTCGGCATAGGAGACGTAGCAGCGTAAGGCTTTCCGCATCTGCTCGGCATCTTCTTCGGAGACTTCAACAATGCAATCAATCTCCTCAATCTTGGAGCGTTTTAGGGGGAAGATGCTGGCTTCGATATCAGTGTTGGCCGGGCCAAGCGTGTAGAATGCCAGCCGTTTCAGGTAATCGGCTCCTTGCTGGCGAAGCTCAAGAAACACGCGCTTGGCGACGGCGTGCATCACCAGGTGATCCTCGAACCCACTGATTCCATGCACCGGATAGGAAACGATGATGTTCGGTTGCAGCCGCTGGATATGCTGGGCAACAACGCTCTCAATCTCGCGCGGGTCCATCTCCTTCAATCCGCTGTCGGGAAGGTCCAGCACCGTCATGCTGGTTAGCCCCAACGTTTTCTCCACCTCCAGCATCTCGCCGAAGCGAACCTCTCCCATTTCTTCGATGCTTAGCCCCAGCGTGTGGCGCACTTTGGTTGCGCCCCCTTTGGTCAGCGTCAGCAGGTGGACTTCGTGGCCGTTGCGCAGCTGCTGCGCCATTGGTGCCGCCGGCCCGAACGACTCATCATCGGGATGGGGGAAGATGTACAAGAATCGCATCTCGGTCTGTTCCTGTGGAATGTGTTGTTGGAAATGATGATAACGGGGGGCGAAGATACAAGGTCAACCGGAAGTTGAAACTATGCCCCTCGCGAAATGGCTTCCAGCGGAGATTCTTTCCGTGGATTTCTGCAAGATCAACTACGGTTCCTTGCGGAGGCCGGATTGATTCCCCAGCGGGGGGAAGTAATGCCGCAAGGGGCGGCCAACCGCAACCCGGCGTGGCATATTGCCGTCGGCGATTGCGCCAAGTGCTGCTCCCTTTCTGCTCTTTCATTTCCTGATGAACACTGTTCCTTCCCATTCTGGACCAATCACGCCGCGCCGGATTGCAATCTGGTGCGCTTCGCTGCTGTTCCCAACCATTTTGTTTGCCACGCAGAACTACATCAACCTTCTGGGGACCGAGCGGGAGATGAGTTGGTGGTTTTGGTTCTGGCGCGAGTCGTTCGTCTGGGCCATTTGGGGCGGGGTGCTGCCGTTGGTGTTTGCGTTCACGCGGCGTTGCCCGGTTTCCGGTCCGCGCTGGCTGCGGAACCTTCTGCTTCACCTTCCGGTTGGTGCGGCGTTTGCGGCGGTGACGCTGGTCCTGTTTGTGATCGCAACCCAAATTTCTGGCATCAGCCTTGCCCCGGCAGAAATGGCGTTGTGGGAACGATTGGAGCTGGGCTTCACCCGCTCGTTCGCTATCGCCTTCAGCATCTACGGCGTGTCGGTGACGGCGTATCACGCTTTGGGCTACTACCGCGAAGCACGCCAGCGCGAGCTTCGGGCCTGGCAGCTTGAACGGAACCTGGCCGAGGCACGGCTGGAGGCACTTCGGAACCAGCTTCACCCGCATTTTCTTTTCAACACCCTTCACATGATCTCCGCATTGATGTCGCAAGATGTCCCCGCAGCGCGGCGGATGATTGCGCGGCTAAGCGACCTTCTGCGCCAGTCGCTGGACAGCAACGGGGCGCAGGAGATTGCGCTGGCCGAGGAGTTGGAATTCCTGGATGGATACTTGGAAATCCAGCGCACCCGATTCCATGACCGGCTGACGATCGAGCAACGGATTCCCACGGAACTCCATCAGCTTTTGGTCCCGCGGCTGATCCTTCAGCCGATTGTGGAGAACGCCATCCGCCACGGCACGGCCAAGCAAACAACGCCCGGGGAAATCACCATTGCCGCCAAGCAACAGAACGCCCAGCTGATCCTGACGGTTGACGACAACGGGCCGGGAATGGCCGAAGGGAACCAGCACGAAGGGATCGGGTTGGGAAACACGCGCGAACGATTGCGGCAGCTGTACGGCCCCGAAGGAACGCTAACGCTGGCCAACCGCCCAGAAGGTGGCGCGCGCGCAACGATTGCGATTCCAGCGCGGCAAGAAACCCCAGGCCGGTAAACAAGCAAGCCGTGCGGCACGCAATGCGCTCCACACGGCTTGTTCTGAATTGGCGTTTTGGCTCTCTTCTTCTTTCTACGCTCAGCCAATCTGCTTCTGATACACGCGGTACTTTTTGGTGACGTGTGCGTTCATCCCTTCGGCGGCGCGGTTCATCATGGTGTTGTCTTCCAGCACCCACGATGCTTCGCCGCGGTCAATCCCTTTGCGGTGGGCGCGTTCCATAATCTCGCGGTAGATCAGCGCATCCACCCCTTTCCCCTGATACTCCGGCAGCACCCCAAGAATAATCACCCGCAACTGGTTGATCTTTTTCTTTTTGGTCATCAGGTTCATAATGGCCGTTGGGAGGTTTTTTGCCCCTGGCGGGATTGTGCTTCCGGCGCGGAACGCCTGGGTGATGTCGGGAAGGGCCAGCGCGAACCCGACCGCTTTCCCATCCTTCTCGGCAAACAGCACAAGGTCTGGGTCGGCAATCTGCTTCATCTCGTAGGCCATCAGGTTCATCTCCTCGTCGGTCATCGGAACAAAGCCCCAGTTTAGCTCCCAGGCTTCATTGTAGATCTTCTTCAGCCGCTCAACTTCGGCAGCAAAATTCTTCATCTGAAGCGACCGCACGGTGATGCTTCCGCGCTGGCGAAGAAGATCGGTGACGCGGCGCATTTTGTCGGTTAAGCTGGTGGGGTAATTCAGTTCCCAGGCCATCAAATCCTTTGCTTTGCTGAAGCCTGCGTTCTCCCACAATGTTGGGTAGAACGGCGGGTTGTACGGCATTTGCACCGCCGCCGATTGGCCGAAGCCTTCCACCAGCATCCCGCACTCGTCGTTCATCGAGGGGGAGACGGGGCCGCGGATTTCGGTCATCCCTTTTTCCCGCAGCCAGGCGGTTGCGGCGTTGATAAGGGTGTTGGCAACGTCCTGGTCGTTAATCGCCTCGAAGAACCCGATAAACCCAACGTTGTCGTTATGGGTGCGGTTGTGGTTGCCGTTGGTGATTGCACCAATCCGGCCAACGGTTTTCCCATCCTTCACTGCAAGCCACAGCTGCAACCGCGCGTGTTTGTAGAATGGATTTTTCTCCACATCAATCAGCCGCATTCTGTCCATCTCCACCGGCGGGGTCCAGTTGGGGTCGTCGCCGTACAGGCCCCACACCATGCGGATGAACTCCTGGCGTTCCTTCCGGCTGTTCATTGGCCGCAGCCGGACGGTCCCGCTGGTTGGCAGTTCGCCGGTTCCCATTTCTGTGATTGCGGTTTCTGTGGTTGCGGCGGCAGCGGTTTGCTCGGCAGCAACGGCTCCGGTTTCGCGTTCCAGCAATCCCATCTCGGTCCCAATATCTTCGAACAGCTCAAGGATACGATCCAGGTGGTGTTTCTCGTGGGTGGCCATTACGGAGGTGCGCATCATCTGCAATCCGGGCATCACCCCGGGAGAGATGAAGGCATTGACGAACACGCCGGCATCGTACAGCCGCCGCCAGAAGATGAAGGTGAGGGTGTCGTCGCCAATAATCACCGGGATCACGCCGGTCTTGGATTCAATAATCCGGAACCCCGACTGCTGGAAGCCATTGCGGAGGTAGTTGGCGTTGTCAATCAGTTGGTCAATCCGGTGCGGCTCGGCCCGCATGATGCGGAGCGCGGTCAGCGCGGCAGCAACGGAGGCAGGGGTTGGCGATGCGGAGAAGATCAGGGCTGGCGACGTGTGTTTGATGTAGTTAATCACCCGCTCCTCGCCCACCACCCATCCCCCCAGCGATGCCAGCGATTTGCTGAAGGTCCCCATCGTCATCTCAATCTCATCATCCAGCCCGAAGTAGCTGGCGGTTCCGCGCCCTGCTTCGCCAATCACCCCCAGCGAGTGGGCATCGTCCACCATGATGCGTGCGCCGTATTGCTTGGCCAGCTTGTTCATCTGTGGGAGATCAACAATCTCACCCGAGGTGGAGAACACGCCATCGGTGACGATCAGTTTTCCGGCGGATTCCGGAAGCCGGGCAAGCTGGCGTTCAAGGTCGCCCATATCGTTATGCTTGTAGCGAACAACGTCGCCAAAAGCCCCTTTGGCCATCAGGTTGCCGGCAACGATGCAGGCGTGGTTGTCCTTGTCGCTCAGGACGTAATCGCCACGGTTGACCAGCGTGGGGATCACCCCCTGGGCGGTTTGGTAGCCGGTGGAGAACAGAAGGCACGCCTCCTTCCCCATGAAGTCCGCAAGCTCGGTCTCCATCTCCTCATGCAGCCGAAGCGTGCCGGTTAGATAGCGCGATCCGGAGCAACCGGTTCCGAACTGTTCCACCGCTTTAATGGCGGCTTCTTTTACGCGGGGATCGGCGGTCAATCCCAAGTAATTATTTGATCCGGCCATGATGACCTCACGCCCTTCGATACGGACCACTGGCCCCTCGTTCACTTCGATTGGGCGGAAGTACGGGTAATATCCCGCTTCTTTCACATCATCGGCACGGGTGAAATCACGGCACTTTTGGAAGATGTCTGCCAAGTACGTTGCTCCTATCTGAAACTGATGAACGGTTGACGAAAAGGGAAGAATGAAAGGCGAACAATCACACCGGATGACGGCACGCCGAAACCCAGCCGGGCGGAATATATTCCCGCGACCCCGTGACTTCCAAAGAAAGATCGGAAACAAGAAATGGACAGCCGGACGGAACGCCGGGTCGGGCCGGGCAACCAAGCAGCGGTTTACGGCTGGCGAACAGGCTTCCATCGCTTCCCTTCCGCCCCATCGCGCCTTTGCCAACCCCACTTCCCTTTTCTCCAAAATTGCCTTTCTTTATTGCGGAGTGATTCTTTTTGGGGAATCTGCGTCATTTCCGTGGTAAGAGTTCGTTGCTCCATAAAAAGACAAGGCTCTTCCCGCAACTCTCCATCTACGCTCTCCGTTCTGGCGGCGCGCTCTTTCCAAAAAAAATCATCTTCTATACTGCCTGACTATGCACGCTTTTCTCTCCCATGTTCGCTTCCGTTGCAGCTTCCTGGCGTTGCTGCTGCTGCCCGCGGTTGCTGCGGCCCAAACCACCGGAACGGTGACGGGAATCGTGACCGATGGGGCAACCGGCAAGCCGCTGAAAGCCGCCACAATCCTGCTGCGCGACGCTTCCGACACCACCGCAAAACCGATTGGCGACCTTACCGACGGCGATGGCACCTTCACCATCCAACAGGTGGCGATTGGGAAACCGTACACGCTGGAGGCTCGCTACACCGGCTACGCCCCCTACGTCCTTTCGCCGGTGACGCTGACCGTGGAGAAACCATTGCTGGAACTTGCCACCATCACGCTGCAACCGCGCACGCTTCAGCAAGATGAGGTGAAGGTTACTGCCGAACGCCCGCAAGTGATAGTAATGGCCGACAAAACAGTCCACACCGTTGAGAACAACCCGAACTTCACCGCCACCAACGTCAGCGAACTGCTGGGCCAGGTTCCATCCATCCAAGTGGATCAAGACGGGAAGATTTTTCTGCGGGGGAGCGAGAACATCACGATTATGATGAACGACCGCCCGCTGACAATGCCCGCCGACCAACGGAACAAATTCCTGCAATCGCTACCGGCAAGCATGGTGAAGGATATTGAGATACGCACCAACCCCGGGGCAAAATTCGACGCGAAGGATCAAGGGGGGATCATCAACATCGTCACCCGCCGGACGCTGAGCGATATGGTGGGGGGGAACGTCAACGGCGGCGCGGATACCAAAGGCGGGCTGAACGGCGGCGCAGGGCTGTTCTACAACAGCAGCACGGTGAACGCCTCGCTAAGCGGCGGCGGATACTACGGCCCGAACACCAGCAGCCACACAACACTCCGCATAAATTATCTGGACAGCAACGAACGGAAGATTCAAGGCGGGGGGAATTCCGAATCCTCCTCCAGCTCCTACTACGGCTACGGCCAGATTGATTACAAGCTCACGGAGTCCGATCTCTTCTCCCTCTCCTTCAACCTGAACGGATGGGGGTCGGAATACACTTCGAACGGAGCAAACACCTACTTCAACGCCAGCGATGCGGTGGTTGGCCGGTTCTTCGACACCAGCTTTGCAAACAGCGACGATGGCAACTCGGGCGGATACAACAGCGGCTCGCTGTTGTACAAACACACCCTTGCTCCGGACCATACATTGGAGCTGAACGTTGGCTACGACGGCAATGGATACAAGGGCAATAACCGCTACGTTAGCCGTTTTTTCCGCACCAACGGTCTTCTTGACTCCCTGCGGAGCACGGCGCGGAATAACGAATCCGACCGCTCAAACTCCACCATCATCAGCAATATTGATTACGAGAACCCGATCAGCGAATCGTTCAAGCTGACGGCAGGGGTGAAGAATGAGCTGAACTTCCTGGACAACAACACCGTGGTGGAAACCCTGAACCACACCACCGGCGAGTTCACCCGCGACACAGCCCAAACCAACCATTACTTGCCCCGCAACAGCATCTACGCTTTGTACGGAAACGGCGCGGTTGTTCTCTCGGAAAAATTCACGATGCAGGCAGGGTTCCGGGTGGAACACGCCATCGTCTCGGCCAAGTATGAATCGGGGGAGGAACTGATCTCCCGCAGCTACACCAACCTGTTCCCCAGCGGGTCGCTTGCGTGGAACATGGACCAGCAGAACAGCCTAACCTTCAGCTACCGCCGCAGCGTCGCCCTGCCCGACATTGACGCGCTGAACCCGACCAAATTCCGCTGGAATGATCTTTCGGAGTTCAGCGGCAATCCTGACCTTCAGCCGGAGTTCAGCAACAACCTTGAGCTAAGCTACAGCACCTTCTGGGGGATGGGAAACATGGTGACGTTCGCCCCATATTACTCCACCACCAGCGGCACAATCGAAAGCAGCCAGCAGCTGATTAATGGGGTGAACTCTAGCAGCTACGCTAATTTCAACGGGTCCTATTCGGTGGGGGCGGATGCTTCCGTTTCGGTGCGCCCGTGGGAGTGGCTGAACGTGCGGGCATCGGGGAATATCTACCAGCAAGTGAACCGCGGAAGCGCGATCCCCGGGGATTTGTACAGCTCGGCAATCGGAAACAGCGGGAACCTTTGGCTAACCGCCACGCTGATGGAGGGATTGACCCTTAGCAACAGCCTCTACTTCCGGAACCCCGCAACGGTTGGCGGCCAGAAACCATCAAACATGATTTTCTGGAATGCCTCGTTGCAGCAACACCTGCTGGACAAGAAGCTGACCATCTCCCTGCGGCTGAACGACCCATTGAATTTGCAGAAATGGCAGAACACCTACAGCACGCCAGAATTCTACACCGACACGGAGAGCAAATGGGAATCCCGCTCGGTGGGGATAAGCATCAGCTACAACTTCGGGACCATTCCCCGCTTGGAGTCGCACCAAAAGGAGAAGAGCGAAACCAAAGGGAGCGGCGGTGGCGGTGGCAACAGCGGCGGAGGTGGTGGATCGGGGCAGGGGGGGTAAAGAATCGCCGGTTAGATTGAACGTCAACATTGCCACGCTGGCACACAGAGCGGTATCGCCGCCCCGTGCCAGCGTGCTCTGTTTAGATAGACTTCTTAGATAGATCTTCCTCTTTCCTACATCAGTTTTCACCCTCCCTCCATCACCAACTCACCATCACCAACTTTTTTTTTCTCCTGTTTGGCAACTGTGGCCGGTTCAATCGCTTCGTGTGGCCGGTGGCGGATACCTTGATTTCTGTGCGCTGCGCTCGGCACCGCACAAGCTCATTAAGGTGTCACAATGAAGACCAGTTTCAATAGAGTAATCATCTGCCAACTTCTGCTTCTGCTGCTGATAGCTGGAACCGCAGCGGCGCAGGACCTGGAGAAAGTCGGGACCGAAAGCCCGGTCAAGATCAGCGGATCGGTGGGGGCGCGGGGCGTTGCCTACGGCGCGGAAGGGATCGAGGAACGCCGCAAACCGTTCGGCTACACCCTTACCGGGAACATCAACTTCAATTTCTACGACCTTCAGCTCCCCTTCTCCTTTGTGTATGGGGATCAAGAACGGGGCTTCAGTCAGCCCTTTAACCAATTTGGCGTTAGCCCCCGCTACGGGTGGGCAACCGCACACCTGGGCTACCGCAGCATGACCCTAAGCCAGTACACCCTGGCCGGGCATCAGTTCTTGGGGGCGGGGATTGAGCTGAACCCGGGAAAATTCCGCTTTGCCTTTATGAACGGGCGGTTCAACCGGGCGGTGGAGGAGGACACGGCAGAAATTGGTGTTCAGGAGCCGGCCTACGAACGGACGGGCTTTGCCGGGAAGATCGGGTTCGGGAGCGATGAGAACTTCGTTGACCTGATTGCACTGAAAGCAAAAGATGACCCCGCTTCGCTGAAAAATCAGCCTGCTGGCTCGGAAACGCTCCCAGGCGAAAACCTTGTGCTTGGCGCGGCGGCCCGCATCACCCCTGCGCCCGGGCTGAGTTTCGACGTTGATTTGGGCGTTAGCGACTACACACGGGATGTTCGTGCGGACACCATTGAGATTGCCAGCGAGATCAACGGGCTGGGGGGGGTGATCCAGCCGCGCACCTCCACCGCCATCTATTCTGCCATGACGGTTGCGGCCAACTACAGCTTCGGCGGCGGCGGGGTTCGGGCAAGCTACAGCCGGGTGGACCCCGACTACCGCTCGATGGGGGCCTACTACATGAGCAACGATTTGGAGAGCTTCACCATCGCCCCAAATTTCAGCGCGTTCGGGAGCAAGCTGAATGTGAATGCCAGCTTTGGCTGGAGCCACGACAACGTGCAGGGGAAGAAGAACGCCACCACCACGCGGCTTTCGCCAAGCATTGATCTGAACTGGAGTCCATCGTCGGAGTTCGGGGTCTATGCCCAGCTTAGCAGCTTGATGACCCAGCAATCCGCCGGGAATTTTCCGCTGAACGACTCCACACGGATGGAGCAGCAGACCCCCTCCTTCATGCTAAGCCCGCGCTACTCCACGGGCGACAGCACCACCGGCCACAGCCTGACGCTGACGCTGCTCCACACCCTGCTAAGCGATGCCAACAGCTTCACCGCAACGTTCACCGAATACACCACCACCAGTGCCGATGCAGCTTACACCCTCTCCTTCCCCACCCGTGGCCTTAGCCTAACCGCCACAATTGGGACCAGCCGGTTGGAGAATATCGGCGGGGAGTTTTACACCAGCGGAGCCTCGCTCAGCGGATCCAAACAGATGGGGGAGACGCTGGAGATGAGCGGGTCCGTTGGGTTGGCATTCCAGCCGGCTGGAACCGCCGCCAACGGAACAATTGCCACCAACTGGCGGCCAGCCGAAGGGCACAGCATCGGGCTATCCGTCGCCGTTGGCAACGCACCAACGGGCACCACCGCAAACAACAGCTTTACCGAATACACAGGAACGATCAACTATGCGTACAACTTCTAAGGGGAGCGCAGGAACGCCGGGAATCGAACCCCAAGCTGCCCAACCACGGCGGCGGGCTGCGGCGTTCCCTTGCTTCCCACATGGCCAAGCTCCAAATCGCCAAACTCCAAATAGCCAGCGATTGCGGGCGGCTTTTCTCCATTGCCTCCTTCTTCTTTGCTTCCTCCCCATTGCGGCGGCGGCGCAAAACGACGTGCAGGTGGCAACGCTGGTGAAGCCCCCCTACTCACCCTACCTTTCGGACTATGTTGGCTTCGATAACAAGATCGTTATCACCCTGACCAACACCACCAACAGTCCGCAGAGTGTGCGGCTGGTTGGCAGCGTGAAAGGGAACACCGGGGTGACCGTGACGATCCCCAACAGCTTTATCCCGGCCGCGCCAATCGCGCTGGGGCCAAAGGCGGTGAAGGTGTTGATGGGGTCCCAACTGAAGGAATATCTGAACCCCGACGTGCTGCAGTTCAGCGGCATCAGCAAGCAGGAAGTGGTCCAGGGGAACGGGCTGCCGGAAGGGAGTTACTCCATCTGCATCCAAGCTCTGGATTTCAACACCGGCGTGGCAAAATCACAGGCGGCTCCATCCGGTTGCGCCAACTTCACCATCACCCACTACGAGCCCCCCACGCTGCAACAGCCGGCGTGCAACAGCAGTGTGGTCCCGAAAAATCCGCAAAGCCAGCTGTTCAGTTGGACCGCCCCGGCGGGCGCGCCAGCGTTCAAGATGGAGTATGTGCTGAAGATTGTGGAGGTGATCCCCGCCAACACCAATCCCAACCAAGCGATGAACGCCGCCCCGGACCCACCCTTCTTCCAAAAAGTGGTCCAGGGAACCAGCTACCTGTATGGCCCGGGCGACCCCGAGCTGCAGAACGGCAAAAAGTACGCGGTCCGCGTGACCGCACGGAACAAAGGGGAGAGCAAGGAGCTGAACTTCAAGAACAACGGCCACAGCGTGGTCTGTGCCTTCACCTACGGCCAGCTTCAAGCCGAAAACCAGCCGGAAGATCAGGACAGCAACGACCAACCAAACGAGGACCAGCCAAACGACCAACCCAACAACGTTGACGAAAACTACGCGCCCCCCTGCGCCATGCTGAACTGCGCCCCGCAACCCCTTGCCGCGGCCACGCCAAGCAACAAGGTCTATCAGGTTGGGGACGAAATCCAGATTGGCTACTTCACGCTGAAGCTGACAAGCCTGAGTTCGCCCAACGCCGGAAACCTGAGCGGCGAAGGGGTGGTTGACGCGCCGATCTTCCGGGTGAAGCTGAAAACCACCTTCACCGGGTTGAAAGTGAACCCCGACAACAAGGTCTATTCCGGCAAAGCGATTGGCAGCTACGACCCCGGCGCGCAGGTGGACGAAGCGATGAAAAACTTCACGGACAACCTGGGGAACATCGCCGCGCAGAAGGTGAAAACCGTCAGCGACTTCGTGAAAAACAACCAGAAGTACATCGAGAATTTTGTGAACGTTGACGCGCAAGGGTTGCCGTTCGGCTGGAAGAAGATGGTGAACAGCAACATCCAGCTGGTGAACGTTGCATCGGTGGAGTTCGCCCCCGACGGCGCGCGGATGAACGCGTTCATGGAGGTCCCAATCCCCGAGGCGCAGAACAAGATTTTGGCGTTCGGGCAAAAGAACATCTGCTTCCACCCCACCGGGCTTTCCGTTGATGGATTGCAGAAGCTGACGATGCTTGGCCAAGATTTCACCTTCCCGTGGGGGGATAAAATCACCCTAACGCTGAAGGCCGCCAACGGCAACAACGGGACGTTCGTGAAGTGGGATTGCGAGGGCTACAAGGGGATGCAGGCCGATGGATACTTCACCATCAAAAGCCAGCTGATTGAGAAAGCCAACGGCGGTGGCGACGTAAAAGCCAGCTTCCTGTTCAGCAACGTTGGGGCGTGGGGGGACCTGCTGGGGGAAGTGGCCATGGACAGTTTTGTGGTGAAAGGGGCAAAAGGCTTGACCTTCAGCTTCAGCAAAGTGGTGCTGGATTTCAGCGACACCCGCAACGCCCAGGGGATGGTATTCCCGGCAAACTACAACGGCGGCAAAGGGAACGACTGGCGCGGGTTCTACTTCAAGGAGATCAAAGCACGGCTCCCAAAATTCATGAAGAACAACGGGAAGCAGGTGGAGCTTTCCATTGCCAACACCTTCATCAACAAAACCGGATTTACCGGAAGCGCGGCAATCCAACCGGTGTTCGACATCGGCAAGGGGAACATTGGCGGCTGGGGTTTCTCGATGGATAAATTCGAGCTGGCGTTCCTGAACAACAGCCTTACCAAAGGTGAGTTCTTGGGCAAGATCAAGGTCCCGATTGCCGAGACAGGAATCGGCTACAAGTGCCTGATCTCATCGCAGAATTTGGCATTCCAAGTCACCACGCTCGACACGATTGACGTTGCCATGTGGGGCGCAAAACTTAGCCTGCTGCAAGGCTCGAACATCACCGTCACCGCCGTGAACGACGACGTCACCGTAAAAGCCGTGATGACCGGAAGCCTAACGTTGGACAAAAAATTTGTTGAGCTGAAAGCGGTCAGCGTGAAGATTCCCGGGGTTGAGTTCGAGAACCTGACAATCCAGAACAAGCCTCCGTACATCACCGCAACGCTTTTCAAATTTGCCAGCCCACAGAAATGGTTTGCGGGGTTCCCGGTTTCCATCAACCCGCAGGATGGAATCCAGCTGAAGACGCAGGGGGACCAGGTTGGGCTGCGATTGTCGTTCCACATTGGCTTGGACGGCAACAACCAAAGCGCGATCAGCGGCGGAACGGCCTTCACGATTTGGGGAAAGAAGACGGAGGTGCAAGGGAAGCAAGCGTGGGTTCCGGCAATGCCAACGCTGGAGGAGATCAGCATCAACGCCGACGTTGCCGCGGTCCACATGGATGGGAAAATCAACCTGTACAACGGCGACCCAACGTTTGGCGAAGGGTTCCGAGGGGCAATCAATGTGGAGTTCAAACCGCTGCTGAAACTCTCGGCCACGGTGCAGTTCGGCAGCACCGCCTACCAAAGCAACAGCAGCTACCGCTACTGGTACGTTGACGCAATGGCGGTGATGGGAACCGGGATTCCGGTGTTCCCAGGATTCGGGATTTACGGCTTTGGCGGCGGGGCCTACTACCACATGAAGCCGGAGGCCGCGGTCCCAACGGCAGCAACGCTGGAGGGAACCCCAGACAAAGCAAAGAACTTCGACCAAAACAGCGCGGGGAAAACCAGCAGTGGCGTTGTGTACAAACCGGACCCGAACATCGCCTTTGGCTTCAAGGCCACGCTGGTGATGGGGACCATGCCAAAACCGAACGCCTTCAACGGCGATGTCACCATCGAGGCCAGCTTCTTCAACGGCGGCGGGTTGAACGAGATAAGCCTAAGCGGCAACGGATATTTCTTCACCCCACCAAACCCAAAATCGCGCCCGGCGAAGGAGGCCGCAATGGTCTATGCCGGCGTGTCGTTCAAATACAGCAACGCCAAGAAGACGTTCGATGGATTGTTGGAGTTAGCCATCAACCTGAAATCCGGGAACAAGAGCTTGATTAGCGGCGGCGGGCAAGCGGCGATGCATTTCAGCAAAGACAAATGGTTCATCAAAATCGGCGAGCCATCGAACCGGATAAAGCTGAAAGTGCTGGACCTGTTGGAGGTGAACAGCTACATGATGGTTGGCAAAAACAGCCTGCCGGGAATGCCGCCGTTGCCAACATCGCCCATCAATTTCCAGCAGAAGCTCCCCAGCTTCAACAGCCAGCACCCGCGCGACCCAAGCACCGAAACCGGAAGCGGGTTTGCCTTTGGCCAGCAGATCAGCGTCAACACCGGCAAGCTGAAGTTCCTGATCTTCTACGCCCAAATCGCCATTGATTTCGGCTACGACATCTCCATCCTGAACTACGACCAGGAATGCGAGTACAGCAACGGGAAAATGGGCTTCAACGGGTGGTACGCCAACGGCCAAGTCTATGCCGGATTGGAGGCCTCGGTTGGGATTGACATCAACCTTTGGTTCCTGAAAGCGCAGCTGGAAATCTTGAACGTTGGGGTCTATGCCGCGCTGAAAGCTGGCTTGCCAAACCCAACATGGTTGCAAGGTGAGGTAAGCGGGCATTACAGCTTGCTGAACGGGCTGCTTAGCGGCCAATGCAATTTCAAATTCAAGTACGGCAACAAGTGCGACATGAACCAGGGTGATCCGTTCGGCGGGGTGAAGGTGATTAGCGAAGTGAACCCAAGTGGCAGCGATGCGAACGTCTTCAGCTACCCCGAGGCGGTTTACAACCTTCCGCTTGGGAAGGCAATGACCATCCAAACGCCGGACCCGAACGATGAAGATGAGGTGATCACCACAACGTTCCGGTTTGGTTTGCGGAGCTTCAACGTAGTGAACACCAAGAACGGGTCCCAGGTCAGCGGGCAGACGTCGCTTCACAACAACGGCCTTACCACGCTCTTCTCCCCCGACGAGATGTTCAACGAGAAGACCAAGTACAAAGCCACCGTGAAGGTATATGGTGAGAAGAAGGTGAACGGCCAATGGAAGATCATCGGAAAGAAGAACAACCCTGACCAAGAACACAACGAGGTGGAGGAACAGACGTTCACCACTGGCGACGCGCCGGAGACGTTCGTGAACAGCAACATCATTGCCAGCCGCCCGGGGCGGATGCACCGCTATTTCATGAAAGGGGAAACCAACGATGGGATGATCATGTTCAACCAATACCCCAGCAACATCCCGAACGCCAAGCCAAAGGAGAACGACAAGAAGTACATCTTCCGCGCACGGTTCCAAGAAGTTGGCGGCGGAAGCCAGGTGGTTGGCGAAACCGCGTTGCAGTGGGATGCCGCAGGGAAGCGGGTGAACTTCGACCTCCCCAACACTTTGAAGAACGAGAAGATTTACATCATCCAGTTCATTCGCAAAAAGGTGGAGAAAGGGGGTGGAGGTTCGGGGAGCGGAGCGGGTGAGGTGAGCAGTTCCACCGAGCAGAAGTATATCGGCCAGGGGCAGAAGATCAACGTGCGGCGCAACCGGTTGCAGTCCATCCAGTTGGGGGATGATGAGTTCTTGATCTATCAGCTTGCCTTCCGCACCAGCATGTTCAGCACGCTGGAGTCCAAGATCAAAGATTACGTGATGCTTGGGCCTCCATTAAGTGCCACGCGCCACGGCGGGAACTTCAACAACACCCTCTACCAAAAGTATGAAGGGAAGGAAGCGATGGACTGGTACGACCTGCACCAGATTCAGTACAACCAAGCATCGGTCACCAAGTACATCGAACCACCGGTGACGGTGCAAGCCGTGGACCGTGGGAAAGTGGGCAACAGCTACTACTGGATAAGCCTGCACGACCACTACCTTGACCTGATTTCTGGCAAGCTGAAGGACCGGATCAAATACGACTGGAACAACCAGATTGACAACAAATCGGTCCGGTCCTATCCGGCAACCGGGGCCTACCAACCTGGCAGCCGCTTGACCAACGGAACCAACGTCACCAGCCAGCCATTCCCGGTGAACGCTGCGGCCATTTACTACGACGGCACCGGCAACAGCAGCAAGCTGACCAACGAGGAAATCAACGCCAGCTACTGGAAGGGGTTGCCACCCGAGAACAACGGTGGCGGACCAAGCAGCTTCGGGAGCATCGCCATAAAAACCAACAACAACGGCCCGAATGCTGGGCTGAACCTTCAAGCCCCCAAGCCAATCAACTACCTGGTGGTTTGCTACGATGCCGCAACGGTGATGCAGATTGACCGCAAAAAGGTGGCAGAAGCCTTGATGAACAAGTTCGGACCGATTTTATCAGCGATGCCGGAGTACGCAACGTTCGCCAAGTACAACAACCCAACGAACTGGTACTACGACGACAACGGCCCCAACCCGAACCTTGACAGCATGAACCTGAAGAAGGGGACCGACGTGAAAGTGGTGATCACCTACGGCTACACGAACAAGCAGAACCTTGAGGACACGATCTCACCACCATAACCCACCATTCCGCAGTGGGGCGGGGCGCGCCGGTGTGCGCGCCCCGCGTGCCGCCGCCACCCGATGAAATCCAAGCGATACCAACTTCCGAACAGGCCAATGAAACAGCTGATTCTTACACTTGCCTTGCTTCTTTGCGCAACGGTCCCGGCCCTTGCCCAAGCCGATGCCGACACCGCCACCGAACCCCGGCCAAACCTGCGGATTATCGCCCGCAGCTATGGCGATTCGGTGGTCCTCCGTTGGGGAACCACCAGCCACGCATCGTGGAAGGTGGCGGGGAAGGCTGGCTACATCATTGAACGGTACGAGTACAGCCCGAAAGGGCAGCTATCCAAAACCGTGCTGACCCCAACCCCGCTGAAGCCGCTCACGATTGATGAATGGAAAGCACGCTATCGCCCCGAGGACACGTTGGCCGGCGCGGCGGTGCAAGCGTTGTACGGGAAGGCGATTCCAACATCGGAGGACCCGTTTGGAAGCATCTACGAAATCTACTTGCAGCAACGGAGCATGCACGGCATTGCCCTGCTGCTTGCCGACATCGCGCCGCGCCTTGCCGACGGGCTTGGGCTGCGGTTTGTGGACCGGAACGTGGACCCCAAAAAGACTTATCGCTACCGTATCTACTCCGTTGCCAACGACCCTAACCAGCCGATTGACACCGCCGACGTTGCCATCAGCACCAGCCAGCGGACCACGCCGAACAGCGTCACCACGCTGACCGCCGAAGAAGGGGAACAACTGGTGGTGCTGAAATGGAATCGCCTGGAACATCTGGAGCCGTTCAGCGGGTACTTCATCGAGCGTTCCACCGATGGGGGCCGCAGCTTTGGCCGCATCAACCGGATGCCCTTTACTCCATTGCTGAAGGATGACTCCGCAGGGCTATCGGACCGCCCGAATGTGGAGATGACGGAGTTCAAAGTGCGGCTGGAAGCAAACTACCAGCCGGTCCAATACCGGGTTGTTGGGATTGATCCATTTGGGGAGGTGTCGCCGAACAGCAACGTCATCACCGCAATGGGCCGGGACCGCACGCCGCCAAGCGCGCCGCAGATTCTGCCGATTGCAATCGTTGATGGCCGCTCGATCAACGTGACGTGGCGGATGGATACGGTTGAGGGGGACCTGAAAGGGTTCATCGTGGGGAAAAGCGAGGGACCGGATGGGGAGTTCCAGGAGATCAGCGGCGTGCTTGGCCGCGACGCACGCCAGTACACCGACCTTGACGTTCGCGACCTTCCCCAACATTACTACGCCGTTGTGGCGATTGACACTGCGGGGAATCGCGTCAGCTCGGTTCCGCTGCTTGGCATCTTCCCCGACTCAATCCCGCCAGCAACGCCACGCGGCCTTGCCGGAACGGTTGACAGCAACGGAGTGGTGCGGCTACGCTGGGACGCTAATCCCGAAAGCGATCTGAAAGGATACCGCGTTTTCTACGCCAACCAAGATGACCACGAGTACCAGCAACTCACCACCGACATCAGCCAGGACACCACCTTCACCGACACGCTGACCTTGCAAACTTTAAGCGAGGAAGTTTACTACAAGATCACCGCCTTGGACCAGAACTACAACCACTCGGAGTTCACCACAACGCTGGTGCTGAAGAAGCCCGACATCGTTGCCCCATTTCCGCCGATGGTGAGCAATGTGATCCCAACCGAGCGGGGCATCAAGATTGAGTGGGCGGCCAGCATGACAAGCGATGTCACCCAGCACACACTGTACCGGCGGGAAGAAGGAAATCCAAACTGGGAAACGATTGCCAGCATCACCAACCGTGCGGAAAACAGCTTCAGCGATTCAACAGCACTGCCGGGGATAGTGTACCAGTACAGCCTTGACGCTGGCGACGATGCGGGGCTGCGTTCGGAGCGGTCCAACATTGTGAGTGCCCAGCTGGTAACGGCGGCAGAACGGAGCGGAGTGGAAGGGTTGCGGGGTGAGTTCGACAAAGCCAGCAAGCGGGTTGTGGTGCGTTGGAACCCAACCGAAGCGGATGCCGAGTGCTACCTCTACAAAGCCATTGGCGATGCCCAGCCAACGCTTTACCGCTCGGTGGCGGCCAATGCCGGCGAGTTTGTGGATACGGAGATTTTCCCCGGCAACACCTACCGCTATGCCGTCAAAGTTGTTGGGCGGAATGGCGAAGAATCGGCATTGGTTAGCACAAGCAACATTTTGGTGGAGGGGAAATAATGGGCGCGCGCCCCTGCTTTGCTGCAAGCGGCTGCGCCTCCCTCCAATGCTGGGGGGAAAGGCGTTTCACTCTTGCTCCCGTCCTCTCTGAATTTCACGCATCCTGTGCGGTCCCCTCCCCCAGAATTGGGGGAGGCGGGGAGGGGGCGACTGCGGTGGCGGGCTTTTGATCTTCCATTTGGCATCCATTTCAGAACTCCTTCCCAACCGATTTCCAGCACTTGATTTTCGCAATGAATTCTTCGCTGCATCATCTTGCCATCCACGCTGCTTACGAGCACGTGCAGATTGACATGCACTCCGGCGCGTTCGGCGATGGTGTCCATCCCATCTACCGCTATCCCGATTCCGGCATAACCATCAATGCTGTTATTGAGTTCGGGAACGTGGTGGACGTAACCGCCGTTACCGACGACGGCAATCTGCTGCAACCAATCCCCCCACCGAACCACACCGAAGCCGCGCCGAACAGCGCGCTCCGCCGTGCGTGGTCCCTTCCCCACCACCACCAAACGCTCCATGCCGAGTGGTGGCTGAACCACACCGGGGAGGGGTTTGTTGATTTGTTTATTGGGGTGGGGTAATCTGGGGCGCAGGGCGGGTGCCCCATTCCCCAAGTCTACAAACCAGCCAAACAGTTCCCCTCCCACGGAGGGGTGCCGGACAGGGCGGGGTGGGTTTGGGGGAACCACCGAACACGCGGCGGTTTGCGTTGGTTCCGGAAGATTCTAATCCTGAAATTCGGAAATGGGTGCTCGGTTCGCGGGTGTCCCCAACCCACCCCCCAGCCCCCTCCCGAGAGGGGGAGCAACGCACGGGGCCAACGCACAAAGTTGCCCACGGCTCCCTCCAAAAATTCTCGACGTTCCCCTCCTTCGCCCTGAAGGGGCATTCTATCACAGCCCAGGGCAACGCCCTGGGAATCTGGGAATCGTCCCCCGAACATCCACACCACCACAAAAGAACATCCCACCGCCCTGAAGGGGCAGCCCCATTCATCAACCCTGCACCGACCGCACCCATGTGAAATCCACACCCTCAACAATACCTCTAACCAGATGGAGGTCGCCCCTTCAGGGCTGGTGTTGCCGGGGTCGGTTCTTTTCCCAGGGCGATGCCCTGGGCTGGCATGGGTCGCCCTTTCAGGGCTGGTGTTGCACGGAGTTTCGCCCTGATGGAGCCGAAGGCTAAAGACCTTTTATCAATCCCGATTCATCGGGGCGGCGGCCTCTCCTCCAAAAATTCCCGAAGCGTCCCCCTCCCACGGAGGGGTGCCCGACAGGGCAGGGTGGGTTCGGGGAAGCCACCGAACAAGCGGCGGTTTTGTGCTGGCTCCGGAAGATTCTAATCCTGAGATTCGGAAATGGGTGCTCGGTTCGCGGGTGTCTCCCCTCCAGCCCCCTCCCAAGAGGGGGGAGCAACGCGCAAGGTCAAGGCAGTTCAAGTCTGAAACACGCCCATCACCCCACTCTCTCCCATTAAATTTAGAACCATATAAATATCATCGCCTTTCGCAAGATTCATCTTCTTGCGGATATTCAACCGGTGAAACTCAACTGTCCGCTTCGATAAAAATAAAATTGAACAGATATTCGATGATGTCAACTTCATCTTCAACAGCGCGCATATCTTTAACTCCATTGCCGTCAGCGATGGGTGCAATCCCTTCAACCGATCCATAAATGGCCCGTGCACTTCGGACCATTGCTGCTCAAGTTCCGTCTTGCTTTCTAACGACACTATATTTCGCTCCAGACGGTCAAGCAACCGCTCCACCACATCGTTGCCCTCCCGTACCGTGTACTTCGATAGCAACATTACCTCCTTGCGTATCTCACTCAAAAAATTGTTCTTGCTAACAAGCTCATGTATCCCTACCTCTATCTCCCGCTTCTGCAAAACAATCTCTTGCTCTAATAACGCTTTCTCAGTTTTCGCACGCGCTACCTCCAACGCTTTCTCGCGCTCTGCTTCTGCAACTCTTCGCTCCCATCCAAAACGATCCGCCTGCTTCTTTATCTCATCGCTTTGAATCTGCTTGTACACCTCCATTGATTTCTCAATATTCTCCGCATATTCCTCCCAACGTCCGTTCCCCTTGTAAAATTCGGCGATATGCTGATACGCCTTGAGAACTCCTTCTTGGACATCATATTCAGCGAATTTCTCCAGCGATTGCAAGTAATACTGTTCTGCTATCTCATCGTTATGTTCGGGGAATGCCTGATTGGCATATAATTCAGCAAGCTGCAAAAGCGCGCTGGGGAGTTCATCATTGCGGTTGTGTTCAAGAAAGATCTGATACCTGCGCAAAGCGATCTCCTTGGCTTTGGTAAGCTCACCATTGTTTATATACAGTTCGCACAGATAGTAGTTATACTGGTTTTCTTCAATTACCCTGTTATTCTTTTGGAATATGAGAAGAATCTGTTGAAAGTATTCCATAGCCTTATCTGTCTGCCCGTATTTGTACAGCAGTTTTGCATAATTGCCAATATATACTCGAAATAAAGTAGTTTGCGAAAAAGGGATGATGGGGTTACGTTAGGGAAAAGATAGTAGTCATTGAATAGATAGAGGGAAGAGATGATAGAACTTACGGAGGAATTACGGACACAACTGCGGAAATTGCAGCGAATGGAGAAAGAGAAGCGTCGGTATGTGAAGATCACGACGCTGCTGATGCTTGACGGGGATTTAGCGTTGGCGAGACGGCCTTTGCGTTGGGTGTTGATAATTCGACGATATATCGGTATGCCGAAGGGTATCGAGCATCAAAGAGCTTTGAGGATTACATAGAAGACAAGTATGTGTGCTATGGTGGGAAGCTGAGCGGTGAACAGGCATCAGCTGTATCGAAGGAACTGGAGGGACATCTGCATCATACATCGAAGGAGGTAGTGGAGTTGGTGTGCGAGCGTTATGGTGTGCGATATACGGAGAGCGGGATGGTAGCATTGCTGAAGCGTCTGGGCTTTGTGTACAAGAAGACGAGTCTGGTGCCATCGAAGGGGAATCGAGCGGAGCAGGAGGAATTTCTTGAACGTCTGGCGGGATTGCTTGCTGATAGGGGTGAAGGCGAGGAAGGTGGGGTAGTGTATTTCAGTGATGCGGTGCATCCTCAGCACAACACACGGAGCAGTTACGGGTGGATCAAGTCGGGGAGTCGGTATGAAGTGCGATCGAACACGGGTCGGGAACGTGTGAACATCAACGCGGCATTGAACGCGCATGATGTGGGAGATGTGGAGGTGGTGGAAAGCGAGCGGGTGGATAGTGAATCAACGATTGAGTTGTATGCAGCCTTAGAGCGGAAGCATCCGAGTGGAAGGATCAGAGTGATTTGCGACAACGCGAGATACTATCGGAGTCGTCGTTTGCGGGAGTGGTTATCATCATCGCGAATAGAGCAGGTATTTTTGCCGAGTTACTCACCGAATTTGAATTTAATTGAGCGATTATGGAAATACATGAGGAAGAAGGTAATAGACAGGAGGTATTATGAAACGAAGGATGAATTTCGTGGAGCTATCCGAAGATTTTTCAACGATATTGAGGAGTACCGCCCAGAGTTAGAGAGACTTCTAACCCTGAATTTCCACGTGCTCTGATTTTCGCAAACCTCTTTGCAGTGAGTATATGTGCTGCAATCTATGTTGAGACTTTTAAACATTTTGATCGCTATCAAAAAATGCTCTTCTGATTTATTAAAGTTTTCCAAAAAAGAGTACAGGATTGCAAGATGCCCCATGGATGCCGCTACATTTCTAACGCTCCCGCATTGTTCAAAAATTTCAAGGGCTTCCAATCTGGATGCCAATGAAAGATTGTAGTCTCCTATCCCCTGGTATGAACTCCCTATGCTCATCAAGACCTTGCCAATAAATAGCTGAGCATCTATTGTTCGATACAGCAATAAAGACTTTTGCAGATACTCTATTGATTTTATCCAATTACCTTGAACAAGAAGCACTATTCCTATTCCTTTAATACAAAGAGCATTAAGGAAGATATTATTGGAAACATTGCCGATCTCTAAAGCCAGACGATAACAGCTGTCGGCTTTTTCGTAATCGCCAGAAAAAAGGCCGCAGTCGCCGATGCCGCACAGGCTATACTGACGTTGCAGTGCATACTCAGCTTCCTGCGAATCGTTGAAGACTTCAGAAAACATGGCACGCGCATTGGAGTACTCACCTCTCTCTGTAAAAATCATCCCCCAACAATTCTTGATATCCATGCACCGTGATGTGTCCCCCCCTTGCTTTGCAAAATCTTCTGCCTGATGCAAGTAATCCTTCGCGCTTGTGTAGTCCGACAATCCTGTTTTGATTTCCCCTATAATCATCAGGCAATACGCCTTCTGGGATGGGAGGTCTGATTGCAAATAATACGCAGCAGATAATTCGGCAACCACCAATGCTTCACGAAACCGTCCCCGACGGCAGAGCGATTCGGCAAGCACGATATTCCCAAATGCCCGAAGCTGCTCACTATCTACCTTGGTTGCTTCCTCATCCAGCCCATCGCATACGACTGCCACCTTCCGCACGATCTCTTCCGCGTTTGCATAATTGCATAGCCTGTTCTCCTCGTACGCATGTTGTAGCTCGGCATGGAGTTCTTCGTAGGTCATGGTGGTATTCTAATTTTAGGGGACTGAAGTGAGTGTGAACCGTTGATCTTCCTGCTTCCTACTCTCTGGTAAACGATTGGAAAAGCTATCACCCGTTCAATGCTTCTTTCACCTTCTGTCTTCTCTCCTCATTATGCCCACAAAGTGGCGTTTCCCACAAACAATCGGCGAATCCGTCTCTATCAAGGGTTGTTGATGTTTTCTTTTTGAGCAAAACCCAGTATAGCCCAGTACCCTTGCTCCCATTCACCAACAACCATATTTGCAGGCGTTCAGCAAGGCAATGCCAACACCATACTGCGCAATGAAAAAAACCAGTATAGCCCAGTACCCTTGCTCCCATTCACCAACAACCATATTTGCAGGCGTTCAGCAAGGCAATGCCAACAACCATACTGCGCAATGAAAAAACCAGTATAGCCCAGTACCCTTGCTCCTATTCACCAACAACCATATTTGCAGGCGTTCAGCAAGGCAATGCCAACACCATACTGCGCAATGAAAAAACCAGTATAGCCCAGTACCCTTGCTCCTATTCATCAACAACCATATTTGCAGGCGTTCAGCAAGGCAATATCTACCCCACAACAAAAACCAGTACAACCCAGTACCCTTGCTCCCAGTCACCAACAACGCATATTTGCAGGCGTTCAGCAAGGCAATATCTACCCCACAACAAAAACCCAGTATAACCCAGTATCCTTGCTCCTATTTGCTAATAACGATATTTGTCAGAGATAAACAAAGAAGATTTTTTATGAGAAGAGTGTACAAACCGTCCGCCCATTGTATTACGGACAACATCAGATCAGTTAACAGTCGCTGAACTGACCGGACATCTATCACCAACAACGTCATCGTGATCCCGCTGATATTCGGAGATCAATGGGAGAACTTTGACCAACGCGAACCTAACGAAAAAACGTCCTACGCACACCATGGACAACATCAGATCAGTTAACAGTCGCTGAACTGACCGGACATTTACCACCAACAACGCCATCGTGATCCCGCTGATATTCGGAGATCAATGGGAGAGCTTTGGCTGACGCGAACCTAACGAAAAAACGTCCTACGTACCACACCATGGACAACATCAGATCAGCTGACAGTCGCTGAACTGACCGGATATTTACCACCAACAACGTCATCGTGATCCCGCTGATATTCGGAGATCAATGGGAGAACTTTGACTGACGCGAACCTAACGAAAAAACGAAAGGGGGAAACCATCATGAGACAGCAACCAATTACCCGAAAACCGATAGCACTATTCATGCATAGATGGAGAAGACTCCACCTGCTGATGGCCTTCGCTATCTTGGCTGTGTGTAGTAGCACTCAGGCCTGGGGACAACTTTCTTCTGGGGTATCAGTATCAGTACAACTCACGCGGAATCAATTTGGATGTGCGGCCGAGTTGTATATCACAAATGCTCGAACCGATGTCTTATCAATACGAATTACTCCATCGATTCCAACAATGACAACGCTGGTGGCATCGGTTGCCCCAGGGTATTCAGCGTTGCCGATTGGCTCATCTATTGAATTCTATCGTGCACCAATTTCAATGTACCCGACACTAACTGCGTTCAAATTAGCAGCTATTTCACCAATGGGAGGCGGTGTTTTCCCTCTCTACACGGTTGATTTTTTGAACGTTCAAGGAGCATTAGTAGCACGGACACAAATCCGCCCCGATTGTTACCCTGATTCAATCAAAGCTTGCTCAACAAATAGGCTAAATATTAGTACGGGGTACAATGCAACTACGGGGGCGTTATACCCTGTCAATGGACAAGCAGCCCTAACGCCCGCACAGGTACAGGATCAATTTTGGGATATTGTTTCAAGCCCCAACAATGGAGCATTTAATGGACGTCCCTGGGTTACGCTATTTGGATATAATGGGACTGGCGCACGCACATTACAACCAGTGCAGGATATGACTACTTGGAACCTACCTAGTGGCATTTACGACTATCGTCGCTGCCAGATTTGTGTAAGCAAATCAGATAGCATAACCTTCGACTTAGACATCATAGTTGATAACGCTGCTACAGTCAACTTGTTAAATAGTAGCACGAATGCTGTGGTAGCAACAATAGTTCCTACTATGACTTCCTTTAGCTTTTATGCATATCAGCATTTTAGCAGCACAGTAAAATTAGATCCCGGTGAATATTGCTTGCAGGTACTGGTTACGAACGATGGCGGCTCCCCAACTTCCCTTCAAATAGTAGGTTCCGTTAGCAGCAACAATCTATCCTTAACTTCACCACGTTGCCCTTGCAATGCTACCTCCCAAATTAACCTTTGCAAATACTGGGATAAAAACTGTGATGGGATTATTGATGACGGCGATGAATCAATGCCCGGTTGGGCGATGAATATCAAAGGACTGAGCGATAGCAGCTTCAACCAAACCGTGACAACGGCCAGACGGGGCTGCACAACCATAGATGTTCCAGCTCCTGGCAGGTACTTAATTACTGAGACTCAGCAAGCTGGCTGGACAGCAAGTACACCGGATGGATACATTGTTGATGTTGAGCCAAACATGGCATATTCCTACTCTTTCCTGAATTGTAAGAAGCCGACTTGCGAGCAGTTGTTTAGCTCTCCTGAACAGGAAGGTGAATGCTGTGAAACAAGATTGAATATCAGTAACGCCGATGGGGCTTCGTTGCAGTCACTAAGCTACACAGTAACGGGAGGGGTTGTGAACTCAGTCTCCTCGGCTATGTGTAACATCCTTTCCACAACCCCGGCAAGCATTAACGGGACCACCAGCGGAACGCTCAATTTCAACACCGCTTGCACGATGTTGAATCCGATGAGCCTGAATATCCAAACCACGGCTACCAATGCTACGGGGAATGTTTGCATTACGTGGGTTGGGACGTTTAAGCAGGGGAACCAAACGTTTACCTGCAGCACGCAGTCCTGCATCCAGTGCCGACGGATGCCGAAGGATTGTGGGAACCCACTTTCGGTTACGTCATACCGTTTTGGCGGAACGCAGACCGATTGGCGAACCTTCACTATCAGCAATGTAAAACTTCCCGTATCGGAGATTTCGTTCGTGGACATCAAGTTTGTGAACGAACCAGCATTGCACCATAATGGCGGGCAATTGTTCGCACCATCAGCCCGTTCCTGGACTGTGGCGAACTCAGGCGGCGCGATTGATCCTTATACCCAAATTCGCTTGGGATGTGATGGCACGCCAGCAACCCACGGAGCCGCTTCCGGCAGCTACGTGAAGTTCAACTTGGGTGTTGATTACACGCTGAATTATACCGGCGTTGTGAAGATCAAGATCGGTTATTGCGATGGTGATAGCTGCGAGATTGAGTATCTGTGGCAGCCGCCACGCCGCATACGGTACAGCGATACGATAGTCCAAGTTAGAGGTGATATTCGGGCATTGAATCCACGCATCTTTGAGCTTGGCATTACGCCCCCAGATAGTGCCGCTTCGATGAGTATTGCGCTGGGTGATGAAGAGGCAAAGATTCTGGCAGTCTCCGCCCCACCCCCTGATAGCACCAAGGATAGCACAGGGAACAGCACAGATACATGCCCGCCGTGGCTGAAAGTGCAATCGAAAGGCAACGTGGTTTCCTATACCCCATCAGAATCGGAAGGGTTGGGGTTGGGAGTGAAGCCACGAGATTGGCCGCGATCCATTGGTGCTTGCACGGTACGAGTAGTGTTCAGCCCTGATCCAAAAAAGATCAAGGATCCCACGACACCTGTTACGCTACCGGTGACCGTGTCCTTCTACGACCGCGAAGGGAGATTGCTGGGATCGGTGGAAAAGCAAGCCGTTGCGGGTATCAGCATTGACATACCAGCGGATGTGCCTGCGGGGATGATCCCACCAATTGGAAGTGGCATGACGATAGACATCCAACCGAACCCTGCAACCAGCAGTGCCACACTGACTTTAGGATTGCTCCATAGTGAGGTCGTGAGCATTGTCGTCACCGATATGCAGGGGAAAGAGGTTCAGAGGATCATCAACAGTCAGACGATACAAGCTGGAAGCCATGTTCTTGCTCTATCAACCAATGAGTTAGTAAATGGCAGCTATATCGTCACAGCCCGAACCATGGACGGACGCACGACGACCTCGGTTCTAAAAGTCGTCAAATAATCCCGTGCATCATGCTTGGCGTGTTGCTGGCGTTCTTGATGGAAAACGGAAGGGAGAAGGCAGGGTGAGGCCGTTCCTCTCTGTGAACGCTAAGCACTCGTCATCAACAGCATTCCTCCTACATCGTTAGGTGCGAGTCATTGATGCACAAACAACGCCCCCTTGTAGCAATACAAGGGGGCGTTTCGCTTACTGCGCGCATTGCTCGGTTGCTGCGGGCGGTGGGCAGTTGCCAGCTGAGTTGCTTTCGCTTCTTCCTTTCGTTATTTCGTGCGCGTGCTCACTTTCCCCAGCAGATACTCTGCGATCTGCTGCCCATTTTTTGCTCCCGATTCGTTGGAGTGGCGCACGTGGATACCGCCGTACAAACGGCTTAGGGCCGCATCGGCTGCTGCATCCATAAAGTTCGGGAAGGTGCGCACCGGCATATTCAGATAGACCTCCGTGTCGTCATCGAACGGCACCGCGCCGAACACCTTGGTTAGCACCACTGCTGCCGCTGCCGAGATTGTGGCGTGACCGCTGGAGTGATCCGGGAACGGCGGAGTTTGCAGCACCGGATTCCAGGAGGAATCCATGTACCGGTTGATGTACGTCACCGGGCGAATCATGTTGTGCTTGAATTTCTCCGTCCAGCAGCTAAGGAAGCCATCGGAAATGGCTAGCGAGGTTAAGGCGTATGCCTCCAACGTCTCCATCATCCCCCTCCCCTGCTTGATTGCAACGATCTTCGCAATGTTCATCCAATGCCCCGCCGGGCTAATCTGCCGCGTCTTGAACGCCATGTGGCCAAAATGGAAGGAGTGGATTGGGTTGCAATCCCAAAACTTTGCGGTAAGGTCCTGCTCTTTGGTAAGGTTTTTTCCAACTTCCCAGACCTCCTTCATCGCCTTGTAAAACTCCGAATTCGGATCCTTGCTAAATGGAAATGGAGCAGGGGGAAGGATTTGATCCGCTTTGCTGAGCGCGAACGGACGGACACGAGACCAATACGGATCCACCGGGCGCGAAAATTCTGGAGGGGTTGGGGTCCAATACTGCTCCCCTTTCGGGAACTCAAAATCGCCCGTTGCCTGCACCTCGCGGAAGCCATCCTTCGCCGACCATGCGATGATATGATCCCCGACTTTTTCGCCATACTTCACCGAAGCATCAATCACTTTTTGGCTAACGCCTTCCTGCTTCAGGCCTGCAATGTCGTCCTCATACCGCATATCGCTGCGGTCGTAGAAGTAGAGCAATTTGCCGGCCACACGGTGGTAAGCAGCAATGGCCGCAACCCGCCAGTCAATCGGGGTTTTCGGCGGTTTGGGAAGGGACGACAATCCGTTGAGCTGGCCACCAAAGGACCGGAATCCGGGATAGCCTGGCACCGCAGCTTCGTAGGCCGCAACATTGCAGTAGCTATACACCCGGCTGATGGTGCAGGGCGTTCGGATTTCATCCACCATTGCATCGGTCAGCGTCCAGACCCACTGGTGGACGTACTTCGCCGCGTCCTTGTCGTACGTTGGCACCGCCGCCACAGCAGCGGTGGCTTGCCACAGGGTCCAACACGCAGCGGCAGCAAGCAAGAGTTTTGAGGCTTGTTTCATGGCTCTATCTGGTTAAATGGGAATGCGTCGGCACCGCACAACAGAAGTTATCGTGCGGTGCCTTGGGCAATGCTGACATCTGTCAGGATTTTTCGCAACAACGTCGCGCGGCCCACTGCGCCAATGGTTTTGGTGAGAGGGCCTGGCGTAAAAGGAGCCGTGGTTAGAAGGTTACTCCAACTTGGGCGTACAGCTCGGTATAGACCGGCGCGCCATCGCCGAACAGCCAACGCCCGCCGCCAAGCTCAAGCGCGTACCGGTCGTACATCAGCGATACGCTGCCATACAGCCTGCCATAACTTCCGTCGTTGAAGTAGTAGTTGGCGGTGGGAAGGTTTGCTTGAACCGGGGTCCCGGGCACGGTCTGCATGGTTTTGAAGTAGAAGCGATCGGTGGAGTCGGGGACGGCTCCGTTGCCAACGCCGGCGGTGTAGTCGAAGGCAAGTTTGGGCATCAGGGTGATGCCGCTTCCGCTCCAGACGTTGTAGCCACCATCGGCGCGGAAGATCACCTGGTCCGCGTAGGCTCCTTCACGGAAGTTGTAGGCCAGCTCGGCCTGGGCATATCCATTGCCATCGAACGAATGCCCCGCCAGCAGGTGGATTCCCAAATCCCGTTTCAGCAACCCACGCCATTCGGAGCTGGCCACAACGGAGGTGTCGCGGTAGGTCACCCGTTTGAACGTTGTATCGTCCACCTTCACCGCTTCGTCGCGCGTGGTGACGCGCATCAGGTAGCGGCTGTAGGGGCCCTCCTCATCGTACAAATCGGGGAAGCGCGAGGAGACCTGGACGGCCAGCGGAATATCACCCTGAAGGAACTGATATTTCAGGTTCAGCCACATATCGGTGAGGCCCTGGTTAAGCTCCCAATGTGGCTTCACCGGTTTCCCTGTTTTGGGGTCGCTCTGCACCCGCTCGTATCCCCACAGGTAGAGGAAGTTCCCCGAGAGTGAGAGATTCTCGAACAGCCCGATTTCCGGCTGGAAGTAGGCGTATTGGAAGTCATGGAACAGGCCATCAACAAGGGTGCTGTCGGCGGGTTCCTCCAGCTTGCCGTTGCGCCACAGCTTCCCAGCAGTTTTGCGGCTAAAGCCAAACGTGAAGCTGAATTGCCCAGGTTTGTTGGTCCACGGGCCGCCACCAGCGGTGGCCACATCAAGGTCAATTGTCAGCAGTGCCAGCACGAACAGAACGAGTAACGATCGTTTCATTGCGATAACGGTATGTGAGAGTATGATTGGGTGCAGAACAAGCGCGGAACCCACAGCAGCGATAGAGGTTCCCGATAGGAAGGAAGGCGAAGTTAGTGAAATTAGGATGCCCGCCGTGCGCCCCGGCGACTTGGGTTTCCACATTTCCCACCAACGGAGTCATCCCGATTCAATCGGGGCGGCTACCTCTATCTCTCATTCCCCGCCCCGCAAAAACTCCCGAAGCGTCCCCCTCCTTCGCCCTGAAGGGGCATACTATCACAGCCCAGGGCAACGCCCTGGGAATCGGGAAATCCCGGGGATCCGGGAATCGTTCCCCGAACATCCACACCATCAACAACATCTCTCACCGGATAGAGATCGCCCCTTCAGGGCTAGCATTGCCGAGGCATGGTTCTTTTCCCAGGGCGGTGCCCTGGGCTGGCATGAGCCGCCCCTTCAGGGCTGGTGTTGCACGGGGTTTCGGCCTGATGATGCCGAAGGCTAAAGACTTTTTATCAACCCCGACGAAGGTCGGGGCGGCTACCTTTTCAACCCCGACGAAGGTCGGGGCGGCTACCCCAATTCTCACCAACGCTCCCGAAGCGTCCCCCCTTCAACGGAGGGGTGCCCGACAGGGCGGGGTGGGTTCGGGGGAACCACCGAACACGCGGCGGTTTCCGTTGGCCCCGGAAGGCTCTGATCCTGAGATTCGGAAATGGGTGCGGTTTCGCGGGTGTCCCCAACCCACCCCCCCGCCCCCTCCCGAGAGGGGGAGCCGCGCACGGAGCCAGCGCACGAAGGCCGAAGATGACGCCGAAGGCTAAAGACCTTCGGCTACCTCTTATCAACCCCGACGGAGGTCAGCACGGCTACCCTTTCAGCGGCTATCTTGTCCCGCCAATCCCCGCCCCTTTCCCATCACGGATTCGCGTTCGGGTCGCGGGGGACGCGGCGCGGCTCGGTGGTCTCGATTGGGCGGACGGTTGGCGTGCGCCGCGCTGGTTGGCGGCGCGGGGATGCGGTACTCTGCTGCGATTGCGTGCGGGTTCGGTTCGATTGAGTTGTTTCGGGCGAAGCTGCGGGACGGCTTGGCGTGGTCGTCCGGTTGGTTGCCGATTGCGTGGCGCGGTTCGGCTGCGTGGTGCTGGTGGGTCGGTTGGTTGGTGTTGTTGCCGGCGCAGTTTGGCGTGGCGTGGCCGCCGTTGGCCTTGTTGTTGCTGGCTTTGCTGTTGGTGGCGTTGTTGTGGTGGCTGCAACCGTTGGGCGAACGCCCCCCGGGCGGCGTACCCCCGCCGAGTCAATCACCTGGTTGCGGACGGCAGTGCGAAGCGGCCCAAGCGTGCCGATGTTCCGGTCGTTCAACGTCAGCGTCAGCCCGCCAGCATTCCCCAGCGAGACTTTGAAGGTTTTCATGGCACGCCATGTTTTCACCACGCCGCTATCCAGCGTTCCGGTGGAACTGCGCTGTCCATCGGAAACAACGTCGAACCAGACGCGGGCAGTGGCACGCCCCACCAGCGTCATGCTGTCCCCCGGCTGCCAGGAGGAGGATTCCGAGGCAGGAGCCGCCGCAGGGGAATCGGGCGCGTTGATAATCTGCGCAGGGGAATCTTCGTTGCTTGGCTGCGGCGGCTGGACTGCCTGGGCCGCAGGCTCCGTTCCCCCGCCGAACAAACCGCCACTCCATGCCAAGTATCCCCCAACGCCAATCAGCAGAAGCAGGGCCGCAGCAATCACCCAGTTCACCATGTTGGTGCTGCGCCGCCGTTGCTCGCCGAACGCCATCGGCTTGAATTTTGGGAAGGTGCTGCGGCGTTCGGTGTCGGCGGAATCGAATCGGGTTGGGGTTCGCGATTCCGGCGCAATGGCCACCGGAGTTGGCGGTGGAGTGTCGGGGAGTTGGGCAAGCAATGCCTCGGCATCTATCCCGACGGTGCGGGCGTAATCGCGCACAAAAAACCGCCGCTGCGGGTTTGGGATCGAGGTAACATTCTCCTCCTCAATCGCCTGAAGAAATTTCGGTTGGATATAGGTCTTGCGTGAGACATCGCCGATGCTCATCCCTTGCGCTTCGCGCGCTTCGCGTAGTTGCTGGCCAATGGTCATGGAAAAGCTATCCCTAAACAAGTGTGGAGAGTGAGAGAATGCGGTAACGTTCAACAGGAGGCTGGCCACCGCAAGAAGCGGAGCCGTTGCAAATATAGGAGATCGGAATTGTTCGGGCCTGTGGGGTTGGGGGAAATCATAGGGGGGTGAGGTTGAGTAGGGATGGGCGGCATCGCATTGCCGCCGCGCCCCCCTGCTTCGCCGCAAGCGACGAAGCGTCCCCCCAATGCTGGGGGGAAATGGGTTGGTGCTGTTGATCCCTGTCTCTCTGTGAAGCTCACGCCATTTCTGCCAGCCCCTCCCCCAGAATTCGGGGAGGGGGCTGGCTGCGTTGGCAGGTCAGTAGGCCTCACCCGTATCACCCCCACCCAACCCTCCCCCGCTGGGTAGAAGACACCGAAGGCTAAAGACCTTCGGCTACCCTTTTCCGGCTCCCTCTCTCCGTCAGTTGCTTTGGCGTTGTTCGGGAACGAAGTCACGGAGAGGGGGTTGGGGGGTGAGGTTGAGTAGTGACCCCGACTCAGTTGGGGCCGAGGTGCCGAAGGCTAAAGACCTGTTATCAATCCCGACGGAGGTCGGGGCGGCTATCCTATCTGTAGTGGTCACGATTCACCGGAGCCGTGGGGCGGGCAGCACTGCTGGCATCTTAAAAATTCCAACAATTATTCTTCTCTGCTTGCCGAAAGTTTTATTTTCCCGCCCTGCTTCGGCGCACTTTCGTGGAAGGGTAACGCCGGTTACTCCATTCGGAACATCTTCAGAACATCAGAACAATCGTAAGGGACGACAGAGATACACCATGCCAGAACAACAATCATACGGCTTGCTTAAGGGGAAACGCGGGATCATTTTTGGCCCGTTGGATGAAACCAGCATCGGTTGGCAAATTGCGCTTGCCGCCCACCGCGAAGGGGCGGAGTTCGCAATCTCCAACGTTGCCATTGCCATGCGTGTGGGGACCGTGTTGGAGCTTGCCAAGCAGTGTGGCGATGCCCCGGTGTTCACCTGCGATGCAACAAACAACGAGGAGTTGGACCAGCTGTTCGCCAAGCTGAAGGAGATGTGGGGCGGGGTGGATTTTATCGTCCACTCGATCGGGATGTCGCAGAATATCCGCAAGAATATCCCGTACGAATCGCTGAACTACGATTGGTACATGCGGACGCTGGATGTCTCGGCAATGTCGCTCCACCGGATGATCAGCATGGCATTGAAGAACGAGGCCCTAAACAACGGAGCAAGCATTGTGGCCATGAGCTACATTGCCGCCCAGCGGAACTACTCCACCTACTCCGACATGGGGGATGCAAAATCTTTGCTGGAAGCGATTGTGCGCAGCTACGGCAGCCGGCTGGCCACGCGTGGTATTCGGATCAATACCATTTCGCAAAGCCCAACCTACACGCGGGCCGGAAGCGGGATCGAGCATTTCGACAAGATGTTCGAGTACGCCCAACGAATCTCACCGCTGGGGAACGCCACCGCCGCCGAGTGCGCCGATTACGTCACCACCATCCTGAGCGACCTTTCCCGGAAAGTCACCATGCAGAACCTGTACCACGATGGCGGCTACAGCTCGATGGGCATCACCATGCCGATGCTTGACCTGGTGTTCAACGCCCTGAAAGATGAAGGCCGCGCCGAACGCTCCGGCCTCTCGCCAATAAAAGGGGAGTGATCCCGAATTCTATCAAAAGCAACCGCGCCGAAGATTCCTGAAATCTTCGGCGCGGTTGTTTTTGCATTTCCCTTTGATTGAGCAGGGGGCGGTTCACCACTGTTCTTTCACGTTCAGCACGCGGCGCGTTGCGGTGAACTTTCCGCCAAACAGCCGCACCCCCTCCTGGCGCATCGCCTCGGCATGGTGAAGGAAGTAGTGTTGCAACGCGTCCCGGTCGCGCAAGAAGTAGTGGACGCAGTGCGTCACCGTTCCCCCTTCCGCTTCTTCCGCCGTTGTCCACGTGGCCGAAAGGAATCCCTGCAGTTGCAGCATCTGTCCGATATGCTCGCGCAGCCACGCCTCATATTCCGTGGCGGCATCCTGCTGGATGTTGATGGTTACTTCGTAGATCGTCATCAAGGTTGTTCGTTGGGTTTGTGGGTTGCAATCCGCAGCCTTCCCCACTCACTGCCGCACCACAATCCGCTCCCCGGTTTCTGTGCCGCCGCCGATAATCCGCAGCAGGTACGCGCCCGCCGAAAGCCCGGAAGGAAGCTGCACCACCACGCGCGAAATGGCACCCGCCGCCGTCGGTTCGATTCGATTGAACCGCTCCACCACGCGCCCATCGGCGGCCACAAGCTCAATCCGTGCATCGGAGGGAAGGGAGCGGACCTCGAGCGTCACCGTTTCGCCGGCGCGGTTCGGCTGCGGGCGGATTTGCAGAATCGCCATTCCCACGGCCTTGTTGTTCGCCCCGGTTGTGGCCAGCACGCGGTCGCAATAGCCATTGATAACGGTGACGGAATCGGCACTCACCTTTGCGAAAACCGGAGGCAACGCCAGGGTGCTGGCCAGCGGGTCGCCCAGTTTTTGCACGGCAATCACCCTTCCAACGCCACCGTTCACCAGCGTCGTGTTCGGCACAATTGCCAGCCGCAACTCCATCACCTCCGTCTGGGCTCCGGCGGCAAACCGGAGCACTCCAAGCGTATCCCCGACCCGGTATCCTTTTCCGTTTTGAACCTCAATCGTGGCGCGGAGCAATGCCCCATTGGTGGGATCGGGAACGGCGGCGAACCCATTCCCCAATGCCCCGGCAAACAACGCCTGGCCGCTAAACTGAGCGGTGAAAGCAATCTGCTGGACCTCGGCAGGATCAATGTCGGTTGTGGCAATCACCGCCCCGCGAATCTCCTCACCACCTTCCACCAACCCCGGCAGCCGGATGCCAATCCCCACCGCCGCTTGGCGGAACGGAAGCTCCACCGCGTGCACTGCCTGGGACTCCACGGAGTTGTCGCGGTCGGCCACAAGGTCGCGCAGCAGAAGGGTTCCGGCGATTGGCTTTTCGGGGTCAATCACCCTGATGCTTGCTTGCGCGGTAAACGCTCCCCCCAAATTCGTGATGGCAAATCCCGACTCCAGATTCTCCTCGTTGATAAGCCGCAGCGACCCCAACCCGCGGTCGTACAACCGCTGGTCCGTGATGGTGGCGGTGATTGTTGTGCGGTCGGTGGAAAGCGTGCCGGTAAAAATTGGCGCGTGGACATCGGGCGTAACCGGGTAGAAGTAGCAATTGCTGCTCCGATTTCCCGCAAGATCTACCGCCTCCAGGCAGATGCTGTCCAGCCGATTGAAGGCCAGCGTATCAATCACCTGCACCCTGAACGTTGCCCGCTTATCCCCAGGCGAAAACGTGATGGGCGAAGCAAGCATGATGTTACTGCTGAGCGAGGTGACGGTGATTGCCCCCAACCCAACATCGTACTTGTACACCTCGCTGTTGATCACGTGGATATCGTTCACCTCAACATCGGCAACCGAGCCGTAGGTCCCGGGGACCGGAGTGAAGATAATGTTCGGCGCAAGCGTGTCGGGGATTTTGGAGAAGCGGAGCGTAAACCGCGTTGCGTGCCCGGTGGGATTCGTTGTCCAGACGGAGTCCCTGGCCTCCAGCGTGATCTCCGCATCGAAGCGGGGATCGTTCACGCTGATAAATGGAAGAAGCGCGACCGGTGCGCCCGGGGGAATCGTTGGCGGGGTGAACGTGACGTTGTTCCCCGGGTTGGCAATCGGCACCACCTCCAGCAACCCACGGTCCCACGGGAGCGTGTCGGTAAGGATCACGTTCCAGCCTGGCGGGTCCGCATTGAACTGCGCCACGGCACGCGGCGCGGCGGTGTCGGGAAGCGGGCAGTAGGCAAGGGTGAGCGTCGTGTCGTTCCCGGCAAAGTCGGCAATGCGAATCGTTGCCGCGCCGGGGAGCATCGTGTCAATCACGTTCAGGCGGAAGGTTGCGCGCCGGTCGAACTTGTTGATTGGCACGCCGCCGTTATCGAAGTTGATGTCGGGGGAAGTGAAGTTCACCAGCGGGCCAAGAACCTCAATGGTCCCCAAACCGTGATCGCCGGAAAATGGGAACTGGTTCACGCTGTCGCCCACGGTCACGTGGTAGCTTCGGGCATTGCAATCGGTCCCACCTTCGGCCCCAATTGGCAACGTGGTGAACGTTGGCGGGAAGGTATCGGGGCGCGGGCGGTAGATGATGGTGTCGAAGCTCAGGTTCCGATTGCAATCGGCCACTTCATAGATCAGCCGCCCGGCGATTGTGGTATCCTTCACGCGAGCAAACAGCAACACCGCCTGCGAGGTGTCGCACCGCAGGAACGGAAGCGGGTCGGCGGTAAATGTGAAGTTATCCCCCAGGTTTTCCAGCACCCGAATGGTATCAATCCCGGTGTCGAAATCGAAATTGAGATGGCGATCCATCACGCGGGAAACCCAAAGCGCGGTGGAGTCGCGCACGGCACTGATCGGCTCGATCACCGGGGCCACGGTATCCTTTGGCGGATCCGGCGGCGGGTCAATAAATCCAAGCACCGTCACCAGCGGCTCGCACGCTTCGGTGAACGGGCCGAACTTATCTTCCACAAGCCGTCGCCAGGAGAATCGAACAATCGCTTGGGTATCGGACGAGTTGCGGTTGACGTTCAATCGCCACCGCAGCTTTTGGGTCATGCCGGGTCCAAGCTGGGTCCGTTGAATCGCCGGGGTTGACCCGTCCAGCGTCAGCCGCTCGGTTCCGTTGGGGATGGAAGCGATCGGTTCATCCAGCCGAATAAAGGGCGTTGCGGCATACTGGGTGCTGGTGTTCGAGACCCACATCTCAACGTCGAATTGCTCATAATCGTAGGGGCCGTTTTTCACCGCTTGGGTTATCACCCGTTTGGTGCGGATGTCAATGAACACCCCGCCGTTGCGGCAGGTGAACATGTCGTTGCTGCCGCGATTGTTCAGCCCGAACGAGGTCCGCACTACCCCTTTCCCCACAAGGCTATCCCACCGGGTCAGCGTTGCGCAGTCAGCAAAACTCTCGGTGCCCACCTCACCCGGGGGGAACCATGAGCTTGCACGCAGCCGCCGCCAGTCATCAATCACAAACAGTGATGGCGGGGTAAGTTTCACGCCACGGCGTGTGGGTCCCGCGCAGCTTGTGAATTGGGAAGACCGTGTTCATGGGGTTTTCGGCAAGGAAATTGCCGATGTGGTAGAAATCGGGCGGAGGATCGTATGGAGGGGCGAAGACGCGGCCCGGGGTGTTCACATTCCAGAGGCCTCGGTCGCTGGCGATTGAGGTTTGGTCCCCAAAACCGCCACTGCTGAAGGTGCTGGCCTGGCTGTTGTAGGTGTCCAGCATCAGCAAGATTCCAAGCCGGGCGAAGGAGTAGATGATCTTCTCGTACTCGAACTCCAGCAGCATATCTGCGCCGTCGTCATAGACGCTGGTGGAGGCTTCGGGAACGAAGCGCATGGTGATGCGGTAGCCGTAGATATTCTTCCACGTTACGGCAATGGTATCTGCCGAAACATAGACGGAATCGAACGGCTTGAACGGGACATCGCCGGTGGACGTGCGTGGGCGTGGGACCACTCCATTGCCGAATCGTTCCGGCACATTGCAGGCATAGCGGGTGGTTCCGTTCGATTGGTCCACACGGAAGATCACGTGGCTGGTAATCAGCGTGACGGTCTGGTAGAGGAAGCGATTGAACTGGCCCGCCGGCCCGGCGGTGATTCCGAATTTCCCCGAACGGTCGTTCGTCACCACGTTTGCGCGGATAAAGCGATTCCCCACGCTGGTGACCTGCTGCGCCGGCAGCAACCCGCCACCGCCAAGCAGAAGTATCCAAACAAGAAGGCAAACCGCCCGGCTGCGATGCTGCGGCCTGCGGTACAGGAGGTTGGTAGTATGGTTCATGGCTGTGTTCGGAAGGGGGAGGCTGGAAATCCTTCGGCCCACGTTATGTCAATAAGTGCTCCAAGTACGGAAAGAGCGTGTGTTACCCAGCAGTTGGGCCCGATAGAGTGAAAGAAACGCGCGCGTCCAGAAAGGACCCACGGCGCATAGGCAGGATGAAGAAGGGAAAGAGAGAACGGGGGAAATTCTTAACCGCTAGCAAGCTACCATTTTACGACGGCTTTGCAAGCAGTATTCTTGGATGTTTTTTTCTCCCCCGGGCCACCAGCTTCGGCAATACGCTAAACAGTATGAGGCCGAAATAGCCCGATAGGTTACGGGGTAGCCTGATTATCTGCACAGGGTACACTACTGGCAGGCAACCAATGCGCAATGCAAACGCCCAGCGGGGCATGGCACACCATGCCCCGCTGGGCTGTTTCTGAACCGTCAACCGATTACTTCACCACAATCAGCACTTGCTCTGCTTGCCAGCTTCCGCTTCGGACCCGGCAGTAATACACACCGGAGCTTAACCGATTCGCGTTCCACACCATCCGGTGTTCCCCTTCTCCCAATTCCCCAACGAACAACCGCTCCACCACTAACCCACGGCTGTCGCTGATCTCTACTTCTGTCCAGCCCGATAACCCCAACTCAAACTCTATCTCCGTCGTCGGGTTGAACGGGTTCGGGTGGTTCGGGTGCAATGCGTACCCCGACGCACCAACCTCCATCAAGCGATTACTCAATCCGCAAATCGAATCTACTCCAATCCGACCCGGAACCCATGACAGCGTTCGGCACTCCATCGGCTCCACGCTTCCGCTGAGTCGTAACTCACTCACGACTGAGTCTCCAACAAACCCACCAAATTTCAGCCGTGCAACCTCACCACTTCCTAACAGACCCTGCCCGCCGGGCGGAACCAGCAGCATTCGCACTTTCCCCAGGCTGTCACTGCTCACCGTCAGGCTCCAGCCAATCGTTGCTTGGCCAATCGCCGCTCCTTCGGTTCCCCACTCCTTTGCCAGACTCACCACTCGCGGGTTCCACTCCATCACCAACTCAATCCCCGTCATCATGCTCGATGATGCTCCCTCGGTCACGATGCTCACCTCACTCGTTCCGCCAACACCAACACGGTAGTCACGGCCAATCGAAAACTTCCGCTGCTCGGCGGGGGTGATCCTCACCGTGACGCTATCCTCAACCCAGCAGCCTTCTTGGCTTTCCACCCGCACACGGTAGGTGGTGGTTGCTGCTGGGCTGGCGGTTGGCGTGGCGCAAGTGTCGCAGCTGAGTCCAACGCTCGGGGTCCAACGAATTTGCGCACCCGCTGCGTTGCTGGAAACACTCAGCTGTGCCACCCCGCCACCACACATCGCCGTGTCGCCCGATGCCACTGCCAACAGCGGCAATGCCACCCTGACGGTGATGCTGTCGCGGGCAGTGCAGCCGTTGGTGGTTCTCACCGTTGCGGTGTAGGTGGTTGTTTGGGTTGGATTGGCTGTGGTTGTCCGGCAGGTGTCGCAGCTAAGACCGGTGCTTGGGGTCCATTGCACGTCCCCGGAGTCGGCGGTTGCAACCAGTGTGGTGGATTCGCCTGCGCAAAGCACCGGTTTCCCCTGCATCGCAAGGCGAATGCTAGGCTGCGGGTGAACCACCACCAACACCGAATCTACCAGCGAAGCACCACAGGCCGTGACAGCACGCAGGTGATAGAGCGTTGTGCTGGCTGGCGTTGCTTGCGTTGCTGTGCAGGTGTCGCAGTCAAGGCCGGTGCTTGGGGTCCAGCCTAGCAACCGTGATCCATTGGAAAGGACTCCGCGAAGGGTGAGGCTTTCGCCTGCGCAGATGCTTTCAACGGGGTCAATGCGCAGGCTGCCGCTGTCGGCCACGGTGACGGTGATGGTGTCGTGGGAAACGCAGCCGTTGCTGTTGCGGGCGGTAAGGATGTAGCTGGCCGATTGGCGTGGAACGGCAATCGGGTTGGCGCAATTCCAACAAGAGAGATCGTTGGTGAACGCCCACGTGAGCGTGCCGCTGCCGCTCCCTTGCAGTTGGAGCGTATCGCCCGGGCAGATGGCCGTGTCGCGTCCGGCATTGACGGTTGGCGGGGCAACCACACGAAGGGTGGCACGTGCGGTGTCGGTGCCAAACTCGTTGAAGACGACCAGTTCCACGGTGTAGGTCCCGGGTGAATCGTAGCAGAGGGGCGGAGGGATTGGGAGGGTTGAGGTATCGGGGGTTGCCCCCGGGAAACGCCAGAGCCTGCCGGAAGGTGGACCGAAGGTTGCCGATGGCCGCGAGGTATCTTGCAAGCGGAAACACCCCCCAAGACAAAGCACCGAATCGCTGAGGGAGAAGCGTGCTTGTGGCGGCAAGCAGCGGATCGGGTTGGGGTCGTACCAGCTGTCAACGAGGTTGGGGAGGACTACCGCCGATGCCCCTTTCAAGTCCAGCCAACGTTCCACATATCGGCACTGTGGCCCAGGCTCATCAGGGCGTTCAAGCATTGCAAGGTAATGCCCCGGTCCCCCAACAACGATCATTCCATTCGGGGCGATTTGCAGACAGATGAACGTCCCTGTTTTATGCACGACATCATAGGTAGCGATCAACGTTTTCGTGGACAAGAAATCGGGGACGTTGAGATCGAATTGGAAGAGGCTATCGCGGAAATCTTTATCGAAGTAGTGGTGGATAATGTACAATTTTGAGCTATTTGGAGAAAAACTCAAGCCGAAGGTTGCGTTCCCGATGGGAATGAGTTGGGAGTTTGAGACAATGCCAGTAGTATTGTCAAAATCAGCAAACTCAATCGTTCCATCCCGGGTGATTGCCGCAGCAAGTTTCTTTCCGTTGGGAGAAATCTTCAGGTAGCCACGAGCATTGTCGGTTCTTTTATCACGATACTCATGGTTGACCCCAGTGCGGGAGATGACCGGTCCGGCAATCCCAGTGTCGCTGACGTGGTAGGCATAGTAGCGGTCATCATTCCAGCCATGGGCCAGCACCCAGTAGCCCTTGCCGGTGCAATCTTGGGTGGCGGCAAGTTTTTCGGTGGCAGGCTTAAAGAGTGGGATGTTCTTTTGCACGACATCCCCCAACCCACCATCGCGCCGCATATCCACCACGGAGTAATTCACGCCGCGCCGTTGTACCCCTGCGGAATCATCATAATATGGCTGCCAGTCGGCGGTGAAGATATAGTAGAGCATGGTATCGGCAGGATCGGGAAGGATGAGTGCCGATTGTGAGGATGATGTATTCCCTAAAAGTCTTCCAGCCGCCCAGTTCGCATTGGGCATCGTTGTGCGATTGCGATTCCAGACCTCTTGGCCGTTGGTATAGAAGAGCCATTGTCTCCCGCTACGGTTGGCAGTGCTGGCAATCCCTTCACCAACATCTGTCGGTTCACTCAATCCTGGGAACGTAGTTGGTGGGGTAGTATTAAAGTCTATTCCAACGTTGACGGTAATCCAGATATTCCCTTCTTGCTGGGCATGGAGAAGCATTGCTGTCACCCACAACACAAGTGGAAGCATCACTATTTGTCGTTTCATCACGACCTCTAGAGAAAAAATGCCACGCACCCTCGGCACATTCCCGTGCCGAGGGTGCATAGCGTGTTGATGATTAACGACGCAGGATGAACGTGCTGCTCATCACTGTTTCCCCGATTTGTATCCGAACACGGTAGCTGCCCGACGGCCAATCCGAACCGTCCACCCGAAGGTGAGAATCGGATGCCCTCGTGGAAACAGGATTGCAAGAATCCTGCCGAAACAGGTAATGATCGAGCGATCTCATACGATTGCAGGAAAAGTGTGTGAAGCTGGTATCGCGTCGCCAAAAGATTTATGAGCAAAAGTACTCCGCCCAAGTAGATGAGGCAAGGCCGATGCAGTGATAGATCAATACCTTTTTTCTGTGTCGGGCAACAAAGCTGCATTCGGGCATACAACACCGTCTTTTGAGGAGTGCGGGAAGGGCATACTATGCATGAATCATAGAGACTTGACCTTACACAACGGGGAGTCCCGGCACCCCGGAACTCCCCGTGCGATTCACCTTGCGGCCACCGCGTTATTCTGTCACGATCACCTTTCCCCAATCCACCCCGGTTGCTCCGGTTAGGCGCAGGAAGTAGATGCCAGGGGCAATCGTTGGCGGAAGTGTGAACTCCACCCCGGCCACCGTTTCCCCTGCGGCTTGCTCCAGTCGTATCGTCTCGACAAGGGAGCCGTCGGCAGCCACAAGCTCCAGGCGAGCACCGCTGGCGGGAAGCTCGCGAATCATCAGTTGCAGCGTGCGCCCGCCGCTTAGTCCGGCAGGCTGCGGGCTGATGCGGAGCAGCGCAAGCCCCGTTGCTTTCAGGTTGCCGCCGGTGGTGGCCAGCACCCGCTCGCAGTTACCGTTGTGATATCCCACCGAGTCGGACGATGGCTTGAAGAAAGTAGCAGGAAGCATCACCACCGATGTTGCCGTGTCGTTCGCTGCGGCATCGGTGAAGGTGGTGCCTGCGCCAGCATTCACCGCCTGTGCGCCCGGGACAAGCGTCACGCGGAACTCCGTCACCTCGGTAGATTTCAGCGTGGCGAACCGGAGCACCGCAACCGTATCCCCAACCTTGTACAAGCGGTTTGCCATTCGGACATCCATCTTCAAAACCCCTGCTCCCGCCGGAGTAACGGTGGCGGTGGCGGTGGCGTTCCGCGCCCCCACGTAGCTGATAAGTCCGCTGTACTCAACATCGAACACCACCGAACTGACCGCCCCTCCCGGAAAGCTATCGGTGACGATGATCGGCGCGTCGAACTCTATCTCCCCCTCCACCACCGGTGGCAGTTTCAGCGCGAAGCCGCTGGTGGGAAGGTAGAACGGAATGCGCCGGATATGAATGGCCGTCAGCTCGGGGGAAGTGGTTGCGTCGCCAATCACGTCGCGAATCACCAGGGTTCCGGACACCGGTTTGTTTGGATCAACCACAGCAACCAGAACCGAAGCCGATGCAGCACCGCGAAGGTTCGTCAGCGAAAATCCCGGATCAAGATTCACGGGGTTCTCGATGGTGACGGAGCCAAGCCCGCGGTCGTACGGGCGGGAATCGGTGGCGATTCCGGTAAGGCTGCTTCGGTCGCTGGAAAGCTGCCCCACAAAAATCGGGCTGCGCGAATCGGGGACAACGGGGTAGTAGTAGCAACGCGTGGAGGTGTTCCCGGCAAGGTCCGTTGCCTGGAAACAGATGCTGTCGCGGATGGTGCTTGCCAGCGTGTCCAGCACCTCAATCTGGAATGTGGTGCGGGCATCGCCGGCGGAAAAGGCAATTGGCCGCAACGGGCGCACCCGCATATTCGGCGTGGTGCGGGCTGGGTCAACGGCGATCGTGGCCAGCCCCAGATCGTACGGGTACAGGTCGTTGTTGCTCAGATAATGGATGTCGTTCACCTCAATATCAGCCACCATTCCGCTGCTTCCCGGGTCCGGCGCAAAGGTTGCATCGGTGAAGTTCGGGGCCAGCGTGTCGGGCGTTCCCCGGAATCGCATGGTCACGGTGTCGGCATGGCGTGCGGGGTCGCTTCCGTAGTAGGTGTCGCGAATCACCAGCACCAGCTCGGCATCGTTTTTATCATCCACCACTTGGAATGTTCCCAGCCCCATGAACGACCGCATCCCCGGCACCACTGGCCACGCAACGCTTGCGGGGTCCTGGCCATTGAAGGTGATGTTGTTGTTCAGATTGCTCAGCACCGCAAGCTCCTGAAGCCCACGGTCCCACGCTGCCGAATCGCTGGCTTCAAGCTGCCACTGCTGCCCGGTTGTGCCAATGGGAACCACCTTCCCAACTGGCGGCAATGTGTCGGGGCGGGTGCAGTAGGTGAACGTCAGGATGGTGTCGTTCCCGGCAAAATCGGCAACGCGAATGCGGATGCTTCCATCCTGCATCGAATCAACCACCGAAGTGCGGAAGGTGGCGCGTTTGTCGAACGGCTGGACCGCTGCGCCGCCACGGTCGAAGTTGATTTCAACCGGCGTGAAGTTTATCGGCGTTCCAACAACCTCAATCGTGCCGAACCCATTATCCCCCGCCGATGGCTCCTGGTTGATGCTGTCGCTTAGGAAGACCTCATACACGCGGGCATTGCAGAACGGAACCACGTAGGGGGCATAGATTGAATCAATCGTTGGCGTAAAAATATCGGGCCGGGGGGAGTAGATCACGGTATCGCACACGCGGTTCCCCTTGCAGTCGAAGATGCAAAATTCGAGATGGCCCGGCTTGGCGGTATCCACCACGCTGGCCACCATGTTCAGCGTCACGTTGGTGTCGCACCGGTTGAAGTTTTGCGGCGCGATGTCCAACTTGAAATTGCCGTTGTCGTTGCGGACAATCTGGATGCTGTCAATGCCGGAGTCGTAGTTGAACCCGAGGTGGCGGTCGTAGGTGCGGAAGTTCCAGTAGGCAGTTTCGGCACGTCCGGACCCGGTGGCTTCCAGGATTGGGGCTAGCGTATCGGGCGGCGGGTTCGCCGGTGGGTCCTGGAATCCGATCACCGTCACCAACGGTTCGCAGCCATCGCGGAACAATTTTTCCGCCTTGTTGGTGGCCGGTTTTTGGTAGAACCGGAGCCTGACCAATGTATCTGTCGAGGCAGGGTCAATGTTCAGAAGCCACGTCAGTTTTCCGGTGGAGCGTTCTTGCAGTTGGATGTATTGCTTTGCCGGGGTGGATGGGTCCAAGGTCAGCCGTTGGGTCCCGTTTGGCGAAGATTGGATGGGAACCTGCAAGCGAATTTCGGGCGCGATGTCGAACTGCGTGTTCAGGTTGGTGATCCACATATCCACCCGCACTTGGTTTGGGGTATATGGGCCGTTCTTCACCTTCTGCGTCACAAGCCGCTTGGCGCGGATGTCAACAAACAGGATGGAGTCGCGGCAGGTGTACAGGTCGTTCCCCGCTTTGTTGTTCAGCCCAAACGCCGTGCGGACGGTTCCGCTTCCGGCAAGGTTTTCCCAGCGGGCAAAGGTGGCGCAATCCACCATGCTGTTATTGCCAACCGCTGGCGGCAGGTCCCATGCCACGTCCCACAAGTGTTGCCAATCGCTAATGGCAAACAGCGATGGAGTTGTTAGCGGGGCCCCGTTATGGCTGGTTCCCCGCAGCCGATGAATCGGGTAGATAGTGTTTAAGGGCTGGGAATAAATGAAGTTCCCGATGTGGTAGAAATCGGGGATACGGTCGGTGTTGTCGTTGGTGTTGCCGAAGCGTTTCCCGGGAACGTTTACCGGGAAATAACCATCGCTGGTCAGGATGGATGATTGATCGCCCGCCCCGCCGCTAAGGTTTGTTGCGTCGCTGTTCACGCCGTCCAGCATCAGCACGATGCTTAACGTGACGTTGTTGAAGGCCTTCTTTTCGTACTGCCACTCGATCAGCATATCGGCCCCGTTATCGTACGGGGTTAGCCGTTTCTCCGGAACCCACCGCATCTTCACTTCATATCCCCCCACGTTGTTCCAGATCACCATTGCCGTATCGGGCGACTGATACAGGCTATCATAGGGGATGAATGGGATGTCCTGGCCCTGATATTTTGGACGAGGGTTCATCCAGGGGGAAGGGACGTTACAGAAGAAGCGTGGTGCCTGCCCAGGCTGGTCAATCCGGAACACGACATGGCTGGTGATCTGCTCGCTTCCCCGGAACAGGAAGCGCGTCGTGTTCCCTTCCGGCCCCGCCGTTATCCAGAACTTCCCGGACTTCTGCTGCTTCGTGATATTCGCCTGGATGTACGGATTGCCCACGTTCACAATGGTTTGTGCCGGAAGCACTCCGCTTACCAGCAGCCAAAGCGGCAGCAGCGCAAACAACCATTGCCGCCACAGCGCAGTGCATGGCGGCAGGCATTGGGTAGAACCTGTCATAATCAGTAGTTGGATGTTGGAACCGGAAGAAGTATATCGGCGCAGCGAATGGCAGCAATGCCACAACGCAGCAACAGCACGGGGGCGGCTGGCTTACTCCAGCACGTACCGCCCGCCAATCAGAATCTGGAATGAGTTAAGCCGAAGCTCGGGGTCGCCAACGTGCATCGTCAGCGGAAGGGTGTACATCAGGCGGGGCCCAAGCCGAAGTTTTTTGCTTTCGGTGATTGGGAACTCTAGCCCGGCATACAACACAAGATCCGCAGTGAACCCGCTGACATCGTCGCGCTGTTCCGCAGGATAGACTTTTGAATACGGGTCGGAGGATTCGCTTTCGGCATAGTACACATCGGAAAGCCCTAACTCGTTAATCAGCACCGTCCGCGACAAGATGTTTTTGGTGTACTGGCTGGAAGCACCGGTCACAAAATTACCGCTTGCCCCAACGCCCAGATAGACCGGCTTCGCTAAATAGTATTTCAACGACGGAAGGAAGAAGAACATACTGGTGTTGAACTCCCCCAGATTCTCAAAATCAACATCGGTGCGGACCAACCCGTTGTTGGTGTTCAACAGAACATTCTCCCGCGAGTTGTAGCTGCTGCTAAGGCTTCGCCCCTGGAATCCAAGCAATGCCTCGAACCGGAATTTTTCGCCACTGAGCGGGTGGTCGTACGCCAGCGCGATCACCCCGTTTATCGCCGCTCCTTCTTTAAAATCCCCACATCCGGTTAGATACTCCCCCGATTGCCATGCCGACGACAACCCCACTTCCAGCCCAACACGTGGATAGACCTTAATCACTTGGTCAAGTGGGTTGGATTGCGCCCGCACGACGGCGGGCAGAAGCACGAACGCAAGAAGAAGCGACGCAACAATGCGTTTCCCAAGCGGTGAAGGCTGCACTAATTTCATGGCGATTGTTGTCAGTTACGGTGCAGAAAATGGTTGCCAGATGAACACACGAAGCAGGAAATCAGTTACGAACATTGATGTGCCGCCGTATCTGCTTCGGCTGCTGCGCCGGTGAATATACCGAATCGCCCTTCCCTGCTGCATCCTAATTTCTTGTCGGGTAAAGCCTGTTCCGTCTTGGTTCCGATAAAGAGCCTGCAACTGCTACGAACGTCACGCACACGCACACACAGAACCGCGATGAATCATCCCAAACCGCAACATCACGAATCCGCCACCGGTGCCGAACGCCCCGATGCCCCCCACATCTACGGAACAGCACGCGGCATTGCCGTGAAAATCCTAACCCGCGTTGAACGAAGCGATGCCTACCTTGATAAACTTCTCGGGGCCGAGCTTAGCCAATCGGACCTTTCCGATGCCGACAAACGCTTGCTTGGCGAGCTTGCAACCGGCGTGCTTCGCTGGCGAGGAAGGCTGGATTGGGTGCTGACCGGATTCTACCACGGCGAATTCTCCAAATGCCTCTCCATCGTCAAAAACGCCATGCGGGTCGCGCTTTACCAGATCATGTTTCTGGAACGCATCCCCCACTCGGCAGCGGTCAACGAATCGGTGGAGATTGTGAAACGGCTGAAAGGGGAGAAATCGGCGGCGATTGTCAACGGCGTGCTTCGGAGCGTTATCCGAAAAATCTCCGCAATCACCTGGCCCGACCGCTCCGGCGAACCCTCCTACTACCTTGCGGCGATGCAATCCCACCCGCAATGGCTGGTGCGCCGCTGGATTGAGGAGTTCGGAATCCGCGAAACCGAGCACCTGCTGGAAGCCAACAACCAACGCCCACGGCTAACCTTGCGGGTCAACCTTCTGCGCACCACCCGCGAAGCCGTTGAGCAACGCCTTGCCAGCGAAGGGATCAAGACCTCGCGCTCCCCGTGGCTCCCTTCCATCCTGAACGTTGAGGGGACGTTCAACATCACGGCAAACCAGGCGTTCCGCGAAGGCTTGTTCACCGTGCAAGATGAAGGAGCGGCCATGGCAATCCACCTTGCCGCCCCTTCCCCGGGCATTCGCGTGATTGACCTGTGCGCCGCCCCGGGCGGAAAAAGCACCGCAATGGCCGAGCTGATGAATGGAAATGGTGAGATTATCGCGCTGGATAAGTACGAGCCAAAACTGAAATTGATTGCCGAAACCGCCGAACGACTTGGCTTGGCGGAAACAATCCACACCTCCGTTGGCGATGCCAGCACCATCACCCTTCCCCCCGCCGACCTTGTGGTTGTGGATGCCCCCTGCTCCGGACTGGGAACCCTCAGCAAAAAGCCGGATATCAAGTGGAAGCGGGAGCCGGAGGATATCCCGCAGCTTGCCGCGCTGCAACGTGCGATTCTGGCAAACGCCGCCAAGCTGGTGCGCTCCGCCGGGGTGTTGCTTTACTCCACCTGCACGATTGAGCGGCGCGAGAATCAAGAAGTGGTGGAAGCCTTCTTGGCCGATCATCCTGAGTTCATGTTGGAGCCAGCATCGGAATGGCTTCCGGCAGCGGTTGTCACCGAAGACGGCTTCATGCAAACGCTTCCCCACCGCCACGGATTGGACGGAATGTTTGCCGCACGGCTGCGGCGGAAGGGATAGCCGGAACGATTGGCCGGAATGGTGAGCATTTCCGGCATGCCTCAGATTCTTTGCGCCTGCCACTTGATTGTTGTGGGCTGCTTCCCTAAGTTGGCAGCCCATTGTTCCTTACCAACTGCGGAATGCTGAAGCGACGGTTCATCTGGTTCTTAACACTGCTGTTCGCGATTGTGCCGCTGATTACTGCCGCACAGGAAGGAACCTCTGTGCCGCGCCAATCCTCCCCGGCCCCCACCAAAAAATTTTCGCAGAAGCGGAAGAAGCATAAATCCTACCGGAAGAAATCCAAGAAGAAGTCGCGGAAGAAATCCAAGAAGAAATCACGGAAGAAACTCCACCGGAAACGGCACGCCACAAACAAGCAGAAACAGCACCGGACACCGCGCCGCCCTGCACCCAAGCCAAAGCAGCAAATCGAAGCCGCCAAACCGGCTGCGCCAGAAACCGCCGCGCCGGCAGCATCAGCCTCGGCATCGCGAAGCCGTCGGGAGCCGAAAGTTTCTCCAAAATTTGTGGTTCCTCCGGCAACCGGGTGGCGTGCAAACGTCCGCCGCACCGTGGCCACAACCCCTGCCGGGACGATTGCCCCGTTCGAGGCGTTCGCCACGCTTGGGGCGTTGCTCCGCACGTTGCCGGACCAAGGGGAGGTGCGGGTTCGCTACGGGATTTATCCCGGGGATAGAAAGAACACGCAGGCAAAACGATTCGACCAGGAGCGGCGGAACGTCACCGTCACTTGCTGGCTGCATGGGATCCGTTACGACAGCGCATCGCCCGATGAGAACGACCGCGAGGTGCAATTGCTGGTGGGAACCACTGCCGACACCGCAACGGCCACCATGATCTTTGCCCGCATCCCCGGCCCGCTGTGGGGCGTTGGCGCGGCGTTGCAGGATGAGTTCACCATTGCGCGCGAACAGCTATCCGACGCAGTTGGCACGCGCCCAACCCCGGAATGGCGCTGGATTACGCCGCGCCAAGTTGTGGTGGAAGGGGGAATGTTTTTCAACGGGCTGCGGGACCCCGGCATCCGCAACGATGCCCAGCGCGACCCGGCCCGGCCGCTCACCGTTTGGGAGATCGCCCCGGTGGTGTCGGTTACGCCAATCAGCCTTGCCGAGTAGCAACCATTCGTGTGGGTGCTTCCCCGCAGCTTCTTTTGAGCCAATTCCTATATTGCCCCGGCCTTGTTTGGGCGGTGCTTGCCGCTCTGCCAGTTCTCCATTCTCACCGTTTTTCCATTTTCAACCATGATACGTTTGCGACTTCCGTGGCCGCTGGCCCTGCTCATTCTGCCGATGCTGGCAATTCCGCTTGTTGTGGCGCGTGCCCAAGAGGGGAACGTTATTCTTGACACCGTTCTGACCGAGCACCGTTGGGATATTCAGGACCGCAAGACGGTCAAAGTGGGATTTCCCGACAGCACCCACCGGTTCCGTAAAATCATCCTTCACTACAAGATGCGGTACACCGGTTTCCAGACCGGGGATGATTACTACGATTACACCACGCAGGTTTTCGCGCTGCGCCCAACCGGGAAGCAGGACACCTTGGGGAACCCGATCAAAGAAGCGATTGAGATTTCGCGGGCAATCACCGCCTACGGGAATTTTTTCAGCGCGGGGACCGAGCTTGAATGGAGGGCCGATGTCACCGACTTCGCGCCGCTGTTCCGCGACTCGGTGGAAATCCAAACATTCTACGATGGCTGGAAACGTGGCCCGCTGCTGACGCTGTGGTTCGAGATGACCGAGGGGATTCCGCCGATGGATATCTATCGCGTGGAAAAGGTCTATGCCGGCAGCTTCCGCTACGGCGACCCAAGCAACTCCATCGAGAACGCGCTGGTTCCAAAAACTTTTCCGGTGAACCCCAACGCGGGGGTGACAACGCTGAAAATCACCACCACCGGCCACGGCTTTGGTGGGACCGATAACGCCGCCGAGTTCTCCCCCAAAACGCACACCGTTGCCATCAACGGCAAGCAGGCCTTCAGCCACTACCTGTGGCGCGACGACTGCGGGCGGAACCCAACCTTCCCGCAAGGGGGAACGTGGTGGTTGTCGCGCGCGGGGTGGTGCCCGGGGTTGGAAGTCACCCCGTACACCTACGATCTTACCCCGCTGATTCAGGGGGAGGATTCCGTGGTGATTGACTACAACATGGAACCCTACACTAACGCCGTCCCGGATAAGCCAGCATCGTACTACATCTACGCCTACGTGATGTCCGCCGGCCAGCCGAACTTCCAGAACGATGCAGAGATTGTGGAGGTGCAAGCCCCGAACAACGAGTACCGCTTCCGCCGCCTAAATCCGATTTGCAGCGGCGCGCCGCCAACAATTGTGGTGCGGAACACGGGGAAAGAACCGCTTACGCAGCTGATGATTAGCTACGGCATCAACGGCTCCACCGACAACACGTTCAACTGGACGGGGAATTTGAAGTTTTTGGAATCGGCCCAAATCGCGCTGCCGGGGATTGATCTTGGCACCACAGCGGGAACGTTCCAAGCGGTGGTTAGCCAGGTGAACGGCGTTGCCGATGAGTACGCCGGCAACAGCAACGTGGTCACGAACTTCACCCCGGCGCGGACGTTCGCCAACACGATGTACGTGTCGGTCCGGACCGACGACATCCCCGACTACGCTGGCGAGACCACCAACGGCATCAGCTACACCATCACCGCGCTGGATGGAACGGTGATGTTAGACCGCTCGGGGCTGGAGGACAACGTCACCTACCGCGACACCGTCAATCTGCCAAACGGCGGCTACCGGTTCCGCATCAACGACGAAGGGTTTGCCGATGGGCTTTGGTTCTTCTTCTCCCAAAGCGCAACCAAAGGGAGCTACAGCTTGCGCGATAGCAAGGGGAAGGTGCTGATTAACGCCACCGATTTGCGTGCCGATTTTGGGAGCTACGATGAGCTGTTTTTCACCGTTGCCAGCACCACCGATGCCCCGCAGGAAACGCCAGCATCAGCCGATGAAGAATATTTCACGATCTACCCCAACCCCACCGATGGCCGGTTTATGGTTGCCGCCAATATGCAATCGCTGAACAACGATCCGGCGGTGACGTTGCGGGTCTTCTCGATGCTTGGCGAAGAGGTCCACTCGGCTCCGTTCCGCGCACGCGCCCACGGGGTGATGCAGCTGGACCTTTCGCTCTGCCCCCCGGGGACCTACACCGTGCAACTGGAGTCGGCGGACAGAGTGTTGCGGCGGCGAATAGTGATTACAGGCAAGTAACCATTCACGCAGAAACCACGGCGATGGGATGCGCAGATGGCTCCGGATAACCTCCGGGGAATCGGCGCATCCCATCGCCAATTTTAATCCCCAATTTCAACTCTCAGTTTTACCGATCCAGCACGTTCAGCAACTCAGGATAGTGGTGGGGACCTTCCACGGTGTCAACGTGGATGAAGGCGACGTTGACTTCGGGAACCCGTTCGGCAGCAAGGCGAACATTGTCGGCAATCTGTGCCGACTTGGCTGTTGAAAGGTCCCCGTGGCAGGCAATGATAATCTCGAAATGGAGTTCGCTTCCCAAATAATGGCCCCGGCAAAAACGGATGGCTTGCACCCCCGCAACCGCCGCCACCGCTTGCCGCACCGCATCAATCACACTATCGGAAGGGGAACGGCCCAACAGCATATCAAGATTTTCGCGGACGATCCGAACCCCGCCAATCAGGATGATAATGCCAACGATCAACCCAGCGATTTCATCGGCTTGGTAGAATCCCACCGCCGCGCCAGTAACGCCAGCAAGCGCGGCCAGCGAGGAGAGGACATCGTTGCGGGAATCCACCGACATTGCCAGCACCGCAGGGCTTCCGGCTGCGCGCCCAACACGCTGCTGCCACCCCGCCAACACCAGCTTGCTGGCGATTGCCACCCCAAGGATTCCGAACAGCCACGGGCTTACTTCGTGGTCGTGCTTGGAAAGGAATTTCACGATGGATTCCTGCAGGACCTCCACCGCCAACACGCAGGCAATCACCGCCAGCACAAACCCGGCAATCGGCTCGGCACGGCTGTGGCCAAACGGGTGCTCGCGGTCCGGAGCCTTGCGCCCAACGCGAACGGAAACCAGCACGGCGGTGGAGGAAGCAACATCCAACAGGGAGTTCATGGCATCGGAAAAAAGGGCGACCGAACCGCTCATCAGAAATCCCCAAAATTTCAGCGCGAACAACAGCACGTTGGTTGCCAGCGAAACGGAGGTGACACGGGTTAGCGACACAGCAAGCGCGAGAATAACAGTGAACCGAAATTGTGCGGAAGGCACGACGCGGGGGCAATATAGAGAGAACACCCTGTGGCCACCATCGTTGCCCATCCGACTGCTCCGCCGTAGATTCCCACCATGCAATCCACAACCGACCCTGCATCGCTTCACGCCCGGCTTTCCGCGCTGTTCGCCGGTGCCTTTGGCTTCCCGGCAGCATCCATCCAGAACCTTCGGGCCGACGGCTCGGACCGCAAACTCTATCGGCTTATCGGCGGCGATGGGACCACCGCTGTTGGGGTGTTCGGCCCCGAGCCGGAGGAGAATCGGGCGTTCCTTTCTTACTCGCGTTCGCTCCGTTTGGCGGGGCTTCCGGTTCCGGAAATTTATGCAGCTGATGAGGCGGCGGGGATCTATCTGGAGGAGGATTTGGGGGATGTGACATTGTTCGACCTGCTGAGCCAGATGCGCACCGGCAGCCAATTCCCGGAAGAGGTGATTCCCTTTTATCACCGCGTGCTGCGGTTGCTTCCCCAGGTTCAGGTGCGCGGTGGGGCGGTGATTGATTATTCGGTGGCGTGGCCGCATCCGGAGTTCGACCGCCACGCAATGATGTGGGACTTGAATTACTTCAAATATCACTTCCTGAAGTTGGCCCAGATTCCATTCCACGAGGGGAGGTTGGAGGAAGATTTTGGGCGACTGTGCGATTTCCTTCTAACGGCGGACCGTTCCCATTTTTTGTACCGCGATTTCCAGTCGCGGAACATCATGGTGCGCAACGGGGAGCCGTGGCTGATTGATTATCAGGGGGGCCGGCGCGGTGCGTTGCCGTATGACGTTGCCTCGCTGCTGTTCGATGCCAAAGCGGCAATCCCCCCGGCCTTGCGCCAGCAGATGGTGGAGGAGTACTTGGACGCTTTGGAGGAGTTGGTTCCGGTGGATCGGGCGGAGTTCCGCTACCAGTTTCGCGGGTTCGCGGTGGTGCGGATTCTTCAGGCAATGGGGGCGTATGGCTACCGGGGCTGGTTCCAGCGGAAGGAGCATTTTCTTACCAGCATCCCCTACGCCCTGGCCAACATCACCCAGCTGTTCGCCGACGGGCTGCCGGTGGAACTTCCAGAAATCACCAAAGCACTTGCCGCTGCCGTCATCCACTGCCAAGCATTGAATGAAGGGAAGGAGGAAGGAAGGGCGGTGACGGATCCATCACCCCAATCATCAGCCACGGCGCAGGGATTGCCGGAGCGCGGCCTTACCGTTCACATCACCAGTTTCAGCTACAAGCGTGGCGGGTATCCGGCGGATGGGACCGGGCATGGCGGAGGGTTTGTGTTCGATTGCCGCAGCCTTCACAATCCCGGGCGATACCCAGAGTACAAAAGCCTGACGGGGAAGGACCGGGCGGTGGTGGAGTTTTTGGAACGGGAGAAGGAAGTTGAGAAGTTTTGGCAGGACGTTTGCGGTTTGGCCCAGCGGTCGGTGGCGGCGTATCTGGGGCGCGGGTTCAGCGACATCAGCCTTGCGTTTGGGTGCACTGGCGGGCAGCATCGGTCGGTCTATTTTGCGGAGCGATTGGGGGATTATCTGGGCAAGCACTTCCCCGCCGCAATCGTTGAAGTGCGCCACCGCGAATCGGGCAATTGGCCTTCGGCTGGTGGCGTGCAATCGTAGGGAATCCGGGTGGATGCAAGGCCAATGGTGGAGCATCGGCCTTGCAAAAAATCACCCCACCGCGGCTTCATCAAGCGTAAGGGTGCGGGCATCGCCATCCAGCGTGGCCAGCCCCCCCACCGGAATCGTCAGCTTGCTTTTGATATGCCCGATTGGAAGCCCGTACACCGTGGGAATCCGCAACGGTTCCAGAATCCCCCGCAGCACCTGCTCCAGCGATAACGACACCGCAAACTCCCCTCCCCGGGTGCGTGCCTCGCATTTGGTGAACCGCCCCAGCGCAACGCCGGCGCACTCCCCTAATTTTCCGCTTAGGGCAAGCTGCATCAGCATTCGGTCAATCCGGTACGGTTCTTCCTCGATTTCTTCCAGGAAGAGGATGTTGCCCCGCAGGTCAATCTGGTAGGGGGTTCCCATCAGTGCCGCCACCAGCGATAAATTCCCCCCCACAAGCCGCCCCTGCGCTTTGCCCGGGACAATCGTTGCGGCGCGTGCCTCGCTGAAACGGATTCCGCTGAATTCCTCGCTTTCATCGAACGTCCCCGCCGCTTGATTGGACATCACCGTGCGCCGGAAGGAATCCAGCGTGTAGGTGTCGAAGGTGGAGGTGGCCACCGGGCCATGGAAGGCAATCACACCAGATTTTTGGAAGATTGGATTGACCAGCGCGGTCAGGTCCGAGTAGCCGATGATGATTTTTGGGTTGGCGCGAATCGCCTCGAAGTCAAGCAGTGGAAGGATTCGCATCACGCCGTAGCCGCCGCGCACCGCCATCAGGCATTTCACTTCTGGATCGGCAATAAACCGCATGAATTCATCAGCACGTTCTTGATCCGGCGCGGCAAGGTAGCCGAAATCTTTTGTCAGATGGCTCCCTGTTTTCACCGCAAACCCCAGCCGCTTCAGCGTCTCGGTCGCCTCCAGAATCTCCCCACGGCTGACTCCACTTGCCGGCGCAACAAGGGCAATCGTGTCGCCAGGCTTCAGCATCGGGGGTTTCAGCAGGGGGCGCGGCTCTTCCTTTTTTCGCCGGCGTGGTGTTCGCCTCGGCGCGCTGGTGTCGGGAAGGATGCCGGTGGTATCTGGCGAAATCTGGGAACGGAGCGTTTCCGGCAAAAGCGCGCCCCCCAGCAGCCCAGTAACGGCAGTGGCGGCGGCGGTGCGAAGGAAACCTCGGCGGGTGCGGTTGTTCATTGGCGCAATCAATCGGCGGAGCGTTCAAGGTTGGCCAGGGCTTGCTCAACGGCGGATAGATCTTCCGGCGTATCCACCCCAATGCTGGCGTAGTTGGTTTTCACGCAGATCATCGGGATTCCCAGGGCCATCATGCGCAGTTGCTCAAGCTGCTCAATCTGTTCAAGCATTGCGGGGGGCGCGGCCACGAACTGCTGCAAGGCTTCGGCGCGGTAAGCGTACAGGCCGATATGCCGGAACCACGCCCCTTCGGCCAACCATTCCTCCGGCTTTTTCCCCCGGCAGTGGGGGATTGGGCTTCGGGAGAAATAGAGCGGAACGCCATCATCCCGCATGGCAACTTTCACAACGTTTGGGTTCAGCAGATCGTGTGGGCTGGTGATGGGGGCAACCGGAGTTGCGCAGCCGAACGTGCCTGGCAACACGGCATCAATCATGGCATCAATCAGGGCTGGCTCCACCAGCGGCTCATCCCCTTGCACGTTCACCACCACATCGGCCTGGCCGTACTGCTTGGCGGCTTCGGCAATCCGGTCCGATCCGCTGGGATGGTCGGGGCGGGTCATCACCCCATTCCCCCCAAACCCGTGGACGTGGTCCAGGATTCGCTGGTCGTCGGTGGCAACAAGAAGGTGGTCCACCAAGCGGGCCTGGCAAACGCGCCGATACACCCGCTCGATAAGGCTTACGCCAGCAATCGGCACAAGGGGTTTGCCCGGAAACCGGCTGCTGGCAAAACGGGCGGGGATCACGGCCAGAACGTTCATCGGTTGCTGCAGCGGTTGGTCCACGGTTGCGATTTCTGGATTGCTTCCCCCGGGGGAATCACTCCTCAACCTCCCCAATCACTTTCGGGACGCTGAAGAATCCTTCGGTCTTCTTCGGCGCGTTCCGCAAGGCTTCGGTTGGGGGAAGCATTGTTCCCGGGGTGTCGTCACGCATGACGTTAAGTTCTTCCAGCGAGCTGGTCATCGGGGCCACGCCTTCGGTGTTGGCTTCTTCCAACTGCTCCACGTAGGAAACGATCTGGTTGAATTGCGCGGTGAAATCCGCTAACTCCTGCGGCGTGAACCGGAGCTTTGCCAGGCGGGCAATATGCTGGACTTGATCGGAAGTAATCTGGGACATGGCTTGATTCTGAGTGTTGTGGGATCGAAGATAATCAGAGGGCGGGGATAAAAAACAGAGTAGCACCGTTACGATAACGGTGCTACTCTGGAAAAAAACGGAACTATACCGCTCACCCCACACAGTATAGTTCCCAAAGGACTAGAGAGCTCACCCCAAACTCTAAAGTCCCGAACGAAGGCCAGGTGTTGGTGCCCCGGACTCTTCGACGGCAAATATACTGTTGTCGTGAAGGAGAAAGCAACCCTTTGCAAAAAAAAAATTTGCAGATGTAACAGCCACACCACCATCGCCCCAGCATCACCACCGGAAGGCGATGCCGATGGAGCCGTTCAGATTGGTGCTGGTGTACAGCTGGTCGCGGAATTTGGTCCAAAGGAACCAGGAGGAAACCCCGGCGTGGAGCGTGGCCCGCTCCCCTGCGCGATACTCCATTGCCACCCCTGCGGTGCCAAACGGCCCAATCTGGGTTCCCCCTCCGCCAAGCTCCAACGAAGCATTCAAGGATTCCCCGATGTTGAACAGGGTTGGGGCAATCCAAAGGCGACCGTAATTCAGGATTGGCGTGGTTAGGAACACCGTGTCGGTGCGTGCCCCGCCGGTATTGGTGTGGTACATCAGCCCAAACTGAGTCTCCCCCACAGCCGCGCCAGCACTCAGTTGCGGCAACGATTCTTGGCTTTGCATGGCGTAGCTGATAAAGCCTTCGCGGTCGGTCAGGGTGTTTTGAAGATTGGGCAATCCACTCAGTTTTGGCAGCGACATTCGGAAGTGATTGCGCAGCCCCACTTGCCAGCGGTAATTGCTTGGCGCGCTTGCTGCCGGGGCCACCGTGGCCGAACGCATGGCAATGGTGGGGGCGTTGATAAGCAGAAGGCTATCCAGCACAATCGCCGGATGCGGAGCACCGTAAAGCGGCAATGATTGCACCGCAGCCGAAGTATCCCCGCTTGCCACAAATGCCGGAGCCGTTGCCGATTCCGGCGTGGCAGAAGAAACCCACACGGTGTCGCGCAGCACCACAGTGCGGAGCTGCGCAGGGCGATTCCGCAAACCCTCTATCTGGACGCGCGCGGATTCGTATTGCTGGGCAGTGCTGGCAAGCTGCTGCTGTAGTTCCCCAACGTGTCCGCGAAGCAACGCAACCGAATCAACCTCGCCAGCCGCCCACACTTCGTGCGGTTGCGCCACCTGCGCCGCCGTTCCATTGTTGATGATCTCGGTTCGGTTGAACAGCAGATAGCCGATCCCCACACCCGCAACCAGCAGCACCCCCGCAACCAACGCACGAACCGCAGGGCGTGCCGACCAAGCCAGCGGCGAAGCAATAGAGGCGGATGTTGCTGAAGCTGATGCTGATACCGCCGCAGCCGCCGAAGCACCCGCCGCCGTGCCAACAGCCGCATCAATGCCGGCCAGCCCTTGCAGGATTGCCGCATCGGCTCCCGGGGGTGGGGCAACGCTTCCGCGCACATTGGAAAACCCGCGTGCCAACCGAATCTGCTCAATCAGCATCCCCCGTTTTTCCGGCGAGACCGATAGAACGTGCAGCAGTTCGGCGGCCTCCGTTTGGTTGGTAAGGTCGCCGCTCAACAGCGCGATGATCTGTTCTTGTATGGTCATTTGGATAGAGTGTTATTCGGTGTTCGTTCCGGTTGTTTTCCGCTACCGCCCCAGCACCGGGCGCAAAATCTTCTGCAACGCCAGCTTTGCCCTGTAAATCCGATTCCGGACCACTTCGCGGCTTACCTCAAGCTGGGCGGCGATCTCCTCGTAGGAATAATCCTCCAACTCAAACAGCAGGAACGCTTCGCGGTACACCGGGTTAATCCGTTGCAACGCGGCTTCCAGATACTCTCTCATCTCGGTCTGGTCTTCGTCGGAAGCAAGCTCCAATTCGTCGGGAATCGGCTCAATCCGGCGCGCTGTTTCCAGATGCCGCAGGCAACGATTGCGGGCGGCCCCGAACAGGTAGTTCCGTGCGTTGTGGATTGGCTGGCGGTCGCGGCAGGTGCGGTAAAAATTCAGGAAGATGTCCTGGTAGATATCCTCGGCGGCTTGGGCATCCCCCAGCATCAGCAGGCAGAAGCGGTAAATCCCCGTTTTGTACTTCTGGAACAGCGTGGTGAAGGCCGCATGATCCCCCGCACGAATCCCTTCAACAAGGATTTCATCCTCCCTGTTGCTTGCTTCGTGCTGTGCCATGGTTGAAGACGCTGCCGTTACTGCCACCGCTGTTTCTCCCGGAATCAATCTGCCGCCAAACCGCTGGCGGAATGCTGCCCACCATTGGGATCGCCATTGAACCCACTACTGTAGAAGACACCGATCCCCCTAAAAATTCTCACCCCCCCTGAAATTTTCTTTTCTCCCCCCCTCGTATCTTCGCGGCAATGAACGCTACCCAGTACGTTATCTCGCTGCCGAACTTCGAGGGGCCGTTGGATCTGCTCCTGTTTTTCATCAAGCGGGATGAGCTTGACATCTACGACATCCCCATCTCCCAGATTACCGAGGAATTCCTGGTGTACACCCATGCATTGCAGATGCTGGACTTGGAACAGGCCGGGGAGTTCATCGTGATGGCCGCCACGCTGATGCAGATTAAGGCCAAAATGCTCCTGCCAAAACCGGAACGGGGCATCAACGAGGAGGAGGAAGAGGACCCACGCGCCGAGCTTGTGCGCCGATTGATCGAATACAAGCAGTACAAGGAAATCGCCGAGCAGCTACGCAACCGCGAGGAGGAGAACCGCCTGGTGTTCTACCGCCAAAACTTCCTTGCCGATGAACGGGTGATTGAGCCAGAAACCCCGGAAGAAACCTTGCGGAACGTCACCCTGTTCGACCTGCTGACCGCCTTCAAGAAGGCCGTGGACCGCGCACGCAAACGGAAGGATATCCACGTTGTGGAACGGATTGCTTACACCGTGGAAGAACAAACCGACTACATCCTTTCCATCTTCAACCAACGCTCGCAAGTGACGTTTTTCGAACTGATTGACCGCCTGGATAGGATGGGAATTATCGTCACAATGCTGGCCTTGCTGGAACTGATTAAAAATAAGTTTATTGCCTTCCATCAGGATGACAACTTCGAGGACATCCTGCTGTACAAACTCTAAACTGTACAAACTCTAAACCAGCGGCGCAGCAACACGCGCCGAACAGCCGTGGCAAGGGGGCATTCGCTCCCCAGACAACTCCCTTCCCCCCTTGTCCGAAGCACGAACATTGAACCAATGGCCCGACAACCATACATCACCGACGACCCACAGCTGCTGAAGCCAGTGCTGGAAGCACTGATCTTTGCCAGCGAAGAACCGCTTCCGCCACGGATGCTGATCCGCTTGATCCTGGGCGACCAACCGGACGGAAAACTCCGCGAGGAACCCCCACCCCTGTTCGCCGAAGCAAACGGAACCGAAGAAGCCAAACCAACCGAGAATCCCGAGCAGCCCCCCACAGCCGAGGAAAGCCTTGAGGCCGAAGCCGAGGACCTTGCCGAAGCGTTCGAGGAAGCCGAGGCACGCTCTGCCGGGCGGCCATCGCGCAGTGGCCGAACGGAGACGATCAACCAGAAATATATCCGGCGGCTGGTTGAGGAACTGAACCTTGAGTATGATGAATCGGGGCGTGCGTTCCGGATTGTGGAGGTTGCCGGCGGGTTCCAGTACGCCACCATCCGCGAGTACGGGGAATGGGTGGCCATGCTCTCCAAAGAAAAACTCCGCCGCCGGCTTTCCCCCGCCGCGCTGGAAACGTTGGCGATTATCGCCTATCGCCAGCCGGTTTCTAAGCCGGAGATCGAGCAGATTCGCGGGGTGAACTGCGACCAAGTTCTGCTGTCGCTGCTGGAGAAAAACCTGGTGGCAATCACCGGGCGAAGCGAAGGGGTGGGCCGCCCGCTTCTTTACGGCTCCAGCGATGATTTCCTTCGCTGCTTTGGCCTGAACAACGTGGGAGATTTGCCAAAACTGCGCGAGATCGAGGAGCTGATGGAAGAAGATGCCTTCAGCGCCGAACGTGCCGAGGTTATCACTGTTGACGAGGCCACCGAGGTTGCCGAAATCGAGGCACGCGTTGGCGCGGCCGGAAACACGCCGGACCAAGCCACCGCCACGCCAGAAGGACCGCAGCTTGCCGAAGCAGAAACCGCCACGGATCACGCCGAAGCAAACGCGCCGGAAGAGGTTCCCCAGCAATAGAACCTTCCCCCCTTCCTTCAGCCTTTTCTTCCCCACGCACGCCAAAACCTGAACACTGAATCAACCAACCGATACGCCGATGAAGACCCAACTACGCTTACTGGCCGCGCTGATTGCCGCAACCCTGATCGCCTGCGGAAACGCCGAAGATGAGACGCTGAAACAGCAGCTGGTCCAGCAAGGCTTCAGCCAGGAAAAAGCCGCACAGCTAAGCAGCATGCAGCTTACCGACCAAGAAATCCAGGAGCTTGGCCAAGCAAAACGCGCAGGGCTGGACGAAGCCGCCGCGATTGAAATGGTGAAAAGCATGCACGAACGGAACCTGAAGTTCGACTTGGGAAGCACCGTCGAGGCGATGTCGCCGCTGGGCCTTAGCCCAACGGCCATGACCCAACTAACGGAGATGGGCGCGCTCCCCAACTGGGCCGACGACATCCGCGCAATGAAAGGGGCGGGGATTGGCGAGGAAGCCATTCTTGAGCTTTCCAAAATGAAATTCAAGGAGAACAAAACGCTCCTTTCCGGGCTGGAATACTCCACGCTGAAACCGGTCCAGATGTCCGATGCCAGCATTCTTACCTTTGCCCGCAAAGGGGGAAGCTACCAGCAGCTGCAGGAAGTCCGGCTGCAACGCCAGCTGGGGAAATCAGAAGTGGAGGCCCTGAAGTCGGTGGGAATGTAAACCGGGAACAACCCTCATGTTCGGCAGCCCACATCCTTCCCCACTGAAACGCGCTGCGCTGATTGGCGGCGTGCTGATGATTGTGGCAACGATTGCCGCTGCGGTCATCCGCGACCACCTTGCCGCGCCAATCAGCATTAGCGGAGGGGAGCCGATGGAGATGGCGTTGATGGATATCCCACTCTACCTGCAAACCGCGCCGCAGTGGAAGGAGGTCCGGCTTGGCGGAAGCAACGAGGCGTTCAGTTCCACCGGCTGCGTTGTCTGCTGCGTCAGCATGGCGCTGGCCCACCACGGAATCGCCATTCCCCCCGATGTGTTGAACGCCCAGCTGGCCCTGAAAGGGGGATTCACCGAACGGGGCTGGCTGCGCTGGCGTGCGGTGGAGGAGCTTACCAACCACGCAATCACCATCGAGACCCCGTACCCCAGCCACCAAGAAATTGATGACGCGTTGAAGGCTGGCAACCCGGTGATTGTTCGGGTGATGATCGGCGCGGCAATCCCCCACTGGGTGCTGGTGGTTGGCAAGCGCGGGATGGAGTATCTGATGAACGACCCGCTGGGGGAAGGCATCGCCGCCGAACCCCTGCGCCGGTTCCGCAGCGAGATCAGCGCGGTGAGGATTGTGAGGAAAAACGGATAGAGGGGGGGGGAACAGAGGTCGGCCAGCCGATTTGCTCACTCGCTTTCCATCATTTTCTATCACTTTCCATCCATCGCCCGCCGTACGTTTCACCGCAGTTTCCAGCAACCAACTTCTGTTTTCTTCCATGAACCGTTTCCGCTTTCTTCCTTCCCTTCTTCTGCTGTTCTGGTTGCTTCCGGCTTCCAAAATTTTGGCAGATGGGAACTCCATCCGCGATGGCGTGCGGATGCCGGCGGTGGCGGGGTCGTTCTATCCCGCCAACCCCGACACGCTGCGGCGATGGGTTGGCGAATTCCTCCGGACCGCAGCCGCCACGCCAATCCGCGACGGCATTGTTGGCGTTGTTGCGCCCCATGCCGGATACCCGTACAGCGGCTGGGTTGCGGGGGAAACCTACCGCCAGTTGCAAGGGAAGAAGTACGACGCAGTCATAATCATTGCGCCAAGCCATTACCGCTACTTTTACGGAGCCTCGGTCTTCAATGGCGTGGGGTATGCAACGCCGCTTGGGGTTGCGCGGGTTGACACCGCATTGGCCCGGCTGGTGGCAACCGGGCAGAAGAACGTTGGCTTCTCCGACCTGGGCCACCGCTGGGACTCCGCTTCGCCGGAACATTCGATTGAGGTCCAACTCCCTTTCCTGCAAACGGTGTTGCCGGGCGTGCCGGTGGTTCCGGTGGTGATGGGAAGCCAAGATTTCCCCACGGTGGATCGGCTGATGCGGGCTGTGGTTGGCGCGGTTCGTGCCGCACGGAAGCGGGTGCTGCTGGTTGCCAGCAGTGACCTTTCCCACTACCACCGCACCGACACCGCCGCCAGGCTGGACAGCAGTGTGATTGCCGCATTTTCCCGTTTCGATTACCACCTGATGGGGATGCGGTTGTTCGGGAAGCAATGGGAAGCGTGCGGCGGCGGACCGGTGATGGCGGTGATGATGGCCGCCGAGCAACTTGGCGGAACGGTTGCCTGCCCGCTTCGCTACATGAACTCCTCACAGGTTGCCGCCGGCGCATCCCGCCCCGACCGGGTTGTGGGATATATGAGCGGAGTGATCGTGGCTGGGGCGGGCGCAGATAGCCCCCAATTCCTCCTTCCCTCGCTTACCGAAGCCGAGCGGGCGGGGCTTCTTCGGGTGGCAAAAGCAATGGTGGAAGCATCCGTCAACGGGGCAACGCCGCCGGCATATCGCCCCCTGACGGCGGGGCTTGCGGCGGAGTATCCGGCGTTCGTCACCCTCACCAAGCGGAAGGCATTGCGGGGGTGCATCGGCTACGTGATCCCCGATGGCTCGCTTCTGGCAACCGTGCAACGTGTGGCTCCAATGGCAGCCCTGAAGGACTCACGGTTCCAACCCGTCAGCCCGGCGGAGTTGCCGGAGTTGGAGTATGAAGTCACCGTGCTGTCGCGGTTCCAACGGGTGTTGGATACCGCCCAGATTCAGCCCGGGCGCGATGGGGTCTATCTTCGTGTGGGGACCACCACCGGGATATTCCTTCCGCAAGTCGCCACCGAGCAAGGGTGGGACCGCACCACACTGCTGCATCAGCTTGGCCAAAAAGCCGGGCTGGATGCCGAAGCCTTCCGCCGCGAGGATGCCGAACTCTACCGATTCGAAGCCGTGAAGATTGAGTAATCGGGTCAACGGCTCCGCGCACTTTCTTCCCCCCCCATTTGCAACAAGCGGGAATCACCAATTTTCAGCATTGGTGATTCCCGCTTGGATCAATTTGGGGCGCAGTAGCGCGACCCCGGACTCCGTTGGAATTGATAGTAGGTTTTTCGCTTGCCGCCGAAGGCTAAAGACCTTCGGCTACCCTCACATCTGAACTCTACTTTCCTCCCCCTTGTATCAGGGTTATGGCTCCGCTGGTTTCATGGCTGCCGATTGTTAGGCGGTAGTAGTAGGTTCCGGTGGGAAGCGTGTTGCCGTTGTCGGCGGTTCCGTCCCAGCGGATGGCGTAGTTCCCAGCGCGCAAATCTTCGTTCAGCAATCGCCGAACCGGAACGCCGGTGACGTCGAACAGAAGAAGCGCGGCCCTGCGCCCGGTAAGCGATGGCGGAACAACAAACCGCAGCGATGTTGCGGTTGCGAACGGGTTCGGAACCGCCGTTGCCGTAAGCTGCGTGCTTGGCATTGGGGTTGCGGGCGCATCGCTGCTTCCGTCGTTGATTGCGTACAGGGTGATTGGCTCCCCCGCTCTTGGGTTCCCCTCTTTGTCGGCAAGGTAAAGGTTCACCAGCGGTGGGCGCATGGAGTAGGCGGAATCGTGCATTCGGTTGTCGCTCCACTCCTCATCGGTCAGGCGTTTGAAGCCGGTGGTACGCTGTTCGTAGTAACTCATCACCGGCCCGATAAAGGATGTCGCGGTCCCGTCGGGAAGGGTGCAGGTGGTGACGGCCATATTTACCGGCCCGGTGGCAACGTGAACAACCCATCCGGTGGCGTTTCCATCCTTGTCGGTCGGTGCGGTGTGGATGTCGGCAATGATTCGGTCATCGGCGTTTGCGTCGTCCGGCCCGCCGTAGTACAGCCGCGTGTACCACCCGGCCAGCACCGTGGCACACCCCGACGGAGTATCAAAGATCATCGTCTTCAGGAACATCTCCTCCCGTTCGCTTAACGGCTGGTGCGCAAGTTCCTTCGTGGCGATTGATTCCAGAGTGTCCATCACTTTCCCCATAGCACCGAAGTAGCCAAGCATGTGCGATTTGGCGTTGGTGTCGGCAATCGCTATCCCGCTCAGCTTCTTCACAGCCACCTCACTTAAGGTCCGCACCGAGCGGTAGAATGCGGGGATCGGCTCAACAAAACTTTTTGGATAGGTGCAGGTGATGCCGCCGCTGTACGATTGCTTGGCATACAGCAGATTGTCGTGCCGAAGCTGTGCCCAGCTGGCAAGCTGCGTGTTCATTTTTTGCTGCCACCACGCGGCGGTCTGCATGAACTTCGGGAAGCCGCTGCGGTTCTTCGGCGGGTTCAGCGTTCGGATTGCGTTCAGCCAGCTGTTGTAGATGGAGCCGCTCCAGAAATCATCTTCGTAGGAGTCCACAAGGTAGCGGAGCGCGGCAAGGTTGGGGGCGTATTGATATTCCTTCAATTCGGAATCAAGGAATTGGGCCGCGGCATTGTTCCCCAACGCGAACAACACATCCAGACTGCTTGGCAGCATCCGCCGCATCTTTTGACCGTTGGAGATGATTTTATCATACACCACATTGCCGGTGATATAGCTATCAATCACGAACCGCTGACCAAGCAGCAAGAATGCGGTGGCGGGCTGGATCTGGTCGGCACTGTAGGGGTTCGACATCAAGATTTGCGAGTTGATCCGTTGTCCGGCAAACGGCTTTGTGAGAAGCGTTGTCTGGAAGTCCCTCCAAACAGCAGTGTCTTGCAAATCGGCGGCACTTCGTAGCCCTTTCTCCTGCATCAGGCCTTGCACATTCGGCAGCGTCACGTTGTCCGATTCGCCCACCAGCACGCGGATGGTTCCATCAATTTCTTCCACCAGCGGAAGCGCGTTTGCGGCCTGGGTCATGTCGGCAATCAACGCGGCATCAATGGTCTGGCGTTGGATATCTTCATCGCTAGGGCTTATTCCATCGGCTTGTGGTGCTGCAAGCCAGATTTCTGTTCGCCCCAGCCAGATCATCGCCTGGAAGTATTGGGTCAGCTCCTGCGATTCGGTGTAATGGCCGCGTGGGGTGAACTGGCTGAAATCAACAAGGCGTTGCGTTTCGGCAAACAGCTTGTACTTGTTCGGCTGTTCCTCCTTCACCATCAGCAGCAGGTCCTTCACCGGGACCATGTTTTCGGCAAACGTTGGCGGTGCGTTTTCCCCCAGCAGCTGGCGTGGGATGGAAAGGTACAGGTCAACATCGCGCAGGCTACGGAGCATTGTTGGGTTTGCGGCGTACTTCTTTTTCAGGGGTGAGATTTGGGCATGGAGGCGTTCCAGCAGTTGCTTCAATTGGGGGATCAGCGTTGTGCGTTCAATGTCCTTCAGCACGGCATCGTAGGACATGTGGAGCGCGTGCAGCACGGCATCGGTGCTGACAAACACCGGAAGGTCGCGGGTGTAAACGTCCAGCAGCGCGCTTCCAAAGGATGGATAGCTTAGCCGTTCGGAGACCATGAACCCATGCTTCTCGATCAACGATTTCTCATAATCAGTCAGGGCAAACTGTTGGGCGATGCTGTCGCCATACAGGGCGTTCGCAAGGCGGACGCGGGCGGTGCGGCGGAAGGGATCAACGGGGTGGCTGGTCTGCAATTGTTGCGAGGTCATTGTTTGCGATTCTTGGAGGAATCGGCGGTAGGCATCGCGGTCGAACTGCTGGGCACGGGCGGCCACACAGCAGATAAGCGACACCAGCAACGGCAGAACGAAATGCTTGCTTTGCATACGGGGAACTCCGCTTAGAGATTTATGTGAGTGAACGCGGGAGCAGGCAGGGAATTTACGTTGTAAGTTTGGGCGTTTGGTTATCGGGAATTGCTGAATAGGAAGATTCAGTAACAAAATACCGTTGCCGCTGTTATCTTCTCTGGCTTATCTTCGGATTCCATTCGCAGTACCCTTCTTCATCGGATTCGCAGAAATAGCTTCCGCGAACAACCCAGAGACACACGGCCTGGGGCGGCGTAACGCACCGCGCACAGTGCCACCATTGGCAGCAACAAGCCAAGTGACGCACAACAACAACTTCGTTCCAAAACCATAATTCAAAAGAGGGAGCAACTCTAATGAAGCAATCGCTATTCCTTGCAGCCTGCACCGCGCTGCTTGCTGGCGCGCCGGTGGCCGCCCAGCAGATCGCTCCGGCAAACGACCGGTTGGAGCGCATCCAGGATTGGAAAATCTCCGATCCGACACCGCTACCAAACCCTAACCGCCCGATTCAAGCGGCGGTTCAGGGTGCCCCGCTGAACCTTCGTGGCGGCGCAAAAGCCACGGGCCTTCAGGGCTACTACGATTACCAATCGAATGGCATGAGCCCGCACTGGCTGGCTGTTGATCCCAAGGATCCGCAGAAACTTCATGCGGTGTACATGCTGGCAACGGACAACTTCGACTCCGTTGCTATTTCCTCTTCACGTCGCGTTGGCTACACCTACTCCAGCGATGGCGGGGCAACCTGGAGCACCAATCCTGATATTGGTGGGATGCGGTTGGGCTTCCCGTACATCGAGCTCTCTGCCGATGGTGAGCCTTTTGTCATCACCCACGGCGATCTTACAAGCGGTGTGAGCGATGGCACCGGGGTGCGGACCTTGCTGTATGCTGCCGAGGCTGGAAAAACCGCCTTCAACCGCATCGCAAAATTCCCACGCCGCACCATCAGCAACCGCGATGGCGACGGCGGGGCAGGGGTGATTTGGCCCGCATTTGAGTTCAACCCGAAAGATGGCGGGACAACGGCTGTCTGCATTGCTTCGCTAAGCCCACGCACAGGCGAACAAGCAGCGCCGCTTCAGTTTAGCATTGCCAGCATCGGTGCCGATGTTGATAGCTGGGTTGATTTTAACGACAGCGTGCTTTGCGCCACCAGCGGCGGACGCTACGTGTTGGCTTCTTCTGCCGGAGGCAAGATTGGGATGGTGTACCATCTTATCGTTGATAACGAAGGCACCAACCAAGGCCGGATCGTTTTTAGCGAAAGCACCGATGGAGGGAACTCTTGGAGCGATCCGGTAGCGATTTTCGGCGGTGGAATTAACACCCAGTTCAATCTTGAAGGAGATGAGGACACCCTGACCGCAGGGAATGAGATGGATATCGCCTACGTTGGCGAGACAGCGCACGTGGTGTTTACCGGAAGCCTAAATAACCTTTACCGCTTCGAGAGCGTGTGGCATTGGGCTGCGGGCGAGAATGGTATCAAGCAGGTGGCAGCACCTGACTTCGCAAATCTTCGTGGTGTCTACACAATCCCAAGAATCAAGGCTCAACCAGGGTTCTCTGGCATCTCCTATCCAACAATATCCACCTCTGAAGATGGCCATGTCTTCATCGCATTTATGGCAGGCGGCCAAGTTGTGGATGATTCGGTTCGTGAGAATATCGTCAGCGCAGATGGATTCCTTTACTATCGCGTCTGGGGTGTTGGTTCGCCCGATGGTGGGGCAAACTGGGGCGATGCTTTCGTGCTGCAAGATTGGGCCGACATTGATGGCGGGAACACCGATAGCGCAAGCATCGAGTACCCATCAGCAGGCGAGGCGATGCGGAAAGTTGGGGACAACTATGAGCATCTTATGACCTTCCAAGCACGGCGCGACCCGGGGATGTACGCGTTTATCAGCGATGGCTCCGACCGTGGCCCGGGAAGCGAATGCTTCCAATATTTCCAACGCACGATGCTGACCGAGGCAAACTTCCTGAAGATTCCAAGCGCGGTGGATAACCACCTTGCAGTCACCAACCGCATGGCCATTAACAGCGCGTTCCCGAATCCAACAAGCGGCCTGCTGACGGTCAACTACACGTTGGTGGGTGGCGGTGAGGTTTCGCTGAAACTCTACAACTCATTGGGCGATGTGGTGATGGCCCCAGTCAATGCCGAAAACGGCTACAACGGCCAACACTCACGCACGCTGGACCTAAGCGGCGTGCCAGCTGGCCCTTACCGGATTGTCCTTAGCCAAAACGGCCAAAGCGTTTCCACCCCACTGAACGTGGTGCGGTAACATCGCCGGAGCCGTCCGGCTGGGCGGACAAACGATACTCGCTATTCTTGCGGAGGCAACGGCAACGTTGCCTCCGCATTGTTTTTGGCGCGCCCCTGAATGCTCTTGTGAAGATCCTCGCTTCGCTGTTGGAGTGCCCTGTTCATCGCGTGAAATCCGCGCAGCGTGTCGGCCCCAATCATCCACAGCACAAGCCGAACCAGCAGCCCCGTGAACTCCTCACGGTGGATCAATCGGCACTTGCCACCCGGCAGCGGCTCCAGCAAAAAACTATGCTCGCCAGCAAACATCCCGGGAACCGGAAGTGTGCCGCGCCAACGCAGCTCGCGCCCCGGCTGGCATCGAAGCACGACCGGGCGGAACACCTCCGTTCGGCGTGGGTTCAGCGCGGCACGGATCACCAGCCACTCCCCCTCCTTCGGGACTCCGCGAACCTCCGTGATAAACGGGTTCCACGTTGGGTAGCTTCCAAAATCTGCGAGAACTTCCCAGACCTGATTTGGCGAAGCGTTGATCTCAATTTCGGTGCGAAGTTCTTTCATGCTTCCCGTTGCTTCCGTGATTGCGCAAATTGTTCAGCCGCCGCTCCCTCACCTCACTTCCAGACAACATCCTTCCGTGATTGCCCGATAAACAGGCCAATCCCATCCCCCTCAATGTTCCAATTGATGGTTCGCTGGCTGCTTCCAAACAGGTCATCATCGTTGCCGTAATAGTAGGTGCGGTAGTAGTCGTAATAGGGTTCGTCCCACGCCACCGCTGTAACGCTTCCTTTGAAGACGTTATCGTTCCCCGGGGAAAGGAAGTTATCGTACGTCTTCGCTATCAGATAGCCGCTGGCGGTGGTGTCGCGCCAGTGCCAAACGTCGTTCACGTAGTCATAGTGGGAAGTATAATGGATGTCGTTGACGGTATCGCGAAGATTGTAGGTGATGGAGTATGCCGATCCTTGAACCGGGCGGACGTACGCCCAGATTGCGAAGGTTGAAAAATCATGCTCAAACACCTCCCCCTTCACCATCGTAAGGGAATCCACAACCGGAGGAATCGGAGTTGTTGTGCTGGCATGCACCGCCAGCCCTTTCCATGTTGCGCGCAACGTGTACCGCTGGCCAGCGGCCACGGTTAGCCCCTCGGCATTGTAGAACCCGTGCCCGATATGGCGCAGTGGATAGCTGTTCCCACCGGCTTCAATCGTTGCAACAACGTCGGTTAGCTCGGCAGCGGCGGGGTCGTACGGGACGTTCAGCGGCAGCGTGCGGGTGAAGCGGATGCTGTCGGCAGGTTCGCCAGCGGTGATGACCCCATACACCACCATCCGCTCCACGTACGGAACATCATCCGGCGCAACCCCTACTTCACACCCGCTTATGGCCAAGCCAAAAATCAGGAGGGAAGCCAGCAGCGCGATTTGCCGCACCGTGGCGCGTTGATGTTTCGGCCCCATAGCCATTGCTTGTTTTGGTGTTATTTCCATTGCTTAAAACTTGAAACTTAGCCCCACCGTTGGGATGATTGGGAAAAGGGTCGTCCGCTTGATTTCCACCTTCACCGTCTCCTTCCCCGTTGCCGGGTCGTAGTCATACTTGCGGTCAATGTATTGGGAGAAAACGTTGCGCCGATTGTAGGCGTTATAGACGTTCAGCGACAACGTGAACGGCAAATTGAACCAGGAGAATTTGTGCGAGAAGTTCAAATCCAGCTTGTGGAATGCCGGGATGCGATAACCGTTCCGCTCGCTGTAATCGGATTGGGTGAAGGAATAGCTGCCGGGGTTGCTTGCCTCCTGAAGCACGTACTGCCCGGTGGGCATTGTCACCGCTTGCCCGGTGCCGTACACCCATGTTGCCCCAAGCTCCCACGACTCACCCAAACGGTACGTTAGCACCACCGAAACATCATGCCGGCGGTCGTGGCGGGGGTAGAACGTGCGGCCACGATTCAGTTCCGGGAAGGTCCGTTTGGTCCAGGCCAGCGTGTAGCCAATCCATCCAGTGAATGCCCCAAGCTGCTTGTTCAAAAACACCTCCACCCCGTACGCCTCTCCGGATCCAACCGTGAACGAGCTTTCCAACGGAACGTCCAGCGAGAACGATGCTGTGTCGCGGTATTCCAACAGGTTCTCCATCTTCTTGTAGTATCCCTCCACCGTCAGCAGATACTCCTTATCGAACAACGTTGACTCAATCCCGGCGCTGATCTGCATCGCCTCGGCCGGTTTGATTGATGCGGTGGAGGGGAACCAGATGTCGGTGGGAAGGGTGATGTCGTTTCGGGAAATCAAATGGAGGAATTGATTCCCCATCGAGAAGGCCCCTTTGGCCGTCACCTGCTCGGTCAATGCGTATGCCAGCGAGGCACGCGGCTCCACCCGGAAATACTCCCCGCTGTTGAAGTAGTACAGCCGCGCCCCGATGTTCGCGTTCAGCCGCGGGGTGATGCTCCATTCATCCTGGGCGTAGAATGCGGCATCAAGGGCGTTGATGATGGTGGGGTTCCGGTCAATTTTTGCGAAGTCTCCAAGCTCGGCACTGGCATCGGCGCGGAAACGATGCTGCGTCACCTCGACCCCGGTTTTCACGATGTGATCTTCCGTGGCAAACCACTGCCCTTCGGCGCGAAGCATCAGGTCCCGCACGCCGCTCAGCGATTTGAACGCGTCCGATTGTACCGACCCAGTGTTCCGGTTTTCGAATAGTGAGGAGAATTGATAGTTGGTGTAGATCGCCGAGAAATTGGTGAAGAACGTCGGCGAAACGATATGCGCCCAACGGAGGTTTGCGGTGGCGTTCCCCCACGTGATGTCGAAGATGTCCTCCTCGCTTGGGGGGCTGCCAATCACGTCGTTCCCGAAGTAACCGCTCACGTACAAGTGGTCGCTCTCCGACAACCGATAATTGATCTTGCCGTTCAGGTCGTAGAAGTAGTAGCCCGGGACCTCATCGGCATCTGGCAACGCCAGCAGCATCACATCCCAGTAGAACCGGCGGCCCGACACCATGAACGTGATATCCTCACCGATTGGCCCCTCCACCGTCAGGCGTGAGTTCAGCAAACTGACGCCGCCGCTGCCGCTGATTTTCTCCTTTGTCCCCTCGCGCATCGTCAAGTCAATCACGCTGGAAAGCCGCCCGCCATACTCGGCCGGGAATCCCCCTTTTATCACCTTCAGGTTCCGAATGGCATCGGAGTTGAAGGTGCTAAGGAAGCCGCCAAGGTGGCTGGGGTTATAGACGATAACGCCATCCAACAAAATCAAATTTTGATCGGGCGAACCGCCCCGAACGTACAGCCCGCTGCTGATCTCACTCCCCGATTTTATCCCGGGAAGCAGTTGCAACATCCGCATGATGTCCGGCTCGCCCCCCAGCGATGGAAGCTGCTGCGACAGCCCCGGGTCCAGCGTCACCGTGCCGATGGATGCCTCGCCAACGGAGTTCCGTTGTTCGGTGACAACAATCTCGCGGCTGCTGACATCTTTTGGCTGCAAGCAGATATCAATGCGGAGATCGGTGGCGGTGGCGGCGGTCAGATTGAGCTGGCAGGTTTGGTTGGAATCGGGCTGGTTGCCGATGCTTGGCGGACCGCCGTCGGGGATCACCAGCAAGTGGTTGCGCGGCTGGGACCCAATGCTCCGCACAGTAAACCGGTATCGCCCGGGCGGGACGTTGGGGATGGAGTAAAATCCGAATCGGTTGGAAATCCCGCCACGGGCCGGGCGGACCGAATCCCCTTCACGGAACAGCGCGATGGTGGCCCCGGTAATCGCCTCGCCACTCCCCGCTTCGGTTACGGAACCGGAAATGGTCCTGGGAGTTTGAGCCGAAAGCAGCAGGGGAAAAAGGGCGAACAGCAGCAGGGAAACCCGCAGCATTTGAATCGTTGAAATAGGCATAGCAAATAATGTTCTGAACGGTGCACCGGCCAAGAAATACCGCCGGAGTGGGGGGGATGTTACACTCCCCCAACATTGATACCAATCACCGGAACAAGATAGCCCCATCCGTAGTTGATAGCATATGCCAAACGAACCACGTAGCAGAAATCCCAGCGGGCTGCGCAGAAACAAGAAAACTGCTGGGATAGATGCTGCGCCCCCGTTTCCTTCTATCCTTCCACACAAACAAATTGTACTGTTGTCGTTCTTACTCAAAACTGTTATCGGTGGCGGATACCTTAAGGCTGTGCCATTGTTCTTTAGCCATTGAACATAACTGACCACACAAGTATCACAACCATGCGCAACGCTACCAAGCCACGGCTTATCGCCATTCTGCTTGCTTTTTTGGGGATTGCCCCGTTCCTACCCGCACAACAGCCGATGGTGGACATCAACGGCCACATGGGGATTGGGACACTTTCGCCTGACCCTGCGGCGATTCTGGACCTGACCTCCACCACCGCCGGGCTGCTTGTTCCGCGGATGACCACCGCCCAACGGGACGCAATCCCAGCCCCCCCAAACGGGCTGCTGATCTTCAACACGGATCTGAATTCTTTCCAGCATTACGTCGGGCCGCCAACATCGGCCTGGACCACCATCGTCACCGATTTCAACTTGGGTGGCGTTGTCTGGAAACTTTCGGGGAACGGAGGAACCACCGCCGGAACCCATTTTTTAGGGACCACCGACAATCAACCCTTTGAAATCCATGTTGATGAAGCCGGATACACCGCAAGCCCAACATCGGGGCGCGGGCGGGCGATGCGGTTCGAACCAACCAGCACTTCGCCAAACATCATCGCCGGGCACCACACCAACAGCGTTGCCAGCGGGCTTTTTGCTGCGGTAATCGGGGGCGGGGGGGCCAACGGGTTTAGCAACAGCATCAGCGGGGCGGGGAATTACGCCGTGGTGAATGGCGGGTTGGACAACATTGCCTCGGGTATCGGAACCGCGATTGGTGGTGGGGTCGCCAACCGGGCATCGGGGGCTTGGAGTGTGATTGATGGCGGAAGCAACGACACCACATCCGGAAGTTTTGCAGCCGTTGGTGGTGGCGTGTTCAACCATGCCAGCCAAGACTATGCCGTTGTTGGAGGTGGCATAACGAATAAAGCCTTCGGAGGCGCTTCCACGATTGGTGGTGGCCAGGAGAACCTTGCTTCGGCAATCTTCTCCACCGTTGGCGGCGGCTTCCGCGACACCGCATCTGGCAACGGAGCCACCGTTGGCGGCGGGCGCGGAAACGTTGCTTCCGGGTTCAGCGCAACCGTTGCTGGCGGGCGGCGCAACGTTGCTGCTGGCGATTACTCAGCAATTGCTGGCGGGTACCAGGACACCGCAACCGGCCAACTTTCCGTCATCGTTGGCGGGGCAAACAATGGCGTGTGGGCCAATCAATCGGGGATCATTTCTGGTGAACTCAATGCCATTTATGGAGAGCGCTCCTTCATTGGTGTTGGCCTGAGCGACACCATCACTGGTAATCTGAGCGTGATTGCTGGCGGATTTAGCAACAGAGTAACCGCCGATTACGCTGTGATTGGGGGCGGCCGGGGGAACCTTGCTTCAGCAACCTACGCCACCGTTGGCGGCGGCCTCTTCGACACCGCATCTGGCAACGGAGCCACCGTTGGCGGTGGGCGCGGGAACGTTGCTTCAGGGCTTGGCGCAACTGTTGCTGGCGGGCGGCGCAACGTTGCTGCTGGCGATTTTTCCACAATCGGCGGCGGCTTCCAGGACACCGCAACCGGCCAACTTTCCGTCATCGTTGGCGGGGCAAACAATGGCGTGTGGGCCAATCAATCGGGGATCATTTCTGGTGAACTCAATGCCATTTATGGAACGCGCTCCTTCATTGGTGTTGGCCTGCGCGATACCATCACTGGTAATCTGAGCGTGATTGCTGGCGGGGTTGATAACAGAGTAACCGCCGATTACGCTGTGATTGGGGGCGGCCGGGGGAACCTTGCTTCAGCAACCTACGCCACCGTTGGCGGCGGCCTCTTCGACACCGCATCTGGCAACGGAGCCACCGTTGGCGGTGGGCGCGGAAACGTTGCTTCAGGGCTTGGCGCAACTGTTGCTGGCGGGCGGCGCAACGTTGCTGCTGGCGATTTTTCCGCAATCGGCGGCGGCTTCCAGGACACTGCGGTTGGGCATTACTCGGTAATTGCCGGCGGCCTGAACAACGATATAACCGGCAATTTTTCGGCCATTGCTGGCGGGCAAGAGCTTAGGCTTGGGGGGAACAGTTTTGGGTTCAACGGAACCACAGCCGCACTTGGCACCGATCTTACCGCGTTCGCCGGGCTTGCCTTCTTTGGCAACACCGACCTCTGGATTGGCAACGACGACAACGCCGCGCGTGGGGTGCGGTTCATCGAGCCAAACACCGACCTTGATTACTCCAGCGCGAACTACTCCGCCTTCCGGGCGCAAGCTCAAACGGCGGACATCACCTACACACTTCCCGCCGCGCTTCCCCCCGCCGCAAGCAACGTCACCCCCGATCTTGGCAGCGGAATTCTGCAAACCGACAACGCCGGAAGCCTGCAATGGCGGCAGATTGCCACCACCACCGCAGCCCTGAATTTTGTGGCCACCCCTGCCGGAAGTTTTGCCGACCTTACCCTAACCGTGAACGGCGCACGCAGCGGCGACGCGGTGACGCTGGGGATACCGGACGCGGCAATGACGATTGGGAACGTCCACTTCAGCGGGTGGGTGTCGGCCAACAACACCGTTACCGTGCGGTTCCACAACAACACCGGCGCGGCGCAATCGGTGAACCAAACGTTCGGGATTGTGGTGATGAAACCGTAATCGGGGAATTGGCCGGGGAGTGGAAAAAGGGGATCGCAACTACCAACAAGCCCTGCTCCGATTCTGTGATCGGGGCAGGGCTTGCTTGCAAGATCGCGCTTTGGCGGAATTACCAACGCGGCTTAATGGTGATGATGCCCCCCTTCGCCATGAGCATGGCCGTGGGCGATTTCCTCGGGGGTGGCTTCGCGGAAGCCAAGGACCTCAACGTCGAACGTCAGGTCCTGCCCGGCCAGCGGGTGGTTTCCATCCATGACCACTGTGTCGCCATCAATCTCCGTGACAACCATCACCGGAGCGTCTTCGGCGGCTTGGAACATATCGCCGATGTTGAGTTCGCCGGGCGGCAATTGCTCGCGGGAGACTTGGATCACCCAATCGTCATGGTATTCCCCAAACCCTTCCTCGGCCGGAACCACCACGCGCCGTTTCTCCCCCTCCCCCATCTCCGAAAGCACCGGTTCCAGCCCGGGGATCACTTGCCCCTGCCCTTCTAAAATTGCCAATGGCTCGCTTCCAACCGAGCTGTAAATTTCTTGCCCATCTTCGGCAGTCATGGTGTAGTGAAACGTGATCACGCGTGGTGTCATTGCAGTGTTCGATAAATGTAGTTGATGAATCGCGGCTTGTGCAACCAGCACTCCGCACCGCCACAACGGTGTTCGATCTGGTTGAACCACTGGCAAGCCACGAATTGTTCCCAATATGCCGAAAACTCCCGTTGGATCATCTTGCCAACCCTTCTATTTTTGTCACGCATCTTCCCGATGCCGGAAGCTGGCCACCGCGGCCGGCTTCACGTTATTCCAATACTGATCGAACGGTGCCCCGGCAACGCGCTGGGGAGAATAGGGAATGCCGTGCGTTCCCCCCGCTGCTGCGGCAATCGCAGCAACCACATACAGGCGGGGAACAATTCGGCAGCGGTTGCGCCGCTGTGACGGGCGACGCTCCTTTCCACACCACAAACCACTGCTCCATTGCGGAGCGGGAAGGCCGGAAAGGAAGCGAATGACCCCGAAGCCAGAAGACCTGCCGTCCGATCCTCATCAACGGCCCACGCGGGCCAACCCCTGCGCCAACAGGGGCGATGAGGAGATGACCTTTGCCGCAACGCCGTTGCTTCCGCACGATTCGGAAGCCTTGCAACCGCCGCACCGTCGTTTCCCCATCCACACATTTTGATCGCCACCGATTTGGCATCGGAGGCACCATCCATGTGAGGTTCCATGACGTTCTTTACAACCCATTCCCGTTCTTCCAACCGCGCCGGGTTGCTCCGGCGTGCCCTGCTTCTTGCCGTTGCGGGGCTTGCGGTGGCGTGTGCCGGGACCACGCTTCGCGCCCAGGTCCAGCACGTCAATGTTGGAAAAGGGCCGGCATTCCTGTTTGCCGACACCGCGCGCAATCGCGTCCACCTGATCTCCGCCGGGGTGGATGCCAACTTCAACGGAGTGCTGGACCAGGGCGATGCCGCGCCAACCTGGTCCGTGATTGATGGAGCCACCCGCCGCGTGGTGGACTCCGCAACGTTCGACGCACTGCTGAACTCCTACCCCGTCCGCGTTGGGGTGAACCTTGCCGCCGGCGAACTCTATCTGCCCCTGGGCGGAAAGGTCCAGGCCTTCGACGTGCAAACCCTGGCCCACAAACGCGACGTAAGCACAATCCCCGCCGCTGCCGTCTCGTTCGACCCCCTCAGCAACATCCTGTACCTTACCACCCGCGACCCCGGATTCACCGCGCCAGGAATGGTGATTGCCGTGGACCCAGCAACTGGAACAGTGTTGGGGGAGATGGAAACCGGGGTGAATCCAGGAATGGTTGCCAGCATTTTCGACCCAAAAATTTCTGCGCCGGGCTATTTCATCTTGAATGAAGGAGCCTTCGGGAAAGGGAACGGATCGGTCACCTACTCGGCGGGAAATCCCGACATCTACAACGCCGTGAATGGTGAGAAGATTGGCGGCGGCGCAAACTTCATTGCCACGCGTGGCGAGCACGCCTACGTGGTGCTTGGCGGAACCCACCAGGTACGCATCATCAACACGCTGACCCACCGTGACGTTGCCCCATCCCCCATTTCCACCCTCACCTCCGGCTTCGATAGCCCGCGCGCCCTTGCCTTCCAGGGGGATAGCCTTCTGATTGTTGCCACCTACGGAAACGACGTTCGCCGTTTTGAGATAGCCACCGGAACCCTGCGCGACAGCATCAAGCTACCGGGGAAAGTGGAGTCGGTGGTGGTGCGCGATTCGCTTCTGTTTGCGGCAATCAAATACTCCGCAGGGACCTACAATCCCGACTCCCTTGTGGCCGTGGTGAACCTTAACAGCGGGGAAGTGGTGGATACGATTGTGGTTGGCCGCGACCCAGGATTGCTGCTGGTGGATAAGCGGGGCGACGTTCACGCAATCGGCTACGGAACCGGACCCGCCGACCGCTGGTGGACGGCCATTGATGGGATCACGCGCCAAGTGAAATGGACCCGCAGCTTGCGCGGGGCAATGGGCTTCCCGCTCCGTGCCGCCTACGATTCCGAGCGCGACACGCTCTACCTTGCGTTGTCCGACACACTGCGCGGATTCCCGGCCGCTGGCAGCGAAGGGGAAGGGCGGGCAATCTACCATGATGCCACCGCCGCCGGGAATTTGGCCAACGTCACCGATGCGGGGAACTGGCTGCTGGTGCATGAGCTTGCCAAAGATTTCGCCCCCGGACCCACCTTTATTCATATCGTTGATAAACGCGACGGACACAAGGTTGGGCGGTTCCGCGCCGGCGATTTCTTGACAATGGCCACCCCGGTCCCCACCGACCGCGACGGCGCAACCCGCCTGTACGTGCTGAACGAAGGGGCCTTCGGCTCGCCAACATCCAGCATCACCCTGTTCGACTACAAAGCCAATGCGTTCGGGGATTTAGGGGATGGCGCAAACCACCTGCTTGCCAACGAGAACGCCGTGGCCGTCACCATGAACGGAACCCACGAGGTGCTGCTGCTGGACCCAACAACCTTCACCGTGCTGCGGCGCATCGCCACCGGGACATCATCGCTGGATGGCCCGCGGGAGACGCTCCTTCTGCCCAACGGCCAGCTGCTGGCCACCACCTACGCCGGCGACATCCGCCTGCTGAACAACGACACCGTGGAGGCCATCATCCCCGTTGGCGGAAAGGCCGAAGGGATCGCGATGCTGAACGATGAACTCTACGTGGCCAATGCCTACCTGAGCGGAACCTACAACGCCGATTCGCGGGTTGCGATGGTAAGCCTTGGAGTGCTTTCGGTGGAGCGGAGCGGCCAGGCCAGCGGAAGCGCCTCCCTCTCGGAAAGCGTCCCGAACCCGGTGCGGGACCACGCCACCATCCGCTTCAGCTTGCCGAACTCTGGAAATGTGCGGCTATCGGTGGTTGGTGTTGATGGTGCCCACATCGCCACGCTGGTGGATGAACCGATGGACTCCGGCGAGTACAGCGTGCGGATTGATGCCGGCTCCCTTGCCGCCGGGACCTACCTTTGCACGCTCCAATCGGGGGGCACGCTGCTGACCCAGATACTGAAGGTGGTCCGATGAACCACAAACCATCGCCACCGAACGCCTTGCCGTCGCGCTACTCCCCGCCTGCCCCGATTTTTCGGGGCGTGGCGGCGGGCCTCCGCCGGTTGTTTCTGCTGCTGGCGATGACGGCATCGGCAATTGCCCAGCACCATGCCGACACCGTGGTGATGTTCCGGCCCGGAACCGGGCCGGGCATTGGCCGCCAACCCGCCTACTTCCCCAACAACGTTCTTGGATTCCCCGACACCAGCGCCCGCCCAACCGTCCCTTCGGTGAACCCCGCGCAGATACTCTCGCTGGGATTGGGGGGTGAGATCGTCCTCGGGTTCCGCACCCCAATCGTGGACCGCGCCGGGGCCGATTTCACCGTGTTCGAGAACGCTTTCCACTACAATCTGGGGGGGAAGCAACGCACTTTTGCCGAGCCAGCAACGGTGGCCGTCAGCCGCGACGGGGTCAGCTTTGTGGAGTTCCCGTTCGATTCCGCCACGCTGGTTGGTTGCGCCGGAATCACCCCCACCGATGGCCGCGCCAACCCGCTGGACCCCGCGCAATCGGGGGGCGATCACTTCGATCTTTCCGATGTTGGAATGGACTCCGTCCGCTTCATCCGCCTTCGCGATGCGACGGCAATCGTGATCAACAATCCCAACCATCCTTTCTGGGACCCCACACTTACCAGCTTCGATCTTGATGCCGTGGTGGCAATCCACGCCGCCACCCCGAACGACACCAACATCACCGGCACGCCGCAGCCAGCCCTTGCCCTCCGTTTTGGAACCGGTGGGGAAGCCCGCGTGACGTTCGGCATTCGGCAGGAAGCGCACGTGCGGGTGGCAATCTGGAACCGGCTTGGCCAGCAGGTTCGCCAGCTTGCGGACCGCAGGCTGTCGGCGGGGGAGCATTCCATTTCCTTGGCCACCGATTCCCTTCCGTTGGGGGTCTGGTTTTTATCGCTGGAGGAAGAGGGGCGGATTGCCGCCACACTCCCATTTGCGGTGGCGCGGTGAGCAGGACGTTGCTGACGATATCAACCATTGCCGCAATGCTGCTTTCCGTTCCGGTGGCGGCCCAGCCGGACACGGCCGCCAAGCCGAACCGGCGCGACACCACACGCGTGGTGCGCGGGCGCGAAGTGGTGGTGGTGGAATCGTCCAGCATCCTGCTGCGCCAGGCACGCTCGGCCCAGCCGATGACGGTGGTGGACCGCTCCGAACTCGAAATGGCCAACGCCCGCGACCTTTCCGATGCCGTGGCCCTTTCCCCTGGGACCTCGGTCCGGCAGTATGGCGGGCAGGGGGGGCTTCGCACGGTGTCGGTGCGGGGAACTTCCGCGCAGCAAACTATTCTGCTGATTGATGGAGTTCGCTACGGAAGCAGTGCCGGCGATGCTTTCGACTTCAGCAACATCCCCGCCGCAACCATTGAGCAGGTGGAGGTGCTTCGCGGGGGGGACGCTGCCCGGTTTGGCGCGAACGCGCTTGGCGGCGTGGTGAACCTTATCACCAGCGCGGCGGGGGGAACGGCGGTGCGTGGCGGCGGGACAATCCATGTTGGATCGTTCGGCGATTTCGCGGCTGGCGGCGCGGTGCGTGGCGGGTTCGGGGGGAACCGTTTGGACGGGGCAATCCATTTCACACGGGCTTCCGGGGAGTATCCATTCAGCTACTCTGAGTTTGGAATTGAGAGAATCCGGCATCGCCACAATGCTGATTTTTCCAACCTGTTCGCCCGCGCCGGATGGTCCTTGTTGGAAGATGGGATGCGGTTGTCGGCCTCGGTTCACGGGTTCAGTTCGGAGCGGGGAACGCCAGGCGCAGTGGTGCAGGGAAGCCTTGAGCAATCGCAGGCGCGGCTGGCCGAAGGGGATTTGTTCGGGATTGCTGCGGCCTCCTTTTTCAACGCCGAATGGATGGGGACGATTGGGGGGACCGCACGCACCAACCAGCTACGCTACGACGACCCCGAATCGCGGTTGACCGGCCCGGCGGGGACGCACTCCCGATTCCAACGAACCGAAGGAAGCCTTACCGGGCGCGTGCGGCGGCAGTTCGGCAGCGATGGATCCGTGGAAGCCAGCATCGAGATGCACCAGGCCCAGCTGAACGGCAACAACCTGGACCCCTCGGTTGGCCAAAGCGTTGCCCGCCGCCAACTTAGCGCAGCCGTTGCCGCCGATTGGCTGATTGGGCCTCTTGTCGCCAATGATGAATTGCTTCTGCAAGCCGCACTCCGCGCCGATCTTTTCTCCGATGTTGGGAACGCGCTTAGCCCCTCGGTGGGGGTGAGTTATCGGCCAACGGATCTTCCGCTGCGGCTGCGGGTCCATGCCTCGGGGAACTTCCGCGCCCCCAGTTTTACCGAGCAGTATTACCTCAATTATGGCAACGCCAAGCTCCGCCCCGAACGCTCGGTCAGCGTAGATGCTGGGGTGCTGTATCAGTTTGGCGAACGCTTCCTTGCCGATGCAACGTTCTTCCAGATTGCAACCAGCGACTTGATCCTTTCGGTTCCCCGAAGCCCCGTCAGCTGGAGCGCGGCGAACGTTGGGCGCGCAACCACACGCGGCCTAGAGCTTGGCGCATCGGGGACGCTGTTGGATGGCCACCTTCGGCTGCGCCTTGCCTGGACCCAGATGAACGCCCAGGACCGCAGCGGCGGAGCATTCCACGGGAAGGAACTCCCATATTTGCCACGGCAGACGGCCAGCGGGTTTTGCCAAGCCGTGTTCGGCGCGGTGCGGTGCGGCCTTACGGCAAGCTATTCCAGCTACCGCTACTCGCTCCCCTCCAACTCCCCCGCATCAATCCTCCCTGGCTACTGGCTTGTTGGCGGGAATGTGGCCTACGATTTCGCGATTGCCGACGTGCCAACCGGCCTGCGGGCCGAGGTGCAAAACCTGTTCGGCACGGAGTATCACGTGGTCCGCAATTACCCAATGCCCGGGCGAAGTTTCCGGATTATCATGGAGTGCAAAATCCCGTGAGATGGAGGGTCGGGAAATTCCGCACGCGGCCCGGCTCAATCGCTTTCCTTCTCACAGATCAATTTCACAGATCAATCTCACAGTTCCGAACGGAGTATCCGCCATTGAATCATCGCTTGCCAGAACTGGCAATCCCGACCTTTGCGCAACTGCTGTTGCGGCAGCTTCCGGTTCCGCCGAAGGGGGAGCAACGGGCGCAAGAGATTGAGCCGTTGGCCACCCTTGAGTACGCCGCCGAGCTTGCGTTGAAGCAAGCCGCGCTCGGCGAATTTTGGAACTGGCACCAGCTTCCGCTATCGCCGGAAGCAATCCTTCCATCCCCCAAACCTCGCCGCTACCGAACCACCACCAAACGCCGCGTCTTTGCCAAAGGAAGCCGTGTGGTGATGGGGTTCAAGGGTGGCGAGCGAACATCGTCACCGCTGCCGGAATCGCTGCTGGAGCCGCAGGAGCACACGGCGATTTACCGGCTCATTCTTCAGAAAATCACCTCACCCCCGTACCGGCTGCTGGTTCCCCATCTCAACCATGTCATCATTCGTGGAAGCTACACGGAGTTCACGGTGATCCTGAACGTGGACCGCTTGAATGCGGAGATCGTCAGGAAGCTGAAGTTGCTGGGCGAGCATCTGCGAACGGGGAATCTTTCGGTGGTCTCCGCCTTTGTTTTCCACGACCCCACCCGCAGCGATTACTACCTTGAATCGCTGCGGCCCAAAGCCGGGGTCAGCTTCAAAAAACTGTTCGGGCCGGAGCGGTTGCGCGTGAAGTTTGGCGAACGAACCTACTTGCTGGGACCGACCGCCTTCAGCCAAGTCAACGAGGCGATGATCCCCACGATGTTGGAAACGGCGCGGCAGCTGCTGCAACCAACCCGGGCGGGCCGGCTGCTGGATTTATACTGTGGCTACGGGCTGTTTGCCGGCCATTTTGCCGATGACTTCCAGGAGATTGTGGGGGTTGAGTACGAGCGCACCGCCGTGGAAGGGGCAAAGCAAAACCTGGCACGCGGCGGCAGCGGCCAACCAAGCGCGGCCATGCAGTTTGTTGCCGGAACCATCACCGCTGCGAACCTTCCCCGATTGCTCCCCCGCGCCGATTCCAGCATGGCGGAGTGGGTGCTGCTGGACCCACCGCGCCACGGAACCGATGCCGGAGTGGTGGGGGCGATTGCCGCACGGAAACCGGTGCGGGTTCTTCACATTTTTTGCGGGATTGATGAAATCCCCCGCGAGGTCCGGTCGTGGCGGGAAAAGGGTTACGGGGTGGAGCGGATCGTCCCGCTGGATATGTTCCCCGGGACCCCGAACCTTGAGGTGCTTCTGTTGCTGCTTCCGTCACAAACCGCGGCGGGGGGGAAATGAATGTGAGATTCTCCCCCGTTGCAACGGCGTGCGCGCTGCTGGTTTCGTTGCTGCTGGCCGGGTGCGTTGCCAACCCCGGCGAACCCGCGCCGCCGCCGCTAACCGGCGACTTCTCGCACGGGGTCCTGATCGTCAACGAAGGGTTGTGGCGGCAGGATAATTCCACGCTGAGTTATCACAACCCGGCTACCGGCCAAACCGTGAACGATTACTTTGCGCGGCGCAACCCGGGGCTGCGGATTGGGGACACCGGGAACGATATTCTGGTCCGGAATGACCGGGCGTTCATCCTGGTTTCCACCTCGCGGACGATTGAGGTGCTGCGGTTGCCTTTGGGGGAATCGGAGGGAAGGATTCAGTTTGCCGACGGGGCCGAGCTTCGGATGATGGCCATCGTCAACGACTCCTCCGCATGGGCAACCACCTACGACGACCGCGTTGTGGAATTCAACCCAACAACGCTACGCCGCACGGGGCGAAGCCTTCCGGTTGGCCCCGCGCCGGAAGGGATTGCTGCGGCCCACGGGCGGTTGTTCGTGGCCAACTCATCGCAGGGGAAGCTGCGCGCAACCGAGCCGAACGCCTGGAGCGTTACGGTGCTGGACCCCACAAGCGGAGCCGAAGAAGCATCGCTGCAGTTTGGGCCGAACCCCTGGGCCATTCACTACCTTCCGGCCACCGATCGGATTTACCTGCTGCTCCGCCCCCTCTACCCCGATTCCGTTGGCGGGTTGGTGGAGATCAATCCGCAAACCTTTGCCCAGGAGCGGCGGTGGCGGTTTATCAATCCGGGACCAATGGAAGTGGCATTCGATGATGTTGGCGGTGTGGCGTATCTGCTGGCCGATGGGGGCGTTGTGCGGTTGCCGCTGCGTGATGGTGGCGCAATCGAAGCGGCCACCATCATCCCCCGCTCCGTTTTTCGCGGAAGCCCGTTCGATCTTGGAGTTTCGCCCGATGGGAAGCTGTACGTTGCCGATGTTCAGGAATTCACCACCGCCGCAGAAATCGTGGTGGCCGACACCGCAGGAACAGTGGTGGGGCGGTTTGCCGGCGGGTTAAATCCCGGGGCGTTCGGATTTTATTAGGTTCCCGGAACAGCTTGTTGAGGCTTGCCAAGCACCAAGAAAAACGTTGCGCCAGCCGTGGGATATTTTTTCCGGAGCCACAGTTCGTACCGCCGGACCAACCGGTTTCCAAAATGCTTCATCGTTACCAGCAGGATGTGGTTGTAGGTCTCCAAATGCCGCACCTCATATTCTGGAAGCAGCTGTTCTGGGAAGAACCCCTCGCTGTCGCGGATGTCGGTGATTGTGGCAACCTCATCAAGGCTGATCGGCTTGGTGATCAGTTTCTCGGCGATCAGCGTGTCGTTGATTCGATCAATCAGCGTGTTCGCCACCTTGCCCCGGTCCGGGCGAATCACGTAGAATGCCTTGCGCATCATTGCCATGATGCCAAGCCGGCGTGCGGCCTCCATAAGGGCCAGCTTGGGATACCCCACCGGACGGAGCAACCGGTAGTTCCGCCGCAGAAATGTATGCTGGTGGAAATGCTTGTTCGGCTCGTGGGCAATGAACAGCATCCCCCCTGGCTTCAGCACCCGATCCACCTCGCTCAAAAATTGATTGGTCTCCTTGATATGATGAAGGACGGAGTTCATCGTCACCACATCCATCGAGTTTGTTTGGAATGGCAGCCGGTAGGGAATCTCCCCGGTGATTTTCTGGAACTGAAAACGGGGGGGCAACTGCTGCTCGGCAATGGTTTGGCGGGCAGTGTTCAGCATCCCCTCGGAAAGGTCGCTGCAGATGATCGTATCCTCGGCCTTCAGATAGGGAGCAACCGTGACGGGAACGAACCCGGCCCCGCTGCCAATATCAAGGAGCGTGATCGCTTCTTTGGAGGCTATGTGGCGTTTGGCCAGCGTCTGCCAGCGTTCCCGCTCTTGCTCAAGCATCTCCTTGTGGATGTCGGCATAGCCGTGGTTGGCGGAGTCGTGATCGTAGAACAACTCGTTCACGCGAAGAACAAGTTGCTCGGGGTAGCGTTCGGCAGAGTGGTTGTTGGAATTACTCATCACAAAGGTTTGAAGGCGCGGTCGCCAAAGAAGAAGCACCGGAAGAAATTAGCAATATCAAGCAACGCCAAAACGCAAGCCCGCTGTCACGATCTGTTGGTTTGGCCATTGCCCCTTTTTACTCACTCACGTTCGGCGTTCGCCAGTACACCGCTCCGTTCCGCGTGCGCTCAATCAGTTTTGCGTCGTACAACTCGCGGCGCAGCAAGGCGTGGTCGCCAAAGGTGTGCCAGGCTTGCAGCAGCTGGTTGACCTCGCGCTCGGTGTACTCCTTCCCAGCCTCGAATTTCGTGGCCAGATACCGGAGCGCGGCGTTCCGTTTTGCGGGGCGTGCCGGCCATATCCACAAGCGGTCGTGCTCATCAAGGAAGGTGTAAAGCTCTTGGCGAAGGCCTTCCAACTCGCCGTTGTTGTCTGGTTCCATGCGGCAAATATCGGCAATTGAACCCACTGGCAGATGGCCGCCAACCACCCCAGGCCAGCCACGCCAACGGCTGGGCGGTACTCCGTGAAAACTTCCTACATTTGCCCGGCACGGCAGAACCCGCCGCAGCACTAGTCAACCATGGCACAAAGCACACGTGGCCGCCGCGCTGTTGCCCAACAACTTGGGCTACTGGACCAATCCACGCCAGCCAACACATCGGGAACGCGAGGAGCAGCGAAACCTTCCCGGCAGAAACTCCCAACCGACGGAGCAATTCTCGGCACGATGATCAAACGGGTTTTCAAATGGATATTCCGGCTGGTTGCGGCGTTCTTTATCGTCTCCATTTCGCTGGTGGTGATCTACCGCTTCATTGATCCCCCCATCACCCCGCTGATGCTGATCCGCCCGCTGGAAGGGGCCACCAGCGGGAACGTTGTTGGGGTGGCAAAAGAGTGGGTCAGCATTGACGACGTAAGCCCCGTTCTGCTCCGCTCCCTTATCGCTGCCGAAGATGGCCGATTCTTTTCCCACGGCGGCGTTGACATGAAAGCTCTGGAACGCGCCCAAGCCTACAACGAGCGGATGAAAGGGAAAAAACTGCGCGGCGCAAGCACCATCACCATGCAGTGCGCACGGAACGTCTTCCTGTGGCAAGGCCGCAACTACATCCGCAAAGGGCTGGAGATTTACTTCACCTACTTGATGGAGTTTGTTTGGGGGAAGAAGCGGATTCTGGAGGTGTATATCAACGTGATTGAATGGGGGGATGGGATCTACGGGGTCCAGGCCGCCGCGCAGAAGTACTTCGGCATCTCCGCGCGGGACCTGAACGCACGCCAAGCCGCCCTGTTAGCCTCGGTCCTGCCGAACCCACGCCGCTGGAGCCCTGCGGATCCAACGGCCTACATCAACAAACGGGCATCGGGGATTCAAGGGCGTGCGCGTGGGGTTAGCCTGTCGCCAATCAACGCAAACGGCGGCGGCAAAGCCACCCAGCCGAAACGGAAAAAGAAATAGAACGATTTCCAACAACCATGATTCGTGCATCATTCCTGCTTGCTCTGTTTTTTGCCGCACCGTTGTTGTTTGCCCAGCCAGGGGGTGAGAACAATGAGAAGCCAGAAGTTGGTCCCGTAACCCGCACGTTCGTTATCCGGAATGCCCGGATTGTGCAGGGGCCTGGGCGGGTTATCGAGCGCGGCGCGGTCCTTATCCGCGACGGGGTGATTGCTGCGGTGGGGACCAGCATCCCCATTCCGTTCGATGCGGAGATCATCGAGGGGGATTCGATGACGGTCTATGCCGGATTCATTGATGGGATGTCGAACGCTGGCGTGGCCAAACCGAAGGAGGAGCCAAAGTACGACCGGGTTCCGCGCCCGGGCGATCCGCCAAACGCCCGCGCCGGAATCCAACCGGAGCGCGACGTTCGGGACCTTCTTAGCAGCACCGACCCATTGCTCGATTCGCTTCGGCGCGCTGGGTTCACCGTGGCGCAAACGGTCCCGCGCGGGCAGATGCTTCCTGGCACGGGGGCAATCATCAGCCTGGGGGGGGACCAGCCAAGCGGCATGGTGATTCGGGGGAACTCCGCGCTGTTCGCGCAGTTTGTTCCGGCGGAAAACGATGTCTATCCCGCCACCACGTTCGCCATCATGGCCAAGTGGCGCAACCTGTTCACCAACGCCAAGCAACGCCACGCGCAGGGGGAAACCTACGGCAAGAATCCGAACGGAATCGAGCGGCCAGCGTGGGACGCAACCACCGCCGCGTTCTTCCCCGTGGTGGATGGCCAGCAGCCGGTGCTGTTCCGCGTGGAGGACCCGTTGGAGGTCCGCCGCGCACTCCACCTGCAACGCGACCTCGGCTTCCGGCTGATGCTTGCCGGGCTGAAAGAAGGCTGGGATGTTGAAGAGGTCCTGAAAAGCAGCAATCTCCCCCTGTTCCTCTCCCTCGATTTCCCGGAACCCCCAGCCGAAAAAGAAGACGACACCACCGCCGCCGCCGACTCGCTGGCCGCAGCCCGCCCGCCGAACACCGAGGCATCCATCGGGACCTCTATTGGGACCTCCATCGCCCCGCTGCACCGCACCGAGCGGCCCGGGGATGTGCGGGCGGAACAGCAGATGCTGAAAACAAAACAAGCCAGCAGCCGCGCCACCTTCTACGCCAACGCCGGGCGGCTGCACCGCGCCGGGGTGAAGTTCGGATTCAGCACACTGGGAAGCAGTGCGGGGAAGCTGCGCCAAAACGTCCGCACCGCCATCCAGCATGGCCTGCCGGAAGATGCCGCGCTTGCCGCGCTGACCACCGAACCAGCCCGAATGCTTGGGCTGGAACGGAGTTTGGGAACCGTTGAGCAAGGGAAGATTGCCAACCTTGTGGTGACCAAAGGATCGTGGTTCGCAAAGGAAAGCACCGTCCGCTACGTGTTTGTTGACGGGCGCAAGTATGAGTACAAACCACCGAAAGAGAAGAAGCAGGAGAAAGATCAGGGGAAGGAAAAGAACGACAGCGCAACCCAACTTGCCAACGCCCCAATTGGCGACACGCTGATGCGGAACCCGGCTCTTGCGCTTCGGCAGCAAGCAAGCCAACGCGGGAACCTTCTGGTGCGGAACGGCACGCTGCTGACCATCACCAACGGGACGCTGGAGCGGACAGATATTTTGGTGCAGAACGGCATCATCACAAAAATTGGGGCGGGGCTAACGGCTCCCGCAGGAACCGACACGATTGACGCCACCGGCCAGTTCGTGATGCCCGGAATTATTGATGCCCACAGCCACATCGCCACCACCGATGTTAATGAGTGGACAAATCCCGTCACCGCCGAAGTCGCCATTGGCGACGTGATTGACCCGTACGACATCTCCATCTACCGCGCCCTTGCCGGTGGCAAAACGATTGCCCACGTGATGCACGGATCGGCAAACGCAATCGGCGGGCAATGCCAAACCATGAAGATGCGCTACGGAACCACCGACCCCGAAGGATTGGTGATGGAGAACGCCCCGCGCACCATCAAGTTTGCGTTGGGCGAGAATCCAACGCGGGTGCATGGGCGCGGATTCAACGTCCGCCCGGCAACGCGCATGGGGGTTGAGCAAGTGATCCGCGATGCATTCACCCAAGCGCAACGCTACATGGCCGCAAAGGAATCGCACGAAAACGGAGGCGACCAACGGACCACCCCACCTCCCTACGACCTGCGGCTGGAGACGCTTGCAGCAGTGTTGCGGGGCGAGATTCTTGTCCATTGCCACAGCTACCGCGCCGACGAGATACTGATGCTGATGCGGGTCTTCCGCGATTTCGGCATCAAGAAACTCACCTTCCAGCACGTCAACGAAGGGTTCAAAATTGCCCCCGAGCTTGCTGATTTTGGCGCGATGGCATCGGTGTTTGCCGATTGGTGGGCGTATAAATTCGAGGTCTATTACTCCACCGCGTACAACGCCGCAATCCTTACCCGGAACAACGTCACAACCTCCATCAACTCCGACTCGCCCGAGCTTGACCGCCACCTCAATCACGAAGCCGCAAAAACGATGCGCTACGGCGGGCTAACCCGCGACGAAGCGTTGGCACTAATCACCATCAACCCAGCAAAGCAGTTGGGAATTGAGAAGAGAGTTGGCTCGATTGAGGTGGGGAAGGAGGCCGATCTGGCAATCTTCAACGCCCATCCACTCTCGGTCTATTCGATTTGCCAGAAGACCGTGGTGGATGGTGTCGTCCGCTTCGACCGCGACCGCGACCCCGACGATATGCGGCTGCGGATTGACCCCAAAACTCCAATCGAAACCAGCACCATCTTCCACCAGCATGAGGATTTCTGCATGAAAGGAACCGAAGGATTGTGGGAGCTGATGGTGGGGGAATAACAGAAAAAATTATGCGCCCTTGCTATCTCTACTGCTGCCTGCTGCTTGCCATTTGGCCAACGGTTCTGCTTGGCCAGCCCAGCATTGTGCAGCAGCAATCGGAGCAGTTTGGCCAGATGCCCCAGCGGACCGAGGAAGGGTGGGATGCGTTCAACAACCACGTACCCACCGCTCCGGCGTTGCTTCGCCAGCAGGCGTGCAGCCTTCGGAACATCGTCTTTGGCTGGCACCCGTACTGGATGGGGACGGCCTACAACGATTACGACCTCACCCTCCTTTCCGACATCTCCTATTTCTCCTACGAAGTTGACACCGCCACCGGGGGCTACCGCAGCATCCACAGCTGGCTGACGACGGAGCTGGTCCCGAAAGCCCGGCAATCTGGGGTTCGGGTGAATTTGTGCGTGACGCTGTTTGCCGGCCACGGGGCCGTGCTGGGGAATCCAACGCGGCGGAAGGCGTTGGTGGATAGCCTTGTTCGGCTTGTGCGCCAGCGCGACGGGAATGGAGTAAACATTGACTTTGAGGGGATGGGCGCAAGCCAGCGTGCGAACTTCACGGCGTTCATTGCCGAACTGTCGGCGGCGTTCCACACGGCGATCCCAGGCTCGCAAGTTTCGATTGCCGTTCCGGCAGTGGACTGGAACAACGTGATGGACGCAAAAGCGCTGGCAACCACCGCCGATTTGCTCATCATCATGGGCTACGATTACCACTGGGGGGGCGCGCCCAACACTGGCCCGGTTTCGCCAACAAACAATGGCGCGTTCTGGGGGGCGTACGACCTTACCCGCTCGATCAACAGCTACTTGGCCAAAGGCGTTCCTCCAGAAAAACTGTGCCTGGGCCTCCCCTACTACGGCTACGACTGGGCCGCCGCCGACAGCACGCCAGCAGCAAAAACAAAAGGGACCGGGAAGGCCGTGCTCTTCTCCAGCGCGGTGCGCAACGCGGGGACCCACGGGCGGCGGTGGGACCTCCATTCCTCCACCCCCTACTACTCCTACCACGTTGACAGCACGTGGCACCAATGCTGGTACGACGATGCCGAAAGCCTGCGAAAAAAATATGAGTTGGCAGCGCGGAAGCGGCTTGCTGGGGTCGGGATTTGGGCGTTGGGATATGATGGGGACCGGAGCGAACTGTGGGACCTTTTGCGGGAGACCTTCACCACCTGCGCGGCATCGCCATGCAGCGGGGAACTGAGCGACATGGGGGGGCCAACCGGGAACTACTACAACCGCGAACGCTGGACCCAAACGATTGCCCCAGCCAACGCCCATCGGGTCTCGCTTGCCTTCACCTCCTTCAGCATTGCCGACGACCGCCTAACCGTGTACGATGGCCGCGACACCACCGCGCCACTGATAGGAAGTTTCACCGGAGCCAACAACCCAGGAACGCTGGTTGCCCGCAGCGGAGCCATGACGCTGGCGTTTGAATCGAACGACACGGGGACCTCCTGGGGGTGGCGGGCTGGGTGGGAATGCAGCACGGAGCCAAGCGGAGTTCAGGATAGCCACGACAGCGTCCGGTTGGTCCTGCGGTATCAGCCCGATGGCAGGGTGAGGTTGCGTTTTCCTGGGGCTGACCCTTCGGCAATCCAGCTGCGGCTGTTCGACCTTGCGGGGCACGTGGTGTACGAACAGAACGGGGCGCACGCCGTGCCCGACATCGTTCTGGACCGTGCGGCGATTGGGATTCCCGCCGGCTGCTACATTGCCAGCGTTACGCGGCGCACCAACGGGCAGCACGCAACGGCAACGGAGCGATTGTTCTTGTGGTAGGGTATTCGGGCGATTTTTTTTCTTCGGCGTGTCACATCCTTCTTTGGGCAGGTGTCATGGGGCAACGCAAGGGTTCATTCCGAACCATTCTCATCAACCGGGACACACACACCATGAAGACTTTCTGGAAATCAGGATTGGCAGCATTTCTGCTCATCGGAATTTCGGGCGTGGCACTGGGGCAAACGCGAACAGTGGAAACCACCTCGATCACCGACTCCACTTCGGGCGAAACACAAACAACCACGGTCGTCAAGGTGGGATATTCTGAGGATATCACGCCACGCCGGCAGATGGTGTTTATTGATCCCTTCAAGTTCTTCGCCATGTTCAATGCCTCCTATCTGTACGCGCTCGACAGCAAGGTTGCGGTGGGTGGCGGAATCCAAACTCCCACAGCGTTGATGGATGGCGACGGGCTGACCGAGAAGGTGACGGGGTTCGGCCTGAACATTGAAGGGAGGTATTACCCCACTGCCAAAATGTTCCGGGGATTCCACTTTGTGGGGAATATTTCCTACAACCACATCAGCTATCAAGATTTCAGCGATGCCACGCTGACGCAACAGGAGCAAACAAGCAATCCAATAACGATTGGTACAGGGTTGGGGTGGCACTGGTATCCGTGGGATGAATGCGCCGTGGAGTTTGTGTTTGGCGCGGACCTGCAGATGGGACCAACCACAACCCCCATTCCCGGATTAAGCCTGTACAGCGACAAAGCTGGTGTTGTCCCGTGGGGACGATGTAACATCGGCTACGCCTGGTAGCCCCCCGCGTTGGCGGGCTGGCAGAAATGGGTGAAAGGAGAAGGGCCTTATCACAGCAAGTGATGAGACCCTTCTCTTTTTTCGGCGTGAAGTTTTTTTAGTTAATCAGCCGCCATGCTGGGGGAAGGAACAGGTACATCCGCGATTGGCCGGGGTTGATGGCCACGGCTCCGGTCAGCGGTTGCGCGTCGTCGTTGACGATAATCAGCAGCTGCCCCGGCACGCCGGCAGGAAGGATGGTGTTGTTCGGCGTAGCAATGGCATCGTTGGCAACTTGCAGCACCATTGCCGACGGCGTAAGAACGATGTTCGGCGATGCCGGAATTGTTGCCGTGGAAACCACCGCCACCCCGCTGGTGATTGCCAGCGCAGTTCCCGGGCTGGCAATATCCAACGATGCTGTTGGCGTGTTGGTCCCAATTCCCACGTTCCCATCGTTGCGAACGTACAGAAGGCTTGTGCCCGCACTGTTGGCCACCGCAAGCGCCGCCGCGCCACTGTTTGCGGTGGAGCCTTGCACCGAAAGGCGTGGCCCCAGCGCCGGCGCAGTCCCCACCTGCATATCCCCTTGTACATGAAGTTGGCCAATCAGCAAGGAGGCTGCGGGATTGATATCCACCCCTTCAATCGTGCCGTCGGCAATGGCGGTGGAGCTTACCGCCGATTCCGCCAGCTTCGCGGTCGTGATCGCGCCGTCGGCAATCGTGGGATTTGGATATTCCCCTGACAGCTCTCCCCCGGCTTCCCCTCTTGGAATCGCGATGATTCCTTCCGCCAACTTCTCCTGCGTCACCCCTCCATCGGCAATCATGCTGGTGACGACTCCCTTCTTTTCAATGGAGATCGTCCCGCCAGCAATTTCGATTCCATCGCCGGGCGTCAGCGATCCTCCACCGCCGGTTGGGGGCGTTCGCCATGCCACTCCGGTAGGGGTGTTGGTCAGCACCTGGCCGTCGCTGGCACCGCTGCTGCTCAGCTTTGCGGTGGTGATGCTTCCGTCCGGCACTTCGTTGGCAAAGCGGGCGTTGAAGGCGTAGGGGGCGGCGGCAAGCGGGGTGCGCGGCTGCAAGGTGTTGTCCGCAATCGCGATCTCCAGAAACAGCGGCTTATCAGCGGCGATGTTCAGCGGCACCGCCGCGCCCAGCTGCGTGCTGAACAACCCGGACTTGGTGGCGATGGTCTGCGATTCCTCCCAAACCTTATTCCCGCCGGTTGCGGCATCGAACAATCGGAAGGTGGCGTTGTGTGGGCCGTCGGCAACGGGGGTTGCGCCATTGGTCACCAGCCCCTGGTAGCTTATGGTTGGCGGGATTTGCGCCTGCGCCGCCACGGTGGTGGCCACCAGCGCAAGCAGAAGCAATGGTGTACGGTGTCTGTTCATCGGTAACTCTCCTGTGAAATATGTGAATGTGGATGATCTGGATTTGCCGGTCAGAAACGCAACAACGGATTGGCGTCGAGGAAGCGGTGCTGCGTGTGGAAGAAATGGGGCAAGGGGAGCAAGCAATGCCCCCCTTCATTGTCTTAACACGCCCAATGAAAAAAAAGTTAGTGGGGTCCCAAAAATGTTGGGATGGCTTTCCGTTTCGGTTTTCTGCGATTCCATTTCTACTCCCTGCCGCTCTACTTCCCACACTATTTCCCGCCGTTTACTGGGCCATTGCTGCCGTTCCCTTGGTGGGGGTGGAAGTGGCGGTGGGCGTTGCGGTAGGTTTGTGCCAGCCAATCACATGATGATTGGGGCAACGAACAAACCAGGAATACCAAGATTACACGACAAGGGAGACCACGATGAACATCACAACAGCACGCACAGTAAGCACGATACTCACCACCGCAATCCTTTCGCTGATCCTTTGCACGATTGCCAGCGCACAGATCAGCATCGGGGGGTTCACGATTGGAAGCAACAGCAGCGGAAGCAACAACGGCGGAATTGACCCGCTGAAGACGATCCAAGACCTGCAACGCAAACGGGTGAAAGCCTTCCACGAAGCAATTAAGCCGTACAAAAGCGCGATTGATTATTTCGACAACGCCTACCCCGATGGCGTTATCCGCTTTGGCGACAACATGATTGGGCAATTCAAAAAACACCTTGCCAACCTTGCGATTGTGGACAGCATTGCCAACTCCCCCGAGTTCAAGGATGTTCACAACAACAAGCCCGACGATTACTACTGCAAACCGGATGACATCCGCGCCGTTGCTGCTGCGCGGAACCAGATTGCCGAACGCTCGGTCAGGGCCACGGTGCAGCAAGGTTTGGAGCTTTGGATTCGCGAGGCGGAGCGGTTGGGAAGCGACCTGAAAAGCAACGACGGGTGGGTGCGCCCTTCCGGCAATATCATGCAGACGCTGGTATTCGAGCGGGAACAGGGGCACGCCGATTTGATGAAGAACATCACCCCAAAATATGAAGCCGTCGGGCTGCCCGTTCCGGCCGATATTTTTGCCGAACTGGATGCAAAATTGGACGCGCTCTGGTCCGCAATCGAAGCCGCCGCCCCAAACTTTGCATGGCCCACCGATCTGAAAAAAGATGCCACCATTGAGGGGATCGCAAAAAAGAAAATGGGGGGAGTTAGCGGCATCACCGTGCTGAAAACTGGGATGCTGAAAAGTGAGTGGGGAATCACCAAAAACAGCTTGGGGATACCGGTCCGCCGCTATCGCACCGGGGTGATGCTATACAGCAAAGCGGGCGAAAATTTATGCCGCTACCGTGAGTTCACCTACGAGGAAGAATATGCCGGCGGAGGAACCTACAGCAAGAGCGAGAAGGTCTGGTTCAGCGAAGGGATGAAGCTGGTGAAATGCCCGTAGCACGGGGCGCAAAGCGGAATCATGGCGGGGTACAACAGAGCGGCAACTTCCATCGCATGGAGGTTGCCGCTTTGCTGTTGTTGGAATCGTTTTTTGGAGGTCGCAAAAATTTCTTCTTTCACCCCTCCGCCATTGCCTTCAATCGTTCGGCTTCCACGTGCTTTCCTTGCGCGATGAGTGCTTCGCGGAGGAAGTCGCCAATTTCCTCATCTTCCGGCAGTGCCATGTAGCCGCGCCGCAGGATTGTTTCCGCAGCCGCAGCATCCCCCTCGGCCAACAGCCCGCGCCCAACCGCAAGAATCGCCGAGCGGAGCCGGAACTCGAAATCCTCACGCACGGCCTCGAAAAAGGGATCATAAAGGGAAGGGAAGGGGACGTCGCCCCGGGCAAGCTCCAACGCTTCGCGAAGCAGTGGATAGGCCCGCACCAGCGAGCGTTCGCGCAGCGCGGCAAGGGTCCGCCGCAGAAGGCTATCGGCGCGGAGGATGTCAACCTCCACCCGCTCCAAATTCAGCACCGGAGTCTCGCCCCCGGTGATAATCGCTTCGGTTCCAATCGCTTCGCGGATGCGGGCAATGGTCATGTTCCGTTTTTTTCGGGCAAGCTCCATGTCGTCCCCATCCTCATCGCCGCCGGCAAGCTGGACGAATTCACGGTGGTTCAGCCTTCGGTCAATCATCACATCAGCCACCATCAGCGCAAGCACCAGCTTGATTCTTCCGCCACGCAGCGGGGTCATTGTTCCATCCTCCCCCTCCACCGCAATTTTTCCGATCATCGAAATTTTCAGCGGGCGCGCACTGCTGTTCCGCGCCGATTCCAGCTGCCAACGCTTCTCAATCTCCGCAATCTCCTTCTCAATCCCCCGTTGCTGGTCGGCTTGCAGAATCGCGCCGAACTCCTGAAAGAACGGGCGCGCAAACCCCGCAAGCTCCCGCTGGCACAACCACCCCGCCACCGCTTCGATTGCATGGGCCACTGCTTCCGCCATTGCCGTGTCCATCCCTTGCGCGGTTGCGTCGGGTCCAAGCTGCTGCGCAAGCCGCAGCCCGCTGGTGATAGATAGCAGGTCGTACAGCCGGGTGATGGGCCTTCGCAAAAGCTGGCAAAGCTGTTGAAGGATGCTTGCAACGTCGGCGGGTTGGGCTGGGTTTGCCAGCAACGTGGCCGCATCCCTCAGGGTTTGCCAGGCTTCGCGGGTGATGATTAGCTGCGGCGGCCAGGGTTGTTGGAATCGGCTTGCGGCCAGCGGCCAATCGCTGCACGCGGTGGCAATCAGCGCGCTGGGGATTGGATACTCAATGCCCTTCAGCGCGTGCTGCGCCATTGCCGAAGCCCACTCCGGCTCCATCCGCAGCAGTCCGATTGCGGTTCCCCACTGCGAAAAATTCATGCGGTCGTGGTCCTCGATCGGGATCGGGGTTTGGTCGCACAGCCGGTAGAAGGCGTTGGCGATGTTCGGAAGCGGCTCGCCAAAGGCAGCAAGCGCAAGCAGGCGATCCATCATGCAATACAACGCCGGATGCCAATCCCCTCGGTCGGTGTAGATCCGCACGGCATCGCCAGCACGCGCCAGCACTTCCCGCAGTTGGCCCGTGTGCGCAAGGAAACTTAGCCGCCGGATGTGGAACCGTTCGTGATCGTTGTGGTTTGCGGTCTCTTCTTCCAGCCGCGTGAACATCTCCATCCGGCTGGCCAATTCGTCCGGGGTGGAATACAGTGCCAGGAGCGTGGGGAATATCCGTTTTTGGATGGCGGATTTCAGCTCATCGCTCAGCTCGCTGGAATTCAACAGATCCTGCGTAAGGGTGGTGCAGGCCCCCAGCAATGCCGTATCGGCCACGGCGGTTGCCTGGTTGGCCACCACCGAAAGCGCGTTCTGGAACTGACCGGTTCCCGCCACCTCAGGGTGCTGCTGATAGATCTGCTGAACCTCCTCCCAAACCGCCCAAGCGGTCTCGGCATCGTGTCGGGCGTTCAGATAGAACATCAGCACATCCAAGCGCACGGTCGGCTCGGTTGGATGCTCGGTGGTAAGATGATACAGCCGCTGGGCTGCGGCGCGGAACTCGTCATCGAACCGACGGCGCGTAAGCGAAACACGATGAAGCAGAAGGTTCCGTTCCCACCGCATCTGCAAATTAGGATCGAACGCGTTGCGGCAGTGCGCAGCAATCGCTTCGGCGGTCTCCAACGCCCGAATCCCCGACTCCGAATCCTCAACCGAATTGTACATCCAGGCGATGTAGCGGGCGCGCTCGGCTGCGGCAAACATCCGCTGCGTATCTACCATGCAGCGGGGAATCGTCTGGCCAAGCAGCACCAACGGAAGCAGTGAATACAGGGGCGTAACCGACTCCAACAACGCCACCAGCAGGTCAGGGTCGGGAAGGGAAGATTCCACAAGATGCCGATGGAGGAGCGTGTGGGTGAACGCCACTAACGGAGCCGCACTGGTGGGATAGGGAACGTGCTCACGCCCCGGCTTTGGCGCAACCCCCGCCAACGGGCGCACCGAAACGGCGGTGGTGGTGGTGATCCCTTTGCGCGTTAATTCCTGCAATGTGGAATCGGCATCGCCCAGCATCTGCCGAGCGGCCTCGATGGAAAAGACCTCCCCCAACCAAGCCAACCGCTCGGCAGCGTGGCGTTCGGCTGGGGTAAGGTGCAGGACCATTCCTTCGGCCAGCAGTGCCACCGTCTGGCGCAGCGTGGTTCGGAGCGTCTGGGGCGAATCGTCGAATCCCCAAACGCCATCCCTCCCTTTCCGCAACGCCCCCGACTCCACCGCCGAACGGATGCAGGAGCGGAGCGCCAGCGCGTTCCCCTGGGTCAGATCATCCAGCAGTGTGATTGCCCCGGCATCGGCTGGGGTGGCGAACAACGCCAGCCACATCGCGCCGATTGCATCGCGGTCCAGCCGCTGAAGGTCTATCCGCTCCACCAAGTAGCGTTCCAGAATCGGGCGAACGCGAAGCTCGGTGGGGCGGGCAAGTGCAAGAATCGAAAGGGTTTCATCGGCCAGCGCGTCCAGCAGTGTGGCAAGCTCGCCGGCGGATTCGGGATCAATCAGGTGAATATCCTCCAGCACCAACAGGACTGGGCGAAGCCGTCCAATCCGGCGCAGCGCGGCAATCACTGCCGGGCGGGTTCCTTCCACCACGCCGCGCAGCAACGCCCCACCCGCCCCCGACGCGCCAATGGATTGCGCCAACAACGGGCCAAGTTGGTTGGTTCCTTCCGGATAAAATTTTGCATGGATTACCGCGCCGGATGCCCCCTCAATCTGCGTCATCGCTTCTTCCAGCAATCGGCTTTTTCCCACACCAGCTTCGGCCAGCACCAGCCCCGCACGCAGCCGCCCCGCTTCCGGCGTTGCTTGCCAGAAGTTGAGAATGCGCGCAAGCTCCGCCTGGCGACCAACAAACGGAAGCACGCCACGGCGCAGAAACTGCTGGAACATCACGGAGGAGTCATCAGGAAGCATATCGGCAAGATAAGACAGCGCGGCGAGAGAACCCCACCAGATAGCCAGCGGAACTTGGGGGAACCGGACCGCTTTCCCCGCTGGGTAGCGGCCCCAATGAATCGGGATTGATAACAGGTCTTTAGCCTGCCCAGAGGCCGAAGGCTAAAGACCTTCGGCTACCCCGACGGAGGTCGGGGCGGCTACCCCGTTCTTGCAATCTTCCTCTAAAAACTCCCGAAGCGTCCCCTCCCCCGGAGGGGTGCCCAACAGGGCGGGTGAGTTCGGGGGAGCCACCGAACGGGCGGGGGTTCGCGCTGACCCCGGAAGGCTCTGATCCTGAGATTCGCGAATGGATGCGGTTTCGCGGGTGTCCCCAACCCCCCCCCCCGCCCCCTCCCAAGAGGGGGAGCAACGCGCAAGGCCAGCACACGGAGTTGCGCCCGGCTTCATCCAAAAATTCCCGAACCCTTCCCCTCCCTCGCCCTGAAGGGGCAAACTATCAAAGCCCAGGGCAACGCCCTGGGAATCGTTCCCCAAACATCCCAACGCCCTGAAGGGGCAGCCTAAAGGGACATCCCCATTCATCCATCAATCCTGCACACACCGCACCGATTGGAAATCCACACCCTCAAGAACATCTCCAACCGGATGGAGGTCGCCCCTTCAGGGCTGGTGTTGCATGGTGGTTGGCTCTGTTCCCAGGGCGTTGCCCTGGGCTGGCATGGGTCGCCCCTTCAGGGCTGGTGTGGCACGGGGTTTCGCCCTGATAACGCCGCCCCAACTCGGTCGGGGCGGCTACCTCCAAATCCTCCCGAAGCGTTCCCCTCCAACGGAGGGGTGCCCGACAGGGCGGGGTGGGTTCGGGGAAACCACCGAACGGGCAGTGTTTCGCGTTGGCCACCGAGGCGATCCCGATGGGGCCGAGTGATAGACGCCGAAGGCTAAAGACCTTTTATCAATCCCGACGGAGGTCGGGGCGGCTACCCCCGCAAGCGGCTGCGCGTCCCCCCCAATGCTGGGGGGAAATGGGTTCGGCCATTGACCCCTTTCTCTCTGAAGCTCACGCCATTTCTGCCAGCCCCTCCCCCAGAATTGGGGGAGGCGGGGAGGGGGCTACTGCGGTGGCGACCTGGCATTGCGTTCGGTTGCTTCGCCAACGCCCTCCCTTGTAGATCCACTGCTTTCCTCTGGCAGAGTGAAACGCTTCTCAACGTAGGCAACAACATGGAGCATTGCAGCCGCCGGGCTGGGGCTATCTTCGCGGGAATTTTGCGACTGCGCTCTATCTCCAAAAAGCTAACAGCATCTCCAATTCATGCCTTCCAGCCAACAACTGCAAGCCCTGGCCGAACGCCACCTTGCGCGGCTTGCCCGCCGGGTACGCCAACGCGCCGCGCAAAGCCGGCAGCTTTCGTACATCCGGTTGGGGCTGTTTTTAGGAAGTGTGCTGCTGGCGACGGTGGCCTATCAATCCGGCTACCAAGTGGTTGGCGCGGCGTTGCTGGCGGTTGGACTATCTGGATTTGCGGTTGCGGCCCACCGCCACAGCAAGGTGGAGCGAAGTATCCGGCGGTATCGCCGATGGATGGAGATTAAGCAGGCGCACCTGGCGCGGATGCGGCATGATTGGGAGAACATCCCCCTTCCCCCAACCCTGCCGCCAACTGAGGGCCACCCGTTCGAGACCGATCTGAATATCACCGGCCCACGCTCGCTGCTCCACCTGATTGACACTTCCGTCTCCGCCGAAGGAAGCAACCGGTTGCGCCAGTGGCTGCTGCAACGCGAGGCCAACCCGGGGTTGATTCGGAGCCGTGCAACGCTGGTGCGCCAGCTTCTTCCCCGCTCCCTGTTCCGCGACCGGCTGGCACTGGCCGGTGCGCTGGCGGCACGGAAACAGGAGGAGCGATGGACCGGGGCGGAGTTCATGGCATGGCTGCAAGCGCACGCCAACCAGCAATCCCTGTTCCCGTGGCTTGTGGCGTTGCTGCTACTGGCCGGCACCACGCTGTTGCTGCTGCTGCTTGCGTTGCTGAACGTTCTTCCCGCTGCCTGGCCCTTCTCGCTTGGCGTGTACGCCTTGCTCTACATCGCCCGCGGGAAAGATTACCGCGAACTGTACAGCGACGCGCTCGATTTGGAGGTCCACCTGCACCGATTTGGCGCGGTGTTGCTCCATCTTGAGCGGTTTGGGTATGCCGGCGCGCCGGACCTTGCCAAGCTCTGCCAGCCGTTCCGCGACCCCGCACGGCGGCCATCGGCGCGGCTGCGTGGCGTTGGAAGGATTATCGCCGCAGCAAGCGTGCAGGGGAACCCGTTGGCGCGGCTGCTGTTCAATATCGTGGTGCCGTGGGATTACTGGTTTGCGTGGCGGCTTGCGCAGGAGCAAAAAAAAATTAGGGAAGAGGTCCCCGTCTGGCTGGATTGCTGGCATGAGTTGGAGGCCCTTTGCTCGCTGGCAAACCTTGCCGATTTGAACCCAGAGTTCACCTTCCCAGAAGTTGCTGAAACGGCTGCGAACGGCCAGCAATCCCCATTGCTGCAAGCTGTGCAGATTGGCCACCCGCTGCTTGGAACCGATGCACGGGTTGCCAACGATTACCACATCGAGCGGCCCGGCACGCTGGCGATTGTCACAGGGTCCAATATGTCGGGCAAAAGCACCATGCTCCGGACGCTTGGGGCCAACTTGGTGCTGGCGTATGCCGGCGGGCCGGTCTGCGCGCAGCGGTTGCGGGTTGCGCCAATGCGGCTGTTCACCTGCATCAACGTCACCGATTCGGTCAACGATGGCATCAGCTATTTCTACGCCGAGGTCCGGCGGCTGCGGGACCTGCTTGCGGCGTTGCGCCAGCCGCACAATCAACCACTCTTTTTCCTGATAGATGAAATCTTCCGCGGGACCAACAACCGCGAGCGGCTGATCGGCAGCCGTTCCTACGTGCGGGCTTTGGCTGGCGGAAACGGCGCGGGGCTGATCTCTACCCACGACCTTGAGCTTGTTCACTTGGCCGATGAGTTGGCAAGCATCAGCAACCTCCATTTCCGCGAAGAAATCCACAACGGGCGGATGACCTTCGACTACCGCCTGCGCCCGGGTCCCTGCCCCACCACGAATGCTTTGGAGATTATGCGAATGGAGGGGTTGCCAGTGGAGGGGAAGTGATATTTTGGGGGAGCGGGAGACAGGGAGCGGGGGACGGGGAGCGGGGAGAAGGGAAGAGAATTTATAAAGACGACATCCTACTCACGGTTATCAACAATCCAACTCATGTACAAGCTGACAGCGTTCTTCACGAAGCCAGAGAGCATCGAGGCATTCGATGCCCATTACGATAGCGTTCACGCGCCGCTGATGCGTGCGGTGCCGGGGCTGCAAAGCCTTGTGGTAAGCCGGAACCTCCGTTCGTTCGGGGCCGACTCCCCCTACTATCTGATTGCCGAAATGACCTTTGCCGACCGCGACACTTTCAAAGCCGCAATGGCCACCGAGGAGAACAAAGCCGCCGGAAAGGACCTGATGAGCTTCGCCGCCGGGTTGGTGACGATGGTGCATGGCGAGGCGCAGGAGGTGTAAGGCCCTGGCGGGGGGAATATCTTTGGAGATTACCCCCCTTTTTTCACCAACTCCCACGCCGCAATTCCGAACGCCACGGCGACGTTCAAGGAGTGTTTTACGCCGTGCATCGGTATCTCGATAGCTCCATCGCAGGCGGCAAGGGTGGCGGCGGAAACGCCGGTGATTTCGTTGCCGGCCACAAACGCAATCGGCCCCGGCGGAAGCTGGGCGGTGCCAAGTTGCAGGCTGCTGTCGGTAAGCTCCAGCGCGTAGGTTCGGTAGCCTTGCAAGCGGAGCATCGCAACCGCTTCGGCCCCGTTGGCAACGAATTCCCACGGGACGGTTTCGGTTGCTCCTAACGCGGTTTTGCTGATCTCCTTGCGCGGCGGCGTTGGGGTGTAACCAGTCAGGATCAGCCGCTGAAGCAGCATCGCATCGGCGGTGCGGAAGCAGGACCCAACGTTGTAGAGCGAGCGGATATCTTCCAAAATCCCGACAACTGGGTGGCGCACGGTAGAGAGGACTTCGGCGGCGGTTAGGCGTTGGGCCAGAAGTTCTTCGTGGGAAAGTTTTCGCATGGGTGCAAAGGTACAGTTGCGCCCGGCCTTTTTTTTACTACTCATACCAATCAACACGGATACGGATGACAGCGGAACCAACATACAGCACGGTTCGGGGCATAATTCGGTTATTACTGATCGCAGTAGCAATGGCACTGCTGTTCCCATTTTTTCTGGTAGTGATTGGCCTTGGCTCCTTGTTTGGAACGCAAAGCCGATATGGGGTAAGTATGTGGTTGACGGCGGTGTGGTGTGGGATTGTTGCTCGGTTAATGGGGGTGCGCATCAACACACAAGGGGAACGCCACCCCGATGCGCGGCTGTTCATCGGCAATCATGTTTCCTACCTTGACATCCTTGTTTCAGGACGGACTGTCGGCGGGGTGTTTGTTTCGCGCCATGACGTGCGCGATTGGCCAGTGATGGGAATTTTTGCCCGGATTGGCGGCACAATCTTCTTGGATCGGACCTCGCTCCGTTCGGCGGTGAAATCCTCCAAAATGGTGGTTGATAAAATGCACCACGGGGCGCGCATCACCTTGTTCCCAGAAGGCGGAACCACCGAAGGCGGGCGGGTGGATTCTTTTAAGCCGTTCATGTTCAACACGGTGGCCGGAAGCGATGTGCTGGTGCAGCCGTTCGTGATCCTTTACACCCACATCGCTGGCGAACCAACCACCCTTGCCAACCGCGATTTCGCGTACTGGCATCGCCCCGACGAACCGTTTATGCCCCATGCGTGGCGCGTGCTGCGGCTTCGCTCCATCACTGCCCAGCTGCAATTTCTTGCCCCGCTTCCTTCCCCAATCTCTGCCGATAAAATGATCCTTCGGGAGTACGCCGAAGGGATGCAGCAACGAATCGCCGAACACGTTCCCCCGCTGCTTCCGGCGGCGCAACCAATCCCTGCCTAATTGATGATACCGATGCTTCGCGCTTCCACGATTTCACTGCTGCTGCTTTGCGCCACCGCCGCGCAGCTTGTTGCCCAGCCGATGAGCTTCGACCAGTATCTGTGCCGCATCACTCCGCCAGCCGGTTGGCAACGTGCCGATGTTGGCAATCCCCCCGTTGGGGTCAGCCTGCTGGCGGTGCAAAGCCCTTCCGGGAAGTCGCGGTTGGCGTTGGTGGTGCTTCCGGTCCAGCGGACTTTCACGCTGGACGACCCAACGTTTGTTGAAAGCCTTCGGGAATCTATCATGGGGAAGCTCCATGGGGTTAGTTGCACGTTCGGGAAGTTGGCGGGGGTGAAGTCGCTGCAGTGCAAAGGGTCCTCGCCGCAGGACCCAGCCATGAAAATGACGATGACCGCAGCCGTTGCCAACGGCTACGGCTACGTGCTGACGGCAGTCGGTCCCGAACTGGAGATTGCCACGCCGGAAGCTGCTGGGTTTTTCAACAGTTTCTCCTTCATCGGCCCCCCCGCCGAGCATCAGTCCGACGGAACCGACGCAGCCGGCCGCCCCCTTGCCACGGAAACCGACAGCCCGCTTGGAACAGCCTTCCTGAAATATTTTCTGCCGCTGCTAGCGGTGGTTGTGCTGGCGTACATTATCTCCTTCGTCTCCGCCCGGAACGAGAAACGGAAACAACAGCAGGGCTAAGATGGAGAGATGGCCGAACGCGGGAAGGAGCCAGCCCCTGTTGTTAGGACCCTTCCCAGGGGAGGGTGATTTTTTCCCGGAAGTCTTTCAATTGCAGCCAGCCAATCGCCCCGGTCGCGGTTTTGATTTGGTACCAATCCTCCCCATTGCTCCCTCCTGCCGGGCTGGTTGGGATGTAGCCAACAACCGTCACGGGGCTTTGGGGTTTCAGCTTTGCGGCGGGCTTCGCTTTTGGCCCGTGGGCGGAAAGGAGCGTCACAGATTTCGTGGTTTTTCCGGCGACGCTTAGTTCGTACAGGTCCTGCGGCACCACCTCCCAACCCATCGTTTCCGCGTCCAACCGGTAGCTGCGGGTAATGTTCCAGAAGCCCATCCACTGCTCGGCCCGGACCACCCCTTCCCCGGGGAAGGATAGATTGCCGACAAGTGGGGCCGAGATCACCAGGCGGTTTCCGTTCAGCCGCACCACGTGGTGGCTGGCAGCACTGCCGGAGCCGGTTGCGGTAAGGATGACCTCGCGCTGGTTATCGCCGCCGTCAATATCCCCGATTGCCACCTCCACCTGATAAACATCCTGCAGCGGGACCCCAAGCGTCCGCCCGTTGATGGTGATGGTGCAGCCGTTCACAACGTCGTAGCCGTCGGCAGTGGTGGCCACGCCGATGGTGTCGGCGGCGGTGTCGCCGTTCAGGTCGGCGTACAGCAGTGTGTCGCCCTGGCCGCAAAGGAGCGGCGGCGTTGTGGTAATCAGAAGCAGGAAAAGGCAAACGCCAAATCGCGCCATGGATGAAAGCCTGGTGATACGGTTGGTTGGTTACTTGCCCAGTTGGAAGAAGATTCCGGCAATGATACGAAGATCGCGAGAGCAATTTGTGCTGGCGTTTCCCCGCTCGGCAGTGATGTCGGTAAGCCCGATGCTGTAGCGGATATCGCCAGCGATGGCAATCTGGTTGGTTAGCTGGTAGCCCACCCCTGCGCCAACGTCAATCCCGAAATCAAGGGTGTTGGTTTGCGCTGCGGCCTCGATAATCACCGTGCTATCGGCATAGCGTTTTACCGATGCTGCCGAGACCAACACCCCCGGGTTGACCCCCACGAACGAGAACACCATCAATGGCCGAACCCGATAGCTGGCGCGCAGAAGCAACGGGAACTCAAGGTAGTTGAATTCCGCCGTGACCAGTGTTCCGGCGGCACCTTCAATCACTGTTCCTTTTTGCACGTACTGCGGCTGCAGGACCACGCTGAAGGTGCTGTCAATCGCGCCTTCGATATGGCCGCCAACCAACAGGCCGTGGCGCACTCCGGTAAAAAACGGCGGGTTGAACGCTTGGTTAGCAATGTTGATGCCGCCACGCAGCCCAAGAACCACCTGCGCCCCCGCCACCCCGAATCCCAACATCACCCCAACCAACCCGAAGCACCCCACCGCCCGCCACTGCCGCCGGAAAATTTTTCCGCCACGGTTGGCCGCGTTGTCAGGCTGTGCGGCAATCATTGCCGACCCCCGCGAAAAAGCGTCCGGTTGCCACAACCGGAACGCCCGCCAAAAACTGGTTTTTAGGGATGGCATGATGCTTGAGGAAGAGTGCCACAAGTCCAACAACAACGCGGCGCAATGCCGCCAAGCGAACCCCGCTTGCACAAACAAATAACACGACCAACTATCTAGCAAGGAGAACCAAATAATGAACACGCACACGCGCCTTCATCCGTTCCACAATTTGACCAGCAACGACATTCAACGGGAGATCAACCGATTCTTCGACAATTTCCTGACCCCTTCCAAAAGCAACGAAACCCGCACCGGCGAAACCCGCGAAAAGGTGTGGAAGCCAGTGATTGACGTCCGCGAAAACGCCACCAGCTACATGATTGATGTGGAGCTTCCAGGCCTGAAGAAAGAAGAGGTTGCCCTGAGCTTCCACGACAACACGTTGACGATTGCCGGCGAACGGAAATATGCCCACGAGGAGAAAGCACCGGAAACCGAAGGAGAGAAAAAGCAATGGAGCTACCACCGCACCGAACGATTCTACGGGAAGTTCCAACGGACCTTCACCTTCCCATCGGAAGTTGACCCGGAGAAGATCACGGCGGCGTTTGAGGATGGCATCCTAAAAATCCAGATTCCAAAGGCCGAGGTTGTTCGCCCGCGAACGATCACGATCAGCTAAACGCCAGCACAACCATTGAACCTCATCCCGCTGTCACCGATCCCCCTGAATCATACAGCCAACACAGAGCAACTCTGGAACAACCACCACCAGAGTTGCTCCACCTCCAACCTCATGGTTGGAGCAGCTAATCGTGAGAGAGTAATCTCCAGAATCGTTTTTGGAGAACTACCACCAAACCGGTAGCCGCCCCGACCTCCGTCGGGATTGATAAAAGGTCTTTAGCCTTTGGCGACTGGGCCCCGATAAAGTCGGGGCCGCTACCCTTTTGGAGCAGCTAACACTGAGAGAGTAATCTCCAGAATCATTTCTGGAGAACTACCAGAGAGTCACCACCAAACCGGTAGCCGCCCCGACCTCCGTCGGGATTGATAAAAGGTCTTTAGCCTTCGGTTACTCGGCAGGCTAAAGACCTGCCGCTACCCTTTTGGAGCAGCTAACACCGAGAGAGAGTAATCTCCAGAATCATTTCTGGAGCAGCTAACACCGAGAGAGACACCACCAAGCCGGTAGCCTTTGGCGACTCGGCCCCGATAAAGTCGGGGCCGCTACCCCTTAGCAACGAACACCGCAATGCCCGGTATCCAGACGCGATGCCGGGCATTGTTTTTTGCTTACCAGATCAGCGGTAGAAACCGCTTGGTTGTGGCGATATAGCCGCCATACTCCGGGAAGTTCTTTTCCAATCGTCCGCCAGAAAGCTGCCCCACCAGATTATTCCTGCATCCAAAGGGTCCGATACTGCAAGGTGTCGCTGGCGGAGGTGGGGCGTTTGGGGCCAACCACCAGAAGGTATCGGCGACCCGCGGAAAGCTCCACTCCATCAATCCGCGCAAGCACTGTTTGCTGGCCGGGGCGCGAAATCACGAAGGAGTATTTCCGTTCCTCGCGCTGCAGCGTGTCGCTTGGCGTGCCGAAATCGCTGGCGCGGAGCAGGTCCGTGGTGATGCTGCTTTCGCGAAGCTCCAGCGTGGTTTCGCTTGGAACGGCGTTGATAAACCGAACGGTTGCCCGGTCCGCAGCGGAAACGGAGGCGGCTTGGGGGAAGACGATCAGTTGGGGCACGGCCATGGTGCCGGTTGCGCCCATCACATACTCACCCGCCGCGCCATCCACCGCCTGGGTTGCGACCCCGTTCAGCGTGGCTTGGAACTGCGCCGCAGGGGCAACCGAGTAGCGGACGTAACTGTAGCCAATCGGCGACGGAGCAAGCTGGCCGAAGGTGATGGAAGCATTGCCATCGGGGATCATGCTGAACAGCACTGCCGAACGCCCGATGCTTCCCAACGGCTGCAATCCACCACTCACGTTTCCATCTTCCCGCAGCACCCGCAGCGAGGGCACGCCGTTGTTGCTCACAACAAAAATCGTCCAAACTCCTTCCCCCAAATTTTGGATTCCGCTTTCCACGAACTGGCCGGAAGCGTCGTCGCTCAGCAGCAGCGGGTAGTCCCCGGCGGGGAGGTCCACGGTGGGGCTAATCCCCCCCGGAAGCTGCGACCCAAACGGGCGTGTGCTTGCCGAATCCCCGCGCGGCGAGCCGCTTCCAATCACCACAGCGAAGCGGCCATCGCTGGCAACATTCACCACACGGACGCGCGCCTTGCCGGATGGAGCTTGCGTGGCGGCGCGGTCCAGCACCAACGCGCGGGTGATGCCCAGCGTGTTGTACAGCACCGCAAACGATCGCCCACCAACGCTTAGCCGGATTCCAACCGTGAACGCTTGCCCGCCGGAAGTGGTCAGCTCCAAGCTATCCCCCGACGGCGATTGGCAGGCCTGGACGTTCCCTTCCGACGAAATGCCGAACGTGGGAACCCCGGTGGCAATCACCGCGCCGGACCCTTTCATCTGGGCCGATACCGTTGCGTTTCCATCAATGGCGTTCACAAGGGCAATGGCCGATTCGGTGCGGGTTTCCGGCGGGGCCGAAGGGAGCGTGCCGGCAGCGCCGGTGGCGGCATCAATGGTGAACAGCTCGATTGCTCCGTTCCGCCGTGCGGCAATCAGGTACGTGGTGCTGCCGGTTGGCAAGCTCAGCCGCGCCGTGGTCATGGGGGAAGGAATGCCGGAGGTGAACAGATAGAGCGAGGCCTCGGTCTGTGGAATATCCACCGCTGTGCCGATGCCGAACCCGGTTCCGCCAATGATGGTATCGCCACTTTGGCAGCCGCGCCGAAGGTAGAGCGTGGAGTCGGGGATGGTGTTGATAAAGATCAGGCGGGAGCGTCCGGCGGCCAGAAGATCGGTGCGATCTTGATCGGAAGTTTGCAGCTGCTTGAACTGCGGCACGGTATCGCGCCCGTACACCAGGAACGTGACGTTTGCGCCAAGCGGAAGCTGCTGGTTGGCGATGGTGTCGGAGCGATTGCTTCGCCCAATCACAAAAAACGTCCGCTCCTGAATCAGCACCGAACCGAAGCTGGTGGCCACAAACGGCGCAAGCCCCGGGGCGATAGTAAAGCCGCCAATGCGGAAGTCAATCGTTTGGCCGCCAAGCAAATTAACGGTGCGAACGTGAGTGCTATCGGGGGGCGGAGGGTTCAGCAGGTTTGGGTCTTCTGAGCTGTCGCAAGCGGCAATGCCAGCAACGCCCAGCAGCAACAGCAGCGCGAACAATCGGGAGAGTGTCGTCATAAATTCTTGGTTATCCATAATGCGGCGTGCAACCTACGCCACACGCCGCACGCAAACAACCGCCAAATTCATGCAGGGTGAAAACGGGGGGAAGGCTGGCCGATGGAGATGATCTCCAGAGGCGAACCATACCCCATCTTGCTCAGGTTCCATCCCCTATCTCCCTCCCCCACCACTCCAACTGCCGCGCCACTTCCTGTGGTGAGGCGGAGCCGGAGGAGCGGCGTTGGGCAATGGCGGTTGCGGGGTCAAGATATGGGAGGATATCATCGCTGAACCGGGGGGAGAAGGTCTGCAGCGTTGCCACGTCAAGGTCGTGAAGTTGCAGGTTCCGCTGGGCGCAGTAGCCAACCACCGCGCCAGCAACGCCGTGGGCATCGCGGAAGGGAAGCCCGTGGCGAACCAAGTAATCGGCCAGCTCGGTGGCGGTGCTGAATCCGCCGCCAGCTGCTTCCTGCATCGCGCTGGCGTTGAAGGTGGAGTTGTCCAGCATCCCCGCCATCACCGCCAGCGAATCGCCCCACGTGTCGGCGGAATCAAACACCGGCAGCTTATCCTCCTGCATATCCCGGTTGTACGACAGCGGAAGCCCCTTCACGGTGGTCAGCAGCGCGATCAACGCGCCAAACACCCGTCCGGTTTTTCCGCGAACCAACTCCGCCATGTCAGGATTTTTTTTCTGCGGCATGATGCTGCTTCCGGTGCTGAACGCATCGCCAATTTCAATGAACCGGAACTCCGCCGTTGCCCACAGGACCACTTCCTCGGCAAGCCGACTTAGCGTGCTCATGCCGATGCTGCAGGCCGCCACAAACTCCAGCAAATGGTCGCGTGCGGAAACGGCATCCATGCTGTTTTCCACAATCCCCGCAAAACCAAGATTGGCCGCAACGGCGTGGCGATCAATCGGGAAGGAGGTGCCGGCAAGCGCAGCCGCGCCAAGCGGCGAAGCATCGGCGCGGCGTTGGCAATCCAGCAAACGGGACCGGTCCCGCTCCAGCATCTGGACGTACGCCAAAAGATGATGCCCCAGCAGCACCGGCTGCGCACGTTGCAGATGCGTGTACCCAGGCATCACCGTCCCAGCATGAAGCCCAGCCTGGCGAAGCAACGAACGCTGCAACTGGCGGATATTTCCAACAAGATGCTCAATCGTTTGGCGGAGATAAAGCCGCATATCCAACGCCACTTGGTCGTTGCGACTGCGCGCGGTGTGAAGCCGCCCTCCGGCGGGTCCAATCCGCTCAATCAACAACTTCTCCACAGCCATGTGGATATCCTCGGCATCGGCGGGGAGTGCCACGCGCCCGGATTCAAGATCCGCCGCAAGCTCTATCAGCCCTTGCTTGATTGCCGCGCCATCTTCGGCGGTGATAATTCCGCAGTCGGAAAGCATCTGGGCATGGGCGATGCTGCCGGCGATGTCCTGGCGGGACAATCGCTGGTCAATATCTATCGAGGCAGAAAATCGGAAGGCGATTTCCGCAAGCTCTTCGCGGAATCGCCCTCCCCAAGGTTGTGCGTTTGACATTGTTTGTTGGCCCGTTGCGTGCTGGGCCCGTTGCGTGTTGTGGCCGATTGCACAAAGGCTGAAACGCCCCGCCCGCTCTTGGCTGGCGGGGCGTGCCTGTGTTGTTATGCTTCTTCTTTCACCCCGCTGTTCACCTGGTGCCACGTGCGCATCGGCAAGGCGAAGACGTTGATGAAGCCCGCGCTGGCCTTGTGGTCGAAGGTGTCGGCGCTGGTGTAAGTGGCAAGCTCTGGGTCGTAGAGTGAGTTCGGCGACCAACGCGCTTCGGTTGTGATGGTCCCCTTGTAGAGCGATAACGTCACCCACCCGTTCACCACCTCTTGCGTTTGGCCGATGAACGCATCCAGGGCCTCCCGCAGCGGGGTGAACCACTGGCCGTTGTAGATCAGGTTTGCGTAGTCGTGGGCGATTTTCCGCTTGTAGTGGGCGGTCTCGCGGTCCAGCGTCAGCCGCTCCAATTCCTCGTGGGCGCGGTGAAGGATGACAGCCGCCGGAGCCTCGTAAATCTCACGCGATTTGATTCCCACAAGGCGGTTCTCCACCATGTCAATCCGCCCAACTCCGTTGTCGCCGCCAAGCTGGTTCAAGGCATCAATCAGCATCACTCCATCCATCGGCACTCCATCCAATGCCACCGGAATGCCTTTGCTGAACTCAATCGTCACCGTGGTTGGTTGGTCCGGCGCCTGCTGCGGCGAGCAGGTCCGCTGGAACGCATCGGCGGGGGGGGCAACTTTTGGGTCCTCCAACACGCCACACTCGATGCTGGTTCCCCACAAATTTTCATCAATGGAGTAAGGGTTTTCGCGGGTGGCGGCAACGGGGATTCCGTGCTGTTCGCAGTAGGCAATCTCTTCCTCGCGTGAGCCAAATTCCCATTCGCGCAGTGGGGCCATCACCTTCAGTTGCGGGGCCAGCGCGGCCACCGAGGCTTCGAACCGGACCTGGTCGTTCCCTTTGCCGGTGCAGCCGTGGGCCACGGCATCGCAGCCTTCGCGGAGCGCGATTTCCACCAATGCTTTTGCCAGCAGCGGGCGGCCCAGCGCGGTGGCCATTGGATAGAGGCCTTCGTACAACGCCCCGGCCTTCAGCGCGGGGAAGACGTAGCCGGCAACAAACTCCGGCGCAAGGTTCAGAATATGCGCCGCCGATGCACCGGAGCGCATCGCCTTCTCCTCGATGTTCACCAGCTCTTTTTTCTGCCCAAGATTACCGGTGACGGTGATGACTTCTGCGCCGTAGGTTTCCACCAACCAGCGGGCAATCACGGAAGTGTCCAGCCCGCCGGAGTAGGCAAGCGCGATTTTTTTTGGCATGTCAGGTATCGGTTGTCGGGAATCAGTTATCGTTTTTTGGGGCGGATTGCTTGCTGGCCAATCGCTGGCTGTTGGCTACTCATGGCTTACGTATCGCTTACTCATCGCCCAAGATTTTTTTCCGCAAGTCGCGCAGCAGTGCGGCGGTGTTGCGGGTGCTGCGTGGGGTGATAAAAATGGTATTGTCCCCCGCGACGGTTCCAAGGATTTCGGGGTGGCCCTGGCTGTCAATAATGTCGGCAACGCCAGCGGCGCGCCCGGGCAGGGTCCGTATCACCACCAACGCCTCGTTCGCTTCAATGGAGATCACTTCGTAGCTGACAAGCGTTGCCAATTTCCGTTCTTCGCCGCCGCTTGCCGGAAGCACGTAGCGGGTCCCTTGCGGCGTGTGTGCCCGCGAAACCCCAAGCTCCTTCAGGTCCCGCGAGAGTGTGGCTTGGGTGGTTTCGTACCCTTGCGATTCCAGCAGAAGGCGCAACTCATCTTGGTTGGCCACAACCTTGTTGGCAATCGTCTGGCGAATGGCGAAGTGTCGGCTTTGCTTGTTCATGGCGCGGTTATCAGATCATGGAAAGGGCCAGCTGCCCCTGCAGCAGTGCCTCGGTTCCATGATTGCGATGCGCCAATCGTGTCAGCAATGCCTTCTGCATGTGCAGCCGGTTTTCGGCTTGGTCAAATATAACCGAGCGTGCCCCATCAATGACTTCGGCGGAGACTTCTTCGCCACGGTGGGCGGGAAGGCAATGCATGAAAATTGCGTTGTTCGAGGCCTTCGCCATCAGCCCGCTGGTGACTTGGAAGCGGGCGAACTGCTGCTTGCGAATGGCGGCCTCCTGCTCCTGGCCCATGCTTGCCCACACGTCGGTATACACCACGTCGGCATTGCGGACGGCGGCGGCGGGGTCGTGGCTGATAACGATTGGGAAGGCCGCGTGGCGTTGCGCGTTGGCAAGGATTTCCGCGTCGGGTTCGTAGCCTTCCGGCACCGCCACGGTTAGGCGAATCGGCCAAATCCCGGCCATCTCTATCCATGAATTCGCCACGTTGTTCCCATCCCCCACGTAGCAAACCCGCACCCCGGGCGCAAGCAACCCATGCTGGCGGATGGTGTACATATCGGCGATGATCTGGCACGGGTGCGAGCGGTCGCTAAGGGCGTTGACCACCGGGATGGTGGCGTGCGCTGCCATCTCCTCCAGCAGGTCGTGGCCAAAGACGCGCGCAATGATAAGATCGGCGTAGCGGGAAAGGAGCTGCGCAACATCTGCCGCAGTTTCGCGGACCCCCAGCCCGATTCCTTCGTCGGTGAAATGGACCGACTGGCCGCCAAGCTGCGCAACGCCAATCTCGAACGAAGCCCGCGTCCGCAGCGATGGTTTCTGGAAGATCATCGCGGCGGTCATCCCCTCCAACGGGCGGAAATGGCGGCTCAGTTTCAGCTCGTCGGCAAGGGCAAACATCCCTTCTACTTCACTGCCGGTGATGTCGAGTATCGAGAGGAAGTCTTTGTTCATTGGTTGCTAAAAGTTTGGGTTCATTGGGTTGCTTCTGCCATTGCTCCTGCTTTCCGCAGCAGCGCGGTTCCGGTGCGTCCGGCGATTCCTTCGGAGATGGCCAGCGGGCCGTTGCCGATAATTCTCACGTTGGCAATCCCGGCAGCGGCGGCTTCAATGGCGGCCTCGGCTTTGGGGATCATTCCCCCCTCAATCTCCTTGCTGGCAATAAGCTCTGTTGCCTGGGGGATGCTCAGTTGCTGGCGAACGGTCCCGCCAGCGCGCACCCCTGGAACATCGGTCAGGAACAGCAGGTGGTCCGCACGCAAGGCCACGGCAATTGCGGCGGCGGCCAGATCGGCATTGATGTTGTGCAGCTCCCCCGCCATTCCGATGCCGATCGGGGCAATCACCGGAACCATTCCGGCGTTCAGAAAAAGCTCAATCGGCGCGGTGTTGACCGCGGCCACGTTCCCCACCGCCCCGAACCGCTGGCCCGCCGGGGTGGTCTGCAAGATTCGGCCATCCACCCCCGAGACTCCAATCGCCAATGCCCCGGCCCGAATCAGCCCCGCAACAAGCTCGGTGTTCACCCCCCCGGCAAGGGCCATCACCGCTGCGGAAAGGGTGCGTTGGCAGGTGAACCGCCGCCCTTCAACAAAGCTGGTGGGAATGCCCAACGCCTTGCTAAGATTGGTGATGTGATTGCCGCCGCCATGCACCACCACCACCTTCATTCCGGCGTTGTGCAGCTTGGCGATTTGCGCCAGAGTTTCATCGGTGGAATCGGGGCCAGCGGCATCGGTGCCGATGGTGGACCCGCCATGCTTCACCACCGCCAGCAAACCTTCCCGTGCGTTGGTTGCGTTCGGCATCACGACCGGTAGCTGGCGTTGATGTGGACGTATTCTTTCGTCAGGTCGCAGGTCCAGAACCGGACTTCGTGGTCGCCACGGAACAGGTCAATCAGGATTACCACTTCCTCCCACTCTAACGCTCGTTTTGCTTTTTCTTCATCAATCACAATCTGGTAGCCCGGGGCAAGGATCGGCACGCCGTTCAGCGCGATTGACATCTGCTCAGGGTCGAACTCAATCCCCGAATACCCCACCGCTGCAAGTATCCGCCCCCAGTTTGCGTCGGCCCCGTGGATTGCGGTTTTCACCAAGTTGGAGTTGGCAACCGAGCGCGCCGCCTGTTCGGCCTCGGCCTCGGTTGCTGCGCCGCGCACTTGGATTTCAATCAGTTTTTGCGCCCCTTCTCCGTCGCGGGCAATCATTTTTGCCAGCACCACCATCACGTGGGTCAGCGCGTCGGCAAACTCGTCGAACTCGGTTGTTCCTTCGGTCACGGTTGGGTTTCCGGCAAGGCCGTTTGCCAGCACAATCGCCATGTCGTTGGTGCTGGTGTCGCCGTCCACGCTGATGCGATTGAAGGAAAGTTGGCAGGCGCGCCCCAGCATCAGCTGCAACGCGGGCTGGGTGATGGCGGCATCGGTGGCGATAAATGCCAGCATGGTGGCCATGTTCGGCGCAATCATCCCCGAGCCTTTCGCCATTGCCCCAATCGTCACCGGAACGCCGCCAATGCGGACCCGCACGGCGTATTCTTTTGAGCAGGTGTCGGTGGTCATAATCGCCAACGCAGCGTCGTGCGCGCCTTCGGCGGAAAGCTGCGGCGCAAGCTGGGCAATCCCTGCGGAAATTTTTTCGATTGGGAGATACTCACCAATCACCCCGGTGCTGGAAACCAGAACTTGATCTTCGGGAAGGTCCAGCGCGGCGGCGGTTTGGCGGATCATCTGCCAAGCGTCCTCCAGCCCACGCTCGCCGGTGCAAGCGTTGGCAACGCCGCTGTTGACGGCAACGGCCTGGCAGGTGGGGGTCCGGCGCAGCTGGATTCGGTTGGCAAGCACCGGCGCGGCCTGGGCCTTGTTGGTGGTGAAGACCCCCGCAACTGTTGCGGGGCGGTCGCTTACCAGCAAGGCAAGGTCCAGTTTGCGGCGGCGGATTCCGCAATGCACTCCCCCGGCCCGGAAGCCTGGCGCGGCGGTGATTCCCCCTTCAATGTGGACGATTTCTGGTTTCATAGTAGCCCCTCCGTTTCATCGAAGCCAAGTTGGATGTTCATGGTTTGCACGGCTTGCCCGGCAGCACCTTTCAGCAGGTTATCAATCGCCGACATCAGCGCCAGCCGCCCGGTTCGCGGGTCCAGGCGGTAGCCGATGTCAATGAAATTTGTGCCAACCACACCGCGCAAATCGGGGATCCGCTCCGCCGACCAACGGACAAACGGCGCGGCGGAATAGTGCTGGCGGTAGATCTGGTCAATCTCCGATTCCGTTATCGGGCGGCGTAGGCCCAAGGTCATGGTTGTTGCAATCCCGCGGGCAACCGGAAGCAGGTGTGGGGTGAACGATACCGTGACCTCCCTTCCCGCAACCTGGGCAATGGCCTGCTCAATCTCCGGCAGATGCTGGTGGTCCCCCACGCGATAGGCCCGCACGTTCCCAAAAACTTCGCTGAACGAAAGCTCCGCCGTGGCCGCCCGCCCCGCGCCGGTTGTGCCCGACATGGAGTGAATAATTATGCAATCAAGATCAACCACCCCCGCAGCCACCAACGGAAGAAGCGGAAGAAGAATGCTTGTTGGATAGCATCCCGGGTTGGCCACCACCTTCGCCGCGCCGATCGCATCCTTGCTCCATTCCGGCAACCCGTACGTGGCCGCTGGCAGATACTGGGTGGCGGTGTGTGGGCGGCGGTAGAACTGCTGGTAGGCCGCGGGGTCCTTCAGCCGGAAATCGCCGCCAAGGTCTATCACCCGAACTCCATGCTCCACCAACGGGCCAAGCAATTGCAAGGCTTCGCCGGAGGGAAGGGCAAGGAAGAGGAGGTCGCATCCAATCGCTTTTTCAACGCTCCAGGGTTCAAACTGGGCATCTATTCTTCCGCGCAGTTCGGGGTGGAGCGTGGCCACATCTGCGCCAGCCGAGGAATTGGCGAACAGCGGGCCAATCGCCACCCCACGATGCCCAAGCAGCAACCGCAGCAGCTGGCCGCCGGAGTACCCGGAAGCGCCAGCAATGCCAATGCGAAATTGGGGTGATTGAATAATCATGCACAATTATACATTCATCTGCATATTCATGCAATGATTTTTTTGAGCTTTTACGAAGCGATAACGTTTGCGGGAAGGTGGTGCGGCGGGTGCCAACGCGAAATACGCAACAATGGAGAAATGGAGAAGCAAACCACGGTATGATTCTTGCAGCTACCGAAACCGCTGCAACAGCAGCAATTCCCGCCAACTTTGTACTTTTGGCCGCGCTTTTTGCGGAAGCCACATCCGGTGCTGCGGAAGGGCGCGCACCCCAACTATTTCTCAACTAGGAATCCAACAATGAACAACACTCCGGCTTCTTCCCGGCCCGACATCTTACTGATTGACGACGATCCGAACTTCCTTGAAGCTGTTGGCGAGTTGCTGAAACGGGTGGGCCACCGAACCCTTTCGGCACGCAGCGGCGAGGAAGGGCTGACGCTGTTAGGAACCGAGGCCCACAACGTGGAGTTGGTCCTGCTGGACATTCGGATGCCAGGAATGGGGGGGCTGCAAACGCTGGAGCAGATCGTCCGGTTCCACCCCGCGCTTCCGGTGATTATGCTAACCGGCGAGAACTCCATTGACCTTGTGGTCCATGCGATGAAGGCCGGGGCCACCAACTACATCTACAAAGGGTCCGGCGCGAACGAACTGCTGGCGGCAATCAACGCCGTGGTGGAGCAGTTGCGCGCGGGGAAGGAGAAAGCGGGGGATGCAAGCGAGTACGGGATTATCGGGCGAAGCCCCGATCTGCAACGGATTATCGGCGAGGCCGCGCTGTGTGCCCGCTCGATGATCTCCGTCCTTATCACCGGCGAAACCGGCGTTGGGAAGGACCTGCTGGCCAGCGCAATCCACAAGATGAGCCCGCGCAAGAACAAGCCGTTTGTGGTGTTGGACGTGCCGAACATCCCGGCCACCATGTTCGAAAGTGAGTTGTTCGGCCACACGAAAGGGGCATTCACCGGGGCGGTAGATGTGAAGCCCGGGATGGTCCAGGCCGCGCACCAGGGGACCTTGTTTTTGGATGAGATCGGTGAGTTCCCGATTGAGCTTCAATCAAAATTTCTGCGAGTGATTGACTCGCAAACCGTCCGCCGGCTTGGCTCGGTCCAGGCCGAGGAAGTGGATGTTCGGATCGTATCGGCCACCAACCGTGACCTTCTGGAGGCGGTCAGCGACCGAACCTTCCGCGAGGATCTTCTGTACCGTTTGCGCGGGATTGAGATTCACATCCCCGCGCTGCGGGAACGGCGGGAGGACATCGCGCCGTTGGCGAACTACTTCTTGACTGGGTTTGCCAAAAAGAACGACATGGGGCCGAAGCGGTTCAGCGATTCGGCGATTGATATGCTGGAGCGGCAACGCTGGCCCGGGAACATCCGCGAGCTTCGCCGCGTGACCGAGGCTGCCGCGGTGATGACCCCCGGGGAATTGATCGAGCACACCGATTTGACCCGCGTGCTGGATCGCAACGACTCATCGCGCGGGTACGACCTTGCCGTGGTTCGCGACTACAGCGACGTGCAGCAGCTGGCCAAGCAGACGAAGAAGGAGGAGTTGGTGAAAATCCTGGACCGGAACGAATGGAACATCACCAAAGCCGCTGCCGAGTTAGGGATTGACCGCTCCACACTCAGCAAGCAGATGAAAACCCTGGGGATCAACAAGCCGCGGCTTGGGATGCGATAACTCCAGCGGTGCGATTCCCGCGCATCGGAGCGCGGGAATCGGGAAAGGGGAATGGAAGAGCGCGATCATCGGAATCTGTTTTTCCTTCGTTCCCCCTGCAACATCTCCCCATCACAACCGAAAGCACGCGGCCAGTTCCCCCCCCCGTTTTTCTGCGCCCACAAACTTGCTTTTGGTTCTATGGCCATATCACAACAGACCCAGCTTCCCGCACCGCTCCGCACCGTTATCGTTGACGACGAGCCGCTTGCCCGCGACCTGCTGCGGGGGATGCTTGCTTCCGAACCAGGCATCGAAGTGGTGGGGGAATGCCGCGACGGGCTTGAGGCGTTGGCAATGCTTCCGCAGCTTCGCCCCGACCTCCTTTTTCTGGACATCCAAATGCCGGAGCTTAGCGGGTTTGATTTGCTCGCCCAGCTTCCCCAGGACCAGCTTCCCGCCATCATCTTCGTCACCGCGTTTGACCATTTTGCGCTGCAGGCCTTCGAGGTAAACGCCATTGATTACTTGCTGAAGCCGTTCGACGACCAACGGCTGGGAAGCGCGGTGGCACGCGCACGCCAACGGCTGATTGCCAACGGGCACGAACAGGAGAACGCGGCCAAGCTGCAACAACTGCTGGCGATGCTCCCCGGGGTCAACGGCCACCGCCAACGGGTTGTGGCCCGCGACGGCGAACGCCTGATCTTTGTTCCCACCGAAACGGTGGAGTGGTTCGAGGCCGACGGGAAGTATATCCAGATCCACAGCAGCATGGGAAGCTACACCATGCGCGAGGGGATGTACCGGCTGGAGGCGGAGCTGGACCCGGCGCGTTTTGTTCGGATCAGCCGTTCGGCCATTGTGAACGTGAACCGCATTGCCGAGCTTCGGCCCTGGTTCCAGGGGGATTTTTTGGTGGTGCTGCGCAACGGCAAGCAACTTCCCACCACACGGTCGTGGCGGGGAAATATCCAACGGCTGGTGGCGGGGGGGTAGAATTGGAGAGGCACAGATAACGATCGTGGCATAGAAGTGATCTTGGTGTATTTTACGTCAGATAGGTATGGCAGATCCTATTAACTGGTAACGGTGGCATTATGCAGACAACACAGCCGATAGCGAAATTTTTTCGGGTCAAGCAAGCAGTCGTCAATTTCTTGGGGTCATGGAGGGTGTTTCAGCGGCGACACCAGGCAGCTATCGCAGCGGGCAAGGGGCCACGCAAGCGTGCAACCGCCATTGACGCGAACGAACTGGCTCAAAGTATCCACAGCTACTACAACGAACTACGCAGGGATCCAACCGCCTGGGATGAAGAGTTGAAGGAACGCGAGTTGTGGGATCAAACGTTGAAGGATGGGAAAAACGCCCGATGAATAATCGGTTATTTCGAGGGGACGTATGGTGGGTGGATTTTGAACCCGTAAAAGGTCACGAGCAGGGCGAAACTCGCCCGGCTCTTATCGTTTCTCACAACCAGCTTAACAACAGTCCTGCAGAGCTGGTGATTGTTGTCCCGCTTACCACAAAAGAGAAACGATACAAATCCGTTGTCCGAATACCAAAAGGGCAATTAGCCAGTGAAAAGGATAGCTTTGTACTCTGCGATCAAATTAGGGCTATTAGCACCGACAGGCTAAAGCATAAAATCGGAAGCATAAACCGAGATCTGTTGGATAGCGTTTCGGATGTCCTCTTTACCATCTTGGGATTGGAATCGCCTGGCGAGTAGCGTTGCAACAATCTCAAGCAAGCTCCCTCTCCCTTCCCCCCCCTTCTTCTTTCACCCTTTACATTTTATCCTTCCTTTCGCCTCCGTTCCCTCTCGTATCTTTGGGCCGCATTGTTAGGTCCCTGCGGGGGCTTTCCGTTTTTACGAGCAACACACTCTTCATGGGAATCCAAATCAAGCGCGAGGACGCGCTGGAATATCACAAGATGGGGCGGCCTGGGAAGGTGGAGATCGTCTCCACCAAACCAGTCTCCACCCAACGGGACTTGTCGCTGGCCTACACCCCCGGCGTTGCCGAACCCTGCCGCGAAATCGCGCTGGACGAAGAAAAGGTGTACGACTACACCGCCAAAGGGAACCTGGTGGCGGTGATCACCAACGGCACGGCGGTGTTGGGGTTGGGGAATATTGGCCCCGAGGCTGGGAAGCCGGTGATGGAAGGGAAAGGGGTGCTCTTCAAGAAGTTCGCCGACATTGATGTCTTCGACATCGAGCTGAACGTCACCGATGAGCAAGCGGTGATTGACGCAATCGCCGCAATGGAGCCAACGTTCGGCGGCATCAATCTTGAGGATATCAAGGCCCCGGAGTGCTTCGCGATTGAGCGGGAGCTGAAGGCCCGGATGAACATCCCCGTGTTCCACGATGACCAGCATGGAACCGCCATTATCTCCGGCGCAGCGCTGGTGAATGCTGTTGAGCTGCAAGGGAAGAAGATTGATGAGGTGAAGATTGTGGTCAGTGGTGCTGGCGCGGCGGCAATCAGCTGCTCGCGGTTTTACCTTCTGCTGGGCGCACGCCGCCAGAACATCTTCATGTGCGACAAGGAGGGGTTGCTGTACGACGGGCGCGATGGAATGGACATCTACAAAGCGGAGTTCGCCAACGGCACCACGCCGATGACGTTATCGGAAGTGATGGAGGGGGCGGATGTTTTCATTGGCTTATCGGCAGCGGGGGTGGTGACGCAGGAGATGATTGCCACGATGGGGCCGAAGCCAATCGTTTTTGCAATGGCAAATCCGGACCCCGAAATCGGCTACGAGGAAGCAACCAGCGTCCGCGACGACATCATCATGGCCACCGGGCGGAGCGATTATCCGAACCAAGTCAACAACGTGTTGGGGTTCCCGTTCATCTTCCGCGGGGCGTTGGACGTGCGCGCGCGGGCAATCAACGATGAGATGAAGCTGGCCGCCGCAAAAGCCCTTGCCGAGCTTGCCCGCCAGGACGTTCCCGATGCCGTCATCCGCAGCTACGACGACCAAGCGATCAGCTTTGGGCCGGAGTACATCATCCCGAAACCGTTCGACCAGCGGGTGCTGTTGTGGGTTGCCCCGGCGGTGGCGCGTGCGGCAATGGAGACCGGCGTTGCGCGCCGCCCAATCCGCGACTGGGACGAATACCGCCACCAGCTGGAAGCACGGCTTGGGAAGCGGCAGGGGTTCATGGTTCCGATTATCAACCTTGCACAAGCGCACCAGCGGAAGAAGCGGATTGTGCTGCCGGAAGGGGAGGAACTTCCCATACTCCGTGCGGCGCAGCGATTGGTGGAAGAACGCATCTGCCGCCCAATCCTGCTTGGCCGCCCATCGGTGATTAACGAGCTTGCCGAGCAGTTCCATGTTGACCTTAGCGGCGTGGAGATTGTGAACCCGCTGGAGGACGAACGGAGGTTCACCTACCGCAAGGCATTCTTCGAGCTTCGCGCCCGCAAAGGGGTAACGGAAGCCGCGGCGGGGCGGATGTTGATCCGAACAATCTTTTTTGGGATGATGATGGTCCGGCGTGGCGATGCCGACGGCGTGGTTGCCGGGGTTTCCATGTCCTATCCTGACGTTATCCGCCCCGCGTTGCAAATCATCGGGCGGGACCCGCGCTACTCACGCGTGGCGGGGCTGTACGTGATGATGCCGAAATCCGGGGGCCAATACTTCCTTGCCGACACCACCGTCAACATTGACCCCAACGCCGACGACCTTGCCGAGATTGCGCTGATGGCCGCCGAAACCGCCGCACGGTTCGACGTCGTGCCGCGTGTGGCGATGCTCTCGTTCAGCAACTTCGGCGAATCGAAGCACCCGAACGCCGTGAAGATGCGCCGCGCAACCGAGCTGGTGAAACTGACCCATCCCCACCTGTTAGTTGATGGCGAGATGCAGGCCGACGCAGCGGTAATGGCCGACATCCTGAACCATTTCTATCCATTCAACACGCTGGGGGGCCAGGCCGCAAACGTGCTGATCTTCCCCAACATTGACTCCGGCAACATCGCCTACAAACTGCTGATGCGGATTGGGGAATGCGAGGCAATCGGCCCGTTGCTGATGGGGATGAACAAACCGGTCCACGTGCTTCAGCGCAGCAGCGACGTGCAGGACATCGTCAACGTGGTGGCGCTGACCGTGGCGGAGTCGTGGGAGTCGGGGCGGAAATAGCGCGCCCTGGCTTTCCTGCGAACGGTCAATCACTGAACAATTGGGAACCGTAGCTTCCGGCACGCCCTACGGCCACGGGATGTACACCGCGCCATCAACGCGGTAGAAGAAGACGTTGCCGCCGGGGTCGGCGGTATCGGTGGCGGTAAGGCGAATCTGGATTTCGATCATCGGCACCGGGGTGCTACTAATGGGCGATCCCATCACCATCACGGTGCTGAGCGTGAGTTGCGCCCGTGCCGGAAGTGCCCTTGTCCCAACCACTTTTCCTTTCAAATCATATTCGGCAAGGGTCAGCGTTGCGGCCCCATCCGATTCGTTGGCCACGCGGGTTTCACTGGAAAGGGAGTCGGCGGGAAGGTCCTTCATGTTCACCGTTAGCCCCACCACTTGGTACGGAATAAATCCCCCCGTGCCAAAGTACGATTGGGCCGGATCGTGCTGCAGATCCAACGCCAGCGTGACGGTTGCGTTGCCAGCACGCCGAACGAACAGCCCTGAAATATTCTGCGTGGGGCTGTCACTTCCCAGCGGAAGCTCATGCAGGAAAACAAAGCCGTTGACGGCAATCGTTTGGGTGAACGGCGGAACCAGCACCGCATTGGACGCAAACGGGACGACCGTATCACCCACCTGTGTGGAGTCAACATTTTGCGGCGTGTCGAAATCCGTTGGCGACTTGCAGGCCGAAGCCAGCAACGCCATTGCCGCCACCATCAGCGCGGCACTCACCCAGCGATAACCTCTCATTTCCTGTTTCATTGCTTGGATCATTTCCATCATCGTCTTCAATCTTCCAGATCAATCTTCTAATCTTCCATTAATCTTCTATCAGCCGGAAGGTTAGCCCGCCGCCAACGCCAACCCGCTGCGAGTACCACGTGCGGTCCTGGAACGCGAAGCTGAGCGCGCTGTAATCCACCCCAAGGGTTAGCCCTGCCGAGCGGCTGAACTGCCAATCAAGGCCGATCATCGAGCGAACAATCGGGCCGGCCTCCGAACCGCCAACAAGCCCCTGCACGAACGGGCTGAACGTTGACTCTGGATTGAGCGAGTACCGCACCCCGATCCCACCCCACAGCACCGAAGGGGCTTGCTCAACGTGGAAGATACGCCCGTCCGATTTCAGCTGGTCGAACTTCTGGATGTACGACTCGCGCCCCGCCTCTAGCACCGCCGCAAAATTCTGCGAGAACCCACGCACCACCAGCGAAGCGGCGACGTTGTTCAGACCATCACCCGTTGGCAAGGGCTGCGTTGGCTGGGCAAGGTGCATCGGCGCAACCGCACGCAATCCCAACCGGAAATCGGGACGGAAGGAACGCCCTGTGGCGGCGGGCGCAACGGCACTGCTGGAAAGCAATGCCGGGGTTTCCAGCGATACGCTTCCGGCAGAGTTGGATAGGCCCACCGTGTCGGGCGCGGCGCGAAGCTCTGCCGGGGTGATAGCCCGCGCCCCATCGCCAAGCGGCTGCGGCGATTGATTCCGGAGCAGCGCGCTGGCTGGGGCAATGCTTGTGGATCCGCCATCGGCATCATTGGTGTTTGCCGAAGCAACTGTTTGATTGCCATGTTGGTTGCCATGTTGACCGCCATCGGCGGCGGCATCAATCGCTGTGGATTGCGGGGCCCTTGGCAATCGTGCCGAAGCCACCGCCGGGGCGGAAGACTTCGCAAATCCGCCCCCCGCTTCCGGCCGCTGCGACGGGGGAACTCCATTGTTCACTCCATCTCCCGCTCCACTCTTCACTCCATTTCTCACTCCATCTCCCAACAGTTTTGGCAGCAAGGTGTGTGAAATCGCCGGCAAGGTCGCGGCAAGGTTTGCTTCTTGTTGGTGGCCGCCATCAATCCAAAGGAACCAGCTGCTGGCAAGGATGATGCCCACCACCACTGCGGTGGCGTGCGTGCCAAATGAGCGGAGGAAGGTTGCAACCCCGCTTCCGCCAACGGCCCCCGCACCAAGCCCAGGAGCCAGATATCCAAGCTGGCTGAAGATCTGGGTGGTGGAGCTAATCGGCACCGCCACGGCGCGGTCGTCGTCGCGGACGGCATCGCGCATTTTCAGGAGCGACTTGAACTCGAAGCGGAGGTCGTCATCGGCCGCCAGCGCGCGGAACAACGTTTCCTCGCGTGCAGAGGGCAGCGATCCTTCCAGCAAATCATGCAGCATTTCGGAGTAGGCCATGATACTTCAACACCATTTGGCAGCGGCACGGCGGCGCGCTAATCGTTTACTTGGCTATCCCGCAAGTATGGTTCCAGAATCTTGCGGAGTTTTTCTTTTGCGCGGAACACCCGGATTTTTGCTGTTGCCAGCGAAGCCCCGGTAAGCTCGGCGATTTCGTTGTACGGAAGCCCATCATACTCACGCAGGACAAACGCCTCGCGGTAGTCGTGCGGCAGCAATTCCAGCGCGGTGGTGATAAGCTCCACCATCTCTTTTTGTTCGTAGGGTTTGTCCCAGGCGTGGAGCATATCGCTTTCCACCTGCTCGGTCTTCCAGCGGATGTTCCGTTGTTTTTGGTTCAGGCACAGATTCCGCGCAATGGTGAACAGCAGCCCCGAGGTGTTCCGGCTTGGCGGCGGGTCGCCTTCTCCATTCTCCGCGCCGTTTTTTTTCCGCAGGGTGTGATGGAAGCGGATGAACGTCTCCTGGAAAACATCCTCGGCATCCTGCGGATCCGTCACGATGCGGACGCAGTAGGCATGGATTCGCCGGGCGTATCTGCCGTAGAGTTCCGTAAACGCAGCCTCCGATTCCCGATGGTTCCCCGTGGCGATCATTGCGCACAGGTCGTCATCGGGAAGGCCGCGAACGGCAGGGATAGTATGGCGACGGAAGAATTTCAAGCAAGAAGGACGGAGTACGGAATCCCAGCAAGAAGAACAGAGAACTGAAGGGAAGGATACACGGGGCAGAGCCTGTTAGAGCCAAACAAGACTCTGCGGCGGAAATCCGCCACCGCAGCAAGCCCCCTCCCCGCCTCCCCCAATGCTGGGGGAGGGGCTGGCAACCGATGACCCGAACAACAGCGAACAACCAATCTTTCTAAAAATCTTTCCCCCCCAGCATTGGGGGAACGCTTCGCCGCTTGCGGCGGTAGCCGAAGGTCTTTAGCCTTCGGCATCTCGGTCTTTGGCTCATTGTCTTCGATTCATCAGAATCCGCCACCGCAGCCAGCCCCCTCCTCCAATGCTGGGGGAGGGGCTGGCAACCGATGACCCGAACAACAGCGAACAACCAATCTTTCTAAAAATCTTTTCCCCCCAGCATTGGGGGAACGCTTCGCCGCTTGCGGCGGTAGCCGAAGGTCTTTAGCCTTCGGCATCTCGGTCTTTGGCTCATTGTCTTCGATTCATCAGAATCCGCCACCGCAGCCAACCCCTCTCCCAATGCTGGGGGAGGGGCTGGCAACCGATGACCCGAACAACAGCGAACAACCAATCTTTCTAAAAGCCTTTTCCCCCCAGCATTGGGGGAACGCTTCGCCGCTTGCGGCGAAGCAGGGGGGCGCGGTAGTGCGCTGCTCCCGGGCTGGCCGTTGGGAGCAGTTCCCCCGCACCCCGTTTTTCTTCTTTTCCTCTCGTTTCATTCCTTCCCCCCTTGCTCCCCGTATCTTTGCGCCTTTCCAGCAATCATCAACAATGAACCAATAACACCAATATGGCATTCACGCTTCAGCCGCCAACCGTTGGCGAACCGATCACCATGCAGCAGGGGCAACTCAACGTCCCGAACAACCCCATCGTTCCCTTTATCGAGGGGGACGGAACCGGAGCCGACATCTGGCGCGCCAGCGTCCGCGTGTTGGATGCCGCCGTCGAAAAAGCCTACGGCGGAACCAAGCAGATTGCCTGGTATGAAGTCTATGCCGGCGAAAAAGCGAACGAGGTGTATGGGGAGGCAATCTGGCTTCCCGAGGACACGCTGGACGCATTCAAAAAATATTTGGTGGGGATCAAGGGGCCGCTGACAACGCCGGTTGGCGGCGGGATTCGCAGCCTGAACGTGGCCTTGCGCCAGATGCTGGACCTGTACGTCTGCTTGCGCCCGGTCCGTTGGTTCAATGGAGTTCCAAGCCCCGTTCGCCATCCAGAAAAAGTGGATATGGTGATCTTCCGTGAGAACACGGAGGACATCTACGCCGGGATTGAATGGGCAGCGGGAACCCCTGAGGCCCAAAAGATGCTGGACTTTTTGCAGGCGGAGTTCCCGAAGATGTTCGACAAAATCCGTTTTGGAACCAGCGCGAAGGCCACTGGATTCTGGGATACCGTTGGCGTGCCGGAATCGTTCGATGAGGTGATGGTTGGCTTGGGAATCAAGCCGGTAAGCCGCAGCGGAAGCGTCCGGCTGATCCACAGCGCCATCAGCTACGCGATTGCCAACAACCGCAAAAGCGTCACGCTGGTTCACAAAGGGAACATCATGAAGTTCACCGAAGGCGCCTTCCGCGACTGGGGCTACGACGTTGCCAAACGCTACTTCGGTGCCGAAGAAATTGACGGCGGGCCATGGTGCCGGATCCCGGAAGGGAAGCCCGGGGCCGGAATCGTGATTAAAGACGCGATTGCCGACATCACCCTGCAGCAGGTTCTTACCCGCCCGGATGAGTTCGACGTAATCGCCACGCTGAACCTGAACGGCGACTACCTTAGCGACGCGCTGGCCGCACAAGTTGGCGGAATCGGAATTGCGCCCGGGGCAAATATCAACTACATCAGCGGGGCGGCCATTTTCGAGGCAACCCACGGAACCGCACCGAAATACGCCAATCTGGATAAAGTCAACCCAGGCTCGGTGATTTTAAGCGGCGAGATGATGCTCCGCTACATGGGCTGGACCGAAGCCGCCGATCTTATTATCAAAGGGATGGACGGCGCAATCGCCAACAAGCGCGTGACGTACGATTTTGCCCGATTGATGGAAGGGGCAACCGAGATCAAATGCAGCGAATTCGGCGATGCGATTATCGCAGCGATGTAAGCCATACAGCCACTTTGCAGCCGCTCAGCACGGCAACAGCAGGCATGGGGAAACCACCCCATGCCTGCATTGTTTTGGGGTCTTACATTTTTTTTTTCTTACAGCCGCTAACCTTTCCGCTCCCCGTGCCGTTGTCCCCCTTGAAGCCGGTACAGAACAGAGTACCTTGAACATAGATCAGAACGTTCTTGGCGGAGGTTATGATGATGACTACCTCGGAATACTCAGCACTACATGAGAGAGAACAGAGAGCGAATGATGAACGGGACAGCGTAATGGAACTATGGTACACGTTATTCATCGCCTCCGCCAAAACCTTCATACAACAACCCACCACATAGATCGAGAGAGAGAGAAAGGACAGCGCAAGGAGAGAGCGCAGCAGACGACAGCCGTACCAACAGAACAAGATGCAACGTCAGTTAGGACCGCGAATGGACTGTACGACCGAACGATGACAAGACAATGCTGATGCGGCATCTTAGAAATAGAACGGGAGCCTAATGGTTATTAGGCTCCCGTTCTGTATTTAGGAGCAGCAGGGGTCGCGCTCCACGTTGCGCCGATTATTTTTTCACCAGCTCAAAAACCACCGTAACTGCGTAGCGGACCGTAAGTTTTCCAGGAGTGATGCTTCTGCTGGCCGATGCCATATCGCCGGAGCGCAACGCTGCAATGCTGGCATAATCCTCCTCATCGTATCCCCCTGCCCCGTCCCGTTCGCGGATATAGACAGCATCGCCAACCCCCGCACCAATTTCAGCAGCAAGCGACACGGCCCGCTCCTTTGCATTGCGTATGGCGGCCAGGCGGAGTTCCTCGCGCTTAGCGTCAATGGTGGAAAGGCGAATGATGGGGTTGGTACTGATTTTCAGATCAAGTTTTAAGATTTTGGCCAGCATCTCGGTGTAGCGGTTCAAGTCCTTCAGCGTTACGGCAACGCGCCGTTCCACGGAGTACTCATGGACCGTAGGTTCGTCCTCTTCCTTGTAGGAGCTTTTCCCGCGTGCAATGCTGTACTCGGGTGTTTTCCCCAAGTACTCCGGTTCAATGTCCACGCGGTCGGACTGGATAAGGCTGGAGGGGATCGCCATTTCCTGAATCAGGTCAAGGAATTTCCCCCAGATTTTGGCATTTTTGCCAAGCGCGGAATCAATGTTGACATCCTTCGTTTGGATCAGCACCAGAAAGGAAGCCTCATCCGGCTCCACCACCGCCTCGGCCATCCCAGTAACATAGATTGTTTTTTGGGAGGGTTCGTCGGGGGATTGGGCAAGAATCATCGCCGGTAATAACAGAACGATGATCGTCAGTAAAGATGTACGCATAGGTTCCATTGTTTAGACAGTGTTTGATAGCATGTTACTCACCTTACGCAAGACCAAGCGGTATCTGGGAAATTGGGCATCCTTGGTGCTCCATTAAGAATGCTCGTTACTCATGCTGAACCCTGTTGCCGTAAGGGCGGATCCCCTGAACCGACAATAATTCACTTCCTAAATTCTGCGTAAGGTGAGCATGTTAATTGTCGATTCCAACATCAAATTTATCTATCCATCGCGCAACCATTAGCAAGCTCCACAGCCGCTCACTATGATCTTCATAGCCTTTACAATGCCGATAATGGAGATTTTTAACAAAATCTCGGGGGATTATTTTTTGAGATACGAGCTTTGAACTTACGATATTATCCACAGCATATTTTCCCAGTTCTCCATCTTTCATCCATATTGAAATTGGCGCAGCAAATCCTTGTTTTTTTCGATAAATTATCGAATTTGGGAGTATTCCTTCGCAGCTTTTTTTCAGTATATATTTAGGTGTCTTGTTTTTAATTTTGAATTGCTCTGGGATCTTCATTGCTAATTCTACTAACCGATGATCTAAGAACGGAACACGAGCCTCAATTGAATGAGCCATGGACATTTTATCAACACGCATAAGTAATAGTTCAGCAAGTCTATTTTTAAGTTCAAAATAGATCATTTGATTAAGGTAATCAAAGTTTTTTTCCTTAGCTTTATTCATATAATCAACACTGATCTTTGATGCAGGATCAGTATTAAGAGAGAGATTCATTACTCCCTTCAGATGTTCGGTAAAGCCTGCTGTACTAGCTCCGCCTATGAATGATCCGTTATTATATAACGACCTTCTAAAATACTCTGTTATAGGGTGATACTTATAAAACATATTCGACAGATTATAAGCCCCTTTACTTATAAAATTCGGCATCACATTATAGAATTTATTATAGAACTGATACTCTCTAATATAATGCTGATAGCCACTGAACAGCTCATCAGATCCTTCTCCTACTTGAACAACGATAGTGCCTGATTGGCGTACAAATTTACTTAGATGATATAGAGGAATGCACACAGGATCTGCATTAGGCTCATCCAAATGCCATACCAAAGAATCTATACAGTTAAAGGCATCTTTCTCATCTATGAGAATTTCATGATGATTTGTTTTGTACAGACTGGCCACCTGACGAGCATACTGGAACTCATTATACTTTACACCAAAATTTGTACCAATTGAAAAAGTTTCAACAGGCTGATTCAACACTTCAGACATCAAAGCAACATTTAGCGAGGAATCAATACCTCCTGATAATAAAACACCGAATGGCACATCAGCCATCATTTGCATTTGTATTGATTCTTTCAAAAGCGAACGAATTTTTTCTATGTAGTCTTCTTCATCAAGCTCAATATTATCACTTTGGGTAGATGTTGCTTGAACATCCCAATATTCGTATTGCCGCATATCACCTGTGCGTACACTATATTCGATGATATGCCCTGGCATCATTTTATTGATGTCATTAAAAAATGACATCACTGGAGGAGAGCTTAGGTAGGTGAGGTAATCTGCAAATGCTTGATGATTTAGAGTTGGCTTATCCGCTATAAATTCTATAATTGATTTAATTTCAGAGCCAAAAGCAAACGAATTATTCTTACAATAGAAATACAAAGGCTTTATACCTAATCTGTCTCGAACTACATATAGAATCTGTTGTTTCTCATCCCATAATGCTATAGCAAACATTCCATTAAGTTTGGATATAATATCAATTCCATATTCTATATATCCATTCAGAATAACTTCAGTATCTGTATTTGAGCGGAATTTATATCCTTTTTTTAGCAATTCGTTTTTTATTTCTTTGTAGTTATAGATTTCACCATTAAATATCATCCAATAGTTTAAAGATTCGTCGGACATCGGCTGATGTCCAGCATAGCTTAAATCTACGATGGATAATCTTCGGAATCCTAATCCTACCTTTTTATTCTGAGAAATATAGATGCCGGAATCATCTGGCCCTCTATGAGCAATTTTATCTGTCATTCTGGTAATAACAGATTCATCTACTATTCGACTCGTATTAGTAGGGTGAACAATTCCGACTATTCCACACATGGTGATTAGCTTATGCGTTCGTTGGTAGTAGTTCAGTGAAACTAAGTAGAGCAGTTCAGTAGTGCTTTACTACCGAACTGCTCTACTCATTAATGGGTTATGATCATCGTGCTATTGAGAAAGGGTATGTGATCTTACCTTTCTCTCCTTCCAAGACCACGTAATATAATCCGGTAGGTAATTGAGTCGTTGATAACGAAATATCCTCTTTCCCTTCCAAAGATTCAATATCCATAATTTGGCCAAGTAGATTCACGATCTTAAGTCTAACTGATGTGCCGATAACCTGATAATCCAAATTTGCCTTTACCCTTATATAATCTGATGATGGATTAGGGTAAATACTGACTAATTGCATAGCATCATCATCTTCAACTGATGATGATGGTGAGACAATAGTCCAGAGGTTATCGGAGGTGTCAGAAGCAGAAGCATTGGAGGAACTTAACGACCACAAACGAGCTACCTGATCGTTCGCCGCAGTCAATACACTCAGCCCATCCGGTGAATACCACGCCGAGCCTACCTCCCCATCATGCGCATACCACGAATCCACCAATTGACCACTTCCAACTTCCCATATCTTCGCATATCCATCCCGATCACCCGTCACAACACGCTTCCCATCCGGACTAAACGATGCATGCCATAACCATGTGTCATATTGACTATACGTCCCCTTTAACTCCCCACTCGCGGCATCCCATACCCGTGCCGTGTTGTCTCGTCCTGCACTCACAACCAGGCTCCCATCATTGCTGAACTCCGCTGAATTCACCATACCTGTATGCCCTACCAGCGTTCGCTTCAATTCCCATGTCCCAACCTTCCATAGCTTGACCGTGAAATCACGACTCGCTGTCACCAACATGCTCCCATCACGGCTGTAGGCTACCGAATGGACTCCATTCGTGTGACCCCTCAATGTTGTCTTTAACTCCCCTGTTGCCGCATTCCATATCCGCACGGTTCCATCATCACTCGAACTGGCAACTTCGTTCCCATTCGGATTATATGCCACATGCGTTACCGTCGAGGTATGACCCTCCATCTTCCGTAACAATGTCCCTGTATTTGCATCCCACAACCGCACCGTCCCATCATCGCTACCGGTCACGATCTTGCTCCCATCGCTGCTAAATTCCGACCAGTACACATCGCCACTATGCCCCGTCAATGTCACTAATGTCAAACCTGTGGTTATTGACCATATCCGTGTTGTATTGTCATCGCTATTCGTTGCTATCCGTCCCCCAGCCTTATCAAAACATGCTGAATTTATATAGCTACCATGACCCTGAAAAGTCATGACAGATGCATCCTCATCTAAGGAGATTTTTAGCAAGCAATTAGTGCTTACCGTACTAGGAACTTTCCAATTATAACTTAGCCCTGATGCCTTGGGAGTAACGATCGCCCAGTTCTCTCCATTATTTGTACTGTACTCAATCTTTACATTATCCTCGGTTGAAACACCTTCCCATTTAATTACAGCGTTTGCTCCGACTACTAGCGTTTCTCCACCATTTGGTTGAACAACCCGCAGCATAGAAGGGCCTGAGACAATAGTCCAGAGGTTATCGGAGGTGTCAGAAGCAGAAGCATTGGAGGAACTTAACGACCATAAACGAGCTACCTGATCGTTCGCCGCAGTCAATACACTCAGCCCATCCGGTGAATACCACGCCGAGCCTACCTCCCCATCATGCGCATACCACGAATCCACCAATTGACCACTTCCAACTTCCCATATCTTCGCATATCCATCCCGATCACCCGTCACAACACGCTTCCCATCCGGACTAAACGATGCATGCCATAACCATGTGTCATATTGACTATACGTCCCCTTTAACTCCCCACTCGCGGCATCCCATACCCGTGCCGTGTTGTCTCGTCCTGCACTCACAACCAGGCTCCCATCATTGCTGAACTCCGCTGAATTCACCATACCTGTATGCCCTACCAGCGTTCGCTTCAATTCCCATGTCCCAACCTTCCATAGCTTGACCGTGAAATCACGACTCGCTGTCACCAACATGCTCCCATCACGGCTGTAGGCTACCGAATGGACTCCATTCGTGTGACCCCTCAATGTTGTCTTTAACTCCCCTGTTGCCGCATTCCATATCCGCACGGTTCCATCATCACTCGAACTGGCAACTTCGTTCCCATTCGGATTATATGCCACATGCGTTACCGTCGAGGTATGACCCTCCATCTTCCGTAACAATGTCCCTGTATTTGCATCCCACAACCGCACCGTCCCATCATCGCTACCGGTCACGATCTTGCTCCCATCGCTGCTAAATTCCGACCAGTACACATCGCCACTATGCCCCGTCAATGTCACTAATGTCAAACCTGTGGTTATTGACCATATCCGTGTTGTATTGTCATCGCTATTCGTTGCTATCCGCCCCCCAGCCTTATCAAAACATGCTGAATTTATATAGCTACCATGACCCTGAAATACCTTTATCTCAGCAGTGGATGTCTTTTGCTCTGTTTTAACACGTAGCAAGCACTGGGAACTATTAATATTTGGCACTTTCCAATTATAGGAAAGCCCATTTACACCGTTTATAATCGGAGTCCATGAATTCCCGCTGTTTGTACTATAATCAATATCTACCTTAGTTATAGCGTCAACCCCTTCCCAGCGGATTGTACACAGTTCCTTTCCCTTTAACTGTTCACTTCCATTTGGATATGCTACTCGCAACTGCCCTAGAGCAATCGAAGAGCAAAGGATAAGACCCCAAAACGCAAGGTATAGAACCTTTTTCATGACAACCTCCAGATGATGGATAAAGAGTTGGGTATTTTGAACCTTGCTTGAGCACCGTTATTGGTTTTTTTGTGCACGGATAGTTAAAAACCATCCAACCCTATTCCCTCCCAGTAGCCAAGCAAGGCATTGAGCTATCTTAGTATATGCTGTTCCGAATCGTTCAAGCCTATCATAGAAGGTCAGATAGGTATTAATCTTGATCGTATTTACAGGTTGCTTTATTAAAAAATTCTGAACCTCTTTACGCGTATAGGCTTTAGTTCCAACACTTTCCATATAATTACTTAGACACCAAGATAGACTCTTCCATGGCCTACCTTTTAGCAACGCGTATTTAACCCAAAAAAATAAAGACAACAATGAATGCCTATGATAAATCATCACCTTAATTTCACCACCCGGTTTGCATACACGAATGATTTCTGATAACGCACCCCATGTATTCGGGGTGTGGTGTATGACTCCCCAGCTGTAGACAAGGTCAAATGTATTCTCTGGGAACGGTAGTTTTTCGCAATCTCCAACTATCAACTCAAAGTTGTTTAATCCTTCAAGAAGCAGTCGTTGAGTAGTATGTTGAACTCCGGCTTCTGTAGCATCTATCCCTGTAGCGTTTGCACCGGATCTTACCCATTGAGTAAAATCACTTCCAGCACCAGTGCCGACCTCTAAGATTTTTTTTTCGCGATACCGTGTAAATTGAGCAAAAGAAAAAATTTCTGGCTCAACCGTATATCGGTGTTCTTCTATATTGGCAAAGTACTCTTTACTGAAGGGTAATGCTTCCGTGAATTGCGTCCCACAAGGCTGATTATTCCAATAATCACGAACTTGATCTTTTACAGCAGGAGTATTTTTTGTTGTCTTCATATTCTTTATTGTGCTCAAAACACCACCTGCTCCTCATAAATCCCAAAGACTTCTTCCAGTAGGCGGCACATTTCGCCTACGGTGACGTAGGCGCGGGCGCAATCTAGGACTCGGGGCATCAGGTTGGTGCCGTCTTGGGCGGATTGACGCAGCGCCGCCAATGCCGATTCCACCCCCTCGATGTTCCGGCTGGCGCGTAGTTCGCGTAGCCGCGCAACTTGCTTCTGCTCCACATCCTTCGTGATCTGCAGGATCGGGATGTCTATTTTCTCGTTCTCTTCCACAAAATCGTTCACCCCAACAATGATCTTTTCCTTGGCATCTAATTCCCGCTGGTAACGGTATGCCGCGTCGGCAATCTCGCGCTGGAAAAATCCCATTTCAATTGCTGGGATCACCCCACCCAAAGCCTCAATCCGGTCGAAATAGGATTCCGCTTCGGCCTCGATTTTATCTGTCAACGCCTCAATGTAATAACTGCCGCCTAATGGATCAATGGTATTTATTGCCCCTGTCTCATACGCAATCACTTGCTGCGTGCGTAGCGCGATTTTTACCGCTTTTTCCGAAGGGAGCGCCAACGTTTCATCCATCGAGTTGGTGTGCAGCGATTGCGTTCCGCCAATCACCGCCGCCAATGCCTCGATTGCGGTGCGGACGATGTTGTTCTCCGGCTGCTGCGCTGTTAGGCTGCATCCGGCGGTTTGCGTGTGGAACCGGAGCATCCAGGAACGCGGGTTTTTCGCGCCATATTTTTCCCGCATCCGCCGTGCATAAATCCGCCGTGCGGCGCGGAATTTTGCGATCTCCTCGAAAAAGTCAATGTGAGAGTTGAAGAAATGGCTAAGCCGTGGGGCAAACGCATCAATATCCATCCCGCGGGCCAAGCATTCTTCCACGTAGGCAAAGCCGTCGGCAAGGGTGAACGCAAGCTCTTGTGCGGCGGTCGAGCCGGCCTCGCGGATGTGATATCCGCTGATGGATACCGGGTTCCATTGCGGCGCTTCGGTGGTGCACCACTCGATCATATCGGCAATAATCCGAACCGATGGGCGCGGCGGGAACAGATATTCCTTTTGGGCGATGTACTCCTTCAGAATATCATTCTGCAGCGTGCCGCGCAGCTTATTGAACGCAACCCCCTGTTTTTCGGCAACCGCCAAGTAGTAGGCGAACACCATGATTGCCGGGGAGTTAATGGTCATCGAGGTGGAGACTTTGTCGAGGGGGATGCCGTCGAACAGCAGCTCCATATCAGCAAGCGAACTTACCGCCACCCCGCAGATTCCAACTTCCCCTTCCGACATCGGGTCGTCGGAGTCGCGCCCCATCAGCGTTGGAAGGTCGAACGCCGTGGAAAGCCCGGTTTGGCCGTGGGCTAACAGATATTTGAACCGCTCGTTGGTGTCCTCGGGGGTGCCGAACCCGGCAAATTGCCGCATGGTCCAGACTTTTCCCCGGTACATATTGGCGTGAACGCCACGGGTAAAGGGATATTCGCCCGGGAATCCGGATTTTTTCATGTACTCCCACCCTTTCACGTCATCGGGGGTGTACATCAGTTGCACCTCATCGCCGGAAAGGGAGGTGTGCTTAAATCCGGTGGTTTTTGCCGCCGCAGCTGCGTTTTCCCAGGCAGATTTTGCTTCGTAGAAATCGAAGCTCAGTTGTTCCCCTTCGCTGGCATGGCCGTTAGCGTTGTAGCCGTTGATACCCATTGGTTCTATCGCTTTTTATCGTGTGTTTTGAATAACTGTTGGCAAGATACACAAGGGAGGGGGAGAAGCAAACCCCCAAATCGCGTGGCAATGTGCCAAACGTGGTGAAATCGCCACCCATCCCCCAGCATTGGATGCGGCGGGATCGTACGGTGCAACCGCTCCCCGCATCACCCCACTACCCGGCCCTCCCGTGCAAAAGCGGTGAAGAGCTTTCAAGCCGCTGTTGGCTCAAAACTGTATGTTTGCGGCCTCACTTCTTGGCGGCGCCCAAGCAATCATCAACACCAAGTAATCAGATCGTTCATGAGCCAATTGTTGAAATCCGCGTTATGCGCCCTCCTGATGTTATGGGCGGTTCCCTTGTGGGCACAGCTGAGCGTTGGCGGGTTTGTGGAGAATCGCGGGCAATGGAACCGCAGCGTGCTCTACCGTTTGCAAACGCTTGGAACCACCACATGGATCACCGCCAATGGCTGGGTGACCGATCTGCAAACCACCCCAACGGAGAATGGAGGTGATTCCCGAAGGGAGGGCGTGGTGATTCGGACAACGTTTCTGGGGGCGAACACGCAACCAGCAACCACCACCGCAGGGGAGCGGCCCACCCGCTGTAATTTTTTCCGTGGGTCATCGCCGGGCCAGTGGTTTCCGGCGGTTCCCGTTTGGGAAGAAGCATATGTGGCCAATATCTACCCCGGCATTGATGCCCGCTACTATCTTCAAAACGGGGACTTACGCTACGACCTGCTGGTTGCCCCAAATGCCGACCCGCAGAAGGTTCAGTTTACGATTAGCGGCGCAACCGGAATCACCATCACACCACGGGGAACGCTGTTGATCGAGACACCGGTTGGGACCATCGAGCAGAAAGGATTGGTGGCATACCAGGGGGAAGGCCACCAGAGGAAAGAGATTGAATGCCGATTTGCCCACACCGCGCCAGGGGTGTTGGGGTTTGACCTTGGCAGCTACGACCGCAGCAAGCCATTGGTGATTGACCCGTTGGTCTTCTCAACGCTGGTGGGTGGAAGCCAGGATGATCTGATGCTTGCGGTCTGCCGCGACTCGTCCGGCAATATCTACGCTGGAGGTTACTCACTTTCCACCGACTTCCCCACCAACGACGGCGCGTACAGCATCGCCTACTCGGCAGGGCGCGACGTTGTGATTGCCAAGTACAGCCCCGATGCAGGCGTGATGCTGTACGCCACGTATCTGGGAGGGGAAGGGGATGAGATGCCGTTGGGCTTGGCAAGCGATGCCACAGGAACGTTGCTGGTTGCTGGCTGGACACGGTCGCGCCAGTTTCCCACAACCCCCGCCGCGCTCCGCAGCCAAATTGATTCGGCCAACACCGCCAGCTTTTTAACACGGATTTCCCCCACGGGCGACGCGCTTCTTTTCTCCACCTACGTCACCGCTTCCTACGGCGATTTCGCTTTCAGTTTGGCCACCGACCGCAAGGGCTACGCCTACCTTACGGGGCGGACGCTGAACCAATCGTTCCCCACGTCCCCCGGCGCGTTCGACTCGGTCCTTCATGCCAATTACGACAGCTACGTTGTGCGGATAAACCCTTCGGGGGATTCCATTGTGGCGGCAACGCTGATTGGGGGGGATAACGTTGACGAAGCCAACGCCATCGCGCTGGACACGTCCGGGAATGTTTATATCACCGGCATCACGCGGTCATCCGATTTTCCGGTGACGCCCAACGCCTACCGCGATTCACGTGCGGGGAATATTGAGGTGTTCGTCAGCAAGTTCAACCCCACCCTTACGCAGCTTCTGTACTCAACGGTGTTCGGCGGCAGTGCCGATGATTTCGCAAACGGCATTGCGGTGACGCCCGGGGGCCAGGCCCTGGTTGCAGGGCGAACATTATCGGCGAATTTCCCCACCACTGCTGGCTCCCTTCTTCCCACCACTTCGGATAATGAGAATGGATTTATCACCCGGCTTTCCGCCGCTGGGTCCATGCTGGAGTTCTCCACTTTTTTGGGGGGAAGCGGGATGGACCGAATCACCGGAATGGGGATGGATGACCGCAACAACCCGTACGTGGTTGGGCAAACGGCATCGGCTGATTTCCCAACCACCCCCAACGCCGATTTTCCAACAATCACCGGGGGCGATGATGCCTTTGTTGCCAAGCTCCACTCCACTGGGAACCGGCTGCTCTATTCTTCCTTCTTCGGCAGCGACCTTCGCGATGAAGCCATTGCCGTTGCCGTGGACCAACCGGGGAACGCCTACGTTGCTGGGTTTACCAGTGCCCCAAACTTCCCCACAACGCCCGGGGCTGCAAACCGCACCTACTCCGGCAACCGCGATGGGTTCCTGCTGAAGCTCCCATTGGTCAACCCTCCAATCGGCAGCGTCAATGCTTCGGGGGCTGGTGATGCGCCACCGCTGGTTTCGCAGATTTCCGTTGCGCCGCTTGCCAACCAGCTGCTGTTCACGATTCGCCTCCGCTTGCCAGCAACCATCACTGCCGAGCTGGTGGACGGCCGCGGGGGGATTGTTGGCCAACGGATTGCCGGGGCCGAGTATCCTTCCGGAACTCACCAGATAGCAATGCCGATTGGGGGACTTCCATCCGGCAGTTACCTGCTCCGCGTTCGTGGTCGGGACGCTTCATCCAATCAGGAATCTATCCAGCGCGTGGTGGTGGTCCGCTAACCAAACGCACGGTGCGGAGGTTCCCTTTCACAGCTGCCGCCGTGCAATCGCGGGGGAAAGCTCCGGCCAGCGTTGCCGCCCCCCTTTGATGGTGTCCAGCTGCGATTGCACGGTGTAGCGGGCGCGGTTTTTCCCGGAGTAAGGAATGCCTTCCGGCGCGTTCCATTCAATGGTTCCCCAGCGGGCGTAGCGGCGGCGGTTCAGCTTCATGTAGTTGCTGTAGGTGATAAGGATCACACCGGTGGGATTCCGCAAATCAGGGGTCCAGCCAACCGACAGCAGGTCGTGCTTGGCGGTGTCAATCGTGAAGCCTGCGCCGTGCGGGTCATCGGGAAAGGTGTAGGCGATGCGCGTGCCGGTGATGCTTGCGTCGTACTCCCCAAACTCTGGGACCACCGGCATCTGGTTGCGGAAGTAGGCGATCATCTGGTGGAACTCCAACGGAATCCACATCGCCAGCTGGAAGGCCGCTGCGGTTGGCTCCCCTTCGTAGGCCACCGAGTCGCGGGTGTTCAGGTACAGAAATCGCTCCGGCGTGGCGCAGATAATCCGCGACTCCCCCCCCTTCGGATTGTTCAACACCACTTTCAGCGAATCGCTGTTGGTAAGGTATGCCTCCCAGTAGTAGATGGTTGAGTCGGGGTAGTAATTGATCCTGCCGAACAACGTCAGCTGCCGGACGCTTTGCCACTGATCTTGCACGGTGGATAAGGCCCGAACAGCAGCATCGGGGGGAAGGAAGTGGGGGGCACAGCAAAGGCCACAGAAAAGAAGGGCCAATGAGGCGATCGTTGTCCGTATCATTGCCGAATCATTGCCAAGTAGGTATTGGGTTGCGCAGGCCGCAAAGATAGATTGGAGTTCGGCCACACGCTTCCCCTTCCCCTTGCCACCGAAGGTTTTTGCACGGTATGAACAACGCACGCCATCAACCTCAACGCCCTTTCCCGCGAAGCTACTGGGTTGTTCCCGGGCTCTTTCTGGCAGGCTTTTTTCCCGGAAGCACCCACCCCCACCAAACCGAAGAACAGGGCCGCGCACTGATTGGCTGCGGCATCCGCCAGATCATCAACCTGATGGAATCCGATGAACGGGACCGCTTCGGGAACCCCTTCCCTTCTTACGAATCGCAGTTCCAACAGCTTGCGGTCCAAGCCAACATCGGCCTCCGTTGCCAGCGGATTTCAATCCGTGATTTTTCGGTTCCATCCCCCACGCAAATGGCCGCAATCCTGGACCAGATTGATGAAGCGATTGAAGCGCGCCACCCAATCTACCTCCATTGCTTGGGGGGGAAAGGGCGCACCGGAACGGTTGTGGGATGTTGGCTTGCGCGGCATGGGAAAGGGGCAAACGAAGAAGCCATCACCCTGCTGAACCAGCTTCGGATTGGCCAAGATTCGCAAGCCCACATCGCCGCCCCCGAAACCGAAGAACAGCGGGAGATGGTCCGGAACTGGCGATGCGGTGAGTGAGCGTAAGCCGGGGCTTCACCATCGCGCCCCCCTGCTTCGCCGCAAGCGGCTGCGCGTTCCCCCCAATGCTGGGGGGAAGTGGGTTCATAGAAAACTCCATTGTTCGCTGTTGCCCGGGGCATCCTCTGCCAGCCCCTCCCCCAAACTTGGGGGAGGCCGGGAGGGGGCGACTGCGCTGGCGGACACCATTGCGTTCGGTTGCTTCGTCCAACACCGAAGGCTAAAGACCTTTTACCAACCCCGACGGAGGTCGGGGCGGCTACCCCCTCCGGTTCCCCGCCCCGCCGCCGAAGGTTTTTTGGGAGTAAGACGCCGAAGGCTAAAGACCTTCGGCTACCCGCCCCTCTCCAACCATTCCCCCCAAAAATACACCATGCTGAAACGCGCCCCCTGATACAAGGCTTTGGTTATCTTTGTGCCGCCCATTCCGGGTCCCACACACCGGCACCAAACCATTCGGACGCTGCTGCTTCAACGGAACCAACCCAGCGTTATTCTTGCATCGTGGCGTTGTGCGGACGCGACATCAGTTGCTCAATATCCGTTGAGCAGAGAGCGAGCGAGAACGCAAGAGAACCCAATCCAGTTGTGAATTTCCTTCGACTTTTCCCATACCTCTTCCTGTTGATTCCGGCTGCCCTGTTGGCGCAACCGCGAGTTGAGGAGGACCGCCCCCTTGCACGCGCAACCCGGGCCGCCCAAACGCTGATTCAAGAACAGCATTTCTCCATTGCCATTGCCACGCTGACCAGCGCGCTTGACTCGGCCACCGCAGCCGAGGACCGGTCCGACGCGTTGTTTCTGCTGGCCGATGCCCAGTTCCGCGCCGGGCGGTTCCGTGCGGCGTTGATGACCACCAGCCAATGCTTGTTCCAGTATCCCGACGACCCACGAATTGCCGAACTGTGGTACATCCGTGGGGTTGCGGCCTACCAAGAAGGGAAGCCAGACACCGCCCAGCAAAGTTTCCGCAACGCGCTGGCCCGCGGGACCACGCGAATTGCCGAAGCCCAATACTGGGTTGCCCGCACCAACGCCGATGCAGGGCAATTAGACACCGCTGAGAAGTACGCTTGGCGATCGCTTACCGCTCCCCCGCATGAGTTCAGCGACGATGCGTTGTACCTGCAAGGATGGATCAACGAAGGGCGCGATTCGGCGGCACTGGCGGCGGAGTTTTACCGCAGGCTGCTGGAAAAATTCCCCGAAAGTGAGCTTGCCCAAGATGCGCAGCTTCGGCTGGGAGTGCTGGAGGCACGGCGCGGAAATTATGAATCGGCCTACCGGCTGCTGCTGGCCTTTATTCCCCGAAGCGAACGCCAGCGCGAGGAACAAACGTTCTACCTGGCCGAAGCCACCAGCGCGCTGAATCGCCACGACGACGCGCTCCGCTACTACACCGACTTCCTTCGCCAGTATCCCGAAAGCCGCCGCGTTCGCAGCGCACGCTACGGAAGCGGCTGGTCCCAACTTCAGCTGCGCCGCTACGATGATGCCATCAACTCCTTCCGGCAAGTGGAGCAAGGGTTGGATTCGATTGCGGCCGCGGCCAGCTACCAAATCGGCGCAATCCAGACGCTGCGTGGCGACACCGCCGCGGCGATTGCAACGTTCCAAGCGGTGCTCTACCGGCTTCCCTACGAGTCCTTCAGCGACAACGCCTACTACCAGCTTGGCCGCATCCATTACCGCCGCGCCGCCTACGATTCGGCACGGCACTATTTCCAGATTGTGGCGCGGCAGTTTCCGGAAAGTGAGCTTCGGAAGGAGGCCTACTACTTGCTTGGCGAGTCGTACGCCTCGATTGGCGATTATCCCAATGCCGAATATGCCTTTGCCCGCACCCGCCGAATCACCGAGCAAGGGACGTTGTTCCAACGCGCCCTGTACCGCGAAGGGGTGATGCTCTACAAGGAAGGCCGATTCACCAGCGCGGTGGACCGGCTGCGCCAATACGTGGGCGAACACCCCACCGGGGCCGACATCACCAACGCCACCTTCTGGCTGGCCGAGGCCTTGTACCAAGCCCGCTCCTACACCGAAGCCGAACGCTACTACGCCGAGGTGAACGAACGCTGGAACGATTCCCCGTGGGGGGATGAGGCACTGTACGGCCTGGCGTGGGCACGATTCCAACAGAAGAAATTCAAACTCTCTGCCGAGACGTTTCTGGAGTACACGAAGGCCTATCCGCAAGATGAGCGCGCAATCGAAGCAACGCTGCGCCTTGCCGACTGCTACCGGCTGATGGGCGACCGAGCAAAAGCGGTGGAGACCTACTCCTCCATCGGGAAGGTTGCGGGGAAAGGGAAGCGCGACGAAGAAGCGCGGTTCCGGCTGGCCGATGTCTTCCTGCAAATGAACGAGGTGGACCGCGCCGTGGACACCTACCGCTCGCTGATTCGCGATTACCCAAAATCCCCGCGCCGCGATGCCTACGCCTACAACATCGGCGTGATTTACCACGAACGCGACCGCGATTCGCTGGCGGTGATGGAGCTGAAAAACTTCCTGATCACCTTCCCCGAAAGTGAGCTGCTTCCGCAAGCCCATTTCACGCTGGGGGATGCCTACTACAACATGGGGCAGTACGACAGCGCCTACGTCTGGTACTACTCCGTGCTGGAACACTACCCCAACAGCACCGTCGTGCCGGAGGCCATTGACCAAGTACGCTTCACCTTGGAAGGATTGGGGCGCGGGCGCGAAGCCGTTGCGGTGATTGATAGCTTCATGGTGAAAAACCCCAACCGCCTTCCGGCCGATTCCCTTTCATTCAAGAAGGCAGGAATCTTGTTCGATAATGGAGCGTATCCCGAGGCCATTGCTGAGTATCGGAAGCTGATTGCCGGATTCCCGCAGACCCCGCTCCGCCCGGAAGCAGTCTTCCAGATTGGCCGCAGCTACGAGTACATCAGCCAGCAGGATAGCGCGCTGATGGCCTACACCCAGGTTATCACCGACTTCCCGCAAAGTGGCGCGGCGGCGCAAGCGTTAATGGCCCGCGGGACCATCCGCCTGTTTGGCAAATCATGGAACCAGTCAGCAGCCGATTTTGGATTACTGCTGGAACGATTCCCCGAATCGAACCGCGCCATGGAAGCACGTTTCGGGCTTGGCGAATCGCAGCTGGGGCTGGCCGACACCGCCGCCGCGCTGGTCCAATTCCGCATCATCATTGACTCGGCCGGAAGCGCGGGCGAGGACGACCTGATCTTCACCGACAAAAGCCGGCTGATGGTTGGGCGGATACTTTCGGCGCAGAAAAAATCGGACAGTGCGTTGGCAATCACCGCCCCAATTGTTAGCCACCGCAAAGATGACATCGCCGCCGAAGCACTCCTGTTCCGGGGCCGCCTGCTGACCCAGGTGAACGACCTTTCCGCCGCCCTTTCGGAGCTGCGCCGCCTGACCGACCCGGAAGGGGATTTCAAAGATTTTGTGGAGTACGTCGAGCCAGGATTGCTGGCGTTGGGAACCGTCTATGAGCGGCTTACCAACTACGCCGCCGCCCGCGACATCTACAACCAACTGCTGCAATCGAACGATGAACAGATCCGGGCCGAAGCCGATACCCGATTGAAGAAGTTGAAGAAGTAACCGAAGAAGTCATCATATCGGGCCACGCGGCCACGCGATTGCCCCACTCTGCCGAACGTTTCTTTGCTGACCATTGCTATGCCCATCCATCGCACACTGTTGCTGATCCTTCTTCTGCTGCTGACAGCGGCGGCCGCACTGCTTGCCCAGAACCCTCCCCAGGGGGCAGGGGAGCTTCCAACGTTGGAGATTGACCAAGTGGTCATCACCCGCGACCGCACCATTGCCCTTCCGCCAGCAAAGAAAGGGGAGGTGTACGACAGCACCATCTACCGCCTTCCCGCGGGCGACACCGTGATTTTTGGCGAACGGGTTTCCAACCTTGCCCGCTCGGGAGGGGCGTTGCCAACGTATCGGGAGTTCACCTCGCCGCTGGCAATGGACCTTGAGGCCAGCTTGGGAAGCTACCTTTCGCCACGCGCATTGCTGCGAGCCGAGTATCAGCAACGCACGTTCGACGTTGGCGGGATGATTGATTACCGGGGAACCGAGGGCCATCTGGACAGCGCACGCGCAGGCTCGATCCTGCTGCAAGCAACCGGTGGCCTGCTGATTGGAGCCGATGAGATCACCCCCGCCCGATTCCGCGCCGCCGCCGATCTCTCCTATCTGGGCGACAGCTACTTCCTGTACGGCAGCCGCACCGGCGCTGCGGATCGCTCCCGCTCCACCACCCGATGGATCACAACATTGGAAAGCCAAGAAGATCAAGAATTGGGGATTGGCCTGAAGTTGGATATTGGTAGCACCTCCGTCCGGGACCGCCTGCGCGACACCGTGCGGGAAGCGTCGGGGCTAACGCCAGCGTTTGCCGGGCGCGTCTCCTACGGAAGCGACTCGCTTCGCATCAGCGGCGGGATCGAGTACATGACCACCTCGCTTGACTACGGCACACCAACGCAAACCCCGGCCTACCTCCATCTGCGCGGCGATGTTGAATGGCGGCCCGCCGAGCGGTTCTATCTATCGCTGGGTGGATTTTATGCCAATGGTGAGTTCAGCGACAGCGGCGCGGCAACGGTGGTCTCGGGAAGGGTGACGGCACGCTACGTTCTTAGCCCGCAGCTCTCGGTTGTTGCGTGGTTTACCCCGGAGCTTCGCCCTGCGGCATACCGTGATATGCTGATGCGCGCACCGTACGTTGCGCCGGCCATCACGCTCCGCCCGGAAAGCGTCCCCATCCGGCTTGGCGGCGGGGTGCGGGTGCGCCAGGAATCGTTCAGCATTGAGGCACGCGTGGTGATTGAGCAGGCCGAGAACACACCAGTGGTGGTGGCCGACACCGCCGGGGAACTCCGCTACGATTACGTCAACTCCCGCACCGTTGGCGGCCAGGCAGCCATGCAGATGAAGCTGATCGAGAAGCTCCATCTGGATGCTGATCTGTTTGTTGGCGAATCGGTGAACCGTGCCGACGACCAACTGCTGCCGATGCGCCCTTCGGTGGATCTGCGCGCACGGGCGGAGTATGCGATTACCGAGCAACTGAGCGGCAGCGCAACGCTGCAATTCCAGACCGAGCAGCGGACGGTGATTGCGCCAACGAACATCCCAAGCAACCAGCAAACGGTTGCTGCGCGGTTCCTGCTTGGCGCGGGGGCCAACTACCGCCTGAACGACAATTTTCAAGCCTTCGCCGAAGCCACCAACCTGCTGGGGCTGAAGTACGATCTGTGGCACGGCTACGAAGCCCCCGGAATCGAACTTCGCGCAGGGGTGCGGGTGAAGTTTTAGCCGATTTCCCAACAACTGATTCCCAATAACCAACCATGTCCTCACTCTTCAATCTCTATCTGCAAGGCGGATGGGTCATGCACCCGATCCTCCTTTGTTCGTTGGTCGCGCTGTACGTGATGGTCGAACGGTTTCTTACGCTGCGCCGGGCGCGCTCCATCCCCAATGGCTTCCTTGCCGAGCTGCGGAACTTCATCCGCAAAGGGGATGTGCAAAGCGCGATCCTGTACGTCACCCGCTACGACATCCCCGTTGGGCGGATCGTGAAATCTGGATTGCAGAAACTGCACCGGGGAAGCGCACGGGTCCAACAAGCAATGGAGGACCAGGGGCGCGCCGAGGCAGCAATCCTGGACCGCTACATGGGGGTGCTGGCAACCATGGCCGGCGTGGCCCCGCTGTTGGGATTCCTTGGAACCGTGGTCGGCATTGCGATTGCCTTCGACCAAATTGCGGCGCTTGGCGGGAAAGTCTCGCCCGACGCGCTGGCCGATGGTATCTCGCAAGCGTTGTACACCACCGTTTTTGGATTGATCGTTGGCATCCCTGCGTTTGCGGCCTACAACTACCTTTCCGGCATGATCCAAGGGATTATTGCCGAGCTGGAAAACACCGCACGCGAAACGTTCGACACGATTGAAGAAGAGCTTCCGCAAGGAATGCCCCACGCCACAATCACCCAACCAGAGCAGAGGGCGCAATGAGGTTCACCGCGCAGAAAAAGGACCCGTACCTCTCGGCCTTCAACTTCAGTTCGCTGACCGACATCGTGATGCTGCTGCTGATCTTTTTCCTTCTGACCAGCTCGTTCGTTGCCACCGAAGGGCTGAACGTTGTGCTTCCGCAAGCGGCCAACAGCGACACACAGGAGGATTCGCGTATCTATATCAGCATGAATGAAAAGAAAGTGATCACCGTGAACAACCAAGCGGCCACGCTGCAGACGCTGCCAGAAATTATCCGCGCCGAGCTGGCCAACGACAGCACCCAAACCGTGGTAATCCGTGCGGACCAGTCGCTGCTGCTTAGCGAAGTGGTGGGGGTGCTGGATGTGGTGAAAGGTGCCGGGGCACGGAAGTTTTTTATCGCTACCGAAAAAGACCGGTGAGGGATGGAAGGGCGAACCGTCCATCCCTCGTTATTTATCAAACACACGTTCCCACACAATCCATGAAACGCCTTCCCTTCCTTGCCACCGCGCTGCTGGCAACGGCCACAACCGCACTTGCGCAGCACTCCGCCGGGACCATCACCGGAACAATCCAAAATCTTCCACACTCAATGGCCACAACGCGGGCCGAGTTGGTTGAGCTGCGCACGGCAACGGTTGTGCAATCGCTGCAGGTTGGGACCAATGGCGCGTTCGCCTTCCATGATGTCCCGTTTGCCAGCTACGACGTTCGCATTTCCTCCGATGGCCTGCCGGTGGCCACCCAGCGGGTTGCGGTTCAATCGGCAATCCCGATAGCCATTGCGATGGATGCAAAGCCCCAGGTGCAATCGCCCGAAGTGACGGTGACGGCGGACCGCGTTGGCAACGACCGTTTGGGAACCACCACGCTCTTCACCGCGCAAAGCCTGCGGAAACTTCCCGCCATTGACGGAAGCAAACGGATTGAGTCCGCGCTGCTGGCAACGCCCGGCGTTGTTCCCGATGAAGATGGCCGCCTGCACGTCCGCGGCGAAGATGCCCAGCTTCAGTATGTGGTGGATGGGATACCGATCACCACCAACCTTACCCGCGTCTATTCCAGCTTGTTCGATGCCAACACCATCAAAGCCGTGGCGGTCCAGACCGGCGGGTTGGATGCACGCTACGGCGTGGCCGCCGCCGGAGTGCTGGCCGTCACCACCAAGTCCGGGTTCGACGCGCCAGGGTTCCTTACCGCCTCGGCAGGCGTTGGTTCCTACCACACCACCGACTTCTCGGTGACAGGCGGCGGCAACGTTGATGGCCGCATCGCCGGATGCTTCACCGTAAGCGGCGCAAAAAGCGAACACTACCTTGACCCCATTGCCGAAGGCTCCCCAATCCACGACGACGGGGATGGGCTGCACACCTTCGGGAAGATCAACGCAATCCTGAGCAACTCCATCAGCCTGAATGTGATTGGGCTGTACAACACCACAAACTATTCCATTCCCAACGGAAAAATTGCCACCCCGGCCCAGAACCAACGGCAGGAATTGCGCGATTACATGGGGGGCGTTCGGCTCAGTTTTCTGCTGGGCGAATCTTCCGATCTCAGCATTCTGGGCTATCACCGCAACGCCACGGCAACGGCCACCAGCGGGGGGCTGATGCGGATTGGCTCACCACAAGATTCGGCAAAAGCGGTGGCCGAGAACGAGAAGTTTTTCATCGGGGCCGACCGCTCGAACAGCGCGACCGGTGGCCAGCTTGAGCTTACCACGCCAACCGGCTGGTTCGGCTGGAACAACACCATCCAGGCCGGCGCTGGCGGGGAGCGGTATCCATTGAAGGAGTTCTTCACCTTCGCTGTGGTCAATCCTGCGCTCTCCAATCCAAGCGTCCCGGGTGGCGACAATCGCTACCGCCCGTACGACCTGACGCAAGGGGGAACGCCGTTTCTGGCCGATCAAGAAAAAACCGGGACGCGTGCGTCGGCATGGATCCAGGACCGGATTGCCTTCGATGAATGGATAGTGAATGCTGGGGTTCGTCTGGACCTGTTCAATCTTTTTGAACAAGAACTCTCCTTCTCCCCCCGGCTGGCGGCAAGCTACCGCTACAACGATCAGCTGGTCTTCCGCGGAAGCTACGGGCGGATTGTGATGCAGGCCCCGATTGAGAATATCCTTGTCTCCAGCTCACCCGAAGCCCAGGCCCTGAGCGGTGCCGAGCAAGGGAGCGTGCCAACGCAGGTCCGCAGCGAAAAATCCCATGTGGTTGAGCTTGGTGCCGACTGGGTAGCCAACGAGTATCTGGAGGTTGATGTGGCCGGGTTCGGCAAGCTGATTGATGACTTCATTGTGAAAGCCGAGCTTGGGAACTCCGGCATCATCTTCCCGCTGAATCTGAAGCAAGGGGTTGTGGCCGGCGGCGAAGTTCGCGCCGTGCTCCACCATTGGAACAACCTTGAAGGCTCGCTTTCGGTTAGCAGTTGCGTGGCGTTGGGGATGAAGCCGGAAGATGGCTCGTCGCCGATTGCCGCAGGGTTGATTTTTGGGGAGGAAGGGGCCAATTACTCGCACCCCTTTGCTGGCGAGGATATCTTCCCAACCGAACACAACCAACTTCTGACGGCGGTGCTGGATTTGGGGTGGCATCTTCCCATGGGCCTGTTTGTGCTGCTAGACACCCGCTTCGATTCCGGGCTTCCCTTTGATCTTACCGATGCCAACGGCAACGGCCTGGACCCCGAAGCCTCCCGTGCCGAGCTGCGCGCCCGCGGCTACTCCGATTCTGTCATTGACCTCCTCTCGTTGGAAAGCGAGGAACCTGGCTCGCCCGATAAATCGGTTGCGCCGCACGCAACGGTTGATCTGGCCGTTGGCTACGAGTTCGAAGCGTTGCACGCGCTTCATGGCCGGCTTGCGCTAACCGCCACCAATGTTTTCGACACCCCCTATCTCTACAAATTCGAATCCAGTTTTGGGGGGACGCACTTTGGGCACCCGCGCATGATTGGAGCACGGATCGAGATCGGTATCTGAGCAAGCCGATAGCGGCCAGCGCGGCAATCACACAGCAATCAAGGGATTATCAAAAATGGAGTAACCGCTTGCCCGGGTACTCCATTTTTTTGTGCTGGTTTTTCGCGCCAATCATGGCTGGTTTTTCAGCAGGAACTGCCGCTGGCCCACCACCGAGGCCGAGCCGAACACGCCGATTCCATCCCCTTCCACCGTGGAGAGAAGCGCGTTGAACTCATTCGGGCCAAAGCGCGTTTGCTTGAACCACTCCACCATGTTCGGGTCGGGGGCGTACACCGTAAGGTCATGCAGGCCATACCACTTGTAGGCGAACCACACCAACGGCAATTTGGAGGTTTGCACAAACGCCCAGCGTGTGGTTTCGTTGTACCGCCTGCGGGCATTCTGGTTGATAACGCTGCTGGTGCGCCGGTTCTTTTCCCCGGTTGCCGGGGCCAAGTAGCGGCCATACTCCAACGAGTCCACACAGGAAACGCTGATGATGTACTCGCGGGTTTTGGGGACCGCCGTCCACTCAAAACTGAGGGAATCGGGAGATGGAAGGTTGGCAGTGTCGGCGGGGTACTGAAGCAACGCCCGCGGCGGCTTCACCCACGCAACCCGCGCCGGTGTCACCGTCTGGCCGGTGATGCGCCCGCCATCGCTTAGGGCGATCTCCATCCGATAACTTTTTTCCGGCTGCACCAGAATCGTGGTGTCGGGAAGGTAATATTCGCCGATGTTGTTGCCATCGGTTCGGTACTGCAATCGGTAGGTGTTCGCACCTTCAATAATCCGCACGTCGGCATCGCGGATAACGCTGTTGGAGTACTTGAAGGAATCGGCAACCGCCTGGGACCGCGCCACCACAATGCCCCGAATTGGCTGGTCCACAATCAGATAGGCCGTCACCACATTCTGCGGGATGTAGTCGGTTGGCGCGGGGTCCTGGCAAGCCGCAACCAACAACGGCAGCAAGCCAAGCAGGGCAAGGTTCCAGAAGCGGTTCTTTCTGTTGTGATTTTTTCCGTTCATGGCGTTCATCAAAACTTCACCTCCAGCGCGACCGAGGGGATGATTGGAAGCAAGCGGACATCGGTTACTTTGGTTTCATCGGTGGTGGTGTCGTAGTAGCGGAACCAGATGTCGCGCCGGGAATAGACGTTGTACAGGTCAATCAGTAGCCGCATCGGCAGCCCGAACAGGGTGGAGGTGTAGTTGGCGTTGATGTTCAGCTGGTGCGACGGCGGCAGCCGAAGCCCGAACCGTTCGGAAGGGACCACCACATCGGCAGCAACCGTGTCGCCCGGCAGGTGCGTTCGGAATCGGGAGGTTGCGCCGGTGTACGATTGCCCCGATTGAAAGGCGAACGACGCACCAACTTCCCAGCGTTCGTTGATCTTATACTGGGCAACCACTTTGATGTCGTGCCGGCGGTCGTATTTGGGCCGGAACTCGCGCCCGCCGTTGATGCTGTCGAACTGCGCGGCGATAAACCCCAAGCCATATCCAACCCACCCGGTCAGCTGGCCTGCGCGCTTTTGCAGAAACAACTCCGCCCCGTAGGAATGCCCCTTCCCCGTGTAAAAAATTTGCGAGACCGTCCCCGCCCGCGTGTTGAAGCGGTTCAGCTCGGTAAGGTTCTCCATCGTCTTGAAGTAAACGTCAACATTGAGATTCACCCCCTCCCACGCCTCCGTTTCCACCCCAGCGATGTAATGGTTCCCAATCCCCGGAAGCGACGTGGAGTCGGTGGGAAGCCACGTGTCAAAGAAGGAGAAATCGGGGAGCGAAGCAAGGTGCAGATATTGATGGAACACCCCCCACGCCCCTTTCACCGCAACGCCGGGCTGGACTTGCAGCCGCACCGCCAGCCGCGGGTCCAAGTACGTTTGCTGAAGCTGGTCGTAATGGTCAATGCGCAAGCCGGCTTGCAGGCCAATCAGGTCGGTAAGCTGGTAGTTTCCTTGAAGGAACGCGGACCCGGTCCAATCCCGAATCTTCAGATTGGTCAGCCCCGCTTGCTGGGTTCCGCTGGCAATGGCGGTGTCGCTGCCGGTGGTGTTCTGGTAGTAGCTAAAGGTGTAGTTGGTGATCTCAACGCCCCCCTTCAGCGTGGCATCGTTGGTGATGAACCACTCCATGCTCCCTTTGGCGGTGTAATCGGTGATGGTGTTTTCCACGATGAAGCCAAAGCCACTGTTGTTCCCCACAAAGCCGTTTTCATACTGGCTTCCGCTGATGTTCAGCACCGCAAAAAGGCTTTCGTTGAAGATGTGATTCCAACGCAACGCCCCGGCTTTGTTCCCGATATGGACGTTGAAATCAATCCCACCGCCGTTCAAGCCCAGATCATCACGGCTAAGGAAACCGCTGGCGGAGATGATGTCGTTATCGCCAAGATTTTGGGTCAGCTTGGCGTTGGCATCGTAGAAAGCAAAGTCGGGGAATGGCTCGGCAGGGTCCTGGGGAAGCAATCCCAAAATCAGGTCCAGATAGGTGCGCCTTCCGCCGATAAACCACGAACCCGCGCCCAACGGTCCCTGCAACGATAACCGCGATGAGATTGCCCCCACCGAGGCAACCCCCTCCACTTTTTCCCGGTTCCCATCCTTCTGCGTAAGGTCCAACACCGCCGAAAGCCGCCCGCCATACTCAGCCGGATACCCCCCTTTTATCAGCTCCACATTCTTGACCGCGTCGGGGTTGAAGGTGGAGAAAAAGCCGAGAAGGTGCGAGGGGTTATAGACCGTGGAGCCATCAATCAGCACAAGATTCTGGTCCGGCGAACCGCCCCGAATGTACAGCCCGCTTGAAAGCTGCGAGCTTGTCAGCACCCCAGGCAGATATTGCAGCGAGCGGAAGATGTCGGCCTCGCCACCGATCCGCAGCTGGCTAAGTTGCTCCACCGGAATATCAACGCGGCTTACCAAAATCTCGCGCCGCTCGATTTCATCATCGGCAGTGACGGTGATCTCCTTGGTGGTGACAGGGTTCGGGGGAAGCTCGAACTCCACCCGCTTTGACTCCCCGGGGGCGAACGTCAGTTCTTGCTCCACCCGCCGGTATCCCACAAAGCTGGCGGTGACGGTGTACGTTCCCGGGGGGATTTCCTTGATGGTGAAGAACCCCTGTTTGTTGGTAATCGCCCCCAGCGTTGTTCCCCGCAGCGCGACTGTGGCGGAGATCATCTTCTCCTTGGTTGCCGAGTCGCTCACGAACCCAGTAAGCGAGGCGGCACCCTGCTGCGCGTGGGCGAGGGAGGGAAACAGGAGAGGGAAGGAGATCAGCGCAAGGATCAATCCAATCCTTCCGCTACGCTGAACGAACCGAACGGGATGGTGGCAGAAAGTAGTCATGCGTCAGTAGTTGGCCGGTTGCAGCGGCTGATGGAATGGAGAGATGACGTTGGCAGAACACCGCACGCGCCACGCCGTTGATTGCCCTGAATGACGAACAGCATAGGGAGGCCAAGTGTGGCAAAACGCGCTGGCGAAAAAAAACCAGAGCAACCGAAAACGCTTCGATTGCCCTGGCTGGATTTCCCTTGCTTGCGGCAGCTGGTTATGGAACCGCAAAGAAATCTGCTAAATCTTGGTCCACCGTTTTGCCAGTGGTTGGGGCTTTGATGATGCGCCCTTTCACGTCGCTTCCTTTCAGCACAATGTACACCGGGGCAACGTTGATGTTGTAGGCGGCTTTGATCGAATCAATGCCGTTCAGGCGTGTGTCGGTGGCGTAGATGTTGACGTTGCTGCGGGGGACACCGGCTGCGTCCAGAGTCTTCATAATCTGCGGGAAGGTGTTTTGGGTTTCGCTGCAACCGCAGTTGAGCTTCACGGCCATGGTGATGGAGTGCTGTGCGGGGTCGAAGCTGGCTTTGATTTTGGCAACGCTGCTGTCGAAAATCGCTTTGCCGGCTGCGGTTGGATAGGCATCGTAGCCAACTTGGAACCACGCGTACGCGCTGTTGGCCTGGACTTCCTCGACGGTGGTTTTGCCAAGTTCATCGGTGGTTGAGGAGGTGGTGTCGCTGCAGGCGGAGACCAGCAACGCCAGCGCGGCCAGTACGGAAGGGAACAAGAATCGGCGCATGATCGGTATACACTGTTGGTTAGGTTGACGGAAGGTTACGCACGCTGAATGAGGGTTGCGGCCTTATGGCTGGCTGCCATGCCGCACGGTTCGGACTTCTTCCCCCCACAAGAGCTTGGCGCGAAGGACATCAAAATACGTTGTGGCACTGCTCTTGACAAGGGCAGCCGTCTGTTGATGCCGCGTGATACAGACCCGCAAAGGCATTGGGAGGTTACGGTACACCTGGCCATCGGCGATAATTGTTGCGGTTTCCCCCTCGTGCTGGGCAATCGGGCGAACCTCGATCATGGCGGTGTCGGGGACAACCACCGGGCGGGCGGTCAGCATGTGGGGGGCGATTGGGGCCATCACAATCACCTGCGCGCTGGGAACAACCACTGGTCCCCCTACCGCCAGCGAGTAGGCCGTTGATCCGGTTGGCGTGGCAAGGATCAATCCATCGGCACGGTAGGCCCCCAAAAAATCGCCATTGATGAACGTCTCCATCTGCATCATCAGCCCCGCGCCACGCTTGTCGAACACGATGTCGTTCAGGGCAATCAGCGGCTCCTGCTCGGGAAGGTCGGGGAAGGTGGCTTGCAGCAACATCCGCTCCACAATGCGGCACTCCCCGGCCAGCAATTCATCAATGGTGGCGGCAAGGGTGGCCAGCGAGAACTCCGCCAAAAACCCCAGCTTCCCCAAGTTCACCCCCAGCAACGGGACCCCCGACCCCGGCAGCATCCGGCTTGCCGCCAGCATTGTCCCATCGCCGCCAAAAGCAATCGCGTAGGTGGCGTTGGCGCGGATTTCGGCGTAGGACCCAAACCTGCGCCCTGCGGCTATCCCCCCCAACTCCGCCCGAATTCCTTCATACAACAGGACCGGGATTGCGCGCTCGTCCAAAATTCCCAGCAAGGTGCGGACGGCGTTGGGAAGATCGGGCTTCCCCGGGTTACCAATAATGGCGATCAGCATGATGGAAGAAAGTTCATGGCGTACAGGCGGGCCGCCCACATCCCGCAGAGGGGAGCACCGTGTGGTTCCGGTGGTTCGTTGCTTCCGGCGGCTTATCCCCCCGCAATCTGCTTCAGCGCGGTTTTCAGCAGCGTCTCAACATTGGCTTCGGCTTGCGGACCTTCCTTCAAGGCGTTGCGGATTGCGCGCTCGGCCACCGGACGGCCATACCCCAGCGCAACCAACGCCGCCAACGCCTCGGCACGGATTTCCGGCACGCTTCCCGCGCCTGCGCCAAACGCTGCGCCATCGTCCACTCCCCCCAACGTGTTGACTTTTTCGCGAAGCTCCAAGGCTATCCGTTCCGCCGTTTTTTTGCCGATCCCGGGCAGGGCCGTTAATGCCGCAGCGTTGCCGCGGGCGATGTTCTGGCGCAGGGTGTCGGTTCCGGCACTGCTTAAAATCCCAATGGCGATCTTTGGCCCGATGCCGTTCACCCCCGTCAGCAGCAGGAACATCTCCCGCTCCAGCGTTTCGCCAAATCCGTACAACGTCAGCGCGTCCTCGCGGACGGCAAGGTAGGTATACAGCGATGCGTTCTGGCCAACGGCGGGAAGCCGCTCGAACGTGACCAGCGAGATCAACGCGCCATAGCCAACGCCGCCAGCAACGATTACCGCTTTGGTCGGCGTTTTTTCCAACAGCGTTCCGCTCAGATATTCAATCATGGAAGCAACGTAAAAAAAGTCGTGACGATAATGCCGCAGGCAAGCGTTATTGCTGCACGGCAATCCCCGTGGCGAACGAGCCGATGTCGAACTGCTTCAGGATGTTGAGCGTTGAGGTATCTATCACGTACAGAATCCCCGGCGCTTTCTCCTCGCCCGCAACCGGATGGTGGGAGGATGATCCTCCGCTCCGGTTCTCGCAACTTACAAACGCCTTCTTGCCGTCGGCACTGAAGGCCACGGCGTGGGGCTGGGTGAGCAAGCCCGGGACGGTGGCGATTACCGTGCGCGAGGCAAGGTCAATAATGGAGACACTGCTTGCGCCAGAATTTGGCACCCACAAATCGCGCCCATTCGGGGCCAGGCCGCAGATCAGCGGGGACCGGCCAACGGGGATGCTGTCGGTAACGGTTCCGGTGGCAAGGTCAATAATCCGCACCTCGCTGCTTTGGCGGCAGGTCACCAGCAGGTTCTTTCCATCAGCCGACAGAACGCCGTGGTACGGCTCGTACTTCACCCCACCAATTGGATTCACCGGAAGCCCCGGCGAAATGGGGAACCGCCGCACCACCCCCTTTGTTGATAAATCCACCTCGGTGACATCTTCCCCGCCAGGGTTAATGGAGTAAAGGAATCGTTCATCACTGCTAAGAACAAGGCTGTGGGGGGCATATCCAACATCGTAGATGGTGTCGGTGACGCGCATCGTTGCCGCATCCACACGAACAATGTAGGTAGGGGCACCGGTGTAGCTGAAGTTGGAGACGTAGAGCGTTGTGCCGTCGCGAGTGGTGATGATCTGCGCGGGCTGGTTCCCCACACCGGTCTCCCCCAATTTCTCGAAGGTGCTGGCATCATATTTCTCGATGCGTCCGCGAACAATCAGGTTCACAAACAGGGAGCGGCCATCGGGCGAGAGGAGGACGTTGTGGGGGCTTTCCGGGGGGGTGGTTGCGTCGGGCAAGGTGCCAACGCTGATGTAGCGTGCCACCGTCATTTTCTCCAGATCCACCACCGTCACCTTGTCCTCGCTTTGTGCGCCAATGAACATCCGTTTGCGGTTGGGCCCGCCGTAGGGGATTTCCCCTTGATCGTTTTTCGCGCCTTCTTCAATCCAACGTTTCACCACCAACACTTGCTCCATTGGGATTGGGTCGCGGCTTAGGGGCATTCGGGTGATTGCCACCGGGGCCAACGCGGTGTCGGTGTTGATGTTGTGAAGCAGGTAGCTTTTTCGCGGAGAGAACGGGACCACCACGCCGCCAAACTTAGCCCCAGCAACCAAGTCGTCCCACGTCTCCAGAGCAAGCCCGCCGCCGCGGTCGCCGTTCATGTGGCATCCGCTTCCGGCGCAACTGTTTTCCCAAATCGGTTGGATATGTTTTGAGTAGATGATCGGCTCGGAAGCACCAGGGATCACCACTGGCGGCGGGGCGGTGGGACCGTCGTCACCGCCACATGACGTTAGCCACAGGGAGCCAAGAAGGAACAGCATCGGCAGGGCCGCCGAACGGGTTGTGGAAAGTCTCATCAGCATCAATCGGAAGTATTGGCCGGTAAAATGGAGTTGCCGAAGCAATTGAGCAAGGGGCAGCGCAGGCCGGAAACCAAATTGGCACACGCCGATGAATAATCGGTGCCGAATAATGGTAAAAGATGCTACGTGGCGGACGGAGCAGGGAAAAGGGGCAAGGGAAGCGGTGGAGGTTCTACCAGTGAATTGTTGGCGATGGCCCTGATATCAACGCCCGTTGCGTCCGGCGGGAACCGGGCGGCAACGGGCGTTGTCCTCAACCAACAATGTATCAGTCGCGCTTAATCCATGATCCTCCGTAGGAACGCTGGTTTTTCAACAGCTTGGCGGCGGCGTTCGTGCTGCTGCTCCTGCTGTTCTTGTTGCTCTGGGTTTGCGTTTGCCTCGGCATCCTGGCGGCGGATGTCGAACCCACCACGGTGGATGCCAACCGATCCCCGGCGCATCACTGCCGGCTCGTTGTATTGCTCAAGCTCCTCTTGCCCAATCGGCACGCGGCTTCCTTCGTGTGGGAACGGGTACGCCGTGCGGATGCTGGGCTGGGGGGGCTGTTGAATCGGCTGCTGCGTCTGGTGGACCATTGGCTGGGCCGCCTGTTGCTGGGCCACTTGTTGCGGGCGGAATCCGTTGTTCTGCCAGCTGGCTTCGGCGGGCTGCTGGACCTTGTTCTCCTTGGCTTTGTTGAACCCGGTGGCAATCACCGTCACCATCATTTGGTCGGCCAGGTCATCGTTCAGCACCACACCGAAGATGATGTTGGCATCGGAACCAACGGCATCGTACACCACTTTGACGGCTTCGTCAACTTCCATCATGGTCATGTTGCTGCTGGCGGCGATGTTAATCAGCACCCCTTCGGCGCCGGAGATTGAAATGCCTTCCAGCAGTGGCGACGAGATGGCGTTCTGGGCGGCCTCGGTTGCGCGGTATTCGCCGTTGGCGATTCCGGTTCCCATCAATGCTTCCCCCATGTCCTTCATCACGGTGCGCACGTCGGCAAAGTCAACGTTCACCACGCCGTGGCCGGTGATGATCTCGGCAATGCCGCGCGTGGCGTTGTACAGAACATCATCCACCAAGCGGAACGCGTCGCGGAATCCAACGCGCTTGTCAATGATGGAAAGAAGTTTTTGGTTTGGAACCACAATCAGCGTGTCAACGTGCTGCTTCAGTTCCTTGATTCCAAGCTCGGCCTGGTCCTTCCGCCTTTTCCCCTCCCAGTCGAATGGGCGTGTGACAACGCCCACCACCAACGCGCCGGCAGCTTTGGCGATTTCCGCCACCACTGGCGCGCCGCCGGTTCCGGTCCCCCCGCCCATGCCGCAGGTGACAAACACCATGTCGGCCCCATGCAATGCTTGGTGGATTTCATCGCGGTTTTCCAGGACGGCATCGCGTCCCACGGTTGGGGTTGCCCCCGCCCCCAACCCGCGTGTAAGTTGGCGCCCAACCTGGACGCGAATGGGCGACAGGCTGTTCTGCAACGCCTGCACATCGGTGTTGACAACCATAAACTCGCAGCCGGCAAGCCCACGGTCAATCATGCTGTTGACGGCATTTCCTCCGCCGCCACCAACGCCGATGATTCTGAGTTTTGCGCCGTAGTGTTCTTCGGTGGTACGATCGAGTTCGATCATAGCGGTCCCCCTTGGTAGTTGAGAAAGTAGGTACTGTGAATGTCTATCTTGGATTGGTTCTCCCCGGGGCCGAACCGGATGGATTGGTTCCTGTTCGGCGGGGATGCTTGTTGTCTTAAAATTCGTCTAAGAATCGCTTCATTCTGGAGAAGATGGAGATGCCGCGTGGCTCTTCCTCCTCCTCCTGATGCTCGCTGGGTGGCTCCTCGATGATGATTGGTTGATGTTGTTGATTCTCGAAAGCATGAAGCACCAGCCCCACGGCGGTGGAGTAGATTGGGCTTTCCACCTCGGGCGCAAGTGCGGACCCCCCCAGCCCCGCCGGAATCCCGACCTTGACCGGAAGCCCCAGGACTTGCTGGGCAAGGTCGGCCATGCCGCGAAGCAGCGCGCCGCCACCGGTCAGGACCACCCCGGCGGAAAGCCGCCGCAGATAGCCCGATTTTTTCAGCTCCAGCATCACGAACTCAAGGATTTCCTCCATCCGTGGCTGGATGATTTGGGCAAGGGTCCGTTTGCTGATCTCCATCGGCTTCCGCCCGCCGATTCCCGGAATCATAAACACCTCATCGTTCAGCACCATCTCCTCCATCGCGTAGCCGTACTCCCGCTTGACCCGCTCGGCCTGGTCGCCAATGATTCCCAGCACTTTGCGGATGTCGTCGGTCAGCATCCGCCCTGCCATTCCAATCACCGCTGTGTGGCGGATGGTTTTATCCTCGAACACCGCGATGTCGGTGGTCCCGCCACCGATGTCAACCAGCGCAACGCCCACCTCTTTTTCGTCGTCGTCCAACACGGCGTAGCTGCTGGCAAGCGGCTCAAGAACGATGTCGTTCACGGCCAGCCCGGCACGCTCCACACAGCGGTAGATGTTTTGCGCGGCGGTCACCAAGCCGGTGATGATGTGGACGTTCACCTCCACCCGCAACCCCGACATCCCCACCGGATCGTAGATGCCATCTTGCCCGTCCACGATGTACTCCTGCGGGATCACATGAAGGATGCGGCGGTCGGCGGGGATGTTCACCCGCTTTGCGTCCTCCATCAATCGCTCCATGTCCTGCTGCGTCACCACGCGGTCGGGGTTGGAGATTGTCACCACGCCACGGCTGGGGAATGATTGGATATGGTCCCCAGCAATGCCAACCGAGACGGAGGTGATCTTCACGCCGGACTGCGATTGGGCAAGCTCGACAGCACGTTCCACCGAGCGGACCGTTTTTTCGATGTTGACCACAACGCCGCGGTTCAGCCCCTCCGATGGAGTGTGGCCAATCCCGAGGACGTGGATTCCGCCCGGGTAATCATCGTTTCGTTCGGCCACAATCGCGCACACCTTGCTGGTGCCGAAGTCAAGCCCCACAACGATTTCGCGCGGGTCGCGCCCTGATGCATTGGTCCCTGAACCGTTCATCGTTGTTCCGTTGATATGCTGTATTCTGGACATTGGGTCGGTTGTCTCGCTCTATCTATCTCTACTTCTTTTTATCGAAGTCGTGTTGCTTTGTTTGAATGCTTGCCGGGATTGTTTTAGGCGTTTTCCCCGGTGCGTTTTTTCACCACCACTTGCCCCTGCCACCGAAGGTCTATGGATTGAATGCTGGCCGCCCCCTCGGTAAGCAGCACCGTCCGCCAGAACAGGTCCAACTTCTTCAGATGCCTCGGGATTTCTGCGGCGACCCCGGCCCGAATCGGGATGCCGCCATCGGCAAACAGAAGCGTGTACTGGCCCGTTGGCTCGCGCCGTATCTCGGAAATCTGCTGGTAGAGTGCTGGGTCGAACTCCCGAATCGCCTTCACCACCCCGATGGCCTCCACCCCTTGCAGGCTATCCACCTTCCGCCCGTTGCTGATTCCGCCAAGGAGCGGGACGTCGAAGGCCGCGCTGCTGAATCGGAACGGGAGCGTGATCCCGGCGGAATCCAGATAAACCGGTGCGCCGCCAACAAACGCCACCGCAACCGGCGCGCACTCCTGGATTTGCAGAACCAGCGTCCCCTGTTCTTCCCGATAAACCGAAGCATCGGTAATGAAAGGGTGGCCAATCAGCCGCGTCTCGATCTCCTTCAAGTTCAGTTTGCCAAGAGGAAGGCTGTCGGGGATTGCAGCTTTCTGAACCACCTCGGCCGAGTCCAACACGTGCCTTCCAACAATCCGAATCTGCTCCAGCGGTTCGCGTTTCATCCACTTGTTGGCCACGGCCACCAGCCCGGCCACCCCCCCCGCAATCAGCAACCCCACCGACACTGCCGTGGCAAACCGCCGCGAGTCGTCGCGGCTGCGGGGCTTCTTCTTGGCGATCTGTTTGCGTCGGGCTTTCACGTTGCTGGATTGGCTGTCAAAAAAAAACGTCAGTTGCTAACCGTTGATCGCTGCCGCAGAGTACTCCGCCTGCAAAACTTCTCTCCTCTCTCTTCCCTCTTCTCTCTCTATCCCCCAATCCCCGTCCCCCAATCCCCGCCCCCCGATCCCCGCCCCCCAATCCCCGCTTCCCAATCCCCAATCAGCTTCACCTCCAACTCCAGTTCGATAGCAAATTTTTCAAAGACCGCTTGGCGGGCCACGTGGATCAGGGCCATCACATCGGCGGCGGTGGCTTGGCCGCGATTGATGATGAAATTGGCGTGCAGATCGCTGATCTGCGCCCCGCCGATGATTGTTCCTTTCAGCCCACACTCTTGGATCAACCGGGCCGCAAAATCCCCTTTGGGATTTTTGAAGATGCTTCCGGCGTTCCCCCACTGAACCGGCTGCGAGCTGTTCCGCTTCAGCAGCGTCTGCCGCCGGATGGTTTTCATGTTCTCCTTCTGTCCGCTGGGGAATTGGAAGCTGGCTTCCAAGATCACATCCCCTTGCAGCGTGCTGGTGCGGTAGGCGAAACCAGCATCGTCCTTGCTGATGGTCATCAGCTTGCTGCCCCGGATCAGCTCCACCGCAATCATGTGGTCGGAGATTTCGCCGCCGTAGGCCCCGGCGTTCATAATCACCGCGCCCCCCAGGGTTCCCGGGATTCCGGCCAGCATCTCGGTTCCGGCGTAGCCGTTGCTGATGCAGAAGTCAACGAACTTTGCCAGCTTGATCCCCGCGCCGGCCACCACCGTGCCGTCGTCGTCCTGGTTCCGCACGTAGCTGAACCCGACCTCCAGATTCACCACCGCCCCGCGCACGCCGTGGTCGGAAACAAGGATGTTGCTGCCGTTTCCCATCAGCACGTAGGGGAGTGATTGGCCGCGCAAGTAGGTTATCAAAGCCAGCGCATCCTCTTTGTCCAACGGCTCCAAGTAGATGTCCGCAGCGCCACCGATGCGGAAGGTGGTGTACCGCTCCATCGGTTCGTTCAGGGCGATACGGCCACGAAAACTTTTGCGGATATCATCAAGAGGGATCATCGGAGTGTCAAGCTGGTAAAAAGGGCTACTGGCTCTCTTTCAATTTTCCCAACAACTCCTCTGCCGTCTTCCAGATGTCGCCGGCACCCATCGTCACCACGATGTCGCCAGGTTGGAGAAGGCCCAGAACGTGAGCGGCAACGTTGCCGCGGTCCGGCACATACGCCACGTTGCGGTGGCCAAATCCGGCGGCAGTGTTGGCAATAAGCTCGCCGGTGATCCCCTGGATTGGGCGTTCGCGCGCCGGATAGACATCGGTGATAATGGCCAGTTCGGAGTTGAACAAGGCCTTGCCGAACTCCTCGTAAAAATCTCGCGTGCGGGTGTAGGTGTGTGGCTGGAAAATCGCCACGATCCTGCGGTTCCATCCCTGGCGGATTGCGCCCAGCGTTGCTTTCACCTCGGTGGGATGGTGGGCGTAGTCGTCCACCACCATCACCCCGCCCGCTTCCCCCTTCACCTCGAACCGCCGATAAACCCCGCCAAACCGTGCAAGCGCGTCGGCGATATGCTGGAACGGGACGCCAATCTCTAGGCCAACGGTAACGGCTGCCAGCGCGTTTTTCACGTTGTGCTCCCCGGGAACGCCAACCGTCAATTCCCCCAACCGGTTGCCGTTGTGGATAACGCCGAAGGTGCTGGTCCGCTCGTGGTAGCTGATGTCAACGGCGCGGACATCGCAGTGGGGGGTGGAGCCGTAGCTAACCACGCGCCGCTTCATCTGCGGAAGGATGTCCACCAGCGATGGCTCGTCAAGGCACAGCGCGGTGAAGCCGTAGAACGGGACCTTATTGGCAAACTCGATGAACGCCCGCTTGATGTCATCCAGGTCGGAGTAGATGTCAAGGTGCTCGCGTTCCAGGTTTGTGATTACCGCGATTGTTGGCGAAAGGGTCAGGAAGGAGCGGTCGAACTCATCGGCTTCCACCACGGTCCATTGGCCGTGGCCAAGCCGTGCGTTTGTTCCGCCAAGCCCGCTAAGTTTTCCGCCAACAATCACCGTGGGGTCAATCCCACCCTCCATCAGCACAAGGCCGATCATGGAGGTGGTGGTGGTTTTGCCGTGGGTTCCGGCAACCGCCACGCCATACTTCATGCGGGTGACTTCGGCCAGCATTTCGGCGCGGCGGATCAGGGGGATTTTGCGGCGGATCGCCTCGGCCGTTTCCGGGTTTTCATCGGGGCGGACGGCGCTGGAATAGACAACGACATCGGCACCCACCACGTTCTGGGCATCGTGGCCAATCATCACCCGCGCCCCTTGCGATTCCAGCCGTTCGGTGGCTTCGCTGCGGGCCAGGTCGCTTCCGGTGACGGTGAACCCTTGGTCAAGCAGAATCTCGGCAATCCCCGACATCCCAATGCCGCCGATGCCAACGAAATGAACGGTATGTATGCTGGTAAACACGTGGTTATGAAGTATCTGTTATCAAGAATGAAAGGCCACACGCTGGCGAAAAGATTGCGCCACCATCGTGTCAGTTGTCAAGCGTTCGCTTCCCCCTGCGTAGCGTCACGTTGTTTCGGGTTGCCCACTCCTTCAGGGCGCGGGCAAGCTCGGCTTTCCGCTCGAAGTTGGCCACACGCAACCGCAGCAGCCGGCGGCGTGTTCGCAGTTTGAACCGGGCGGTTGGATACGCCCGCCCGCCGCGCACTTTTGCTTCCTCGCGGCGGAACCCAATCCACTCGATATCCTCCGGCTTTACCACCCGCTCCTTGAACCGCGTGATGAAGACCAACGTGGTGTCGCGGACAATCACCCGCCGCCCCAGCAGGACCGATATCCCCAACCCAACCAGCGACGCTGCCGAGCAACCCCCCAGCAGGTACACAATGGGGTCCCGCAGGATTACCTCGAACCGCCCACCCTCCAGCGTACCACGCACCGCCACGTAGGCGATGAGCGTCAGCACGTAGGCGATGGTGGCCACGTAGTAAACGTCCAGTTTATGTCGGAACGATTCGGGCATTGTTCGCGCCAATTATTGGTTGATGGCACTTTGGCCACCGGGACCTTTCTTACTTGTTCTTTCTATCAATCCCTTGTCAGGGAAGCTGGGCAATCGCTTCTGCAATTCTTTGATCGGCATCGCGCACCCCCAGGGTGGCAACGGCGGCCCCCATTTGCCGCAGCCGCTGGTTGTTGGAAAGCAGCTCCGTCACCACTGGGTAGAGTTGCTGGGCGATCTGGTTATCGGGAACCATCACGCCCCCCCCTGCGGCCTGCATCGCTTCGGCATTTTGCCGCTGGTGCACGGTCTCGACGGGGAGCGGGACAAGCACCGAAGGTTTCCCAACAACGGCCAACTCGGTTACGGTCATCGCCCCGGCGCGGGCCACCACAAGATCAGCAGCGGCGTAGGCAAGCTCCATCTGGTTGATGAAGGTGGCGCGGTGCAAGCCCGGCTCCTTCCGTTCGCCGCCGGCATAGCTTGTGCCGGTTTGCCAGATAAGCTGCACGCCATCGGCACGGAGTTTATCGGCAACCGCATCCAGCGCGTTGTTGATGGAGCGCGCCCCCAGGGACCCGCCAAACGCCAGAACCGTTGGGCGGTCCGGTGCCAACCCAAAATGCTGCCGTGCGGCGGCGGCATCGGGCAGGGTTAGCAGCTGGCTGCGCACCGGGTTTCCGCTTTGCAAGATTGGGCAGCGCGCCCCCAGCTTGCGGAAATGGTCGGCAGCCGAAGGGAAGGCAACGTGAATCTGCGAAGCCTTTTCCGCCAGCTTGCTTAGGGCCAAACCCGGGCGGGCATCGCTGGCCATCAGCACCAGCGGAACGCGGCGCAACCGTGCGGCAATCCCCATTGGCCAGCTGACGTACGCACCAGCGCAGACCACCGCATCGGGACGGAAACGCCCGATAAGCCGCAACGCCTGCGCAACCGACACCGCAACTTTCAGCGGGAAGAGCAAGGTTTTCAAAGAAACGGTCCGCGTAAGCCCGCTAATCCAAAGGAAGTTCAGCGGATAGCCTTCGCTTGGGACAATCTTCTCCTCAATCTTTCCCCGCGTCCCCACAAACTCAATGGCCGCCTGGGGCTGAAGTTGCCGGAATCGCCCGGCCACCGCCAGCGCGGGGAACAAATGGCCGCCGGTTCCCCCGGCAACAAACAGCAGGCGTTTGCTCATGCTTTGACCCCGGTTAGTGCTGGGCTTGGCATTTCACGCGGCATCACGTTGGCTTGCTGCGAGATGTTGAGCAGCACCCCCACCGCCACCGCGCTGAACAGCACCGAGCTTCCGCCGTAGCTGATGAACGGCATCGGCAAACCGGTTGTTGGCAGCAGCCCCGTGGTGACGCAAGCGTTGATAACGGCGTAGGTCCCCAGTATCAGCGTCACGCCGGCGGCAACGTTGCGGCCCACGTCGTCGGGGGCTTGGCGCGCAATCAGGAATCCGCGCCAGACGATGATGCCAAACACCAGCAGAATTGCGATTGTGCCAACCAGCCCGTACTCCTCGCCGATAATCGAGTAGATAAAATCGCCGAACGGTTCGGGGAGGAAGAATCGTTGCCGGCTGTGCCCGGGTCCAAGCCCAAAAATCTCGCCGGACCCGAAGGCGATCAGGCCTTGCATCAGCTGGTAGTTATCGCCGCTGGCAAGCTCGGCCCCGCCGCCGCCATCGCTATGCAGCCCGATGAACGCCATAATCCGGCGCATCCGATACTCGGCACTGACGGCGTAGGCCGCGCCGGCGGCAAGCCCCGCAACCGCAACGCCCAACAGATATTTCAAACTGACCCGCCCGATGAACAGCGTCCCCATTGCCACGGTGAAGATCACCAGCGTGGTGGAAAGGTTCGGCTGCGCGGCCACCAACCCGCACACAATCGCGGTCCAGAAAAGCATCGGGAGGAAGCTGAACTTCAGGTCGTTCAGGTAATCCCGCTTGTCGGCAAGCATCACCCCCAGGTGCATCACCAGCGCGAACTTTGCAAACTCCGACGGCTGGAAGGAGACAAGCCCGACGTCAATCCAACGGGTTGCCCCTTTCATTCGGGTCCCTTCAAACAGCACAAACAGCAGCATCCCAATGGCCAGCACCAGCATCGGTTTGGACCACCGTTCCAGCCAGTGGTAATCCACCCGCGAGAAGAAAAGCATCACCCCAATCCCGGCCAGCACACGCACCGCATGGCTCCAGAAAAACGTCTCGGATGATCCCGTCTTTGCGTCGGCAAATCCCGCCGAAGCTGAATAGACAAAGGCAATGGAAAAGAACATCAGCCCCAACACACCCAGCAGCAAGTACCAGTCGTTATGGCCGCGAGCAGTTATTGATGGGGTTGTCGGCATTCGATTGCGAAAAGAAAGTCGTTAGTCTCGATTTCTGGACCCGAGGTGAGCAAAGCCGATTTCAGTTCACCGCTTCCCCGGCGGGAACCAACTGGTTCACCAGCGTTTTGAAAACCTCACCCCGATGCTCGAAGTTGTTGAACATGTCGAAGCTGGCGCAGGCCGGCGAAAGCAGAACCACATCGCCCGGGATAGCCAAGCTGCGAGCCTGCTCCACCGCCAACTCCATGCTGTGCCCGGCGCGAACGGTTGGGACGTGGCCGGCAAATGCGGACTCCATCGTGGCGGCTTCGTCGCCAATCAGCACCACGGCTTTCACATGTTTGCGAAGCAGCGGAAGGATTGGGGCGTAGTCGTTCTGCTTCCCCTTTCCGCCGGCAATCAGCACGATTGGTTCGGCAAAACTTTGCAGCGCGTACCAAACGGAATCCACGTTGGTGGCTTTGCTGTCGTTGACGTAGCGGACCCCGTCAAGCTGGCGCACCGGCTCAAGCCTGTGGGGAACGCCCGGGAAGTTTTTCAGCCCGTCGCGGATTGCATCCAACCCCACGCCGATTGACTGCGCCGCAAGCGCAGCGGCCATGGCGTTGTACAGGTTATGAGGTCCACGGATTTGGATATCGTCGGTGTGCATAAGTTCTTGTTCTCCGTTGGCGCGAAGTATCATCTTCCCGTCGCGAACAAACGCGCCGTCGGGAAGCGCCTGCGTTAGGCTGAAGCCGATTGCCCGCGCAATGCTGTTGGCCGGAAGCGACGACAGGTTGTGGTCGTCGGCGTTGTAGATCAGCGTATCGGCTGGGGTCTGGTTCATCGTGATGCGGAATTTGGCCCGCACGTAAGCCTCGAAATTTGGGTAGCGATCCAGATGGTCGGGGGTGACGTTCAGGATCATCGCCACCCGAGGGCGGAACGTCTGGATATGCTCAAGCTGGAAGGAGCTAAGCTCCAACACCACCACGCTTTGTTCATCGGCCATCAGGGCGATTTCGCTGAACGGCAATCCAACATTCCCGGCCACGAAGGTGTTCCGCCCTGAGCCGCGAAGGATAAATCCGGCAAGCTCGGTGGTTGTTGTTTTGCCGTTTGTTCCGGTGATTGCGATAATCGGCGCGCGGCAGCGGCTTGCGGCAATTTCAATCTCGTTGGTGATCCGCATCCCCCGCTCCGCCGCTTGGCGAACGATTGGGATGGTGTCGGGAACGCCAGGGGAAAGGACCAACACATCGGCCAACAGCACTTTTTCGGTATGCCCGCCGAACTCGTAGGCGGCCCCCATTGCTTCCAGCCGGGGAATGGCCGTTGGGTTGGCCTGGGCCGGCTTGGAATCGCTAACGAACACACGCGCCCCTTCGCGGCAAAGCAACGCCGCCACCGCCAGCCCCGACCGGGCCGCGCCAAGGATTGAGTATGTGGTTTCGGTAGGCATGATTGATTGCGTTGTTGTTCCCTTGCTCTATTCGGATGCTCTATCAGATTTTCAGCGTTGTTGCTCTATCGGATTTTCAATGTTGTCAGGCCCAAGATTGCCAGCAGAATCGCCACGATGTAGAAGCGGGTGACGATCTTCGCTTCCGGCCACCCTTTTTCCTCAAAGTGATGGTGGAGCGGCGCGCGCCGGAAGATTCTTCGCCCCTGCCCGTAGCGGCGTTTGGTGTACTTGAAGTATCCAACCTGCACCACCACCGAAAGGGATTCGGCAAAGAAGATGCCACCCAGGACGGGGATCATGTACTCCTTTTTCACAAGGATCATCACTGCGCCGATTGCCCCCCCCAATGCCAGCGACCCGGTATCCCCCATGAACACCTGCGCAGGGTACGCATTGAACCAAAGGAACCCCAACCCCGCCCCCAACAATGCTGCGCAGAAAATCGCCAGCTCGTCAACGCCGCGCAGATGGGGGATGTTCAAGTAATTGGCGGCAACCGCATTCCCGCTTAAGTAGGTAATCAACGCCACCGCCAGCGCCACAATGCTTACGGTCCCGATTGCCAATCCGTCCAATCCATCGGTTAAGTTGACGGCGTTGCTGGTGGCCGTCAGCACGAAGATCACCGCTGGGATATAGAGGATTCCAAAGTTGAAGAGCGTATCCTTCACGAACGGAGCCGTGCTGTAGGTGTTGATGTTGGAGTAATTGCCGGGGAACCATTCCGGGAAGAAATAGATGGTCCCGCCAAGCACCAATCCAATCACCACTTGCCCAATGATCTTGTATCGCCCAATCAATCCTTTGGGAAGTTTCTTCACCACTTTCAGGTAATCGTCCAGGAAGCCAACGCCCCCCAGAAACAGCGTCACCACCACCGCAAGAATCACAAACGCGCTTTTGACATCGCACCACAGCAGCGCGGGAACAATCAGCGAAAGCAGGACGATCAGGCCTCCCATGGTGGGCGTTCCGGCTTTGGCCATGTGGCTTTTGGGAGCTTCCTTCTTCCCTTGCTCGGCGATCTGCAGCCGCTTCAGGCGGCGGATAATTTTTGGCCCAAAGACAAACGCAATCAGCAACGCGGTCAGCGCCGCAGCGGCGGCCCGGAACGTCACGAACCGGAACAGGCCGAACCCCGGCGGGGAGAATAATTCGTTGATATACTGGGCCAGATAGTACAGCACGTCGGAAGTCGGTTATCAGGAGTTAGTTGTTCGGAAGCGGTCCGGCACATGGCCGCCGCGCATTTCCTCCACTCTCGGCTTGCTCTCCATTTTTCTATCTATCCATTATCGCCGCCACCACTTCTTCCATCTTCATCCCACGCGAGCCTTTCACCAGGACCACATCGTTCGGGTTCAGCAGCGATTGCAGTGCCGCTATCAGCCCCTTTTTTTCGGCGAAGTGTTGCGATTGCGTTGCCCCATGCGCGGCAACAACGGCGCGGTGTGCCTGCTGCATCTCGGTTCCAAAAAACAGCGCGTGGGCAACTTTCATTTTGGGGATTGCTTCCCCGATGTTCTGATGCTCGGTTGCGGAGCTTGCGCCCAGTTCGCGCATGTCGCCAAGCACCGCGATTCTTCTTCCGCCGCGCCCTGGCCGCAGTGCCCGCAGCGTGTGCAACGCGGCCAGCATCGAGTCGGGATTGGCGTTGTACGTGTCGTTCAGAATGGTTGCCCCGCTGGCCGATTGCGCGATTGCAAGCCGTGCGTAGCCGCCCTTATACTTCGGTGGCTGGAACGATTCCAGCGCGCGTTTCAGGCTTGCGGGGGGAACCTTCAGCGCCCGCCCCACCGCCGCCGCCGCAAGGGCGTTGGTTGCTGTGTGGACGCCCGGGGTCTGCAGGGCTATCGGCCACTCTTTTTCGCCAAACCGAATCGCCAACGATGGCGTGCCCAGTTCGTTCAGCGGTCCCGAAATTCCGCGCAGGTCGGCCGGCTTCCGCAGGCTGTAGCTTACTGATGTTGGCAAGCCTTTTGCCAGCCGGGCAACGTTGCGGTCGTCAAGGTTGACGAAGGCTGTTCCGCCGTTTGCGGCAAGCCAGCGGAAGAGCGATCCTTCCTCCTGGGCAACCCCTTCGATTGTTCCCAGCAGCTCCAGATGTTCGCGCCCGATGTTGGTGATAATCCCGTGCGTTGGCCTCAGGATTCGGCAGAGCGATTCGATCTCCCCCGGCATATTTGTTCCGATCTCGATCACTGCTGCGGTGTGCTGCGGGTTCATCCGAAGCATCATTGCCGGCACGCCAACAAGGTTGTTCAGATTCCCCTCGGTCCGGAGCACGTTGTAGCGTGCCGAAAGAACGTCGGCGATCATCTCCTTTGTGGTTGTCTTGCCGTTGGACCCGGCAACGGCAATCACCGGAATCTGGAATTGCAAGCGGTGCGCCCGCGCAAGCCAGCCGTAGGCCGCAAGCGTATCGGCAACGGAAATGACCGGCAGCGGAGCGGGGTCTCTCTCTCTCTCATCATTCCAAGCATTCGCAACAATGGCGATTGCGGCCCCGCGCTCCGCTGCGGTCCGGATAAAGCTGTGGCCGTCGAAGTTCTCCCCGGCCAGCGCAACAAAGGCATCTCCTTTTTTCAAAGAGCGTGTGTCGGTGGAAACCCCGCGGACGCTACGGCGAAGCGCGGCGGTTGGACCAACAAACTGTGGCTGGGCTGCGGCTTCGGCTGCAGCTTCGGCGCACAGGATATTCAGCAGATTGCGAACCGTACCGAACAGACTCATGAAGCCAGCTCCTGGGGTTGCTGAAGCTGCGCCGCCGATTGCGCCGCTGCCCAATTGCGAACAACCTCACCATCATCGAAATACGTTTTTTGCGTGCCGATGATCTGGTAATCTTCATGCCCTTTCCCGGCAACCAGCAGAACGTCGCCCGCGTGTGCGCCGCTTAGTGCCGTGCGGATGGCCGTGGCGCGGTCGCTAATCCGGACCACTGCCGCAGCGGCTGGCGCGTCGGGCGCGATTCCGGCAGCGATCTGGTCCAGAATCGCTTCTGGGTCTTCGCTGCGGGGGTTGTCGCTGGTAAGTATCACACGGTCGGCAAGGCGTGCGGCCAGCTGGCCCATGATTGGCCGCTTCGTGCGGTCGCGGTCCCCGCCGCAGCCGAACACCACCGTCAGCGTTCCTGTGCCGCTAATCTGGCGCAGCGTTGATAGGGCTTTGGCAAGGGCATCGGGGGTGTGGGCGTAATCCACCACGGCAACGGCTCCGTTCGGAAGGGGGATGGTTTCCATTCTTCCAGGAACCGGGCGAAGCTGGCGAACGGTCTGGACCAACAAGGCTTTCTCCATTCCTTCGGTCAGCGCGGTTGCAACTGCTGCGGTTGCGTTCCAGATGTTGAAAGCACCAACCAATGGCGAGCGAAGCCGCAGCGTATCGCCCCCAAGCTGTTCCGATAATTTCAGCGTCCAGGCGGTGTGGTCCGCCCCAAGCTCCGTTTCCGCGATGTGCGCGTCCGCTTCTTCTTTTGCGCCGTAGGCAACGACATTGGCGTAGCTGTCACGAACCATTGTGGTTCCGTGTAGGTCGTCGAGATTGACCACTGCGGATCGGTCGGCATCCAGGTGATCGAAGAGGCGTTTTTTGGCATCATGATATTCAGCCATTGATCCGTGAAAATCCAGATGATCCTGTGTCAGATTGGTGAAGATTGCCGCGTGGAACCGAACCCCACCAACCCGATGCAACGCCAACGCGTGCGAGGAAACTTCCATCACCACGGCGGTGCAGTTGGCATCGGCCATTTCCGCAAGCAAGGCCACCAGCTCGGGGGATTCCGGGGTTGTGTATCCGGTTGGGGTGAAGGTTCCGTGCAGATATTTCCCCAATGTTCCAATCATTCCAACCCGCTCGCCAGCAGCTTCCAGAAGTTGCAGCAGCAGCCACGCCGTTGTGGTTTTGCCGTTGGTTCCGGTGATGCCAAACACCTTCATCCGGTGCGCGGGGTAGTTGTGGAGCCGGTTGGCCATTTCCCCCATTGCGGCGCGGGCATCATCAACCACCACAAGGGTGATGGATTCGTTGCTGCGGACTTCGATCGGCAAGGCATCGGGAGCATCGGTGACGATGATCTTTGCCCCGGCAGCAATCGCTTCGGGAACGTAGCGAAGGCCCTGGTCGTCGCGCCCGTTGATTGCCACGTACATATCCCCGGCGGCCACCGTGCGGCTGTCGTGCCGGATTCCCGTAACCGGAAGCGTTCGGTCCCCCCGCAGCTCGCGAAGCCCTTCAACAGGAGCCAGTATGGTTTGCAGGTCAATCACGTTGGGCAAAGGAACTCAGGTATCGGAACAATCGGTTGTTGGGAATTGGTTGCCGCACTTTTGGTGCTTCTGCTGCGGCTGCTTTGTTATCCACTTCATCATCTCCGCCCTTCTATCCGGACCTCCATATTTGCTCGGATCGGCGTTCCCGGGGGCGGATACTGCGTTTGCACGATTCCGCTTCCGGCAACTTTTGGCTTGGCGCGGCAGGCGTTCAGGATGTTGAGCGCGCGGCGCAACGGAAGCCCTTGAAGATTGGGCAATGCCCCGGTTGATTGCGGCGACTCCGTTTCCAGCATGATGATTCCGCGATGCTCAACCAACGCGCCGGGCATTGGGGATTGCGTCATCACCAAGTTTCCCGCCCCACGCCGCACCACCCGGAATCCAAGTTTGCGGGCAATCTCCGCTGCGGCATCGGCCTGAATGCCGCGCAGCTCGGGGGCGTGAAGCGTTGCCGAGCCAACGTACCGCGTTGCAATCGTGTCGCTTGCGGCCATTTGGAATTGCGGTTCGGCCGGTGTGGATCCAACGCCCATAATCCGCCGCGCTATCTCCCGAAAAATTGGCGCGGCAACCTGCCCGCCGTAGTAGCCATTGGTTGGAGAATCCAACAGCACCAGCAACGCAACTTGCGGGTCGTCGGCGGGGAAGAACCCAACGAACGAGGCGTTGTATTTCTCCTTGGAGTAGGTTCCGTTGGCAAGCTGTTGGGCCGTTCCGGTTTTGCCGGCGATTCGCAGGCCGTCAACCCGTGCTTCCTTTCCGGTGCCGAACTGCACCACCCCTTCCATCAAGGCGCGAACGCTGTCGGCGGTTTCGCGGCTTACCACCTGGCGAATCTCCTGCGGCATCACTTCCTCGATAACCTCCTGCTCCTTGTTGATGCGCCGTTTCAGCACGTGCGGCTTCATCATCACGCCGCCGTTGGCGATTGTGGCGCAGGCGGAAACCAGTTGCAGCGGCGTTACGGCAAGCTGGTAGCCGAATGCCATGAACTCCTGCGTCCCCTCGCTGAACTCATCCGGCTTTTTCACTTCGCCGCGGGCTTCGCCGGGAAGATCAATCCCGCTGATGATGCCGAACCCGAAGTCGCGCACGTATTTGTAGAAGCGTGGCGCGGGAAGCCGCGAAGCAACTTTGGCGAAGACGATGTTGCTAGATTCCTCGAACGCAGTTCGGAAGCTGGCCATCCCCATCGGATGGTCATCGCGGATGGTGTGATTGCCAAGCTGATATTCCCCCCCTTCGGCATTGATGCTGTCCGGCAGTGCCACCGCGCCTTCCTCAATGGCCGCAGCAGCGGTCACGATTTTCATGGTGGAGCCTGGCTCGTAGGTGTCGGTGATTGCGCGAACGCGAATCATGGATTGCTCGGCTGCCGAAGGGTCGTTCGGGTCGAAGCTGGGCCAGCTTGCGATTGCAAGAATTTCCCCGGTTCGCGGGTCCATTGCAATGGCCGTTCCCGAAGCCGCGCCGGCGCGTTCCACCCCTTTCCGCAACTCATCCTCGACAATGCCTTGCACGTTGATATCCAAGGTCAGCATCAGCCCTTCGCCATGCTCCGGTTTGGCAAGGGGAAGGTCGGCATCGGGGCGGCGGCGGCCGCGTGCGTCGCGCTGCATCACCATGAAGCCATCGGCACCGCGAAGCTGTTGGTTGTAGAAAAGCTCCACACCGCTCAGCCCGTTGTTATCCACGTCGGTGCAACCGATTGCTTGCGCCCCCAGCGTGGCATACTCAAAGTGGCGCAGCGGTTCTTTGATGATTATCAGCCCGTTGTCGTCCAGGTCCTTCAAGGTCGCCAGTGCCTCACCCGTCACCTTCCGCTGAAGCCACACAAACGCGGTGTTGCGGCGTGTGATCTTCCCCAGCCATTCCTGCTGGGTTCCGCCCATTGCCCGTTGGAATGCCGCAGCCAGCTTGCGCGGATTTTCGACGTGGGTTGGGTCCACAGCAAAGGAGTAGCTGGTGCTGTTGGTGGCCAGCAGGTTTCCGTTTCTGTCAAAGAGCGTCCCACGTTCGGCTTGCAGCGCCACACGGGACTCATATTGCCGGCGCGCCATTTCGGCGTAGTCGTTGCCATCAACGGCTTGCAGTTGGACCAAGCGAACCGCAGCAATCGCCAAACCGATCAGAAGGAATCCGGCAACCACATAGATCCGACGCGGGTCGCGATGCGGAGCGCGGCGGGGGGGGGCTTGCTCGGTATTTCCGGCTGGTGCAGCAGGCATGGGAAGAATCGCGCCAAAGGATTATTGGTTGGCAGAAATTCCCGTTGCCTGCGCGTTGGCAGGCGGGACCACTGCGGAAGGTTCCTGCAGCAGCACCGGAGGCACGGTTGGCTGCGCCATTCCAAGCCTTGCGCGTGCCAGCTGGGAAACGCGCTCAACGGCCATCAGTTTTAGCAGTTCGGCGCGGAGCTTTTCGTTCTCGTTTCGCGTTGCGTCCCGCTCCCGTTCCAGCGATGTGATGTCGGCCACCAAGTTGTTGATGGCGATGCTGTTGGCCACATACAGCACAATCAGGCCCGAGGCCACCAGCAGTGCGCCGGCAGCAAACCAGCGGCGGACGAACAAGGCGCGTTTGGTGGGCATGGCCGCCGCATCGGCAACCGCCGCCGCCGGCGATGCTTTGCGCCGCCGCCGGATCAGCCGGTTGGTAATCGTGATAATGCCTGATGATGCGGCCATGATGTTGGCTGTTCGCGCTGCGTTATTGATTGGTTTTGTTGATTCGTAGAACTCGCTTATTCGACTGCTGCGGATCTTCCTTCCCTGCGGTCCACCACCCGTTCGGCAACCCGAAGTTTTGCGCTGCGTGCGCGTGGGTTCTGCTCAATCTCGGTTTGGTCCGGCACCATTGGCTTGCGCGTCAGCACCGTTAGGCGTTGCTTCTTGGTGCAGCGGCAGACCGGCAGTTCCGGAGGGCAGATGCAATCCCGTTCTTCGTGGCGGAAGGCATCTTTCACGATGCGGTCCTCCAGCGAATGGTAGGTCAGCACCGCAAACCTTCCCCCTTCATTCAGCAGCCCTGTGTACTGGTCCAGCGCGAACCGAAGCTCGCCAAGCTCATCGTTCACCGCGATGCGCAGGGCTTGAAATACCCGCGACAGTGTTTTGATAATGAACCGTTCCGGTATCACCGATGCAACCACGTTGCGCAGATCGGTTGTTGTTTGGATTGCCGCGCCACGACGCTGGCGGGCGATTGCTTGGGCGATTGTCCAAGCGGCAGGTTCTTCGCCAAATTGGCGCAGCAGCGAAGCAATAGCTTCGGCAGAATCTTGGTTGACAATCTCGCGTGCCGAGCGCCGATTTTCGCTGGGCCGGAATCGCATATCCAGCGGCATCGTCTGGCGGTAGCTTAGGCCGATTTGATCGCTGTCGAGCTGGCGGCTGGATACGCCCAAATCGAGCAGCACACCATCTACTTTTTCTTCATCATTGCTCAGCATCGCGCAGGCTTCGCTGAAGTATGCTTGCCGAACAATCAGGCGTTCGGGCGGAACATCGGCGAACCGTTTGGCGGCGTTGGCAATCGCCCCTGGGTCGGCATCGAACGCAAGAACGCGGCCACCCGATTGCAGGGCCTGAAGGATGCCAGCGGTGTGCCCCCCTCCGCCCAGCGTGCCGTCCACAAACGCGCCGTGTGGATTGCGAACCAGCATCTGAATCGTCTGCCGGAACATCACCGGAATGTGGTACGGTTCGCTGGCTGGTAACGTGGCGGATTGCTCCATCACGCCCCCCGCAATCCCATCACCGATTGCGCGACGCTGGCGTAGGATTCGGTGCGCCCACGCAGGTAGTTGTCAAAGGTCTCCGGCTTCCAGATTTCAACGTGGTCAATCGCGCCCACGATCAGCGCGGTTTTATCAATGCCGGTGAAATCAATCAAGCCTTTCGGGATGGAGATTCGGGCTTGGTTATCCAGCGTAACCTCATCGGCCCAAAGCAGAAGGGTCCGAACAAAGAAGCGGTCCCGTTCTTGAAATTGATTGAGAGCTTTCAGGCTTTCCTCGAACTTTCTCCATTCATCTAACGGGTAGGCGTAGATGCACGGTTCGTCGTCGGGGCCGCGGGTGACAACGAAGGTGTCGTTCGCCTCCGGCGCAAGATTCTTCCGCATCTTGGCCGGGAGACTAACGCGCCCCTTTGCGTCCACCGAGTAGAGTTCGCTGCCCTTGAAAAACGACATTGCTTGTTCAAACCTGTTCTGATGCTCCAACTTTCCCCACTTTTCCCCACCGAACGCACGCAAGTTAGGTTTTGCCCGTACGCACCTGCCAAGCGATAGCAAGCAAAAACCGCGAAATCAAACTAAAATCGCCAGATGGCTGTTTTTTAGCTGATTTCGCGGTTTTCTTCTTTCCGCAACCAGAATGAATGTGCGTTATGTGCCGTTTACCGTAAAAAAAAAGCCGCACTGAAAAAAATATCAGTTGCAGCTTTTTTAGTGTTTCACGGGCAGAAAGTGGGGAAATGGGGGGAAGAACTGGCGATTCGTGGGGAACCTGTTTCTGGCGATTGCGCCACCTGACGGCATCACTTTTACAAAGGGGTGGCGTGTAGCAATTCCGTGAGCGCGGTAAGGAAAGGGTGGCGATGCGCCACCGCTCCTGCGCCGTTATTGAAGCCATTGTTCGGCAGCGGCTGCGGTGCCATGCCAACAATACTCTCGATGCGCAACGCGGCCCCCTGGAAGAACTCCCTCAGTTTTTGATTGAGCATCTCGCGCGAGCGGTTCAGCATCGTTGCTTGGGTTTCCTCGGCAACGCAAATGCGGAGCGTCGAGCCGACGATCTCGAACGGCTGAGCCGACATCAAGGTGGTGGCCAACAGCTTCTTTTCGCTGCACGCGGTTTGCGCAAATTCTTGCCAGCGATGTTGCACTTCGGCAAAGGGAGGGATGTACTGTGGGATAGCCCGCGCCCCCGCTGCGATAGCTGATAACGGTTCGGCAACCACGCTGCCCGATGCCATTACTATCCCTCCACCGCCGCCCATCAGCGAAGCCCCTAACGTTCCCTCTTGCTGGGGAAGTGTGGGCAGTTCTGGGTCGCTGGTGTAGATCGGCTGGGTCCGCACCGAAGCAGGCGCAGCGGTGGGGAACGCCGCAAGGTTTCGCGAAGCCACAAGCGACGGTGCTGCCGGAACCGCCGCCAAATCCACGCGATTGTTTACGGTTGCTGGTTGCTGCTTCTCGGCTACGTCAATGCTTGCGGAATTGGCACTGCTTCCGTGGTTGTTGTTGTTGCCAGCCGATGCCGTGGAGTATGCCTTGCTTGGCTCGGCAGTGGTGGCAATGCCCGCTTTTATGGATGCCGTAAAACCGCTGTTTCCGCCGCTGGTATTTCCGCTGTTTGGGTTGTCTGGCATTTGGTCAATCTTCTGCAGCAACTGGGCCAGATTAACCGTGGAGTCCATCACCGCAAGCTGAATAAGAGCAAGCTCCAGCCGCAGCCGTGGTTGGGGCGCGGTGCGGATTGCTTGCTGCGCCGCCAGCACCAAATGCAACGCCCGAATGATATCCCCCTGTTCCAGATTTCGAGCCTCGGCAGCGTAGCGGTCAATGTGCATTTTTGCGGCCTCGATCAGCCGTGTCGAGCCAGCCGTTATCACTGTCAGGTAGTTGCGAAGATGCTCGGCAAGGCTTATCAAAAATTCCTGCGGGTCGTATCCAACGCGCATCAGATGCTCAACAATCGCGAACGCCTCGGCAGTCTCCTGCGTGCGCATCATGTCGGTGACGCGGAACAGGAAATCTTGGTCAATAAGGTTCAGCGCGTCGTTGGCCTGGTGGTAGGTGATGGTGGTTCCGCAAAATGCCGTCACCTGGTCGAAAATTGATTGGGCATCACGCATTGATCCATCCGCTTTGCGCGCCACCACCACCAACGCGTCGTCGTCCACCTCCATCTTCTCTTGCTCGGCAATGTACCGAAGCCGCCCCACGATGTCGGGGATCTGCATCCTCCGGAAATCGAACCGCTGGCAGCGCGAAAGAATGGTTGCTGGGACCTTGTGCGGCTCGGTGGTGGCAAACACAAAAATCAGATGCTTCGGCGGTTCCTCCAGCGTCTTCAGCAGCGCGTTGAACGCACTGGTGGAGAGCATGTGGACTTCGTCAATGATGTAGAGCTTGTAGCGGCCGGAGACCGGTGGATACTTGGCGTTGTCGCGCAGTTTGCGGATGTCATCAACGGAGTTGTTGCTTGCGCCGTCAATTTCCACCACATCCATCGAGCGCCCGCTGGTGATTTGTTGGCACGACTCGCAGGCGTTGCACGGTTCGGCATCCTCCCCAGGGTTCAAGCAGTTCAGCGACTTGGCAAGGATGCGTGCAGTTGTGGTTTTGCCAACGCCACGCGGCCCGCAGAACAGATAGGCATGGTGCATCCGGCTGTTCCGAATGGCATTGCGAAGCGTCTGCGTCACGTGCTCCTGGCCCACCACGGAATCGAACTCGGCGGGCCGCCACTTGCGGGCGGTAACTTGATATTCTTGCTGCTGGCTCATGGCTGCTTGGGGATCGTTTTTTTGCTTGGCCGAAGTTACGAAGATTGCACCGCCAGCCAAGCCATAGCAGTAACGGCAACCGAACAAGAAAAGGCCGATAAGCCTGCTGGATTGGGTATATTCGCAGCCGTTGGTGGCTTGCGGGATCAAGCGGTGCAACGCCACGCAATGCCAGCCCAACATCGCCCGCAACTCACTGTCTGCTCCGTTCATTTGACCGCTCGATTCCCAAACCATGCCGCAACTTCTCTACAACTCAACCAACCCCATCTTTAGCTCCGTTGATTTCCGCGAAACAGTGCTGAATGCCGCCAACTCGATGGATCTTCCCTCCTTCCTGTTTGTGGTCCCAACGTTTCGCTACGGGCGGGAGCTGGAGCGGGAGCTAACGGCCAAGCATTTCCAGCGGACACAGCGGCCAATCGGGCGGCTGCCAATCCACACCGTGCGGAGCTACGTCACCCAGTTCCACGACCGCTTGGCAACCGCACGCCGCGACGTCAGCCCCGAAATCCAGATTGCCCTGATGGACCGCGCCATGAACAGCGTGGACCTAAGCTACTACGGACGCGGCGGCAAGCCGACGCTTGGCGTGGTGGAGCGGATCACCCGCGTTATCAACGGCATCCGCGCCGATGGAATCCTCCCTTCCGATTTCCAGCGTGACCTTGAATACACCCGCGAAAATTTCGACAAAGCCGAAAGCGAGGGCTACGACCAAGCCAAACTGAGCGACTTGTACCAGATCTACAGCCGATACTTGGAGCTTCTTCGCAACCGCTGGACCGATTACCCGGGCAAACTCTTCTTCCTGAACAGCGAGCTGTTCCGCGACCGCGCCGCCACCTTCCGCCGCGCCTATCCGCGAGTTCGCACGCTGCTGTTTTATGGATTCAATGAATTCACCTTCCCAGAGATCGGCCATATCCAACAGCTTGGATTGGTCCAGGACCTGAACGTGATGGTCTATTTTGATTACGAGGAAGCCAACGGCCCGCTGTACGGGAACTTCGAGCAAGTGCTGAACCACTTGACCGCCGCAGGGTTCCAGAAATTGGACCTTGACGCAATGCAGATCAACATCCCCGAGGAAGAACGCCGCCCGTTCCAGCACCACATGCGCCGCAACTTGTTCCGCACCGACGAGCGCATCCCCAACCGCCAGTTCGACCCGTTCATCCGTGCGGTCGGTTTCTTCACGCGTGAGGAGGAGGCCCAGGGGATTGCCTCGATGGTGAAATCGTTCGTGGTGGATGAACGGATACGGCCGGAACGAATCTGCATCACCACGCTGCGGCTGGACCGCTATGCCGATCTGCTCCGCGAGCAGCTTGCGGCGCACGGAATCCCCGCAACCATCACCGCCAGCTACCCCCTGCAAAGCAACGCGCTGGTGACGGCCCTTTTCTCGGCATTGAACATCCTTGCCAGCGGGTTCACCCGGCGCGACGTTGTTCGGGCCGTTAGCTCGCCCTATCTCAGTTTTGGAAACGATGTTGACCCGATTGCCCTGACCGATGCCGCCGGGAAGCTCCGCATCACCCGTGGCCGCCGCCGATGGATGCTGCGGATTGGCCGCCGGTTGGAGTATCTGGAAATCCGGCTTGGTCACACGCCGGACCCGGAAGACCGCCGGATGATCGAATCCGAAATCAGAACATTGACCCGCGCACGGAGCAGTTTTGTGGCGGTGGAACGGATGCTGGAGGAGTTCGACCGGAAGATGACCCCCGCCGAGTTCCGTGGCACGTTCTTGCAGCTGATCGCCAAGCTGAACGTGACCGAGCATCTGCTGCGACTGCGGCAACTGCTCGATTCCCACAGCCGCGCCAGCCAGGATTGGCAGCGAATCCATGATGAAATCGAACGCGACACACGCGCACTTGCCAAATTCCTGACCCTGTTGGATGAGTTGGTGGAGTTTCTGGAGCTGGAGGAAGCCGGCGCAAGCCCAACGCCCCAGCCAAGCGATGCCGCCGTGGCTGATTTCACCAATCCTGAAACCAACGCGCCGGAACCAGCCGCGCCAACCAGCGGCGCGCCAAAACACGATCTTGATTTCTATCTGGACCAACTCCGGACCGCCGCCGCAATGGCGTTCTACCAGATTCGGGAGAAGCATGATTACGGCGTGCTGGTTGCGCCGATTGAGCAGATGCAAAGCCTGCCGTTCGATGTGGTGATCCTGTGCGGATTGGTTGATGGCGAGTTCCCCAGCACCTACCTTCCCGAAGCCTTCTTGGGGAAACCGCTCCCTGGCGCGGAGGACCGCCATCTTCGGCGCGAGCGCGTGGCGTTCTACCAGGCCATCACCAGCTTCCGCGACCGGTTGGTGCTGACGTGGCCACGGTTTGCGGGGAATCAATCACTTGTCCGCTCCCCTTTCCTTGAAGCTCTGCTTCGCATCACCACGTTGGAAGAATCGGGAAGGGTCCTGCTGCTGGAGGAACTGCGGGTTCTGCGAAGCCGTGCGCGGCGGGGCGAATCGCTGCCGGAGGGGTTGGAGTTTTTGGGGGAGATTCAAACGTGGGAAGAATTGGCCGAGGAAGCCGGGGCGGTTATCTGGAACAACCAGCAGGTCCCGCGCATCACCGGCGATGCCGAGCAGATGCTGGAGAACTTGCAGCACACCGCCGCCATCGAGCGGGAACGGGCGCGCGCCGTTGCCGAAGCTGACCCCGGCATCGTGCCGGAATACCGAGGGGTGATCGGCGCGGAGTTGACGCCGGAGGAACAGGCCGCCATTGCCGAACGCCGCAACGCCGAATACTCAACCTCGCAGCTGGAGCTGTACGCACGCTGTCCGTTCAAATACTTTGCGGCGCGGGTGGTGCGCGCAACCACCGCCCCCAATTACGATGCCACCCTTACTCCGCTGGAACGTGGCCAGCTTCTCCACTCGGTCCTGTTCAAACTCTACACCGAGCTGAAGGAGCAAGGGATGCTTCCCATCACCCCCCAGCGGCAGGCGTTCGCGATTGAGCGGGCGCGGGAGATTGCTGCCGAGGAGATCAAGGGAATCGTCTTTGAGCATCCGTACTGGAGCCTGGACCAGGAGCGGTTGTTGGGAGGGGAGATGTTTGATGGATTGCTGAAAGAGTGGGTGGCGGTTGACACCATCGCTTCACCGGAAGAGCCGCGGCTGATGCCCTCCTTCTTCGAGGTCGCCTTTGGCCAGAACAACGACCGCAGCGGCGGGTTCGACCACCAGCTTTCGGTGGATCATGGGATCGAGGTCCAAGGGGTCAACGTCCGCGGGCGCATTGACCGGGTGGAGATTCAGCAGACCGACGACGAGATCATCTTTGCCGTTGCCGACTACAAAACCGGAACCCCACCAACACAACGGCAGGTGAACGAAGGAACCAGCCTTCAGCTGATGATCTACTTGGAGGTTGTGCGCCAGATGCTGGCCGAGAAGTTCGGGCTGCCGATCGAGAAGGTCCATCCTGCCGGGGCATTATACTACCGCCTGAAAACACGGGAGATGGAGATTGAACCGAAGTATCTGTTCGTCCCGCAAGAACTTTACCAACTGGTGATGGGAAGCACGGGAAAGAAAAGGAAAACGGGGATTGAAACCATGGAGGAGCTTCAGAAGACCATTGACAACGTGTTCACCAAAGCCCGAGAGTACGTGGAAGGAATTGCCGCAGGTGAGTATCACGTCACCACGCGGAAGGTGAGCGAGGTTTGCCGGCACTGCGACTACCGAACAACTTGCCGCGTGGGGGAGTTGCGAATCGCCGGAGAAGACTGATCCCCGCCGACGCTCTTTCTCTCACTCTTTCACTCTCCGCTGCCGAACAACTGCGGGCACCGCAAACAACGCCACGGAAGCGAAAACAGAATGGGGCAACCTCCACATACCGGAGGTTGCCCCATTGTTCATCTCAGTTCTGTTGGCCTGCTGGCCGATTACTTCGCCACCGTCAGCGTCCGAACTAACGTTTGGCCGCCGCTGACAAGCCGGTAGTGATACGTCCCGCTTGCCAAGCCACCAACGCTGAACACCGTTCCATGTTCCCCTGATTCACGCTCCCCTTCATCCAGCACCAGCACCTGCCGGCCACGCTCGTCGAACAGCACCAACTGCACCAATCCCTTCTCCGCAATGCTGTAGCGGACCTCCACCAACTCACGTCCCGGGTTCGGGCGGCTTTGCCAGAGTTTCACCCCAGCTGCCTCGCTGATTTCTTCGCTGTTCGCCAGGCCAGTCCCAGGCGTTTCCGCCCCGCCGATCTTTGTGGCTGTTCCCCCCAACTGAACTGTCACCGCGCCGTTCGTCGCGTTGCTGTTTACCGTCAGCACCGCGCTGCTTGCCCCCTTGTTCAGCGGACGATACGTCACCTCCATGTACTCCGTCTGCCCGGGTGCCAAGTTCGTCCGTGGCACGCGACCCAGCGTGTAGTCCGTTGAAGTCGGACCGGTGATGGTCGTCGTCCCCAGCTTCAAGGCCGTTGTTCCGGTGTTCGTAATCATCACCGTTTGCCGTGCCACCTTCCCAACAGCCACCGTCACGTTGTCGAACAGCGATGATGGAGTTGCCGCCACCGTCCGCGTTGCCGCTTCGCCAGTAATGGCCACCATCATCGTGTCACCCGATGAGGTAATCAGCAGAAGCGTTGCGTTCCGTGGTCCCGGCTGGCTTCCGGCGGCCGGAGTGTGGATTACCGAAAGGTCCACCGTCTGCCCCGGGTCAATCGCGAACGGCAGTGCTGGCCACGGCTTCAGCGGGTTCATCGCAAACTCGGCTGCGTCGGGGCCGCTAATCTCCACTTTCTCAATCACCACCAGTTCGTCGGTGTTGTTCTCGGCCATTGCGCTGCTGCTTGGGCTTTCGCTGGATGGACCATCCACCACCGCCGGGCTGATTGCGATGTCCCGCGTTTCAATCCCGATGCTTCCAACGCCCACCAAATCCCAGTAGTAGGCCCCCCGCTCGATGTTGTTGTTGACCAGTGCCGAGTCGTTGGTTTGCAGCTGGATGCTGACCCGGCGCGATCCCGTGCGCGACGGCGTAAAGCTGAACGTGATGCTGGCGCAGCTATCTGGCGGAAGAACCCAGGTCTCGTTGTTCGGGTTGGCATCCACCGCAACGTTGCCGAAGGCATCCAAAATCTTGAACTCCTGCACATCCCCATTGATGATGCGGAACTGCTTCTTGCCAATCCGAAGGTCGCACGCGCCGGTGTTGCAGATGCTGACGGTCTGCGTGGAGGTCTTCCCAATTCTTGTTTGCGGGAAGGTGACCGTCTTCGGCAAGGTGTTGCTGTTGGCATCGCTGGCAAACGCGCCAAGCCCGCGCCCGAACACATCCACCACAAGCAAGCCGTCAACCGTGTTGCCATCGGGGTCAACGCCGGTGAAGTTTGCGCCGTTGGTGTAAATGAACATCCGCGCAAACCGCTTGCCAGGAAGCTGCGGAACGAAGTTCACGTAGGTGCGGCCAGTGGTCAGATACGGAATCTCGATTGGGAACTGGGTGGCGTTCTCAGGCGTTGCTGGCGCGGTTCCTGGATCCACCGAGAAGGAATAGTCGTTGATTTGGATAAGGTTCCCGTTGCCATCGCGCAGCAGTGGGTAGCGCGGGACACCCTGGGCATAGACGCTATCGGTCTGGAAGGTGTGGATACTGGTGATCTTGAATGACCCATCGCCGATATTTTTGATATCCACAGGATAGCTTTGGACGGCTTCGCCAACGCAGATGTAATCCTTCTGGAAGATCTGGCTGGTGGGGCCAATCCGCTCGCTGCCGATGTAGAATTCGCCACCGGCAGCCACCGAGTAGGCGTTCAGGATAAAGAAGCGCGTTTCGCCTTCGGCATTCACGGTGATGGAGCCACGTTGATACCCCACCCCCGTTGGTAGGAAGCGGATGTTCGGGCTAAAGGTTGCCCCCTGCGGAGCCGAGAAGGTGAAGCTGTTCACAGGGTTCCCGTTCGGGTCCATGATCTTGTATTGACCCAGCCCTGTGGAGTCAACAATGCTGACGGTGACGGGTGCGTCCGGCGCGGTTATGTTGGCCGCCACGGCGATGTCAATCGGCTTGAAGAACCCGGGGATCAGCCGTTCCACGCGGCTGTTATTCAGCAGTGTATCCTTGTTCGTCACCAGGTTTGGCGTGCCACCTTGCGCGGTGTTTCCGGTCCAAGTTAGGCGGGTCGTGCCTTCGCCAACAAGGTTGAAGGTGCGTGTCACCGTTCCATCGGAGAATGTTAGCACTGCAGGGCGCACCCCTGTATTTGTGGGGCGGAAATTGATTGTTGGAGTTATTGTCTGGCCAATGCTTAACGTCCCTGAGTTTGGGGTTACGCTGTACTCTGCCGCACTGGAGCCACTAACCGTGATGGTGTACTTAGCAGGCAAGCAACCGCTGTACGGCTTCATGGTAAATGGCGTGAACGGCGTTGCCAAGTACCGTTGGACTTTCTTGCCAGATAGAAGGTTATCCCCATTGACCATTCCGGTTGTACCACCTTGAGCGGTATTTCCCACAAGCGATATTCCAGCGGGGGTGAATTTGTACAATACCCCCTTGTCAATCTTGGTTGCGCCAAGGCTAATATTGTTATTGGCCTTCGATGCACTGGCGGTTGCCGTGCTTCCGTTGGGGGTGACGCTGATATAGGTTTTGCCATCGGCAATACCAATCGTCCCGCTGGTGGTAATGGATCCTCCGCTCCACCCTACCGTGTTTCCCGGATCCATGTTGTCGTAGTAGAACTCTATCAGATTGCATTGCTCATACAAGCGGATCTGGAACGTGATTTTTGTTACGACCCCGTCCCCTCCGCCAGATAAGGCCATGTCTTTGTACTCAACAATAAAAATGCGATCGGGAGCCGTTCCTTCTGTGCTGTAACGCACCTGCGAGCCGGAACGAGAACCTAACCGCATCTGATCCCAAAACCCAGCAAGAACTGGAACGGATTCTTGAGCAAGGTCATTGCTGGTTCCCTCGGACATTGAGCTTGCCCCCAACCCTATCACCCCATTGTTCGTAATGCTAACGTCGTTATAGGAAGTCGAATTGAACAGGAAGGGGAAAGGCAAAGGCACAAGCACCGCGCTCGAGGGGATTGCAAGCCACCCGTTTGATCCGGTATAAGTGCTATGGGTTGACACTGGCGAAGAAAGACTTTTCAACGACCCCGTGCTTACCGAGAAAACGTAATCCAACTGCCCCCACGCTGGTGCAGCCAGCACTATCAGCATTGCAGCGGCCGTGAATAGCCGGTGGATCTGTAGCCGTTTCATCTGATGAAACTCCAGTTTATGAATGTGTTGAACGTTGAGAGTCGAACAAGCAAGTATGCGGGGCTTGCATACCCATACGGAAATGGAGGGAGTGTTGGGGCGATCAACCCGAGAAGGATGGCATGGGGATGCCACCAAGAACACAAACTACAGGAGAGAGGTTTCCATCTGGGGGTGGGTGATTTTGTAAGCCGACGCTATCTTACTGAAGATTTAGCACATGGCCAAGCAGAATTTTGGAAAGATTCCCCTGCGGCAACAGATTACTCCCCACCCACGTGAAGCCATGCCCCCTGCCGCTGCGCGCCCCCTGCCACCCCAACATGATACACGCCAGCAGGAAGCCCCCCAAGCGGCAGCAGCAGCGATGGCTCCCCAGCCGCCACTTCTTTCACCATCACAATCGTTCCAATCATGGTGGCCAGCACCACCCGCTGCGGCGTTGCTGCGGCGGTGGGCGCGGGAAGCCACAGCACGGTTTCCCCCGTGGCAGGGTTTGGCCGCAGCTGAATCCCTAATTGCTGGCTTGATGCCGGATGCCCCGGAGCCACCGAGCTTGATAGGCTCCAGATAATCGCCGTGCGGTCGTCGCTGCAGGTCACCACGCGGGCAGCATCGGGGCTGAACTCCGCGCTGTAGAGCGGGGCCGCGTGCCCCAGCAGCAGCCGCACGGTGTCCCCGGTTTCGGTGTCCCAAATCAATGCCGCCCCGTCGAACCCAGCGGTTGCGGCCAGCTTTCCATCGGGGCTGAATCGCGCATCGCGAATGCGATCCATGTGCATCGCCAAGTTGCGGAGCTGCGCCCCGGTGTTCGCATCCCAAATCCGTGCGGTCATGTCGAAGCTGGCGGTGAGTATCCGCGAATCGTCCGGGCTGAAGTATGCCGTGCGGACGCGGTTCGTGTGGCCGGTTAGCATCTGGACCTGCTCCCCCGTCTCGGCGTTCCAAATCCGTGCGGTTCCGTCGAACCCAGCCGACACCACCAGCTTCCCATCGTGGCTGAACTCCGCATAATTCAGCGATCCTTTGTGGCCGCGTAAGGTGAGCAAACGCTCGCCGGTTTCTGCATCCCAAATCTGCACGGTGCTGTCGCCGCCACGTCCGGAGGTCACCACGCGTGTGCCGGCGGGATTGAACCGCGCCGTAAAAAATCCCGGGATTGCATCTGCCGTTAGCGTCCGCAGCAACGCCCCGTTGGCCGCATCCCAAATTCGCGCCGTCCCATCCTCCCCCGTGGTGATGATTCGCTCACCATTATTGCTGAACAGTGCCAGGCGGACATTCCCGTTGTGGCCTTTCAGCAGAAGCTGCTGGCTGCCGGTGGCCGCATCCCACACCCGCGCCGTGCTGTCCCAACTTGCGGTCACCACCCGATCACCATTTGGATTGTAGAAGGCCGAGATAATCCTTGAAGTATGCCCTCGCATTGTCACCTGCTTCGCGCCGGTGGCGGCATCCCAGATCACCGCCGTGCTGTCGTAGCTACTGGTCAGCACATGACGACCATCGGGGCTGAAAACCGCCGAAGTAACGGGAGCCTGGTGCTGCAAAACCGTCTGCGACCTGCCAGAAATGGTGAGCAGAAAAAGACCCACAAGCACGATTACGGAAAGTTGGCGCATTGGAACCATCGGTTGGTTTGGTAGGAATTATGATTGCTTGTTCCCTTATCGCTGCTCTTTGCGCCGGATGCGCTCAACCAGCAATCGGGCTTGCTCGGCAAGGAAGGAATCAGGATCAAGGCGGAAGAACTGTTCAAGTGCTGCTTGCGCTTTGGGGTATTCCCCGCGCTCTATCCAGAGCAGCCCAAGAATGAAGAGAGGGTCGGAGAATGTGGAGTCCAACGCTGCGGATTCTTGCAAACACTCCTCGGCAATCGGGGAACGCCCCATGCTCCAGTAGGTCAGCCCCAATCCAAAAATTTTGGAGGCACCGGTTGCCTGGGTTCGGTTAAATATTCGGAAGGCAACAATCTCCGAGTCGTGGCGGGTCACCAAGTTCTCGTAGTACTCGCTGATGATGATGGCGTAGTTGTAGTTCAGCCCCACCAGCGCGTTGAACTGCGGAAGCCGGTCCGACTGCAGCCGCGCCCCCTGCAATGCCACATCCAACGAGCGGTCGAAGCTCGCCGTTTGCAAGTAGGCAAGGGAGAGTTGTAGCAGGGCCTCGGCATCATTGGGGTTCCGGTCCACCACACGGCGGTAGTGTTCAATCGCCCCGGCGTAATCGAAGCTGTCGCGCAGGGCATTCCCCGCTTGCAGCTCCAGGGAGAGAGAATCGGCCTGCGCCAGCAGCGGCAAGGCCAAATTCCACAACAGGCCAAGCCCGAATAGCAGAGAGGATATGAAGAGCCTCGGAGTCACGGTGGAGGAATCTACAAAACAGAGTTCATTCCGAAGCGTTGCCAATCTCGCTATCCCCTTCCCCGTAACTCCCTTCCCAAACAACGCCAAAGCAACTGACGGAGAGGGGGGCCGGAGAAGAGGTAGCCGCCCCGACCTCCGTCGGGGTTGGTAAAAGGTCTTTAGCCTTCGGCGGATCAGACTGGGCAGGCTAAAGACCTGCCGCTACCCCGGCTGCATCGGGGCCGCTACCCGACCTCACCCCCCAACCCCCTCTCCGTGACTCCCTTCCCGAACAACGCCAAAGCAACTGACGGAGAGGGGGAGCCGGAGAAGAGGTAGCCGCCCCGACCTCCGTCGGGGTTGGTAAAAGGTCTTTAGCCTTCGGCGTGAAGACTCGGCAGGCTAAAGACCTGCCGCTACCCGGCGGGGAGGGAGAGCCGGAGGAGGGTAGCCGAAGGTCTTTAGCCTTCGGTGTCATCTTCCCTCGATCCCGACGGAGGTCGGGGTCGCTACCCAGCGGAGAGGCGGCTTGGGATTTAGAGAGAACGCGATCAACAGCCAAACCCCTTTCCCCCCAGCATTGGGGGGACGCGCAGCCGCTTGCGGCGAAGCAGGGGGGCGCGCTGGTTGGCAACACAAGCCAGACTATTTTTGAACGAACTCTACCTTCCCGCCGCACAACGTTTCCAGCCCGCGCCGGACGTTCCAGTACCATGAGTTGCTATTGGGGTGAAGTTTGCTGTCGCTGTAGTAGGTCTCGTTGGTGTACGTCACTGCCCCAAAGGCGTTCCGCGATTGGTCAATGGCTTTTGCATAGGCCAGCACCGTGTCACCTTTTATGGTGAATATCCATTGCAGGGTGCTGGATGTTCCGGTCCAGATGCTGTGACTTTCGGCGGTGGAGGCTTGCAGGATTCCGATGTTATCGTTGACCAACGTTAGCTGCATCCCCTCGGCCATCACCAGTGCCGAGAGCGCGGCCACAATCTCCTTCGTTGATTTCGACGCGCATGGGGTGGTAAGCTGGATTGGGCGCGGCGCGCAGGCGGCGAACAGCACCGCAATGCCCAGTGCTGCCGCTGAATTTCGTGTCAAGTGTGCCATAGTGGTTATGAAGGTTATTGAATGATTACGTTGCCGAATGGCGGTCGCAACTTCACACCTCCCATCCTCCACTTCGGACAAATTCCGTCCGGTGTGCCTGGGTTCGGGGCGCAGCTTTGCAGCAAATCAATCGGGCTGCGGCCACACTCTTGGACCGATTGGCACCGGCACTTTAATCACACATCCTTGTTCGTATCATGGCCAACAACTCCTTATCAGCCAGCCAAGCATTGCTGCAACTTCTGAACAGCGGGGAAGAATTTTCCACCGTGCAGCTGATGCAACACCTTCACCTTAGCGAACGCCAGGTGCGGCGGATATTGAAAGAATTGGAAGAGGCTGGAATCCCCGTTATCAGCCAGTTCAGAAACCGCCAGAAGTATTTCTCCATCCCCGAGGACCAACGGGTCCACAGCATCCGGACGATTGAGCTAACCGACCAGGAGATGCTGGCATTGTCGGTGGCGGCCCAAGCGGCAACGGCGATGCTGGGAACCACCCCGCTTAGCCAATCGCTGAAATCCAGTTTTGGGAAACTGCTGCACGCGCTGGAGCCGCAAACCGACTCCTTGGACCTTCGCGACGAGCCGAAAAACTGGCACTTCAGCGATGCTCCCGAGGTTCCCATTGACCCAGCGGTGTTCCGCACTTTGCGGCAAGGGATCATCGAACGGAGAAGCGTGCGGATTGAGTACACCTCATCCTCCGGCAAGCAATCTTCCGGGCGGAAAATTGACCCGTACTGCTTGGCGTTCCGGCAAGGCTCGTGGCTGCTGGTTGGCTACTGCCACGTGCGCCAGGCCATGCGAAATTTCTCCATTGCCGACATCGCCGCCGCCCAACTGTGCAACCACGCCACGGACCAGAACGCCACCTTTGAAATCCCAGAAGATTTTGATTCCGCCGAAGCGTTCCGCGACACCTTCTATGTGATTGGTGGGGAATCCCATGTGGTCCGCATCCATGTTGATGCCGAGCTTGCGCGCGCCTTCCGCCGCAAACTCTACTCACCCACCCAACAGATTGAACAGACCCTTCCCGATGGCAGCATCATTGTCAGCATGGAGGTTGCAGGGCTGAAAGAGGTGGCAAACTGGGTGCTAAGCTGGGGCGCAGGGGTGAAGGTGATGGAGCCGAAAGAACTTGTGGAGACAATCCGGCAGACCGCCGGGAAGTTGGCAGAATCCTACCGCCCCGACGCATCGGAGCGGCAAACCAGGGTAGCCGAAGGTCTTTAGCCTTCGCATCGGAGCGGCAAACCAGGGTAGCCGCCCCGACCTTCGTCGGGATTGATAAAAGGTCTTTAGCCTTCGGTGGCATCTTCTCTGGGCCCCGAATTACATCGAAGCCACTACCAGACCGCCATCGCACCCCTCCCCGCCTCCCCCAATTCTGGGGGAGGGGCTGGCAGAAATGGCGTGAGATTCACAGAGAAAAGAAAGAGTAGTAAGAACCCCTTTCCCCCCAGCATTGGGGGGACGCGTAGCCGCTTGCGGCGGAGCAGGGGGGCGCGACGGTATCAGGGTGATGCCGCCCCGACCTTCGTCGGGATTGATAAAAGGTCTTTAGCCTTCGGTGGCATCTTCTCTCGGCAGGCTAAAGACCTGCCGCTACCCGGTGGCCGTCCCGACCTTCGTCGGGATTGATAAAAGGTCTTTAGCCTTCGGTGGCATCTTCTCTCGGCAGGCTAAAGACCTGCCGCTACCCGGTAGCCGCCCCGACCTTCGTTGGGATTGATAAAAGGTCTTTAGCCTTCGGTGGCATCTTCTCTCGGCAGGCTAAAGACCTGCCGCTACCCGGTGGCCGCCCCGACCTTCGTCGGGATTGATAAAAGGTCTTTAGCCTTCGGTGGCATCTTCTCTCGGCAGGCTAAAGACCTGCCGCTACCCGGTGGCTGCCTCGACTCACTCGGGATTGAGACCCCACGGTGGCCGCCCCGACCTTCGTCGGGATTGATAAAAGGTCTTTAGCCTTCGGCGTCATCTTCTCTGGGCCACGAATTACATCGAAGCCACTACCAGACCGCCAACGCAGCAAGCCCCCTCCCCGCCTCCCCCAATTCTGGGGGAGGGGCTGGCAGAAATGGCGTGAGATTCACAGAGAAAAGAAAGAGTAGTAAGAACCCCTTTCCCCCAGCATTGGGGGGACGCGTAGCCGCTTGCGGCGGAGCAGGGGGGCGCGACGGTATCAGGGTGATGCCGCCCCGACTCACTCGGGATTGAGACCCCACGGTGGCCGCCCCGACCTTCGTCGGGATTGATAAAAGGTCTTTAGCCTTCGGTGGCATCTTCTCTCGGCAGGCTAAAGACCTGCCGCTACCCGGTTTTAGCCTTCGGTGGCTGGAAGCTCCGTGCCGCAGCGGGTGCAGAAGAACGCCACCGGGTGGCGCACCAGCGCGCCGCAGGCCGCACAACGGTTCCCCATCGCCGCGCCGCAGCAGGCGCAGAAATCGTCGTCGTCGTAGCCGAAGGCGTTGCAGCTTGGGCAGCGCACCACTTGGGCAGATCGGGAAGGTTCGGGCGTGTTCGGCAAAAAGCTCACGGAGTATGAAGTCAGCATGGAACAGGACTCGATTGGGTTCGGGAATCAATCTACCCCGCCGCAATTACATTTTCCCCTGCTTCCGATAACACCCCGCCGCCCCACGCAATCACCCCTCCAGAATTCTTTCCACCCCGTTTCCCCCCGCTTTGCGGTTCCCGGTTTCAACCGTACTTTTCCCGCCGTGGAATCCAATACCGACCAAACGATCAACCAACCAACCCTCCGCGCCGATGCCGCCAACGGCCAAGCATTGGTTATGCTGGAGGGGATTCCCGCTTCCCCGGGCATTGCCGTGGGAACGGTGCACCTGCTGGCCCCGGTGGGGAGCGCGGAAGCGGAGGAGCGGAGAATCCAAGAGTTTGAAATTGAGATTGAGGTGGAGCGATTCCACGCGGCGGTGGGCACTGCCGATTCCGCGCTGGCCCAGATTGAGGCAATGGCCCGCGAGCAGGTCCACGACCGCGCCGAAATCTTCGAGGCACTTCGGATGATGCTGCACGACCCCACGTTGCACAGCTCCATCTGCGCCGCAATCCGTGCGCATCGGCAGACGGCTTCCGGGGCCATTCGGATGGAGATGACCAAACTTGCGGCGCAGTTCTCCGCAAGCTCCAACTCCACCATCCGCTCCCGTGCCGAGGATGTCCACTCCTTGCAGGAACATCTGATTGCGGCGTTGGGAAGCACGCCAACGGCGCACCCGCTCCACAGCGGTGCAATCCTTGCTGCGCGGGCATTATCGCCCGGCGACACCGTGCTTCATGCACGCGGCGGGGTTGGCGCGCTGCTGCTGGAGGCGGGGGGGATCAACTCCCACGCGGCGATTCTTGCGCGGGCGTTTGGGCTGCCGATGGTGGTGGGGATTCGGGACCTGTTTGCGCAGCTTCAGCCCGGGTTCGGGGTGATTGTGGATGGATACGTGGGGCGGGTAATCATCAACCCTGACCAGGCCACGTTGCAGCAGTACCAGATGCGCAACGAATCGCTGCAAGCGCAGCGGCAACGCTACCGCCAGATTCGGGACCTTCCCGCCGAAACCCGCGATGCCGAGCGCGTCACCCTTGCCGCCAACTTGGACCTGATGGAGGAAATTGAAGGAGCGTTGGAGAATGGCGCGGAGGAGATTGGGCTGATGCGAACCGAATATCTGGCAATGCATCGTGTGGCTCAGATCGGCGTGGAGGAGCAAGCAACCGCCTACCGCCAGATTGCCGAACGCGCCTACCCGATGACCGTGACGTTCCGCCTGTTCGACATCGGCAGCGACAAGCTGCTGGGGAACGCCTGGAGCGGCGACAGCTCGCCGTTGGGATTGCGGGGAATGCGGTTGCTGCTGGCACATCAGGAGATACTCTATCGCCAGTTGGAGGCGTTGCTGCGGGCAAGTGAGATGAAGAATATCAGGGTGATGTTGCCGATGGTGGGAAGCATCGAGGAGATACGGGGGGTGAAGCGGATGGTCGCCGAAATCAAGCATCAGCTTCGGATCCAGCGCGTTCCGTTCGATGAGTATCTGCCGATTGGTGGAATGATTGAAACCCCCGCCGCCGCACTGATTGCCGAAACCCTTGCCAGCGAATGCGCCTTCCTGAGCATTGGCACCAACGACCTTGCCCAATACACCCTTGCGGTGGACCGCGCCCAGGAATCGGTGGCGGCGTGGTATGATGAATTCCACCCGGCGGTGCTGCAACTGATCCGCACCAGCATTCTTGCTGCGCACCGCGTTGGGGTGCCAATCACCTTGTGTGGCGAGATGGCCGGAAACCCGCTTGCCACCGGGCTGCTGATTGGGCTGGGGCTGCGCCGATTCTCCGTTGCGCCGGCGCAGCTTGGTCCGCTGAAGCTGCGGGTGCGCTCGCTTTCGGCTGCCGAAGCACGCGCCTGGGCACGCGCCGCGTTGCGAATGCCGGACCCGGGCCAGGTCCGTGCCTACCTTGCTTCCTGCATGGACGGAGGGGATTCGGAAGTGGAGTTGGAGTAGCCCATAAATCGGGAATGGCAGCGGCGGATCGCGCTCACCATTCGCTCACTCGCTCACTCGCTCACTGCTCACTCACTCACCACCCGCGCCAGAGCGGGCGTTGCGCCAGGGGGGAAAACGGCCAGGGGACCACCGCAAGAATCAGCAGCAACGCAAGGGTCCAGTAGATGGCCACCACGCGGAATTTCTGATGGTGGCTGGTTGGTTGCTTGCTGAGCGCGGTGCCGATTCCCATCAGCATCATTCCCAGCATCATTCCCACCACATGGATGATGGCGAAGAAAAGAAATTGGACGCTGGAATCGCGCACGGCCGGGTCGGTCCAGAAGTATTCCACGAACGGGCTGTAGAAGTAGAGGATCATCCCCACCAGCAGCTGCAGGTGCCCGGCGGATGCGGCGATAATCAACCCCCAGCGATTCCCTTTCCCGAACTCTTTCCGGCGGAGCAACCCCCAATACGTCATCCCCAATGCCCCCCCCAACGAAGCCACAAACACCCAGCGGAGAAGTGAGTGAAGAACCAGTAGTGTGTTGTACATCAATCCGAAGAACGAAGAAGAATGAAATGGATATTCAATGCTGGTGCATCGCTGTGCCGGCGGATTCCTCCCCCAGCTTCTCCACCAGCCTGGCCATATCCTCCGGCAGCTCGGACCCGAACTCCATCAGCTCCCCGGTGCGGGGATGGACGAAGCCAAGCGTTCGGGCGTGAAGGGCTTGGCGGGGGATCATCGCCAGCAAATTGGCGATCCGCTGGCGGTGCTTGGGACCGGTTCCGGGATAGACCACTTGCGCGCCGCCGTAGGTGGAATCGCCAAACAACGGGTGGCCGATATGGGCGCAGTGGACCCGTATTTGGTGGGTCCGCCCCGTTGCCAACCGAAGCACCAGCAGCGTGGCGAACTCGAACCGCTGCACCACCCTGAACCGGGTCAGCGCGTACTTCCCGTGGCGGCGGCTGACGGCGAACTTCTTCCGGTCGCTGGGGTCGCGGGCGATGTTCCCTTCTATCTCCCCTTCGTCCGATCCCACCACGCCCCACACCACCGCCCAGTACTCACGTTTCACCGTTCGGTCGGCAAATTGCTTTGCCAGCGTGGTAATGGCCGCCATGTTTTTTGCAATCACCATCAGCCCGCTGGTGTCCTTGTCCAGCCGGTGGACGATTCCCGGGCGGGGCAGGTCCAGCACGTCGTCCCCTTCCTCCTCGCCTGCGGTGTCGGCAGCGCGATCATCCTCCAGCGTCTCTTCCTCGCTTGCGGCTTCGGTGCTTGATTCGTCGCCGTCAAGGGGGTGCGCAACGGCTTCCAGCAAGCTGCTTCCAACGTGGAACAGCACGGCGTTCAGCAAGGTCCCATCGCGGTTGCCGTAGGCGGGGTGGGTGACAAGCCCAGCAGGCTTGTTGATAACCAGCACGTCGGCATCCTCATGCACGATGTCGAGCGGAATATCTTGGGCGATCAGCTCGATTGGCGGCGGCTTCATCAAGGTGAGCTGGATAACATCGCCCGGGCGGACCTTGTAGTTTGATTTTGTTGGCCGCCCGTTCACCAGCACCGCACCGCCAGCAATTGCTTCCTGGACCTTGTTGCGCGTGGCCCGCAGCACCGAACGTGTGAGGTAGATATCAATCCGCTCGGCGGCTTGGCCGGCGGCAACGGTCAGCAGCCGCGTTTGCGGGATTCGTTCGGGATACTGATCGGTGGGCAACTCAGGCATCGGCGGGGGAAGGTTGTGGCGGCAGTTCCGCCTGGGAGATGATTGGCGCAAGCGCGGCCCGCAGCGCAACCAACGCCCGCCCGCGGTGGCTGATGCTGTTTTTTTGCTTGGGGTTCATCTGGGCAAACGTCTGGTCCTCTCCTTCTGGAAGGAAGATTGGGTCGTAGCCAAACCCGGCATCGCCGCGCCCTTCGTGAAGGATCGTTCCCGCAACGCTCCCTTCGGCAAACAGCGTCCGCAACCCGTCGGTGTAGCAAAGAACCGTGCGGAACTGGGCGCGGCGGTTCTCCTGGTCGGCAAGGGTATCTATCAGCTTGCGGCAGTTGTCGGCGTAGGTGGCATCCGGCCCGGCGTAGCGTGCGGAATAGACCCCGGGCGCGCCCTCAAGGGCTTGGACCTCCAGCCCTGTATCGTCGGCAATCGTGGGGATTCCTGTGGCTTGGAAAATTTCGGCAGCTTTGATGTAGGCGTTGGCTTCCAACGTCTCCCCATCCTCAATCGGTTCGGGAATTGCAACGGGAAGGTCGCGCAGGGTCAGCACGGCAATGCCCTGTTGGCCATCGGCAAGGATCGCCGAAAGCTCCGCAGCCTTATGGGCGTTGTTGGTTGCAAGAAGAATGGTCATAATGGGGCGAAGATAAGGCGGGGGAGGGGTAAGGGATAATGGGTAAAGTGTAAAGGGTAAGGAGGGGGAAAGAATAGAGATTTCAAGAGCGTAGAAGGATCAAGGGCGCAACAGAAGCGGGAGTTGCGCCCTTTGAAATAACTACTGCTACCGTACCACAACGAACATTCGCTGCATCTTCAATCGCCCCTGGTTGATCTGCGCAACGTAGCTTCCTGTTGGGAGATCGGCAACGGAGATAGCCACTTTCATCCCATTCGCAGGAGCCGTAACGATTTTGACAACTTGACCTGCAAGGTTCAGAATCCGGACATCATCGGCAGTGTTAGGCAGCCCTTCAAGGTGAGCGTACAAAATTGATGATGCTGGATTCGGATGCAGGTGAAGAGTGGTGGGTGGCACTGCCAGTTGCAGGCTGCGAATGCTGGTAGTAGAGCTATGGGTGTAGCGATAGATCACGGCACCGGCTGCAAAAGCTAACGTATCATTTACCCGCCGCCAGCGATTGAAATTGATTGCTGTCGGAAACTCAATACGCTCCCACTGCTTTCCACCATCCGTTGTGTGCCACACCTGATTTCCCCATCCGCCAATCCACCCTTCCACAGCAGACATAAATATCATTCCCTGCGGGCCAAAAGAAGTTGGAGGAGATACCGTGGCATAATGATGCTCCTGCCATGTTAGGCCTCCATCAGTGGTAGAGAGATAGTACTTTTCAACCCCAAGTGATTGCACCGCCACGTATCCTTCCATTGGCGTGCGGAAAAATATCTTCCAGCCCTGCTCCCCTTTGCGTGTTGTCTGGTGGCGTTCTTGCCACGTTTTACCTCCATCGGCAGTAAAAAGAATAATAGCCTGTCCTACTTGAATGTTTCCATTGATGTTACCAACAACAAAACCTGAATCAGGAGTCGAGAACCAGCAATCAACTAACCCTGTAGCGTAACTGCTCATATCTATCCCTTCCCATGTAAAACCACCATCAGTGGTTTTCACAACGGTGGGGTGGCCGGTATAAACACCTGACCCGTACACTACTTGGTTATTGACTTTCCACAAACCGCATATTCCTCCTTGTGGTTTTGTACCCAAGAAATTATTAACCCCATACCATGTTGCTCCGCCATCAGTAGTATGCAGTATAGGATTGCTACTACCATAGGTTCCGATGATGCCACGCAACGAGTCAAGGAAGGTGATACTGCGTAAGGCTGGAGGTATGCTACCAACCTCAATTTTGGATGCTGACCAGGAGTCCCCGCCGTCGGTAGTACGGTACAGATACCCTGATAGATTAACCGCCCAACCAAGCCGTTCGTTTAAGAAGTAAATGTCTTCAAAACGGGGTTCAAACCCAGGTGTTTGTGGTGTTTTGGGGAGTTGCCAATTGCCAAAGTTGGTAGGGATCTGCGATAAAAGGAGCTGTGGGAAAATGGCGAGAATGCTCATTGCCAGCAACACAGCGTTGATGGCATAACGATGAAGACGCATAGCAGTGTACGTTTTTGTTGGAGATCGGGTCTTCAGCGAAAAAAGTACCCTACAGAGAAGGGATAGTTACTTCCCAGGGAGCACTCCCTTTTCCGGTAAGATTCCTGCTTGCCCCACCCCTTTCACCTCCTCCAATATCTCCGCCAACAACGCTTTGCTTCTTGCTGATTCCAGGGCTGGCGGGGCGTGGTGGTGGCGATGGCCGTCGTCGGGGTCGCCAAGCCCGGCGGTGCGGTGGCGGCGGAGCAACTCCAAAATAAGGTCGCGCAACTCCTCCGGGTTTTTTATGCCACGCAGCACCGCCCGGTGCGGCACGGCTTGCCCCTCCTGCGTTTTTCCCCCGCCCCCGGCGGTGTCAATCTGGATGTTCGCAAAGCCGAACCACCGCTGCAACGGCCCTTGCGTAACGCGGACGTTTTGGGCGTTGGCAAACGTCAGCGTGATCTCGCGCAGGGTCCACACCCCTTCGCGGATCAGCAGGCTGCGGTCGGTGATGATATACCAGCGGACATCGTACTCAATCCGCGTGGCAATGTACAGGATGCTGATTTTCGCAACCGCCAGCAGGGCCAACGGGATGTCAATCCACCACAAGGCCGGAACCGCTATCGTTGTGGCGATTGTCCCGGCAATCAACCCAACCAGCAGCAGGGCCGATGTGGCCATCCATCCGAACAACCGATACCGCAGATATTCCGGGGCGGCGCGTTCCACACGAAGGAACTCATGGGGATCGTAGCCGGCCGGTGGATTCGGCTGCCCCAACTCAACTTTCAACAGCGGAAAGAAGAGACGCTTCAGGAACTCAACCATGCTGTTTCCCTCCCTCCCCAATCGCCAGCCGGATTCCCCGCAGTTCGTCGCGAATGGCGGCCAACGCCTTTTCGGTGGTTGTTGCTGGTTCGGTTTCTGCGGCTGGGAGGGATTGATTTTGCAGCGTGTGCCCGCGCATCCGTGCGTACAGGAAGTTCCGAACCTCGTTGAATTGGCGGATGCCGGTGATCTCTTCCTCGGCGCTGGCACTCCCCGATGCCGTTTGGATTTTCACCGTCCCAATCCCAAGCCAACGCTCGAACAAATTGCGGGTGACGTGGATGTCCTGGATGCGGGCGTAAGTAAGGTACGACTCGCGCCGCCACAGCAGCCCATAACTGACCGCCAACCCTTCGTTATCGAACCGGTAGCGAAGGGTGCGGAAACGGAAATAGAGATAGGGCATCGTCACGGGGAAGGCCACTGCCGAGGCAATGGCGTAGATGATGAACAACGGCAGCAGGTTGTTATCGGGGCGGGTTAGCGCAAAGATCATTGCGTCGTCAACCGGCGCAAGGTGTGCATCGTCGTCGTGGTGGTGCATGGTCGGTCAGCAATTATTGATGTTCGTATGGCCTTGCGGAAGTCTCCAATTTCATGGCGTGGCTCCCTTACTCTATCTGTTCACTCAATCTGCTCAATCCTGCGTTGATGCCGCCCGGCCTCGAAGTGGGCGTTCAGCCAGGAGTCCACAATCTGGATTGCGGTTTCGGGGTCCATCATCCGTTGCCCCAGCGAGATCACGTTGGCGTTGTTGTGGGCGCGTGCCAGCCGTGCCGACTCCGCATTCCAACAAACCCCGCAGCGGATTCCCCGAACCTTGTTCGCCACAATCGCCTCGCCGTTTCCCGATCCCCCCAAAATAATTCCGCAATCGCACTTCCCACTGGCCACCGATTCGGCGGCTGGGCGGATGAATTGTGGGTAATCCACCGGCTGCTCCGAATCGGTTCCGAAATCAACAACGGTGTGGCCCAACGCCGCCAAGTGGCGGCCAATCAATGACTTGTAGCGGAACCCCGCGTGGTCGGAAGCAAGAGCAATCGTCATCTGGTTCGCGGCAAAAAAGTTTGTGTGATTATGGTCCGGTTGCTGCGTCGGGCTTGCCTCTCTTCCCCCCTTCTCCCCCTCCCTACCACTCCATTCCTCGGAAGGCCGTGGTAAACTCGTTGTGGCGAAGCACCATGGTTTCTCGCATGGCCGCAAGATCGGGGTTTTGGCTTGTGGCGAAGTAGCGTCCAAAATCGGGCGTGCGGCCATCAACGTCGGCGAAGCCATACTCCCGCGCAAGGCTCCAGGAGCTGAACACCTGCCCGGTTTTGCTCAGGATGTTGGGGTCCGCTGCCAGGGCGGCAATGCCCCGGCCCACGTAGTTCGGGGTTTCGGACATGATGAAATGGGGATCAACCGCGGCCCCTTCTTCCCAGTTCTGCTCGGTAACTCCAAAATGCTCCAGCATGGCTTCGGACCGGAGGAACCCCGGGGTGACGGCAACCGCTGCAACGCCGTGCGGGCGAAGCTCCTGCGCCATGGTAAACGCCAACCGGATGACGGAGGATTTCACAAGATCGTAGAAAAGATTTCCCCACGGCATCATGTAGGAGAAGTTCATGGCATCGGTGATCTCCACAATCAATCCAGATTGTGCTTCCACCATCAGCGGCGCGCCGTGGCGCGAGGTGATGATGTGGGAATGAATGCCCCGTTGCAGAACCGTCAGCCCTTTCTCCATGTTCAATTCCCAGAACGGTTTTCCCGTTTCAATCAAGGCATCGCCCCCCCAGACATCGTTAATCAGGATGTCCAATTTCCCCTGCTCGGCACGGACGCGTTGGAACAGTCGCTCCACCTGTTGTTCGTCGGTGTGGTCCGTTTGCACGGGGATTCCAATGCCGCCTAACTCGGTCACCATCTCGGCAGTTTCCTCGATGGTTTCGGAGCGGTGGTCAAGGGAGAATGGGGAGGTGTCGGCGGTGCGTGGCTGCACGATTTTTTGGCGAGTGCTTCGCCCGGTGCAGTAGACGGTTGCGCCGGCTTCGCCTAACATTCGTGCAATTCCCCGCCCCGCGCCACGGGTTGCGCCGGCAACAACGGCAATGCTGTTGGCAAGTGGTTTCATGGTGATGAAGTAAATGTGGATGAGTAATGGCTGATTATTTCCCAATCCCAAAGCGGTGCGCTCGTTCTTGGATCAACTCTATCAACTCTGTCTGCATTGCTGCTGGGACAAAGCTGCGCTGGATACATTCTTCCCAACGCGGAAGCGCACCAGCAAATGTTGTGTAGATCTGATTGGCTTGTTGCGGGCGAATGGTAAGGTGGTGGAAGAATGCATCAACATCACCGCGTGTTATTCGCCGTTTTTTGCCATTCAGTGTCAGTGCAATTTCTTCGGTGTCGCTTGGCATCACGATTGCCGTGGCAACAAGGTCGTAGGCGGGGGAAAGGATGTTCCCAATCCCCGGCTGGCGAATCAACGACACGTTCTTCAGGTGCATATCGGCATTGCCGGTAAGGAGCACAAACAGCATCAATTCGCAGAAATTGACAAGGTCTAGGCCGGGCGTGGCAGAGTGCTTCTGGATTGCGCGTCCAATTTGCTCGTAGGAGCCACGATATTTGTGCTCGGTAAGCCGCCCGGTAATCTGGCACATATCTTCAAGATGGAGTTTCCCCCCTTGCTTTCCATTTCGGTCAATCCGCCGCGTGACGTAGCACAAACTGCCCGATGCCATCCGGAGCAGACCGTGAGGAACCGTCCGAATCCCTGCAATGGAAGCAAGGTGCATGGTAAGGTCCTCTAGCTCCGGCAAATGTGAATACTGCGGGGTTGGCGGTTTCAGGATAAACCCTCCCCACACACCAACAATGGTCATTCGCGAAGGGATGGTGGCTCTGCCGGAAAACTGCAAATCGGCAGAGAGCTTGGGCTGCACCCCAGTTAGGCCAATGCGATGCTGTATTACCTGACGCCCCAAACCAAGCAGATCGGACTCGTCATAAGGGAGTTGCGGAGGAAGAGGTTCATGGAACAATGCACGGCTGCACGCCGGGTGATACTCTTCCTGACCCGATTCCAGCGGCAAATAGCACCCCAGACAACGCTTGTTCACGGAGCCTCCATTGCTTGATCGGGAACAACGCTTACTGCCCCAATGCAATCGCGGCAGCAGGCCAGTAACAGCCCCATTCGGTCGCGGGCGTTCAGCTTCCAGTTTTGCTCGGCAATCTGCAGCATCCACCCTTCAGGGATCAGCCCATCGAAGAAGGGAAAAAGCCTATCACCGTGGTAGCCTTCATCCGACAGTGGCAACGTTACGCTGATTGGTTCGGGCTTGGGGTCAAGAGCAGAAAGATACTCCGCTAGGTAGCTAAAATGATACCCTTCCTCATCTTCAATCAATCGCCCTGCCAGACGGTCGTGCATCATTATCATCGCGCTCCTCACGCTACCCCTCCTCTCGCTTCATCGGCACCGGACCGACGGTGTGGCCGAACATCTGCAGCACCTCGTTGACCTTGTCCAGGCGAAGCGTCCCCTTCCCTTGCTCAAGCTCCCGAACAAAGCGCAAGCCCACCCCTGCCTTTGCTGCAAGCTGAACCTGCGTCAGCTTCAGCAGCTTCCGCCGCTGGCGAATAAACGCCCCAATGATGTTTGATTCCGATTTCATAATTGCACCCGATCAGGTATGAATATACCGTTGGGAGCGGGAATTATACCCGATCAGGTAAAATTCATCCCGCCCTCACCCCACCTTTACTGAGGTCATCGAGATTGCGCCCATCATGGTTTTGTCGTTGAAGAAGGTCAGCGGCTCGTCGGTTTGCTGCAGGCCCAGCACGTAGAGAAGCGGCAGGTAGTGCTCCATTGTTGGCACGGCAAGCGTGGCGGCGGTGCCAAGCGAGCGGTAATCTATCACCCCTTTGTGGTCCCCCTCGGCAATTCGCTTTTTCAGCGTTTCGTTGATCTCAATCGCCCAATCGTATCCCTGCGGGCTGCGGAAGCTGGCCATTCGCAAGTTGTGGACCATGTTGCCGCTTCCAAGAATCAGCACCCCTTTTTTGCGAAGCGCGGCAAGCTCCGCCGCCAGGGCGTAGTGCCATTCCGGAGGGCGGGTGTGGTCCAGGCTCAGTTGCAGCACGGGGATGTCGGCATCGGGGAACATCGGGCGGATAACGCTCCAGCAACCGTGGTCCAGCCCCCATTGCTGGTCCAAACCAACGGTGGTGCTGCTTACCAGCGATGCCGTGTGTTCGGCCAGTGCGGGATCGCCCGGGGCGGGATATTGAACGTCGAACAATGCCTGCGGGAATCCGCCAAAATCGTGGATGGTTTTCGGCTTCTCCATTGCCGTCACCCAGGTCCCTTCCGTTTCCCAGTGGGCCGATACGCAAAGTATGGCGCGCGGGCGGGGAAGCTCCTTCCCAAGTCGCCCCCACTCCTTGTGGAATTCATTCTGTTCGATGGCGTTCATTGGCGATCCGTGGCCAACGAACAGCAGTGGCATCCGTTGCCCATCCTCGGAAAGGTCATCGGACCAACGGCGGAAACCTGAAAGTGTCAGCATGGAAGCTCCGGTTGTGGCAAGTAGCGATGATGCAAGAAACGTGCGACGATTCATGGCCGCTGAAGACGGCAAACGCCGGGAAGGATTGCCGCCCCCGGCTTTGCACCAAGCAAACGTGGAAGAATCGGCCCAGCCCTGGCCCGACTGTTACACCCTGTTCACTCCGATTGCTGCTTCATTCCGTTCCTTTGGTTCTTCGGGGTCGCTTCGGTATGTTTGCCAGCCGTTGTTGCGGTTGGTGGCGGTGATCTTTCACACAACAGAAACCCAAGCCGCAACGCCTGGCATTCGCACGACGCACTTCGCTGATGGACCTTCCGATCTTCCTATGAGCCTTGACCTAACCTTTTTCATCATTCTGGCCACGATGGCGGCGGTAAGTGCCCTCATGGTCATTATGCGCAAGAACCCAATCTCGTCGGCCCTGAGCCTTGTGCTCCATTTCGTCTCGCTGGCGGGGCTGTACCTTACCCTTCATGCCCAATTCATGGCGGTTATCCAGATGCTGGTGTATGCTGGGGCAATCATGGTGCTGGTGGTGTTCGTTATCATGTTGCTCCATTTGCAGCGTGAGGAAAAAATGGCGGTTCGCCAGTCGGCGCGGGCGGCCATTGGAATCGGGGCAACGATGGTGCTGGGCGCGGTGCTGATCTACGGCCTGACGCAGGTGATGCGCCCGGTGGCCGCCGGAAGCCCGCAAGCAATGGCCAACGGGGAGATTGCTGCGGTTGGGAAAGCACTCTTTTCCACGGCGTATGTTTTTCCGTTCGAGATGGTTTCGCTGGTGCTGCTGGCCGCTGCGGTCGGGTCGGTGGTGCTAACCAAACGGAATCTGAAGTAACCCGCGCTGAACCAATCCAAACGTAGAGAACTGTCATGCTGACCCTTCCAATAGAATACTACCTGACGCTCAGCGCGGTGATCTTTATCATCGGCATCATCGGCGTGCTGACCCGCCGCAACGCCATTATCATCTTCATGTGCATCGAGCTGATGCTGAACTCCGTCAACCTGACGCTGGTGGCGTTCAGCCAACACATGGGGGATATGGCCGGGCAGATCATGGTGCTGCTGGTGATGACCGTGGCCGCTGCCGAGGCCGCCGTTGGCTTGGCGATTGTGCTTGCGCTGTTCCGCAACAAACAGACGGTGTACGTTGATGAAGTCAACGTGCTGAAGTGGTGATCGCTTCGGCCGCCGCCGCAAGCCCTGCGCCACGCCGCACACCTTGAACAATGCAAAAGGGGATCAGACCTACCGTCTTCCCCTTTTTTGCGTTTTACTATCCGACTCCAACAACCACATGGCTTCCTCCACCAAAACCCGACATCTGCTGAACCTTGCTGTTGTTCTGGCAATCCTTGCTGCGTCGCTTTGGTTCGCGCTGCGGGGGGTGGAGTGGGGGGAACTGTGGGGGAACATCGCCCGCATCAACCTTCTGTGGATTCTTGTTAGCGTTGCCGTCACCATCAGCTCCCATTTCATCCGTGCCGAACGTTGGCGGATTCTGATTCCTGAAGGGAACACGGTGGGAAGATTCAACGCCTTCTCGGCAACGGTGATCGGCTACATGATGAACAACATCATTCCGCGCTCCGGCGAAGTGATTCGCCCCTGGGTGCTGGCACGGCGCGAGCAACGCCCCTTCAGCCGGCTGCTTGCAACGGTGCTGGTGGAACGCATCCTTGACGGGCTTGCGCTGCTGCTGATCTTCCTGCTGCTGCTGGTTGTTTCCCGCCAACAGTTGGAGAATCTGCTTCCCGGCTACACCGCCACCGGAATCCTTCTCACCCTTTCCATCCCGATTCTTGGGCTGATTATCCTGGTGGCGCTGGCGGTGAAGACCACGCTGGGGACAACCATGGTTGCATGGCTGTGCCGCCGGTTCCCCGGCAAACTGACGGCGAAGCTGCAGGAGATATTCCAGGAGTTCCGTTCCGGCGTGAACTTCAGCGGCGCGCGCGGCGGGATCATGATCTTGTTGTGGTCGCTTCTGCTTTGGGTCTTCTATGCGTTCTCCATCTACTTTGGCTTCCTTGCTTTTGGCTACGACCAACGCTACGGGCTGGGAATGGGGGCAATGGTGACAACGTTGGCCATCACCACGGTGGGCATCACGATTGCCCCAACACCCGGGGCGTTTGGGGTCTATCACCTGTTTTGCCGCACCGCGCTGGTGACGCTCTATGCCGTGGGTGAGTCGGACGCGGTCTCCTTTGCCTTGGTGATGCACGCCGCGCCATATTTGGGGACGATTCTGATCGGCGCGCTGCTGATGCTGCGCGAAGGGATCAGCTTTGGGGAAGCCACCCAACACACCAGCCGCGACACAGCCAACGGATAACCGACTAAGCAAACAATCATGGTGGAATTACACGCTATCCACGCCGAATCCAAAACGGAGTTGTACACCCTGCTTGCCCAGCAGCTGCGGGCATTGCTTGAGGGGGAGCGGAACCTTGTGGCGAACGCCGCAAACGCCGCCGCGCTTCTGTTCCACACGCTGCCGGATCTGAACTGGGCAGGATTCTATTTTCTTGATGATGGCGAGTTAGTGCTGGGGCCGTTCCAGGGGAAGCCGGCGTGCGTTCGCATCCCGCTTGGGCGGGGCGTTTGCGGAACCGCTGCCGCCGAACAGAGAAGCCAAGTGGTGGCGGATGTTTATCAATTCCCGGGCCACATTGCTTGCGATGCCGATAGCCGTTCGGAGCTTGTGGTTCCGGTCATCAACCATGGGGAACTGCTTGGGGTGCTTGATCTGGACAGCCCCCACACCGGGCGATTCGACGACGACGACCGCGCCGGGCTGGAGCAGATTGTTGGGGTGTTTGTTGCGGCGTTATCGTCGTAGGGGGCTTATCGCCGATTTGGCGAGCCGGGGTCGGGGACAGGCGTGGCGGATTGCGCCAATTGCCGCGATATCCCGTCGGTGAAGTTCCCCGTTATCAGCGCATGGGCGGCGTTGTCGGGAAGGGGATCGGGAAGGCAGTGAAGCCCCAGGTTTCGGGGGCACGAAGCGGGCAGGCTGTACAAGCGGAATCGGGACCGATCCAGCACCGAGGCCTCATACGTCGTAAGCCGTTCAACATCTACCGACAACCCGTTCTCCCCTTTCCGCAGCTTGAATGCAAACGAAGTAATTGACCCATCGGCTTTGATGTAGCTGGGGTTGGTAAACGGGACGCGGCGCAGCAGGTTGTCGGTATCGTCAATGGCATTCAACAGAAAATATCTGGCAAGAGAGTCTCGATTCAGAATGATGCCGACGAATGGTTAGCGGCCCTTACGTCCGAAGCAGTTCATGCACCCCATGCAGGGTAGCGGATTCATAGTCAAGTTCCCCGTTCTTGAACCTTTTGTATTCCCCCCGCCCCTCCTCATCAAAGTAGATTTCAACCGAGCATTCGCCAAGCCGTAGCTCCACAACAATTTCGCCGTTGGGTCCCGGCGCAACGAAGTACACACCCCTTCCGGCTTTGTCCAATTGCTTCACAAGATTGATTGCCTTGCTGATAGCTTTTTCGGAAGGTTTGGCGGCTCCGTAGCTATCCCAATTTTCTTCCAGTTGGCGGAACGAATGGAGGGATTCGATCACCTTCCATGCGTTGCCGGAAATCGTTTCTTTATGGATGGTGGCGCTATCCATCCAGCCCTGCCGCACTTGGCCGTGATAGGCCGAAGAAACCGAGTGAGGATTGCGCAACTCCCCGATGCTAAAGGAAGGATTCATAAAGTTCTCCCTGGGTCATATTCTTGAAAAGATTGCTTGCTGTGGCGTGGGCGTACTGGCACCATTCCATCACGGAATCCACAACGTGCGGCGTCCCCTCCCAGGATTCGCATTGGTTTCGGTGGACGGCGGTGTGCCACATCAATGCAGGGTTTCCGGTACGGTTGTTGGTCGCGCTTTGGATGGAGCAACGGAGCGTTGAATCGTGATCGAGCTGGTATCCAAAATCCACCTTAACGTCGGCAAGCTCCTGCTGATCGTGTATTCCAAATTGAAGGTTCACCCGCAGCTTCTGCAAGTGGTGTAAAAAATCCGCAGCATCGGGGAGGTCAATCGCATCAATGTACAGGAGCTTCACCTCCGCCAACGTTGGCGTGTTCTTGTAGCTTTCCATCAGCTGATCCAACGTTTGCCGGATCAGCGGGCAAAAACTCCGTTCCCATTCATACCCCTTTCCATCCTCGTTTACGGTGATGATGCACGGACCGAACTGAACAAGCGGGAACTCATCCTGGGCGTGCCAGAACTGATGGACAATTTGATCGGTAAGGAAGGAGGTCGGTACTTGATCCGGCACGATGCGGCGGTGGAAATGGAAACCATGCCGCTCCAATCGCTCCGATAATCTTCCCTGGGCCAGCTCAAATCCTGTGTCGTAGGAAGGGCGCGATTGCTTGCTGACATCAGGCTTCCAACGCGCCTCGAACACCACCTCCTGCAACGGAGGTTTCTGAAGTTTTGAAGGATGTTGGCTGTTGTTCATTGCGGGCAAATATAGCCACAAACCAAGCTGTTGCACCAGGATAACGCAGGTCCCTTTCTGTGCCAATACGGCTGTGGCCAGCAATGCCGCCCACAAGGCTTCCGGCAAGTTCGCCCGGCGCGGTGAACGCTCGCCGAACCAAGCATCGAACATATTTTCGCGCCCATGAAACTCATCATCTTCACCGATACCCACGCCAACTTGCCGGCTACCTGCAGGCGGTGCTGGGGGTGGCCGCGCGTGAGGGGTACGACGAGATCATCCACACCGGCGACGCGCTCTGCATTGGTCCGCAGCCCTCCGAATGCCTGGACCTTCTGTTGCGCACCCCGCGACTTACCTGCCTGATGGGAAACCACGATTACTACTTCGCCCACGGCATCCCCACCCCACCGCCGGCGTGGATGAGCTTGCCGGAGCTTCAGCACAAGCAATGGACCTACGCCCAGATTTCCCCCACGCTGCGCCGCGACGTTGCCGCCTGGCAATGGACCGCCCACCGCGAAGTTGCAGGGGAGCGGCTTGCATTCCTTCATTACGCTTTGCGGCGTAACGGAATCGGCTTCCGAAGGATCATACACCAACCAACGGCTGATGAACTGGACCGGTTGTTCGAAGGGGTGCAGGGTGAGGTGGTCTTCTACGGCCACCACCATCCCAGCGACGACCAACGCGGGCGGGCGCGGTATATCAACCCCGGGTCGTTGGGTTGCCACCGCCATGCCGTTGCGCGGTTTGCCGTGGCGGAAGCCGTTGGCGGGACCTGCCGGATCACGCTTCGCCAGGTTCCTTACGACGACACTTCCCTGTTCCAAGCCTTCGGCCAGCGCAACATTCCCGAAGCGGCCTTCATGCAAAAGGTCTTTTTCGGCGGGCGCAACGGCGGCGGGTGATGTTTCCGCAAGGGGTGACGTTATCAAGCTGTGCTGAATGGTGCTTCGGCAAAAGGTGCAAGCGTATATTTGCCCCTTCGTTGGTTAGCCTTCCCGCATCCGCAAGCAAGCGCAAGCCCTCTTTTCCCAAACTCTTCCAACAACCTTACCGATGACCGATCGCTTTTTTACACGACTTGCCGGGGCAACGGCGGGGATCATTTTGGCCGCCACGCCGTGCGCGTTTGGCCAGTCCTCCGACCCATCGGAGTTCATCACCGAGTTCCCACGAATGGGGATTGAGGTTGGCTTGCCGATCGCCTCGCAAAGCGGAACCTACGCGGTGGGATGCGGCGTGTTCAACGAAGGGTCGGACCTGGGGTTGTTCCTTGCCGGAGCCTACGATTACCCCCTTACCCGGCGCGAGGGGTTTCGGCTGGAAGGGCTTGCGGGCTTCCATTTGCGGACGCTGAACAGCAGCTACGACTCGGCCGAGGCCACCACAATCCGCACCGGGGCCAATCAGTTCATCGCCCGGGATGTCACCTACTCCAATTTGGGGGATGCCAGTTTTATTCAGTTCTCGTTGCTTCCTTCGGTCAAATACTATCCCTTCCGTGCCTTCTACGTTGGGGCGGGGATTGGCCTGAACCTTACCTTCAGCGCCAGCACTTCCTACTCCAAGCAGATCGTCACGAAGGTCGTGACCGACAACACTGGGAAAGCCACCGAGGTCTTCTATCCCCAAGGAGAAACGGACGACCCCTACACGAAGGAATATCCATCGGAAGACCCCGAGAACGTTGCCGGAGTGGTGTTCGATGGAATGGTCTATGCGGGCTACGAATTCACCATCTACAAACGCCTGAAGGTTGGTCCACGCGTGGCATATCTGCTGCCGCTAACCGCAACCATCACCGACCCAGAACTGAAACTGAGCGCGATTGTCGCGACCCTGGGGGTGCGCTACTCGCTGCAGTAGCAGGCGCGCCGAAATAGAAACGAAAAAGGGAGCCAATCGCTGCGTTGCGATCGGCTCCCTTTCTGTTTGTACTCCATTGCCATCCCTCTATCGCCAGCGTTATGGGCGATTTCTTGCGGGGTAGTTGTGCCGTTGCTCCTCCGGTATTCCGTCGAACGGATCCGGCGGCGGGTCCATCACCACGTTGGGGAAAAGTTTGGTTTCGTAGCCGTCGAAATCGCGCGCCCACTCCTTGTGGTGATAGACGCAAACCGGCAAACAGGCCGAGCAGTAGTAATGCTTGGCGAAGTACGGGAAACAGCGCCCGGTGTCAACCTTATAGCGATCGTTCCCCAAGTGATCTTTCCCCGCTTCGGGGCTGCGGTGGTCGGGGATTGCGTTGGCGGGGCAGTAGATGCGGCAGGCGCGGCACTTGTCGCAGAATGCCGCAATGCCGGCATCAATCGGGCTGTCGGTGGCCATCGGAAGCGTGGTGGCGATGCTCCCCATGCGGAACAGCGGCCCAAGCCTGGGGTGAATCACCGAGCCATGCCTTCCAAGCTCACCAAACCCGGCCTTTAAGGCTATCGGGATATGGAGCAAATTGCTGTCGCCGATTGGATGCTCCACGTTGCAACCGTAGCCGATGCTTCGGATATACTCCGCCAGCTGGATCACCGTTTCCCCCAGGTCGTAGTAAATCCGCATGCACTCAATCGCGGCCTCGCGGGAAGGGACCGTCTGGAATGCGCGCCACCGCATCCGTTTGGCCAACGCAATGGCGTGCGTTTCGCTGATGCTGCGACCACGGTATAAATCGCTTGGCTCAATCAAGCAAACCCCAACAGCGTCGGCCCCGAACTCCGTTGCCTTCTCCTTGATATGCGCCGCGGCCTCCTCCGGCGAACCAAATTCCTGGCGAACCGCGGCCACCGGCCCCTCGCAACGCGGGTACTGCTCGGTCTGGATTTTGTGCAGATACTCCTGCACCTCCGGCACGTGAATCGTCCGCCCGCCAACGCCAGCATACCATTCATCCCAGCGGAATGCCGGGGGGGAATCGGAAGCGGAAAGGATAGGAAGTTCAAGCATAGAAATTGAAGATGGAGTTGGAAATGGAGTTGCCCGTTTGTTGCTTACCACGTGCCGTTGATGACCAGCTCAATCAGCCCGTTGGTGGAAGCGTCGTGGGCGGCGGAAGGCGCGGCGGACCGCAGCTCGCGAAGGATTGTTCCGGCAAGCTGCTTCCCAAGCTCCACCCCCCATTGGTCAAAGGAGTTGATGTTCCAGATAATCCCCTGCGTGAAAATTTTGTGCTCGTACATCGCCACCAGCATCCCCAACGTGTGGGGCGTTAGGCGGCGTATCAGGATGCTGTTGGTGGGGCGGTTCCCCGGGAAAACTTTGTGCGGCAGCAATTCCTCAATCCGCTGGGCCGGGGTTCCGCTGGCCTGCAACTCTGCGCGCGCTTCTTCGGCTGTTTTCCCCCGCATCAGTGCCTCGGTCTGTGCCAAAAAATTGGCCATCAGCATCTGGTGATGCTCCCCCGCTGGGTTCAGCGTCTGGATAGCAGCGATAAAATCCGCCGGAATCAACTTGGTCCCCTGGTGGATCAGTTGGTAGAATGCGTGCTGCCCGTTGGTGCCTGGCTCACCCCAAATAATTGGGCCGGTGGAGTACTCCACGCGGTTCCCTTCGCGGTCCACCCCCTTGCCGTTGCTCTCCATATCCCCTTGCTGGAAATATGCCGGGAAGCGGTGCAGATATTGGTCGTACGGCAGAATCGCGTGCGACTCGGCCCCGAAAAAATTGTTGTACCACACCCCCAGCAATCCCAGCACCACGGGAATATTCTGGTGGAGCGGCGCGGTGCGGAAATGCTCGTCCATCTGGTGCGCCCCCTCCAGAAGCTGCGTGAACCCATCCATCCCAACCGACAAGGCGATGGATAATCCAATCGCCGACCAGAGTGAGTACCGCCCGCCAACCCAATCCCAGAATTCGAACATATTGGCAACATCAATCCCGAATTTTTCCACCTCGGCTCCGTTGGTGGAAAGGGCCACGAAATGCCGCGCCACCGCAGCCCGGTCCCCCGCCGATTGCAGGAACCAATCGCGCGCCGTGTGGGCGTTGGCCAGCGTCTCCTGCGTGGTGAAGGTCTTGCTGGCAATGATGAACAACGTCCGCTCTGGGCGCAACTGCTTCAGCGTCTCGGCAATGTGGGTCCCGTCCACGTTGCTGACAAAATGGAGGCGAAGGCTTGGCAATGCGTAATGCTTCAGTGCCTCGGTCACCATCACCGGCCCAAGGTCGGACCCCCCAATTCCGATGTTCACCACGTCGGTGATGGTTTCGCCGGTCCACCCTTTCCACTGGCCGCTCCGCACCGATTCGGTGAAACTGCGCATCTGCTCCAGCACGCGGTTCACCTGTGGCATCACATCGGCTCCGTCCACCATGATTGGGCGGTTGGAGCGGTTGCGAAGCGCAGTGTGGAGCACCGCCCGCCCTTCGGTGATGTTGATCTTTTGGCCGGTGAACATCCGCTCAATCCATTCGGGAAGGTCGCGCTGGCGGGCAAGCTCCAGCAGCAACTCCATCGTCCGCTGGGTGATGCGGTTTTTGGAGTAATCCAAAAAGAGATCGCCATGGGAAAGGGTGAATCGGGGGAACCGCGACGGGTCCTCCGCAAACAGTTGGCGCATGGGAACGTCGCGCAGTTCGGCATGGTGGCTGGCAAGCGCCTGCCAAGCAGCGGAAGAGGATGGCGTGGACATAACGATTGGAGCCTTAGCAGAAAGCAATGGAAGGGGAAATCTTCCTGGCAAACGGTCCTGAGGCTTCGGGCCGTTTGCCAGGAAGGATGGAAAGGATCAAGCACCAGCAAGCGATGGAGTTCAGCGGAAGCCGGAACTATTTATCGCCCTCATCATCATCGCCCAACGAACGGCTGCCGAACAAAATGGCAGCGCCCACTTGAAGGTAGCGCATCCCTTGCTCGCCATCATCCTGGGTGAACAGGTTTGCAAGGTTGTAGCGTGCGCCAACATCAATCGTCACCTCGCCCAGGGCAATGTCAATGCCTGCGCTCAATGCCGCGCCGAACTCGTTCTCCCCCGCCGCAGCGTTGTTGATGGTGACGCTGTTGAGCTTGTCGGACCCGCTCACGAAGGCGTAGGTCCGGTTGACAAAGGTGTAGGAAAGCTGCGCGCCGGCATAGGGGATAATGACTTTGGACGGGAAGGTAAACTGCACCCCGGCATTCAGCGGAACAAGGGTGGTGCCAACCTCGAACGTCGCCTGGGCAGTGCTGTCGGGGTTTACGGCAAGGTCGGTCAGGACAACATCTTTGTTTTGGAAGTAGGTGTAGCTAAGGTCCCCCGTAATCTGCATCACCTTCCCCACCGGAAGGCGGCCACGGACCGTGCCGTACACTCCAATCGTTCCGGAAACATCGCCCACGGCGATGCTATCCTTCGCAAGCAAATCAGCCAACGAACCTCTGGCTTGCTGGACGTTGTCGCCAACCGCGGCCAGGCCGGCCCCAAGCCCAATCTGGGCCGATGCTGCCGAAGCGGTCACGGCAATTCCAACGGCGGTTCCCATCAGGCGTGCGAAAACGTTGCTCATGTTCATCATCATCATGTGAATCTCTGGTTTGTTCAAGGTTGTTCAACGGAAACGTTCATCACGAACAGTGCCGCCCGCGCTACGGTTGCTGCTGCAACACCATCTGCATGGAGGGACGAAGGTCCCTGATTTCCGCCATTGCGCGGGCGCGGTTCAGCACCTCGGTTGCGCGGCTTTGCTGGTATTCCTGCCGATAATGTTCGGCGAACTCCGGCCCGTCGCGGCGGTAATCGGCTTCGCTGGGGGCACTTTTGTACTCGGCCCTAACGAAGTAGTAGCCCCATTTCCCCCGAACCGGACCGGCCACCCCACCCCCTTGCACCGTTGCAACCAACGAATCCAAAATTGCTGGATCCTCATCGGGTGGCGCGTCAACGGTTTTGTCTTGAACAAGGAAGATTTCGGCCATTGGCGCGATCTCACGAATTGGACCAATCAAAGTATTCCATTTCAAGGAGTCTTTCAGCTGCTCCACCCGGGGCCGAAGCATCTCCATTTTTTTATCCAGCTTGGCAAATGCCGTGACGTAGCGTGGGAATTTCTCGAAAGGGGGAAGCCCCGGCTGGCGAGCCTCGACCACTTGCACAACGGCAACCCGATCGAACGGGAGCGCGAAGATACGCACATCCCCCACCGCCGCACCGAAGGCAAACTCACCAACGGCCAAGATATCGCCGTACTTCTGCATCCGCTCAATCGTGGAGGTGTCGGTGACAACGCCGCGATACCGTGAGCGCAACTCCAACTGGATTGAATCAACCCCGCTGCGGGAGCGGAGCGCGTTGGCATAGCGGCGTGCATCGGCAAGGGACCGCTCCATTGCTGCCGCCGAAATGGGCAAGGGGAAGCGGAGTTCACGAATGCGATACCCTTTGTTCGAGCGTTCGGAAACGCGAAGAAGGTGATACCCAAACGACGTTCGCACCGGCCCGGCAACCTTGCCCGGCTTGGCTAAAAAGCAAACGCTGTCGAACTCATGGATCATCTTCCCCCGCCCGAACCATCCCAAATCCCCCCCAATTTTCGCGCTTCCGTCCTGGCCGTAGATTCGGGCGGCTTGGGCGAACACCGAGTCCTCGGTGATCTTCTCCTTCAGCTTCATCATCAGCGAAAGGATTTCGCTGGTTCCGGTGGTGTCGGTTCCGGCGTTGGCGCGAAACAAGATGTGGCGCGCTTTCAGCACGGTGTCCCGCTTCGGCTCAATCCCTTCAATGAAGAGCATCACAATCTCTCCATTCCGCTCGAACGGTCCCAACAGCTGGCCAACAGATGAACCAGCAACGGTATCGGCAAACTCTGGCGGAATCTGCGCAAGGCTGATGGCTTCGTTGGGATAGCGCCCCGGCAGTAACCCCGCAGCAATCGAACGCACCACTGCCGAACGGCGTGCCGGCGTTGCCTTCCGAATTGCCTGCACCACCGAATCCACCGTTTTGCGGCGCGTTGCGGTGTCGGCGGCTAACGGCTCCACCGGAAGAATCAACGTCCCGATGGAACGCGCCGCAGGGAAGGTTAGCTCCGGTTGATGCGCCCCGTACCACGCACGCGCTTCGGCCTCGGTAAGGGAAACAGCACTGTCGGAAATGGTGGAGTGATAGACCCGAACGAACGATCCGTTCAGCAAGGTTTTGCTGGCAAAGTAATGGTTCTTGATCTGCGTTTCCGTCAGCGGTTGTTCCTTGTAAATGGCCTGGACCAGCAGTTCGCGGGTGCGGGTGTTCTGCACGTAGCGGATCACTTTCTCAAGGTCCCGTTTCCAGTTGGCGATCATCTGCTGGCGGTTTTGGCCGGGCTGCGCAAACTCGGTGATCTTCTCGGGGTTCATGGCCACCTTGCGGAACCGCTCTTTTTGGTACACCCCTTGTTCATCCACAAAAGCAGTGCGGATAAAATCGGGGGGGGATTCGATCATCCGTTGGATTGCTTCGCTGCGGGCCACAACAACGCCCCGTTTCTCGGCTTCCTGGCGAACAAGTTCTTCATCAATCAGGCTAAGGAAATACGCGTCGTCGGTCACTTGGTCAATGTTTTCTGGCTGACCTTGTTCGCGCTGGGCCATGGCGTGATCGTTCAGCAGATCAAGGTACCAGTCGGCAGAAATTTCCTTTCCGTTGACGATTGCAATTGCACGATTGGCGTTCGGTTCCCCCTCCGCCCCATTCCCGTCGCGCTGTTGTGCTGCGGCGGGGATGGATAGGGAAATGGCAAACAAGAAGCAGAGCAGATATCGAGCCATCGGGCTGTTGTTTGGTAAAAGATTTCGTGATCGCGTGCCGGCAAACGCCGCCACCATTCTAACACAGGAAACTGAAGGAAAGTTAGTGAAAACAGAGAAGGGAAGGGGAAGGGAAAACAATGGAGCCGAAACGGAGCAAGATGCTCCCCTTCGGCTCCATTTCAACTCCATTGCAATCGGCGGGAGCAATCCCCTGCTTGGCCTTGCTGAATCGTGGCGATAGGGGGTCCAACGTGGATTCACCCTTTCCCCGCTTTCTCCTTGTAGCGGTCCATGATCCTGCGGACGTAGGTGCGAGTTTCGGGGAAAGGGGGGATTCCGCGGTACTTCATCACGTTGCCGGGGCCGGCGTTGTAGGCGGCCAGCGCCAGCATCACATTTCCGTTGAACTGCCGCAGCATCAGCTTCAGATACCGCACGCCCCCTTCCAATGATTGGTGCGGATCGGCGGGGTCGGTAACGCCCATTGCTTCGGCGGTGGTGGGGATCATCTGGGTTAGCCCCATCGCGCTATCCACCGAGATTGCCCCCGCGTTGAAGTTCGATTCCTGTTGCACCAGCGCGGCAATCAGGAATGGGTCAATCTCATATTTCCGGCTCATGCGTTGGATTGCATCGCCGTAGGGAACCTGCCACGTTAGCTCGACCACGGCATCGGGACCCTCGGCCACCAAAAAATCGCGCGAGCGGAAGGCCCGCTCCTGCACGGCGATGCTGGTTTTTTGCAGGTAGTTGGTGCGCTTGCTTCCGCGCTTTCCGCCATGGCCAACCGTTGGGTTCCAGATCATCACCGACACGATGGTGTTGCCAATGCGGTGCACGCCCCGCGCAATCGTTAGCCGCCCCCCCGTGGCCGAGTCGGCAAGCGCCACGGTCCGCACGGTGAACGGAATCCCGTACGTTCCCCGATACCACTCCACCAACGACTCCAGCGTGGAATCGCTGGCATATTGCCGCCCGATTGTGGGATCATCAATCCCTTGCCATGCCACCCGAACGGTCCCGTTTTTCCCTTTCAATCCAAATGGTGCAGCAAGCAACGGAGCGCGGTTGGGGGAGTTTAGGATGCGGTGATATTCCGTGCCGGGCATCATCCCGCGCCACGCAGCGGTGACAACGCCCAGGGCTTGGGTTTCCTTATCAATGGCTGTTGAAAAACGAAGCGGCGCGGGGGATGAAGGTTTGCGTACTGGGTGGGTTTCTTCGGCCAGCGGAGCGGAGCGGGAACCACCAGTTACCGGGGCCGAAGCAGAATTCTTCATTACCTCAAGCCATAAGTTCCCAAACTCCTGCGGGACGTGCTGGGCCGCAACCTTGCCAACGGAAAGCAGCGGCAACAGCAGGCCGCAGCACAACAAGCGATAGATCGGAAAAGTCATCTGGTTCGTGTTCATCATGTTCATCGGTGCCGGGGGGCCTTTATGCTCCGGCGCAGCTTGGCGGGCTTGACGGCAATCAGGCTCCGTGGGTTTCCTGCCGAAGCCGTTCGTTGCATTCCCTTTTCCCGTGCGAACGCCGCAGCGGAATCGGCTACGTAACTGAAAGGACACCCGGCATCTCCACATCCTGACGATTGCCAGCCCGTGGCACTTCCCCACCTCCATTCAATTGCCCCCTTCCAATAGGTCAGGCAAACGGTGCAACCAACAACGCGCTTGCGCCAATTGGTATTGCAAAAAACGGCTCCCAAACTACTAGCCGTTACGAAATTTGGAAAGGGGGTGAATCTGACGGTTTGTGAGCGGAGCTGGGCCGGCACGGGCGTGGTTGCCATGCCGTTATCCATCATCGCCAGCAGGGTTGGTAGGATAGTTGGCAATCGCCCATGAAACTCTATTTTCGGCACGGCTGGTTGCTGCCCGGGGGTGTGCTTGCCGCGCAAACATTCCAACATCCATTTCCGTTGTGGTGTGGCGGCTGAGTGTTGTTATGCCAGCTGCGCCAAACGCACCGAACAATCCATTGCTATGAACACCGACATCTGGGTAGATCGCCTGTACGCCGACCCCTCACTGACCGACAACCTGCAGGACAACGATGCCGAACGCCTGCTCAGTTGGACCGAATCGCAACTCATGGAGTGCGACAGCGACGGAGCCGCACGGCAACGGATAGAAGCCATCCGGCTGCTGAACCATTACGTGGGCCAGGGGCGACCCTTCGACGAGCTATTTCTTGCGCTGAAAGCGAACACTCCCGAACTGCACCCAGCGACCACAGCCGAGCCATTGCAGAGTGCCGACCCCAACCTGCTGGAGCAGTACCCCATTGCCAATGAAGCCCCCAGCGAGGCAGTAGAGATCACCGGGGAGGACGGCTCCACCGGCGATCAACCTGCAGGTAAATCCAACAGCCGCAACGCATCGAATCCAACGGACGGTTCTTCCGCCGCCGACTTCATCACACCCACAGATCAATGACCTCTTCACGACGGAAAATCATCACGATCATCGGCCTTCTGCTGCTGGCAGTAAGCGTGCTCACGTTTATGGAACGCCGCCGCCGCGCTGCCCAGAACCAACTTGGCGGAAACAGCAAGGAGGCAAGCGGAACCAAGACATCGCCCACCAAACCGAACCCACCCGGCGACGCAACCGGGCCGTTGCTCCCCGATGGTGATCTTGCCATTTTCTTCAGCGACACCTACGCCAACGACCCCACCGTTGGCCAGGACGATCCGAACAACATTGATCGCCACCTTGCCGCGCTGTTCGGCACGGCGCGCAAGACCATTGATGGAGCGTTTTTCGAACTTGAGTCCAAGCGGATTGCCGACGCGCTGATTGCTGCGCACCGGCGCGGCGTGAAGGTTCGGCTGGTGACCGATAGCGATTACGAAAACAACGAGGAGATGCGGGCGGTGGTGGCCGCCGGAATCCCGGTGATCTTCGACGGGCGGTCCGCACTGATGCACAATAAGTTTGCGGTCATTGACGGCGCAACGGTGTGGACCGGGTCCTACAACATCACCGACAACTGCGCCTTCCGCAACAACAACAACGGGTTGATGATCCGCTCGGAGGAGCTTGCCGAGAATTACGCAACGGAGTTCAAGGAGATGTTCGTGGCGAACTCCTTTGGCGCACGCTCCCCATCGGAAACGCCGCACACACAGGTGAAGGTGGGAAGTGCCACCATCTACAACTACTTCTCCCCGGAGGATGACATCCCCCCAAAGATTCTCCGCTACCTCAGCATCGCAAAAAAAAGCATCCATTTTATGGCCTTCAACTTCACCGATGGAACCATTGCCGAGGCGATGATCGAGAAGGAGAAAGCAGGGGTCCAGGTGGAAGGGGTGATTGAACGGCGCGGCGCGGAACGCTCGGTGATGGAGCAGTTGCAAGACGCAGGAATCACGGTGCTGAAGGATGGGAACAAGTATGTGATGCATCACAAAGTCATCATCATTGATGGCGAGTGGACCATCACCGGCAGCTACAATTTCACAGGGTCGGCAGCGACGCAGAACGACGAGAACATCTTGATTATCCGCGACCCATCGGTTGCGAAAAAATTTGAGGAAGAATATCAGCGGGTGAAGCAAATGGCGGAAGTCCCAAGCTAAACTGGGGGTCCACGCAACCTGTATCCACCAAAGCACCGATGCCGCTGGGAACGTGGCATCGGTGCTTTGGTGAAGAAGCGGCAAGAATCGCGAAGGATCAGGCCAGATATTTTTTGGGGAACTCGAACGCCGCAAACCGTGTGGTTGCTGCGGCAAGCTGGTTCCACTGCTCGGCGGTGGATTCCAGCCGCACGATTCCGCAAGTCGGGATGTTCTCAATCTGCGGCGCGCCAAGCTGGTTGGCCAGCAACGTCATGCCCGGGTTGTGCCCAAACAGCATCGCCACCGACACGGTTTCGGGCAAGGTTGCGGCCACTTGCAAGATTTCCCCGCTGCTGGCATCGTACAGCCGTTCGGTAATCATCAGGTCGTGCAAGGGGTATCCAATTCCTGCGGCAATCATCCGTGCGGTGGTTAGTGCACGGGCGGCGGGGCTTGCCACCATCAGGTCGGGGCGCAGGCGTTGCTGGGCAAGAACCTTCGCCATAAACTCCGCATCCCGATGCCCGCGCGCATTCAGCGGGCGCTCGAAATCGCTAAGCTCTGGATATTCCCAACTTGATTTAGCATGGCGGCACAGGAACAGCGTTTTCATGGTTCGGGAATCGTGGAAATGGCTGGCTTGGCGATTCGGCAACGGTTGCTTATCGGGGAAGCTCCATGGCTTCTACACGTTGATTCCATCAAGCATTTTTTGGATGTCGGGCGCAATGGCGGAAGCGATGTTCATGCTTTGCTCGGTTGATAGCTGGCCCACAATAAACGCAAGGTATTTCGCGGTTTGGAAGCCGGTGACTTCGTAGTCTTCCAGGTTTTGCAACCGCGCTTGGAACAGCAGAATGCCTTGTATCGAGCGGGTGTTCTGGCCCGGGTCTTCCGGCAATGTGTCGCCTGGGAGTTTTGGGGTAATCGCCAGCGAGATGATCTGATCGTTTTGCCGCAAAATAAGGTGAACAAACTTGCGTGTTCCGGCGTGGCACCGGTGCCCCACCACAACCTCCCAATCCTTGACATGGCTCCGCAGAATTGGGAGCAGCTCTGCGTAGGGACCAAGCCGTTCGATCATCTCCTCGGTGGTGTAGCGGCGGCTGCCATACTTATTCTGAACGGCGCAGAAGATGTGGTCATCCAACCCCATGTTCAAAACTTTCCGGAGCTGAGCCGAATGCTGGGCCGGTGGCGTTACGGCAATTTCTGGCGCGGTGGGGCCAAGCCGCAACAGCCCCCAAATCCCGAATGCCACCACCACGGCTGCCGCTGCGGCGTAGGTCCACCGTTGCCATCGGTTCCCAATCCTGATGATCTTGCTAGGCTGCGGTTGCGCCAGGCCTGCTGCCGGTTGGTCCGCTTCCCCTTCCTGGCGCAATGCTTGATGAATGCCGGAGCGAAGCCCCGAAGGAACCGGTTGTTGCAGCACCGCATCCTTCAGTCGGCGATGCAGCGGATCGGGCAACGGTTCAATTTCTTGATCGCCCATTTTTTGATTGCCCGCGGCTTGATCGCTTGCGGGCAATTCTTCCCGCAGCCGTGCTTGCAGCCTTGTGGAAAATCCCGCCGGTACGCCAACCCCCTTCACCGCCGTTGCAACCCGCGCCCGAAGTTGCCGCGTTTGTTGAACGTACTCCTTCCATTCCGCAGCTTCGGCCATCAGTTGTTCGGCCTGCTGGCGTTGCTGGTCGGTGGCTTCGTTGGCAACGTAGGCATCCAGCAGAAGGATGATCTCCTGCGGCGATAATGGTTGCTGGTTCATGCTTCCCCCCTGCCGGGCGGCATCGCGCTGTTGGCCACACGTATTCCGTACTCCTTTGCCACGTCCGCCAGCCCCGTGCGCAGCAATCCGCGCGCGCGGCTAAGCCGCGACATCACGGTCCCGATTGGGATTTCTAAAATCTCGGCAATCTCGCGGTAGGCAAATTCTTGAACATCGGCAAGCAGGATCACTTCGCGGTATCCCACGGGGATTTTTTCCAACGCTGCAAGGATGTCTTCATCGCGGATATGCTCGGCAGATACGGCTTCGGGGGTGGGAACTTGTGCAAGGATTTCATCATCCACCGCAACAACTTTTGCGGTGGACCGGGCGCGGTGGTAGTGGCGGATTTTGTTGAACAGAATGGCGAACAACCAAGCCCGACAATTGGTCCCTTGCTGGAATTTATGGAACGACTTCCACGCTTGCAGGTAGGTCTCCTGCACCACGTCCTCGGCATCGGAAACGGACCCAACCATGCGCGATGCGGTTCTGAACAGATCGTTCAGATGGGGTATCGCTTCGGCCTCGAAATGCTCAATGCTGTCATTTGGCTTTGCCACGTAACGGACTCTCCCAGTTGATAAGTTGGGCAAAGGTATGGCAATGCCGCCAAAAGAGTGATATGAGTATTCAACACTCCGCACAGGCGTTGTTCCGGTGGTGGTGGTTGGCACCATGGCCAAAGGGCTAGAGTTTCAGGAATATGCTGGCCGAGAATATTGGCGCGGCAAGGGTGTTCCGCGCCCACGTTGCCGATTCGACCCCGATAGCAATCCCTGCCGATTCTGTCAGCTGCAGGTTTGCCTCGGCACCGTAGGAAAGGTATCGCTGGTTGCTTGCAAAGGCGATGCTGGGTTCGGTGCTTGCGGCGTTATCCCCCAACGAACCAACGCCCTGCACCCGCCCAATCAGAAGGAGGTTGTTAAGAACGTTCCAACCAAGCTCTGCGCCAAAGGTCCATTGCTCGGCAAAACCTTCCGTGCGGTGGTTGACCCCAACATCCGCAGCGGCATACAGGGGGGCGGGGTAGAACGAATGCCCGGCTTGCAGCGATAACGACTGGTTGAACTCACCATCGCCCGTCACGGTTCCATCGGTTGCGGTGGCGTTGCCGGTGGGAAGCCCAAGCGTTAGCTGCGCGGCCAGCACCGTGCTTCCTTCCTGAAGGATGCCGAACCGTGCTCCCAGATTGATATCGCCAATGTCTGTGCGTTCGTGTCCGGGCGCAAGCTCCAGCCCGGTTCGGTTGCTGACTTGGCGGTTGATGGTGACGCGCTTCACCACCGGCACCGAAGCCACCCCTGTCAACCAGCTGGTGAAGCCATACTCACCGTAGATGCTGGCGGTGAAATCTCCATACGTGGGGATGTTGACCGGCGTTCCCGTGGAATCGTATCGCTGCGGGGCGCGAAGCAATCGCCCGCCAAGTTTGAAGTAGCCGTGGTCGGTCTGCTGGGTCCATCCGCCGGCAACGGCAAGCGCAGGAATCAGCATCCACAACAGAATCTGCACAACAGCACGCATGATGACACCATCAGTGATTAGTGAACGATAGATACCAGCCATGACCTCACCATGACCCCGGCTACGACTTGCTCAACATCCCGGCACCAAACACCACTTTGAACGGCACGCAATAGACGATCACGTAATCGTAGGTGGACAAGGTTATTCCCGCCGGAACATCGTAGCGTTGCGCGCCGCTGGTTGATTGCAGCTTGCCAAGCGAAATGCCTGTTTTGGGATCGAGCGATTGCGCAAGGAACACCTCCAACTGTGGCCCTCCCTGGCTGCGGAAATCATCGGCAAACATCAGTGTGGGCTTTCCTTCGGCGTTCTCCTCCAAGATCACCGTTCCGCGAGCGGTGTCGGCGGCGATGGGGCCAGGGATCAGCGTGGTTGTCCGCCGCCTTGTTTGGGTTGGGTCCGCCACCACGCGAACCTGGGCACTGTTGCTTGCAATGCCATTAGCGGTGGCCACCACCGTGGCGGTTCCCACCCCGTTGGCCGTTGCCAGCCCATCGCTGCTCACCGAAACGATTGCCGTGTCGGAACTGTGCCACGCCACCAGAGCATTGGCAACCGCCGCGCCGGTGGTGTCGTGGAAGGTGGCGGTGAATTTCAGCGTTTGGCCGGTTTGCATCAGCACGTCGGCAGGAAGAAGCACCCCCCGCTGGGCAACCGCCGGCAAAGGATCGTTCACAATATCCGTTCCCACACAGCTCTGCATCAGCAGGGCCGCATGGAACAGCATCGAGAGCGCAAAAACTTGTGCAACGTTCATGGTGAGAATCAGAGAAATGGATGGAGTAATAGATGGAGTAAGGCTATCGGGTGGCCGTTCCGGTGGGCATCGTGGAAGATTTATTTTCCAGCGAATAGACCACATGGTCGGAAGCCGCAGCGGGAATCGTTGATAACAACGGCTTCAAGCCAAACGGAGCGGGACCGTTATCGGGAACCGGCTCGATACTGAAGCAGCCACCAACCAGAAGCGCGGCAGGTGATGGAAGTACAATCAGTCGTCTCATGGAATATCCTCCAGTGAATGATGAGTTGGAAGGCCTCGCCCTGTGTATCGCTCCATCGGCTAGCCATTGGCGGCCAGCCGATAAAGAAGAGGCCCAACAATTCCATTCCAACTGCCGAAGGAATTATTCCTGAACTGCTTGTTTTTTTTTAGAGGTAGGAAGATTTTTTCGCGGCATTATGCCAGCGCGTTGATAACAAACGCAAGCGCAAACGCCACCACCGAAATGATAATTCCATAGAGGAAGATGGTGTAGCCCTGGCGCAGCAGCTTGTACTTCGCCCCCAACACGCGACCCAGGTAGTAGATGTCTTTAATCATCGTGCCGTACAAGTAGTCGCGGTCGTTCATCATCTCCCGCACGCCGTAATCGAAATCGCCGAGCTGGACGTTGTAGAAGTTGCCGAAGAAGAGCAGGTTCACCCGCCGCTGGTGAACATCATCGGTGGTGAACGTCCCCGAACTCACCTGCGGGCGTGTGGAAAGCACCGCAAACACAATCGTCGTCACGGATGATGCCAGCAACATCAGCGTGGGGATAATCAGGTACACGTTGTTCTCCAGCTTCGCCGCCAGCACCGAAAGCACGATTGAGATAATCAGCGTGTTGATGCTGATAAGGACGCTGGCCTTGTCGTCGGCCATTTTGCTCAGGTTCATGTGATTCTGCGAAGTGATCCTGAACATCGTCTCGATCCCACGCTCTGGGCGTTTTGACTTCTCTTCTTTCAGCCGCAACTTCTCCTGCTCAATCCGCAATTTCTCTTCATCGCTCAGTTTGGCCGGCGGCGCAACGGCGGTTTTTTGGGCGTGATCTTTGGCGTGATGTTTATGCGGTTTTTCGGCGGCGATTACCCCAGGCTCCGCTCCGGATTGGTTCCCGGATTGAACGCTCGGCTGGGCAACTGGGGGATGCGGATACGCCGCATCAAGCGCGGCAACAAGGCTTTCCGGAAGCGTGGTCCCGGGCTCCGTTTCCAACGCTTTGTGGATTCGCTTCTGCACTTTTTCCACGTTCGCCTTCTTCCGTTCCTCGAACTGGGTGCGGGCGTAGTGGGTATAGAAATGATGGCCGGCAAGAAACTCCAGATTGTTCTTCAGCCACTCAAATTCCGTGTACGTTTTTTGCAGATGCACCCCCCACTCGGCCCGAAGCCGGTCGGCGGAGTCCATGTAGCCTTTTCGGCCAACGTGGCTAAGGTCCGCATCGCACAGCACCGACTCCATCAGCGTTTGCGGGTGCGATGGATACTTGGTGGCCAAGATGCACCGCTCAACAAGGGCGATGTTTTGCTCCGGGTAGCCGCGCTGGGCCAAGAACTCACGCGCCATGTTCGCCCCGGCCGCTTCGTGGTCGTTGTACACCTGGGTGTAGCCGGCATCGTGGAACCACGCGGCAACGGCAAGAATCTCCCGGTCCTCCTCGTTCAATCCCTCACCAATGGCAATCTCCGAAGCCGCCGCCACCACGTCCAACGTGTGCTGCGGGTTATGGTAGGTAAGGGTGATGGGAAGGCGCTCGGCAAACAGCTGCTGGATATGCTCTGCGGCCTGCGCAACAATCGGCGAAGTAGTAGCCATGGGAGGTTTCTCAAGAAGCTCGTGCAACACACACTACGTGAAGTAGCTGACAAGAGATTGCGCTGAAGATAACCAGACAAACGGAGTTACCGGCCACCGGCCCCGCCGCAATGCTCCGCTTGCCGCTTCCGTTGTTTACTCCATCACTCCACCGCCAGTTGGCGCACGGTGTATTGGCCGCCAACCACCAGCACGCAGTACCAACTTCCCGAAGGCAATCCCTCGGTGTTCAGCTCCTGCCGATGCTCCCCTGCCTCCATCTCCTTATCAAGAACCGTTGCCTGCGTTTTGCCCGCGGCATCAACAAGCATCAGCTTCACGCGGTCGCGATGTTTCAGGGCGAAGCTGACGGAAGCCTTGCTGGCGGCCGGGTTGGGAAACACCACCATTTCGTTCCCCTGCTCCGCCGCCGCCGGTTCGGCTCCAACGCCCGAGGCCAGCAGCCGCCCGGGAATTTTTAGGGAGGATGGAGTTGTGGGGTGATGGCCCACGCTGATTTCTGCAACCAGCGTATCCCCCGGCTGATACAGCGGGCCGCCCGTGTTTGGGTTAAGATCGTAGCGGGGGAAGTTGCTTCCGGTGATGACAACCCGCAGCTGGTGCCCTTTCAGGAATGTTGTGGCAAGGTTCTGCAGCTGGACCGTTACCGGATAGGCCTGTCCCGGCTTGATGGCCGATGTATCCGCCGGGCGGTATCCATCGCGGAACCGCATCCGGCGGATGGTTTGCACAAGCAGCACCGAACGCCCGTCGGGATACACATCCGTCAACCGGATTGCCAGATCGGTATCGGTGCGGTCCGCCACCACATAGGCTTGCAAGGTGATTGCCCCGGTAACTTCCAGGTTCCGCTCCAGCGTTGGGGTGCTGAAGGTGAGCGCGTCCCCCCGCAGCTCCACCGGGCGTTGATCCTGCGGTCCTTTCAGCCCCTGCACGCCAGGCAACAGCAGCCGCGCCCCGCCCCATGTTGGCGATGGGTCGCGTGGGTTGTAGTCGAAGCTGGACGACGCTGTATTGGCCCCGCCACCGCTTGGAGGATCGGGGCGAAGCGTCCGGTCCGGGTGGAAGAAGAGTTCGATGGTATCAGCATTTTGAGCCAACGCCTGCCAGCTTTCAATGGCGTGCCATTTGTTCTCCCCCATCTGGTAGTAGCTCACGGGCGGGGAAGCGGTTTGGCCGTTTTCAATGCCGCGCAAGTAGTGGTCGAAGAACCGCAGCGCGGCGGCATTGGCAACGCCGGTAGCATCGGGGAAGGTGAGGATGCCTTGCTCGGATTTATCAACGCCATCGTGGGCCCATGGCCCCATGATAAGCCGGTGGGCATTGCGGACCGCCGGCGCGCCACGCTGGCGCAAATCGGCAAACGCCCGCAAGATGTCGTCGGGGAAATGGTCGAACCACCCGCTGACAAGCAGCATCGGCACCGTGAAGGAATCGGGTTCATCGCTGCCGCGCTCGACTGTGGTCCAAGTAAGGTCGTTGGTGGGGTGCGCCAGAATCAGCGACGTTGGCGTGAAGCCCAGTTTCTCCAACGTCTCCGAATGCTCCTTTCGGTACACCCCACCCTCGTAGAAATCCCCGTACTTCGTCTTGAAATCTTTCACCAACGGAACCGCACAAAGAAGGTGTGGCGGGTGATGTTTTGCGGTCATAAACTGAATGGCTCCCAATGCCGATGGCCCCCAGGTCCCGACCTTGCCGTTGCACCAGGGTTGGGCGGCAATCCATTCCACCGCGTCGTAGCCGTCAAGCCCGCGATCGTAGCCGGTGACGGCAGCGTCCTTGCTTCCGTAGAAGCCGCGCCAATCCAGCGTGACGTAGTTGTAATTGGCACTGTCGTAAGGGAACGATGCCCCACCAGCCTGGGAAGGAATCCCCACAGAAAGCCGGTAAAAAAATTTGTTGTAGGGGGTTTGAATCAGGATCACCGGCTTTGGCGTGGTGGCGTTGCTGGCGTACAAATCGGCGGCCAGCATCTTGCCGTCGCGTGTGGGGATTTGGATGGGGGTGTAGGGGCGTTCAGTTTGGGCAATAAGGGTTGTCGCCGAAATCAGCAACAACAGGGCTGGAAGCAAAGCGTTCATCATCTCACCTTCCTAATTGGTTTGTTTGATAGTGCGGTAAAAGTAGGAAGAAGATGGAGGCAAAAAGGGATGCGTCGGTTCCCGTGCATTTTCAGCCTTCAGCATGAAGGCAGCAAGTTTTTTTTGATTCATTGATAAATGATGCTTGCCCACCACAACCACGATGCGGCAAATTGATATATTGCACTTCGACTACTCCTATTTTTACTTTTTCTGGATGGTCGGCGGTTGCATTGTTTTTTCCTTCCCTTGCCTTCCGGTTTGCCGAACTCCGAAGGCTTCGCGCTCTCACAATTCCGAATTGAACACATCATGGCATCCATGCTACTGAAAGGCAGTGGGTGGGTGCTGTACTTTTCACATTAATAGATCTGTAGGAGAAAGCCCCCCATGAGCAGACATTACCGCTGTTTGTTTGGCGTATTGGCCGTGCTGTTGCTGCTGCCGTGCGCCACGTTGTTCGCAACAATGAAAGATTACTCATTCGCATCGGGCACAGGGACCGATACCGACATGGGCAAAGGGACAACGATTCTAAAAGCCGGAAGCAGCAACACGTCGTCGGCAGTAACCGACATTGGCTTCAAGTTTGAACTTGATGGAGTTGTGTATTCCCAATTCTCCGCAAACGCTAACGGCGTGCTGGGGTTGGGGAAATCTGCCGTGACTTCGGCAAGCGATGAGATTTTTGAAAAAGCCAGCACCTACCCACTGCTTGCTCCGTTCTGGGATGCTGGGACGTTGGTGAACACAGGGGTGACGTATCTGCTAACAGGTTCCCCTGGCAAGTATGTGCTGACGGTTCAGTGGGAGATTCGACCAAACGGGGTTCTTACCAAAGCGGATATGATCCGTTATCAGATCCGCTTGTACGAAACCACCAACCGCATCGAGTTCTACTATGCTTCCATGACGATGAAGCAGGTTCCAACAACCGCTGCGCGTATCGGCATTGCCGGGGCAAGCAACAACTTCTTCAGCCTTTATTTTGATAAGGGCGGCAACCCGGCGTTGGATTACTCCGCATCGCAGAAGGTGAATATTGCCAACACTTCCATCAGCAACGGCACATTATACACGTTTGACCCCACCTACTGCGGAACCGTCGTGACGGGCGATGTTGCCCAGGGGGGGACCAGCGGGATGAAAAATGGTGACATCCTGATGTCGGCAATTAGCCTTCAGCGTGGGGTGTCCAAAGCGTATCTCCCGTTTGAGATTCGCACGGCAACCAAGTGCTCGCAAACCACATTCACCTTTGCCGTCACCGGTGCCAATGCTTCCGATTATGTGGTGTCGCCCTCGTCCATCTCTCTATCACCCGGTAGCGGTGTTTCGCCAACAATCACCTTTACCCCCGGGTGTGTTGGAACACGCACCGCCACCATCACAGTAACCGGAACGAACGGATTTAAGGCCGCCTACACCTTGAATGGAACAGGGAACTCCCGAATTACCTGGACCGGTAATGTTGCCAGCGGTGGCGTGTCGCCGTTAGGTGATGGCGCGAAGCTGCTTGTGGGGCAGGGAACCCCGTACGGAACCACGCGAACCTTCACCCCGTTCACTATCCAGAACACAGGAACAGTGGTTGGCGCGAAGTCTGCGGTTGTCACCTACACGCTGACCGATCCAACCAAGCAATACTCGCTGAACGTTGCGGCGGTTTCCTTGGGGAACAACGGGATCAACACGCCAATCATCACCTTTAAGCCCAATGGGTTTGGCGTGCAGACCGCACAGCTGACGGTGAACGCCGATTGCGAAGTCCGGACGTTCACCCTTAACGCCACCTCAACCGGCGCAGGAGGTGAATTCCGGATCAACGGCGAAGTGATCAACGAGAAGTCGGACCTGTTCGTGAAGACGTTCGCCTGTTCCGGCGAATCGGTGAACTCCTTCCAGGTAACGGTGCGGAGCTTGGGGAACGACCCCTTGGTGGTGAACGGCATGCAATTCTTCCAGACAGATTCGTTGTATGGGCAAGGGATGCCGGCTAACCCACTGCTCCGCACATCACAAGGCGCGCCAATCGCAATGGCCGATTATTTCGTCACCGATGCTGCTGGCGTGGCACCGGCATCAAGCAATGTCCCCATGCAGTTCCCGATGGTTCTGAACCCTGGGGAGTCGCAGACCTTCTACCTCAACTTTGTCCCGCAACGCCCCGGGAAGCGCCTTGCACGTGCATTTATCGCCACCAATGCGGTGAACTTCGTTGGGAAATCAACGGCCAACGTTACCACCAATGGCTTGCTAACAGTTGATATGTTCGGCAAGGGAATTGGAGCGTGGCTGGCAGCCGATGAAGAAGGGAAGCCGCTTACCACGGTGGCGTTCGGCAACACGATGATTGGGAAATGGCGCGACACCACGTTGACCATTGCCAACGCCGGCGTGTGCGACCTTCGCATCAGCCGCAACGCCTTCCGCATTGCCAGCGGCGACACACGCGACTTCCAAATTATCGAAGGCCTTACCGGCGCAACCATTGATCCCAATGAAGACAAGTATGTGCTGGCTCCGGGCGAATCGGCAACGCTGTCGGTTCGATTTACCCCTTCCCGCTCTGGGGCACGCAGGGCAACCATACTGCTGCAATCCAACGACTCCACGCTTCGGATTCCCGGGCTTATTGAAGGCGGGGCCTTCTACTGGGACCTGAAAGGAACCGGAGCAACGGGAATCGAAGCTCGCGACATTACGATTGCCCCGGCAGTCATTGATGGGCCAGCAGCCGAGATGCCAACCGGCACAGTGATGTTTGAAAACACCAGCACCGAGTTCCTGACGATTACGGGCATAACCATCGCGGGAGCCGATGCAGCCGAATTTGCCATGGATCCAAACGCCCCGTGGCCTGCGGTTCCGTTCCAGATGATGCCTGGTGAGGCACTGAACCTTTCGGTGGTTCATACACCGATTGCGGGAAGCACCCCCGGCCCCCGCTCGGCGCAGATAGAAGCAACCACTGCCAGCGGTGATAACATCATTGTGGCCATTATCGGCCAGGCCGTCACGCGCCAGCTTTCTGCCGGCCCGGCCACGTTGTTCGATAACATCTCCGTTGCTGTTGGCAAAGCAGTGCGGCGCAGCGTGATGATTACCAACATGGGAACCAGCCCCGTGAAGTTGGGAACCACCACCATCACCGGCCCAACCGCCACCGATTACACTCTGGGGCGATTGCCGCGAACCATACTTGCACCTGGGCAATCGGAGTATTTGGAGGTGACCTACCGCCCGTTGAACAAAGGCACCAGCAATGCCGTGCTGACCATCAACAATAATGGCACCGGCGGGGCAGTAACCGTGCAGCTTGGCGGAACCGCAACCCAGATTGCCCCATTTGTGGAACCCGCCACCGGAACCAGCGGAGCCGACGAACCGATGACGCTGGGGGGAGCAATGCTTTGGCAAAGCACACCCAACCCCGCACGCGATGTTGTGGAACTCCACTATCGGACCGCCGCCGCTGGCGATGTGGTAATCACACTGTACGATGCCAATGGCCGCCAGGCAATGACCATTGCCCAAGGCATGCGCGACGCCGGCCAGCACGTGGCCCAATTCTCCGTTAGCAACCTTGCAAACGGGGTGTACCGCTACTCACTTACAACCAATGGCCAGACGCTGACCGGCGCATTGAGCGTGGTGAAGTAAGCGGAAACGCCAAACAACCCCGGGGCACAGAGTTCGCAAGGAAGAAGGGCATTCCTTTTCCCACTGCGGCACTCTGTGCCCCTGCTATTTCCCCCCGTTGGGTCATTGTAATTTCTTGCCGATACCCGCTGGCGTTCTGGTCCTTGGTTCGTAACATTGCACGGCAAGCCCTGGATCCATCAATCGCAGCAAGCATTCTTCCATGCGAACCTTCTTCTGCTCCGCCTTGTTGGCATTGCTGGCATACACCGGCAATGCTCAGGTGATCGTAAACGAATTCATGTTCAACCCCACCGACCCCGCGAACGAATGGGTGGAACTGTACAACCCAACGGCCACCGCAATCAGCGTGAACGGTTGGACGATCGAGGATTCCGGGGGAACCCCAGCAACGTTATCGGGAAGCATTGCGGCGGGGGGATACCTTGTTGTTGCCCGCAATCGTTCCACATTCCTTGCCGAATACCAGAACGTTGATGCGGCCTGCGTTATCGAAGCAACATTCCGGCAGCTCAATGATGGCGGCGGGGACCGGATCACCCTTCGCGGCGGGACAACCGATGAAGAGGTTAGCTACCGAAGCAAATGGGGGGAAGAAAAAGGGAGGTCCTTGGAGAGGAGAGGGGTAGATTTTCCCGCAAGCGATTCCGCAAGCTGGTATCCATCAACGGCAGCCGAACGCGCCACGCCATGCCGCGCCAACAGCACTCCATCCGGTGCTTCGTTCGATCCCCCAACACTCCCCTTCCTGCTTCGCTACGACCGCAGCAACCACAGTATCACGGTGGCGTGGGAAGCGGGAACATCCCCCCTTGCGATTGCCACGTTTACGCTAACTGGGGAAAGGAAATCGGTGGTGCGACCAAGCATCGGAAGCAGCCTGGCCCAGATTCCTGTGGCCGAACCAGGGCTGCGGATTGTGGTGGCAACGTGGCAGCGCGGCCAGCAGCAAACCCAGCTGGTTCCTTGCTTTTAGAACAACATCCAACAACAACCATGACTGAATCTTCCAACCCAACTCCTATCACCCCTGCCGCATCGGAATCATATCTTACCGAGGGTCCGTGGCAGCGGAATCGCCCATCGGTGCTGGTGGTTGCCTGCAGCGACGGACGATTGCAGCAGAACTTAGATGACTTCCTCCATAACTCACTTGGCATCATGGACTACGACCGCCTGTATGCCCCTGGCGGCGGCGGTGCGTTGGCCGCCAACGGTCCCGACTTGCTCCGCAGCGATGCGCTTCGCCACGAGTGCCAACTGTTGCTGGAGGCGCACGACATCAGCGACATCTACTTCATGTTCCATGGCCCATCGGAAGATGGACCCGAGGAATCCCTTTGCGCCGGGTATCGCCTGAAATTTCCTTCGGCAACGGCGCAGGAGGTTCGGGAGCAACAGCAACGGGATGCCGATGAGCTTGGCGCCCTTGATTGGGGGGCGGATGTGCGGCTTCATGCCTACCGCTGCGAAGTCCGCCCCGACGACCGCGTGCAGTTTGTGCGGCTCCTGTAAGAAGCCATTCTGATAGGAACAACGTTCCACCGCCGCTTGCCGGGCCGCTTGCCAGCAGCTGCGCCATTTGCGCCCATAGTTTTTCCAACCGAACATCACACAGAAACATCACTTATCCGAACGGGGAACCGACCATGCCGGAAACAGAACAATCAACCACACCACAACCGCCAACGCCCGCTGCCCAATCCGCCGCTGTATCGGAACCAACCGACCGACTTGTCACCACCCACCACACCATCCAGATTAACGGCCAGCCGGTCCGCTACTCCGTCACCGCCGGCACGATGGTGCTGAAAGATGAGGTGGAGGAGGAGAAAAAGGAGGGGCAAACGCCCAGCAACCAAAAAGCCAAAGCGGAGGTGTTTTTCATTGCCTACACCCGCAGCGACATTGCCGACACAACGGCCCGCCCGGTGACGTTTTCCTTCAACGGAGGCCCCGGGTCCTCCTCGGTTTGGCTCCATCTGGGGGTGCTTGGTCCGCGGCGCGTGGTGCTGGATCCCGATGGCCGCCCCCTGCCCCCGCCATACCGCCTAACCGACAACGAGTACTCCTTGCTTGATTGCAGCGACCTTGTGTTCATTGACCCCGTCAGCACCGGCTACAGCCGCCCAATGCCTGGGGAAAAATCGCGGGAGTTCCATGGGTTCAAACGTGACATCGAGTCGGTGGGGGATTTTATTCGGTTGTACGTTACCCGCTACCAGCGGTGGGGTTCGCCAAAATTTCTGGCGGGGGAAAGCTACGGGACGCTGCGGGCTTCCGGGCTTGCCGGGTATCTTCAGGAGCGGTACGGGATGTATCTGAACGGGCTGATGCTGATCTCCTCCATCCTTGATTTCCAGACGGTTGCGTTTGGGGCAACGAACGATCTTCCCTACCTGTTGTACCTGCCGACCTACGCCGCCACGGCATGGTATCACGGCAAGCTGGGCGATGAACTCCAAAACCGCACGGTGGATGATCTGCTGCGCGAGGTTGAGGAGTTCGCCATTGGGAAGTATGCCCTGGCGTTGCTGCGCGGGTCCACGATCCCCCCCGATGAAGAAGCAGAGATTGCTGCACGGCTGGCGGCCTACACCGGGCTTAGCCAAGAATATATCCGCCGAAGCAACCTGCGGATTGACATCTTCCGGTTTGCAAAGGAGCTGATGCGCGCCGAAGGCCGAACGGTGGGAAGGCTGGACAGCCGGTTCACCGGGATTGACCGCGACGGCGTTGGGGAACGCCCCGAGTACGACCCCAGCATGGCCGACACCACCGGCCCGTTCACCGCAACCATGAACGATTACCTTCGGCGCGAGCTGGAGTTCCACAGCGACCTTCCTTACGAGATACTGAACCCGAGGGTCTGGCCCTGGGACTACTCCGATTTTGAAAATCGCTACGTGAACACTGCCGAGACTTTGCGCCGCTCGATGACCATCAACCCGCATCTGAAAGTGTTTGTGGCCAGCGGATATTACGACCTGGGAACCCCCCATTTCGCCGCCGATTACACCTTCCACCATCTGGGCCTGAACCCCGCGCTGCGGAACAACATCACCATGAAGTACTACGAAAGTGGCCACATGATGTATATCCACCAACCTTCGCTTGTGGCAATGAAGCAGGACCTGTTGGAGTTTGTGCAATCGGGGACCGGCGGCGGGGGCAACTAAGCCCCCGGCCGCTTCCGGGGCGTTGCCCGCCACGCACGCAGAATCTATCTGGGCCAATCGCCATTTCTTCCCGAACTATCAACCGTCACGTCAATCAGCAGGAGTTTTGCATGAAGCCTTCCATTCGCCATGCCTTTCTTCTTTCCTTCTTCGCGCTTTGCTGCTGCGCCCAACTGGCCGCGCAAACGGGATCGCTTACCGGGCGCATCACCGATGCCGAATCGGGGAAACCGCTGTCGGGCGCAACCATCCGCCTTTCCCGAAGCGACGCGGCGGCGCGGCAAATCGGCGCAATCAGCGGGCCGGATGGATATTTCACCGTGAAGTCGGTGGCGGCGGGAACGTACAAGGTGGTGATCACCTTCCTGAGCTATGCCGCGTTCGAGCAGACGGTGGAGGTGAAGCCTGGCCAGGCAACACTGCTGAACGCCGCGCTGGCGCAAAACATCATCAGCAATAACGAGGTGGTGGTCTCGGCATCGCGCCGCCCGGAGAAAGCGACCGCGGCCCCGGCATCGGTCTCGGTGGTGGGTGCGCGGCAAATTCAGGAGCGCCCTTCGCTGACCTCAATCGAGCATATCAAAGGGGTTCCCGGGGTGGACATCGTGCAGTCGGGGTTGGTGCAAAGCAACACGGTGCTTCGCGGATTTAACAACGCCTTCAGCGGCGCGCTGACGGTGTTGACCGATAACCGCATTGCCGGGGTCCCATCGCTTCGGGTAAACGCCTACAACTTCATCCCGCTGGTGAACGACGACATCCAGCAGTTGGAGATCATCCGGGGCCCGGCCTCGGCACTCTACGGTCCCAACGCGGCGAACGGGGTGTTCCACACCATCACCCGCTCCCCGTTTTCATCGGCTGGGACCTCCATCTCGCTTACCGCTGGCGAGCGGAACGTGCTGCAAGGGACGGTGCGCCACGCGGGGACGTTGGGGGATAATTTCGGTTATAAAATTTCTGGGCAATACATGCGGGGGGATGATTGGGGATACACCGACACCGCCGAGACCTCCGCACGCGCCGCCTTCCTTGCCGACACGAACAACCGCGGGGTGAACCCCGACACGCTAAAGATTGGATTGCGCGACAGCACGATTGAACGAATCGGCGGCGAGCTTCGGCTGGATTATATGCCGATTGAGGACCTGACACTGATCTTCGCCACCGGACTGAATCAAGCGGTCAACAATACCGACATGACCGGCGTTGGCGCGGTCCAAGCAAAGAATTGGCAATACAGCTACTACCAGCTGCGAACCCTGTACAAGGACCTGTTCTTCCAAGCATTTCTGAACAAAAGTGATGCGGGCCAGACCTATCTGCTCCGCACCGGCGCGCCGATTGTTGACCGCTCCACCATGTTCGTCACGCAGCTGCAACATTCCTATCAGTTGGCTCAGGCCGAGCGGCTTACGTACGGAGCCGATCTTCAGCTTACCAACCCGATTACCGATTCCACGGTGAACGGGCGGAACGAGGGGGACGACGACATCAGCGAGTTCGGCATCTACCTGCAATCGGAAACAAAGCTGATACCGGAGATGCTGGACCTGACGGTGGCCGGGCGGTTCGATAAACACAGCCGTTTGGACGACCCCGTTATCTCACCCCGTGCGGCGTTGGTGTTTGCTCCGCTGAAGGATCACACCTTCCGGCTGACGTACAACCAGGCCTACTCGGCACCAACCACCAGCGAGTTATTTCTGGACATCATCGCCGCCAGGACGGAGCTGTTCAACGTGCGTGCGGCGGGGGTTCCGCAGTCGGGGTACAACTTCAGTTTTGATGCATCGGGGCAACCAATCATGCACTCCTTTCTTGCGGATCCATCCCAGCCACTTTCCGCAAACGATGTTGGCGCAATCTGGGAAGGGTTGAAGCAAGTGTTGATTGCCAACTTCCCCGACACTGCGGTGCAGTCGGTAATCCGCCAGATTCCGGTCCCGCCGGCGGGGGCGGTGAAAACGGAGCTTCGGGCGGTGAACCCGGCCAACGGAACGTTCGTCAGCTTCGACCCCGCAAGCATCGCAAACCGGGTTCCCACCAAACCAACGCTGACCTCCACCATCGAGCTTGGCTACAACGGAATCGTGGCCGATCGTGTGGCCATTAGCTTGGACCTGTACCGCTCCCACTACACCGATTTTGTTGGGCCATTGCAGGTGATTACCCCCTCGGTTTTTCTGGAGCAGCAATCGCTGGAAGGGTATCTGACGCAGGTGTTCATGGGGGCCGGGCTTCCCGAAGGTCAGGCGAAGTTGTTGGCGGGATCGTTTGCCCCGCAAGTCTCGGGCATTCCTGGCGATACGCTGTTGCGAGGGGTTCCGGTGGGGACCGTTACTCCAAACGAAGTGAACGACCCCACGGCGGTCTATCTCACCTACCGGAACTACGGGGACATCACGTTGTACGGCTATGATCTGGGGCTGCAGGTTGCGGTGGCCGAAGGGTTGGAGGTGAAAGGGAGCGTCTCCTACGTTGACAAGAATTTTTTCCGCAACCTTGATGGCGTGGCCGATTTGTCGTTGAACGCACCGAAGTTCAAATTCTCGGTCGGGGCCGAGTACCGCAACGCCGATCTTGGGTTAAGCGTCCGGTCCTTGTTCCGCCATGTGGATGGATTCCAAGTCAACAGCGGCGTCTATTTGGGGGAGGTTCCAGGATATTCCGTGGTGGACCTGAATGTTGATTATGAGCTTCCCTGGGTGGAAGGCTTAAAAGCAACCGTCACCGCCCAGAACCTGCTCACCTTTGTTGAAGGAAGCGACGCAAGCCCGTTCAGCCAACGCCACAGCGAGTTTATCGGCACCCCAGGGCTTGGGCGGTTGGTGCTTGGGCGGTTGTCGTATTCGTTCCGGTGAGGTTCCCCCCGTCCATTCTTGGATAGGAACCATCCGAAAGCCCGCCAACGGAGCCGCGCCCCCTCCCCGCCTCCCCCAATTCTGGGGGAGGAGCTGACACAGAATGACCCGGGCAGCAGAGAACAACGAATCTTTCTAAAGCCCATTTTCCCCCAGCATTGGGAGGAGTGGCAGCCATCATTTTTTTGGCTTGATAAATGATATGAGTTTCTGCCCTTGGACAAGCATTTTCAGCCGCCGCCTGTTAAGGGAGATATGGGCTTGCTTCTTCTCATTTTCATCAACGCCATTCCGGTACACCGACAGGATATGCTGGTAGGATAAAATGCCGCTAATTTCTTTGCCGGAGATTACTGGAAGGATATCCACATTTTCTTTGGCCATTGTTTCCACAGCAATTTTCAGCGTGTCCTCGGGGTGGACGCAAAGGTTTCTCCGTTTTACCAGTTCACCCACTTCTTTGTCGGCATGGTGATGCAACCCGAACAGCGTGGTTGAGCTTAGCAGCCCTCGATACTCCCCATCCGTATCGGCAATGATAAAATAATTGGTTTGCAGTTCGGTTTCTTGCTCAAGCCAGCTTCGCACTTCGCCGATTTTCATCTGGCTGCTAATAATTAAGCCGCTATCGTTCACAAGTTCTCCGACCCTTGTTTTTTCAAGGATATCAGGTTCGTAGGAGTGTGGGGTGAAGACACCGCGACGGGCTATTTTCTCGGTCATAATGGTGTTATCCATTAAAAAATAGGAGACAAAATATGCCGAGGTGCAGGTGGCCAGCAATGGCAATAATGCGTTCACCTGGCCAGTGGTTTCCAGGGCGAACACAATGGAGGTAAGGAACGCTCGGGATGCCCCGGCAAACATTGCCGACATCCCAACCACAGCCGATAGCGGGATTGAAATACCGATCTCAGGAAACCACGAAGCTCCTACGCTGCCAGCCAACGCACCTACCGCACCACCAATGGTCAGCAGCGGAGCCAGCGTTCCCCCTGAGGTTCCGCTTCCCAACGAAATAGACCACGACAAAAATTTAAAAATGCAGAGTGATAGCATCACCTGGATCGGCAAACTACCGGATAGGATTCCTGTGATGTTATCGTATCCAACACCTAACGTTCTTGGCTCGTAAAATCCGATTACTCCAACGGCAATCCCCCCAATCGCGGGCCACCATGCCCAATGGATAGGGAGTTTTTCAAACAGGTCTTCAATCCAATAGACTATTTTGGTTGCGCCAATGGCAAGCAGCCCAATGCCAAGCCCCATGATGCTGTAAAATAGAAGCGCAAAATTGGAGGCCGCTTCTACATTCACATTCATGGGGAACACAACGCCTTCTTCAAATAGAAAATGGTGGCCAGCTGCGCCGGTAATGCAGGCCAATGCAACTGGAATAAATGAGCGTGGCGAAAATTCAAACAGGAGTAATTCAATCGCTAAAAATATTGCCGCAACTGGGCTGCCAAAAATGGCCGCCATCCCTGCCGTTGCGCCGGAAGCCAGCAAAATTTTCCGTTCGTTTGGGGTAATCTCCAAGATTTGGCCAAGCGTAGAACCAAGCGCGCCCCCTGTTGCGATAATCGGCCCTTCCGCGCCAAATGGCCCTCCCGTTCCAATGGAAATAGCTGATGAAATCGGCTTCAGGAACGTGATGGAAGGCTTTATTCTACTTTGGTTCGTAAGGATCTGCTCCATTGCTTCCGGGATGCCATGCCCACGAATTCCTGCTGACCCATAAAAAGCCATTAAGCCAACAATAATGCCGCCAATCACCGGAATAATCACCACAAGCCAGCCATAATTATTCTGGGCAGGGCTAACGGATTCAATGGAAAAATTTCCGTAGAAAGAGATGTTGGTGATAAGGTCAATTAAATGAACAAGAACCTTTGCAATAAGGCTGATGCAGGCGGCTATCACTACGGCAAAGAACGACAGCCTGAATAATTTTCTTTTATCATATTTCTTCTTTGACGAAACGTTTTCCCTTTGCAGCGTGGAGTCTAAGGAGGTGGATACTGGTATTCCCTTGTTGAGAGTCATGTTGTTTATCGGTGTAAAGCAAGGATCAAGAACGTTTGCAGGAGAGGGGTGATATTCTATCCAAAAAGAAATTTTACTCAACAGAATCAGGCTGCTGCGGGATTAGCACGCACGGCTGCTGAGCAACACACAAGCAGATTTGTCATTGACAAAAATAATGAGCATCTTTGTCATTGACAAGTTATTTTTGCAAAAAAGTATGAGCACACAACAACGCATTGTCGCCAAAGCCCTTGAGCTTTTTAACGAGAAAGGGATAGAGTACGTAGGGATGCGGGAGCTTGCCGCCGCCCTTGATACCAAGCTGGGAAACATCACCTACTATTTTCCCACAAAGGAGGATTTGATTTTGCAGGTCACCATGGATCTATCCGAAGCGAATGCTGCGATTTTACAGGAGGATGAGAAGATGACAATCCAATCGTACCTGCAGATGAGCCAGCGGCATTATGAATGCCAATATCAATACCGGTGTATTTTTTTAAGTTTTGTCCATTTACGCAAGCAGTATGAAAAGCTATCCGATATCTATCGGCGGGGGGAGGATTTGCGCAGGAAAACTGTCTTGAAAAATCTTGGATACCTGACCCAGAATAAATATCTACGGGGGCTGACTGCTTCCGAAAGCACGTTCTTAACATCGGCAATATTACTGCTATCCCGCTTTTGGATTTCCGAGGCAGCCATCTCCTACGGCAATTTGAAGCCGGCGGAACAAATCCGGCACTATATTGGAATTTTGGCCAACATCCTTTCCCCCTATTGCTCAGCGAAAGGCAAAGGCCAGTTAGCAGAATTTCTTGATGGATAGAGTCTGGTTCAAAGCACCGCAAAAAAAACCAGTTATTCTTGCTTATTGGGGAGCAATCGAACAACCCGACAGGCGACTTTCGCCGCCAGAGCCATAAAAAATGCCGCCTTGCTGAACAATGTTGTCCAGCAAGGCGGCATTTGTTTTGCGTTGGTTGGGGGCGGGCTATCTATCTCTACTTATTCGTGCTCTACTTATTCGTGAACATCACCCAGCCACGGCTGAAATAATCGGCAAGGGTGATTACCAGCATCAGAACCAGCCACAGGATGCTGGCCCCGCCAAAAATCCACGTTAGTTTACTGCTCCATTTCATGTGCATGAAGTAGAGCACCACCAGCATCATTTTGGTGAAGGCGATGGAAAGGGCCACAATAATGTTCAACCCTCCAATCCCTGTTGCGTGGTCCAGATCAAGGTACGCAATCAGCACCGTGACCGCTAACAGAACCATCAGCAGCAGGAAGATGGTGTAGTATGTTTTTTTGGGTACAATATGACCGGACATAGCTCTTTCTCTCGGTTCGGCTTGGTAGAGTTCTTCGGTAGTTAGTTCGCGTCTGCTTCTATCGGGATTGTTGCATGGCTGTGCTTAGCACGGTTCCGCATCAATGATGAGGTGGTTGAATCAGATAGAGCAATGGATAAAGGAAAATCCAGACGATATCCACAAAGTGCCAGTATAACCCGGTGATTTCCACTGGGATGTTGTATTCCGGCGTGAAATCCCCCCGATTTGCTCGTTTAATAATCCAAGCCACCAAGCCAATCCCCACCACCATGTGCAGCCCGTGCAGGCCGGTCATCACAAAGTAGAGGAACAGGAACATCTCGGCCCCGCCGGCATAACCTGGGTTTTCCGTCCAGTGGAAATTGAACCCTGGGAACAAGCCATCGTGCCACTTGTGTGAGTATTCAAAGGCTTTCACGCCCAGGAAGACCGCACCAAGAATCATGGTGAGGATCAGGAAATTCACTGTTGCTTTCCGCTTCCCTTCCTGGGCCGCATGAACGGCCATTGCCATGGTGAGGGAGCTAATCAGCAGCACTCCGGTGTTCACGCCGCCAAGAATCCAATCCAAATGGCCACTTGCGGCAACCACTGCATCGTGGTATTTCCAACGGAGGAAGGTGTAGGCCAAGAACAAGCCGCCGAAGAACATCACTTCGGTGACCAAGAACGCCCACATACCCAGCGAAGCGGACTCGTGCTGCTGGTTCAGATCATCGAACTGGTGAGCCAGACCGTGGGGATGGCTATGACTGTGCGCCACGTTCTATTTCTCCTTATTTAGCGTGTTTTGCTTGTTGAAGTGCGGCTTGATACGCCGATTCTTCCGCTTCGGCATCGTAAGCGTAGGCTTCTTCGGTGACAATCGGCGTTGCGTCGAAATTGAGGGTTGGCGGCGGCGATGCCGTCTCCCACTCAAGCCCCTTGGCTCCCCAAGGATTTGGTCCGGCAACTGGACCAAATTTCAGCGACCAAAGCAGATAGAAAACCGGCATCATAAACCCAATCGCCAGCACCGATGCGCCTGCGGTTGACAGAACATTCAGCACCTGATACTCAGGCGGATAGACATGATACCGGCGCGGCATTCCCAGATAACCAAGGATGAACTGCGGGAAGAACGTCAGGTTAAAGCCAACATAAATCAGCATGGCCGATAGCTTCCCCCAAAACTCTGGATATGTTCGCCCGGTCATCTTTGGCCACCAGTAGTGGATTCCGCCTAGGTAGGCAATCACTGTGGCGCCAACCATCACGTAATGGAAGTGGGCAATGATGAAATAGGTGTCGGTGATATGAACATCCAAGCCAAGCGCGGCGCAGAACAGCCCCGTTAGCCCGCCGATTGCGAACAAGCCGATAAACGCCAACGCGTAGAGCATCGGGGTTTCGTAGCTGATGGAGCCTTTGTAGAGGGTTGTGGTCCAGTTGAACACCTTCACTGCCGAAGGGATCGCCACAATGAAGCTGAGTAGCGAAAAGATGATACCCGCATATGCCGACTGCCCGCTCACGAACAAGTGGTGGCCCCACACAAGGAAGCCAAAAATTGCGATGGCCAAGCTACTGAAGGCAACGAACGAATACCCGAACACCCGCCGCCGCGAGAATGCCGCGATCAGCTCGCTGATAACGCCCATGGCAGGAAGAACCATGATGTACACCGCTGGGTGGCTGTAGAACCAGAACAGATGCTGGAATAACACAGGGTCACCACCCAAATTTGGATTGAAGACCCCTACACCAAACACCCGTTCGGCAGCCAACAGCACCACGGTGATAGCAATCACCGGTGTGCCAAGCAGCATCACCAAGCTGGTGGCATATTGCGACCACACAAACAGCGGAAGGCGCGACCACGTCATCCCGGGCGCACGCATCTTGTGGGTGGTAATCACAAAGTTCAGGCCCGTTGTGATGGAGCTAAACCCCATGATAAAAATCCCCAATCCGGTCAGGAAGACGTAGGATTGAGAGTAGCTGGTGCTGTATGGCGTGTAGAAGGTCCAACCAGTGTCCACCCCACCCATCAGCATTGCCGATAGCGTCAGCAAGCCACCGATCATATAGAGGTACCAGCTTAGCAAGTTGACTTTGGGGAAGGCAAGATCCCTGGCACCTATCATAATCGGCAACAGGAAGTTCCCAAGCACCGCTGGAATTGCGGGGATCAGGAACATGAAAACCATCACAATCCCGTGCGCGGTGAAGGCACGGTTGTACATCTCCGCCTCCAAATCGGGACCCGGGGTTAGAAGCTCGATGCGAATAAGCGCAGCGAAAATGCCCCCAAGAGCAAAGAAGATCGAGATGGAGATCAGGTAAAGGATAGCGATCCGCTTGTGGTCGCCAGTGAGTAACCACGACTTAATGCCTTCCTGGGCATTGATGTAGGTGGTCTTCGGCATTTCGAAGACACCATTGGTCGCGCCGGGCATTGCGGTTGGGGTTGTTGTTGATATTGTGCTTGCCGTTTCCATGGGTTATCGCTTGCCGGTTGGTGTCAGGTTCTGTGCGGTTGCGCCGCTTCCTTGCTGTGCCTTGATGTAGGCGATAAGGTTCATCACCTCCTCCTCCGAAATCTGCCCTTTGAAGTTCGGCATTACCGCCTGATATCCCTTCACAATTTTCGCTGATGAATTAAGGATGGACTCCCGCATGTAATCATCATCAGCCTTGACTTTCTCGCCGTTTTGCAATTCAACTTCCGACCCGTACACCCCAGCCAACGACGGGCCAAGCGTCCCGGACGCACCTTGATGGCAGGTCTGGCAGCCATATTGTGTGAAGAGCCGTTCCCCGGCTTGTGCTGGTGTCTCGCTGGCATCGGCGGTGGCTTGGCCTGCGGTTCCGCTGGCGGCACTGGTCAGCCAGCGTTCGTACTCGTCGGGTTCCATCACAATCACCTTGCCGATCATCAGCGAATGCTGCATCCCGCAGTATTCAGCACAGAAAATGTGGAATGTCCCGGTTTTTGTGGCGTTGAACCAGACGTTGGTGTATCGCCCGGGAAGCACGTCGGCTTTGGTGCGGAAGGCGGGGAAGAACAGGTCGTGCAGAACATCCTCGCTGGTCATTGTCACCTTGATATTCCGCCCTTTGGGGACGTGAAGCTCGTTCACTTCGCGTTTCCCTTCGGGGCTTTGGAATTTCCACATCCATTGCTTGCCGGTGGCAAAGTACTCCACAGCATCGGCCGGTGGCCGCACCTGTTCAAAGAAGATGCTGGTTGCCCAGCCGAAGATAACCAGCGAGATAGCCAGCGGAACAACAATCCACACAGCCTCTAGCTTGTGATCGGTGTCGGGGGCGTTGCTGCGGTCGGCCACCTTTCCACGCTTGTATTTCACAGCGAATACAAGGATGAGCACGAAGATCAGCAGGGTAAAAAACGCCGTAAGCCCCCAGAGGAACAGGTAAAGCGCATCCACTTTTTCAGCAATCGTGGAGGCCTGTTGCGGCATTAAGGGAAGTTCCCACAGCATAATTTGGTGTATTAGTCAGTTGTCAGTTGCAAGTGAAAATCCTTCGTCGTTGGCCATTAGCAAAGGAACCCTTACTAATCGCCAGTTATACCAACCACCAATCTCTTCTTCGCGGTGCTCTGCGCTTCTTTCAACCCCTTCTTCATCAATTTTTCATGGTTGATCCTGTTTTCATTGCCCGCAGCAATGCCGGATCATCTATTCGTGTTTTGCGTTCGCGGCGTTTTAGGATCACCACCATTGTGGCCACCCCGATCGCCATCAAGATGGAGCCGCTTTGCAATGCCTTCCGTATCGAGAAGCCATACTTGGCTGTCAGCGGATCGTATTCAAAGCAGAGCCAGATCAATGGCTCAATCGGCTTGCCAATTTTTTCCTTCAGGGCATCGGCAAGGGTGCGCTGCAATTCGTTTGGCGCGAACTCCACGGTGTACTGGTAGCCAGCAACTTTTCCGGCAGGCGTTAGCACCATGATCCCCGCAGCGTGGGCGTATTGGCCAGAGGCTGTGTCGTACAGATACCGGAAGCCCACCGAATCGGCAACGCTACGGATTGCGGCTTCATCTCCGGTCAAGAAGTGCCAGTTTGCCGCGGCCCCCGCACGCTCGTACTCCGTCAGGTACGCCCCTTTTTTCTGCAAGGCCAGTGCCGGCGTTTCTTTGGGGTCAATGCTGATCGTCACCAAGTCGAAATCTACCCCAGGCTCCTCCTTCATCACTTTCAGCGATTTCACCAGCCCGTTCAGCACCTGGGTGCAGAGCATCGGGCATTGGTAGTAGACCAGCGTGAGGATAACCGGACGCTTCCCCAGATACTCCCCCAACGTTACGCTCTTTCCGTTTTCATCACGGAAGGTGAGATCGGGGCGAACCTGCGCGCCCAAGCGTTGCTCGATATTCACCTGCTTGGCGTACTTGTTCCCGGGCTGCGGCGGCGAGCCTTGCGCAAGCGTGCGCCCAACGCCAACCAACAGCAAAAGCCAAAGAACTGCTATGCGAAACACCGTCTTCATGATATCACCATCGTCTCTAAAATGGCCTAATTCATAATTAGGCTTTGGTGTGTTGGACGGTGTTCTTACCGTCCGCCGTTGCTCTCGCCAGGTTCGTAGGTTGCGGCATGTTTCTTTGCCGCAGCACTATCCACCGGAACGGAGGGAAGGCCTTTGGCGGCCAGTTGTTCAATGGCCACCTCAATGGGAACATGGGCTTTGTTGCTGGCTTTATCCACCCAACCATAGCCGTTCACCAGGGAGTCTTCGTGGGAGCGGAATGCTTTCAGGTCGTCGTAGGCATGGGTTTGCAGGCGTGGTTCTTTCATCACGCGCACGGTATCGTACACCGGCGAGCGTGCCACGTCGGCTTTGGCGGCGCGCATCTCCAACAACTCCATAATTCCCCACATCAGCACCATAACGATCCCCACGCCGATAAACAGAATCGCCATGAACTTGGCAACAGGCTTAACTTCGATATCCGACGACTCGTGGATATGCTCGTCGGTGGAGTGGTCGTGATGATTAGCCATGGATTCCCTCCTTTGCCATCGGTGTGTCCTCAAATCGTGCGGCGTCGGCTGCGTCGGCGTGTTCGATGCGATGCCATGCGTCCTCCAAGCGTGGATCCCACACGGTCATCAGCGTTTTTCCTTTCAGTTGTTGGCAGTAGTAGGTCAGCCAAATTCCGCCGATTGCCAGCGGCGCGGCAAGGTCCAGCCAGTGGAAGGAAAACGTTGAGCGGAGATGGGCCGGGGCAATCAACCAGAACAGGTCAACGAACCGCATGAACAGCATCCACAAAGCAACCCCGAACAAGAGTTTCGGGCTTCGCTTCACTTTTTTCGAGAGGAGGATAACCCAGGGAAGGGCAAAGTGAAAGAAGACCAACCCCCAGCCGATTGTTCCCCATTCGTTGGCCATGCGGACAGCATACCACGGGGTTTCCTCGGCCACGTTGCCGGACCAGATAATGATGAACTGCGAGAAGGAGATGTACGCCCAGAACATCGTCATGGTGAACATCAACGTTCCGTAGTCATGGAAAATGCGTGGAGCAAGGAAGTTGCTAAGTGGACGAGTGGCGCGGAACTTCACCACTAAGCCGATGGTAACGGCCAACGCCGACAAGGCCGCGCTGCCAGCGAACAATATGCCGTAGATGGTGCTGAACCAATGCGGCTCCAGCGACATCATCCAGTCCACCGCAGCAAATGTTCCTGTTAGAATAATCAGCAGCAACGTTACTGCGCTCAGTTTCTGGACTTTGCCAAGGTTCTTCGGGTCGCGGTTCTCTTCGATCTGGCGATTCAGCTTGATCAAGTAGAAACCGAGGCCTGACCAGAGCGCGAAGTAGAACACCAACCGAATAATGAAGAACGTTTCGTTCAGGTATGGGGCTTTCTGCTGAAGGATATGATCTTTGGCAACCACATCGGCATGGGTCCATTCATACAAACTGTGCATCCCAAAAATGATTGGCACAAACAGCACCAACATCAGTGGAAGCGTCCGCACGCCGGTCTCAAGGAAACGGCGAATGGTGAACCCCCACGCGCCGGAGACAGTGTTGTGGAGGGCATACAGGGTGAACATCCCTACCGAGATAAGCACCCAATAGATATAGCCCAGCAGATAGGAGCGATAGAACTGGTCGGCATCACTAATGGCACCCACCACCAGCAACGCCACCCCAACCGCCGCCGCCGCAATGGCTTTTTTCTGCAAGCCATTGATGCCCGGCTGGACGTTCTCGTCGTTTGCGATTGCGTTAAAATTACGAGCCATGTTATTTCTTTCCCTCCAGTGCCGCTTGTTGCTCGGCGGTCAATTGGGAGGCATCCATGTTTTGGCTGAGCTGCAGTGCCTTGATATAGGCAGCGATTGCCCAGCGATCCTTCACCGGCACGCGCGAGGCGTAGCTGTACATCACGCCGAAGCCGTTGGTGATAACGTTGAACACATACCCCGGCGGAGCGGTCCGCAGGCGTTCTTCGTGGAACGATGGCGGGGCCTTGAAGCCGCGCTGCACAATCATCCCCTTCCCATCGCCAAGCCTGCCGTGGCAGGGGGAGCAGAAGACGTTGAACTGCTCATGGCCGCGAACCAGGACTTCACGCGTGACGGGCATTGGGAAGGTCCAGGAAAGATCGCTGGTGGCCCATTGGGCCGGAACGCCGGACGCAGCACCCGACGCGCCACTATCGCCAGCAGGTTTTGCTGCGCTGGCGGGGGCTTTGCCGGTGTAGAGTTGGTCGTCCAGCTTCATGTGGCCGCGTGCAACGGTTCCAGCAATCGGCTGGCGCGCGCCAAGCGCATCGTCGAAGAAATCGCTTTTTGAAAGCGGCTTCACTTTTGGCTGATCGTACATCTCCTGGCAACCCGTAGCAATCAGGGCCAACAGGAGAAATGGTAGAAGGTGTCGCATGGTTGCGTTCATTAGTGAGGCACCTCCGCAAGGCTTTCTGGCTTCAAGGATTCCAAGAACTCCCAGGTCCGTTGGCGGTCGAATTTGGGGTCGGTTGATTCGATAGCAAGGAAGAACCGGTCGGTGCTGGCGCGGGCAAAGCCTTCAACGTTGAAGACCGGATGGTACGGCATCGGGAGCTTGTTCAGAATAATCATCCCGAAGACCGCTGTCAGCACCGAAAACAGCACCGTGGTCTCGAAGGTGACAGGGATGAACGACGGGATACTGAACATGGGCCGCCCACCGATGTTCATCGGATAGTAGATTACCGCAGCCCAATACTGCAGTCCCATCCCGAACACTGCTCCGGCTAACCCTCCGCAGAAAATCCCCCATGGCAACTTGGTTTTGAACCCAATAGCCTCGGTAACTCCTTCCACAGGAATTGGTGAGTAGGCATCCATCTGGCGGTAGCCCGCTTTGTTTGCCCGTTGCGTTGCATTAAGCAGTGCCTCGGAGGTCGCGAACTCCGCCATCAGCCCGTAGATCGGGGGTTGTGTTGCTGGCTCCATGATTAAAAATGTAGTACTCAGTTGTCGGTTATCACGCTTTCTCCGCCGCAGCAACGCCGTTGCAGCCTTGCTGATGGACCATTTTCTTGTTTTAGTGCTTCCCGTGTTTGGAGTGTTCGATGTGAACAAGCTCGCGAATCTCGGAAACAGCAATCACCGGCAAGAAGCGAACGAACAAGAAGAAGAGCGTTAGGAACAAGCCGATGGTGCCAATGTACGTGGCCCAGTCATAGAACGACGGGTTGTAGTAGCCCCATGCCGACGGCATGAAGTCCCGATGGAGGCTGATCACCACAATCACGTAGCGCTCCAGCCACATTCCAACGTTCACCACGATGGAGATGCACCACAGCCAGACCGTGTTGGTGCGGAATTTCCGCATCCAGAGAAGTTGCGGGACGATGCCGTTGCAGAAGATCAGTGCCCAATATGCCGGCGCATACGGTCCGGTCATCCGGTTCCAGATCATGTACTTCTCATAATCCGCCGCGCTGTACCACCCCATAAACGCTTCTTGGGAGTATCCATACACCACAATCAAGCCGGTGGCCAACATCACTTTTGCCATGTTGTTCATGTGGCGCGGGGTGATGTAATCCTCCAGCCCGTAGTATTTCCGAAGCGGTATGCCAAGCGTCAGCACCATTGCAAAGCCGCTGAAGATTGCGCCGGCAACGAAGTACGGCGGGAAGATTGTGGCGTGCCAGCCTGGGATCTGCGACACAGCAAAGTCAAAACTCACGACGGTATGGACCGACAACACCAGCGGCGTTGAAATGCCGGCAAGGATCATGTAGATGGTGGTGTAGCGTTTCCAGTGAACCGCCGAACCGCGCCAGCCAAGCGATAACGCGCCGTAGATCATCTGCTTGCCCCGCGTGGTTGCGCGGTCGCGCAGCGAAGCAAGGTCAGGAATAAGCCCCACAAACCAGAACAGCAGCGACACCGTCCCGTAGGTGGAAACCGCGAACACGTCCCACAACAACGGCGAACGGAACTGCGGCAGCAAGGCCATTGTGTTCGGGAAGTACGGAAGCAGCCAGTAGAACAACTGCGGGCGACCCAAGTGGAGAATGGGGAACAGTCCCGCGCAAGCCACTGCGAACAGGGTCATTGCCTCGGCAAAGCGGTTGATCGAGGTTCGCCAGTCCTGGCGTAGCAGCAGAAGAATGGCAGAAATCAACGTACCAGCGTGGCCGATACCGATCCACCACACAAAGTTGACAATAGCAAAGCCCCACCCAACCGGGATGTTGATACCCCAAACCCCAATCCCCTTCACCAGCAGTACCGTCACTGCGTACAGGAAGAGCATCAGGAGCATGAAGGCAATGCCGAAGCCGACAACCCAGCCCTTGCTGAACCCTTTGCGGAGCACCAAGTTGCTGATCTTGCCAGTGACGGACTCGTAGTCCTTCGCCCCCGGTCCCAAGACTGGGAAGTTGGTTTGGTCTATCGTGGCGGGGACTTCGTTGACCGTCACAAGCTGTGCGCCCCGCTGCGTCGGCAGTGTTGTTTGTTCTGTCTGGGTATCGTTAAGCATGGCTGTTCTCGGTCTTCACAGGCTCGGCCAATTCAGGATTCGGGTTACGGATGCTTGCCAGATAGCTGGTGCGTGGCTCGGTGTTCAATTCTTCCAGCATACGGTAGTTCAGCTTCGACTTCTTCATCTCAACCACTCGACTCTTCGGGTCGTTCAAGTTGCCGAAGGTGATCGCGCCGGTTGGGCAAGCGATTTCGCAAGCGGTCTTGATCTCACCATCGTAAATGGAACGCCCTTCCCGCTTGGCATCAATGCGGGCATGGTTGATCCGCTGTACGCAGTAGGTGCATTTCTCCATCACACCACGGTTCCGAACCGTCACGTCGGGGTTCCGCCCCAACTTGACCACCGGGGTCTTCTCATCGGAATATTGGAAGAAGTTATAGCGGCGAACTTTATACGGGCAGTTGTTGGAGCAATACCGCGTGCCAACGCAACGGTTATAGACCATGTCGTTCAACCCTTCGTCGCTGTGGACGGTGGCCCCCACCGGGCACACCACCTCGCACGAGGCGCGCTCGCACTGCATACATGGCACGGGCTGATAGTGAACCATCGGGTTGTCCAGCCCGCCTTCAAAGTAGCGGTCAACGCGGATCCAGTGCATCTCGCGCCCCATGAAGACTTGATCCTTCCCAGCTACCGGAATGTTGTTTTCGGCTTGGCAGGCAATCGTGCAAACGTTGCAGCCGATGCAGGCCGTAAGGTCAATCGCCATTCCCCATGCATATCCCCTGTACTCGTATGGCTTGTAGAGGGAGATTGGGTCCTTGACGTGCTCCATCTCCTTCACAAAATCTGGCTGCTTCTGGAACTGGTCGTTGGTTCCGTAGCGATAAAGATTCCGCCCTTCGATGCTGGAGTGATCTTGCGTGGTGACAAGCTGGTAGAACTCCCCCGTCTTCCGAAGCTCCAACCCAAGCCCAAACCATGGGGCGTTGGAGGTCCGGAGCTTGTAGGCATTGAACCCTTGGTTGGTTCCAACGCGCCCGGCACGCTCGCGGCCATAGCCCAGATAGACCGTCACGCTTTTATCGGGATGGCCCGGCAGCACCCATACCGGACCGGTGACGATGCGCCCTTGATACGCTAAATCAACAACGTCAAAATTCTTCAGCCCTTGCTCCTCGGCTGTTTTGGGGCCGATAAGAACTGCGTTATCCCACGTCAGCAGGCTTAGCGGTTTTGGAAGCTCCTGCAACCAACCGTTGTTGGCATACTGGCCATCGCGGATGTTCGGGTCGGGGCGGAAGTTCAGCTCCATCCCAGCCGATGTGTACGGAGTTGGCGGGGGGATTTGAACCGCACCAGTTCCAGCGATTGTCGAAGATGTCGGCGCGGGCGTGCTTGCCGGTGCCGCTGGCGCGGGGGCAGCCGTATCAGCTGCCGGCGTTGCAGGCGCGGACGGTGCGGGTGCTGGTGTTGCTGCCGGTGTGGTAACTCCAGATTTCATCATCTCTGGCTTCACCAGCCCATCGTTCAGCACAATCTGCCAGCTTTTCTCGAAGTCACCGGTAAGCCGTTCTTTCCAGAAGTTGCGGACGATTTCGTAGCCGTTGGGGCTGGCATCCATCATCATCGCCAGCAGTTCATGGACCGATTTGGAATCGTACAACGGCGCGATCAGCGGCTGGACAATCGTTGTTGTTCCGTCGAAGGCGCGGGCATCGCCCCAGGATTCCAGCGCGTGCGACATCGGCAAGTGCCAATGCGACAGCCACGAGGTCTCGTCCTGGTACAAGCCCAAGTGAATCCGCAGCCCCACTTTCTCCATTTTTTTGGCGAAGTCAAGATCCGCCGGAGCATCATAGACGGGATTGGCACCGATGACAATCAGCATCCCCACATTCCCAGCATCCATATCGGCGGCTAATTGGCGCATTGCCTCAAGCTGGTCGCCCTGGACGTTTTCAACAGGCTCGATGTAGTTGACGGTGGTGCCAATGTTCCCCAGTGCCTGGTTGATGGCGTGGGCAACCACGTGAACCGCCGCTGGTTGCGATTCGCCAGCAACAACAAGGCTGGCTCCGCGATTGGCTTGCAGGTCCTTGACGGCTGCGTCAATCCATTTTTGCCATTCTGGTTTTCCGTTGGTTGCGGCCGCGCCGGCAACGCCAAGTTTGCTGGCGATAATCCGCGCCACGCTTTCAATCTCGCTGGCCATAGTTGGCAAGCGGTGATCGGCTTTTGCGCCGGTTAGCGTTGGCGAGCTTTCGGCAACGTACAAGCGATTCATCGGATCCCCCGGCTTGCGGACACGGCGGCCATCGGCAAAATGCCGGGCATAGCGGACACTTCCGGGCATTGCCGTCAAGAAGTCGCCATCCAGCGAAAGGATAATTTTGGCTTTGTCGAAGCTGTAGTTAGCGGCGGCATCGCGACCCAAGGCCATGCGCAATCCGGCACGGGTGTTGTGCTGGCCGGCGGCATCGTACTGGATCCATTTGGCTTGTGGGTATTGCGCCATTAGTTGGCGCATCTGCTCCCCTAATGTTGGCGATGCGGTAGTTTCGCTAAGGATGCGCAGCCCCGCTCCCCCTTTTGCCTTTTGGACTCCGAGCTTTGCGGAGAACTCATCGGCAAATGTTTTCCACGTGGAGATTTCGCCACGATTGATGACCGTTTGGGAGCGGTCGGGGTCGTACATCCGCAGGATTTCCGCCTGTGTGAAGGCATCGGTTGCCCCCAGGCTTGCGGGGTGGTCCGGGTTGCCTTCAACTTTTGTTGGGCGGCCAAGATGGCTTTCCACCAAAACGCCGGTGGCATATCCCCCCAGGGTTAAGGCCGTTGCGTAGTAGAGCGGCTTGCCGGGGATGATCTGTTCCGGAGCTTTCACAAACGGCACGATCTTCTCATCCGGTTGCTTGAAGCAGGCACTTACCCCGGCCAGTGCCACCGAAGCCCCCATCACTTTCAGGAAGCTGCGGCGGGTAACGGGGTCCAGCATCTGGTCCGCACCCGACGGGAACTCATGCTTGATGTGATCCTGGAATTCCTTGGTTTCGGCCAGTTGCTCCAAGCTTTTCCAATACTGTGGGCCGCGATTTTGCGTCAGTTTCTCGCGGATTTCGGCAAGGTCAACCGTGGATTTTATCCCGACCTCCGTGTGGTCATCTGCCTCTGGCATGTGGTCCTGGGCATTGATGACCGGCAAGGAGAGTCCGTTGAACTCGTGGTTATGGTCGGCGCTCATGGGCTGGTGTTGCTGGAAGTTTGCATGGTCAGCATCGGCGGAATTGCTTCCGTTGTGATGCGTTGAACCGGTCCTCAAAGTTATCGGTGGCAGATGGAGCAGTTGGTAAGCTGGGCAACGTTCACGTTGTACTGTTTCACCAGCTTCTTCCCCAGTTCAATCTGATCTTCGCCGGGTGCTGGTTTCCAATTCATATCGAAAACGTGCTCGCGCGGGCGCAGGTATTGTTCTGGGTTACGGTGGCAGTTCAAGCACCAATCCATCTGCAAGGTGTTGGTTTTCCAAACCATGGGCATTTTATCAATCTGCCCGTGGCAGGTTGCGCAGCCAACCCCTTTGGCAACGTGGATGCTGTGGTTGAAATAGACGAAGTCGGGAAGGTCGTGAACGCGGGTCCACTCAATCGGCTTACCAGTGCGGTAGCTTGCGCGAACCGGCTCCAGCATTGGAGCATCGGGAAGCACTTGCGAGTGGCAGGTCATGCAGGTTTCGGTTGGGGGAATCCCGGCAAAATGGGATTCCGTCACCGAGGTGTGGCAGTAGCGGCAGTCAATGCCGTTTTGCCCCACGTGGCGAGCATGGCTGAAGGGGACCGGTTGCTCGCGAGCAACGTGGACGTTCGTGAAGTAATCCGAACGATTGTACGCAAACAGGAAGAACACCAAGCCAATGACTAATCCACCCACGACAAGGATAGAAAGCCGGGCCATCATGTTGCTGCTGCGATGGAAGATCTGCGACATCTCGTGCCTACATGCAGTTGTTGAGTGCGACGGTTCTGAGTATCGGACAGAGCCGGAGATTCCCCTGCACAGGGTCAATAACCAACCGCCCTGCTTTTTAGCGGGGGCGATTATACGGAACCCGATTGGTCTGAACCCTGACGCAGGTCATGTTTTTGAAATCATCACCCCCTAACTTGCGGTTGCCCGCCCCCTGCGGCTTTGATGATGATGGTAGGAATGGGGCGCAAGATTACAACATCTTCATGTTGTTTTGCAAGCAATAAGTTCTCTTTTCCGTAAAAAAACTTTGTTGAGCGTACCTCTGTTCAAAGAAAGGCCGATTTTAGCCGCACTACAAGGGCCCTGCCGAACCGCAGAAACTTTCGGCGCAACCGCGCCAATCTCCAACGAATAAACAACCATGAGCAACACCGAACCGACCTCAAAAACAGGCGTAACCTACTGGGATTACATCCAACTGGATCAGCTCCTTTCGCTGCAAGCCCCACGCACCACCGCCCACGATGAACCGATGTTTATCATGGTTCACCAAGCATTCGAACTCTGGTTCCGGTTGGCGATTTATGAGCTGCGCGGCGCGATTGCCGCGCTGGAATCGGGGAACACCCAGCAAGGGATTGCACTGCTGAAACGGGTTTCGGTGATCCTTCGCACCGCCCACGCAGGGTTCGACCCGTTGATGACCATGACGCAGCAGGGCTATGCCGAATTCCGCGACGCGCTCCGCCCGGCAAGCGGCTTCCAGTCATCGCAGTTCCGGGTGATGGAGATTCTGTTGGGCATCCGCCAGGTTCCATCGGCTGATGATGCGGCAAAAGAGCAATTCCATTGGGAAGTTGTGGCGGCGCAAGCGGGGGAGACGTTCGTGAACTTCATGGCGCGGTATCACCAGGAGCTGCTGGACATTTACAACGAGTCGCGCAGCAACAACCTGCGCGCCCTGATGCTGCGGCTAACCGAAGAGGGGACGGGAAAAACAGGGGTGGAGGCCTATCGCTACTTGGGAGCCCACCGCGCCCAGTTGCCAGAACTTGCCGCACTTGCCGATGCCGGGCGCGACCTGCAAACGGCGTTGCTTGACTTCCGCCTAAGCCACCACAAAGTGACGGTGTTCACCATCGGCGACGCTGCCGGCACCAGCGATGCCCACAACCCAGTCCACTCCAGCTGCGCCGGATACCTGCTGAACGTCATCAAGGAGCAATCCACCATCTTCCCGGAGTTGGAAGCTGGGATGTAGCCGTTGTAAGTGCTTCAGCAACGATTCTGAAGATTAAGGTTTGGGGGGATTCAGCAATGATCCTGGGGATTGCTTTCTCTATTCCTCATACTCCCCCCAAACCTTCCGCAAGGTGTCGGAAATTTCCCCAAGCGTGGCGTAGGATTCCACGGCGGCAAGGATGTTCGGCATCAGGTTTTGGCCGCCATCGGTGGCCGCCGCGCGAATTGCGGACAACGATTGCTCAACCTGGGCCGCGTTGCGCGATGACTTTGTTCGATGGAGCCGCTCGATTTGCTTGGTCCGTAGCGCGTCGTCAACGTGCAGGATGTCGGTGAAGGGCGGCTCTTCCATTTGGAATTTATTCACCCCAACCACCACATCTTCGCCACGCTCCACCCGCAGCTGGGCCTCGTATGCCGATCGCGCAATTTCATCCTGGATAAACCCCGACTCGATGGCCCGCACCGCACCGCCAAGCCGCTCAATTCGCTCCATGTACTCCGTTGCTTTTTCCTCAACTTGGTCGGTCAGATACTCCACGAAATAACTTCCCGCCAACGGATCCACCGTGTCGGCAATGCCCGACTCGTAGCCAACCACTTGCTGGGTCCGCAGGGCAAGGCGTGCGGCGTTTTCGGTGGGCAATCCCAACGCTTCGTCGAAGCCGTTTGTGTGCAGCGATTGCGTGCCGCCAAGCACCGCAGCGGTGGCTTGCAACGCCACCCGCACGATGTTGCTTTCCACCTGCTGGGCCGTTAGCGTGGACCCCGCCGTTTGCGAATGGAACCGCAGCATCATGCTTCGCGGGTCCTTGGCGTTGAACCGCTCCTTCATAATCCGCGCCCACATCCTGCGTGCGGCGCGCAGCTTGGCCACTTCCTCAAAAAAGTTGTTGTGGATGTTGAAAAAAAAGCTGAGCCGCGACGCGAACTGGTCCACATCCAACCCAGCATCCACCGCGGCTTGGGTGTAGGCCACGGCGTTGGAAAGCGTGAACGCCACCTCCTGCACGGCGGTCGAGCCGGCCTCGCGGATGTGGTATCCGCTGATGGAAATCGTGTTCCAGCTTGGAAGCTCGCGCGAGCACCACGCGAACATATCGGTGATTAACCGCATCGAGGGGGCCGGGGGATAGATGTACGTTCCCCGCGCCGCGTACTCCTTCAAGATGTCGTTCTGCACGGTCCCGCTCAGCTTGGATAGGTCCGCCCCCTGCCGCTTGGCCAGTGCCACGTAGAACGCCAGCAAAATGGATGCGGTGGAGTTGATGGTCATCGAAGTCGAGACGTTCTGCAGCGTGATCCCATCGAACAACGTCTCGATGTCGGCCAGCGAATCAATCGCCACGCCAACCTTCCCCACCTCACCTTCGGCCAGCGCGTGGTCCGAATCGTACCCGATTTGGGTTGGCAAGTCGAACGCCACCGACAACCCCGTTACCCCTTGCGAAAGAAGGTAGCGGTAACGCTGGTTCGATTCCTCGGCAGTGCCGAACCCGGCGTACATCCGCATTGTCCACAGCCGCGAGCGGTACATCGTGGGATAGACCCCGCGAGTGAACGGATACTCCCCCGGCCCCGGTTGCCCACCGCATTCCGGGGAGGAAGCAAGGTATGGGGGGATGATAATTCCTGAGTCGGTTGCGAATTGCGGCTTGCGTTCTTGTGCCATGATTGCTTAGTTGCAGGACATCGTTTTGGAAAAACCGTCAACAGATACCACAGCCCAGATGACCACTGCTGAAGATTGGATTGCCCACCTGCAGCTTGCCCCCCACCCCGAAGGTGGATACTTCCGCGAGACGTACCGCTCCCAGGAGCTTGTGACCCCAGCGGCCAGCCGATACGCCGGCCCGCGGGCAGCCTCCACGGCCATCTACTTTCTGCTTCGTAGCGGGGAAATCTCGCGGCTGCATCGGCTTCGGTCCGATGAGGTTTGGCATTTCTACGCCGGGTCATCGCTGACGCTGCATCTGTTGTTTGCTTCGGGAAAATACGAGACGATCCGGCTTGGTGATGCTGTGGCGAACGGTGAGCAATTGCAGGCGGTGATTCCGGCGGGGTGCTGGTTTGGCGCAACCGTCAGCCGCCCCGGCAGCTTCACGTTGGTTGGCTGCACCGTTGCCCCGGGGTTCGATTTCCAGGACTTTGAGATGGGCAGCCGCGCAGCCTTAACACAACAATTCCCCCAGCATCAAGAGCTTGTTGCGTTGCTCACCGATGCTGGGGGAATGGGAAGCTGAACCTAAATCTGGCGGGCGATTAGATTATTGCGCCGTCGCGTTTTCCTTCTTCAACTTCTCCCCAAACACCTTCCTGAACTTCTCCACCTTCGGCTTGATGACGAAGTTGCAGTAGGGTTGGCTGCCGTTCAGGTTGTAGTAATCCTGGTGGTAGTTTTCGGCGGCATAGAAGGTGCTGAATGGTGCGATCTCCGTCACAATCGGCGACTTGAACGCGCCGGATTCGTCCAACTTCTTCTTGTACTCCTCGGCCAACTCCTTTTGCTGATTGCTGTGGTAGAAGATTGCCGAGCGGTACTGCGTCCCAACGTCGTTCCCCTGGCGGTTCAGCGTTGTGGGGTCGTGCGTGGACCAGAAGACTTCCAGAAGATCCTTGAAGCTCAGCTTCTGGGGGTCGAACACGATCTGGCAAACTTCGGCGTGCCCGGTGGTTCCGTCGCACACTTGCTTGTAGGTGGGGTTCTTCACCATTCCACCACTGTAGCCACTGGTGACGGAGACCACGCCATCAAGCTGTTGGAACACTGCTTCCACACACCAGAAGCATCCGGCACCAAGCGTTGCGGTGTCAAGCCCTTGCGGCGCGGGGGGATTGTTCTGTTGTTCGTTCATCGTTGTTGTTACGGTTCGGATTGTCTGCATGGTTTGCTGGTTCCCGTGGTTGCTTGGGGCGCACCCCAGCAGCAGCATTGCTACCAGCGGAAGGATTGAGTAAAACATAGCGTTTGTTGATTGTTCTGCATGACGCGGGCGGATACGGGTTTCGTGTTGGCGGATTGCCCCCTTGCTGTTGTGGCCCGGCCTGCACTGGCATGATCTACGCGCCAGCCCGCCCATCCGGTTTTTCACCACACGGTTTGCAACCCGCCCACCCATATTCCACACGTGCCGGCGTTCTATTCCAACACAGGGATTCCGTCGGGAATATTGTCCATCCCTGTGCCCCGCCGTTCCTGGCTTGGAGGACGGCAGTGCGGCCTTATCCAACCGCGTTGTTGCTCCTTGAGAATCCCTATTTTAGGCCACCATGAAACACACCGTCTCCGAACAAGCGCTGGCGTTGGTGGAAAAACGGCTTCCCACGTTGGGGGGCAAACTCACCCCACAGGACGCAGCAACCGCCACCGGTGTCACCGTTGACGAAGCCCGCGACGCGCTGGCGCGATTGATGGAACTGTACGTCACCCGCGTCACCCACGACGACCAGGGGAACTTGCAATTTGCCTTCGAGATGCCGCTGCGCCAGCGGGGCACCAAAACCGCAAAAGAACGCTGGGCCGCAATCCGTGAACGCCTGTGGCGCGGGTTCAAAATCTTCTTCAAGATTTGGATTGGCCTGATGGTGATCGTCTATTTCGTGGTGATGCTGGTGGCACTGCTGGCGTTGCTGATTGCCCAAAGCTCAGCATCTAGCAGCGACGACCGCGACGACAACCGCAGCAGCAGTGGGATGATTGGCGGATTGTTCCGCGTGCTGTTCGAAGGGTTAGCTTGGTCCACGTGGGCGCGGGCCACCCCTGCGGGCTATGACTTCGACGAACATGGATACCGCTACCGCACCGTGCAAACGCCACGCGGCGCAAAGGACCCCAAGAAGAAATCGTTCATCATTGCCATTTACGACCTTGCCCTTGGGCCGGAGCGTGCGCCGTCGGATCCGTTGGAGAACGAACGTGAAGTTGCGGCGTTCCTCCGGGCCGAGCGTGGTGTGCTGACCCCCGCAGAAGTCGTTGCCCTTTCCGGTGGAACCATCGCCGATGCCGAGGAACGGATGGCCGACTATCTGGTCCGGTTCGATGGCGAACCAACCATCACCGACGAAGGCGCGGTGGTGGGGGAGTTCGACAGCTTCATTAGCGGGACAGCCGCGAAGGATGCCGACGTGAAAGTGGTCAATTACTGGGATGAATTCGAGGCTCCATACGAGCACAGCGGGAACACCCCGGGCCGGAACGGGATCATCATCGCGATGGTGCTGTTCACCCTGGCGATGGGTGGATATTTTCTGGCCGCTGGCCTTGCTGCGTTCGGCGGCTCCATCCCTTTTTTCCGAACCGGTGCGGCCAGGTTTTTACTGGGCTATCTGCCAGTGGCGTTCTCGGTGATCTATCTGCTGGTGGCGCTGCTTCGGCTGCCCGGCGTGCGCCGCCGCCAGGCCGAGCGGCTGGAGCGGAACCGGAAGAAAAAAGTGATGCGGGCAATCTTCCAGGGAAGGCTTTGGAACGCCACTGCGGATCAGGTCTATTTCACACTGGTCTCGCTGGGGGATAAGGAACTAAACCGCGACACCGTGGCAACAATCCTGGGAACGTTGGTGTTAGAGCTTGGCGGCAGCGTTGAACTTGGGGAGAATGGGGAAGGAATCTACAGCTTCCAACGGCTTCAGCGGGAGTTCGAGGCGGCGGAGAAGATGAGGGCCAGCAGAAGGTTGGGGAGCTGAGGTACGTTCCATTGACCGACAACCGAATATTCCCGATGACTTCTTTGAACCAACGCGCTTCCGCAATCAAGCTGCTGCTAACCGACGTTGACGGTGTGCTGACCGATGGCGGCGTTTTTTACGGCTCAGAAGGTGAAGTGATGAAGCAATTCAATATCCGCGACGGAATGGCGGTGGAGCGATTGCGCGCGGTGGGGATTGACGTGGGGATCATCACCGGGGAACTCTCCCCATCGGTGGCGCGCCGTGCCGAGAAGCTGGCCATTGACCTGCTCTATCTGGGCTGCAAGGATAAACCGGCTGCGTTGCGGCAAGTCATGGCGCAGCGCGGGCTTGGGGCGCAGCAGATTGCCTTCATTGGGGACGATGTCAACGATCAGAAGATCATGGAGATGGTTGGAATAACCGCAGCCCCAAGCGACGCGCTTCCGCAGATTCTTGCCATTGCCGATTACGTCTGCCACCGCCCCGGGGGGCATGGCGCATTCCGTGAGTTTGCGGAGCTTCTGATTGCCGCACAACACTCCGGGGCAGGGTAGCCAGCACACGCCCTGCTTCGCAAAGGGAATCTCCTGTTCCTGCTGTTCGTCATTGTGCGTGGCGCGTACTATCCACGCACCCAAATATCAACAAGCGTTTCCGACATTCTTCTTCCAGAACCATGACCGTTCGCCATTGCATTGTTCCCCTTCTCTTCTCCATTCTTTGGATTGGGGCGTTGGCCGCACCATCATCGCTTGTTGCGCAAGAGATCGAGCAGGACCCGCCAGCTCAGCCCGACACCGGATTCACCCCCGATTGGGATTGGTCGGCGGAGAAGTTCATGGCGAATGAGGTGATCTACGCTTTCGGCGGGCAAAAAAAATGGAAGGATAAAAGCTGGAACATTGCGTTCGATGTGGTGGCGATTGTGAACAAGAAGGAAGTGGAGCGGTACAGCTACCAGTGGAATCGCTCCACCGGCCAATGCATCGCCAGCGGAAAGATCCCCGATGGCCGCCCCTGGCAGGTGAACTTCAGCGATGTGACCGCACGCACCGGAACCGCCACCGTTGGCGGGAAACCAGTGCTGCAGAGGGAGCTTCCAGGAATTCTTCAGATGACCGCCAACCGATTTAACGATCACCTTCGCAGCATTCTCCTCCCCTTCTTCCTGCTTGATTCCGGGGTGGTGCTGATGATGGGGTCCGACACAACATTGCCCAGCGAACATTCATCGCCAGGAGAACTTGGCGCAGGAATGCCAAGCGGCGGAACGATGCAAGGGGGAGGAATGCCAGATGGAGGAATGCCAGGTGGAGGGATGCCGGGTGGAGGAGGAATGCCGGGTGGAGGCAGGCAAGGCAAGATCACGGCGCTGATCGCCGAGTTCACACAAGACTCCCTTCAGCCTTCACTCTACACACTCTACCTTGACAACAACCGAGAGGTGAAAGCGGTGAAATCGGAGCGAGGGGATCAGAAGCTGTTTTTATGGTGGGATAAGACCAAGCGGTTTGGCGACATCCGATTGCTTATTCCCATCCGCCAACAAACTCTGGACCGCAGCGTGACCTTCCAGTATGAGAATATCAACGTGGGGAAATTTGAAATCAAGGCTGATGGATAGGCCGATAGGGTGCATTTCAAGCAGACTCGGCCCCGGTGCACCGGAACCGCTACCGCGAGGTGAATTTCTTCCGGCGGTTGCGGATGTAGTCCACAAACACCGTCTCCCCAAGTTGATTCAATCCTGAGTAATAGGCCCGGCCACGATTGGCTTTGGTAAGCTCCTCCACGAAGTTCACCAGATAGGGGTCGCGGGCAACCATGAAGGTGCTGATGGTGATCCCTTCGCGGCGGCAGGCCACCGCTTCGTCCAACGTTTTGTTGACAATCCGGGAATCCAAGCCGAACGAATTTTTGTAGAGCCTTCCCGACTCCTCGAACATCGCCGATGGCTTCCCGTCGGTCACCATAAAAATCTGCCGATTGCCGCTCCCCTTCCGTTTCAGCAACTGGCGTGCAAGCTGCAACCCTGCGCGGGTGTTGGTGTGGAACGGCCCAACGGTAACGAACGGCAGTTCATGGGGGCTTACCTCGCGAGCCTCATCGCCAAACAGCACCACGTGCAGGCGGTCCTTGGGGTAGCGTGTCATCACCAACTCACTTAACGCCAACGCCACCTGCTTCGCCGGGGTGATCCGGTCCTCGCCATACAGCACCATCGAGTGGGAAATGTCCAACATCAGCACGGTGCTGACGCTGGTGGTGTGCTCCATCTCATGCACCCTGATGTCCTCCTCCTCCAACCGGAATTGCTCCAAATCGCTCTCCCGCTTCAAGGCATTGCTCAGCGTGCTGGTGGGGTCAATCTGGCTGGTGTGGTCGCCGAACAGGTAGTTCCGCAAGTCCCCCGCTGGCTCAACGCCGGAGCCGATGTGCGGGGTGTTGTGTTCCCCCGGGCTGGTCTTTTTCAGCGAGGTGAAAATCTCCTGCAACGCATCTTGGCGGATCCGTTGCGCGCCGCGTGCGGTCAGGTCAAAATCGTTGTTCCCCTCCCCTTCGCGGATCAAGCCTTGATCTTTCAGGTGGTCAATGAATTCCTGCATCGTCATCTTCCCCAGGATGCCGTATTGCTCGTCAAGCTGGCTCATCCAATTCAAGGCCTCGTCAACGTCTCCGCCGGTTTGCATCAGCAGGTAGCTGAACAGGCGAAGCAGTTGCTCAAGGCGATCCTCGTGTTCCTCTTGTTGGGCAATCCATTGGGAATAGCGAATCAGCATGGTGGGTCGGTTGGTAAAACGGTGGCAGCCAAGAAGCCGATGGATGGATAGAAACCGCCACCATCGCCGGTGGCCAACCGTGGGAACGAATGAGGTGGGGGGATTATTGAACTGGCCACGCAGCCCCGGCGTGGAGGGGGAAGCGATTTCCCCCCGCGAACGACATCCATATCTACCACATCGCCGATGCCAACACCAACCGCAAAATTTCCTCCATCGCCTTGGGGTCGGCTGGGTCGTTATCGCTGAAGGTTAGGTTGGCAATGGCGCACTCGTACAGGCGCGTTGCGGTGAAGAAGACGGCAACGCGAGTAAGGGTTGCCCCGCCGTCGGTGGTGTAGGAGTAGGCAGCAAAGCGGCGTTTCCCAAGCTCGAATTCCTCCACCAGCCCCTCCATCCGCGCCCGCGATTGGCTCCCTTTCCAACGCCGTTGGAAACTGATCTCGGCAAGCCCTTTCAGCCCGCTGGCATCGTAGGCGGCGCGGACGTTGTTGTCCATCGGGATTTCGCCGACCACCAGCGACATGGTGTAGCTGGGGTCGCACGCCACGCTGAACACTTGCGGGGTTTGCAACTGCTCAATATCCATCGTCACCCATCCCACCGGTATCTTGACGGTCATGTCCCCCGCTGGCGAATGCACAGCATCGGCAGAAAGCTGCACAAGCGGCGGAGCAACAACAACGGTATCCACTGGCTTCACCGTTTGCTGCGGCGAAGGGCATCCACCAAAGGCCAGCGAACAAGCAAGCAGAAGAAGAAGGAAGAAGCGATGGAACAACGGCATAGCAAAGTAATGTGAGTACGGCTCAATGAGCTTCAGCTTCGGAAACCCGCTCCCCGGCGCGGATTGGAACGGCAAGGAAATTCTCGCGCGGGACCACCGGGCAGGAGTACTCTGGGTTGTAGGCACAGTAAGGGTTGTAGGCAAGGTTGAAATCAATCACGTAGTTGGCCGCCGCTGCGGGCTGGGCAGTTAGGTCAATGTAGCGTCCGGCCGCGTAGGTTTCCGTTCCGTTGGTTGCGTCCTTGAACGGAAGGAACAGGTGTTCCGGGTGCTCCGCCGACTGATACGCCGTCAGCACACACTCCTTTCCATCAACCACAAAATGGAATTGGCCATATCGCAGCATTGGCCGCGGCTCCCCGGTGGTGGTCATCAGGTTCACCGGCTCTGGGTTTGGGAACTTCTCCAAGCGCGCAGCTACCGAGAAATCAGCAGCGGCGGGATAGTACTCTAACCCCTGGAATCGCGCCCGAACCCGCTCGGTAAGTGGCGAACCACGCTGCCGGAATCCGCTATCTTTTTCGGCGCGGTAGCGTTCCAGCCCCGGAACGTCGTACTGGCCACGCGGCGTTTGGCCGGGTTGCGAATGGGTTTGGGAATCTGCCATCACGACCTCTCCTTTTTTGGATGTGGAGGCTTCCTTCTGGCATCCCACAACCATCCCCAGAGCAATGGCAACGCCGCACCCGCGCAGCACCACACGCCCGATGAACCGATATGCAAAACTGAGTTGATTCACTAATGATTCCCGTGGAAGAAGGGGAGCCAACTTACTGAAAGTTCCCCAGCTAATTTCCCTGCGGCCACGCACGTTTACCAACCCGCGCCGCGTGGCCGCCAGGGGTTGGCGTTGGTGTTCGCCCGCAGTGCCGCCAAGCAGGAAGGCAAGGATGATCCCAGCCACGAATCCGCCCGCGTGGGCGGCGTAGGCAACGCCGCCGGTTTCTTGGGTGGCGGAGATGGTGGCGAACGTGGCAAGGAACTGCTGCAACGCCCAGAACCCAATCATTGCCCAAGCGGGAAGGGTGATAACAAAGAAACCGATCAGCACGTTCACGCGGTTCCTTCCGAACATCACGATGTACGCCCCAAGCACGCCGGAAATTGCCCCCGAAGCCCCAACTGTGGGAATGCCGGACCCAGCATTGAACGCAAAATGTGCCGCGTGCGCCGCCAAGCCGGTAAGCAGATAAAGCAGAACAAACCGCCCGCGCCCCATCCGGTCCTCCACGTTGTCGCCAAACACTTTCAGGAAGAGCATATTCCCGATGATGTGCATCCATCCGCCGTGCAGGAACATGGAGGTCAGCAGCGTCTCGATCCGTTTCCCATCCAGCACAAGCTCCGGAACTGCCCCCCAGCGGTTGATAAACGCTTGGAGTTGCGCCCCCTGCAGAAGCTCGAACAGAAAAACGATGACGTTCAGGAAGATCAGCAGGTAGGTGATAACCGGAGCCGAACGGATGCTGCTGTTGTCGTCGCCAATGGGAAGCATGGGCTGTTTGAAAAAATTGAGTTCACCGCGTGGCCACACGCCGCACGCCGCACGCCGCAAACATAACGAAGCAACAGGGGCGAACCGAAGCGGAAAAGAAAAAGCACGGAACGGCAAGGATGAGCTTGGGCTTGATTTGCCGCAGCACTCAGGTTCCGCAACCTCCCGGCAAGGGAATGTGTTATTTTCCCCCCGCTTTTTCCCCGGCCATATTCTACAACCAAACTTCTTGGAGAGTCTCCACATGATTCAACCTACCATCTGCACAAACTGGCCATGCCGCACGCTCGCGCTGCTGTTGTTGCTGTGTGGCCTTGCGCTGACAGCATCCGCGCAGCAAGCCTTTGTGATTACCCACAAGGCAATCCTATCAGGGGAGAACGAGGTTCCCGCCACCACCAGCAAAGGGTATGGCATTGCCAATATGAAGGTGGATTATGCCACCATGAAAATGGAGTATCGAATCACCATCACCAATCTTGGCGAACCAGTGACCGGGGCGCATTTCCATCTGGGTGAAGCCGATTCCACTGGGCCGATAATACACCCAATCACGTGGCCTTCCGATGCCCAAACCGTTACCGGAACTTGGCAGATGACCGAGGAGCAGGTTTCGGAGATTGAATGGGGAGGAATCTACCTGAACATTCACACCGCCACCCATCCTGCCGGGGCAATCCGCGGTCAAGCGGGTAGGTTTGCGAACGGCCAGTGCCTGATGTTCGGAGCATACGAAGTTCCACAGGTAGCTACCAACGCAATGGGTAATGCCGCACTGATTATTGACCCAGCAGCCCGCACCGCCGTGTACGCAGTCTTTTGGCAAGACTTAAGCGGCCCAGTAACCATGGCGCATTTCCACCGCGGCCCAGTGGGGCAGAACGGTCCGGTTATCACACCAATGACCGTGTTTGAAGGGAGCGTAGCTGCCGGAATATGGGCGGACCTCACCGACCAAGACTTGAACGACTTGGCCAACGGCAAAATCTACATGAACGTCCATACCGAGGCCAACCCCGACGGCGAGATTCGCGGACAGGTGCAGGTGGTTGAGAGCTACGGCGTTGCGCTTTCGCCGCAGAACGAATCCCCCGCCGTCACCGGATCGAACGCCATGGGAACCGGAGTTGTTGGAGTGACGCACCAGGTGAATGGCAGCTACAGCGTTGAGGGGGATTTTGTTGTTCATGGAACCACTGGTCCAATCACCATGGCGCATTTCCACCGTGGCGGCGAGGGGAACAACGGGCAGGTTATCAGCCCCTTGGTGAAGAACGACACCACGCCAGAACATTGGGAAGCACCAGCAGGCCTGACCCTTGAGGCCGCCGATATGGAGCGGCTACGCACTGGGCGCGTCTATGCGAACTTCCACACGGAAGCAAACGGCGGGGGCGAAGTTCGCGGGCAGTTGATTGCAGCAATCAATAACTTCTTCCCAACGGCCCCCACCGCTGCCCCCCAGGAAATCAGCATTGCCATGGGGTCAACGCTGGCGGCGATTGTTGACCGCAGCAGCAACCAGCTCCGGTTCCGCATCGCCAGCGGCCAACGCACCGATGGCGCAACCATCACGCTGTTCAACGCGCTGGGCCAGCGGATTGCGGCAACCACTGTTGATGGCGACGTTGCGGCCATCCCACTCCATCAGCTTCCCGGCGGGGCGTACTTCGCACGGCTGGAGCGCGCCAACCAAGTTTTGGGCATCTGCAACGTGGCGGTGGTGCGGTAAATCTTTGCCAGATTTTTGAGTTCGGAAGCCTGCTGAAGTTCGCTTCGGCAGGCTTCGCTGTTTCTTGCCAGCAAGATTGGCAAGATTCTTTGCCGGTGAGCAATCTGCGCCGTGATGGTTCCCGTATTTTGTGCGGTCCACACCGGGTTGCTCGCAGGCCAAACGCCAGCGCGTTCTCCGGCCATCCATTCTTCATCTTCTTCACGCTGAGCTTCTGCAATGGCAACGCCATCAACCTTTCTCAATCGTGACCGCAGCTGGTTATCGTTCAACCAGCGGGTGCTGCAGGAGGCCGCCGACCCCACCGTCCCGCTGTACGAACGGCTCCGTTTCCTTGCCATCTTCTCCAGCAATCTTGATGAATTTTTCCGCGTTCGGGTTGCCTCCATCCAAGCCCTGACGCACCTGAAGCATGGCGGCACCAAAACGCTTGGCGATGACCCGTCGGAGCTTCTTCGCCGAATCCACAAAACTGTGGACCGCCAGCAGGAGGAGTTCGGGGCGATTTTCCACGGCCAGCTCCTTCCCGCGCTTGCCGAGCATGGGATCACCTTCCCTCGGGCGGAGGAATTGTGGGATGAAGCACGCGCCCAGGTCCACGCCTATTTCCAGCAAAGCGTTCTTCCGCATATCCAGACGCTGCCGATGGAGTTGGGGGAAGCCGCGCCGTTTCTTCACAATAAGGGGATCTACTTTGCGGTGCAGCTTGCCCCGCCCGATTCCACCCCTCACGATTCCGCGCCGTTGTGCTGCGTGCTGGTCTCCATCCCTTCCCCGCCGCTTCCCCGTTTTGTTCCGCTTACTTCGGCGGATGGGAACGCCCACCCGTTCATTGTGCTGGATGACGTTGTGCGGCTGGGGCTGCCGGAGCTGTTCCCGCAGCAGCAGATCGTTGGGGCTTGGTCGGTAAAGCTCACACGCGATGCGGAGCTGCACATTGATGATGAATTTGAAGGCGACCTGGTGGAAAAAATCCGGAAAGGCTTGCGCCGGCGCGCCACCGGAACCCCGGCCCGATTTCTGTTCGATGCGGCAATGCCGAAGCCAGTCCGGCAGGCCCTCCGGCAGCGGCTGCAGCTTGGGAAGGAGGAGATGATTCGCGGCGGGCGATACCACAACTTCAACGACTTTTTTACGCTGCCGAATCCAATCGGCCCGGCGTTGGAGTATCCTCCGCTTCCGCCATTGCCATCGGCAGCGTTGGACCGGGCACAGGCGATGTACGACGCGATTGCACAGCGGGACCATATCCTCCATTTCCCTTATCACTCCTACCACTACGTTGTGCGGTTTCTTCAGGAGGCCGCGGTGGACCCCAGCACGCAAGCGATCTTCATCACCCTGTACCGTGTTGCCAGCAACTCCGGAGTGGTGGCCGCGCTGGTTGCTGCGGCAAAAGCAGGGAAACGGGTGGCGGTGTTCGTGGAGGTGAAAGCCCGATTCGACGAGGAAGCAAACCTGCAATGGGCCGAAGAACTTACCGAGGCCGGGGCGGAAGTAATCTGCAGCATGCCCGGCATCAAGGTCCACAGCAAACTGCTGCTGGCCGAGCGGATGGAGGCAGGGGAGACAAAGCGGTATGCGTATCTGAGCAGCGGCAATTTTAACGAGAAGACGGCGCGGGTTTACACCGACCACGGGTTGTTCACTTCCGCTACGGAGATCACTGCCGAGGTGCGCCAGGTTTTCGCCTTCTTGATGGGGGAATTGCCGCAGCCAACGTTCCGGCGGCTGCTTGTTGCCCCCTTCACCATGCAGAAACGATGCAAGGAATTGGTGGACCGGGAGATTGCGGCGGCGCGGCGGGGGGAATCGGGGAAGATTGTGCTGAAGCTGAACAGCCTTGAGGAGCCATCCATGATCCAGAAACTCTACGAGGCGGCAATGGCCGGGGTGGAGATTGACCTGATTGTGCGGGGCATCTGCTGCTTGAACCCTTCGCTTCCCGAACTCAGGGGAAGGATTCGGGTTATCAGCATCGTGGACCGTTTTTTGGAGCACGCCCGTATCTACATTTTCGGGAGCGGTGCGCGGCAACTGCTGTTTGTTAGCTCCGCCGACTGGATGACGCGGAACCTACGCCGCCGCGTTGAGGTTGCCTTCCCGATAGATGACGAGGCCATCCGCCAACAGCTGTTGGCGATGATTGAGTTGCAGCTATCCGACACCCAAAAAGCACGCCGCCTTGACGGGAAGCTCCAAAGCCATTACGCCAACAACGCCGCCGCTGCTCTCCGCTCGCAAGCCGAGGCCTACGCGATGGTGGAAAGGGCGGAACAGCCCCCGGGCACCGGAAGCAATTAGGGATTTGGCTCACGCCGCATCGTGAACAACTCCACCGGATGCTCCTTCCCCCGAAGCTGGATGCTGCCGATTGCGTGAGGCTTCAACTCGGGAACGGAGGGGAGCCGCTCCAGCAGGTCCCCGGACAGAAGGATGTTGACCCCGAACCCGTTGCACTCCGCCTGGATGCGTGCGGTGGTGTTCACCGGGTCGCCGTGGAAGGCGATCTCCTTTTTCACATCGCCAATCTCCCCAATAATCACCGTGCCGTAGTGGTACCCGGCCTTGAACTCCGGCACAAACCCATACTTGGCGATGTAGGTTTCGCGCAGTTCCTCCATCTGGTCGGCAATGGCAAAGAAGCAGCGGATGCAGTTGGCATCGTGCAGGCCTTTGGCCATTGGCCACGTCACCACAATCTCATCGCCAACGTACTGGTAAATCTCCCCTTTGGCCTCGATGATCGGCTCGGTCAGGTCAAAGAAGCAATCGTTGATAAGCTGATGGAACGGAAGGTGGCCAATCCGCTCGGCGATGGTGGTGCTGGAACGCATATCCAAGAAGAGGAAAATCCGCTCCTCTTCAATCGGCTTGTGGTAACGCCCGGTGAGGTAATTCAGCAGAACGTTTTGGCCAAGCAGGCGGTTGATTTGGCGCATGAAGTTGATGATGAAACTCCCCACCACCGCAAACGCCAGAATCGCCCAGAACTCACCATCCACCAGGAACTCCATGAAGCCAGGGTCGCCAGAAATTTCGGTGAGGGGAATGCCGTAGCGGACCAACCGGTACGCCTTGATCTCCAGAATCACCGTCACGCTGACCAGCGTTGCGTAGAAGAGCGACCGGAACAGCAGCACCGAAAGGAAATTGAGCTTGCGGAAGCGAACTTGGAAGACGTAGTTCTCGAACATCGCCCCCACGCCGCCAATCACCATGCCGTTGATACAGCCATTGAGCAACGGGCCAAGATGCAGCCCTTGCAGCAGCAGCGCAAACAGCAGGCCAAGCGTGGCCCCAACCCCGCCGCCAATGGCAACGCTACGGGCCTTCCGCAGCTGCCGCGCACGGCGGTTGACAGCGATCATCTGCGACATGGAATTTGCCTTGGATAGGTTGATTGATCTGCAGAGAGCTTAGAACATAAACCCTGCGGTGAAATAGATACCGCCATCTTCCGATTCCGACTTGGCATAGCCCACGCTGAAAACGTTCTCCGGCGAGACCGGGGCAACCCACAACCCGCCGCCAACCGCCCGGTGGAACGTGTCGGATTTTTCCCCCGTGACAAACACCTTCCCCCCATCGGCACTCAGGAAGAAGCCGACGTAATGGGGAACCAGCAGCTTCAGTTGGAACAGGTAGGCCCGCAACTCGGCATTGGCAAAGGCCGATGCGTTCCCGGCAAAACGGTTTTTATCGAACCCGCGCAACGTTGAGGTTCCCCCCAAAAACGCAGCCTCAAAAAATGGATACTCACCCCAGATATGCTCGCCGCCAGCACGCAACGCCAGCGTCATCGGCATAAGCAGTTTGGCCGATAGATAGAGCCGCGCATCCCCCTGAATGCGGACCATGTCATCGCGCAGCTTCCCAATCTTTGGGCTGTAGGAGCCTTGCAAGTTCAGAAACAGGCCGCGGGTGGGGAAGGCCTGGCTGTTGCGGGTGTCAATGCTCAATCCGGCGTACAGTTTGGGGATGCTGATATCCTCGGTTCCGTACACCGGCACGGGCTGCGTGCTCAGGAATGTGGAGTCGTTCTGGTCATCCTTGTCGGTAAGCTCCGTGCGGATGGACCGATACTCGGCTCCAAGATAGCTCTCCGTTGTTGTGGCCAACGGAACCCGAAGCTCCGGGCGGAACGAATACTGCACCTGGCGGAGCTTGTAGAATCCGTCATCGGCAAGCTGGCGGTTGAACGGTGTCTCGTTCCCAATCCCAAAAAACTTCAGGACCTCTAGCTCCGAGGCCCGTGCGTTCATGCTGAAATGCGTGCCCGGGATCAGCGTGTAGAAATCGCTGGTGAACTCCGCGGTGAAGCGGTTCACCGTGGCATATCCAGCACGCAGGTCCAGCCGATAGACGTACGGGTCGGCATCGAATCCGAACTTATACAAGATTGGGCCGCCGCCAGCAATCACCCCCTCGTCGCTGTTGTAGCCGTAAACGGGGCCAAATCGCCAGTCGTGCCCGCGGTCCTCAACGGGCGGCTCGTACTTCAAGGTGTCGTTGGCGGGGGCGGAGCGTGCGCGGCTGGTGTAGCAGGTGCTGCTTCCTTCCACCACGGTTGTTTTCTTCCCTTCGTCGTAGAAGTAGGTTTTGATTTCCGCATCGGGGATTGGGGTGATGCTGAGGAAGTAGCCGTTCACCTGCGAGCTGTCAATCAGCTCATCTTGGCCGTCGCCGGCCACCACCCGAACGATTGGACCGCAGTTCGCTTCGCCGCGGACCACGGATTTGTCGTCGCCATCAAACAGGAAGATGCGAAGCTCGCGGGTCTCGCTGTTGTTGAACAGGCGGTGGAAGAAGGCTTCCCCCTCCTTCTTCTCCCCCGTGGCCTTGTCCCTCTTGAACATCCAAACCTCGGTGGCGGTGTCGCCGTGGCGTGCCACCTGCAAATATTCCCCTTTATCGCTTCCACGAATCTCCACCACCTTCGCCATGTTCACGTAGAACTCGGTTGCGGCTGCGCGGAACCCGTCGCGCCGTGCGCGCAGGGTGGCGGCAAGGGTTGCGCCCTCCTTCGCGTACATCTCCGGCGGCATTTGGCGGACGGCGTTGTCAAGCACTTGGTCGGTCAGCTTGCTGGCAACATCGTTGGCGATGGAATCCCAGGTTGGGCGATCAATGGCGGAAAGGAACTTGCGGTCCAGGTAGCGTCCGGACCAGGTGAGGTCCGTGATTTTGGGATACTCATCTTCGCACCCTTCTAACTGCGCCACCGCCATTTCGGCCACCGAAGGGATAAGCCCATCGTAGCGGCAGAAGGCTTGGTCGCGGTCGCGTGGGATTGGCCGCCAAAGTTTCTCGCCACGCTCGCGGAAGCGTGCCCACTGCCACTGGTCCACGTGGCGGTCCCAATCGCCCATGAAGATATCCAGCAACCGCGCACGAAGGAAGGCGCGGGAATCCACTTGGTTGTCGTTGTCCTCCTCCAAACGGCGGAAGAATTTGTAGGTGGTGACGATTTTATCGGCACCGGCAAAGCCTTCTTCATCATCTTCGGCGGTGGGGTTTTCCTCCAGCATTCCCAGCAGCCCGCCGAAGTCGGCGCGGAACTCTCCAAGCCGTTCATCATCGGGAAGCACAACGATTTTTGGGGAAGTGTTCAGCACTCCTTCGGCATCAAGAATTGGCGCGGCAACAAGCGGGGAAACCGGGTTCGAGGTGCTGATAAGGTCCTGCACGATGTCGGCCACGATGGACTCCTGCAATTCCTCCGGCAGCACTTTTTTGGGATTTTTGTTCAGCGAGCGGAACTTGTACTCGCGCCCATTGGCGGCAGCAAAGCGGAGCGATTTTGTCTGGAATCCCCCGCCACGTTTTGTTGGTTTCAATCCGCCGGCAAAGGTGGATAGATCAAGGACATCCACCTCGATCTCGGTTGCCCAAAGGTTCCGCCACAAGTCTCCAAAAAAGAAGCGATGGGCACCGCCAGCGGCGTACTCGGGGCCGGGGATTAATCGCACAGTTTTTTTGGCGGGGGCTGCTGGTTGCTCGGTTTGGGCCGTGGCAACGCTTGCCGCAATAAGCCAGCACATCAGCCGGGGAAAGGAACGGAGCGGAGAGCGTGATTGAAGCCACATGAGCTGTTCCAAAGGATATGATAACGCCAGGGAAAGGACGGGGGAAGGATGCCGAAAGGAGTACGAAGAAGGGACCGGGGAAGATTGCGCGGAAGCGAACCGAAGCACCCGCCGTTCCCTACGGAGCGGAGCGTGACGGATAGAGGGCGATGGTGGGTTGCTGGCCGCGAGCCTCGTCGCTAATCAGCAGCGTGCCATCGGCAGCGAAGGTGATTCCTTCGGCTTGGCGGTGAAATTTATCGAGCTTCACCTGGCCCAGAATCGTCCCTTCCGGCGAAACCTCCACCACCGATTTCCCTTCGGCAGCAACAATGCAGAACGTGCGCGAGCGGGGATTGAACTCAATGCCAGAGGGATTGAATTCGCCGCCGCGCGCGCCATCCAGCAGTTGAGCAATTGGAAGGAGGAAGCGGGGCTGGAGGATCAACTTCATGGAGTCGAGCGAGAAGGCATAGACGGCTTTCATCTGGTCCAAGCCTTTGCCAGCGCGCTCCTTGCAGGCCAGTAGAAGGGAGTTGGTGGCGGGATCGTAGCAGAGTCCCTCAACATCGTTTTTGGTGGATAGTTCGGTTGGGTATTCCGTGACGGGAACTGTTTCGTCGGGCTTTCCTTCGGCAAACTCAAAAACGGCACCGGCACTGGTGGTGATAAAGAACCGTTTTCCCACAATCGCAATCCCCTCAAAATCTTTATCTGCCCCCTTCCCGCCCAGCTGAAACTGTTTACGGATCGCCCCGGTGGCCATGTCTATTTCGGCAATGGATCCATTTTCGTCGTTGTGGGTAAACAGGCGGTTATCGGGGGTGATGGCCAGCCCCGAGATTTCGTCCAACTCCGCCGGAAGCGTGAGAACGGTGGCGGGGGCATTGAAATCATACATCGCCAATGCCGGCGAAGTGACCGCCGAAGGGGATGAAGACCGCGATGACGAAGCAGGAATCTGTTTGGGTTGCTTGTCGCCATTGCCGCCACCGCAGCCAGCAAGCAAACAGAGCGTGAAAAGGGGCGTGTGGAAAAAGCGGATTGCGTTCATGCTGCGAGTATAGCGAAGCGTAGGGGAGCAGACAAGCAATCCACCAGCGGAAAAGCAAAAAAGCAGGGGATGAAGAGAAATTCTCTCCATCCCCTGCTGAGCATCGCTGCGCGGGAAAGCGCAGGAATTGTCGGATTACAGGTTGCTCATCGGCACCCAGCCACCAAGTGCTGAGATATAGACGAACTGGCAACCGCGCCACGGGCTGATGTTGAAGCCAACGAACGGTGCGCCCGTGCCGTTGACCACACCAAGCAGACCACCAACACCTTGAGCCAGAGCATCAACGTCGCCGTTATAGACCCAGATGGTTTGGCCATCCTGCAAGCCTGCTGGCAAGGTGACGGAGAAGGTGCTGGCCGCGACACCGTTATCCTGAACGCGGATGTAGGCATCATCAAGCTGGACGGTGTAGTTGGCGTTGACCGAGCGATATGGCATCACGATACCACCGCGATTGACCCACAAACCACCTTTGTTTGCGGCATCGTTCGTGGTGATATAGACACCGCTACCGTTTCCGGTGGCTTCGAAGCGGCCAGCCAAACCAGTTCCTGCTTGCGTTGATTGAACCGCAGCACCAGTGGCAGCTGGGTTTGTCAAGGCAACATCAAGGCCTGCGTTTCCGATTGGGAACGGGAAGGCATCTTGGCCAGCAACACTGCCGGTGTTTCCAGCCGACTGAACACGGACGATCGTGTTGGCGTTTGTTGGCTGCGTGTTATCGAAATGACCCGAACGACCCGCGCCAGTGTTGGAGGCTATCACCGTGGTGCTGCCTGCCGCGCCATTTGCCGAAGCAACAACCGCATTCCCCAATCCACCGGTAGCATCCACTTGCAAGGCATTGCCAGCATTTGCGTTGCTGTTGACCCATACCGTTGAAGCAGTGTTCGCAGGGTTGTTATTCTGGAACATGCCCGAACGACCCGTGCCATTGGTTGCAACGTTGACACCGGTGCCGGTTCCATTCATCGTCAGGTTCACCCCATCTCCACTTCCCGTAACCGTGCCTGCGAACGCATGGCCGTTACCCGTGCTCGAGGTAACACCTGCACCCGTTCCGCTGTTCACCGCTGCAATCGCTGGGGCACCATCCGTGTTCGTTGACAAAATCGTCGGCGCTGCGCCGTTCGACGTTGCCTCCAACGCATTCCCCAGACCACCCAGAGTGTTGTACACGAAGTTCGTCACATCCCCTGCACCTCCCAACTGCGTCAAGCTAAACAACGCTGCTGCGTTCGTTGCCGTCTGGCTGAACGGTATCACCAACTGATCGGCCGTTGGATACCCCCATGCCACCGTCATCGGAACTCCCGCTACCGAAATCAAGGCTTGATCCGGTGCCGTCGCCAATGCCCCCTTGATGTCTATCGGCTCGATCGTTGCATCCACGATGTGCGACGTGTTCACGCTGTTCGGACCCATGTCCGCCAACGAGATCGTCCCATCGATGATGTTCGTGCTTGCGATGCTGTTTGCTGCCATGTCAACGTTCGCAACCGTCCCATTCTGGATGTCTGCGCTCGTCACGCTGTTGTCCATAATGTCCGCTGCCGTGATCGTCTCGTTCATAATCTCCGTCGTCGTCACCGCATCCGGCGCGATCTCGCTCGTGCCGACTTGATCGGCTCCGATCTCGCTAGCACCCACCGCATCTGCTGCGATCTCCGCGCTGCCTACCGCATCCGTCGCGATCTCGCTCGAGCCAACGGCATCTGCCGCAATCTCCGCTGCCGTCACCGCATCCGTTGCGATCTCGCTGGTGCCGACTGCATCGGCGGCGATCTCGCTGGAACCAACTGCGTCAGCAGCGATGTCTGCTGCGGTGATCGTCTCGTTCAAAATCTCGGTCGTCGTCACTGCATCCGGCGCGATCTCGCTGGTGCCAACGGCATCGGCTGCGATGTCCACGCCCAAGATCGTCTCGTTCAAGATATCCGCACTGCTTACCGAGTTGTCAGCGATCTCACCTATGCCAACGGAGTTGTCACCCATGTCGGCCAGCGTGATTGTGTTGTCCAAGATGTCAATGCTTGCGACGCTGTTGTTCACGATCTCATCCGAGGCTACCGCGCCCGTGCCGATGTCGGCCAACGCGATTGTCTCGTTCAAGATTTCAACCGTCGTCACTGCGTCCGGTGCGATCTCGCTGGTGCCGACCGCATCCGCGGCGATCTCGCTGGAACCCACCGCATCTGCTGCGATCTCCGCGCTGCCTACCGCATCCGTCGCGATCTCGCTCGAGCCAACTGCGTCGGCGGCGATTTCGCTCGAGGTAACTGCATCGGCAGCAATCTCGCTGGTGCCTACGGCATCAGTGGCAATCTCACTCGATCCGACTGCGTCAGCTGCGATGTCTGCTGCGGTGATCGTCTCGTTCAAAATCTCGGTCGTCGTCACTGCATCCGGGGCGATCTCGCTCGTGCCAACGGCATCGGCGGCGATGTCCACGCCCAAGATCGTCTCGTTCAAGATATCCGCACTGCTTACCGAGTTGTCAGCGATCTCATCAGGCGCAACGGAGTTGTCACCCATGTCGGCCAGCGTGATTGTGTTGTCCAAGATGTCAATGCTTGCGACGCTGTTGTTCACGATCTCATCCGATGCTACCGCGCCCGTGCCGATGTCGGCCAACGCGATCGTCTCGTTCAAGATTTCAACCGTCGTCACTGCGTCCGGTGCGATCTCGCTGGTGCCGACCGCATCCGCGGCGATCTCGGCTGATTGCACCGCATCCGTTGCGATCTCCGCGCTGCCAACCGCATCCGTCGCGATCTCGCTCGAGCCAACGGCATCGGCGGCGATTTCGCTCGAGGTAACTGCATCGGCAGCAATCTCGCTGGTGCCTACGGCATCAGTGGCAATCTCACTCGATCCGACTGCGTCGGCAGCGATGTCTGCTGCGGTGATCGTCTCGTTCAAGATTTCAACCGTCGTCACTGCGTCCGGGGCGATCTCGCTGGTGCCGACTGCATCGGCGGCGATGTCAATCGCGAGAATCGTCTCGTTCTCAATGTCTAGGCTCGTGACGGAGTTATCAGCAATCTCGGCGGTGCCAACGGAGTTATCACCCATGTCAGCTGCGCCGATCGTGTTGTCCATGATGTCATCGGTCGTCACGCTGTTGTTCACGATCTCGTCCGATGCCACCGCACCCGTCCCGATGTCAACCAAACCGATTGTCTCGTTAGTGATGTCAACCCCAGCCACCGTGTTGTCTGCAATCTCGTCCGAGGCGACTGCGCCTGTTCCGATGTCGGCAGTGGTCAGAGTGTTATCCATGACATCCAAACTCGTCACGGAGTTGTCCACGATCTCTGTCGAACCGACCGAGTTGTCACCCATGTCGGCCAACGTGATCGTGTTGTCCATGATGTCAATCGTCTCGATCGTCTCGTTCATGATGTCAATACCCTGGATCGTGTTGTCCATGATATCGGCACTCGTGATCGTGTTGTCCTGAATGTCGTCCGTCGTGATCGAGTTGTTCAGAATATCAATCCCGCTAATACTATTATCAGCAAGGTCTTCGCTGGTAATCGTATTGTTCATGATATCAATACTCTGAATCGAATTATCCAGAATATCCTCGCTGTTGACCGTGTTGTCAATGATCTCATTCGTGCCGATTGAGTTATCGGCCATGTCATCAAAGCTCACCGTGTTGTCGGCGATGTCAATCGAGAGAATCGTGTTGTTCTGGATGTCCAGACTCGTGATATTGTTGTCCACGATCTCGGTGGTGCCAACGGAGTTGTCACCCATGTCAGCCAGCGTGATCGTGTTGTCCAGAATCTCGGTGGTCGTCACCGCACCGGTGGCGATGTCGCCGGCAAGGATCGTCTCATCCAAGATGTCCGCACTGGCAACGCTGTTATCGGTGATGTCGGCACTGCCAACCGTGTTGTCGAGAATATCAGCCGTCGAGACCGTGTTATCAGCGATGTCTTCCGACAAAATCGTGTTGTTCAGAATGTCGTTCGTCGCAACGCTGTTGTCGGTGATGTCCGCGCTGTTGACCGAGCCATCAATGATCTGCGATGTGCCAACCGAATTAGCAGCAAGGTCTGCTTGGCTAACGGTGCCATCCATGATGTCAATCGAGGCAACGCCGTTGTCCTGAAGATCAAGACTGGTGATGCTGTTATCCACGATCTCAACGGTGCCAACGGAGTTGTCCCCCATGTCGGCAAAGGTGATCGTGTTGTCTTGGATGTCCTGCGTTTGGATGGTGTTGTCTAGGATGTCCTGACCTTGGATGGTGTTATCCAAGATGTCGGCACTAGCAACGGTGTTATCCAGAATGTCAATGGACTGAATTGTATTGTTCTGGATGTCGGCGGAAGTGACATCGTTGTCAATGATCTGCACGGTTCCGACGGAGTTCGGTCCCATGTCAATCAAGGCAATCGTGTTGTCCAAGATGTCAATCGAGGCAACAGTGTTGTCGCGAATATCAATGGATTCAATGGTGTTATCCATGATGTCCACCGACTGGATGGTGTTATCCTGGATGTCCACCGACTGAATGGTGTTATCCTGGATGTCCACCGAAGCAACCGAATTGTTCAGGATGTCAACCGAGGCAACGGTGTTGTCCTGGATGTCAGCACTGTTTACGGTGTTGTTAATGATCTGCTCGGTCCCGATGGAGTTGTCGGCCATATCCTCTTGCTGGATCGTGCCGTTCAAAATGTCCACCGATGCCACGCTGTTGTCCGCCAACTCCGGCGAGCCTACCACCCCCTCATCGATCTCAGGAAATGGATACAATCCCGTCAAGTCTCCACCGGCCGGGCCGCCAGGCGTTGGGTTCCCCCAAATCAACTGAATCCCATCATACACCAGCGTCTGTCCCGTCGAAACTCCCGCCGTGTTGAACTTCACCGTCGTGATCGAACCATCGGCGATCAGGTCGTTGTTGATCGCACCGGCTGCAATCTGGCTTGTTCCCACTGCCCCGTTTGCGATCTTCGACGTTGTCACCGCGCCGTCGGCGATCATTGATGTCTTGATCCCCTGATTCGCTACTTCCAACACCACGTTCCCGGTTGCGCCACCACCGGAAAGACCCGGTCCTGCGGTTACGCCGGTGATCGTGCCACCACCCGCTGCGCTGTTCGCCCACGTCACGTTCCCGCCAGCATCCAGCGTCAGAACCTGACCCGATGCACCACCCGCGCCGCTCAGCTTCTGTAGCGTCACTGCGCCGTTGGCCAGCTTCTCGGTCGTCACTTGACCATCAGCCAGCTGATCCACAAACCGCGAACGGAATGCGTACGGCGAGCTGGTCAGCTCTGTCCGCGATACCGTCGTCCCGTTCACCTCGATCTCCAGCCAATATGGCTTATCGAACGGCAACGTCAACGGTGTCGTGCTTCCGATCAGCACGTTGAACAACTGTAGACCGCCACCGGCGGCCGTCAACCCAACACCGGTGTGGGCTTCTTCATACAAACACGTCCCACCGGTGGCCACATCGAAAATGCGAAACTTGAAGTTCGCGCTTGTCGGGTTGCCGGGAATCGTAATCATCCCTTGATAGGACATCTTCTCCGGTATCTGCGCCAGAGCCGCATTCGTCAACAGCAACGCGCCTACCGCTGCTGCCGGGACTAGTCCGAAACGATTGTGCATGTGTTCTCCTGATCGGATAGTAACGGTTTAGTGTTTATCTCTATGTTGTTTGTGCTATTCGTACGCAAACGTGGGAATGGAAATGCTTGAGCAAAGATTCAAGCAACGGCAAGTAACGTCAAAAACCGTGCCGCCAGGAGATTTGAATCCCCTGAAAGACGGTAAAAACGCCGAAAGCATGGCAAACTGGGGTATCAATGAAGCATTACTGGAAGAATGAACGAAATGGAATCGTGATATTCATTCCCATAACGTGAATTTTTGCCACATCAAACAATGTGGCTCAGCAAAGCGGGCGCAATATGAAGGTTTTTGTTGGTTTGGGCAAGCGTTCACAACAAGAATAGGCCAAGAATTTTATGTAAAAAAAATGGGGTGCAGTAGAACTGCACCCCATTTGTATTACCCTGATATTGGGTTATTAGTTAAGCGAGAACCAAGCTGTGCCATTCCAGACGTAGGTTATGCCTTGGCCTTGGCTTGGTGTGTTATCCGCAGTTCCAGCTACTGGACCGCCAACAACTGCGCCATCAGGATCGGATGTGATCACTGTGATCGTTTGGCCTGGAACAAGGCCAATTGCGCCACCAGGAAGGGTGACATTAACAGGATCGGCAGCTACTCCATTATCCCCTGCATCCCAGATCATGTACTCAGCAACCAATGCGTGTGGCTCGGCTCCAGCATTCACTGGGGTACGTGCATATGATTGCACATAACCACCGGCGACAACTTGGATGGCTTGACGCACCGTTGGGAAGATACCTGGTGCAGGCGGAACCTCGTTGGTAAAGCCAGCATTGCGGAACGTTGGCGCAGTATGCGTTGGTGTTGTTGCGCTAACTTGGCCAGCAACCGAAATCAACAAGCCGTTTGCAAGGTTATCAGCACGCATCACACCAGCCCAACCGCCAACTGGACCATTAAAGCCGGTATTACCAAGGTTGTACCCCATGATACCTTTACCGTTCTGGTTCAAGCCGCTTGGCATTCCGGCTCCACCGGTCAGCACAGCACCCAATACACCAGCAGTAGAAACCGACAACTGTGAGTTGACACCCGTTGCAGATACATCCTGCGGGCTGTATTGATTACCGCGCACACCGTTGTTATTTGTTCCGGCCGGAAGACGGCTTGCAGCATCGCCCTCGATAGCATGGCCACCACCTAAGGTAGATACCATCAAGGTTGATTTGTTGTTGGCCGTAGTAGATATGAAGTTGTTGTTTGCATTCTCAATGTAAACAACATGGCCGCGACCATAGGAGCGAGCATAAATTGCCGAACTATCATTGCCATACTGGAAGCCAGCTGGGTTATTGCGTCCATCAATTTCTGCGCGGATAGCATTCGCACCTTGAACTTGGAACAGGAACGGAGCCGTGTTGTTTTCATTATAGCCACCATTCTGCGTTACCTGAAGTACCGATCCTTTGTAAGGATGTGCCGGTACTCCTGGCGCGCCTGGTGCAGCTGCTGCAAACCCAGTGCTGCTCCGCATGACGACTGTCGTGTCGGTATAGGCATCAGCAGAGTTTGTTGTGCTGAAGAAGCCAGCACCACCCATGGATGGATGAACAGCGTGAACCATGTTACCAGTGTTGGTAGCATTGGTCGTGGTTGCAAACAACCCGTTGCCAGTATTGCTGTTCGTTGTCACGTTGACAACGTTTGCACCGTTGGTTGGCTGAGTGACCTCAAAGATACCAGCACTTGTTGCCAAGCCATTCCCTGCGTTCACGTTACGAGCGCGGATGCCGTTGCTCGTTCCTTGTTGCTCCACGTACACAGCGTCATCGTTATGTGTGTTGCCACCCACAACGGCCCGTGCCACAAAACGTCCGGCATTGCCGGTTGTTCCGAAGTGCTCGCCAAACACTGCATTACCGGTGTTTGTTGAGTTGGTTGTGGCATAGACACCATTGCCGCGGTTTGTCGGTGTCAGGATCGTGAAGCGTCCGGCGTTGCCAGTGTCGGCACTGACGGTACGCGAATCCAGACCGTCCATGTCGTTCAGCGTGTTGCTCATGAAGATGTTCACCCCATCGCCACCGTCGTCAGTGGTGCCGTTGTTGTTCATCACATCAACAGCATTGCGGATGTTGTTCGGGTTAAAAATCTCGAAGTGACCAGCGCGACCACCACGGCCGCGGTTGATACCTTCAATAGCATCGCCTTCGTAGGAACCAGCAACCAGTTCATCACCGGCATTTGGTGCAATGTTGCCACCAGCGATGTCAATGCTGTTCAGTTGTCCCAGAACCGCACGCACACCGTCGCCGTCCTCGGCACCGTTGATCAACTTCACGTCAACACCTGCGCTGTCTGGACGAACGTTGCCGTCGCTCTGGACATACACAACTGTGTTGGAATTCGTTGTCTGGCTGTTGTAGAACTGTCCACTGCGACCTGCGCCACTTTGCAGAACGTTGATGCCGCGGCTGGATGCATCACCATTGGTATTGACATCAATGCCGTTGCCCGAAGCTCCAGTGGATGTCACCGCAAGCGCTGCTGTGTTGGCAGCATTGCTGGCAATTTCAACCGTGTTGTTTGGGTTGGCAGCGTTGTTGTTGGTAAACGCACCCGAACGACCCGTGCCTGTTGGAGTTGTTGTAACGTTGACACCAGTGCCAGATCCGTTCATCGTCAGGTTCACCCCATCTCCAATTCCTGCAACCGTGCCTGCGAACGCATGGCCGTTACCCGTGCTCGAGGTAACACCTGCACCCGTTCCGTTGTTCACCGCTGCAATCGCTGGGGCACCATCCGTGTTCGTTGACAAAATCGTCGGTGCTGCGCCGTTCGACGTTGCCTCCAACGCATTCCCCAGACCACCCAGAGTGTTGTACACGAAGTTCGTCACATCCCCTGCACCTCCCAACTGCGTCAAGCTAAACAACGCTGCTGCGTTCGTTGCCGTCTGGCTGAACGGTATCACCAACTGATCGGCCGTTGGATACCCCCATGCCACCGTCATCGGAACTCCCGCTACCGAAATCAAGGCTTGATCCGGTGCCGTCGCCAATGCCCCCTTGATGTCTATCGGCCCGATCGTTGCATCCACGATGTGCGACGTGTTCACGCTGTTCAGATCCATGTCCGCCAACGAGATCGTCCCATCGATGATGTTCGTGCTTGCGATGCTGTTTGCTGCCATGTCAACGTTCGCAACCGTCCCATTCTGGATGTCTGCGCTCGTCACGCTGTTGTCCATAATGTCCGCTGCCGTGATCGTCTCGTTCATAATCTCCGTCGTCGTCACCGCATCCGGCGCGATCTCGCTCGTGCCGACTTGATCGGCTCCGATCTCGCTAGCACCCACCGCATCTGCTGCGATCTCCGCGCTGCCTACCGCATCCGTCGCGATCTCGCTCGAGCCAACGGCATCTGCCGCAATCTCCGCTGCCGTCACCGCATCCGTTGCGATCTCGCTGGTGCCGACAGCATCGGCAGCGATCTCGCTCGAACCCACGGCATCAGCAGCGATGTCTGCTGCGGTGATCGTCTCGTTCAAAATCTCGGTCGTCGTCACTGCATCCGGGGCGATCTCGCTCGTGCCAACGGCATCGGCGGCGATGTCCACGCCCAAGATCGTCTCGTTCAAGATATCCGCACTGCTTACCGAGTTGTCAGCGATCTCATCGGTGCCAACGGAGTTGTCACCCATGTCGGCCAGCGTGATTGTGTTGTCCAAGATGTCAATGCTTGCGACGCTGTTGTTCACGATCTCATCCGAGGCTACCGCGCCCGTGCCGATGTCGGCCAACGCGATTGTCTCGTTCAAGATTTCAACCGTCGTCACCGCATCCGGCGCGATCTCGCTCGTGCCGACTTGATCGGCTCCGATCTCGCTAGCACCCACCGCATCTGCTGCGATCTCCGCGCTGCCTACCGCATCCGTCGCGATCTCGCTCGAGCCAACGGCATCTGCCGCAATCTCCGCTGCCGTCACCGCATCCGTTGCGATCTCGCTGGTGCCGACAGCATCGGCTGCGATCTCGCTCGAACCCACGGCATCAGCAGCGATGTCTGCTGCGGTGATCGTCTCGTTCAAAATCTCGGTCGTCGTCACTGCATCCGGGGCGATCTCGCTCGTGCCGACCGCATCCGCTGCGATGTCAATTGCCAGAATCGTCTCGTTTTGGATGTCGAGGCTTGTGATCGAGTTATCGGCGATCTCGGCGGTGCTAACGGAGTTATCACCCATGTCGGCTGCGCCGATCGTGTTGTCCAAGATGTCAATGCTTGCGACGCTGTTGTCAACGATCTCATCCGATGCTACCGCGCCCGTGCCGATGTCGGCCAACGCGATCGTCTCGTTCAAGATTTCAACCGTCGTCACTGCGTCCGGTGCGATCTCACTTGTCCCAACCGCATCTGCTGCGATCTCGCTCGTGCCTACTGCATCAGCAGCAATCTCCGCGCTGCCTACCGCATCCGTTGCGATCTCGCTTGAGCCAACTGCGTCGGCGGCGATTTCGCTCGAGGTAACTGCATCGGCAGCAATCTCGCTGGTGCCTACGGCGTTATCAGCAATTTCAGCTGAAGTAACTGCATCGGTAGCGATGTCGGCTGCGGTGATCGTCTCGTTCAAAATCTCCACTGTCGTCACTGCGTCCGGTGCGATCTCGCTGGTGCCTACCGCATCTGCGGCAATGTCAATCGCGAGAATCGTCTCGTTGGCAATATCCAAACTGGTCACGGAGCCATCAGTGATCTCAGTCGAACCGACTGAGTTATCACCCATGTCGGCTGCGCCGATCGTGTTGTCCATGATGTCATCGGTCGTCACGCTGTTGTTCACGATCTCGTCCGATGCCACCGCACCCGTCCCGATGTCAACCAAACCGATTGTCTCGTTGGTGATGTCAACCCCAGCCACCGTGTTGTCTGCAATCTCGTCCGAGGCGACTGCGCCTGTTCCGATGTCGGCGGCTGCAATCGTCTCATCTTGAATGTCGAGGCTGGTCACGGAGTTGTCCACGATCTCTGTCGAACCGACCGAGTTATCACCCATGTCGGCCAACGTGATCGTGTTGTCCATGATGTCGATCGTCTGGATTGTCTCGTTCATGATGTCAATACCCTGGATCGTGTTGTCCATGATATCGGCACTCGTGATCGTGTTGTCCTCAATGTCAACACTCGTGATCGAGTTGTTCAGAATATCAATCCCGCTAATACTATTATCAGCAAGGTCTTCGCTGGTAATCGTATTGTTCATGATATCAATACTCTGAACCGAATTATCCAGAATATCCTCGCTGTTGACCGTGTTGTCAATGATCTCATTCGTGCCGATTGAGTTATCGGCCATGTCATCAAAGCTCACCGTGTTGTCGGCGATGTCAATCGAGAGAATCGTGTTGTTCTGGATGTCCAAGCTGGTGACATCGTTGTCAATAATCTCGGTGGTGCCAACGGAGTTGTCACCCATGTCGGCCAGCGTGATCGTGTTGTCCAGAATCTCGGTGGTCGTCACTGCACCGGTGGCGATGTCGCCGGCAAGGATCGTCTCATCCAAGATGTCCGCACTGGCAACGCTGTTGTCAGTGATGTCGGCACTGCCAACTGTGTTGTCAAGGATGTCGGCGGTCGAGACCGTGTTATCAGCGATGTCTTCCGACAAAATCGTGTTGTTCAGAATGTCGTTCGTCGCAACGCTGTTGTCGGTGATGTCCGCGCTGTTGACCTCATTGTCAATGATTTGAGCACTACCGATAGAGTTGGCAGCCATGTCCACCTGAGCGATCGTGCCGTTCATGATGTCAATGGAAGCAACCGAATTATCGGTGATGTCAAGCGTGGAGACGGATCCGTCAATGATCTCGTTCGTGCCGACGGCGTTGTCGCCCATGTCGTCGAACGTGATCGTGTTGTTTTGAATATCCTGGCTCTGGATCGTCTCATTTTGGATATCAATGCCTTGGATGGTGTTATCCAAAATGTCGGCACTAGCAACCGTGTTGTCCATAATGTCAATGGACTGGATCGTTTCGTTCAGGATATCGAAGGAGGAGACCGTGTTGTCAATGATCTGCACGGTTCCGACGGAGTTCGGTCCCATGTCAATCAAGGCAATCGTGTTGTCTTGGATGTCAATCGAGGCAACGGTGTTGTCCAAGATGTCAATCGAGGCAACCGAGTTATTCAGGATGTCAATCGAGGCAACCGTATTGTCCATGATGTCAATGGACTGAATCGTGTTGTCTTGAATGTCAACAGACTGAATGGTGTTGTCTTGAATGTCCTCGGAGAGAATGGTCTCGTTCTCAATATCAGCCGAGGAGACAGTGTTGTCAATGATCTGCGGCGAACCGATGGAGTTGTCGGCCATATCCACCTGCTGGATCGTGCCGTTCAAAATGTCCACCGATGCCACGCTGTTGTCCGCCAACTCCGGCGAGCCTACCACCCCCTCATCGATCTCAGGAAATGGATACAATCCCGTCAAGTCTCCACCGGCCGGACCGCCAGGCGTTGGGTTCCCCCAAATCAACTGAATCCCATCATACACCAGCGTCTGTCCCGTCGAAACTCCCGCCGTGTTGAACTTCACCGTCGTGATCGAACCATCCGCGATCAGATCGTTGTTGATCGCACCGGCTGCAATCTGGCTTGTTCCCACTGCCCCGTTTGCGATCTTCGACGTTGTCACCGCACCGTCGGCGATCATTGACGTCTTGATCCCTTGATTCGCTACCTCCAACACCACGTTCCCAGTCGTCCCGCCACCGGAAAGACCCGGCCCTGCGGTTACACCTGTGATCGTTCCACCGCCCGCTGCGCTGTTCGCCCACGTCACGTTCCCGCCAGCATCCAGCGTCAGAACCTGACCCGATGCACCACCCGCGCCGCTCAGCTTCTGCAGCGTCACTGCGCCGTTGGCCAGCTTCTCGGTCGTCACTTGACCATCGGCCAGCTGATCCACAAACCGCGAACGGAATGCATATGGCGAGCTGGTCAGCTCCGTCCGCGATACCGTCGTCCCGTTCACCTCGATCTCCAGCCAATATGGCTTATCGAACGGCAACGTCAACGGTGTCGTGCTTCCGATCAGCACGTTGAACAGCTGTAGACCGCCACCGGCGGCCGTCAACCCAACACCGGTGTGGGCTTCTTCATACAAAAACGTCCCACCGGTGGCCACATCGAAAATGCGAAACTTGAAGTTCGCGCTTGTCGGGTTGCCGGGAATCGTAATCATCCCTTGATAGGACATCTTCTCCGGTATCTGCGCCAGAGCCGCATTCGTCAACAGCAACGCGCCTACCGCTGCTGCGGAAACGGGGAACAATTTTCTTTGCATTCGTTTGTCTCCTTCGAGTGTTCTCTAACTATACTTTTTTCAGAATCTTTCTTCGGTAGTATTGCGCGGATTAGCGCATCAGTGTCATTACGCCACTCTGCTTCATGCCAACGTTGATGGCAGTGCCATCGGTTGGCTGCAGTTCAAGCGTGTAGATGTAGGTGCCAGAGGCAGCTTCTTGATCGCTAATGGTCATGCCATTCCAAGTTACCTCTTGCGAACCAGGCTCCACCGTAGCGTCCATTAGGTCGCTAACAAGTTGGCCTGACATATCAAAAATGCGAAGCCGTGCTTGGCTGCGCTGTTTGACATCGAAGTAAATGGTGGTGGTTGTGTTAAAAGGGTTGGGGTAGTTGCGAAGCCCGGCAACACCCGCTTTTGGCTCATCTGGAGCGGCACTTGGGCCGTTTTGGGGGAACGGAACCCAGAAGCCGAGATATGCTGTTTTACCGCTGCCTTCGATCGTACCGACGGCAGTTTGGCCAATGGTACCGAACAGCGTCACGGGTCCCGTGCTTACTGTGGCGCCTGAACCGATCACGGACCAGCGGATTTGCGGCTGTTGCGCGTTCGCTTGTCCACCAACCAGCGTTAGAACTGCCATCAGCAATCCCAACGTCAGCGATCCTTTAAGGATACGTGTCATGGTGCTAACCTCTGTTTTGGTGTGTTTTTATTGTTTTTACTTAGGCCCTTTCTATTGCTCTGTTAATCTGGTAAGGATACCGGCTACGGGTGCTGGCCTTACCATGTGGGGCGCAAATATGAATGATTTTCTTCTTCCCTGCAACCTTTCTTGCCGAAAATTCATGTCCCGTACGGCCAAGAATTCGGTGAATCGTTCCATTGCAAAGGTTACAATATCCGGGAAGCACTGCGCTTTAGATAAGAGTTATCGCGGTTACGCCCGTGAGCTGCACACCAGCAATACCTTCAATTGGCAGGAGCTATGGATGGTAGGAAGTAGGTTGTTCTTTGCGGCAATCCAATGATTGGTGATTGTTTATTGAGCCATATCCCGGAACGGCAATGCCTTGCCAAATACCAAGAAAGGTTCTTTTCCCCGCTTTGGGACACCAAAAGCTATGCCACCACAGGAAATAGCCAAGATAACAGCGATTTCATCCCTCTCTCCTTTTTTACAGCGTGAATCTTTGTCACGCCACGTGAAGACATTGCATGGGAAAGTGGTTGTAATCTTGTACAATGATCGGGTAGGAGTAAGGCTTTCAGTGAAAAAACAATGTCAGTTCAAGTGTTTTATCAAATGAGATAGGATAGGTAGGGGATAACAGCACATAGTGGCAGATTCTACTGTACCACCCCTAATAAGAACGTGGCAAGCACGGCCGCTTGCCACGTTCTTATTAGCAATCACTTCGGCTGAGACCCGAGAATTACTCACGCCATTGCTACCTACTTATTCGGCTGTGGGGTAACGCGCAGGTATGGCTTTAGCTCGGTGTAGCCTTTGGGGAATTTTTCGGCAAGAACTTCCGGATCGGTCAGTTTTGGAGAGATAATCACATCGTTGCCATCCTGCCAGTTCGCTGGGGTGGCAACGCTGTAGCGGTCGGTGAGCTGCAAGCTGTCAATCACCCGCAGGATTTCAGCGAAGTTCCGCCCGGTGCTGGCTGGGTAGGTTAGCATCAGTCGCAGCTTTTTGCTGGGATCAATGATAAACACCGAGCGCACGGTTTGCGTGTCGTTTGCGTTTGGGTGGATCATGTCGTACAAGTCGGCCACGCGGCGATCGCTGTCGGCCAGCATCGGGAAGTTCACCGCTTGCCCCTGCGTTTCTTCAATATCACTCATCCATCCTTTATGATCTTCTAGGCTATCCACGCTAAGCCCTATGGGTTTCACGTTGCGTTCGGCAAACTGGCTTTGCAGTTTTGCAACTTGCCCAAGCTCGGTGGTGCACACCGGGGTGTAATCGGCAGGGTGCGAGAAAAGCACCACCCAATTATCGCCTGCCCAGTCGTAGAAACTGATGGTGCCTTCCGTTGAATCCTGCGTGAAGTCGGGAACGAAATCCCCAAGTCGTAATGCCATGTGCAAGCTCCGTTAGTTGATATGGGAAAAAGTAGAGTTCGCAGGAAAATTACAAGCCTGCCGCTCTGTGTGCTGTAAAGATTTGGCAGCACTCCTACTCTGCCTCCGATTCTTTGCTATGCCCCGCCGCCCAAGCACTCACCTTGCGGTGGAATTCCGCAATTGCTCCCGCCGGCGGCGAAGTACTCCATTGCACTCTGTGGCTTTGCTCCCCTTGCTGAAGTTCCACATACCAGTTCATATTTCCCGGATCGTTGTAGTCCACTTGTTGGAACTTCATCTCATCTATCACCCTGAAGAACCCCTCCACTGAATCAGCATCAGTGAACAGGATGATTCCAGTATCGCGCCCCCCTGCCGGAGCCGACCAAGCATACACTCGGCCATCGGAGCATATCCGATAGCCACGATAAATCCCGGTGAAGCCCCCACCAGAACCGATAATCAGCGTGCGCACTATCGCAGAAGCAGTATCGGCCTTGCGGCCACTCGTCTGCTGAACATCAGAGTTAGCACTGCACGCAACCAATATGGCCATCAGCAAAGCAAGCATTGCAAGCATCTTCATAGCGTTGAAAAATTTGCGGCAAAATAGCGAAGCCCTGCTCTGGAACGAACAAGGCCTCGCTATTGATAGAACGACTCTCATGGAACAACTGGGCAGTTGCCAGCCCTCCCCCTTCAACAACTATCTTCTTTAGCGCGGAATTGTCCGGCGCACCGACGAACCTTGCCCTTCCTGCTCGGCAGGCATTACCATCATCACTGGCATAGTAGATGCAGGATCGCCCACAACTTCCTCAGTTTTGTATTTCTGCACCGAGGGGCTATCTATTTCTACTTCCACCTGTTTTTTGCCACGGACAGTGGATTCCACCGGAGCTTGCCCGACGACGACAGCTGGCGCTGCAGGCTCGGTTGCAACCGTCGGCGCAACTATTATACGACGTGGCTTGGAGAGTTCGTTTGAAGCTGGTTTCGCTTCTATCTGAACAGTTGACTGCCGAGCAGGCATCCGATCTTCGCTTTGCTGGAAACGGCGCGGCTCCGACGTTGTTGGCCCAGTCACCACCGTTGGGTTCCCTGGCTGCTGCATAGTCTGCTGTGGCGAATGTTCCACCACAGGAACCGTCCGCCGTGGTTCCGATTGAACTCCATCATTCGCCGTCGGCAAAACCACTGGCCGCTCGGGACGGTACACTGGCTCCTCCGTCCGCCGCGGCTTCGATTGAACTCCATCGTTCGCCGTCGGCAAAACCACTGGCCGCTCGGGACGGTACACTGGCTCCTCCGTCCGCCGCGGCTTCGATTGAACTCCATCATTCGCCGTCGGCAAAACCACTGGCCGCTCGGGACGGTACACTGGCTCCTCCGTCCGCCGCGGCTTCGATTGAACTCCATCGTTCGCCGTCGGCAAAACCACTGGCCGCTCGGGACGGTACACTGGCTCCTCCGTCCGCCGCGGCTTCGATTGAACTCCATCATTCGCCGTTGGCAGAACCACCGGGCGTTCGGGACGGTACACCGGCTCTTCCGTCCGCCGCGGCTTCGATTGAACTCCGTCGCGCTGCGTATCCGCTCCATTTCCTCCAGCATCGGTGCGTCGCGCCGGCTCGTCATTGCGATTCGGTTGTGGGGCTGTTGGGACGTAGATCACGTAGGGATCATGCGAACCATACCGCCACGGATAATTCGCAGGGTAGTCGGTGGATCGGTAGTCGCATTCATCACGGTACATAGGGGAGGTGGGATGATGCTCAACCCTGTAATTATCACTCTGCTGGCAATGCTCAATCGCGGCATTACTGTAGCTGGTGCTGTGATAGTGGTTGCAGCTACCATCGGCAACGTGATGCGCCGTTTGATTGCTGGAAGCAGCACGGATCGTAGCCGAGGTAGCGGTTGGGTCTTCGGCGTAATGGTTATGGGTGGTGAGCGTTACACAACCGCCAAGCGTAAGCGCAAAGGCAGCCCCCAACGGGAGCACAAAGTGCGGAACGAGATGCTTGTTCATGACGCAGTCTCCAAAAAATCATACGTGGACGAATGGTTAGTTTAACAAGCAGCCGTGCGTAAAAAAATGCCGGTTTTCCAAAGCAGGCAGCAGGAATGCACCGGATGACAGGGGGAGGGAATCAGAGGTTGAATGGGTCGAAGAAATTATCTGAGAAATTATCTAAAGGCATTTCACTCAAACTTTTTTCTTCTTTGGATTGCCTTCTGCAAAGCGTTCTCAAATGCGGAGTATTGCCGGCCAGCATCGTAGGCCGAAAGCACAAATTGGCGGGAATTTTTTGCCAGCTTCTGGCGCAGCAATGGGTTGCGAAACAGCCGCAGAATAGCGTCGGCAATCGCTTGAGGATTCTGTGGTGGGATCAGCAATCCGCGCTCTTCATGGACAATAATTTCCGGCACCCCGCCAGCATCGGTTCCGATGCAAGCCACCTCCATCGCCATTGCCTCCTGCAACACCATCCCGAACGTTTCGGAGTGGGAAGCAAGAACGAACAGATCAAGGGCAGCATACACCGTGCGTGGATCGTTGAGGAATGGAGAAAAAATAACACGCTCGCGGAAAGGAAGTGAATCCCGCAAGGCACGTAGCTCAACCGTATATTCACCAACATCACCAAGACGCTCGCCCACCACAATCGCCCATAGGTTCTCACGAATGTTCGGCTCTGCATCCCATGCAAGCCGTAGCCCATCAAGAAATTCCCGTTGCCCTTTCCCCCGATTAAAACCGCCAACAATTCCTACTAAAAACGCACTCTCAGGAATGCCAAATTCTGCACGTGCATTTGATGCAGAAAAAATATTTGGAGAAAAATGATTCGCATCTATTCCGTATGGGATAATTGAAATTTTTGCCGGATCAAGTTTTGTTAATCGGATAAATTGATCGCGCTGACGCTGGGTGATTCCAATGCATCCATCCAAACGACGATACACCCAATTGTGAAATGGATCTTTTTTTCTTTGCCCAAATTGCATTTGCTGATAAAGCACCACCGCACGTTGCCCGCCTGCCGCAAGCATTGCGGTGCTAAGGTCGCGTGTGCGGGCAACCAACAGCACTTCTATCCGCTCGCGGTTTAGAATCTTGCGGAGTGCTTGAGCGGCAAAAAAATCAAGGTAGGAGAATCGTGGTGTTATGTCCGCAACAGGAAGGCTCAATCGCTTTGCTTGCTCAAGGATTGCAGGGGAATTCGGCAGGATGGAAATTACATGGTGGCCATGCTTCTGCAGCTCCGCAGCACGCCGAAGCGTTGCCAGCTCAAGCCCGCCAACCGTTGCCGAAAAACAGATAGTAGCAAGACGCAGCAAAATGCTATTCGCAAGTGGTGAATAATGGGTAAAATTCGTTCTATCAATCCCCGTCGCCGGAATATCGCGCCAAACGCTCGCGAAGCAGGTCGGGGATAGGCATCTTTTTCTTGTCGTGGATTCCGACGGTGACTAAACGGCAGTATCCTTCCGCCAACAGAACGTCGGTCCCAGCACGCATAAATCGGAAGGAAATCGTGAAAGAAGTCGTTCCCCAATGGCTGACCCAAATAGAAATTTCCATAAAGTCATCTAACAACGCAGGGGTTTTATAATTGCAATGATATTCCGCACGAATTGGGAAGCATTGCAAAGTCTCGAATGCAGCCGAGTAAGGGAGATCAACCGAGCGGTACATTTCTGTCTCGGCAATTTCAAAAAACCGGATGTACGCGCCGTAGTAGATAATTTTTGCAGCATCGCAATCAATCCAACGGACACGCTCGGTAATACGAAATGAAGGCATTATCAAGTTCGGTTAGTATCTACGTTATTTTTCCGGAGCACCACGCGTAGCTCAACCACTCCAAGATCTTCTACGGAATATTTTTGAAATCGTGGAGCAAGATGAAGTTGCTTTAATTCCGATAACTCGGACGCTGTGGCCGCAATTATTTTCTCCTCATCCACTCTTAATCCGGCTTCATGGAATAGCCTGATATAATCAGAATAACGGAGCCTGTTTTGGTACACTTGGCTGTTGTTCACAACCGTCCACATGGGATCGGAAAATTTCAAGAAATTGAACATGGTGATGGACTTATCAAAAAACCAATAATGATCTTTTGGATCAATGATAAAGCTGATAATTCCAGTAGGTTTTACCACACGACTGCTTTCGGAAAGGATTGCAGGAATATCCGCTGCGGGAATATGCTCAAATACTGATGTTGTGGTCAGCACGTCAATGCTGTTGGAATCCAGCCCCGTGGCGCGGGCATCCATTGGGGCGCGGTACGTAATGCCAAAACGGGAACGGAGATCGGCGGTGCTGGTGATTGGCGTGGGGTTTATCGGCTGCAATGCTCGCCCTGCCATCTGCTCCAAGGTGTCATGGTGCTTTGCAAGGCGTTGCAGCGTGTGGTTGATTAACTCCGGCTTAAGATTAAGGCGAATATCCGCAATCACCTGCTCCCTTACGCCGTGCATCACGTACATCAGCGGTGTCAGCATATCCCACCCCGCCCCGAACTCATAAAAAGAGAGATCACCAAGCTCCCGGCCCGCCATGTGGTGCTTCAGCACAGCGCAGTGATGGAGCGCGATGGTGATCTTATCAAAGAAATCTTGATCGGAAGAAGGAAGGGTTCGGGTAACATGGCGCTGGAACGCATAGTTAAGCCGATGCCCACCCGGAATGCCGCTAAACATTTTCTGCAAAGCAGCTTTTGCAATCCACTTCATGAAGAGGGGGTTATTGAACTGAGTTAGCATTAACGAACTGAACCGCGCGCACCACTCCCCCTGGAGAAAGTGGCGCATACTCGGTGGCATCCGCCAGCAATCGGCGCAGGGTTCCCGACGCGGGGTCGTAAACATACACCATGCTGCTGTAATAGTCGGCACCAAGCACGCGAAAATCCCCCGCCAACCATAATGGATAGACCCCACGGCCAGCCGTTTCGGCCAAAGAAATTCCGATAGGAGTGGCAATGTAGAGAAGGTAATCCTTTGTGCGTGCCGCAAAGTTCGGTTCCTTGCCGATGTACTGATCGAGCGATGGGACCTCGATGCTGACCACACCATCCACCGCCATTGTGGAGAGAAGGATGTAGTGGAGCTCAGGGTGAACGTCGTCATCGGGAATGGTCGGGTCCGTGCCGGGGTTGCCCGATGTTAGCACCACCATCTGCTGGCCATCGGGGTTGCCAAAAATGTAGATTGGCGCGGTGGGCATATCCAGAAGATGCTCAATTGGATACTCCCCTCCGTTGCTGCTAAGCACCGCAATTTTTGCCGTGCCATCGGGCATCACCATCCCCACAAACACCTTGTTTTTTACCGTGCCCACCGCCGTTGGATTCCCCGGAAGCGGGATTGTGCGGGCAATGCTGTGGTTGACGGCATCTATCAAGTAGAGGTTGTTGGATCCATAGCAGATCCCCCATGCCTGCGAGACGTTGCTGAAAGCCATGCCGCACAACGCCCCCGCCGCGCCGTTCGGGAATCCGGTGATTGTGGCAATCAACTTGCGAGTTTTCAGCTCCAGCACCGTGATTTCCCCCAACGAACGGTGGTGCAGATACAGCCGCTCGTTTGCCTCGAACACAGCATCAATCGGTTTGCCGAGGGGCGCGCCATTGACCGCAGAATATTCCCCAGGAGTGGAGGTTTGGTTGGCTTCGTTGTATCGGGTAAGATCATCGCCGCCGCTGCTTTCTACGGCCACCACTGCCATCTCATTTCGGTCCCCACTTTGGGGATCAATCACATCGCTCCCTTTGCCGGAGCAGGAGGCAACCAGCAGCGTAACAGCAGCAAGCAACAGCAATCGGGCGGCAAGGATTGTGGGCATTGGAATCGTTGGTATAAGTACGTAAGTGTTCAGCGTTTGGCACGAAGTATAACCCGCGCCATTGATTCAGCCAACACATGGGCAAGGGGATCGTTTCAGAAAGCACCGGAAGAACCACTGAACGTTCGGATGGCTCCGATGCTACCGCAGCGCAATCGCCCAGTAGCCATACTCAATCTGAACCAAGGCAAACAAGGCAACCGCAGCCCAGAACCACCGCCGCTGAGCAATCTGCGGCCACCGCATCCGCCATGATTGCAACGCCCATCCCCAACCCACACAGGCAATCGGCAACAACAGGAACACGACAGGGAAGTGATACGTCCCCGCAGCAAACGCCAACATGTAGGGAACCTGGTAGCTGATGGCCATCACAAGAAGCAAAGGGAGTGCGGGGGATGCGAACTGATCCCGCGCAAAGAACAGGCCAAGCAAGACCCCTATCATCACAATCACATACCCACCCGCTTCCAGCGATAGCGGAACCAAGAGCTGGAGGTTCGACAGCTGATACTGGTTCTGTATCTCGCGCGAGAGCATGTAATCGAATCCCCAGAAGGCACGAATGCGGCTTAAGGTTCGCCATGCGGTGATGCCCGGATGATCTATCACATAGTTCACCGCTTCCCTCATCATTGCGTTCCGTGCATCGGGAAGCTCGCGCATACGGATTAAATACTCACGCACCTCCGGTTCCATCAGTGCAAAATCATCGGAGGCTAAGTGGCTTGTCTTGTAGTGGTGGGTGTACTTGCAGTTCCCAACCAGCACGTTACTCTCATCTTTCGTTGAGATGCTCCACCCGGCACCGTGCTGCACGTTGTGGTACATTGCCGGCATCACCAGCAGCCCCGTCCCGACCAAAAAGAGTGCAGCCCCGGGCATCAAGGATTTCCGCGTAGCAATTGCCGCAGGCGTTTGCTGGTCACGAAGCCGCCAATACGCCACCGCAGCCACTATCGCCAACGCCGGAAGCAGGCTCATCGGCGAGGCTCGCGTCACCGCTGCAACCCCCAATGCTATGCCCGCTAACAAGTACCACACCAACGCTCCACGCCGGTACGCCAACATCAGCCAGTAGGCAGCGAACAGCAATCCCACCGCCGTTAGGTGCTGGCTGTAGGTCTGCCCAGCCATCAGAAACGATGCCGGATAGAGCGCCGCCATCCACCCCGCTATCCTCCCTTTTCGCTCATCGTTCGTGGCCTGGGTTGCCACCAGTATCACCCCGTACACCATCAGCACCAGCAGCAGGATATTCGTCACCCTGGCAACCGCCAAGCTCTGGCCAAACAGCGTGTAGGCCGCGGCCAAAATGGAGGGCAAGGCCGGGGGCCAGTAGAAGGGTTCGGTGCCGGGGAAGTTCGCGGACATGGCAATCGCCTGTTTGGAATATCCGGCGGCATCGGAGCGCAACGGCATATCGGCAAACAGCACAAAGGCAATCAGCATGTACCCCACAAGCGTACAGCCAAGGATTAGCAGGGTCTGTTGATGATGAGATTTCAAGAGGCCAAACGTTGATGAAGAAGCAGGTGGGCCGGGCGTTACGTCGCGGCTGATTTCCGGTTGGTCAGCACGCGAGTTACCAGCCAGAGTTTGAAGGCAATCCAAAGTTTGTGCGGCGTACGGACCGAGATTTTCCGGCGGTAGATATCGAACTCATTCAACTCAATCTTCTCCAGCATCCGGTAGTAAATCGCGTCCATAATTTCGGCGGCGAACATTGTGCGGCGTTCATCGGGGCGAAGCGCGGCGCGGGCGCGGCCATAATATTCGCGGGCGCGGCGGGTCTGGAATCGCATCAGCTCGATAAACGGCAAGGTGTAGCGGTTTTCCAGCAGGTCGCTTTCGCTGTATCCAAACGCCCGAAGGTCCTCCAACGGCAGGTAGATACGCCCACGCTCGGCATCCGATTTCACATCGCGCAGGATGTTCGTCAGCTGCAAGGCAATCCCAAGATTGACGGCATACTCCTTGGTCTCTTCGTACTTGTAGCCAAAAATCTCGATGCAAATCAGCCCCACCACCGAAGCAACGCCGTAGCAGTATTCCCGCAACTCCTCGAACGTCTCATAGCGGTTCTTCACTAAATCCATCTCCACTCCATCAAGTAACGTCAGGAAGTACTGCTTCGGAATCTTGAACCGCTTGACCGCTGCCGAAAGCGAACGGGTGATGGGGTGGCGCGACTCCCCGTTGTAGCATCGCTCAACCTCTGCACGCAGGCGGTTCAGCCGCTCCCGTTTCCGCGCAATCCGTTGTTCGGGCGCGGCCACTGGGGTCCCTTCTTCGGCAACGTCATCTTCATCAATAATGTCATCGGCGTAGCGGCAGAAGGCATAGACCGAGTGCATCGCCTGCCGCTCGTCGCGCGGTAGCAATGAGAAGGAGTAGTAGAAGCTGGTCCGCGATTGCTGCGTGACCATTGCTGCATACTCATTATCAATCACTGCAAGGTTGCCCATTGTCTGCTGCCCAAAAGAAATGCTTGGCGCGAAGATACAGGATTTATTGAGGATGGGAAGCCGCCCCACCGAACCGCAAACGTGGCGGGGTATCTGCGCCACCACCGTTTGCCGGGGCAAACATTTGCGGATCGGATCACTTATGGGGGATCACCTTCCCACAAGCAGCCTTGCCGCATCCATTTTGCCCAGCGTAGGACGCACGGCCACGGTGTTGTAGTTTGCCAGCCGAATCTTCCTTGCGATTGCCAACCCGCCGCGCACCGTCAGCGTAAGTTCCCAGCGCAACCGGCGGTGGGGAATCAGCGGCAGCAATGCGCGACCCTCCCGTAACAACCGCCCTGCGTCTTCGGTTAGCTGTTTTATCATTTGTTGGCAATTGGGGGCGCAGCATCCGCGCCGCAGGTGGTCCGGCAAGCAGCCGAACGATTGCAAGATTTCGCGCGGGATATTCAGGCGCCCCCGGGGAATATCCACCGAAAGGTCCTGCCAAAAATTCACCAACTGCAGACCCGTGCAGATCATGTCGGAAAGCCGAACCCGTTCCGGGGTGGCCAAACCAAACAGGTGAAGCACCAGCCGCCCAATCGGGTTGGCGGAGTGGCGGCAGTAGAACAGCAGGTCCGCCATTGTGGCGTAGCCATCGTTGCGCGCATCCATCCGAAACGCCGCCAGCAAATCGCGCAGCAGCTGCACCGGAATGGAGTGCTGGCGGATGGTGGCCGCAAGTGCCGTGAACACCGGGCCACTGGGGTTTCCGTTACACGCATCGTCAAGGTTTTGCTCCCATTCATCAAGCTGCCGCAGCCGCTGCTCGGGCGGGGCATCCCCTTCGTCGGCAACGTCATCTGCCGCACGGCTGAAGGCGTAAATGGCGCAAACGTGAGGCCGCAATCGCTTGGGGATCAGAACCGAGGCCACGGGGAAATTCTCGTAATGCCCACGCGCTATCTGTTGGCAGTGGGCAAAGGCTTCGTCCGTTCCCCATTGCTTTGCCTGGGGCGGCGTTGTGTGGTTGGTCGGTTCCATTGTTGCGGCAAACTACTGCGGCGAAGTACCGCAGCAAACTGCAAAGGGCAACCGTGCCCAGAGTGCGGCACGCGCAGCCGCTGCGATTGCAGCCCTTCCGTTTTGGTGTAAGTTTTACAAGGCACGCTCCGCCATAGATATTCCCGAACAGCAACTCCTATGCGACTCTACCATTCCTCCCTTCTTCTTGCAGGCCTGCTTTTTGTTTTCTCCGTTACTATTTCCCAGCCGGGAAATCGGGCAGCCGATGTGACGCAATCCAACAACACCTTGCTGTGGCGCATCAGCGGCAATGGGGTGCGCCAGCATTCATATTTGTTCGGAACCTACCATACCCGTGACCCCCGCGCCTTCCAGTTTACCGACTCTATGGTGGCGGCATTCAACCATTGCACCGCGTTTTTTGGCGAGCTTCACCTTGATTCCGCCGTGCGCGATTTCTACCAACACTATTGGTCCGAAACCCTGCTGGATATCGCCGCATTGTTCACCTCGGCCACCTCTGGAACCCACCGCTTGGCCGCACGGGATTCCACGTGGGAAATGACGCTGTTTAGCAAGGAGGTTGAGCTTGCTGCCGGGGCATATCCGGTCTTCCTTGATGCGTGGCTGTTCCGCCATGCCGAGTTGCAAGGGAAGCGGGTGGGAGGATTGGAGGATTTAGCAACGCAGTTGAAAGAGTTTATCCCCGACTCGATAGCGGCTTGGCGCAGAAGCGATTTGGCGGAAGAAAGCGCAAACGGGGGAAAGAGCAGAAAAAATCACAGAGGATTGGCCATTCGATTCCTGAGGTATATGCAGGAAGGGCAGATAGCGTTTTACCAAGATCAAGACATTGAGAGCATCGAGCAGACATTCAATTGGGCAAGGGAAGCGCACGGGCGCAAGGCGGTGGAGGTAATGTTAGACGACCGCAGCCTGGGCATGGCCAACCGGATTGACTCGCTTGTTCAGATTGCCCCCAGCTTTGTGGCCGTGGGGTGCGCGCATCTGCTGGGGGAGAAGGGGATCATTGCCATCCTGCGGAAAAAGGGCTACACCGTCACCCCGGTTCACTCGCAAAAATCTGGGGCAACCATTGCCCACGACACCGCACGGTTGGTTCGGGCCGATTGGCAGGCCTACCCCGTGTTTCACCAATCGGCCACGGTGGAGCTTCCGCTGGAGCCGGTGGAGCTTCCGCCCGCCGCAAGAAGTTCCGGCGGATGGGGCGGGCGGCTTGCCATTGCCTCCGATGCCGGAACAGGCGTGAACTACTTTTTGGCCCAGCTGACCCTTCCTCCCCACCGGATTATCACCGATTGGCCGGCGCTGATGCAGGCTTCCCTTGCCGGTTTTGCCGACAGCAGCACCCAGCTTACTATCACCCAAGTCCAGCCCGACACCGCCGCCGGACCGAACGCCCTTGCCGTGGCCGCAACCAGCAACAGGCTTCGCGCCCGGCTGATGATGCGCGACGGCCAACTCTATCTGCTCCTTGCCATCACCGATACGAACCTGGCGCAGAAAGGGGATGCCGAGCGGTTCTTCCGTTCTTTCCGGTTTGCCCCAACGCCGGCAAGCCGTTGGGAGCCGTTAGCGTTCGACACCGGGCGTTGCCACCTGCAGTTCCCAAGCAATCGCCAAATCTTCTTGACTTCGTCCGACGAGTCAAACCTACCCCAGCAAGGAGCCGTGGCCGTGGAGAACGGAACCACCTTCACGATCACGGTGGAGCAGGTGCCAAGCTACCAGTACTTCCAAAGCGATTCGGCGCGAATGGTGAGTAAGATTTTTGCGATTCGGTCCCAGAACCGCGCTTCCTTTCCCACCATCACTGCTGACTCCGCAGCGCTTGTTTCCGGTTTCTTGCAGCTTCGCTTTGCCATGCAAGCGGACGGAGGGGGAATGCGGGGAAGCATCCTGCGGAAGGGGACTTTTGAATATCTGCTGACGGCCAGCAACCCCAGCGCAATGCCGTCGCAAGCCAGTGTTGATAGTTTCCTTGCGTCGTTCCAATTGCTCCCCCCGGCTCCGATTCAGTGGGAATCGTTCTCCAGCGAGGTGCTTGGGTTCAGCGTGGATTTTCCAGGGGAGCCGGAGATTGCCGAGCAGACCAACAATGCCCGGCGGTATGGCTCGCCCAATGATGAAGCAACCGCTGTTACGTTCCACGATATGCGAAACGGCGGCAAGTACACCGTGGGGGCTCTGCTGCTGAACCAGTACGCCCGCTTCCTTTCGACGGACACGCTGTTCCGCAGCGAAGTTCAGGGTTTTTACAGCAAGGACTCCATCCTCTCCAGCATGGAGATTGCCAGCAGCAATGGGAACGTTCGTGAGTATATCTACGGGCAACCACAGAACGTTGTGGCCACCCGCTACCGGCTGGTGCAGCAGGGGCGGCACGTGTTTCTGATTTCCTACTTCGGCAGCAAAAACCAGCTGCACGACTCAGCGGTTGATCGTTTCTTTGCCTCCTTTCAAGCGCATCCAACCAGCACCGAACAATGGGAGATGGCAGCCGACAAAGTCCCACAATTTTTCGGCGATCTTCTTGAAGAAGAATACAGCGGACCCGCCAGCACATTGGCCGAAAGAAGCGACGTAACGGAGTTGTTGAGAATGGAGCCACACCATACGCCCATTATCTATTCCACGATTGATTCTTTGCTGGCTGCCGGCTGGGCCAGCGAAGCCGAGGAAGCGGTGGCGGCAAACATCATCACGTGGTTGGAGGAGGTGAACGATACCGCAACCACGCAGTTTTTACGGGAGCGATACAGCGATTTCCCGAGCGAGCCGCTGCGGGAAGCTGTGCTTAACACGCTGATTGCCCTTGGCTCAAGGCAATCGCTGCAAGCTCTTTCCGAACTGCTGCAACAATACCAGCCCGATGGCAATCGCCTGCGGTGGCTTGCACGGGCAGGCATTGACAGCGGAACCACCGGGGTGATGTATCCCGGCATTCTAAGCCTTGCGGAACTTGAACCTTACCAAGAAGCCCTGTACTGGCTAACCTTGAGGGCGTTGGATAGCAATTTGATCTCCCTCGCCACGCTGGCCCCGCACCGCACGTTGCTGCTGCGGAACTTCCGCAACCACCTTGCAGAGTTTGTTCGATTGAACAACACGCAATCGAGCGAGAATAGCAGCGCTGGCGATGAAGCAGAACTGAATGAGGCGCGTTGGAACGTTCGATGGAAACTGCTGAACTTGGCCAATTACCTGAGCCGCCTTCCTGCGGTGGCGGATGTTGATTCGTTGCTGCGGGAGTGCGCGGCGGTAAGCGATCCCCAGATTGCGGCGGCGGCGGCAATCGCGCTGTTGCAGCACGGGGTGGAAGTGGATACCGGGGTGCTGCAACGCTACGCCACCCCACTGGAAAACCGCACGTGGCTGTACCGTTGGATGCTGGGCAGCGGGGTTGCCGAACATTTCCCCGCCGAATTCAAGAACCCGACTTCGTTTGCCACAAGTAGCCTTGCGGAGTGGTTCGAGGCGGAGGATGGAGTTCCCGCCATTATTGAATTGATTGCCGAACGAAGCATCCGCTGGAAAGGGGTGGTATCCGTTGGATACTTGTTCCGATTCACATGGGACAGCACCGCAGCCAGGGCAAACTGGAGCCGCGGGCTGGTGGTCGCAAACGCCGCAACGCAGCCCGACACCAACCCCACCATCCTTACCGACTATGATGCATTGGAGGGGCTAAGCGTGGATGAGCAGTTCCGGTATTTTATAGAGGTGATAGGAGAGTAGCTGTTGTATTTTCCCCAGCGATAGGTTGCGCTGGGAAATGGGTTGGCCAGATAGGGGTTATTCTTTCTCCATATCAATCCCAATCCCCCGTTCCCGTGGCGAGCGGATAAACAGCCAGTGGGTGTTGTCGGCTGGTTTGCGCGCCCAGGGGATCGCATTACTGTTCGCCTCGTGAAGCTGATAAATATCCTTTCCGCCAGTATCCAGGAAGATGCCATACGATTGGATGTCATCGCGGAAGGTGTAGAATGGGGGGTAGCCGCTGGCCCCTCCTAATGGTGGGGTGTCGCTCCAGCCATCGGTAGCCCCCACTTTCAGCGTGTCCATCATGTACAGATCGTTCCCGGCGGCATCCCACAACAGGGCAAGGCTGCCTAAATCGGCAGAGCCGCCGGAGTGAGTTTTCAGGTAATACTGGTCGTTGCCAGTGCCATTGATTGCAATCCCGATGCTTCCATCGCGGGCGTGGCCCAGATATTGATTTACCGCCTGGGTGTAGCCAACGGCGTACGCGTCATCCCCTTCGGCATCCACGTTGCAGCCAATGGCAAAATGGGCAGCGGCACCAATGGAGTACTTGCCGCTGCGCCACGTATCGTTCCCGCGCCGATCCTCGCAAATTCCTACGCCCCACCAGTAGCCGCAACCTTGCGCCCATACCGGAGCCGAGTAGTAATCATCCCCGTCGCCATCGGCCAACGCGCCAACGCCGCCGGCCAGACTGTGGCCATCCCCCAAATCGGCGCGGCGGCCATACCCGCACCCCTGCGACATCGCCACCGATTGGTTCAGATAGATTGGCGTTGGGTTCCCATCGTCGCGGGCAATGTAGCGGTCGTTCCCGGCAGCATCCACCAGCAGCGCGGCCCCCAACGTTGACCCCATCCCTTGCGATTGCTGGGCGCAGATATACTCATCATCCCCTGACCAATCCGAGAGCACCGCCGCGCCAACGTGGGCAGCGGCTTCCCCCCAGGACCTATCCGTTACGTAGCGGTCGTTCCCGGCCATATCCATCAGCATCCCCGACCCGTACCACGCGCAAGCAATGCCCGACTCGCCCACGCGATAGCTATCATTCCCCGAAACATCCGTTAGCATGGCTACGCCAAACAAGCCGCAGGCTAACGATAGGGTCGTGTCGCTATCGTACACGTCGTTTCCGGCAAGGTCCACCAGCAGTGCCGCCGGTTCGCGGAAAGGGATGGACACGGCTTGGCGGCCCAGATAACGATCATCGCCGCCGCAATCCACCGTAAGGAAGCACGGGGTTCGCACCGTGTCGGCGTTGCTGCCCAGGATGCGAATCACCCCCAGCGACGTAGCGATCTCCATCCCTTCTACCTCCCGCATCGGCTGCGATGAATCACTTTTTTGGAACTCGGCAATGGCATTGCCAAGATGCGTGGCAAGCAATGCCGAACCAAATGCCAGATACCGCCGGTCGGTAGCGCGTAAGGCTTGGAAGGTGCCGCTGCGCAAGGTGGCAAGCTGGCCCAATCGGTCCTCGGCCCAGGGGGCGCAGCAAAGGCGTACCAGTCATCTACGGAGGAAGCGGAGTCCAGCCCCGAATATCCAAACCATTGCTGGCGATTGAACGCTGCGGAAATCCACGGCTCCGACTCGCGGATGCCAAGCAGCAACCGGACCAGCAGTTTCTGTAGATGCGGGGGATACTGGCCAAAGGCAGCCACCGAGGCGATCCCGTGGTACTGCTCCATCAATCGCTCCCAAACCGCAGCAGCAGGAAGCGAGTCGGGGAAACCGGCAACGCCCCACGATTCTGCCGGAGCCATTGGCAGCATCCGCGCCGCAGAAACGTCGGTTACGCCGTATGCCGTGCGCAGCAACGATGCCGCATCCTTGTGATTATCCAGCATATTTTTCGACAACGCTCCGGAGAACCGGGGGACGGTGCGGCCATTACGGAACAACGACCACACACTCCGCAGGACAAATTCATCGGGGCCATACCCGCGCATTTCATCCTCCGAAAAACCGAACGGCTTGGCGTGCCCCGCAGTGGTTGTTATCAGGTTCCAGATGGAATCGGGAATCACCAACTGCTCACGGCTGCTTTGGCTGCGTGCCGGTTCGGGCATCGAAGCCATGATGAGCAGGAAGAAGAACATGGCGGCGGCAAACGGCATGGATGCGTGCGGTTGTGGTTTGTGGATCCCGTGCGCGGCAAGCGATTCTGCACGTGCGCGCAATCGCTTGCCGGCGGATGATCGGCTTGTTGTGGAAGAAGAATGAAAGAACGGCAGGAACAATCTGGAGGAAATTTTGCGCGGCGCAACGGCTCGCTTCTTACTCACCCATTCCTCGGCTCCCACACCTCAGGGAGCACGCAATCCCACGGGAACTTGAACTCGTCGGCGGGGTCGTAGGGAAGGGTTTGGAAGTTCACCACAATGGTTTCTGGTTGGCTTAGGGCTTTCCAGCCGTGCATCACCCCGGGCGGGATAAGGATCAGCGCGGGGCGTTGGATGCCGATGATGAAGCTGTTCACTTCCCCAAACGTGGGCGAATCGGCGCGGACGTCGGCGCACACCACTTGCATCTTCCCCCGCGTCACGGTGAACTGGTCCGTGTGAAGCTCATGCAGGTGCCAGCATTTCACCACGCCGTAATCGGTTGCCGACTGGTAGGCGTGTTGCGGAACCGCCAGCCCTTCTGGCTCCACCCAGGGCAAGCTCCATAACTCAATCACGTCGCCGCGCCCATCCACTATTGTTTTCAGCGGCTTGAATTTCACCCCATCAATCGTTGGGCCGTGGAAGGTGGATTTTTGGCGAAAAGGTATGTGGAGCAGGTCCTCCACCGTAATCTCCGATGGTCGTTTCATGGCGGCAATATAAACCGTCCGGCTGTCAATTATTGCTTGCCCCTTCCTGAATCCAAATCGCGATCCCCCGGGCTTGGTTCTCCGTCAACGGAGGCTCGATGCGGGGATGGAGCACGGTGACACCACGAATCGCCAACCGAAGGGTGCTGCGGGTGGAGTCGTTCGGGCGGACCATTCCCGGTTTTTGGAACAGATCGGCGTAGGTTTCCAGCCGCAATCCGCCGGCTTGCGTGTAGCCGTCGTGGCAGCCGCTGCTGGTGCAGCTAAGGTCGAACAACGGCTGCACGTGCTGGCTGTAGCTAACGTTTGATTCCGGGAAGACGATGTCGCGCGGGTCGGTAATCACTCCGTTATCGCCACACCCAACCACGCCCGCAGCAATCGCCACGGCAAGCGCGGCAAGCAGCAACCGAACGGTTGTTTTGGGGAGCGCAGGGTTGTTCGTCATGCCTGAATAACTCTCAATTAATAGCTCTCATTTTCATTCGGGAAGGTGCCGGCGCGGATGTCGTCGGCATACTGGCGTGCGGCATCGCGGGCGCGGTCGGCAAACTGCTCGTAGCGGCGGACAAAGCGCGGGTTGAAATCAACGGTTAGCCCCAGCATATCGGCGTACACCAGTATCTGGCCGTCGCAGCCGGCGCCGGCGCCGATTCCAATCGTTGGGATTGTTAGCCCGCTGGTGACGCGCTGCGCAAGCTCGGCAGGGATTTTTTCCAGCACAATGCTAAACGCCCCGGCCTGTTCCAGCGCGTGGGCATCGCTGATGATTTTCTCGGCTTCTTCTGGAGTGGTTCCGCGCGGGCGGTATCCGCCGTACTGGTGGATAGATTGCGGCTGCAATCCCAAATGCCCCATCACCGGAATTCCGGAAGCGGTCATCCGGCTGACGGTTTCGGCGTACTCAATTCCCCCTTCCAACTTCACCGCGCTGGCATCGGTTTCCTTCATAATCCGCCCCGCGTTGCGGAACGCTTCGTCCACCCGAACTTGGTAGCTCATGAAGGGCATATCGGTGACCACCATTGCCCGCTGCACGCCACGTGTGGTGGCTTTGGTGTGGTAGATGATCTCATCCAACGTCACCGGAAGCGTGGTCTGGTGACCCTGGACCACGTTGGCAACGGAGTCGCCAACCAGCAGCACATCAATCCCTGCCTCATCAAAAATTCTGGCGATAAGCGCGTCGTAGGCGGTTAATGCCGCAATGCGCGTCCCGTTCCGCTTCATTTCCTGAAGCGATCGGGTGGTGACGCGTTTGATTGCCGATGGAGACGATGTCATGGGAAAACGATTTATGGTCAGTAGTGTGTGTGTGGACAGGCCATGGCGGAAGCAACCGGGATAGGAAGCGGCCAGCGTGCGTTATCCTGCCGCCTACTTTCGCTTGTTCTCTTTTTATCGGAACACCTCCGCAAAGCCTTGTTGAAGCCCGTGGGCAAGCTCGGTAAACGTGGGGACCGCACCGCCGAACACCTCCGATAACGTCGCCGTTCGTTGGCGAAGGATTTCGCGCATCCGTTGCTGGCGGGGCGCGTCGGTGGCGGCGGTTAGCAGCTCAACAATTTCAAGATGAGCATCGCCAATCAGGATGGACCCATGTTGCAGCAGAACATCGCCATAGCGACGCTGGGCCGAACCCGCCAGTTTCCGCCCTTGCCACATCAGCTCGCTTAACGCCGATGCGCTGAAGCAACTGGCCGATTCATCGGTGGCGTAATGCTCACGGAAATCGGGCTGCAAGCGGTTGAACTGAACCCCTTCGGCCCCCAATATCTGGAATCCACGGAGCAGCGCCCGGTTGATTGCGGCGTAGGTGTCGTGCACCCCTCTTCCCTTCCCCATCATCGCCACGGCATAGGTGATCTCCTGGGCATGGAACACCGCGCGCCCGCCGGTTGGGCGGCGCACAATCCCATATCCACGGCGTTCCACCTGGGGAACGTTGATTTGGTCCAGGCGTTGGTTGTAGCCCAACGAAAGGGTCCACGGGGAGGAGTAGCAACGCAATCGCGGAACTCCATCGGCGGCGCAATCGGCGGCAATCTGTTCGTCGCGGTCCATGTTCCATTGGCCGCCCCCCTCAGGTTCAACCAGCCAGATCCACTCCTCCGCAGGCTTGGCGGCGGCGGGGATATCGGCAGGCGTTGTTGCGGTCTCTTCCATTGGCGAACAAGTTAGCCCAACAATGCGGCATCGGCAAGGGGGGCAAAGGGCGGGAAGCCATCAGCATTCATTTTGGAACGGCCAATGGCCTTCAGTTTTTAGCTTCGCACTCCAACTCTCTCTCGTGCGGTCTCCAACAGCAATGCCATGAATCCTTCAGCCAGAACAATTCTTGATCTAACACAAACGCTTGCCCCCGGTATTCCAATTTGGCCGGGCGACCCTTCGGTGGCGATTGATCCGGTGGCAACCATTCCCGATTCTGGATACTTGCTCCACCAACTTCAGCTTGGCGAGGCCAGCGGGACGCACTTCGCTTGCAGCGCGCATTTCGCCACGGATGGAGTGACGATGGAGGCCTTCCCAGCCGAGCAACTGATCGTGCCCGGGGTCTGCATTGATGTCCGCCAGGCGGTTCTGCACGATTCAGATTTTGAGCTTACGGTGGATTGGATTCAGCAATGGGAGAAGGCGAATGGAAGCATCCCTGAGCGTTCGGCGGTACTGCTTTGCACGGGGTGGAGCCGCCACTGGCATTCCCCCGAACGCTACCTTGCACCGCCCACCCCGGGCTACGGCCTTGCCGCCGCGCAGATGCTGGCCCAGCAGCGCGGCGTTGTTGGATTGGGGATTGACACCCACGGCATTGACCGCGGAAGCGATACCACTTTCAGCGTCAACAACTACTGGCTGCACGGGGGGCGGTTCCATCTGGAGAATCTGACGAATTTGGAATCGCTTCCGGCGGCGGGGTTCATGTTGTTTGTGGGGGCGTTGAACATTGCCGGCGGAGCGGGAAGCCCGGCGCGAGTGCTGGCGATGGTGGGAAGCAATTGGTAGAACGATCGGTGGCGGAAGAAGGAAGGAAAAAAAAGCCGCCCTGAACAGAGGGGGAAATCTCTGCTCAGGGCGGCAAAACATCGGTGCCGAATCGGCACACTATGGCTTACTGAACTTCTGCATCCTTATCCACCACAAACACCTTCAAGGTGGCGGTGACGTTGGTGTGCATTTTCACCGGAACGTCGAACATTCCAAGCTGTTTGATTGGCTCTTCCAGCTGGATAGCGCGGCGGTCCACGGTGTGGCCCTGGCGGCCAAGTTCATCGGCAATCATGATTGCGGTAACGGAGCCGAACAAGCGATCCCCTTCCCCAACGCGCATTGGGATGGTGATGGAGACCGACTCCAAGCGTTCGGCTTGGGTGCGTGCTTCGGCTTCCAGTTTGGCTTGCTGTGCGTCGTAGCGTTTCTTCTCCGACTCGATGGCACGCATCGCGCCTGGCGTGGCGCGGTAGGCAATCTGGCGTGGGATCAGGAAGTTGCGGGCAAAGCCGTCTTTCACTTCCACCAATTCCCCGATGGTTCCCAGATTTTCATAGTTCTGACGAAGTATAACTTTCATATCTCTCTTGCACTGCGTAGTTGATAGTTGCTTGGTAACGGTGTGGAAGGAAGGTTCCGCCGGGAATCGGCGGGGCGAGCATTCTCGCCAGGGATCTTCCTTGCCACGGTATCGTTGTTATGGTTCCCGTTCGGGGGAGCCGTTAAGGTTGCTGCGGGGCGTAAACTGCTCGTCGTAATCGGCTTCGAAGACGCTGAATTCTTCTTCGCTGTCGTCGTACTCGCTTCCGTCGCCAACATCGCTTAGGCGGCGTTTGTTCAGGAATTGGATACGCCGCGCTTTGATCTCGACGGTTGAGCGTGTGTTCCCTTCTTCGCTGGTCCAGGTGCGGCTTTGCAGCTCCCCTTCCACCAGCACCGCGCTTCCTTTGCGGAGTTTATCGGCGCAGCTTTCGGCCAGCCGGTTCCATGCAACAATGCCAACGTAGCAGACATCTTCCTGCCACTGGTTATCGCCGCTGCGGAATTTGCGGTTGCTGGCTATCGAAAAATTTGCCACCGGAGTGCCGTTGCGCGTGTGACGAATCACCGGGTCCTTGGTGAGGTTGCCCGCAATCAGCACCGAGTTCAATTCTGGCATTCTCATGTCGGCCATACAGCGTGGTCTCTCCTTGCTCTTCAAAGATTCGTGCATCAATTCAGGACTGAACAACCGCTCTAGCGTGGCTGTACTGCTTTGGCGTACAAGAACCCATGGCGCGGTCTATGGGTCGGTGGCAATCGTGGCAACGCCCGGAAGGATCAACAAGCAGTGGGGCAAAGATAGGAAGTTTACCGCCAGCCGCTTCGTTGTTTTCCCGATGCTTTTTTTAGTCTTCGTCATCAACATCGCCAGCTGCGGCGGCTTCCTCGGCGGCGCGTGCGGCGGCTTCGGCAGCGGCGGCTGCGGCGTGTTTCTCCTTGGCTTCCTCGCGCCGCTGCAAGTCGCGCTGGCTGAATTGCAGAATCAAATGGCGCATCACGTTCTCCTCAATGTGGAAGAACCGCTCCAAATGGTGCACCATCTCCCCCGGTGCCTCGACGGCAAATTGGATATAGTAGCCGTTGTTCTTCTTGTCAATTGGGTAAGCCAAACGGCGGCGGCCCCAAACGTCGGTGTTTTTGATGGTTCCACCGTGGCGGCTAATCATCTCCACGGTTTGGTCCACGTACGGCTTCACCTGGTCATCTTCCAACATTCCGTTGTAGATCACCGTGATTTCATAATGGTTGTTGTTCACCTGATACTCCTATGGTTAACGTTTCGCTTGTTTTTTGTGTACGCTAGCCCGGCAGAATTGCTGCCGGGCAGGAGAGAGAGAGCAAAAGGGGGCGGAGAATCGCAGGCTGGCAAACTCTCTGTTGATTGCTACCCGGCCACCGTCCCTCGATTGTTGTGCAGCACCATTGCCCGCTGGGTTCCTTCGGCAGCCCAGTCCAGCATTGCGTCGCGGGCCTGAAGGATCATTTGCTGCACCGCTTCTTGCTGCTCGGGGGGGAAGGGAGAAAGGACGTAATCGGCCATTTGCCCCGGCCCGAATTCCCTTCCGATACCGCACCGCAACCGCGGGAAGTCACGCGTTCCTAACTGATAGATCAGCGATTCCAACCCGTTGTGCCCCCCCGACGACCCCGACGGCTTTATCTGAATTTTCCCGACTGCGAATTGGAATTCATCAACAATCACCAGCATATCGGCTGGGAGAAGGTTGTAGCGTTCCAGCAGTTGGGCTGCGGCTTGCCCGCTATTGTTCATGTACGTTGTTGGCTTTGCCAGCAGGCAACGCTGGCCGCGCCAATCGCCAACGGCTTCCCAGTAATCGCCGCGCCCGGGCTTCCATTCCAACTTCATCCGCTCGGCCACTGCCTCCAGTGCCATCCATCCGATGTTGTGGCGCGTGGCCGCGTATCGGCTGCCGGGGTTGCCAAGTCCAAGCAGAATGCGGGTTGGGGCTTGCGGCGTAGGCATCGCGCGGGGGGAAAAGAGTTTGAGTGTTCAATCGCCACGCCCACGAAGGGCGCGAAGCCTGAATTATGCTTTCTCTTTTCCCTTGGTGATCACTTCCGGCTCGGCTGGTCCCGCACTGGCTTCGGTTTCGGTGCGTGGCGCGGCAATTGCCACCACCGCAACATCGCCGCCGGTGACAAAGGTCCCTTTTTCCAACGTCATGTCGCTAACGTGGATAGATTCGCCAATGCCAAGGTTGGTGATGTCAACGTTGATGTGATCCGGCAAATCCTGCGGCAAGCACTTGACCTCGACCTTGTGAAGCAGGAACTCCACAATGCCGCCGTCGCGCTGGCCGATAGACTGGCCAACGATGTTAACGGGAACTTCAACGATGATTGCTTCGTCGGCGGAAACGCCCTGAAGATCGAAGTGGACCGGACGGTCGGTGATGGGATCGAAGGAGATGTCTTTCAGGATGCAGGTTTTCTCAACGCCGTCGTCAAGGCGCATCCGTACAAGGTGCGATTCGCTGGTGCGGATCAGTGGGCGCAGCGCAAGCTCGTGCGCGGCAACGGCGATTGGTTCTTCGCCATGGAAGTAAAAAATGCCCGGGACAATGCTTTTACGGCGCATTGCGCGTGCTTCGCTTCGGCCCGGCGTGCGGCGCTGGGCTTGCAGAAGAATTTCGTTCATGCTTCGGTTCCTTGATTGGTCAAGTACGTGATTACTGAACGAACAGAAGGATCGTGTTCCCACCAACGGATCGCTGGTGCGTTCCCCCTGTTCTAATCAATGTCAAATAGCTTGGAGATGGATTGATTTTCGTGGGTCCGGATAATTGCTTCGGCAAAGAGCTTGGCAGCGGACTTCACGACGATTTTTGAGGACCCCTGCCGTATCGGCAGCGTGTCGGTAACGATCAATTGTTCCAATGGTGCGGCTTCTATCAGCTCGTAGGCTTTTCCGCTTAGCACCGGGTGGGTGCATGCCCCATAAATTTTCTTTGCGCCGAACTTTTTCAGCGCGTGGACGGCGTTGGTGAAGGTCCCGCCGGTGTCAATCATGTCATCCAGAATCAGGATGTTTTTCCCTTCCACCTCGCCCACCACGTTCATCACTTCGGCAATGTTTGGGCGGGGGCGGCGTTTGTCAATAAACACCAATCCGGCGTGAAGCCGTTTGGCGTAGGCCCGCGCAAGTTTCAGCCCGCCAACATCGGGCGAGGCAACCACAAGGTCGGGAAGTTCCAGCTTGCGGAAATGCCGCGCAAAAATTGGCGCGGCGTACAAGTGGTCCAACAGAAGGTCAAAGAACCCTTGGATCTGCGGGGCGTGCAAGTCCATTGTTATCACGCGATCCGCACCGGCTTCGCTGATAAGGTTGGCGATCAATTTTGCGGTAATCGCCACCCGTGGCTGGTCCTTGCGGTCCTGCCGGGCGTAGCCGAAGTACGGGATCACCGCCGTGATGCGCTTTGCCGATGCCCGCTTTGCAGCGTCAATCAGCATCAGCAATTCCATCAGATTATCGGAAGGCGGCTGGGTGGGCTGCACGATGAACAGGTCTTCGCCCCGAATATTCTCATCATACTTCACCCAAATTTCCCCGTCGGAGAAATTGCGGATTTGAACCTTACCAAGCGATGTTCCCGCGGCTTTGGCAATGCGTGCCGCCAACGCAGGGTTGGACCGTCCGCTAACGATTTTGAATCCGGGCATTGAAGAACTAGTTCGCGTTGATGCGGTTGGAGATCAATCGCTCCGTCGCCACTGGAGATTCCCCCACAAGCAGAAGTTCAAACAGATTGCAATGACGCAGTAGAGTTGAGGCGGAAGGATTCGAACCTTCGAATGGCGGCTCCAAAGGCCGCTGCCTTACCACTTGGCGACGCCTCAATACACACACCCGCTTGGGGCATGCTTCCCAAAAAGGAACGGCAAATATACACGCCCGCACCAACGTAGAAACGTGACGAGGTGCAAAAATTTGGAGTTGAGGCTGCGGCACGCGTGTTGGCCGCCGCCACACGGCAACACGCAACCGCCCGGTTGGCCGTCATTGGGGGCGTTCAATAACTGCCTGACCTCCATGATCCGACCCAACCGACCCGCCTTCGTTCCCCCTTCGGCACACCAGCAACAAGCCAAAGAAAAACCTGGCTGGCGCGAACGCCGCCGCGCACTTCGGTACGTCCCGGCGTTGCTCCGCATGGTGTGGCAAACCCACCGTGGCTACACCACCACGATGCTGCTGCTGCGGGTTGTCCGCGCATTCGTTCCGCTTGCCACGCTTTGGGTTGGCAAGCTGATTATTGATGCCGTCCTGCAGATGACCAAGTCGCCAAACCCCGATTGGGCATACCTGTGGGAGCTGGTGGCGTTGGAGCTTGGGATTGTTGTTGTTGGGGAATGGCTTGCCAGGGCATCATCGCTGGTGGAAAGCCTTTTGGGGGATTTGTTCAGCAACCACACCAGCATTCGGCTGATGGAGCACGCCGCCACGCTGGACCTTTATCACTTCGAGGACCCCGAATTCTACGACCGGATGGAGCGCGCACGCCGCCAAACCGTTGGGCGCATCGGCCTTGTTGGGCAGATTCTTTCCATGGGGCAAAACGCCATCACGCTGGTTTCGCTTAGCGCGGCAATCGTCAGCTACAACCCGCTGCTTCTGCTGTTGCTGGCGGTGGCGGTGGTCCCCAGTTTCCTTGGGGAAACGCATTTCGCTTCGTTGGAGTACTCACTCCTCTACCGTTGGACCCCGGAACGCCGCCAGCTTGACTACCTCCGCTACGTTGGCGCAAGCGATGAGACCGCGAAAGAGGTCCAAATTTTCGGCATTGCCCCCTGGCTGATTGAACGCTACCGAACGCTTGCCGACACCTTCTACGACCAGAACAAACGGCTCTCCATTCGCAAAGCAATGGTGGCTTCGCTCCTTTCCCTGTTCAGCACGATTGGCTACTACGGCGCGTACGTGCTGATTCTGGTGAGGGCCGCCGAAGGCCTTATCACCATCGGCACGCTGACGTTTTTGGCCTCGTCGTTTGCGCGCAGCCGCGACCTGATTGGCGGGCTGCTGATGGGGTTCAGCGGCATTGTGGAGCAGAGCATGTACCTGAAAGATCTGTTCGAATTTTTCGAGGTGAAGCCAACCATCACCGCGCCAAGCAACGCCCCGCCGGTCCCGCAGCCAATCCGCGAAGGGTTCACCTTCCAGGACGTAGGATTCCGCTATCCCGACAGCGAACGTTGGGCGGTGCGCCATCTCAACTTCTCGCTGAAGCCAGGCGAACGGATTGCGTTGGTTGGGGAAAACGGAGCGGGGAAAACCACCATCACCAAGCTGCTGGCGCGATTGTACGACCCCACCGAAGGGCGAATCCTGCTGGATGGACGCGACTTGCGGGAATACGACGTTGCTTCGGTTCGCCGCGCAATCAGCGTCATCTTCCAAGATTTTGTCCGCTACGATTTCCGGTTCGATGAGAACATTGGCGTTGGCGAGATTGAGCAGGCAAAACCTTATTTCTCGCAGCAATCATCCGCAGGGAATGGGCACGCAACCGGGGTGGCAGCAAGCGCAACGGCAAACGGGAATCCAATCCCCGAGGCCGCACGCAAATCGCTGGCCGACACCTTGCTGCCGCGCTTTGCCGAAGGCTACGGGCAGATGTTGGGAAGGCGGTTCAAGGATGGAGTGGAGCTTTCCGGCGGCGAGTGGCAGAAGGTGGCGTTAGCGCGGTCGTACATGCGCCAGTCGCAAGCCTTGATTTTGGACGAACCAACCGCCGCCCTTGATGCCCGCGCAGAGTATGAGGTGTTCCTCCGGTTCTCCGAGCTGGTGGCTGGGCGAATGGCCATCATCATCTCGCACCGTTTCTCCACCGTCCGCATGGCCGACCGGATCATCGTGTTGCAGAAAGGGGAGCTGATGGAAGAAGGCTCCCACGCGGAATTGATTCAACGCAACGGGCTGTATGCCGAGCTGTTCCATCTGCAGGCCGAGGGGTATCGGTAGCCGGGTGAGTTGGGGTTGATAGCCGCCCCGACTAAGTCGGGTTGCTAAAAAATAGGGTAGCCGAAGGTCTTTAGCCTTCGGCGGCTAACTTTCCTCTGCCGATCCCTACTCACCTCCACCCTCACTCGGCAGGCTAAAGACCTGCCGCTACCGGCGAAGCCGCCGCTCCGTGACTCGACTTCGAACAACGCCAAAGCAACTGACGGAGAGGGGGGGAGCAAGAAGGAGGTAGCCGAAGGTCTTTAGCCTTCGGCGTCTAACTCTCCTCTGCCGATCCCTACTCACCTCCACCCTCACTCGGCAGGCTAAAGACCTGCCGCTACCGGCGAAGCCGCCGCTCCGTGACTTCCTTCCCGAGCAGGGTAGCCGCCCCGACATCCGTCGGGGTTGGTAAAAGGTCTTTAGCCTTCGGCGGCTATCCATCCTCCGCCCGTTCCTACTCAACCTCACCCCCAACCCCTCTCCGTGACTTCGTTCCCGAGCAACGCCAAAGCAACTGACGGAGAGGGGAGCAAGAGAAAGAAGAAGGCGAAGCCTTCGCCGCGAAAGCCCTCCCCTGCCCAGCGGGGGAGGGTTGGGTGGGGGTGATACGAGGAACGGTGAGACCTACTAACCCGCCACCGCAGCAAGCCCCCTCCCCGCCTCCCCCAATTCTGGGGGAGGAGCCGGCAGTGGTGGCGTGAGGTCCAGAGAGAAAAAGATCAATAGTAGAAACCCTTTTCCCCCCAGCATTGGGGGGACGCGTAGCCGCTTGCGGCGAAGCAGGGGGGCGCGACGGAATCAGGGCGAAGCCGCCCGCTCCTACTCAACCTCCCTCGGCCCCGACAGAGGTCGGGGCCGCTACCGCTGGATGACCAACGGCAGCAACCGTGGCGGTTCGTTCCCGCCAAACTGAACTTCGATCAGATACCGCCCGCTTGCAAGGCCCGAGACTTCTATCGGCAAGGTGTGTTCGCCCGCTTCCAGATGTTGCTCGCCAAGCAGCGGCTGTTCTTCCCCTGCCATTGTCACCGCCGCCACACGCACCTTTGATGCCGATGCAAGACGCAACCGCAACACCGTTCCCTCACCCTTCAGAATGTTTTCCCCCAGCCGAACCGATTCCACTACCGTCGGAGCCATCGCCACGCCGGTGGTTGGTTCTCCCCCAATCCGCCACCGGCCAGCTTTGAGGTCATCCAGCGACACGAAGTAGATGTAGTTGTCATCGCGTTGGAATCCCCCGTACGCAATCGAGCGCACCGACACGAACGATTGACCCGAATCGGTGGAGTACCCCAAACGCCCTCCTGCACGCATGTACGCCCGCGCTGGCGATAACCAAAGGACGCTTCCCCATTCGCGAATCGGCGAGTGGGATTGGGCCGTTTCCCACGTCCCACCGTTGTTCCCCGAGTAGTAGAGCGTCCATTTGTCGTTGCTGGCAAGTTGGTCCGGCGCAACCGCAACAACATGGCCGTTGCCAAGCACGGCAAGGGTTGTGGGGGTTGTTCGGGTTGGCTCGGTTAGGTCCTGGGTTGTCAGCCATGATGCCCCGCCATCGGTGCTTCGCAGCAGCTCCCCTTTTCGGCCAGCAACGCCAATCTGGTTATCAATCATTTGGGTGATGAGCATCGGTTCTTCCGAGCGGAGTTCCCACGTTCTCAGCGTGTCGGTGCTTCGGTAGAAACGGTTGTTCATGGAGATGTAGGCCGTCAGCCGCTCGCTGTTTTCAATGAACTGAATGCGGCTGTTGAGAAGGGATGCCGAATCGTAGGTTCTTGTCACCTGCCACGTTTGCCCGGTGTCGCGGCTTTCGATCATGCAGACGCGTTGCGGGCTGGTTGGGCTGGTTTGCGTGGCAATGGCCATCACCCACTCTGGGTTGCGGGTTCCGTTTGGCCAAGCAATGTGAGAGATGTTGACGACTCCGTTCGGCAAGGCACCGGGAATATCCCGCAGGTCGCTCCATGTCTGCGCCGAATCGCTGCTCCGCAGAAAGTGACCCGTTTCTGTCCCTTGCAACAGAACCCCATCGTGAACACCGCCGCCGGTGTAGAAGCCGAAGATACCGTTGTCCTTCCAGGAATATCCTCCATCCGATGTCCGAGCAAAGGAGGTTTGTGGTGTTGGCCAGCTTCCAGCAAAAGTGAACCAATGGAGCGTATCAACCGGCCAAAACGCGCCAACGCCATAGGGGATGGAGGATGGTTTCCACGTGCGCCCTGCGTCGGTGGTTTGGGCGTTGCTGCCGATAGCATAGCCATTCGGGAAAAACCGAACCGTCCCCCAATGCACCCATTTCAGCCCTTCTGTCCGGTCCCACGTTTTCCCGCTGTCGCTGCTTCGCAATGCCACCCCAGCATTGGCATCCCACGCCACCATCAGGTCATGCCGCAGCAGCGTGAGGTTTGGATAGAGCGGAATCCGGTGCACCGTTCCCGAACGCTTCGCAAGGTCCATGACCCATAGATAGCCGTTGTCCCGCTCATCGGTCAGCGTGACGTACAAGGTGCTGTCAACAATTCCCAAGAGTTTTTTCCAAACGATGGAGTTCGGCGAGCTTGCCACCGGAACCGCTCCAAATAGTGTTGTGTCGCTGACAAGGTTGTAGCGGAACACATTGTTCGAGTCGTTAGGATCAACCTCTTTTCGTTCCTCCAAAGTATCGGTGAATATCCAGGTGGCTCCGCCATCGAGAGTAAACGCCAATCGTGTTGGGCGGTAGGCGTACAAAGCAGCCATCACCTTTGGCAGCCCCGCGTTGCTAAACGAGCCGTAGGCGATCGTCTGCGCCGAGTCCGTTCCCCGAACTCCAATTCGTTCCCACGTCCTTCCGCTGTCGCTTGATCGAAACCCTGATTTGCCAATGGCCCATGCCCCCTTCTGTTCATGGGGGAAGGGAGTTTTATCTGCCCAGCGATGCCATGTTGCTCCGGCATCTTTTGTTCGATAGACCCCTTGCCCTGCGGTGTCGGGGTACTTTCGGCGGCTGTACAACAACCAATATCCCGTCAACGAATCGCTAAAAAACAGTGGACCAAAACCGTAGTAGCGGACGTAGAATGTGTCAACGGCAAATGGCATTGAGAACTCTTTCCATCGCCCCGTGGTGTCCATGGGTTGCGCACGGAGGGTTGTGGTTAATAGCAGGATTCCCAATACTGCGGTGATGATTACTCCGCTCTTCAATACTTGGGTGTGTATGGGTAGCTTCAAAAACTTTGGCTGGATACCTCTGGCATTTGGTGATCTCTGTTCCATAGTGAGGGAGAATAAGTGGGAGGAAGATATTGCGTGGCGCAATCAACTGCGCATCATCAGCAACGGCAAGCTACGCCATGCTGTTTTTTCAATCAAGGGGATATTCCGAGGGTTCAGCAAAAAGTGTGCGGTTATCACCAACCCGCCAACGCAGCAAGCCCCCTCCCCGCCTCCCCCAATTCTGGGGGAGGGGCTGGCAGTGGTGGAGTGAGGTTCAGAGAGAAAAAGATCAATAGTAGAAACCCATTTCCCCCCAGCATTGGGGGGACGCGCAGCCGCTTGCGGCGAAGCAGGGGGGCGCAAGGCAGCGGCAGGCTAAAGACCTGTTATCAATCCCGACAAAGGTCGGGGCCGCTACCGGCGAAGCCGCCGCTACCGTGCGGCTCCAACTAAGCCAGAGTTGATATAAAGGCCTTCGGTCTCCATTCCCCTATGCCAGTTCTGCCAGTTGGCTCCATCGCTCCATGCGTTCCTCAAGTTGGGCGGTTAGCTGGGCCAGTGCTTGGGCCAATGCTTGGGCTTGGGTGTAGTCGGCGGTGGAAAGTTGCTGCTCGATCTCGCGCTTCTGTTGCTCCCCTTGCTCAATCTCCTGCTCCAATCGGTCCAGCTCCTTCCGCTCCTTGTAGCTGAGTTTGCGCGGGGCATTTTGGGGGATCGCGGCTTGCGGCTCTTCGGTTCGCGGTTTCGGTTGGGGAGTGGTTTCGGCGGCGGCAGCAGCGGCTTCGCGTTCCTGAATCTCCAAGAAGGCCGTGTAATTCCCCGGGTACTCCCGAATCGTCCCATCTCCTTCAAATCGGAACAAGTGGTCCACGGTGCGGTCAAGGAAGTAGCGGTCGTGGCTTACCACAATCAGCGTTCCGCCAAATCCATCTAGATAGCTTTCTAAGGTTTGCAGGGTGGGAATATCCAAGTCATTCGTTGGCTCATCCAGAATCAGCACGTTCGGGACCGACATCAGGATGCGGAGCAGATAAAGCCGCCGCCGCTCCCCTCCGGAAAGTTTCCCAATCGGCGAGTACTGCATCCCGGGCGGGAAAAGGAATCGCTCCAACATCTGGCTTGCGGTGATGATGCTTCCATCGGCAGTGGTGATGTTATCGGCCACCTCGCGGATATATTCAATCACCCGTTGCTCATCGTTCAAGGCGCGGCTCTCTTGGTCGTAGTAGCCAATAACCACCGTCTCCCCAACGGTGATCGTCCCTTCGTCCGGCGTTGTCCTTCCGCTGATGATCTCCATCAACGTGGTCTTTCCGGTTCCGTTCGGGCCGATAATTCCAACAGACTCGCCAGGCTGAAGGATGTGGGTGAAATCGCGCAGCAACCAACGCCCGCCGTACTGCTTCCCAACGCCGTGAAGCTCCACCACTTTGCTCCCCAGCCGCCGCGAACCAACGGCAATCTCCAGCTCCTCCTGTTTCCGTTCGCGTGGGGCGGCCATCAGTTCGTTGGCGCGGTCAATGCGGGCTTTCTGTTTGGTGGTGCGGGCTTTTGCGCCGCGCCGCAGCCATGCCAGCTCTTGGCGGATCAGCATATCCCGCTTGTGGCCCTCAACTTCGCGCCGCGCCGCTTCCTCCTCTTTTTGGGCAAGGTAGTATCCGTAGTTCCCGGCATAGGCCTGGACCTTTCCGCCATCAAGCTCGATGATGCGGCGGGTGACGCGGTCCAGGAAGTAGCGGTCGTGCGTCACCAGCAGCAACGCGCCGGCGAACCGGTCAAGGTAGCGTTCCAGCCAGTTGATGGTGTCGGCATCAAGGTGGTTGGTGGGTTCGTCAAGGATCAGAAGGTCGGGGCGTTCAATCAGGGCGTGGGCAAGCGCCACCCGCTTCCGCTCCCCCCCCGAAAGCGTCCCCATCAAGGCCGCCGTGTTGGTGATTCCAAGCCGGTCCAGGATGATCTTCGCCTCGGTCTCCAAGCTCCATCCCCCCGATGCTTCCAACTGCGCTGCAAGGTCGGCCACGCGTGCCAGCAGTGTTGGGTCATCCCCGTTGGCGGCAAGTTGTTGGCAGGCGGCTTCGTACTGGTGCAGCTGTTGCATCACCGCAGTGCTGGCGGCGAAGATCGTGTCCAGCACGGTGGCTTCGGGGTTGAACGGGGGGTTTTGGGAAAGGTACCCCACCACGGGGTTTCCGCTGAACATCACCCGCCCGGTTTCGGGGGGTTCCTGGCCGGCAATCACCCGCAGCAGGGTGGTTTTGCCGGACCCGTTCGCGCCAATCAGCCCCACCCGCTCGCCAGCTTCTATCGAGAAGGTGACACCGCTAAACAGCGGCTTAATGCCGAAATCTTTTCCGATGTTTTCTAGCCCAAGAATAGTCATGGCGGCAATCTACATTCCCTCCCCCAATTCAGCGGCTGCTGCGGAAGTCTGTTACGTGGCGGGGGGGCCGATTTCTCCGGTGCATGCAAGTAGGGTAGCCGGTGTTAGATTACAAAAGGCAGAACCATTGGCAGAGCAGATGAACCGATAGCTTCATCTGCCCAACCAAGGAGAGCTTCGCCATGAAATAGAGCAACCACTGAGGAAGGCAGGCGAAGAATGAGGCTCAAATTCAAAGGAAATGGAGGATTGGGCAGTGGATGGCTTAGCAGTTTGCAGAGAAAAAATAGACCCTTGCAGAGAGATTGCAGAGAGATGACTCTCATATTCAAAGCCCAAACCTACCACACTGCTGCCATAGAGGTCATAGAGATAGTGGTTGCCTGTTTCAAAAGCAGATGCTCTTGCCGGTGAAAGAATTGAAGAGGCTGAGTTCCCCTAATTCTGGTTTGGCATTGCGCAAAGCAAGTGAATACACCGTATGCCTATCCCCCCCATTTTTTTCTAAAACTCCAGCAGTGCTTGGCTGTATATTGAGGCGCGGAGGGGGGGAGCAGTGGCAGAAAGATTTTTTGGGGGATGGTGTTACCAAGCTCTGCGGGCCGTGTCCCTGCCCCAGAGTGTGATGTTTCGAGAGAAAGAGGTCCCGAACGTCACTGCTGAAAAGAGGAACAGGGGGAGGCATCCGGGGTACGCGGCTGCACTGAATTTCCGGTTCAAACGTTAATCAGGGTGCATTGAGGGGAAGAACAACCACAAACTTCACGCCATCGCCTGCCACGCCGCCAATCAACCAACATTGCGGAACGGGCGAGGAAGGATCAAGAGAGAGCAATGGATCAAGGCAATTTTTCCAACCGAGTCAACGATGTTATCCGGCTTAGCCGCGAGGAAGCATTGCGCCTGTGCCACGATTACATCGGCACCGAGCATCTGCTGTTAGGCATCATCCGCGAAGGGGAAGGGATTGCCGTCAAGATTCTCCGTAATCTTGGCGGGGACCTTTTCAAAATCAAAAAAGCTATCGAAGACACCGTCCGCTCAACCGGCGGGACGCTCACCATCGGCAATATTCCACTAACCAAACAAGCCGAGAAGGTGCTGAAAATCACCTACTTGGAAGCGAAGCTCTACAAAAGCGACGTGATCGGCACCGAGCATCTGCTGCTGTCGCTGCTTCGCGACGACGACAACATCGCCGCGCAGATTCTTAGCCAGTTCGGCATCACCTACGATGCGGTCCGGCAGGAGCTTGAGAATATCCATTCCGGCAAAACCCCGGGCAGCCCAGAGAAAGGGGCCAGCAGCGAAAAAGGACGCGGCGGGAAAGAACGCCAAGAACGGGTGAAAACCCCGGTGCTGGACAACTTCGGTCGCGACCTTACGAAGCTGGCCGGGGAGGAGAAACTGGACCCGGTGATTGGCCGCGAGAAGGAGATTGAACGGGTGGCGCAAATCCTTTCGCGCCGTAAAAAGAACAATCCCGTGCTGATTGGCGAACCTGGTGTTGGCAAAACCGCCATTGCCGAAGGACTAGCACTCCGGATCGTCCAGAAAAAAGTCAGCCGGGTGCTGCACGACAAACGAATCGTCACGCTGGACCTTGCCGCGTTGGTGGCCGGAACCAAATACCGCGGCCAGTTTGAGGAACGGATGAAAGCGGTGATGAACGAGTTAGAGAAAGCAAAAGATGTGATCCTGTTCATTGACGAGCTTCACACGATTGTTGGCGCGGGGGGGGCAAGCGGATCGCTGGATGCCTCCAATATGTTCAAGCCGGCGCTTGCCCGTGGCGACATCCAGTGCATCGGCGCGACGACGCTGGACGAGTACCGCCAGTACATCGAGAAGGATGGCGCGTTGGATCGCCGGTTCCAGAAAATCATGGTGAACCCGCCATCGGTGGATGAAACCATCCAAATCCTTTCGAACATCCGGCAGAAGTACGAGGAGCATCACAACGTCCGCTACTCCGACGAAGCAATCAAGGCGTGCGTCCACCTTTCCGAACGCTACATCACCGACCGGTTCCTTCCCGACAAAGCGTTGGATGTGCTGGACGAAGTTGGGTCCCGCGTGCATCTTGGGTCCATCGTCGTCCCCAAACATATCCTTGACCTTGAAGGGAAGATTGAGGACGTGAAGCAGCAAAAAAACCAGGTGGTGAAAAGCCAGAACTACGAAGAAGCCGCGCGCCTTCGCGATCTGGAGAAGAAGCTGCAAGCCGAGCTGGAATCGGCAAAGGAGGATTGGGAGTTGACCGCAAGCGAGCGGGTGGTGGACGTGAACGAGGAGAACGTGGCCGAGGTGGTGGCGATGATGACCGGAATCCCCGTGACGAAAATCGCCCAAGAAGAATCCGCCAAACTGCTTCGCATGGCCGATTCGCTGAAGCAGCAAGTGGTGGGCCAGGACCAAGCAATCGAGCAGTTGGCAAAGGCAATCCGCCGCGCCCGCGCAGGGCTGAAAGATCCAAACCGCCCAATCGGTTCCTTCATCTTCTTGGGGCCAACCGGCGTTGGCAAAACCGAGCTGGTGAAAGCCCTTGCCCGCTACCTGTTCGACAGCGAGGAGGCACTGATCCGCATTGACATGTCCGAGTACATGGAGAAGTTCTCCGTAAGCCGCCTTGTGGGCGCGCCGCCGGGATATGTGGGCTACGAAGAAGGGGGCCAGCTTACCGAGAAGGTTCGCCGCAAACCATACTCCGTGGTTCTGTTGGATGAGATCGAGAAGGCTCACCCGGATGTGTTCAACATCCTGCTGCAAGTGCTGGACGACGGCATCCTGACCGACAGCTTAGGCCGCCGCGTTGATTTCAAAAACACGATCATTGTGATGACCTCCAACGTTGGCGTGCGCGACATCAAAGCCGGTGGGCCAATGGGCTTCACACTGGCGCAGGAACGCGACAAGTACGACGAGATGCGCTCCACCATCGAGGAGTCCATGAAGCGGTTGTTCAACCCAGAGTTCCTGAACCGTGTTGACGATGCCATCGTCTTCCGCCAGCTTACGCGTGAGGATATTTTCAAGATCATTGACATCCAGACGCGGCAGCTTCTGAAGCGGCTGAACTCCATGAACCTGACCGTGGACATTGATGACCACGCCAAGCTCTTCCTTGCCGAAAAAGGGTACGATGAGAAGTACGGAGCACGCCCGCTGCGCCGCGTAATCCAGCGGTATATCGAGGACGAATTGGCCGAGCTGGTGCTGCGCGGGGAATTCACCGAAGGTGGCCACGTCCGCATCGGCTTCGACGTTGAGCATGGCACGCTGACATTCAACAAAGCTGCCGAGGCCCAGCTGGCCGCACCGGAAGCCACGCCCGAGCCGGAACCAGTTGCCGAGCCAACCCCCACGGAGCCAACGGCGGAGGAACCCCCGCCAACCAAACCAACCCGCCGCCGCAAAGGGAACACCGAATAAGCGGAAAACGTGGTTGAATCGAAATCAAAAACCTGGGCGCGCATGGCACACGCGCCCAGGTTTTTTGTTAGCTTGCGCCCCGCTACCATGTGAGATACCTGCCCGCAACACCGATGAAGTAAGGACACCGCGCCGCTGCCCAGCCATCAACATCAACGAACTTCAGCAAACCATCCAATAACTGTCCACACTCTCCGCATGAAACTGCACCGCATTCTTCCTCTCCTGCTCCTGTTGGGGTTTCTCACCGTCGCCGCACCCTCGGCATTTGGCCAAGTACAGGGATATGGGCTTGGTCCCAAAATCGGGTTGTATCTGGATCAAGGGCGATTGATGGTTGGGGGCTTAGGAGAATTCCCCGTTGCCGCAAATACCTTTTTCGAGCCTGGGGTCGAGATCGTTTTCGGGATTAAAAACACCACGCGCCTTGTTGCGGATCTGAATGGCCGCTACACCTTTCTTGTGAAAGGAGCTTCCATCGAGCCGTTCATCTTAGCAGGCATTGCTGGCCGCATTGATCTTTACGAAGCAACAGGGCAAACCTTTACCGACACCGGCTTCCGGCTGAATCTTGGCGGCGGCGTGACGGTAAACCCGCGGTCGCTGATGCAACCCTGGGCCGGCGTTAAAATCTTCCTCCTTGATGACACCGGCACCGACTTAGCATTGCAGGGCGGGGTGAATTTCTACTTCTAACCCCACCCCCACCGATACCAGAAAAAAGAGGAGCGGACACTTTTCTAGGGTGTCCGCTCTTTTTTTTTTCGCGTTACCGCCCGAGCAGGTTTTCGTGACCGCGTGCCATTACCTTGTTCCCCACGTTACAACAACGGCATCCCGAAAGCGGATGCCACAATGAAACCAATGACCACAACCACGAAAAGGAGAACACGAGAATGAACGTCTGGAAAACCATCCGCACTGCGTCCCGCGTCACGCCGCACCTTGCTTGCTTTCTTGCACTGTGGGGGCTAAGCGGAACCGCCGCACAGTCGCAGTTTGCCGTAACCGGGGCCGCGCTTTCTGCCGATCCCACAAGCTACAACGGACCTTGCCCCGGGGTTATCAAGTTCAACGGGAAGATTGCCGCAAACGGGCAGGGAACTGTGAAATATCAGTTTATCCGGAGTGATGGCGGGGTGGGGGCGGTGCAGACGCTGGTCTTCACCGGCCCGGGGTCGAAGCCGGTCAGCACCACATGGACGTTGGGGGGGCCGTCGCTGCCGGAGTTTGCTGGCTGGGAAGCAATCAAAATCCTTTCCCCCAACCCAATGGAATCCAACCACGCGGACTTCAAACTGGTTTGCGCAAACACCACCAAGCCGCAGCGGACAAAGCAGGCCGACATCACCAGCAAGCGCGGAATAAAAGTGGGGAACAAGTTCGCTGCATGGGGTGGCACGCTAAAACTGGACAAGACCGACGTGTACTTGGAGTCGAACGGCAATTATGCTTTCAACATCTCCTACGATGTCGTCAACGCTGGAAGCGTGAATGCTGGCCCGTTCGCCAACCGGTTCCGCTCCGACATGGGAACACTGATAACCCAGCAAACTGCCGTCAGCGTCAACGCCAGCTCAGCCGAGCAGATCAACACGCAGGGGTATCTGCCACAAGGGGATCACATGTATAAAATGTCCCTGGACGACGGCAACGTGGTGGCCGAAAGCAACGAAGGGAACAACACCTTTTCGGTGAGGATCATCTTCAACCCATAAGCCGATTGGGTACGGAGTAGGATTTCTGAGAGGGGAACAGCAAGGTCCCGCATTTTGAGGAGGTGCGGGACCTTGTTCTATTTTTTGCTCCGCCCGATTTGCCCTGCCCGATTTACGGGGATGATGATCGCTTCACCACCCGCAGCACCCCTGTCACCTCACCCATAATCTGCACATCCTCCATCTCCGCCATCCCCAATTTTGGATAGTAGCGGTTGGCCGATAGAAGGTGGTGGCCATCGGGGCTGCGGCGGCGCACAACTTGGTCGCTTCCAACAAGGGCAAACACTAACGCACCGCTTGGCGGGTTCGGGTTTTGCTGAACCACCACGTAATCCCCTTTCAGGATTCCCTCCTTGTCCATTCCGTCGTCGGCCACCACGGCAAGGAAGGCGTTGCCGGTGGGAACAAGCTGCGGGTCCAAGGCCAGCACCCCTTGCGGATTCAGGAAGATGGAGAAGGGATTGGAGGCTTCCCCTTCGCCAACAATCGGAAGTTTCTTCACCCCTTTGCTTTTGGGGTCGGCTGGGGGGGCTTGGTCCGTTAGGGCAATTCCGCGAGCGGTCCCGCGGCGGCGGATGATGTAGCCTTTCCGCTCCAACACGTTCAACAGATCGTTCACCCCGTTGGTGGATTTCATCCCGAACTTCGCCCCAATCTCAGGAATCGTCGGCGGCGCGCCTTGCTGCTGGATGCAGGCGCGGATGAACTCGTAAATCTCATTTTGCCGAGGCGTTAACGATATGCGAACCACAGAAATGAAGCCTGAAATATGGACGATACAGAAGCCAACGCGGCGGCCCCCCCTTAGGATTGCCAGTTTCGGTTGAGCGTGCGGTCAAGGCTGAAGTAGGAGCGGGGGAAGTAGATCAGGAAGATGGAGGCCGCAAGCAGCCCCAAATTTTCCAGCACTTTTGGCCAGCCGACTTTCACCCCACCCTCGCCGTTGGCGTTGCCGAAGCAGCCGCAATCAATCTCCAACCCCTGCGCCATTGCCCAAAGCACCGCGCCGATAAACAGCAAAAGCAGCGCACTGCTCAGCAACGCGCTTCCCCGCACCGCCACGCCAACAATCAGCATGATGCCGATGGTGATCTCCACCCAAATAAACAGGAGCGCGGCAATGTTCACCAGCGAGAGCGGGAGCAATCCGTAGTTGTAGATATTGTGGCCGAACTGCTCGATGGCCCCTAACTTCCCCGCCCCCGCAATCAGCATCACAAACCCCACCAGCAACCGCGCAGCAAGGGAAACGGCTTGCGCCCACGCGGCATCTTCCGGCCTGGGTTCTACCGCAAGTGGATCGGTGCCGGCGGATAGGTAATCGTTCATTGGTTCTTGTTGTTTTCGTGCTTGGATTGCTTGTTCAATGGCTGCTTGATTATTTCGTGACCAGCGGGTAGCCACGCTCGCGCCACTCGGCTTCGCCGCCGGTATAAACCACCACGCGGGTGAAGCCCATGGCCACCAAGTTGTTGGCAAGCTCGTGGCTTAGCTCGCACAAGCCGCCGTTGCAATAAACCACGATCAGGGTGTTCAGATCGCTGGCGGGAAGGTCGTTGATATGATGGCGAAGCTCTTCAGGGAAAATATTAATGGCCCGTGGGATATGCCCTTTGGCGTACAGATCCGCCGGGCGTGCATCTATCCAGAACCCTTTCTTCCGGTCGAACAGCATCTTGGCTTGGTCGGTGGTGATCTCCTTCACCGTCCCTTTCTGCACGCTCTCCACCTCTTTCACCTGCGCTTCGGCGGCTTGCTTGGTGCTGTCGGCAATGGCTTTGCGCACAGCCGACACGGAGTCTTCAATCCGTTTTTTCTCCAGGGCTGCAAGTGCGGCCAAGCTATCTTGATGGCGCTGGGCCGTGCTGTCGTGGATGGCCGTGTCGCTGGGAACGGTGGAAGAAGTGGACGGAGCAAGGGGCGCGCCCAGCGTGGTGTCCCCGCCAAGAAGCTCCTCGTTGCTGATTGCCGGCCCCTGCGGCATGGTCCGGACCCAGGGCACGCCAGTGGCGGAAAACCAATTGAACCCAATGGCAATGATAACCGCCGCAAGCAGCAGGCCACGTGCTTCGCGCACGGCCTTGAGCCACGGATTGGTGGGAATGTTTTGCGTCATCTGGAGAGTTGATGAGAAGTTGATACCGGTGTGCGCCGGGAACCGCTGGCTGAAGAAAGGCCGCTGCATGGACGCAAAACCCCGTTGGGACATTGCCTGCCAGAATCCATACCAGCCAAAGCAGCCGCGGAAAACTTACGCAGGCCGGTAATTTTTGCGATCCCTTATTCGTTTCTTTGGCATGAAGATACTGCGTCCTACTCTGTTGGTGGCATTTGCGGCCGCAATCGTTGGGCTGGCGGCGATTGCCGCCAGCCCAATGGTTCGCCCCGGTCCCGTAAGTGAAGCTACGGACACGATGGTTACGCCGCCAACACCACGGCCCACGCAGCAGCCAAGCAAAGGGGAAGAAATCTACCTGCTTACCTGCCGTATGTGCCACGAAACTGGAACGCAAGGCGCGCCCCGATTGGGAAATCAGGAGGAATGGAAGGAGCGATTGCCCAAAGGGCGCAAAACCTTGCTGAAGCATTCGCTGGAAGGGTTCGGCGCGATGCCGGCCAAAGGGGGCCACGTGACCTTGACGAAAAAGGAGGTCTCGCTTGCGCTCAACTTCATGCTTGCGAAACTGCGGTAAGAACCACACACGCACACACACGAACATCACACCGAACGCCTCACTCATGCCAATTCTACCTCCTGCCGCCTACCCTGTTCGTTCGGTCATCGCAGCCGGTGCGTTGCTTGCCGTGATTCTGTTGGCTGCGGTTGGGATGCCCGCCCCTGCAACCCAGACAGAGCCTGCGGCCGCCACGCCGCGCACCCCTTGCAATGCCTGCCACGAAGAAGCCACCGCCACCCGCGTTGGCGATGATCCCAAAAACTACCTGAACGCCAAAGCAGCTTTAAGCAAACAAGCGTGGGCAAAAAATATCCACCTATCGCTCCGCTGCGGCGGATGCCACCTTGTTCCCGAGCCAGAGTTGCTGGAGCGGGAGAGTTGGTCCGAGGCGATGCAGCACATGATGACCGTCCTTCGCGATCGCAAAATGGCTAACTACAGCGACAGCGTCTGGTTAGAGGTGCTTCACTACTACTACACCTTCAGCCCCCAGCACCAGCCGCAGCTTGCTCCCGATCCGAAGGCATCGCCGATAGCGTTTTCCGCGCAGCCAATGGGCCAAGCGATTGACACTTCCAGCCGCCCAGCTATCGGCCATGTTCAGGTGGTTGATCTGGACCGCAATGGCCAGAACGACGTGCTGGTGTGCGATGCCGGTGGCGAGCTGCTTTCATGGATTCACCGCGTTGGAACGGCCTGGCGCGAGGACACCATTGCCCAGCTGCCGCACCCGGGCCACGCCACGGTGTTCGATTTTAACGGCGATGGCGCGTTGGACATCGCCGTTGGCTGCATCGGCAGTATGTCGCCAACGGATGCCCCGGTTGGCACGGTTGGATTGCTGATCAACGACGGCGCGATGAACTTCAAAGGGAAGGTAATTCTTGACTCCGTTGGCCGGATTGCCGACGTGCAGCCGGGGGACCTTGACGGCGACGGCGACACCGATTTCTCGGTTGCCGATTTTGGATATCTGAACCGCGGCGGCATTGGCTGGCTTGAGCAAACGAAACCTGGGGAATTCCGGTACCATTCCCTCACAAGAAAGGCCGGGGCCATTAACGTTCCGCTGGCCGATTTGAACAGGGATGGCCGGCTGGACATCGTGGCGGTGACGGCCCAGGAGCACGAGGAAGTAGCGGTGTTCCTGAATGGGAAGAAAGGGTTCAAAGAGACGATCATCGCAAAAGCTCCAACGCCCAGCTACGGATCATCGGGCATTCAACTGGTGGATATGGATCGCGATGGCGATCTGGACATCCTGTACTCCAACGGCGACAATCTGGACCTTCCCACAATTGTGGTCCGCCCGTATCACGGGGTGCAATGGCTGGAGAACAAGGGGAAACTGAAGTTCGTTGCCCACGATCTTCTTCGATACTACGGAGCCTACCGCGCCGAAGCCACGGACCTTGATGGCGACGGCGACACCGACGTGGTGGCCAGCAGCCTGTTCAACGATTGGAGCGACCCCCACCGCGCAAGCCTGATCTGGCTGGAGAACAACGGCAAGCAGAAGTTCACCGGCCACGGCATTGCCACCGCGCCAACCCATCTTCTAACAATCGCCATTGGCGACCTGAACAATGATCGCCTTCCCGACATCGTTGGCGGGGGGATGCACCTGTTCCCCCCGTACGACCGGCTGGGCCGCGTCACCCTTTGGCGGAATGCTGGCTACAACAGCAGGCCCGGAAAGCGATAAAGGCTTTCGCGCCATGCCGCGCCCCTTCGATTCTTCACCCCTCCCTTTTCGACAGCTGGATAATCCGCTCGCACAGTTCTTGGTAGCTCATCCCTGCCGCCGCCGCCGCTTTGGGAACAAGGCTGGTGGCGGTCATTCCCGGAAGCGTGTTCACCTCCAAGCAGAACGCCTGGCCGTTGTTATCCAATCGGAAATCCACACGGCTGTAGCCGCTGCAACCCAACGCAGCGTGGGCACGCCGCGCAAGCTCCTGGACCTCCTCGGTCAAGCTGCGGGGCAGGTCCGCTGGGCAGAAATATTCCGTGCGTCCGGCGGTGTACTTGTTCGCGTAATCGTAGATGCCGCTCTTGGGGCGAATCTCCACAATCGGCAACGCCTCCTCCCCCAAAATCGCCACCGTCAGCTCGCGCCCGGGGATGAACTCCTCGAACATCACCGTTGCTGAATAATGCCCCGCTAACTGGAACGCAGGCTCCAACCCGTCGGCATCGGCAACGATGGAAAGACCCACCGTCGAGCCGCCATCGTTTGGCTTCACAACCACGGGGAAATCGGTGTACTGCTCAACGCGGTCCCGAAGCATCGCCGCATCTAACTGGCCCCGGGTGGCCTGGAACCAGCGTGGCGTGGGGATGTCGTAATGCTCCATCACCCGCTTGGCCATTGCCTTATCCATCGCCAGCGCGCTTGCCAAAACGTTGGACCCGGTGTAGGGGATTCCGCGAAGCTCCAGCAAGCCCTGCACGGTTCCGTCCTCCCCCGGCGCGCCGTGCAACGCCAAAAACGCAACGTCAATATCCTGCGGCAACGATTGCACCGCGGTGATAATCGCGTTGTTGTTGAAGCTGGCCAGCTCCGCGTCGTCAGGGGCCAGTTCGGTGGGGAGATGGAGGTTGCTGAAGGAGGTTAAAGCATCGGCTCCACGGGCGATATCATACAGGCGGACGGTGTGGCCGGCGGCAATCAAGGCCTCGGCAACGCCTTTGCCGCTGGCCATGGAAACATGACGCTCGGGCGAAGTGCCGCCAAGCAAAACAGCAATGTTCATGCGTGTGTGTGCGTGTGATTGAATGGAAGGTGTGCGTAAAGCTACAAACTTGCCTAACTCTCGCGCTGCCGCCGCAAGCGTTACCGGCCTGCTGGCTTCGCACGCGCTCCTCACCACCGATTGTGCCAAGCAGGGAACCCGAACAAGCCCGCAAAGCAACGATCCAGAAGGCTCTCCGGTTTTTTGTACTTTCGCCCGCAGCCAATCCAGAGGGCTTGGCGATTGAACGTATCAGCATTCCCCGCTTGGCATGACGATTATTGACCTAACGTGGCGGCTTCCCGGCCCGCTGGCAACTTACTACCTGGCGCAACAAGGGATGGAGGTGGTGAAATATGAGGACCACCACCACCGCGACCCGTTTCTGAAATGGGGATGGGACCCCGCTTTTGCCGAGGTCTATCGCGCCTTCCAGGCCCCGAAACAGCTTCGGCTGATTGACTTCGGCACCGCCGCCGACGTTGCCCAACTGCACGAAGCAATCCACCAGGCCGATGCCGTGGTGATGGGGTTCCCTCCGCGAGTGGAGGAGAAGTTGGGGCTAAGCCCCCAAGCGATTGCGGCAAACTTCAGCGGAGTCTGCTTCACACGCTTGGGTTTCCGCCCGGGCGATGACCACTCGGCCCATGACCTTAACACGCTGGCGCAAAGCAACCTGCTGAAGATGCACATCCTTGACCGCACCGATGACATCATCGCGCCGCCATTGCTTCCCGTTACGGGGATGTTCTTCAGCTACCATATCGCCGTCACCGTGCTGGCAACGGTGATTCGCCAAAAGGGCCAGCAGGAGCCAATCCAGAACTGGTGCTACTTGCAAGACGCGGTGGATCAATCTACCAATGCCTACTACCCCGCTCCCCTGCAAGCACGCACCCCGGCAACCTTCCTCCACAACGGGCGATTCCCCTGCTACAACATCTACCGAACTGCCGATGGCGGATACCTTGCGGTGGCAGCGGTGGAGCCAAAATTTTGGGAACGTTTCCGCAGCTTAACCGGGCTGACGATGCTGGGGGATGACGATGGATTATCGCACGGGGAGCGCGCCGCCCACGTGAAGCAACTGATTCTGGAGGTGGTGAAAAGCCGCACCACCCAGCAGTGGCAAGAAATCTTTGCCGGACACGACACCTGCGTTGATTTGGTGGAACCGTGGGGGAGCGAAACCAACGGCGATTAGCTTCCAACCAACGCCCGCTTACTCACTCACCCGGTTCTCCACCTCACGTTTGCGCGTGCGGCCCGCATGCTGATTATCGAGCCACCACCAGCGGGAGCATCTTCTGTTCCTTTCCAACACGGACAACACAGGTGAACGCGCCGGAAGGGAGGTCCTTCGGCAGCGCGATGGCGTGATCCCCGGCGGGAAGAAGCGTTGCAGCCAGCGGGACGGCAAGGATCGTTCCGGTTGGGTCGGCAACCAGAACCTGGACCGCAGCGGGGGCGGGAAGCCGCAACGCAAGGGAAGCGGAGCCGTGGGAAGGATTGGGGGAAATCGCCGCAGCAAAGGAGCGGAGTTCGGCAAGCTCTTCCACCGCCGTTGTGGGGTCCTTGATGATTCGCAGCCGCGCCGGCCGGGTGGTGTCGGCTCCGCACTGGTTGCGGAACACAACGCGGTACAAGGCTCCGCTATCGGTGGCAGCAATGGCGGATGTTTTCAGGCTGGTTTCCACCCGCCCGTTTGCTTCGGTACGCGTGCTGTTGGCAAACGGGACCCAGGTTTTCCCATCGTCCACGCTCCCTTGCCACTCCACTTCCGGCAACGGCAGCCCATACGATGCGGCGCTGAAGGAGACCAATCGCCCCTGGTTGGCGGCGGTGTCGCGTGGGTTGGCGGCCACGGTTGGCTGGGCATACAGAACGAACGTGGTGTCGGTGGTGTCGCTCACGATTGGGTTGTTCGTCAGCTGCACCCGCACGCGGTAGTTCTGGCTGGGAGCTTGTTGCAGCGTGGTGTTCCACGTGTAGGTTTCGCTTTGCAGCACGGTGGCCAACGACTTCCACGTTCTGCCGCTGTCGGGGGTGTACGTCAGGGCGTACTGCGGTTGCCCGGTGAACCCTTGCAGCTTCCAGCGGATGGTGATTGGCTGGCCGGCGCAAGTAACTTCGCCGCCGTTTGGTGTGGTAATCTCCAACCACGTCACGGTCAGCTTTGCGGATTTGCTGGTGTCGGTTCCGCATTGGTTGGTGAATCGGGCGCGGTAGAGGTTTCCATCCATTTTGGCATCAACGTAGTAGAGCGTCAACTGCTCGGTCTCCACCCCCACGGCCTGATTTCCCGTCACCCGTTTCCATGACTTCCCGGTGTCGGCGCTTACCTGCCACTCCACTGCCGGCTTTGGCCACCCGCTGGTTTGCGCGGTGAACACAGCGTGGTTGTTAACAGGGATGGAAACGTCAATCGGCTGCTGCGTTGGCGTTGGTGGGCGGTTGATGCGGAAGCTGCTGCTGGTGTCGGCAAGCCCGCCGCCGTTGCGCCGGACGATAATGCGGTACATCGAATCGGCCTTGATGTTGACCGGCACTATCCATTGGTAAGAAGTCCCAGTCACCCCCGGAGCAATCACGTTGTAGATCACCCCGCCATCGCTGGATAGCAGAATATCGAACGTCTGGCCAGCGTTTACCGTGTCCCACGTAATCGTCTGGAAGGCACCGGCGCACCATTGCGTGCCAGGGCTGGGAGCGGTGATGGTAATCGTAGAATCTTCTTGGGCAGATACCGCTACGGAAGAGAGAAGCAGAAGGAGAAGCAGAAGGAAGCATTGCCGGAAATGGAGCATGGTATGTTGCAGCACAGAAATGATTGATTGGTTGAAATACTGACCTTCCAAAATAACCCGCCAGAGCGGTCGTGCGGAAGTCACGGAACGTTGCGTAACCAGAACACAACAAAGAGCCAAGCCGTTACCGGCTTGGCTCTTTTGCTGTCAACAAGGATTTCGAACTCTATCGCTACTTCACGATCTGCACCTTCACCGTGCGGCGTTGGTTGCCGAACAGCAGGGTGCAGGTGTAGGTTCCGTTTGGCAGCCCGGCTCCATCAACCGTGAACTGATGCGCGCCGGCATTCAGCTCCCCTTCGGCAATGCGGCGGACAAGGCGGCCGTTCACGTCGTTCAGCAGCACGCGGACTTTTCCGCTGCGTGGAAGGTTCATCGCCACCACCAGATCGCCCGCCGCTGGGTTTGGCGAGGCGGAGATGGTAAGGCCGCTTGTGCCAGCATCCATATCATCAACCCCCGATGGATTGAACGAATAGACAATCAGCGTTGCCGGGGCGGTGGTGTCGCTTCCGCACTCGTTGATAAAGATTGCCCGATACATGGTTCCGCTGTCGGCAGAGTTTGCGCGTGCCAAATCGAATTGCGAACGGACGCGACCCAAGTCGGTGATTGTGCGTGCGCCGCCATTAACGTTCGTCCACGTCTGCCCCTTGTTGGTGCTGATCTGCCACTGCACTTGCGGTTCCGGCAATCCACCGGCTTCGGCAATGAAGGAGGCTTTCTCAAAAAGCTCAACCGATGTGTTGCTTGGGTTGCGCGTCACCACTGCTTGACCGTTAACGGTGAAGTTGGAGTCGCTGATGTCAATCACCGCGCCGCTGGTCAGCGTGACGCGAATGCGGTATTCGGTGCTTGGTGCAAGGGCACGCGGCAGCGTCCACTTGTAGTCGTTGGCAAGGATGCCGTTGACGATGGTTGCCCACGTCTTGCCGCCATCGCTGGATGCCGCAAGGTTATAGACCGGCGAGCCGGTGTAGTTGGCAAGCCCCCAACGGATATTCATCGTGCTTCCGGTGCAGAATTTCTCCCCACCATTTGGTTCCAACAGCGTCAAGCCAACCACCGTCAGCGATGCGCTTGTCGTGGTGTCCGATCCGCAAAGGTTGCTGAAGACCGCACGGTAGATCGTTCCGTTCTGGCTCACTTGCAGGTTGTGCAGCGTCAGCGTTGGGCCGGTTCCGTTCGGGACATCGGTCCAGGTTTGGCCGCCGTCGCCGCTTACTTGCCACAGGGCCGTTGGCGCAGGAATGCTTGCCGAGCCAGCAAGGAAGGTTGCCGTTCCGCCAGCGGGTTGCACGGTGTTCCCGGGCTGCAACGTGATTTGTGGAAGGGAGCTGATCGTGAACGTCATATCCCCCAAGTCGCTGTAGGAACCCAGCACTGGGTCGCCACTTTCTTCCACCCGCACGCGGTATGCAATGCCCGCCTTTTGGGTTTTGGGAATCGGCCATTCGTAGAAATGGTCACGCACTTGCGAGGCCAGCAAGTTGTACGTCTGCCCGCTGTCGCTGGAGATATACACGTCGAATGCTGGGATGCCGGAGCTTTCCCATGTGATCTGCTGGGTGGTTCCGGCGCACCATTGCTCAAGCCCGTTCGGCGAAGTCACCAGCACGCCCGGGAGCTTTGTGATGAACACATCTTTCTTGTCGCCGAAGGTGGTTTGGTAGGCTCCTTCGGTGGTGGGATATGCCGTCGAGCGGGTGTGGCCCGTCACGTAAATGTCCCCCATTTTGCTGACGATGATTGCGGTTGCGGTGTCCGCTTCCTCGCCCCCCAAGAACGTGCTGTACAGAAGCCCACTTCCATCCTGGGTCAGCTTCGTGTAGAAGGCATCGCCTTGATAGTTGAGCGGGTCCTCGCCGGTGGTTTCAAACTCGCTATCGTAATCGCCGATGCGCACCGGGAAGTTCACCGATCCGGTGAATCCGGTGATGTAGGCATATCCACGGCGGTCCACGTAGATTCCGGTTCCGCCGTCGCCGGTAACGCCGCCCAAGTAGGTGCTGTAGGCAATGGCCGTTCCGGTGGGATTGAACTTGGTCACGAAGGCATCGCCGTAGGTGTTGTTCGGATCGTTGCCAGCTTGGTTATCCTGGAACGCTTTCTGGGAGGTTGGATAGTTCAGCGAAACCGTCGAGCCGGTGATGTACGCGCTGCCGTTGATGTCAACCGCGATGTCTTCCACCATATCGTTGGCCGTGCCGCCGATTAACGTGGAGAACTCCATGCCGGTGCCGGCTCCGTTCAGCTTCGTGACGAACACGTCGCGCGCGCCGCTCACGGTGTTGCGGTAGGCTCCCGCAGCCGAAGGGAAGCTGCTGCTGTCGGTGGTTCCGGTGATGTAGGCGTTGTTGCTGGCATCCAGCGCGATTGCCACACCGCGGTCGCTTCCGGTTCCCCCGATGAACGTGGCATACGCGCGGGTTCCGCCAGCGGTCTCCAACTTCAAGGCAAAGGCATCGGTTGCGCCGCCGCCATACGTTGGTTTCCAGAATCCCGTGGTGTTTGCAAACCCTGCGGTGCAGCTTCCGGTGATGTAGGCGTTGCCAAATTGGTCAAGAGCGATGTCGCTTGGCGTGGCGCTCAGAAGGTAGGTGCTGTAGGCCGGGGCAGTTCCGTTTGCGTTCAGTTTCAGCACAAAGCCGTGTGTTCCCGACGTTGGCGGTGTGGTCTGGTACGCACCGCCGGTTGTTGGGAAGTTCGTTGAGCTTGTGGTTCCGGTGATGTACGCATTGCCGCCGCCATCAACTTCAATTCCGTAGGCGATATCCTGGCCGGAAGCACCGATAAAAGTGGAGTAGAGGAGCGTGTCCCCCGCGGCACTGATTTTTGTGACGAACGCATCGCGCGAGCCGCCACCATACACCGCCGAATAAGCCCCAACCGATGTGGGATAGGTGGTGGATTGGGTCATGCCGGTGATGTAGGCATTCCCCGCCGCGTCGGTCTTGATGTCCCACGGCGTTTCCATCTCGCTGGTGGCGATGTAGGTGCTGTACAGCAACGGGTCAATCACCAGTGGTTTGGTGCGGTCGTAGCTGCCAAGCTGGAAGCCGAGCGTGCCGTCGTCGTTCTGGCGGAAGGAGCAAGCAACTGGCTGCTTCACGTCGCCCACCATCTGGTAAGCGAACAGCCCACCCTGGTGGATATTGATTCCAACCGAGGTCTGATAGACCGCTTCGCCAGCGCGATTTACCGTGACATTTCCGCTTCCTTCGTAGGCGATTTTCACAACCGATGGGTCGCCACCCGCGCCAACAATCAGGTCGTAGCGGGGCTTCCCTTCGTCCAAGTAGAAAATGGCTTGAACCTTCTCATACAGGCGGCCAATGGCCATTGCGCTGAAGCGGCGGACGTTGGTTGCCCATGCCGCAGGGTCATTCCCCAAAAGGTAGTTGAACGTTCCCGGAAGCGGCCCCATGCCAACGGCTTGCGCACGGTTGCCCGCCCCCACAAACTTCATCTTCACCACTTCCCCCTCCACCTCTGTTTGGGCTGCTGGGTTGACGCGATAGGCATCGTAGGTGATGCCGTCGTTGTGGATCCAATAGTTCAGCCCCGGGGTTTGCATCAGATAGCGTGCTTCGGCGGGCCATTGACCCCGGTTCTCGATGTAAGAAAGCCGTGCCGATTGGGCAATCAGTTGCGGCGTGTGGGCGGTTGCCCCGCCCTGCTGTGCGGTTGCCGATGCCGACACCATGACGGCAAGAAGCAATCCAAGAAGAGAAAGTCTCCGTGAGTTCATCAGATGTAGTCCTCGCGTTGTGTGCTATGTGTCTCTGCGTTCGTTGTACAGTTCATGGCAGCGAATCATCGTAAGTTCAGATCGGGAGCGTGTGCTTGCCAACGCCGTTTGCAGGCCGGCACGATAGTAGGCAGAATTTGCTGCGCGTACAATATCCGGCGAATTTCCTAATTCATTACCGTATGTGCAAGGATAGGAGCAAATGAATTGCACGCTGCACAGTTCGTTGCGGTTCGGAAACCAACAACCTAACACCAAACTTCCCATGCTTCAACGCCTTCTTCTACTTCTGATGATAATGCCGGCCACCGCCATTGCGCAGCCCACCGACCCCTTGTTACGCCGTGCCGACGATGTCCAGAAATGACTAGTGCAAGCCATCAGCTACAGCAAAAAGGTGTTCGCATGAATAGTAAAAACGGAAGAGGGAAGGATTTCATTATGAGGAATTTTATAGAAGGGTTGGGGATGAAATAGAGATTTTTTTGAAAGTATCCCCGTTTTTACTTTGCAACGTGCGCGAATGCACACCATTTTCAGCGGCCTCTCCGTTGCGTTCCCCCTATCTGATTTTGTAACTTCGCACGTTCGTTCCTACCAAAAGGCGTTGGTGGGGTCGTAACGCTGCTACGAGCCGAACCATAACAGTCGCTCAGAAGCGTCCCACAGTACCGGCCAAACCTGCACGCCTTGTTCTACCTACGTTTACGGATCGCGCTTCCATGAAATTATCCGACTTCCGTTTCACTGCCCCAAAGTCTGCAACCGCAAAGTACCCCGCCGACCCCCGCGACACCTCCAAACTGCTTGCTCTGGACCGAAAGACCGGTGAGATGAGCGACCACAGCTTTGCCGACATCGTGAGTTTTTTCAAGAAAGGTGATTGCCTGGTGGTGAACGAATCGCGGGTGTTCCCGGCACGGCTGATTGGAAAGAAGGAGAAGACGAACGCGCAGATTGAGGTGATGCTGCTGCGGGAGCTTTCGCAGAAAGATGCCCTGTGGGATGTGGTGGTTGACCCGGCGCGGAAGGTCCGCATCGGCAACAAAATCTACTTCGACGACAACAAGCTCTACTGCGAAGTGATTGACAACACCACCTCGCGCGGGCGCACCGTTCGGTTCAACCACACGGGCGATCTGTTCAAAACGATTGAGCGGATTGGGCTGATGCCGCTTCCCCCGTACATCGGGCGGGAAACCGTGGAGGACGACCGCGAATACTACCAGACGATCTTCGCCAAAACAAACGGGTCGGTTGCCGCCCCAACCGCTGGGCTTCACTTCACCAAAAAATTGATTGCCCGATTGGAACGCAAAGGGGTTCGCGTTGCCAAGATCACGCTGCACATTAACCGCTCAACGTTCGATCCGGTGGAGGTGGAGGATTTGACCAAACACAAGATGCACTCGGAGTTCTATGAGATTACCCCAACCGCTGCCGAGACGATCAACAAAACCATTAAGGCCAAGGGGAAGGTGTTCGCCGTGGGGGCTTCGGTGGTGCGGGCGTTGGAAAGCTCGGTGCTGACATCGGGGACCGTGAAGCCGAACCGTTCCTGGACCGATAAGTTCATCTATCCCCCATACGACTTCAAGGTTGTCAACCGCCTTATCACCAATTTCCACCAGCCGGAAAGCACCGTGCTGATGATGGTCTGCGCCTTTGGCGGGCGGGAGAAAGTGCTGAAAGCCTACAAGTACGCTGTCAAAGGGGGATACCGTTTTTACAGCTATGGCGATGCCATGCTGATCTTGTAAAAGCGGCAACGTCTGCGCCCCGGGTATCTATCGGCTATCCATCGTCTCATTGTCCATGCCGCCGTGCAAGCGTGCCAAACGCTGCCAAGCACGGCGGTATTTTTCCATCCTTTCGGCATCCTTCTGGCCCATCGCCCGATTGCTTCGGCGAACATCCATGTTGTCCTCAAGGTCGGCCAGCTTCACCGCACGCGCCAACGGGTCCGGCGCAATCCGCTCCACAAAGTCATCATAACGCTCCCCAGCGTGGCGGGTAAGGCGTGCCACAGCTTCCACAATCTGCTCGGAGAATCCTTTGCGGCGCAGCGCGGCAAAAGTGGTGTGGCCATCCTCGACAACGTCGTGGAGCAGTGCCACGGTTTTTTCTTCAATCGTCCGGCAGCGGCCCATCACCCCAAGCACATGAAGGATGTAAGGCTGGCGGTATTTATCGGTTTGCCCCCGATGCCCCTTTGCGGCAATCTCCACCGCCAATTCAATCATCTGCGCCGGGGTTAGCTGCTTGCGTTTTGGTTTTGCAGCTTTTGCTGGTTTCGCTTTGGCCGTGCTGGAAGCGGTTGCCACGGCAGCGGCAGGTTCTTTCTTTTTTTTCACGGTGCGATTGGCCATTGCTCTCTCTTCCTCTTTCTGTCTCCGGAAAACTCTTTCAATAACAGTGGCGGCTTAACCGGTGAAGCCTGGCAATGCCGGCTCGCCAAAGCTGACGGTATCCACCATCTCCACCCCGCTCTCCAGGGTGCGATGCACGGGGCAGCGGGCCGCAATCTGCCGCAGCCGCTGGCGTTGAAGTTCATCGAACGTGCCGCCGATGGTGATCTGCGAAACAATCCGCTCCACCTTCGGGGAACCTTCTTCCGTTTGATGCCGTCCAAACTGATATTCTGCTTTCACCCAATCTATGGCGATCCCTTTGTGCTGGGCGTACATCCGCAGGGTGATCAGCGTGCAGGCGGCAAGGCTTCCCAGCAGGAGTTCGTAGGGGGACGGTGCTGTGTCGGCCCCGCCAACGCTGGGGGGTTCGTCGGCAAACCACTGATGCCGCTGGTTGCTGACCTCAACCCTGTATCCGCTGCCAAGTGTGGCTGTGACTGATGCCATGCAATAATCGTGATATTCTGGATGAGTTTTGGGAACTGCTGTTGGGCTGCAATGATACGAAATGGGACGGCCTTGATGCGATGCGGTTCGGCGATTGGGCTAATTTTGCGGGCATGAGCAAACCTTCCCACGTCATCATCTACACCGATGGCGCGTGTTCGGGGAACCCCGGCCCCGGCGGCTACGGCATTGTGATGATGCATGGCGACCACCGCCGCGAGCTTTCGGCCGGATACCGCCAAACAACCAACAACCGAATGGAACTGCTTGCGGTGATTACCGCACTGCAAACCTTAAAACGCCCGTGCGCGGTGACGCTGTACAGCGATTCGAAATATGTGATTGATGCCATCACCCAACGCTGGGTGTATGGGTGGCAGCAACGCGGCTGGCGCAAGTCCGATAAATCGCCTGCGCTGAATGTTGACCTGTGGGAACAACTCCTCCCGTTGCTGAAACGCCACACCGTCACCTTCCAATGGGTGCGTGGCCACAACGCCAACGTGGAGAACGAACGCTGCGATTACCTTGCCGTGCAAGCCGCAAAACAACCGGAGCAGCACCTGCTTCCCGACGAAGGCTTCCGCAAAGAACCAGCGTAGCCGTTGCCCCGCGTGGCTTCCGGCGCAGAATAATTTCAGAATAGAAAGAACCGAACGACCGTTCAACAACAAGAACACCGAACACCAATCGCATCAACCATGAAAAAAAATTGGATGGCACTGCCAGCACTGCTTCTGCTGCTGGCAACCGCGCCAGCAACCGCCCAGAAAGGGGGGACGCCAGCCGCAAAAACTGCCCCGCCGCTTCAGCTGAAAACCATTGCCGACAGCGTGAACTACGCGCTGGGAATCAGCTTCCTGACGAACCTTCGGCAGCAGGGGGTCAATGCCCAACCCAATTTCATCATTGCCGGCATTAACGATGCCGCCAACGGCAAAACCGCGTTGACCACAGAACAGGTTCAACTCCTGATTGCACAGCTGCAACAAGCACTTGCCCAGCAGCAGCAAGCAAAACAGCAAGCCCAACAGCAGGGAGGAACCGCACAACAGACCCAGCAAGGGGGCGGGCAATCCACTGTTGGGCAATCGGCGCAGCCGGCAGCACCGAAGCAACAGCTAACGCCGGAGCAGATTGCGGCAAATAACAAAAAGCAGGGCGAGGCATTCCTTGCCGAAAACGGAACCCGCCAGGGAATTATCACCCGCCCCAGCGGACTTCAATATGGAGTAATCACCCAGGGGACCGGCGCAACTCCAAAAGGCACCGACAAAGTGACGGTCCACTACACCGGAATGCTGCTGGATGGGACCGTCTTCGACAGCTCGGTAAAACGCGGGCAACCGTTCAGCACCTATCTGGGGAATGTGATTGCCGGATGGCAGGAAGGGGTGCAGCTGATGAAGGTTGGCTCCAAATACCGATTCTTCATTCCCCCACAGCTTGCGTACGGAGCCAACGGAGCCGGCGGAGTAATTGGCCCGAACGCAACGTTGGTGTTCGACGTGGAGCTGCTGGGGATTAACCAGTAACCACATTCGCCACGGACTTTCAGCACACTGCCGGAGTCGGGATCGAACGATCTCGGCTCCGGCAGTGCTGTTTTCCGGTGCGGGCTTTTTCCTGCACGATTATCCCACCAGCGTCACCGTCAGCTCCCAATTGGGAATTGCGGCAAGCGCGCGAGAGACCGGACAGTTTTTCTTGGTTCCGTTGGCGATCTCCTCCAACTGCTCCTGGGTGATTCCGGGAACGTTTGCTTCGGCCCGCAGCCGCACGGTGGTGATGCTGAAGCCGCCATCCACTTTCTCCACAGTGACGTTGGCCACCGTTGCCACGCTGACCGGGGCATATCCCGCGTTCCCCAAGTCGGCAGAAAGGGCCATCGAGAAGCAGGCAGCTTCGGCGGCGGCCAGAAGTTCTTCTGGGTTTGTTCCCACTCCTTCCTGGAAGCGTGAAGTGAAGTTGTACTGCCCCTCGAACGCCCCTCCGTCCAGTGCCACCTTCCCATTTCCCTCTAGAAGATTGCCGTTCCAAGCGGCTTGTGCTGTGCGTGTTGGCATTGCTCTGGTGCTCCTGTCTGATTAGCTGGTTTGTAGATGATGGTTGCTGAAGTGGCTTGCGTGCCAGCAACTGGCCATAATATACACGAACAACCCCACCACCCGCCAAGGGGTACGAAGATTCACCGCTCCCCTCCATCCATCGGCGTCCTTGCCTTCCGCTCCCTGTTGTTTTTGCACATCGGTGATTCGTCCATTTTTTTGAAAAAATCCCCATTTCTGCTCTTTACTTGCTCTGCTTCCAAAAAAATCTTTCCCCCTTCCCCCTCTCTTTAAGCCCTTTTTAAGTCCGGCGGATAGCGTGAAAGGTGTTGATGATCTGCTGCCCAACAACGCGCTGGTCATCGCCAACAGAACCTGCAAACGCAACTCAACAACAAACCAAATATGAACGCCGAACTGAACCTCCCAACGCTGTTCCGAATGCTTCTTGGCCTTGCGCTTTGCGTGGCCGTAGCGGGATTGGGCTTGTATCCCTTCGCCCAACAAGCCGATGACTCATCGGAAGACCTTGACAACTCCATCGCCGGATAACGAACAACGACAGCAGTCCATACACACAAACGCTTGCATCAACTAACCGCACACACAGGAGAACTGCACCATGAGAACGAACCGAAACCACAACGCACTGGGGCGGCCAATTGCCCTGACGCTGCTGATACTGGCAGCGCTGCTCTGTTGTTTTACCCCAACATTCGCGCAGGCGAACAACTGCTTCACCGACACGATTCGGGTGAACACCGGATGGAACCACGCCACCAACTCGCTGGACCCGGTTGGCGCGCAGACAGCGTATTGGACCGTGGTCTCGGACCCATCGGCCAGCACCACCGAACCGCGCCCTGCATCGGTTATCACCAAGTACTCGTCATGGTGCAACCCGCTGGCGAACTCCCAATGGCTTAGCTCCTACCCATCGGCCAGCAACGATGCCAACGGAACCTACATTTTTGACGACACCCTCTGCATCTCGCCGGAAGTTCAGAAAGCCCAGGTTCATCTGGAACTGTTCGCCGACGACTACGCACGGGTCTATTTCAACGGCGTGCAGATTGGGACATCGGCCCCCAGCTACGGGTTCCTGTGTGGCAACAAAGCCATCATCAACGTCTCCGTTCCAATCACCACGTACAAAAACGTTCTTCGTGTGGAGGTGCTGAACACCAGCAGCGTGGCAATGGGGTTTGATCTTTCCGGCTACATCACCGCCCCCGGCTTCTCGGTGGGATTAACCAATCCAAACTGCTGCTTGGAGAAAGGGAGCATTATCGGAACCAAGTTCTTGGACAAAAACTGCAATGGCAAGTGGGATGCCGGCGAACAAGGGCTTCCAGGATGGACGATTACCGCCACCAACGGCACCAACACCTACACCGCCGTCACCGACGTGTTTGGCAACTACTACCTGAACGGCCTTCCCCCGGGCAGCTACACCGTCAGCGAAATCCAGCAATCGGGCTACACCCAAACCTATCCGGTTCCCAACAACTACACCATCACCGTTGCCAACGGCCAAGTTGTCAACCACATTGATTTTGGCAACTGCCCCAAGCCATCGGAACCATGCTTCCAGATTACTGAGCAGCAGGTGAAATGCACCACGATTCAAGGAAGCACCATCCCCGCCTACTCCTGGTCCTTCTACATCCGTAGCCTGCGGAACTGCTCGGCAACGCAATCGGCCAGCGTGTCGGTGGTTAGCCCTGCGGGGGTCAGCTTCTTCCCAGGCAGCTTCAGCGTCACCAACTCCTTCACGCCGCAATCGCTTACCCTGCATGGCCCCGGCGCAGTGGCTGGCGCAACCGTCACCTTCGCAATCAAGATTTGCTGCCCAAGTGCCGACGGCACGGTGCAATGCTGCGAGGACACCATCAGCATCAAGCTGCCCGAGTGCCCGCCGCAACGCTGCGCCATTGTGGAAGCCGACTCCGTGAAATGCATCACCGACCCAGCAACCGGAACGCAGCAATACGTTGCTTGGCTGACCGTGACCAACTTGGGCATTGCGCCAAACGCCGAATGGCTTACGCTGAACGCATCGGGCGTGACCTTTGTGCCGAACCCAGTGAACCTAAGCGCGCTCCCGATTGGTGGCTCAACCAGCGTTGCCGTCAACTTCACCGGCGCAACGCCAGGACCGCTGACCATCTACGCTACGCTGTGCGACAAAACGCGCCAGTACTGCTGCCGCGACTCGTTCCAGATTAAAGTGCCGCAGTGCGAAATCCCAATCCCTGATTGCTGCAACGAGTTCCAGAAAAAATTCTGGAAGCTTTCAAGCTCGGCATCGGCAAACGGTTTTGCAACCATCAACGGATTCCTTGCCGCAGGGCCGGCTCCAATCGTGAAAGTCTCGGCAACGTTGGTTGACGCTCGCATCAACGGTGTGCCGGTGGTTGGGCAGTTCATCAACCCGGGCAACCATATCAACTTTGTTGGCGGGACCATCCCCTTCATGCACGAGTTCCTTTGGGTGAACAGCCCGTACACGAACCTTGGGGTCCCAACGCCGTTCCAGTTCCGCTTGCGTTTCCCGGCCAAGCCGTGGTACCAACGTCGCGACGTTATCAGCTACTGCGTTCGGGTTCGCTACACCGACATCAACTGCGTCACGTGCGACACGGTGATCTGCTTCAAGCGGACACGCTACGGATGGATTATTGCCGACCCAACATTGACCCACGGCCTAAGCAATCAGAAAAACAGCAGCAGCTTCTTGGGAAGCAACCAGCCCACCGTGGCCGGCCAGCTTACCGGCGACAACAGCGGATCGTTGAACATCAACTTCCCGCAGGCCCCGGCCGAACTTGGCGGAATCACGTACACCGGAATCAGCATTTCGGCGAACGACCTGACGATCAGCAGCGCAACCGAAACGGAACGGAGCATTGTTGGAACGCAAGAGTTCGACGGCACGCAACGCTTCAACTTTGTGGCAACCCCGGGCCAGACCGCAGCGTTCACGATGGACTACGCCAACTTGAACGGCGCAACCAGCGCGCCGCACCGGGTGACGTTCCACTACGTGCTGGCCGACAGCCCAGAAGACACCTTGCAAGAAGAGATTGACCTCACCTTGCGCCGTGGCCAGCTAAGCGGTGGGGACGTTGTGGAATCGGCATCGGTTGGCCTTAGCGACCTGAAGACCTACGCCATCCACCTTACCAATGCCAACGGTTCCAAGGAGCCAATCGCACGGGTGGTGATCGAGTCGGTGGAGGGTGCGGAGATTGTGGCTGTTGGCCCAACCGCCAACCCAACGCACGCCACGCTCAGCTTTGGCACCAACGATGGACGGAACTTCGTGGCCGAGACGATGACCAGTGGCGAGGAGCTTGCCAGCGGCGAATCGCACAAGCCGATCTACCTGACGCTTGCGAACGTTGCCGAGGGTGCAACCATCCGGTTCACCACCTACAACGCCGATGGGGCGGTGATCAGCAATGGTGAGTTGAGCTTGCAAGGGGGCGCAACATCGGGGATTGAGGCAACCGGCGACGACGCACACACAACGCTGCTCCGCACGGCCTACCCGAACCCCACCAGCGGCGAAGCAACCATCGAGTTTGCGTTGCCACGCAGTGCCGACAACGTGACGATGGTGCTAAGCGACGCAGCCGGGCGCGAAATCTCACGCCCAATCAACAACCAAAACCTGAGTGCCGGAACGCACGTTGTGGGGCTTGACCTATCGGACCTGCCAAGCGGAACGTACCGCTACACACTGCGGGTGGGAACAACCATCGAGACAGGAGCTGTGCAAGTGGTGAAGTAAGGAGTGGAAGGGATGGAAAGAAAGGAAGGGGAAGAGAGGGAGGGAAGGAGCAACACCTGTTGGATTGAACTCCTGCAAGAGAACCAGGCAAAAGGTGGCCCGCAAAGAATCCCCTTTCTAACAACGCCAAGCCTTCTTCAGCGAAATGCTGAGGGAGGTTTGGTGTTTTTTATTGGTGGTGATAGATACTGGGCAGGGGGGTAGCACGCCGTGATCTGGCAGGTCTTATATTTCCACACCATGTTGTGAACTCTCTTATGCCTAATTCCACTACTCAATCCCGCCCCCTGCCTCGCGGTCCGAAAGGGCGGCCGTTGGTGGGGATGCTGCCGCAGATGCGCCGCCGCCCGCTTCAGTTTATGGCCGAGCTGGCGCGGACCCACGGCGATGCCGTCCAGGTGAAGATTGCCCACCTGCAAGCCTGCTTGCTTAGCCACCCCGACCTTGTGGAGGAGGTGCTGGTGACGCAGAACCGGAAGTTCATCAAACCGCTGTTGCTGAAGCAGGCGGCCCAGGTGCTGGGGAATGGATTGCTGACCAGCGATGGTGAGTTCTGGCTGCGCCAACGCCGCCTTGCCCAACCCGCTTTCCACCGCGACCGCATTGCCGGCTATGCCGAACTGATGGCCACCTTCAGCGACCAGATGACCGACCGCTGGCGCAGCGGCCAAGCAATGGATATCCACGAGGAGATGATGGGGCTGACCTTGCAGGTTGTTGCCCGCGCACTGTTCGGCGCCGATGTCTCGGGGCAAACGGAGGCGGTTGGGCGGGCGCTTGATTTGGCGATGCAGCGGTTCACCGAACGGCTGAGTTTGATGCGGCTGTTCGACCAGTTTCCGCTCCCCAGGAACATCCGATTTCGGCAACGGCAGCGGGAGCTGGATGCGATCATCTACGGCATGATTGAAGCCCGGCGCAAAAGCCAGGCGGAAGGTGATGATCTTCTTTCGATGCTGCTTCACGCTCAGGACACCGACGGCAGCCAGATGACCGACCAGCAACTTCACGATGAGGTCATCACCCTGTTTTTGGCTGGGCATGAGACCACGGCAATCGCTTTAAGCTGGACCTGGATGCTGCTGGCCAACCACCCGGAAGCGGAAGCGCGGCTTCACAAGGAGCTGGACCGCGTGCTTGGCAGCCGCCCACCAACCTTTGCCGACATTCCGAACCTTCCGTGGACCGAGATGGTGGTGAAAGAATCTATGCGGCTGTATCCGCCGGCGTGGCGCGTGGGTCGGCAGGCGTTGGAGGATTGCACGATTGGCGGCTATCACATCCCCAAAGGGATGCAGGTGGTGGCAAGCCAGTGGGTGATCCACCGCGACCCGCGCTGGTACGCACGCCCGGACGATTTTTTACCGGAGCGTTGGCAGGGGGACCTTGCGCGGCAGCTGCCGAAGTTTGCCTACTTCCCATTTGGTGGCGGGCCGCGCCGCTGCATCGGCGATGAGTTCGCGAAAATGGAGGCCGTGCTGATCCTTGCCGCCGTGGCGCGAAGGTTCCGGATAGCGCTGGCCCCGAATCAGCAGATTGACTACTTCCCCAGCATCACCCTCCGCCCGAAGCATGGGATTCAAGTTCGCGTGGAGCCGAGGATAGCGGCCCCGACCTCTGTCGAGGTAGCGGCAGGTCTTTAGCCTGCCGAGTAGGTTCGGGGCAACCACCGAACACGCGGCGGTTGCGATGGCACGGGAAGTTTCTGATCCTGAGATTCGGAAAGCAACGCCCGGTTCGCGAGCGTCCCCACGTCCCGACAGAGGTCGGGGCGACTACCCCAATTCTCACCTCCCCCCCGAAGCCTCCCAAGAGGGGGAGCCGCGCACATGGATTCTTGAAAGACTTGTTGCTCCATCATTTCAGTTTTTTTGATACATCACCAACGCCGTGGCGCGGTGTATCTTGCGACCCTTGTTCCGTGGCCTTTAGCACTTTCCCGTTTTGACCATGCCATACACGATTGACCAGTTAGTGGACGACCGCAATCGCGCACTGTACAACGAAGTAAACGCCCGGCTTCCGCTGCGGCTGGAAACCAGCACCATTCCCTACTGGGGGTCCCAGTTCGGCGAGGGCACGGCCACCATTGCGATGGTCCCAACCGAGCATCCGGTTGCCAGTTTCACCCACGAACTCCTCCATCTAAAACTCCGCTTGGATGGCTTGATCCGCCCAACCGCGTTTACCGCTCGGCAGATTGAGATGGATACGGTGAACTTTTTCTACAATGAGTTGGCGCACCACAAGATGTTCCCACTCTTTTTGGACATGGGGTTCCAGCCCAGCGAGTTCTACAGCCAGTTGGACACGGCCCAAAGCCATGACCTTCTTTCGATTGACCTTGCCCGACTGCGGATGCGCCGCAGGGCCGAGCGTTCGCTTCTGGCCGGGTTGGATGTTGCCCGCCCGTACATGCTGATCTACGCCCCGGCAGAGCTTCGCGCCAGCATGGTTCGCTACGCCCAGCAGCTTGACGAGCTTGCCGACCGCCGGTTCCTGCGGATGCTGGACGAGACGTTGATTGAGTGGATAGAGACCGACACGTTGGATATGCGCCGCACCCTGGCCCGCATCTACCACGCCTGCGGCATTGCCGATGTTGGCTTCGGCTTCGATGCCCAGGGGGCCGACATGGTGCTGGCTCGCGAAGTGATGGCGTAGCAATCTTTGTACTCTCCGGGTCCAATTCTCTGCCATGATGCAGGTCAATTTCAACGGGCGCAACGTACGCAACCCCATTGCTCGGATGGTGATGGGGGCGGTGGTGGTTGTGGTGGTGGTTCTGCTGCTGCTGTTGTTGCTTTCGGTGGCGGGGGTGGCGTTGGTGGCTGGCGGCGTGCTGCTGCTTGGGCTTGGAGTTCGCCGGCTTTTGCTTGGGGGAAGATGGCAAGGGAGGAAGCAGGCCAAGATTGAAGAAGCGGAGGTGATAGAGTCCATCCAGAAAACACCGCAGGAGAAGGAGCAGAGGTTGTTGAGGTGATGGAACGGGACGCGGAGCGGGGAATCGAATAGTTCGCAAAAAGGAGATCGGTGCCGGAACCTGTGATGTTCCGGCACCGATCTTTTTTTGGGAGGGGAAGCCTTGCTACGCCGTGGTTTGCGCGCTCTTCCCCTTAACCAGCCGATAGATCCACAGCAGCAGCAATGCCCCAAGGATAGAGGCAATGAACCCGGCAGAATCGCCTTCTGGGTACAGCCCCAGCAATCTTCCCAAGAATGTTGCCGCCACCGATCCCGCAATGCCCAGAAGGATGGTGACGACAATGCCACCCGGGTCCTTCCCCGGCATGATGAGCTTTGCGACCGAACCGGCAACCAAGCCGATGATGATCGTCCAGAGAATCCACATTGTTTACCTCCGAATGGTGTTGTGTGATATGCTGTTGACCTCTGTTGCTGGTTTCCGGCGGAAGAGCAATCGGCCAGCAGCACGGATAAGAAGCACGATAAGAAGAACCACCAGAAGCAGCGTCACCACCGGAACAATCAGTGCCATTGTTGAAATGGTGACGGCCCCGGCAAGCTCGGCAGTGGCAAGGAACGGATTCCCCACCCCCGCCGTTGTTGCCGATGATTTTGCCCGCAACGCCACGGTGGTTCCCTGCACCACGGTTGCCGCCCCGCCCCCGGCCACCACGGCCAATCCCCACCGGATAAATTCGGGCAGATCCACCATTGCCCCGGCAGAAGCCACCACCCCGGCAACCATTGCCGCCGGGGTTGCGATGGTGTCCAGAAGGTTATCAAACCACGGGATGTAGTAGGCCAGCACCTCGGCAGCGGTTGCTGTTGCCAACGCAATAAGCGCTGGCGTGGTTCCCACCCACGCAAAACCGCTCCCCAACGATAGCTGCCCCGTGGCCGCAGCAATGCTCATGGCCAGCAGCGGCAGAAACACCCGGAAGCCACACGCCGCGCTAAGCCCCAAGCCAAGCGCAATGCTGATAACCGATTCTGGCATAGATGGGAATGGATAGATGTGAAAAGCAAGGAGCGTTGCCCCGCAGGTAGTGCGCCCGCCCCAGAACGGCTACTTGCTGGGGATTTTCAGTTGCTGCCCAACGCGGATCACATCGGGGTCGGAAAGCTGGTCGGTGTTGGCGTTGAAAATCTCCATGTAGCGATTGGGATCGCCGTAATGGGCTTTCGAGAGTTTGGAGAGTGTGTCGCCCGGGCGGACAACATACACACCGTACAGATCCGTGTTCGCCACGGCGATGTCCGCCTCCACTTCGTTCTCCCAGTTCTCGTAGGTTTTAATCTTATCCCACAAACGGTCCTTGTCGTACTGGTACGCAGCGGTTCCGCTGATGCGCAGTTTCCCCCCTTCCTCCTTCCAATTACCGTTCTGTACGTTCAGTTCAACCCCTAAGTCAAGGAGCGATTGGTACTTTTCTTGTAGCATGATGATGCCTCCTGAATGAGTGTCTTGGCTCCGTTCTCCTTCGGCTGCTGCCTATGCAAGCCGACGGCGTTACCACAACGCAGCCTTCGGGGAACTTAGTTCCCTTCCCCCAGAAAACAAAGCAATGGAGCACGGGAATAAAGGAGGGTGATAAAAAAAACGCAGACCAATGGGACAAGGGCGCGGGATGGTATCACACCAAACTAAAGTGTTCCGGCATCACAAAAACAGAACGCCCGGCAACATTGCTGCCGGGCGTTCTGCGTTTCATGGTTTGGGTTTGCCTGCGGTTTATCGGCGGCGGTCGCCACGGTCGCCGCCGCGGTTGCCGCGATCATCACGGTTGCCGCCACGGTATCCACCGCGGTCGCCACCGCGACCACCACGGTCGCCGTCGCGGCGTTCGCTCCGCTCGCGTGGTTGCTCTTCTTCCATTCCCTCTGGCCGCGGCAGCAATGCTTTGCGGCTTAGGCGGAACTTCCCGTCGTCCTGAATCTCCACCAGCTTCACCTCCACGCGGTCGCCAACGGAAAGGACATCTTCCACATTCTCCACGCGGTGATGGTCAATTTGGGAGATATGGAGCAGCCCGGTTTTGCGCGGCAAGAACTCGATGATTGCCCCCAAGCCTTCGCGAACCTGGGTCACCTTTCCGCGATAGACCTTCCCCGGCTCCGGCTGCTCGGTCAAGGCGCGGATCATCTCCACCGCCTTCTGCGATGACTCGCCACTGACGGCGGCAATCACCACGGTTCCATCTTCCTCGATGCTGATCTCGGCCCCAGACTCGGCCACGATTCCGCGGATCGTCTCGCCGCCGCTTCCAATCACCGCGCCGATCATCTCCACAGGAATTTGGATGGTGGTAAGCCGTGGCGCAAATGGCGACAGGTCCTCGCGGACTTCGCTAATCGCCTCGGTCATCTTCCCCAGGATGTGCAGGCGGCCATCGCGGGCTTGGTCCAGCGCGCCACGCATCACCTCAAGGGAGATTCCTTGAATCTTGATATCCATCTGGCAGGCGGTGATGCCGTCGGCGGTTCCGGTCACTTTGAAGTCCATGTCGCCCAGGTGGTCCTCATCCCCCAAAATGTCGGAAAGGATCGCCACGCGGTCGCTGTTCTCATCTTTAATCAGCCCCATGGCAATGCCAGCAACTGGCTTCTTGATCGGCACGCCGCCGGCCATCAGCGATAACGTTCCGGCGCAGACGGTGGCCATCGAGGAGGAGCCGTTCGACTCCAAAATGTCGGAGACGATGCGGATGGTGTAGGGGAATTCGGTTTCCTCAGGGAGCATCACTTTCAGCGCGCGTTCGGCAAGGTTGCCGTGGCCGATTTCGCGGCGCGAGGTGCTGCCGAACCGTCCCGTTTCGCCGGTGCTGAAGGGGGGGAAGTTGTAGTGGAGCATGAACCGCTTTTCATACTTGGGGAGCAGTCCATCAATCAGCTGGCGGTCGTTCTTGGTGCCAAGCGTCATCGAGGTGAGCGATTGGGTTTCGCCGCGTGTGAACAGTGCCGACCCGTGGGCGCGCGGAAGGATGTCAATCTCGCAGGTGATGCCACGGATTTCGTTGGTGGCGCGCCCGTCCAGCCGCTTGCCGTCGGTCAGGATCATCTCCCGCATCACCTCCGACTCCAGATCGTGCAGGACGCTTCCAACGATTTTATCCACCTCCAATCCGGCATAGTCTTCGCCGCTGAACTGCGCGGCGACGGCTTCGGCGACTTCTTGGCGCAGGGTGCGGTAGCGTTCTTGGCGGCCTTCCTTGCTGGTGGCCTCGCGGGCGAACGTTTCCAGAGTGGTGGTGGAGCGTGTGCGGATAAATTCTTCAACGTCGGCAAAGGTTGTTTTCTCCGGCATTGGCAGCGGGGTGACTTCGCATTGGGCAACAAGCTGCCGCTGCAAGTCGTTCAGCTGGCGGATATGCTCGTGGCCGAACTCCAACGCCTGGACGAACAGGTCCTCGCTAATCTCCTGGCATTCCCCTTCCACCATGACGATGGAGGAATCGGTCCCGGAAAGGGTGATGTCCATCATGGAGTTTTCAAGTTGGGCAAAGGTGGGATTGATGATGAACTCACCATCCACATAGCCCACGCGGACGTTGCTGACCGGGCCGTTGAACGGCATTCCGGTAAGCATCAGCGCGCAGCTTGCGCCCACGGCGGCCACCACATCGGAATCGTTCTCTTGGTCGAACGAATAGACGGTGCAGATCACCTGTGTTTCGTAGGTCCACCCTTTGGTGAACATCGGGCGGATGGGGCGGTCAATCAGGCGTGCGCTTAAAATTTCCTTTTCGCTGGGCCGGGCTTCCCGTTTGAAGAACCCACCCGGCACTTTTCCGGCAGCGGCGAATTTCTCGCGGAACTCCACCTGCAACGGCAGGAAGTCAATTCCTTCGCGGGGGGTTCCCGCAGCAACGGCAACGGCCAGCACCATCGTGTCGCCGTAGCGGGCCATTACGGCCCCGTTGGCAAGTTTGGCAAAGCGGCCCGTCTCAAGGGAGAAGTTTTTCCCCCCGAACTCGATCTCGACAGATTTCATCATGGCAACATCCAGAAAGAGAAAATGGGTCTGCGGCACTCATCACCGCAGTCGGTACGTATGTGTTGGTTGTGTTATGCGTTCTACACGATTCAGCCTTTTGGGCGGCGGTGCAGCAAGCGTGCTGGCGGGGAATGGCCGTTTGGGATCGGCCCCACAATAGCTTCCCCTGAAAAGCGCACAAGGGTGGTTCCTCTTTTGGGACACCACCCTATTTGTGTGCATTGATCTTGCAGACTCTGCCCGGCTGGATTACCGGCGGATGCCTAACTCGGCAATGATTGCGCGGTAGCGGTTGATGTCAACTTTCATCAGATAGTCCAGCAGCGAGCGGCGCTTGCCCACCATTTTCATCAGCCCACGCAGGGAGTGTTTGTCCTTGCGGTTCTTCTCGAAATGGGGGTTCAAGCCGGAGATGCGTGCGGTCAGCAAAGCAATCTGAACTTCTGGTTTGCCGGAATCGCCGGCATGGTCGCCGTATTTCGCTACGATCTCGGCGGTGCGCTCTTTGGTCAAAGGCATGGTTGCTACGTCGTTTGAATTGTTAGATCTATGTTGTTGTTGAACTCTTGCTACGTTCTGCCCGGGTTGATACCGAAGCGTTGTTGATCGGCCTCAGGCCGCTGCTTGGCAGGTTGCGCGGTCGCGCTCCAACTGCTGTAAGAACTCATCTACCGAACTGAACTTTTGTTCAGAGCGGGCAAACTTACATAATTCGACCGTCACAATTTGGTTATAAATCTCTTCAGCGAAGTTGAACAGGTTCACCTCAATCGTTCGCTGGGTGGCATCGGTGAATGTTGGCCGCACCCCAATGTTCCCCATGCCGCGATGCCACACGCCGCCAACCTCCATCCGAACGCAGTACACTCCGTTGGCCGGGATCAGTTTGTTGGGGTTGATTGGGCTGATGTTCGCTGTGGGGATTCCCAGCTTCCGCCCCCGCCCGTCGCCCCGGACAACCGTACCGGAAAGGGAGTAGTTGCGCCCCAGATACTCCGCGGCTTTTCCCAAATCCCCCTCGGCCAATGCGCGCCGGATTTTTGTGGAGCTGATCGTTTCCCCGGCAACCACCAGCGGGCCAATCTCCGTCACCCCGAACCCATGTTCCGCGCCATATCCCCGCAGCGATTCCGCATTCCCTTTGCGATCCTTTCCAAATGCGTGATCGTGGCCAACAATCATGTGGGCAATGCCAATCTGCGATTCTAACTGCTCCACAAATTCCTCCCACGGTGTGGCCGCGAACTCCCGCGTGAATGGGATCACCACCACCGCATCCACCCCCAAGCGGCGGAATTGCTCCTGGCGTTCCTCGATCGTTGTCAAGATGTCCACCGTGGTCCCATGCCGGCGGATCACCTCCTGCGGGTGCGGGTCGAACGTGATGACCACGCTGCGCCCGCCACGCTCCTTTGCCGCTTGGGTCAATGCCCCAATCACCTGTTGATGCCCACGGTGGACCCCGTCGAACGTCCCAATCGTGAGGACGCTCAAAGGGTTGTGCGGTATTTCGGCAAGCGAACGGTAAACGGTCATGCTGTCATCACAAAACGGTAAGAGCAATGCGGGCTATTCCTGGGGGCTTTGCGGCTTGGTGTCCGCCAAAAGGTTCCTCAGTTCCTCCATCGTCAAGGCATCCTCAACGTGGAAGTTGCCGCTTCTGGTGCGGCGCAGCGCGGTCAGATGCGCGCCCGATTCCAACCCCCGCCCCAAGTCCCGTGCCAACGCACGGATGTAGGTCCCTTTGGAGCAGACGATGCGGAACTCAACTTCAGGAAGATTCACCCCGGTAATCTGGAACTCCCGCACGGTGATGCTGCGGGGTGGGGCCTCCACCGCAACCCCTTTTCGCGCCAGCTTGTACATCCGCTGCCCGCCGATTTTCCGCGCCGAGTAGCTTGGCGGCGATTGAAGCTGCTGGCCAATCATCCGTTCGGCACCTTCGCGGACCAACGCCTCGGTTAGGTGGGCGGTGGGGCTGGTCTGCGTCACCATCCCCTCGGCATCGTCGGTGTCGGTTTCTGCGCCAAACAGGATTGCGCCGGTGTACTCTTTCTCCTCGGCTTGAATCTGGTCGGCAAGGCGCGTGGCTTTCCCCACACAGATTGCCAGCAATCCGGTGGCCATTGGGTCCAGCGTGCCGGTGTGGCCCACCTTCTTGATGTTCAGCATCCCACGGGTTTTTGCCACCACGTCGAACGAGGTCCACGTTGCCGGTTTGTCAATCAGCACAATCGCTCCGGTGGCCTCCCATGCCTCCCGTTCGTTCAGCAGCGCGGCGGTTGCGCGGGCGATAATCGGAACGCCAAACGGTGGTGGCGTTGGTTCGGCAGCCGCAGCGTTCTTGAAAGATTCGCTCACGGGGTGGGTTCGTCCGGGTTATTCTGGGAAGCCGGGGCACTTGATGCACCATTCGATGCTGGGCGGACGGAGTTCAGCAACTCGGTGATTCGCTCAACCGCCTCGAACGTATCGTCGCGGTAAAAACGGAGTTCGGGGATAGCTTTCATGCTTACCAGCCCGGTCAGTTTTTTCCGGAACTCCGGCATATGTGTGTTCATCCGCTTCACCAGCACATCAGGGTCGGTGGTGTTGCGGTAGATGCTGACATAGACTTTGGCGATTGAAAGGTCCGGGGTCATCTTCACCGATACCACGGTAATCATGCCGTCCAGATATTCCGGAAGGTTCCGTTGGAAGACTGTGGCCAGTGCCTCGCGGAGCATTGCTCCAACACGTTCGGTGCGTATTGACATCGGGAATCGGTTATCGTCTTGGGGAAGTTGGTTCAATTGCGAATGGTGATGCCGCAGTGCGGGGAGCCATGCTTGGCAAGGAGCAGCATCCGGTTCTGAACAAATCCGACCAGGCGGCAGCGCTTTCCGCCTGGTCGGATTGTTTTTTTGATTTGGGGATTATGCCGTTCCGGCAGTTTCCAATTTCCGTTTGACTTCCACCATCTTGAATGCTTCGATCACGTCGCCTTGCTTGATGTCGTTCATGCCATCAAGGGTGATGCCACACTCGTAGCCTTGCTCCACTTCGCGAACGTCATCTTTCAGGCGGCGTAGCGATGAGATGGTTCCGGCGAAGACCTCCAGCCCATCGCGCAGCAATCGCACTTTGTCGCTTCGGATAATCTTGCCATCCTGCACGTAGCATCCGGCAATGGTTCCAACGCGGGAGATTTTGAAGATGTCGCGGACCTCCACGGTGGCCGTCACCACTTCCTTGAACTCCGGTTTCAGCATCCCCTCCAACGCGGCGCGGACCTCGTTGACGGTGTCGTAGATGATCTGGTAGGTGCGGATTTCCACCCCTTCGCGCTCGGCCAACTTGCGGGCCTTCAGGTTCGGGCGAACATGGAAGCCGATGATAATGGCGTTCGAGGCGGTGGCCAACAGAACGTCCGATTCGGAAATTTCGCCCACTGATTTCATAATCACCGTCACCTGGACCTCTGGCGTGGAAAGGCGGAGCAATGCGTCGGCAAGTGCCTCCACCGATCCGTCCACGTCGCCCTTGATAATCAGCGGCAGGTTCTGCACGCCGCCACGGGCTATCTGGTCCGAAAGCTCGTCCAGCGTTAGGTGGCGACCCTGCTTGAACTCCTGCTCGCGGCGCACTTGTTGGCGGCGAGTAGCGATCTCGCGCGCGTCGCGGTCGTTTTCCGTCACCACAATTACGTCGCCAGCGGTTGGCGGGCCGTCGAAGCCCAGAATCTGCGCTGGCTCCGAGGGGCCAACTTGATGCAAGCGGTTGCCGCGCTCATCCATCATGGCGCGGACGCGCCCGTAATGGTGGCCGGCAACGAAGGCATCCCCAACTTTCAGCGTTCCTTTCTGCACCAGGACGGTTGCCACCACACCTTTGCCACGGTCAATCTCCGATTCAATCACCACACCGCGCGCTTGGCGGTCGGGGTTGGCTTTCAGGTCCAGAACCTCGGCTTCCAGAAGGATTGCGTCGAGCAGTTTATCAACGTTCAGCCCCTGGCGTGCGGAGATTTCGACGCACTGATATTTCCCGCCCCATTGCTCCACCAACACCCCGCGGTCGGCAAGCTGTTGCTTAATGCGATCGGGGTTGGCATCGGGCTTGTCAATTTTGTTGATGGTGATAATCATCGGCACGTTGGCGGCTTGCGCGTGCGAGATAGCCTCCAACGTTTGGGGCATCACTGCGTCGTCGGCAGCCACAATCAACACCACGATGTCGGTCACCTGGGCACCGCGGGCGCGCATGGCCGTGAAGGCTTCGTGGCCCGGGGTGTCAAGGAAGGTGATCTTCCGTTTGTCAGGAAGCGTCACGCTGTAGGCACCGATATGCTGGGTGATGCCGCCGGCTTCGCCCGCCACCACGTTCGCGCTACGGATATGATCCAGCAAGGAGGTCTTGCCGTGGTCAACGTGGCCCATGATGGTAACGATTGGGGCGCGTTGCTTCAGCGTTTCCGGGGCATCTTCGGTGTCGGCAAGGGAGTCCTCGGCAAACTCCTCGGTGAACTCCACGGTGAAGCCAAACTCATCGGAAACCAGCTGGATGGTGTCGCGGTCCAGGCGTTGATTGATGGAGACCATCAGCCCAAGCCCGATACACTTGCCGATCACCTGGCTAACATCCACGTTCATCAGGTTGGCAAGCTCGGCCACGGTGACGAACTCTGTCACGCGCAGGATTGTTGCTTCGGCACTTTCGCGATCGCGGCGTGCTTGCTCGCGTGCTTCATGGGCAGCGCGTTTGTTCTTGCTATGCTGCTGCCGTCCGGAGCGCGTGTTATCCCCCATGCGTGAGAACGTCTGGCGCAACTGCTTGTTGACCTGGTCGCGATCAACCTCAACGCTGGCCCCTTTGCGTCCGCGTTTGCTTCCGGCTCGGTTTTCGGGTTGGCTTGTGTTGGTCCGGGGGGTTGTTCCGGTTGCAGTTTCTGTGCTGCTTGTGTTCCGCGCACGCGCAGCTTCGGCGTTGATATCAATCGCCTTGCCGCGGGTACGGGTGCGGGTGCGTTTCTTGTCCTTGTCCTTGTCTTTCTCTTTTTCCTTCTTTCCGCCGATATCAATTTTCCCAAGCACCGTCAAGCCTTGCAGCTTTGGGGGGGCCGAAACAAACCGGGCCCCTTGCTCACCTTCCTCGGAAACAACCGGTGGTTCGGGTTGAGGGGTTGGTTCGGGTTCGGGTTCTGGCTCGGGAGCCGGGGGTTCTTCGGTTTCGCGGCCACGCATGGCAATGCGGCGAAGCTCCTCAATCCGGGAGCGGCGAGCATCTTCCAGTTGGGCTGCACGCTCTTCCGCGCTGATCGTTGGGGCGGCTGGCTCGGCATCAGGAACAGCCTCCACGGACGGCGCAGCTGCTGGCGGTGTGGACGAAGATGGAGGTGCGGGAACTGGTGCAGCCGGTGCTTCCGGCGCAGGGGTGGCCGTTGCTGCTGCTGGGGCATCGTCGGCCTGAGCAGGCGAAGCAGTTGCCACCGTTGGCGGCACGGCGGGGGCTGTGGTTTCGGCCACGGGGGGAACGGCCACCGGTTTGGGAGCTGGGGCTGCTGTCGGGACCTGCGTTACCACGGGGGTTGGTGGCTCGGGCTGGGGCAATGGCTCCGCTGTTTCGGCGGGCTGCGGTGCGGCAGCAACAATCGCTTCAGCCGGTTCTTCGACCCCGGTACCCTGAGCCTCCTCTTTTTCTTTGCCTTCCTTTTTCTTTGAAGCCGTGGTTTCGTCTTTTGGGCGCACACGCTTTTCGTGGTAGGCATCCACTTTTTTGCGTTGCTTCTCAATCTGCCGATGCTCTTTCTCGAATTTATCCATGACAAGGTCGTACATCTCCTGCGACAGTTGTTCTGTCGGTTTTGGGGAGATGTCGAACCCTTTGGCGCGTAGGAATTCCGAGATGGTTTCCTTACCGATATTCAGTTCGGCAGCCACCTTGAAAAGCCTATAGGTTGCGCTCTTTGCTGTTGTTGTTGCAGGCATTCAGTTGTTGATAATTCGGAAAGAGCTAACAAATGCCGTGGGGGCATCTGCTTCTTCGGGTCCGCTTGCACAACCCGCACAGTTTCGTGGCATTGATACGCCTTTGGCCACCGAGGCCTTTGAACTGTGGGAAGCCGCTTGCAGCCATGCGGCCTGGTAAGACGACCCATGATAAGGAATCGTGCCAAGTGCCAGCGGTTGCTGGCACTGCGGTTATTGCTCTGTTGATCCCCCTTGCTCCGGAGCTTCGGCAACGGGAACTGGGCGGATGTCAATGTCGCGCAGTTCATCTTCTTCGAACTCTGCCATCATGATTCGGCGCAGTTCTTCCAGCTTCTCGGGCGTCATTCCTTCTAGCGATAGCAGCGTTGCTGGGTCGGCTTTCAGGAATTCTTTGGCCGTCTCAATCTCGGCCTCGATCAGCAGCTTGAACAGGTCGTCGCCAACTTCCTCGCGGAACTCCACCAGCTCGATATCCTCGCCACCTTCTTTCACCAGCGAGATGGAGTAGCCGGTCAGCTTCATGGCCAGGCGGACGTTCTGGCCATTTTTGCCAATGGCCAGCGAGACCTGGTCATCAGGGACCACCACGGTTGCGGTGCGGGTTTCGGTGTCAATGGCAATCTCCTTCACTTTTGCCGGCTGCAGTGCCCGCGTGACGAACTGCTTGACATCGCTGGACCACGGGATCACGTCAATATTCTCGTTGGCAAGCTCGCGGACGATGGAGTGGATGCGCACCCCTTTCATGCCAACGCAGGCACCCACCGGATCAACGCGCTCGTCAAGGGACATGACGGCCACTTTTGCGCGCTCGCCTGGTTCGCGGGCAATGCCTTTAATCTCGATGATGCCATCGTAGATTTCTGGGATTTCAATCTCGAACAACCGCTGCAGGAATTGTGGGTCGCTGCGGCTGATAACAATCTCCGGCTGCCCCTGCCCTTCGTGAACCCGAACCTCTTTCAGCAAAGCGCGGATGGACTCACCTTTCTTGTATCGTTCGCGCCAGATCTGCTCGTTGCGGGGCATCCGCATCTCCACCTTGTTGTGCATCACATACACATCATTGCGGCGGACCTGATAGACCTCGGTGACGATAATCTCCCCCACTTTTTGGCTGTACTCGGCCACCACGTTATCGCGCTCAACTTCCCGGACGCGCTGGCTTAAGGTTTGCGCAGCCATCAAGATCATCCGGCGGCCAAAGAACTCGGAAAGGTTCTCAAGGTTCAGCTCGGTTAGGTGTTCGTCGCCAATCTCGTACTCCTCCTTCTCTGGGTTGGCTTCCTCAAGGGAGATTTGGAGGTTGGGGTCCTCAACCTCCGCAACAACTTCGCGCAGAAGGTAGATTTCGATATCCCCTTTGTCCATGTTGACGATGATGTCGAAGTTGGAATCTTGGCCATACTTCTTGCGCACCATCTGGCTGAAGGTGTCCTCGATGATTCCCTGCAACAGGTCGCGATCAATGTTTTTCTGGCGCGCCATTTCGGCGAACGCTTCAATGATCAGCTGCTTATTGATGCTTGATTTGGCTGATTTTCTCTTGGCCATGACGTTAGACGTTAATCGTAAACGCTTTGCGGGATTGATTCGGTTGCCAGCCTGCCGATAGTAGGCTGCCAGCGCAGTTGGCCCGATTGGCCCACGCTGAGTGATATGAAGTATTCTTGCAGGCTGCGCAGCTTGCTACAGTTCCGGCTCAACAATTGCTTGCTTCACGTCGGCAAGGGGGATTGCCAATTGCTCGGCGGTGTCGCGGCGGCCGGCGCGGCGGGTCAGGATTAGCCCGGCGGCGCTTGCTTCAGCAAGCCGGAAAATTTCGGTGCGGATGACCCCTTCGGCATCTGCATACTGAAGTTTTAGCAGCCGACCAACGTTTTTCCGATACTGCCAATCGAACTGCAACGGGCGATCCAGCCCGGCGGAGGAGACCTCCAAACGGTAACGCCCGGCGATTGCGTCTTCGTGCTGGTCCAGCAAATCGCCAACCCAACGGCTAAGCTCAGTAAGGTTATCCAGCAGCACACCTTGCTCGGAGTCCACAATCACCTCCACCACTGCAGTGTTCCGCTGCCCGCGCCTGCGAAGCTCCAGCAGCACCATTCCGCGCTGCTCGGCCTCTTGCCGGATCATCTCTTCGATATGGTGCGGGAATCCGCTCATTGCTTCGGGTTATTCCAAGCCGTGAAGGGCCTGCGGCATACGCCCCCAGACCCGTTGGCAATGGTTTTTGCATTGCCTTCCCCCCGTGGCCTTGATGCCTTCCCGCCGAAGGGAAACCACCAAGCCGCCGTCCTTCCTTTACTGACGGGGGAAAAAAAAGTGGGCACGCGTTTCCGCCCTTGCCCACTGCGAAAGGAGTGCTGCAAAGATACGCCTGTGCCGCGAACGGATGCAAGAGGGGAAGGGGGAAAAGAAGGAACGTTACGGGTTGAGAACATTGGTTGGGCATGGCAGAAGTTGCCGTAACTTTGCGCTTCCTTCGGTGGTTGTATGTTCCGGCAGTTCCCTTCCGTTACGTCCGCTTAGCACCGCAGCACGATAGCCCATCCGGCAACTGGCCGCCGCCAACAACCGGCCCTACGCGGCTATCACACACACAAGGCTCATTACTCAGTTTAACTATACCGCAACAGGTTCTTCCATGCGCAGATTTCTACAACTCCATTTTGGCTGCTTGCTGCTGCTACTGCTCGCCGTTTCGCACGATGGAGCGGCGCAAGGGCGGCGTATCAGCACCTTCCCGTACAACCAATCCTTTGGGTTCGTTACCGCTGGCGTTACGCAATTCCCCACCACCGATGTGGATGGAGGTGAGTTCGTGGCCGATGACTCGACTGCCACAACGTGGACGACTACACTCAGTGCAGCAGGGCTGTACAACGCTGGCGGGAAATTGAGGATCCAAACCGTAAAGGCTAACCAACAGCAAGGGTTTGTCTGGCATGGCGACTTCAGCAATGCCAATGCCGATAGCATTAGCATTGGTTGGAATAAGGTGGTGAACGGCTCAGTCGGAACCCGAACAAGCGAATTGAGGATTGCCACAAATGGAGGGAGCGGGGGAACGTTCACTGATGTTCCCGGAATAACGTGGCCAACGTTCGACAACTCCATCACTTCGCAAGCGGGTATTCTAAAAATCAAACTCCCGTCGTCGCTTCATGGAAGCTCCGATCCCCGGATTCGCATCTACGTTTACCACGGCGGAAGCGGAAGCGGAAACCAACCACGGCTTGAGGTTGATGACCTAAAAATCACCACCACCTGCTTGGGGCCTGCGGCGGCGGCGTTCGATTCGGCGGGGGCACTTGGCACGCAAAACCTGTGGCTCTATTTCAAAGCCGGGCTCCGCACCGACTCGATGCTGGTGATTAAACGGCAAGGAACTTCCGCGCCAACCGCTCTCCCCGCCGATGGCACACGCTACGCCGCCGGGCAGGGGCTGAATGGGACCGACACGGTGGCCTTCTGGGGCCCGGCAAGCAAAGCGCGGATTTACGTTGCTGGGCTGAAGGACTCCACCACGTACCGGTTCACCATCTACGGCTGGCGCGAATGCTCGGCCACGTATTCGGTGGGGGACACGATTGCCGCAACAACGCTATCGGGGTGCACCGGAACGCCAGATAAAATCACGAACATCACCGCGCCTCACGTTGATTCCACAACTGTTCGCTTCGACTTCACCACCGGCACGCGCACCGATACCGTGCTGATTATCCGCCGTAAAAATGCCCCCCCGGGCTTGGGTCCTTCCCCCAACAAACGGTACTTCGTTGGGCAGATTATCGGGCTGGATAACATCGTCGTCTATTTCGGTCCGCCAACCACTCCGGTAACGGTCATCGGCCAGCAATCGGACTCGACGTATGTGTATTCATTCTACGGGTTCCAATCGTGCAATGCCACCTACAACGGCATTGGGTCGTTGGATACCGTGCGGATGCGCTGCACCGGGCGCCCGCTGAATGTCTCGTCGCTTAGCAGCCGCTACAAAAGCTCCAACAGCGTTGGGCTGCAGATTTCACTGACCGGATTTGCCGACCACTACGTTGTGTTCCGCGACGGCGGCAATGGGCTTCCGCCAACGCTGACCAATGGAACCGAATACCCCGTGGGAGCAATTGTTGGCGACGACACCGTGAAATACTACGGCACAAGCCGCCGCCCAGCAATCACCGGATTGCCGCCGGCAACTGCGGTGAAATTTTACGCCTACGGCGTGCGCCAGTGCAACTACACCTACTCAGCCACCGGCGGAACCGTTGCCGACACAACAAAAGCCGCCTGCGCATCCACCCCCGACCTGCTGAATGTGCAAGGCTTGGAGATCGTTAAAAACGTCACCGACACCTTGCAGCTGCGTTGGCGGAAACTGAGCGGGGTGGATAGCTTCGTGGTGGTTGCCCGCATTGACTCCACCCCAGGCTACGCGCCGCGCAATGGCTGGCTGTACGGCAAGACCGACGAGTTCGGCGGGGCCTACGTTTTGGCAACGGTCCCGGCAACCGATACGCAGGCAACAATCCTCCGATTGCCAAGCAACACCGCGTACTTCCTGCAGATTTACGGAATGCGCGCCTGCGACCTGGGCTACAGTTTCAGCTCGGCCACGTTGGCGTTTGCCACGCCGGGCACACAGGTCTCGCAGCGGTTTGCCGTGCGGGCCAAAACCTTGCCAAGCCTGAACTTCGGATATGCCACCATCACCTTCACCAAAGCTCCGCTTGCCGATGGCAGCCTGCTTATCACCCGCCGCAGTGGTCCTCCCGGCCCGGGAACCCGCGGCCTGCCCTTTTTCCGTGCGGGGAAATCGCCGGTGAATGTGGTGAGCGATTACCGCTGGTGGAGCTTTAACCGGGTGGGGCTGGATAGCTTCCTCTATGATATGCGGCTGGATATCAGCGGAATCCCAGGGGTGAAAGACCCGAATGATTTGGAGATTCTCTACCGCCCGCATCCCGATAGCGTCTGGCTGGACATTGTGACATCGGCCCGGGAGATTGGCGACAGCACGCTGGTTCTGCGCTCCAACAATCGCTACTTCTTCAGCGATTATGCGATTGGTGCCAACAGCAAAAACAACGTGCTTCCCGTGAAGCTGATCTCCTTCACCGGATACGCCCGCCCGGGCCAAGCCACGCTCCGTTGGCGCACCGCCGGGGAACTGAACACGCTGGGCTTCCGGGTCCACCGCGCTCGGGTGGGGGCAAACGGGAACGCTGCCAACGAAGCCCTTGTTGCCGATTACATGACCGATAACCGCTTGCGCAGCCTGGGCAACACCAACGCCGAACGGGAGTACGCACTGCTTGACAGCGACGATGCCTTGTTCACCCCGGGCAACTACCGCTACCGATTGGAGGAAGTGACGGTGGACGGGACAATCGAAGACGTTGGCGAGGTGATGGTGGAGGTTCGGGAAGGGGCGATCGGCACGCTGCGGCTTGCCCCGATAACGCCAAACCCAACCAACGGAGCAATCACCCTGCGCTTTGCTTTGCCGGAGCCGAGCAACGTCCGCGCAGCGTTGTATGACCTAACCGGGCGTCAGGTTCGGACGTTGGTGGCCGAAGAGCAAATGGGGGAAGGGATGCATACCGTTGCAGTGGTTGCCGATGGCCTTCCGGCAGGAACCTACTACTGCCGATTGGTGTGCAACGGCCAAACAAGAATCCAACCAGTGGTGGTTACGCGATAGCGCACCGCTGGGCAGCTTCAACGCCGCCGTTCGGGAGTTCCCCCGGACGGCGGCATTTTTTGTTGATGCTGGGAACCATGCTGCGATACCGAACCAACGATTCCGTTACTTTTGCGCGTTCGACAATCCCATCTGTCCGGTAGCCTACTCCCTTGCCAATGAAGGTCCCTTTCCCAGCCAACGAAGCCGAACGCCTTGCCGCACTGCTCCGCTACGGTATCCTGGATACCGAAGCCGAACAGGTGTTTGATGACTTGGCCGCCCTTGCGGCGCAGGTCTGCCAAACGCCAATCGCATTGCTGGCCCTGGTTGATGCCGAACGGCAATGGTTCAAATCGAACATTGGCTTGGACGGGATCAGCGAAACCAGCCGCGATGCTGCTTTTTGCGCCCACACAATCCTTGACCCCAACCAGCCACTTGTTGTTCCCGATGCGTTGCTGGATGAGCGGTTTGCCAACAACCCATTGGTGGCAGGGCCGCCAAGCATCCGGTTTTATGCCGGCGTGCCGCTTCTTACCCCAGATGGTTTCCCATTGGGAAGCCTTTGCGTGATGGATCGCTCCCCCCGAACCCTTACCCAGGAACAGATTCATGCCGTGGGGATGCTCAGCCGTCAAATAATCAGCCAGCTTGAGCTTCGGCGGGAGCTTACACGGCTTGGCCGCAGCGAGCAACGCTACCGGATGATGGCCGATTTGTCGGCAGATATGATTACCCGCCTGAACCTTGATGGGACCTACACCTATGCTTCGCCAGCTGCCGTTGCTGTGGTGGGATATCAGCCGGAAGAGATCATCGGGAAATCGGCAATCACCTTCATCCACCCCGACGACATTCAGCACCTTATTGAGGTCTATCAGCGGGGGGAAGGAAGCGAGGATTTGGTGCAAACCTACAGCTACCGTTTCCGCCACCGCGAAGGGCATTGGGTATGGCTGGAAACCGCCAGCCGAGTGGTGCTTCACCTTCCCAGCCGCCGCCGCGAGATTATCGCCACCTCACGCGATATCACCTCGGGCATTGAAGCCGAGCAGACCTTGCGCGAAAGCGAGGAACGCTACCGGCTGTTGGCTGAAAACAGCTTGGATATGATAAGCCGCCATGCGTCCGATGGAACCTATCTGTATGCCTCGCCAGCAAGCGAAAAACTGCTGGGATACCCTCCGGATCAACTGGTCGGAACTTCCCCGTACGACCGCATCCACCCCGATGACATCGCCATGGTGGCAACCGCCCATGCCAGGGCTTTCGAACAACGCGAAATCGTTACCGTTACCTATCGGAAGCGGCGCAACGATGGGGAATACATTTGGGTGGAATCTTCCGGCAGCATCCTTAACGATCCACATTCGGGAGCAGTGAAGGAATTCATTTGCACCACGCGTGACATCACCGAACGGAGGCAGGCCGAGCAAGTGCTTCGCGCAAGCGAAGAACGCTACCGCTCGGTGGTTGCGGTCCTGAACGAAGGGGTGATGGTGATTACCGCCACAGGCGAAATCACGGCGTGCAACGAGGGTGCCCAAGCAATTCTTGAAACCCCAGCCAACCAGCTGATTGGCGACAATATTTTTGTGAGAAATCACGGAGCCATCCATGAGGATGGCTCCGAGTTTCGGAATGAAGAATATCCGGCCTACCTCACCGCAACCACAGGGGAGCCCTGCACCAATGTTTTGATGGGACTCCGGCGCCCGAACAACAGGGCGATCTGGATTATCCTTAACTCCCAACCGATCTTCGATGAGAACGGAACCACCCCTTCCGCCGTTGTGGTCTCGTTCATTGATGTCACCGAACGGAAACGGGCCGAGGACGAGCTTCGCGCAAGCGAGGAACGCTACAAATACCTTGTGGATCATGCCAACGACGTTATCTACCGCGCCAACAGCGAAGGGCGGTTCACGTTTGCGAACCCAACGGCTGCGCGGGTTTTGGGATTCCAGCTTGATGAGTTGATTGGGAAGCATTACCTGGACCTTGTTGCACCCACCCACCGCGACGCTGCCAAACGCTTCTACCTGAAGCAATTCATCTCCCGGACGGTCAACACCTATTACGAGTTCCCCTGCTTGATGCAGGACGGCAGAACCACCTGGTTTGGCCAGAATGTTCATTTGATTCTTCACCAGGGGAAGGTGGCAGGGTTCCAGGCGGTGGCCCGCGACATCACCGAGCGGAAACACGTGGAGGAAGCATTGCGCGAAAGCGAGGAACTGTTCCACACGGCATTCGACTCCGCGCCGATTGGCATCGCGCTGGTTTCCATCGAGGGGCATTGGCTGCAAGTGAACCACGCACTGTGCAAGATTGTTGGCTACAGCGAGGAGGAACTGCTCCGCACAAACTTCCAAAGCATCACCCACAACGACGACTTGGAAGCGGATATTGATTTGATTTACCGAACCTTGGTTGGCGAAATCCCCGGCTATCAAGTTGAGAAGCGGTACACCCACAAACAGGGGTATCCCATTTGGGTTCTGCTCAACGTTTCCCTTGTTCGGGATCCGCAAGGCAAGCCCCTTTACATCATCTGCCAAATCCAGGACATCACCCCCCAAAAGCAGACGCTGACGGAGCTTGCCGAAGCCCGCGATGCGGCACTGGAATCCACCCGGCTGAAGTCGCAGTTTTTGGCCAACATGAGCCACGAAATCCGCACCCCCATGAACGGCATCATCGGCATGACCGATCTGCTGATGGCCACCACGTTGGGGCCAGAGCAACGGCAGTTTGCCAGCACCATCCAAGCCTCGGCATTGGACCTTCTGACCATCCTGAACGACATCTTGGACTTCTCCAAAATTGAAGCCGGAAAGGTCAGCTTTGAGAATATCCCATTCTCGATTCGCGGGGCTTTATCCAATATCACCGACCTGCTGTGGCAGCGCGCACGCACCAAAGGGATTCGGCTTATCACCAGCGTCGCACCAGAAACCCCCGACAACGTTCTGGGGGACCCCGTGCGGCTGCGCCAGGTGCTGAACAACCTGCTGAGCAACGCCATTAAGTTCACGGCATTTGGCGAGGTGGTTGTTCGGGTTGGGGTGCAGGATCGGCAGCCGGGGGTGGCCACCATACGGTTCGAGGTTTCCGATACTGGAATCGGAATTTCCAGCGACGCGCTTCCGCATCTGTTCACCCCATTTAGCCAAGCCGACAACTCCACCACCCGCAAGTATGGCGGAACCGGTTTGGGGTTGGCCATTTGCCAACAGTTGGTGGAGTTAATGGGGGGGACCATTGGGGTGCAAAGCCAAAGCGGAACCGGTTCCACCTTCTGGTTCCTGCTAACGTTTCCGCTGGCATCGGAGGAACGGATTGGGGCGAACGGGGTGGCAGCTGCAGAAATTGGGCAACCTGCGGTTGCAGGGGAACCGCTACCCACCGTTGCCCCCGGCGTGCGGGTTCTTGTGGCCGAGGATAACCCGATCAATCAGCGGGTGACGCTGGGGCAGCTTGCGAAACTTGGGATCCGTGCCGACCTGGCAAACAACGGCGTGGAGGCATTGGACGCGCTGGCACGAACCCCCTACGACCTTGTGTTTATGGATTGCCAGATGCCGGAGATGGATGGCTACCAAGCCGCGCGCGAAATCCGCCTCCGCGAAGGTTCCCGCCATGCGATTATCATTGCCCTTACCGCCGATGCCATGTCCAGCGCACGCCAGGAATGCCTTGATGCCGGAATGGATGACTACATCGCCAAGCCGATCCAGATGGACAAGCTGCGGATTATCCTGGACCGGTGGATTGGCCAAGCCCCCGTTTCCATGGCCCCCAACGCCGCCGACAATTCCAACGGCGACCTTCAGCCGTTGGACAAGGACGTGATCGAGAGCCTTCGCGCATTGGGGGGGGAGGACAACAAGGGGATTTTGGGAGAGTTGATTGACCTGTTCCGCGCCGACATCCCGATTGCCCTTGCCGAGCTTCGCGACGCGCTGCAAAACCACGACACCCTTGTTGCCGCCGGGCGCATCAGCCACCGGATGAAGGGGAGCAGCGCAATACTTGGAGCCGTCCCCCTCTCCGAAGCGTTGCAAAGCATGGAGGAAGCGTGCCGCCGCGGCGAGCGTGCCACCGCACTGCTGATACTTCCCAAGATTGAAGAGCAGATTGCAACCGTAATCCAGGCACTGCGGGTCGAGCAGCAGCGGTGAGATTTTCATGCTGCCATTTGCGGCGTGGGGTGGGCTATCCGCCGGCCAGCATCACCAACGCCCGCCCGATGATAGCGCCCCCGTTGGACCGCAGCGCCACCACGTAGTTTCCGGCGGGCAATCCCGCCGTTGGCCAGCGGTCGGTATAACTGCTGGCTTCGCAGTGCCGGTTGGCAACTGGCATGGCAATCTTCCGCCCGATCATATCCCACAACTCCAGCGTCACGGTGCCGGGCGTGCGTAGCTGCCAGCGCACCACAATCTGGCCAGCTTGGCTCCATGCTTTCACTTCGGCCTGATACTCACGTTCGGCAGCAACGCCGGTTGCCACTTCTGCTGTTGTAAAGTTCCACGTTGGGGACCACTGGCTTCCCCCCAAGCGATTGCTTCCCATCACGCGCCAATAATATTTCTGGTTGGTTTGCAATCCGCCGTAGCCCAGCTGCGGAACCAGAACGGTATCGGCATCAATCAGCGTGGTGGAAAAATCGGCGGCGGTGGAAAGCTGCACCCGATACCATGCCGCGCCGGGAAGGTCGTTCCAATAAAGTTTCCGCGTGGTGGGAACCGCAAGCGAATCGTCCGCTGGCGAAAGGAGCGCAGGGCCAGCCGAAAGTTGCGGCGTTGCAACCTCCACCGAATCCATCACCCCTGTTCCAAGATTCCAATACGTCCCCGTTGCCGATTGCTGAAGTCGCAGCGGGCGCACCAGATAAACATTCCGCCCATCGGGCGCGGCAAGGTCGTAAAACGGAGGGCCGGAGATGGGGGATTCCGTCAGCCGGACGAACGGGCTATCAATGGAAACCGCACGGTAGATATGCCACCCCTGAACGCTGTCCTGAATGCCACCGCCCGGCACGGTCCACTCCAACCCCACCAACGGACGCAGTGCGGGGGTGGAAGCCAAGCATCCCACCGCCGATGGCACCACGTGCAGCCGCAGCGTTGGATCCCCCATTAAGGCGATATGAACGCCGCGAGCGTACAGGGCGTTCCCCGGGATGTACCCGCTGCTGTTGTTCTGGGTGCGCCGCACGCTTTCGCCGATTGTTCCCCCCATTCCCATCGGGTGAAAGAACCAGTTCGGGGCGTTGCCGGCCCAGCAGACCGCCAGCGAAGGAGCAATCCCCCCCAACGGCATCCGAAGCAACGTGTTCTGCGCCCGATTCCAATCGTAGAAATTGTTCCCGTACAGCAGCGTGAAGGTGCTGCGGAACGGCTGCGAAGCCCAAAGGCTGCTGGTCAGCCGGTTGATCCCGATCACGGTATCGCTGCCCCGCCCGCCGGCGTAGCTGAACAGATAGGCACTGTCCTGAAGCTCGCGCAGATACTCCCAATTTCTTCCCGACTTCACGCGATTGCTTCCGAACAACGCCCCCATGTTGCGGAGCGCATTGGCCGAGACTTCCGGCTGGATATTGTCGAACGAAGTCTCCACATATCCCCGCTCCGGAATCTTCCCCGATGCCCCGGTGCGGAACTGGTGGTTTGCGGCAAAGTACCGTTTCAGCAAAGCGGCCTCGGTTGCTTCAAACGCCGGAAGATTCCCCAGCGAAAGCCGCCCCACCTGCAACTCCACATCCGACGGGAGTTCCGATTGGTCGAACTTCCCGTCGCCGGTGATGTTCGGGGTTTGCACGCCATTCCCTTTGGCATCATAGACGATGGAGTCGGTCCAGCCCCCGTCCATCTCGCCGAAATAGACATCGGCGGGCTGCGCGCCAATCCGCTCGGCAACGCCATCGGGGGCAAAATCGCCGGAGTAGGCGGGAAGGAAATTGCCAACGAACAGCACCGCTTTCAGGGTTGCTGAATCGGCGCGGTAACGGGCAATGATGGTGTCGCGCATGGCCGCCGGGGGAAGATCCGCACGCTGGAGCGTGGTGGAAACCTGCCACCCATCGCCAACAAGGTCCGCACGGAATTGCTGCAGTTCAGCGGCAAGTTGCGGCGCAAGGCTTTCCTCAACAATCACCAAAATCTTCCCGCGCCGCTCCACCGCCGGAAGCTGAATGCCCGCGCTGGCATAGCCGTGGCCCGTTAGCACCGGCGTGGTTTTCAGGATGCGATACTCATACTGCTTCCCAACCTGGACCGGCGCGTGTTCCCACGATGTTGCCCCGCCAGGAAGCTGAGCAAGCTGGCTCCACGGCTGGTCCGGCGCGGTCCGCACCGCCACGCTGAACCCCGTTGCCAGCGAATCGCCAGGCCAATGGAGGGTGATGGAAGGGGGATTGCTGCTGACGGTTGCCGTGGGCATCACGGCAAAATCGCGGCCAACGGAGCGGTCAATAATCGTGAAGTTGGCGGCACTGCTGTCGGCATTGGCTGGGTTGGCCACGTCGGTAATCCGAATCCGGCATTGCTTCGATGGAGTGTTCGGAATGCTCCAGGCGTAGCTTCCGTTGGCGGCGGGCGTGTTGCCAACCAGGGTGGACCATTTGCTTCCTCCATCGGTCGAAAATTCAATGCGGATATCCGACACCCCTTTGGCCCCCCACGTGATTGCCCGCTGCGACCCCACGTCCCAAATCTGGCCGCCATTGGGACCGAACAGCAGCAGCGGTTGCGGGGCATCGTAGCGTTGGTAGCGGATGATTGTCCCGCTATCGCCAACGGCAACGCCAACGGTATCGGTGAAGAAGCTGACGGAGTAGAGGTTGCGCGGGGTGGTGGAGTATTCGGCGTTCCACTGCGCGCCGTTGTAGCGGATCACCGTGCCGTGGTCGCCCACGGCCCAGCCGTTGCTGGGGGAAGTGAAACACAGGCTCCATAAGTCGAACCCGGTTCCGGAATTTATGCTGCGCCATGGGGTTGCGCCGCGGTCGCGGGTGGTTCGGATAATTCCTTTTGCCCCGGCAATCCATCCGGTGTCGGATCCGGTGAACCAGACGGCATAAAAGTTTGTGCCGATTGGGGCGGTGGTGTTGGTTTGGGGAATCCATTCGTCCGCCAGGTTCACATTCTTCATCAAGGCTCCGGTTCCGGGGTTGGCGGTGGTCCCAACGGCCCAGCCGGAAACAGGAGTTTGAAAATGGAGATTGGTGACCGTTGGGGCGGTGACGTTGGTCATTGGCTGCCAAAGCACGCCGCCGGTATTCGTGCGGAGGATGGTGTAGTTTGCGCCGCCAACCCAGCCGGTGGTGGGGCTGCTAAAAAAGATTGTGTGGAAAGCCTGCGTTGTTCCAGTAACCTGCCGGTTCCATGTTGCGCCGCCGTTGGCCGTTGCCAGCACCGTGCCGGAATCCCCCGCGGCCCACCCCTTGATGGAGTCGGCAAAAAAGACCGCACGGAGCTTCACGGTGGTGGTGCTGTTTTGCTGGGACCAGGTTCGCCCGCCGTCGGTGGTTTTCAGGATTGCGCCGTTATCGCCAACGCACCAACCGGACCAGCGGGTGGCCATGAACACCCCATTCAACGAAGCGGTTGTTCCGCTTGGCTGCAAGGTCCATTGCTGCGCGTAGGCGTGGCCGAAACACCCCCAAAGCAGGGCAACAAACGGCAGCAGGAAGCGGAGAGAACTGTGTGAAGGGGACATGAGCGGAACTTCTGATTGAGAGAGTGTGCGACTGAGAGAGAGAAGAATGCACGTGCAACCACGCCGCCGCCGGCATAGCCATCTACCGGCTTAGAGATTCCTGACGCAGCACGGCTTGGATGAATTTAGCTTTGCCGTCGGTGTAGGCGGCGCGGTCATGGGGGAATTGGGCGGCAAGGTCTTCTTTCAGCTGCTGGTATTCGGCCAGCAGCGTTGGGTTGCGCCGAAGGTGGTCACGGAAGGGAACCAACGTATTCCATTGGTACTGGCCCATCACCACCAGATGAAGGTGATGCGTCCGGAGCGGCACTCCACGGGTGAAGTAATGCCGCTCTGGCAGTCCGTTCTCCCCTTTGTACTCATACCCCAAACCCGCCAGCGGGGCCACGCACGCCGGCACAAGGTCCAACGCCGCCACGCCAATTGCGATGTCAAGAATGGGTTTGGCCGCAAGGTTCGGCACTGCCGTGCTGCCAACGTGCTCAATGGCCAGCACGTAGCTGCCAATGGCCGCAGCGATACGCTCCCGTTCGGCGGCGAACAAGGTTTCCCAGGCGGGATCATAGGGGACGATCTGCACAATTCCGGTTTTAAGGCCAAGCATGGCGCAATTTAGCAAGAACAGAGAAGCACCACCGAGCAACTATTTCGTCAAGATAGCAGTAGGCTTTTCACAAGTAGCACAAATGCTTCAACGGTCTGCACCCGCAACCTTATTCAGGAAGCCATTATGCACACTTTACCTTGCCGGACTGCCATTGCCAGCGCATTGCGTGGTTACTCCATTGCTGGCATTCTTGCTTGTTGCTTGGGGGCAACAGCCAACGTGGCCACTGCCCAGTGGCAAACCATTCCTTTCCCCCAAACGGATATTCATGGACAAGTGCTAGACCTCACCACAATCTCCCTTAGCACCCCCGATGTGCTGTACATTGGTGGGGGTGCGGCCAATAACGGCGTTGTGGTGGCTACCCACGATGGCGGCAAAAGCTGGGGCTACATTGATGCTGGGCCATTGGTCCTCCAGAATTATCCTTGGCCAAAACGGGACAGGCTACCTTTGTGGCCGCCGCACCGATGCTGAAGTCGGGTTCATCGGGAAAATTTTGGACGGGGAAGAGGATAAGTGGGAATTCTGGTACACAGCCCCACCGGTGTATGTGGCGGACATTGCCACCCCCGCGCCCAACACCATCGTTGCCGTTGGCGACAGCGGCTATGTGATTGCCAGCAGCGATGCCGGGAAAAATTGGGCAATCCTTTCCACTGGGCGCTCCGAATCGGTGCAACGGATCGTCTTCCCCGATGCTGCCACCGGGTATGCACTTGCGGGAACACCCGGAACCGTGGTGCAGCCAAACCTTGTGATGAAATGCGGCGCAGGGGGAACGGGATGGTCGCTGCTGCATGAGTTCCCCGAAACCACCGTGCTGCACGGCTTGGCGTTTATCAACCCCGAAATCGGCGTGGTGGTTGGCAAGGATGCCACCGGAGCGGTGATTTTAAGAACCACCAACGGCGGGGTCAACTGGGAACAAGTGCATCACAATAAGTGGGGGCAGCTCACCGATGTCCTGTTCGTAAACCAAACGGAAGGCTACGCGGTGGGAACCGATGGCCTCATTTTCCGAACAGTGAATGCTGGCGCGACGTGGACGGCCGAAGAAGCGGGAAGCACCAACGACCTTTCTGCAATCAGCAGTGCCGGAAGCACGTTGTGGGTGGTGGGGGAAAACGGAACCGTGCTGCGGCGTGCGCTCCCCTCGGCAGCTCCGTTTGCCGACCGTACGACTCCATCACTCAGCATTGCCCCCCACCCGGTGGAATCGGTTTCCAAAATTCAGCTTGGTGTGGCCATGCCGGAAGGGGCGCAGCTCACGTTGATGGATATGCTGGGTCGCGCCGTCGCCCAATTCCCGGTGGATGCCGAAGGGAACGCCTTTATTGATCGCAGCGGGCTGCCGGCTGGGGTCTATCAGTTCGTTGCCGGCGCAGGGGAACGGTCCCGAACCGGAACAGTGGTTATGCGGTAAAGCCCGGCATCAGCAGTGAACACTTTCGCGGGGGCATGAGCAATCATGCCCCTTTTTCGTATCACTCCGCCCAGAACTCCCCTTTCTGGCTCCCTCTATTAACATCTCCTAACCTCACCTTGCTTGACATCCCTTTGGCAAGGGGGCTATCTTTGCAGCCGTCTTAGCACTCTCCTATCAAGAGTGCTAACACCACAGCTATCGAATCATCAACGCACAATCCTTGTTTAATCTTAGGAGACAAGACCATGGAACTGACACCGCTTAGCGATCGCGTTCTTGTGAAGCCCTCGGCAGCCGAGGAAGTCACCAAGGGTGGATTAATCATCCCCGACACCGCAAAAGAGAAACCACAGCGTGGCGAAATTGTAGCTGTTGGAACCGGCAAAACGCTGGAGAACGGCAGCATTGTTCCCCTTAGCGTGAAGGTTGGCGACAGCGTCCTATATGGCAAGTATGCCGGCACCGAAATCAGCGTTGAAGGGGTGGATTACCTCATCATGCGCGAGTCGGACATCTTCGCTATCTGCAAATAATCGCGCCGATTCAGCAGGGTGGTTGGATTGGCCAGCCACCGGAATCACTGGCGCACGCCAGCCCCCAGCGTTGCTGGCGCACGAACAACCGTTTTTTCAACATCAACACTATCCACAGAGATAACCACAATGGCTAAACTCATCGAATTTGAGAGCGAAGCCCGTGCCGCGCTGAAGCGTGGCGTGGACCAGCTTGCTAACGCCGTGAAAGTCACGCTTGGCCCAAAAGGGCGCAACGTTGTGATTGACAAAAAATTTGGCGCGCCAACCGTCACCAAGGACGGCGTTACCGTTGCCAAGGAAATTGAGCTTGAGGACCCCATCGAGAACATGGGTGCTCAGATGGTTCGCGAAGTTGCCAGCAAAACCAGCGACGTTGCCGGCGACGGAACCACCACCGCCACCGTGTTGGCCCAAGCCCTGATCCGCGAAGGCCTGAAGAACGTCACCGCCGGTGCCAACCCAATGGACCTGAAGCGTGGCATTGACCTTGCCGTTAGCAAAATCGTTGGCGGATTGAAGGAGATTTCACGCGAGGTTGGTGGCCGTAAGGAGATCACCAACGTCGGCACCATCTCCGCCAACAACGATTCCACCATCGGCGAACTGATTGCCGAGGCAATGGACAAGGTTGGAAAGGATGGCGTTATCACCGTTGAGGAAGCTCGCGGAACCGAAACCACCATGGATGTGGTGGAAGGTATGCAGTTCGACCGCGGCTACCTTTCCCCATACTTCGTCACCGATGCCGACACGATGGAAGCCGTGATGGAGGATCCGCTGATCCTGATTCACGACAAGAAGATCAGCTCGATGAAGGACCTTCTCCCAATCCTGGAGAAAGTTGCTCAGTCGGGCCGCTCAATCCTGATCATCGCCGAAGACATCGAGGGTGAGGCATTGGCGACGTTGGTGGTAAACAAGCTGCGCGGCACGCTTCGCGTTTGTGCGGTGAAAGCCCCAGGCTTCGGCGACCGCCGCAAGGCCATGCTGGAGGACATCGCAGTCCTGACCGGCGGAACCGTCATCAGCGAGGAGAAAGGCTACAAGCTGGAGAACACCACGTTGGAGTACTTGGGTCGCGCCAAACGCGTTGCCATTGACAAGGACAACACCACCGTGATCGAGGGTGCCGGCGAAGGTGATGAGATCAAGCGTCGCATCAACGAAATCCGCGCCCAGGTTGAGAAGACCACCAGCGACTACGATCGCGAGAAGCTGCAAGAGCGCCTTGCGAAGCTCTCCGGCGGCGTTGCCGTCATCAAGATTGGCGCAGCAACGGAAGTGGAGATGAAGGAGAAGAAAGCACGCGTGGAAGATGCCCTGCACGCAACCCGTGCCGCAGTTGAGGAAGGCATTGTTCCTGGTGGCGGCGTTGCCTACTTGCGCACGCTTTCGAAGCTGGACGGCGTAACCGGCGAGAACGAGGACCAAAACATCGGCATCCAGATTGTGCGCCGCGCCGTGGAAGAGCCGATCCGCCAGATTGTTGCCAACGCCGGCCTGGAAGGCTCGGTGATCGTTGCCAAAATCAAAGAAGGAAGCAACGACTTTGGCTACAACGCCTACAACGACGAGTACACCAACTTGATCGAGGCTGGCGTGATTGACCCAACGAAGGTTGCCCGCGTTGCCTTGGAGAACGCCGCATCGGTTGCTGCACTGCTGATCACAACCGAGACGACGATTGTTGACAAGAAGGACGACAAGGCCCCGGCAATGCCGCCGCACGGTGGCGGAATGGGCGACATGTACTAAACTCTACTACTCCAATATGGAGTATTTACCGCAGGGGCGCGACGTTTCGCGCCCCTGTTGTGTTTCTTGGGTTGTGCACACGGTGTGGTTGGGGCTATCTTATAAGCCGTCTGGCAAGCAACATTCCCCCACTCCTTGCAAGGATTCACGTAACTTCTGGGGCTAACGGCGGGTCTTTATCGCACACTTCCCTGCTCTAAGGCTCCCTTGCTTCCATCCTAACTGGCAATCCGTACAACTCATCATTCAGAGGTTCATCATGGCCACATGGCTCCGTTCTGCACAACTGTTTTTGCTTCTGCTGCTTGTTGCCGCAGCGGCTCCTTCGCTACTATTCGCCCAGGGGGGCGAGACTCCAATCCGCATCCCCCCGGCCGTAGCTGGCCGCGATGGCAAAGTATTGATTGGCATCGGTCGCGGGGTAATCTACAAGTCAACGGTGAAGCCAGATAAAAGCATGGTGCTGGAAGATTCGTTGAAAGCCGGCCAAGCAGGGCTGCCCGATAGCTTGGATGGAGTTTGGTACTTCGATATGCCCCGCCCAGGCGATAAAAACTATGTGATTGGCCTTGCCAGCTACAACGACAACGGCGCAAAAAAATACTGCCTAATCCACAGCAGCGACTTCGGAACCTCATGGACGGTAACGAAGCCCGCCGCACTTGCCGACGAACAGTTCACCGTCACCAGCAATTTCTGGCTGCAAGGCTTGGCCAAGATGTTTTGGTTGAAGGATGGCATGCACGGCTGGATCTACGGCAAAAAAGGGATTGTGGCCACCACCGATGGCGGCGCAACATGGCAAGTCCAACTGAAGACCGCAGCGGATCCACGCGAAGGGTTCAACGAAGGCGTCTGGGCACTCTGCTTCCGCGACGCACAGAATGGGGTGGCAGCCATTGGCATCCCGGCATCCATGAAATTCAAACGGAGCGTCAACGGCGGAGCGTCGTGGGACAATGCCGCTGGAAGCGCCCCCGAATTGCTGCGCGTAAACCAGATTGATTGGGTGGATAACTACGAGTTCCGCGCCTTCTGTTTTGACCGCAACCAGCTTTCGAACAATGGCTTCTGGTACTTCTCTGCCGACGGGACGCAATGGGGAGCCTCCAAACGGATTTACAACATCGTTCGCGAGCAATCCTACATGAGCGAGATGTTCTGGTTGGGTCGGCATCACGGATTCATGGTGCTACGCAGCGGCGACATCTTCCGCACCAACTACAGCAGCGATGTCACCTACTACCCTGGCCGGAATTGGACAAAGGAGCAAGCTGCTGATTCCGTTGCCTATCCCATCCCTGCAAGCGGCGGATCGGGTTGGGGACAGAAGACCATTTTGATGAAAGATCAAGCCGGGAACGACATCTTCGTTCATGCCAGCACCCTCCGCCCCGATGGCAATATCTATCGCCTGCTGGCGTGGGGTATCCAAGTGCTGGCCAGCACCCCAATTGACCCGGCATTCACCAGCGAACTTGGCCTAAGCACCTATCCAAACCCAACATCGGGAACAAGCCAACTCCAATTCCACCTTGCCGCGCCGCAAGCCGGAACAGTGGTTGTGGTGGACCCGTTAGGACGCGAAGTCCTGCGCCGCCAGCTTGGCGTAATGGATGCAGGAGAGCAACGTGTGGAGTTGGATGTGGCCACGCTTCCTGCCGGAATGTACCGCTACATCCTTCAGCTTGGCGAGCGCCGCGCCGGTGGTGCGGTGGTGGTGGCGCGGTAAAAAAACCTCATCCCTTCTATCGGTCTTCAAGCCGCACCCTGCGTGTTCACGCGCACGGTGCGGCTTTTTGTTTCCGCACAACACCCCGTTACCTGTCGCCCCGCAGTTGGCGCGATTTGTACGGGAACGGCACGCAGCGCAAGGCCACTAAGCCCCCACGCGATAGCACACAAGAGAGGGCGCACGTCAAATAGCAGCCCACATTTTTAACAACGTGAACAACGGAGAACACCGATGAGAACAGGACGAACGATTGTGGCGGCACTGGCCGCGCTGGCCGTAGGGATCGGTTCGGTGGCGATTGCCCAGCCCAAGCCAACCCACAAACCCGACCCCAAACGCCAAGAAGCACGCCAACAACTGCGGCAAACAATGCTGGATTGGACCCGCACCGCCATCATCCCCACCCTCAACCAATGGAAAAGCCAGCTTGACGCGGCGATGTCGGCAGAAGATTTGGCAACGCTGAACGGCCTTCGCAGCCGGGCCGCCGCACTTCGTAAACAGGCGATGACCCACCGAAGCGGAATGCACCAAGCATGGCAGCAAGAAGATTACACCGCCCTGAAAACCCATCGGGATGCATTGCGGGGGATGCGCGAACAACGCCACACACTGCTTGGCGAACTGAAGCCGCTGGCAATCAAATACCGCACAACCCTGCAGCAGATTGGGGAAACCGCACGGCCACAAGCAGAGCAATGGAGGAACGAAGGGAAGCAAAAATTGGAAGAATGGATGGCCGCCCACGGCGAGGAACTTGGCGACCATCCGTTGGGCAGGGGAAGATTCCAACACGGCATGCCGTGGAAAGGATGGGGGAAGATGTTTGGAATGGGTGGTGAGATGCGCAAAAAAGTAGCAGCCGCACGATTCATGCTCTGGAATGGCGATGATTTCACCCGCGACATTGAACAGGTTATGCCGCACGAAAAGGGAGCAGAAGATGACTTCAATTTGAAGTGAGCAGCGTTGCTCAACAGAGAGAGAGAAGAGAGAGAAAGAACAGGAAGAGGAATACCGGCAAAGCCAGTATTCCTCTCTCCGTAAAAAAAGCCATCCGATATTCGCGGTGACGGCTTCTGCTTTTGGCTTACTCCTCGAACCTTCCCCCCAAATGCTCGGCCAGGAATTTCTCGGCAGCAGCGTAGAACCGCAGGCGGTTTTCCGGGCGGACAAACCCGTGCCCTTCGTCGGGGAACAGCATGTACTGATGCGGAATTCCTTTTTCCACCATTGCCGCCACAATCTGCTCCGATTCGGCCTGCTTCACTCGGGGGTCGTTGGCCCCGTGTGCAATCAGCATCGGGATGCGGATCTGGTCAACCCGGAACAACGGCGAACGGGAGCGAAGGAACTCCGCCTCCGTTTCTGGATCCCCAACCCGCTCGTGCATCTGCTTAATCATCGGCTGCCAGTATGGTGGGGTAGATTCGATGAAGGAGATCAAGTTCGATGGGCCAACAATTGCCACGGCACAGTGGAAGAAATCGGGGGTGAACGTTGCCCCCACCAGCGAAGCATATCCGCCGTAGGAGCCGCCATAAATCGCCAGCCGCGACGGGTCCACCCAGCCTTGATCTATGGCCCAACGAACCGCATCAATAAGGTCGTTGTGCATCTTCCCACCCCATTCTTTGTTCCCCGCGTTTAGGTAGGCTTTTCCGAATCCGTTGGAGCCACGGTAGTTCACCTGCATGCAGATGTAGCCACGGTTTGCCATCCACTGCGCCTCGGGGTGGAATCCCCAATCGTCGCGAACCCACGGGCCGCCGTGGACGTTCAGCACCAGCGGCAATCCCTTCCGGTCCTGCCCCGGCGGAAAGCTGATATATCCATGGATCACCATCCCATCGCGTGCGGTGAATCGGAACGGCTCCATTGTGGCCAACGGATAGCTGCTCAGCTCTGGTCGTGGCTGGAACAGCAGCGTTGTGGTTCGGGTCGAGCGGTCGTACAGGTAATACCCTCCCGATCCATCGTCGGCATCATAGCCCACAACCCACAGCCGGTTTGCGCTGTCGCGGGATAGGATGCTCAGCTCCCCCCGGTGCTGCGCTTGCAGCGTTGCAAGGTCCTCCCGAACAGCCTCATCCAGCACCTCCCATTCCAGCCGTTCCCGCAAAAATGCAGCCGCCTCAACCACGTTAGTTTCAGGGTTGATCAACTCAGAACGGATATCATATTCAGGGTCTTCGGCCAACACTTCCCGCTCCCCCGTGGCAAGGTTTATCACCACTAATCGGGAGGCATTTGCTTCGCGGGGATCGTTCAGATATAAGGACTGGTTATCGTTGGTGAAGCCAACCATGCCGGAGGACCAAGCCTCCTCCATCGTCCAAGTTAGCAGCGTGCGCCACGGGTCGTTTGGGGTGTCGCGAACCAGCAGTTCTTGCCCTCCATCAGCGGCGGCAGCAACGGCGGCACGGATAACAAACTCATTGTCGGCCAGCCACCCCAGTACGTTGCCGGGGTTCCGCGCAGCAAGCTCTAACGCTCCGGTGCGAACGTCCAGATACCAAGCATCGTGAAGCTGGGGGTTATCGCGGTTCATAGTGATCAGCAAACGATCGGGGAACAGCTTGTTTCTATCCAATGGGTGCGCCTGAACGCCCTGGAATGGAGTAAGCTCGCGGACCTCGTCGGTATGGATGTCCACGGCAAAGATGTGCCAGTTTTCATCGCCGTTGCTATCCTGCAAGTAGATCAGATACTCACTGTTCTGCGCCCAAAGGAACGCGCTGATTCCCCGCCCCGTGTCGCGGGTTAGGGGGCGCATTTCCTCCCCCAACAGCCCTGTCCAAAGGTTCATCACCCCGTCAACCGGCGCAACCCACGCAAGCCGAGTTCCATCGGGCGAGATTTGCGGGCTTCGTTTTTCGGGATTGCCGAACAGCAGTTCGCGCGGGATAATTTGGGTGATGGTTTCTGATGGCTGGTCCATAACGCTGTTATGATAGATTAGTTGGTCTGTGTGTGTGTGCCTGTTTCTTACCCCTTCCCGCCTCTCTATTTCCCTTCCCCCAGTTGCTGAAGCCGCTGCAATCGCGCCCCCTCGTTTGCCTGCATCCACGAGTCTTCCGATAAAAGCTCATAGGCCCCCGCAAAGTATTCGCGGGCTTCTTCTTTGCGGTCCAACGCCAGCAAGCATTCGCCCAATTCTTCAAAGACGTATCCATCGGCGGCAAACCCACGCTCGGCGCGTTCCCGCTGCACCTGTTGCTGCATCGCCAACGCTTCTTCCACACGCCCCAACGAGCGGAGGGTGCGGGCAACGCACCATTGGGCAATCATCAGCCCTTCTCCGCTCCCCATCTGGTTGTGCCACTCCACGTTCCGCTGGAAGTAGCGGAGTGCTTGGTCGTAGTCGCCCAGGGTGTGCCACGTCCAGCCGATGTTGTTTGTTAGCGAGCCAATCCAGCGGCGGGCGGTGGGGTGGTTGCTTTGTTCGGCAAGCTGGTAGGCTTTCTCATTCCAGGCCAACGCTTCTTCCGGCTTCTCAACAATGGCCACCATGTGGGCAGCATCCACGGCAAGGTCATCTTCCCCGGCGGCATTCCCTTCCTCCCACGCTTGCACAAACAACGGGCGTGCCTCGGCTGGGGTTCCCGATGAATTGAACACCCGCCCGCGCTCCAGCAAATAGCGAAGCCGAGGGCGGGCTGGGGCATCGGCAAGCAATGGAGCAACGATATCTAAGGTGTCGTGGGCATCGGCAAACCGGCGTTGCAGCCCCTCGCAACGGGCAATTTGGGTCAGCAACTCCAATCGGTAGGATTCGTTCCCGGCAGCCTCCACTTGGGGCAGAAGTTTACGGAACCGCTGCTCGGTGTCGGCAGGGCGATTGTAATTCCACAACTGCTCAATTTCGGGGAATGGGGATGATGGTGACGATGATGATGATGATGAATCCATAGGTATGAATCGAATGCTGTGAACGGAAGCAGAACGGGGGGCTAACGCCGCAAACATAGGGAAAGGATGCGGGCTATTCTACTCTGCTGACTTCTTTGTACAGATTCAAGAAGTCGGCACCAATCTTCCCAACGCTAAACTGCTGGCGAACAAGTTCTGGTCCCGCGTGCAAGGCCTGCACGGCGTGCGCGTCGGAAGAAAAGGACTGCACCAACGCCGCCGCCATTTGTTCGGCGTTCCCTGGATGGACCTGGCGCACAAGGTTTGGGGGAAGTTCCGCAGCGATTCCAACCGAAGTGGCCACCACTGGCATTCCGGTGGCAAGGGCTTCCAGCACCACCATCCCCTGGGCTTCGTAGTGGGAGCCATGCAGCAGAAGGTCGCAGCGTTGGAAGACGCGCGGCATTTCGTCGTCGGGAACAAACCCCAAGAAGTTTGTGGAATCGGCCAGCCCTGCATCGAAGGCCATTCTGCGCACGCGCTCCATTTCCGTTCCGGCCCCGGCAACCTCCAGCTGAAGTTCCGGCAACCGCACGCGAGCAATGGCCACCGCACGCAGCATTGTTGGATAATCTTTCAGGGGGATCATCGAGGAAGCAACCAGCACGCGATTCCCCGTGCGAAGCGATGCCGGGGCAAACGCCCCAAGCTCCACCCCCAGCGGCATCGGCAGGATGCGGCGGCGGTGGGGGGGATGGGGCAAGTTCAGCAACCCAGCGCGAGCCTGCGGTCACGGCGGTTGCGCGGCGCAACGTGGCGGCCACGATCCACCTTCCCCGGCGGGTCCGCTGCGCCCCGTAGCCGAACTGGCCAAACGCAGAGAACTCCCCCCCCAGCCACGGAAACAATCGAAGGGATTCCCAACTGCTGGGCAATGCGGCTTGCAAGAAACCCCGGCTCGGTTGCCCAAAAAGCATGAACCAGCTGGAACGGGCGGGCCGCCGAGCCGGGCCGTGGAGCTTCCGGTTGCTTAGCCCAACCACCGTTGCCCCCGCCGCGCGCCAGACTCCACGCCGGAAAGGATAATGGCAACGCGTGGCATAGGCAGGGGGAACAAATTAGCACCGCAATCGGCTTCCGCTAACATTTCCGCTGTTTCCTGTGTTAGCAGAGTACGGGGAACGGCGATAGGTGAGAGGAAGAGGAGGCAGGATTCTTTTTTATCGGGCGATGTAACAAACGGCGGCGCGGCTGTGTCTTTATGGCACGCAGTACTCCTCCAATCCAATTCAACACAAGGCAACAGCGATTATCGAATCCTGATTACTCGGTTACAACACTACGGTCTATCCGTCCCAACGGCGGCGCGTTTGCGGGAGCAAGGGTGCAGCCAGTAACCAGCAGATCAGCATTCGGGAACGCCTTGTGGGCAATGTCTCAGCCGAATGCAATCCATTCGGCTTTTTTCATGCCCAATTTCAAACAGCTGGGCTTGAAAAGGCGATCAATCAATAACAGTTCAGAGAAAAGAAACGGGAGAGGAAGGAAATGGATACCCTGCTTTGCACAGCAATCGTACGCAACCAGATGGAGCAGAACACCGGAGCACGCGCATAGGCCAACCGATACCATGAGCACACACGTGGGTGTGAAGCAATCACTCAACTGCACACATTGAACAGGAGGATCAATCCAATGTCAGCAACAACAGTTCGTTCACGAATTAGGATGGCACAAATGGCACTGAAAGAACAGAAGGAAGCCCCGGAAGAAATCCGTGCCGATGATGGGTTCACCAGCACCCCGGAAGTGCGGCTGAATCCATTGGGGGATTTTATTGATGATGACACGTTCGCGCTGCTGCAGCAGCATCGGCTGTTCGATGCCAAATCGGTTCGCGATTTCCAGATTCGGAAAACCTACCGCGAGATGCGCAAAAAGATGACCGCCAGCGACGCGTTAGATAAGCTGCAAGAACTGCATCCCTACCTGCAGTACGACACGATCCGCAAGATCGTGTACATGAGCAAGGCTTCCTGAATCCGTTGTAACGGTTCAGACACGCCGATGCCCCGTCCGCCTAACGGGGCATCGGCTTTTTTTTAGTTGGATGAAAAAATCTCTCTCTTTGCCTTGTTTCTCCCCCACGCGATTCCCTATTTTGCTCCCCGTCTGCCCCCCCTAACATCCACCACATCTGCGTAGTGGTGTCTTATTTGTTCATCATTGCTTGCAACCACTGCAGGCAGCTTTTCCACATTTATCCATTATCACGGAGTTCACCATGAACAGCGTCCACATCCTGCCACACACGGCACACGGCACACGGCACACGGCAAGCCAACACAGCGTTCGTTATGGAGGTTACTGCTAACGCTTGTTTTTTTCGTTGTCATCGGTCATCAGGTAGTCGCGCAGCCTAGTGGAGGCAGCAGCGATTGCCGCGAGGAGCAAGTCAACTGCACAGCACCTTGGCAGTATGGCTACTTTATAACTACCATCCCAGAATTTCCTTCTTGCCCGCTAACAATTAATTATCGAGTACGGGACTGCGGGTTGAACACGTTCTATTATCAGTTGTTCGATATTGACTGGCAAATTCCTGACATCAATAATCCGAACGATCCATCAAACCCCTGCTATGATTTGCACAATGCTTATACCAGCAGCTTTGACCAAGATCAATTCCTTCAGCAACTCTTCCATTCAGCATTGAAGCGGTTGGCCATCCTGCTATTCGATCAAAAATTTATCCTTGCACAAAATGCACTTGCGTTAGATCCAAACAATCCTGATCTACAACAAGATTACCAGAGTTTTCTGTGCCCGAACGGCCAGAAAATTTTCCGCGCCACGTATGCAACGTGCATGGCCGTGCTGACCAGAAACATACCTGTTGAATTTCACCGTATTGATACTTCTGGTGGGAAAAAGGATGCCCAGCCATTCGCTTCTACGCCTCCGACCCCTCAAGTGCCTGTGCGAATTTCGAACCGGTATTACTCATGCAATGGCGAAGTTCAATGCTGCTTGCGTGAATTTAAGATCTGCTATGATGTTTCGCAGCAACGCCAAGTGTTTAGTTGGCAGACTGCTGTTCCCTCGGGTGCTGACATCTGCCCGATAGATCCACCCGACGCAGAAATTATTCGGCAATCAAATCCCGGGGCACGGCTGGGACCATGCCGCCCATATTGCAACGAAAGTGAGTTCACGCCTCCAAAGAATGCACCCGATTCTCCTGGGTTAAGCAAAAAATAGTCGCGCCTATGCCCGTAGGGAATACGTGATATTCCCTACGGGCATTATTATGCTAAGGAATTTTGAACTACCGCAAGGAGTACTACCATGAAAAATCATCAACCGAGCAGAACCTCACCTAACCGCAAGTGCTTATCGAATATCATTCCGCTATTTGCTGCAATGCTTGTGGGAATCATCATTGCAAATACCACTCTGCACAGCCAAGAAATACGATGGGAAAATATGTACATGGAGCCCAGCCCTCACCCACAAGTATCGGACTTATATTACAACGGCATGGAGTTTGTGCAAGATGTCAATGGTGATATCTATGTCTGGGGGGAGACTGGCGCAGGGTTTACCTCTGCAGTCAGCCGAATAGGTGAGTATGGAACATTATTCTGGAGTCGGAAATTTGGAGATACTGTTTCTGATTTTTTGAATGCTTTTCTTTCCGATGCTCGATGGGTTAAAATCGTGGATACTACCGTAGTAGTATCATGCAATTACTATCCAATAATAATGACTGATTTTGCGTATTACCAGAAAGTAGTATTGTCAAGAGAAGGAAATATGCTTGATACTTTTATAAGCCGGCAAGTTCAAGTTCCTGGCAAATCGTATAGTCTTGGTGTGAATTCACATTTTTGCCAAGCTCCAAATCAAAATGAATTTATCGCTATCTCTACTTCGGAAAGCGTAGGAACACGATTTAAACGTATCCGAGACGATGGCTACCAGCTGCAATACAAGTATTACCACCAAAATACTCGACCATACTACGAAGCACTTGGCCTAACCCCAATTGCCCATAACCGATTTATTCTGCGTGGCGACCGCACCGAGTCCGGCCAATTTCGCCGACCCTTCCTTGCTTGCTTCGATAGCTCCGGCACTATCCTTTGGGAACGTATCCCTGCCGACACTGCTATCCCCTACACCTACTGTGCTGGCTTGGCACCAACCAACGATGGAGGCATGCTCCTGAGCGTCAACCCCTTTGTCCAAACTGGCAAGCAATGGAAGTCAGCCCCCATCCTCTTCCGCCTCGATTCTTTGGGCAATACTCTCTGGAAAAAAGAACTCTCCTTCGAGACGGACTATGCACAATTAACCGCCATTGAACCCCTTCCCGATGGTGGCTTCATGGCTGTTGGATACACCGCCATGTTCCGACCGAATCGCCGAACTATTGACCAGAGCCGACAATATCCGCTGATGCTCCGATTGGACGCTGCCGGAACGATCCGTTGGCGTACATCCTGGTCCGGCTCCGACACCGGGAAGTTGAACGCCGTTCACCAGCTTCGGGATGGAACGTTTGGCGTTGTGGGTTTGCGGTTCCCGCACCTGTACGTTGCCAGCATTGCCGACATTCCCACAGGAGTTGAGCCTGCCGCAGAAGAAGGGCAAGCCCTTCGGATCATAATGGCTGCGGGCCGTCGGCAATTGCAGGTTGATGGAGCAACCGGGAAAGAGATCACCGTCAGCGTAGTAGATATGGTGGGGCGTGTGGTGTTGCGCCGCAGCATCGCCGCCGGAATGGGTTGGGTGTCGCTGGAGGAACTTCCCCCCGGAGCCTATGTTGCCGTTGCCGAATCGAATGGCGTGCGAGCAAGCACCCTGGTGCCGATTCCATAATGTTGACGCTGCTGATTGCTCAAAAACAGCAATCGCCGCATGAGCATCCAGGCTTCATGCGGCGATTGTTTTTTGCTTCGGATGGAGCTTGCCCTCACCCCCGATTCAGCATCGGGATATTGATGCCGAATTGCTGGGCGTTGCGGGCGGCGCGTTCGTAGCCGGCGTCGGCGTGGCGGAAGATCCCCATTGCGGGGTCGTAGGTCAGCACCCGCGACAATCGCGCATCAGCTTCCGGTGTGCCGTCGGCCACCACCACCATTCCGGAGTGCTGCGAGTACCCCATCCCAACCCCGCCGCCGTGGTGGAACGAGGTCCACGTTGCCCCACCCATTGCGTGCATCGCAAAGTTCAGCAATGGCCAGTCGCTAATGGCATCGGAGCCATCCCGCATCCCTTCCGTTTCGCGGTTGGGGCTGGCAACCGATCCGCAATCCAAATGGTCGCGGCCAATAACGATTGGCGCGGAAACGCGTCCGTCGCGGACCATCTGGTTGAAGAGCAATCCCGCTTTCTCACGCTCGCCATATCCCAGCCAACAGATCCGTGCCGGCAATCCTTGCCATGCAATCCGCTCCTGGGCCATTGCCAGCCAGCGGTGGAGCGGGGCGTTGTCGGGGAACAGCTCCATGATTGCCCGGTCCGTTGCGTAAATGTCCTCCGGGTTGCCCGAAAGCGCCACCCAACGGAACGGCCCCTTGCCGTCGCAGAACAACGGGCGGATGTATTCCGGCACAAACCCTTTGAACTCGAACGCACGGCCAAACCCTGCTTTCTGGGCCTCGGCACGGATGTTATTTCCGTAATCGAACGCCACCGCCCCCGCATCTTTCATGGCAACGATTGCCTCCACGTGGGCGCGTACCGACTCGGCGGCGCGGCGCAGATATTCATCGGGATCGGCGGCACGAAGCGCGTCCGATTCCTGCTTGGAAAGCCCGGCAGGATAGTATCCGTTCAGCAAATCGTGGGCAGAAGTTTGGTCCGTGACGATGTCGGGAATGATGCCGCGCCGGACCATTTCCGGAAGCACCTCGGCGGCGTTCCCCAGCAGGCCAACCGAAAGCGATTCGCCACGCTGGCGGGCCTCCTGAAGCATCGCCAACGCTTCGTCAAGGTTCGTGGCTTTGCGGTCGCAGTAGCGGTCGTGGATCCGTTTGTCAATCCGCCATTCATCAATCTCCACCGCCAGCACCGTCCCTTCGTTCATCGTGACGGCAAGCGGCTGCGCGCCCCCCATCCCGCCAAGCCCAGCGGTGACGGTCAGGGTTCCCCGAAGCGTTCCGCCAAAGTGGCGTTCGGCGCAGGCAGCGAACGTCTCGTAGGTTCCTTGCAATATCCCCTGCGTGCCAATGTAGATCCAGCTTCCGGCGGTCATCTGGCCGTACATCATCAGGCCCATCTCATCAAGCTGGCGGAACTGGTCCCACGTTGCCCAGCCCGGCACAAGGTTGCTGTTGGCAATCAGCACTCGGGGCGCGTCGGTGTGGGAGCGGACAACGCCCACCGGCTTCCCCGATTGCACCAGCAAGGTTTGGTCCGGCTCCAGCTTCCGCAGCGATTCCAGAATGGCATCGAAACACTCCCAGTTGCGCGCGGCCTTCCCCAACCCTCCGTACACAATCAGCTCGGACGGACGTTCGGCCACCTCGGGGTCCAGGTTGTTTTGGATCATTCGGTAGGCCGCTTCAATCTGCCAGTTGCGGCAGGTAAGTTCGGTCCCGCGTGGGGCGCGAACGGTGCGGTTGCTGGTGCGTGTTCCACCGGCGGCGGGAAGTGTCTCGGTCATGGCATTGCTCTCCTTCAGTTTGTTCCGTAGTTGCGCCGAAATTATCCGTTTGTTGGCGGGCAGCCAAGCCAGGCCCCTACGCTGTGACGATCTTGAACAACGCCCGCAGCGTCAATACACCCACAACGGTGCAATGGCCCTGTCCCCTTGCGCCCCCTCCACAAGCAGGAACGCCGCGCCGGGCGGAAGCTGGCCGGCATCCAACCGCAACCGATGCTCGCCAGGGTCCAACCGCTGCGGGCCAAGGCGTTGCAGCTCCCGTCCCGCGTAATCAACAATGCGAATTTGGAGTTCATCGGCCTGGGCAACGGAAAGGGTAAGGGTTGCTTCTGCGCCCGGGACCAGCAGGTTCGGGGAAAGATGGCACGCCAGGGCGGATGGAGTTTCTGGAATCGGAGCCGAGGATATCCCCCCAGTGGTGAACGTCAGCAGGCCGGCCCAGCGGGTGACGGTTCCATTGCTGGCGCGAAGCCGGACGTAATAGCGCGTGTTTGGGCGCAGCCCGCCGAATGTGTAGAAGGTGTCGCGAAGGTCGCCTTGCGTGATCGTGGTGGGGCCGGAAAATGTTGGGAGGTTATCAATGATCAGCATGTACGACGTTGCCCCCTGAACCCGCTGCCACCGTATTGTTGTGGGGACTTTCACCCCGGTTTCTTCGTTGGCAGGATAGAGCCATTGGGGAATGGCAAGCTCAACGGCGGTGTCGGGAACGCGAATCACTTTTATTGCCGACCAGTCGCTGGTGTCGTGGTCGTTTCGTGCCCGCAGGCGCACCTCGTAGCGCCGCCCAAGCTCACGCGGGACGGCTTGCGCGGTCGTGTCCAGCCCGTAGCGGGCAAACCACGGCTCGTTAAAAATTTCGGGGTTCGCCACGTTGTAATCACCGGAGGTATCCCCCACCTCAATGTCGTAGAGCGTGGCCCCGGTGACTCTTTCCCATTGCACCGTGAACGATGCGGCATCGCCCCGCCTGATTGGATGCACCAATGGCGGGCGCAGCCGCGTGCGCCCTGTGAATTTGCAGACGTATTCATGGCGTGCAATCGCCATTGCTTCCGATGGGTGGCGTTGCGCAACTTTTTTTGCCACCGATCCTTCAGCTGCGATGCTTGCTGGCAGATACTCTTCCGTCCACTCCGTTCCCCCGTCGGTTGTTCGTATGAAGGTGGGGTAGTTCAAGGCCACAATGCCATGCTCCGAATCGGCAAAGTCAATATCCACAATGTCCCATGTTAGCCCCAGCGTGTCAATCGTCACCGCCCATGTTGCGCCGCTGTTTTCGGTCCGCAGCAGAAGGTCCCCGCGACTTCCTTCGGTCCAGGCAAAACCGTTTTGTGGGGTGGTGAAGATCATCTTCCGCACCGTTGCTGGCATTGCCCCGATCTTCTCCCAATCGCTACCGGCCCCGGCCAATCGGTAGATATCCGTGCTGTTGGATTTCGACTTCTTGACGGCGATGCGGACATCGTCCCGACCAACAGCCGCAACGCTCAGGATCTCCGTCACTCCTGCTGGGATTGGGAGCGGGGTCCATGTCATCCCGCCATCGGTGGTTTGTTGCAGGTCATCGGTTCCGGAGGTGGTGCCGTATGTGTGCCGGATTGCGATGCCGTGCGTGGAGTCGCTCATGGAGCAGGAGGTGAACACCTGGTCCTTCCCCAACTCCACGCGGAACCATGATGCCCCGCCGTTGGTGGACCCAATCACCACGCCACGCCGCGACTGCCATTGCGTAAGGTCGCTGGTGATGGAATCAACCAGCAGAAGGAACCGGCTTGCGGTTGGGTGCAGCAGGTCCACAATCCGCGACGATTGCCCCAACGAATCTTGCCAGATGTTTTTCCACGTTGCCCCGCCGTCGGTGGTGTGGCGCAGGTAGAAGGGGCCAATCCACGGGTTCATTTGCCCAGCAACCACGTAATCGCCGACCCCGGCAGAGGCAATGTGCGAAGGCTCGGTACGAACGGTCCCGGGAATCCGGCCATCCACCACAATCCACTCGCCAATTTGTTGGGCAAGCAAGGGGGAGAAAGGGCACAGCAGCAACAGTGAGAAATGGAAGCAGAGTCGGGAGAATAACGGCGTTGGCATAGGCCCTCCGAATCAAAAAAAGAAGTAGGGACTGGCGCCGATCATGGGCAATCGGTGAACGCCGAAAAGTTAGGGAAGAGCAAGGAATTATCGAGTGGGCTGCGGCTTCGTTGAAAGAGAATTTTTTGGAGCCACTCCGGAAAATGAAGAACCGAGGATCATCATTGCGTGACCCTCGGTTCATTGCCAACAAGCTGTTCTTTTTTTACGGCTTCACAAACTTCTCCGTGACGCTTTCTCCACCGCTGGTAAGCCGGTAGAACCAGACGCCGGATGGAAGCTGGCTTGCATCAACCACAACGGCATGGTCCCCGGCGTCAACGTCCCCTTCAAACAAGGTTTTGATGGTTGTGCCAAGTGGGTTCACAAGCTCAATCACCACATGGCCCGGGCGTTCCAGCGTGAAATGGATGCGGGCATCGGCAGTGACCGGGTTGGGGTAGGCCGCAAGTTTGAACGTGTTGATGAACGCCCCCGGCGCGTTGCTTGTTTGGCCAAGAACCTCGGCAGTGGTGGCGCGCATCAGGCCGCTTCCCCAGGTGCCCACAAACAAGTGGTTTCCGGCGCTGGCAATGCTCATCAGCCATGTTTTTTCCGGCAGCCGGTCGGTGAAGGTGGACCATCCTCCGTTGTGCCACATCATTCCCGCGGTGGGGTGCTCCCCCAATCCCACAAAGAACTCCGAAAGCACCACTGCCGACTGGCCAACCGAAGCAATCGCAAGGATTGCGGATTCACCATCCTTCAGGATCGGCTCCACCTCCCACGTTTTTCCGCTGTCGGCGGAGCTGTACAACGTGTCAACGTTGCCCAAGTAGAATTGCCCCGCAGCGGCGGCGGCAACCGGGCGGTAGGACATTCCATCAATCTGCAAATCGCTTGCTTGCCAGCTTGCCCCTGCATCGCCGGACCAGTAGGCTGCCGACGCGGTGACGGCAATCACGCTTGTTCCCTGGGCAGCAATGGCGTTAATGGGGACCGGGGTTTGGTCGTTGTTGGTGGGCAGCCCTGCCGAGGCACGTTGCCACGTTGCGCAGCCATCGGTGGAACGCCAAACCCCCACGCTTCCGCCGTTGCCTGAGGAGAGGTAGAAGACTCCATCGGCGGCGGCAATACCGGTAAGGTCCAGCAGCGGTTCGGGAAGGTTGGTGGTGGCGGCGGTCCAGGTGATGCCGCCATCGCTGGAACGGGATAGGCCCGGGGTGCCGTAGTTCTCGTGCAGCGCCAGCACCGTGTTCCCTTCGGCAACCATCTGAAGGATTGGGGTGGCAAACGTCTGCTCCCACGCCATTCCTTCGTTGGTGCTGCGGAAGATTCCGGCGGGTGCGGCGGCCAGGATTGCATTCCCCACAGCAACAATATTCTTGATGGAATGAACATTCAACCCAGCGTTGATTGCGGTCCAGGATTCTCCATCATCGCCCCCGCTTAACACACCGCTGGCGGTGGCGGCCCACAGTTCGCCAACGATCTCGCTGTTGGTGGTGGCAAGCTGCGCGTCGCGCTGGGCCAGCACCCGCTGCCATGTTTCCCCTTTCAGTTTATAGACCCCATGCGTGGTGGAAGCAAACAGCCCTTTGTGTGTGGCAATCAAGTCGTTCATGATGAACGACTGGGTTGGCAATCCGGTGTTGACCTGGTTCCACGTGGCCCCGCCGTCGGAGCTGCGGAAAATGCCATCGTTGAAGTAGTAGATGGTGATAACCCCATCGGTCACTTCCATCCGCGAGGCAATGTTGGTGGAAGGGTAGGTGGCAACCGCATTGCTCCATTGCGTGCTGTCGGCATGTATTCGCCGCAGGATGGCTCCGGATTCACCAGTCGAGAGGCCGTAAACGTAGGCTCCATCAGCATCAATATCCATCATGTAATTGTTTGGGCCAAATGCGGCGATTGAGTCCCAGCCGATCCCGCCATTGGTGGAGCGGAACAGGGCCGTGCGGTCCGAAGCAATCAGCACGTTGGACTTCCCTTGCAGCCGCACGATGCTCATGATTGAGCGTTCAAGGCCGGTCTCCTGCCACGTCTGCCCGTTGTTGGTGGAGCGGATCAGGTTGCCGAAATCGTCGGCATAGTAGGCGCCGCCAATGCAGAACACCTGCAAGGCGTTCATGGTGTTGAGCGGGCTCCAGTTTGCGCCGTCGCTGCGGAAAACTTTGCCAAGATCGTTAATGGCGATTGCGCTTACCCCGCGCACTGCCAGCGAGCGAATTTCGCCCCCGGAAGGACCCGGCAGCTGCGTCCATTGCCCCAACATCGGGGTGGAGATGCCAAGCAGAAGTAGCAAGCGGAACAGTATTCGTGTGAACATGGTGGTGGTTTTGGTTGTTGGGTTTTGGGTTGTTGGGTTTTGATCCATTGGACGTGATCGGCGAACCGTAATGAGTGATGATTGGTGGCGAAGCAAGCTCTATCCCACTCTGGCCCCGGCTGTTAGCCGGTAGGGAGGGGGGAAAGGCCCGTTGCCGTTCCCCCCCCCTACCACCAACGATTGGCGAAGGTTGCTGGGGTGTGCCTTCTGTTACTTGCTTGCCATTGGCCCCTGTGGCGGCATGTATTCCGGAACCTTGTTTTTAACCGGAGGGATTGACTTCAGATAGGCGAACACCGATTTCAAATCCTCGTCGGTCATATGCTTGTAAACATCCCACGGCATCGGCGGCATAATCGGGCGCGATCCACCGAAGTGCTTCCCTTCTCTTATCGCCAGCATGAAGATCTGCTCGCTCCAGTTTCCAAGCCCGGTAGTGGTGTCGGGGGTTAGGTTCATGGCGTAGGTGATGCCCCATGGCCCGGCGTAAGCGGTTCCGGTCATCGCGGCGGACATCATCCCCCATGGGCCATCAATTTTTGGTGGTGTTGGAAGTACGACTTCCTCTGGGTGGCCGGCTAACATTCTGGCCATATCCTTCTCCGGCCCTTTCGGGCCCATTTTCACTGGCGTGTGGCAATCGTTGCAGCCGCTAATCGTGACCAAGTACTTTCCGCGCTCGATGCGGGAAGCGTGTTGGCTTGCGGAGTCTGGGGTGGGGGTTGTGGCAGTTGTTTGTTGTGTGGCCTTGCTTTCCCCCGTTTCTGCTTTGCCGCAGCTAACCATTGCGGCCGTGACAAGCGCGAAGCAAGTAAGAATGATCGCTGTGGCAATCATGTCTCGGATATTCCCTTTTGTGGTGGTGTGTGCTGGCATTGTTCTTCTCCTTCCTGTGTGCAATTATTCTATTGGTTTGATGTTCTGCTGCCGTCATGCTCGATTGTTCGGCAACGCTTGCAACATCGCTGGCAAGGTGGGTGAGGCGGTTCACCCCAATGGGTGAGAGCGAGGGATGATTTTTTGGGGAGATCACCCCCACACCCGGGAAGCAGACGAGAAACGGAAGAAAGCGGTACAGATGGTGGAAGCGGCGGCGGCAGGCGCAGGCGGCTATGGCCTATGCGGTGGGGTGAGAGGAAGGAAGAGGGAGGGGAGCGTGAGTGAGTTTAGCTCCGAAGAGAGAGGGCGCAAAAATTAGGAGGGAAGAGGAGCGCGGCAGCCCCCCCCCTCATCCTCCAATGCTTCTCCGCACCAGATAGGTCGGGAAGGTGCCATGCTCCTTTGCCAACGGGGTTTGGCCAACGTAGTCGCAGGTGAACTCGGTGACGCACTGCGCAGCGGCCAACGCCGCAAACGCCTGGCTAGCATACACCTGCCCGGGCGGGGTGACGGGTTCGATACGGGCGGCGTGGCTTACTTGGCTGCCGATGTAGTTGGGGTTCCCCGTCACCGGGTCAATGCAGGAATAGACGGGGCCGGCGTGCAGGGCAATCCGAAGATTGAGGGTGGAAGGAAGGTCGCGGGTTGCCCAATCAACCATGCAGATTCGTTCGTACAACTCCAGGGCAAACAGCCCGGTGGCGCGCACGTCGGGGAAGACAAGGTACAGCCCGTCGCCCCAGGTGTTTTGCATGATTGGTTTGTGGTTGGAGTTGCGAACCAGGTCGCCAATGTCCCCCAAGAAATTTCGGATGAACAGCGGCAACTCCTCCTCGGTCAGCTTGCTGAAGCTGACGGCATCGGCAAACAGCATCCCGATCATCTCGGCACGAAGCCCATCTTCTTCTTCCTCTTCTTCATAAGCCTTTCCCATCACAACGGGCTTTGCTTGTTCGGCCATGTGGTTGCTGCGGCGTGCTTGTTGGGCAAGCTCATCCAAACGAATAATAGACCTCTTTCAAAAGTCTAGATTACGGGTTATGTTTGGGGTCAACCAATATAAGGAAGAAGGATGCGCTACGCAGAGATTTGTGATCGTTCACCGGAACAATTTCGACGCTTAACGGGTGTGTTGCCGACAACCTTCGAGGCAATGCTCAAGGTCATTCGTGCAGCACGGCGAGAGTTTGGTCGCCCACCGAAACTGGTGTTGGCCGATCAGCTGTTGTTGACGCTGCTGTATTGGCGGGAGTATCGAGCGCAATATCACCTTGCAGCGGATTTTGGGATCAGCGAACCGACCTGCGGCCGGATCATTCGGCGAGTGGAGGATGAACTCACCCAGAGCAAAGAGTTTCAATTGCCGCAGCGTCCGCAGCCGCGAGGCGGGGACATAGAATTTGCCGTGATCGTGATCGATGCGACAGAAAGCCCGATTGAACGGCCAAAAAAAAGCAAAGGGAGTACTACAGCGGGAAGCGTGGATGCCACACAATCAAGACGCAGGTAGCCATGGCGTTGGGAAGTCGTCGGATCCTCAAGACAGAGTTTGGGGTTGGAAGCCAGCATGATTTCTCGTTATTGAAGCAGTGTGTGGGTCGGGGGTATAAGCGATTGTTGGGGAGTGGGAGTTGTTGGATGGCGGATTTGGGATATCTGGGGTTATCGAAGATCCAGAGCAACGTATGGTTGCCGCACAAGCGGCGGAAGGGGGTAGCATTAGGGGATTGGGAGAAGGAGGAGAATCGTGAGCATTCGCGGAAGCGGATCGTGATTGAGCATGTGTTTGGTCGGTTAAAGGTGTTCAAGATCATAGCGGAGAAGTATCGAAATCGTCGCAAGCGATTTGATGTGAGATTCAACCTCATCGCCGCCATCCATAATTTTGAACTCCCTTGAAAACTACTTTTGAAAGAGGTCTAATCTCAATATCCCGCCCTGCCAACCGCCAGTGGTCAATGCTGCTGGCGGTGCCGCCAACCCCATCGCCGTTTTTCCCATCCCACACCGCAAACGGAACAAGCCGCGTTTGCAACTGCTCGGACCGGATGGTGGCCAATCCATGCAGCAGAAGGTTGGTGTACTCGAACGACATGCTTCCCCCCATCATCTTTTGCAGCGACGCTGTTTGCACCTCGGTTGCTTCGCGGCAGATGCGGTCGAACCGTGCCTCCCAATTCCCTTCGGGCCGATAGCCCACGCTGTCTTCAATGAAATTTTTCCGGTTGTAGGGAAGCACCACGTGGGCCTCGCCCCCAATCTCCAGCACCGCTTCTTGGAACAGAATGTCCGACCCACACGCCAGCGATGAGTAGCCGATACCGCAGTTCAAGGCAATCAGCCGCTCGCGGATTGCTTGTTTTACTGGCCCCTCCAGCTCCGGCGGGAACCGGGGGATTGGGCGGTCCTCACGGTCAATCATGTGGCCGGCAAACACCACAACGGTGGGCAGCTGGAAATACTGGTCAATGATGTGGCGGTCCAGCTGCAAGTGGTCCATAATCAGCCAGGCGTTGCGGCGCGTGCTGTTCAGATTCCCGTACTTCCCGCGGCCAAGCTGGGCGGCTTGGCCGTACCATCCGCCCGCTTCTTCGATGTCTCCATGAATCAGCGCGGCTTCGGCAAGGGTGGCAATCAGCCAGTAGTTATTGGCGGCATCGGCGGAGCTTTCGTACTCCTGCATGCACATCTGGTGAACTTCCTGCGCTATCGTCCGGGCGTGGTCCGTATCGTTGGCCAGCAGCGCAACGGTTGCAGCGTTAATTCCGGTGTAGTAGCCGCGGTTCAATCGGTAGGCTTGGAAATAGTACCCGAACGATTGCTGCAACTGCCGTTGCCGTTCTTCTGGGTCCCGGGCTTGTTGCCACAGGTCTTTGTGGGTTCGGGCAAGCAGCCCCAGGGTCTCCTCGTCGGTGTTTCCTTCCTGATGCAGTTGCAGCAGTATGGCGTTGGCTTTGTCGGTTGCTCCGCTGCGGGAAAGTGCCAGCGCGTTCAGTTGGCGCATTCGCACATCGGTGGGCCAATACTCCAGCCCCTCGCTGACGACATCGTAGGCAAGGATCGGTTCGCCAAGGTCAAGAATTCGCTTGCCAAGAATCCGGTAGATGTTCGGGTAGCGCGCCCATTGCTCCGTTTTCCGCGCACGCCATAACGCCAGCAACGACCCCAAATTCCCCGCCGAAGATTGCGCAAGCTGCTCCAGAATAATGTTCGGCTCCTCGGCCTCCGGCTCCTCCTCCTTGTGGTCATTGGCTTGCGGCTGCAGCGTGTAGCCCAGCGCCACCACTGCACGCAAAGCATCAACGGCGCGGGCAACGGCTTGGGCGCGTTCCTCCTCATCAAGGTCGTCGTACAGATCGGCTTCGGATTGGTAGTGGGAAGGGTGATCCCTGGCAATAACCGATTCCGCCACCCACAGCTGGGGTGCCGAGCGAACCAGCTGTTCGGCAAGTGCGATGATCCGCTCAAGCCATTCCTGGTTCAGCAGATCGGTGCCGGCGGTATGGGGAGTTGATGGCATAATAGGGGCGCAAACTACGCCACGGAACGCGGGCACGCAAGCAACGGGAACGATCTTCTTTCCTCCCAACTCTTGCTCAACTTCCTGAGAATGCCGTTATTGGGTCTTCTGCTCCGATGCTTCGGCAGGAACAGGCCGAATGGCGCGACCTTCCCTCTCTCTCTCTCTATCTCTCAATACCATTTCATGCACGGACACACCGACCTTCTTGCCAGCATTGGCATCTGCGTGGCTGCCGCCGCAGTGCTTGCGTTCCTTGCCCACCGAACCAAACAACCGCTGATCCTTGCCTACCTGCTTGCCGGGGTGCTGATTGGCCCAGAGGTTGGGTTCAAATTGGTGGAGGACCGCGACAGCATCCACACCGTTGCCGAGATTGGATTGATCTTGCTGCTGTTCATCATCGGGTTGGAGATTGACCTGAAGAAACTGCTTGCCGCCGGCAAAGCCGTAATCTTTCCCGGCATCTTTCAGTTCCCAATCACTGTGGGGCTGGGGTTGGGGTTCTTTGCGCTGTTGGGGTATGGAATGGGCCAAGGGAACTTCAGCCTTCTCTACTTGGCGATTTGCGTGGGCCTAAGCAGCACCATGATTGTGGTGAAACTCCTGTACGACAAGTTCGAGCTTGACACCCTGCCCGGGCGCATCACCCTGGGGGTGCTGGTGTTCCAGGACATCTGGGCAATCCTTGTTCTGGCCCTGCAGCCGAACTTGCTGAACCCAGAATTGCTCCCGCTGCTGAAGTCCGTTGGCATGGGGATTTTGCTGGTGGCGGTGGCGCTGGGGGCAAGCAAGTATGTGCTTCCGGCACTCTTCAAATCGGTGGCAAAGTCGCCGGAGATTGTGCTGGTGGCCTCGCTGGCGTGGTGCTTCATTTTGGCGGGCGCGGCAAACTACGCGGGCCTCTCGCGGGAGATGGGAGCGTTGATTGCGGGGGTCAGCATCAGCACCTTCCCGTACAACTTGGACGTGATCGCCAAGGTCCTCAGCATCCGCGATTTCTTCGTGACCCTCTTCTTTGTGGCGTTGGGGATGCAGATCCCGATCCCAACTGCCGAGATGATTATCGTGGCGTTGGCGGCTTCGCTCTTCCTGATCCTCACCCGTTTCTTCAGCGTCTTCCCAATCCTGTACCGCCTGAGAATGGGCCACCGGGTCAGCATCATTCCTTCCATCAACTTGGCGCAGATCAGCGAGTTCGCCATTGTGATTGCCTCGCTGGGGTTGGCCTTCCAGCATATTGATAGCGGCATCGTCAGCATCATCATTTTCATCTTTGCCTTCACCTCCGTTGGCTCCACCTACCTGATTGGCTACAGCCACCGGTTGCAGGGAACAATCTCCGGCTGGATGAAACGCATTGGCCTGAAAGACCTGGACGACGGCAACCCGAACGCCCACGAGGAGGAAGAAGGAAGCCACGCCGAACGGTCCATCATTATGCTTGGATTTTTCCGCCAAGCCAGCGCGCTGTTGCATGAGTTGGAGAAGCAATCAAGCGATGACGGGCGAAGCCCACTGGTGGAGAAGTTGCTGGTGATTGACTTCAACCCGCAGGTGATTAACGAGCTGAACCGGCGCGGCGTGGCCTGCCTGTACGGCGACGTTGCCCACATGGACACGCTGCAACACGCCCATATTGACCACGCCGACCTTGTCCTTTCCACCATCCCCGACACCATCCTGAAAGGGACCAACAACACCCGGATTTTGCGGACAGCACGCCAGCTATGCCCCCACGCAGCGGTGATTGTTGCTGCCGACCGCATCAGCCAAGCGTTGCAACTGTACGAAGCTGGTGCCGATTTTGTGTTCGAGGTTCACGTCTATTCCGCTTCGCAAATGGCAGGGGTGATTGAGCAGGGCCTGCGCGAAGGGTTCGAGGATTTGCGTGCAGCGGCATTGGAAGAACTGCGCCAACGGAACGAGGTGCTGGGATAACCGCGCCGCGCCCCCTGGTGGCAGCGGCTACTGCCAACGGAATCGGAAATCGCTGATGGTGGTGTCGCGGCTGGTGGCGGTAAGCTGGCAGAAGTAGGAAATCTGGCGGTTGTCGGCAAAGGTGATCCGGTACTGAAGGCGGTGATGCTCCACCCCTGCGGTGGATTCGTCGGACGCAACCTCGTTGCTGACCAACTCAACCGAAGCTGGTTGGCTGCCGTTGAAGTACGCAACCACCGCCGCAAGGGAATCGGAAGCGGCCAAGAGTTTTGCCTTGCCGCTTACGGCCCGGTCCATCATCTGCGTATCCTGCTGGATGACGCTGTGCAAGAACTGCCGGGCAATGCTATCCACCGGCGACGCGCCCCGGGTGTACTCCGGATTGGAGCAGCCGGACACCAGAAGCAGCAGCAGTATGAAGTGTGGAAAACGCAAAGGAGAGGGAGACAGAGAGAACGAAGATGTTCGGGCAGTTTGGTTTGCGTGCGGTTGCGCGGCGAAGGCTTGGTTTATTCGTGATCGAGCAATCCCCGCCCCGATTTTTTGAAGCGGCCTTCTTTTTTCAGTTTGGCTATCACACCATCCAACACACCATTCAGGAATATCCCCGATTTATCGGTGGAGTAGCGTTTGGCGATTTCAATCACCTCGTTAATCGTGACGCGGGCAGGGATTTCGGGGAAGTACAGAATCTCGGTAATCGCCATCCGAAGCAGAACTTTATCAATGGGGGCAATCCGGGAAAAGTCCCAATTCTCCGCCAGCGAACGGATGATGGCATCAAGCTCGGTAAGATTGTTGACAACCCGACGCAGCAGGTCCTGGGCAAACTCCATCAGCACGCTGTCGCCTTTCAATTCTGGCTGCACAATCTGCATTGCCAAAAACTCCACTGGTTCCCCGCCATGCTCACGGCCAAGCTCGTGGGCATACAGCGTTTGCATCACCCGCTCGCGCACCAATCGCCGCGTGGCGGGTGTGGGTTGGATGTCGTCGTCGTTCATCAGCGAGTATGTTGTCAAAGGGGTTGTTCGGTTAATGGTTGTCGGAAAAAGGCGGAGCGGCGGATGGGAAGTTGGGGGGCGGATAAGCAATCACCCGCCCCCACACTTTTTACACGTGCCGCTGTTTGATATGCCCGATTGCGTTGATTCGCTCTTCTGCTAAACGATCGGATGCCTCAACGGTTAGTATCCCCTGGGCTTCGCTTACCTTCAAGATATTTTCCACGATTCCATAGATGCTTTCGGCGCGGAGCAGTGCCCGCTCGCGCGAGTAGCCTTCAAGCTCCAACGCCACGTTCATCAGCCCGCCGGCATTAATCACATAATCGGGGATATACAAGATTCCACGCTCGCGCAAGATTGGGGCGTGGCGTGCGGGGTCGTCCAGCTGGTTGTTGGCCCCGCCGGCAATCACCCGTGCGTGAAGCCGGGGGATGGTGTCGTCGTTGATGCAAGCCCCCAACGCGCATGGGGCAAAGATGTCGCAATCAACGTCGTAGATCGCTTCCGGCGCAACGGTGGCAACGCCGTGGTCGGCCACCAACTGCTGGACCTTGTCGTCGTAGATGTCCGACACGGTGACCTTTGCCCCCTCGTGAACCAGATGTGCAATCAAGTGGCTGGCGACGTTCCCCGCCCCTTGCACCGCAATTTTGCGCCGCTGCAGCGAGTCGTTCCCGAACGCTTTTTTCGCTGCCGCTTTGATTCCATGATAGACGCCGTAGGCAGTGAACGGCGAGGGGTCGCCGCTTCCCCCGGCACTGTTCACCCCGGTGACGTAGTTGGTTTCCATCCGCACCCATGCCATGTCGGCAACGGAGGTCCCAACGTCTTCGGCTGTGATGTAACGCCCCCCCAACCCTTGCACAAACCGCCCGAACGAACGGAAGAGAGCCTCGGACTTATTGCGGCGCGAATCGCCAATAATCACCGCCTTCCCTCCCCCCAAATTCAGCCCGGAAATGGCGGCCTTGTAGGTCATCCCACGCGAAAGCCGCAGCACGTCCTCGCGCGCGGCGCTGTCGGATTTGTAATGCCACATTCGGGTTCCCCCAAGCGCGGGTCCCAGCGTGGTGTTGTGAATAGCGATAATTGCCCGCAACCCAGAAACGGGGTCCGAGCAGAAGACCACTTGCTCGTGGCCATACTCTACCATTGAATCAAGAAGAGCCATGTTGGAAATCGGTTATCGGTTATCGGTTGCCGGTTAATGGGCCCAATCCACACACTGTTGGCGGATCAATCAGGAACGGTGCATACTCTGATTTTTTTTCACCCTTAGGTTGACCCGTAGGCTTGGCCTTCAGGTTTGTCATTCACACAGGTTGCACACTCAGCTTCCAAACATCCAGTAAAGAATCAGCGCAAGGCTTTCGCGGACGTGATACAGAACCAAATTTTGCGGCCCCAACGGAGATTCGGAGGAAACGCCACGCGCCTTGATTCCGTTGAAGGCGCAGATTTCCAATGCCCGTTTCAGATGGAACTGATCGCTGACGATAATGAAGGTGTTCCACCGCTGCTTCTGCATCAGCTGGTCGCGAATGTACAGGATTTGCTCCACCGTGGAGTTGGTGTGGGCCTCCATCACAATCCTTGAGGGATCCACCCCCAACGCCACCAACGCACGGCGCGCAACTTCGGCTTCCGGCAGCTCGCTTGGGGCGCTTCCCCCGGTGACCACAAGGAACTGCACAACGCCATCGTTCAGCAGGTCGTAGCCACGGTTCACCCGTTCGCGCAGGACCGGGCTTGGCCGGTTCCCGCTCCAGACCGCCGCGCCCAGTATCACCCCGGCATCGTACTGCTGCCGTGGGACCTCATCCACCTGTGGACCGATTGGGCTGGTCAGCACCATCGCAATCACCACCACCAGCACTGCGGCCATGATGCCAACGCCCAAACACAACGTGAAGAACGCCTTCCGCCAAGCGGAAACTCCATTCCGCAGCGGACGCAACCACACGGCAAACCCCGCCAGCGCGAACGCTTTCGCCCCCAAGTATCCGCCGAACAGATATGGCTGGCTGGCCGGGGCAATCATCGGCGCGGCCAACAGCGCGGCCAACGTGACGATCGAGGTTCCAGCAGCCGTTGCGGCCAATCCGCGCCGGTGCAAATGGCGCACGCACGCCAACGTCAGGAACAGCAATATAAACGGCAATGCCAGGAAGAAACCATAAACGTTTGCTTCACGGGTAAAATCGAACAACTGCGGCTCAAGGCGTTGCGCGGTGTAGCGAAGGCTCGTCATCTGCAACATCGCCCCGAACTCCGCCACCGCCGCCAACAGAAATAACCACCACTTGCCCGCTGACGAGGATGCTGATGGTGATGCTGGCGGCGACACTGGCAATGGCGACGCAGAACGATTCTTCCCCATCCATTTCCAACGGAGTGCTCTTTTCTCCATCACCTCTGTTCCCCTCCCTCCCCCGGCAGAGCATAGCGATACTGGACCGCAGGGCGTTCGCCGTAGGCGTTCGGCTGCACTTGGACCTGGACCCCAAACGCTTCGGAAAGGGGTTCGGGGCGGAGCACTTCTTGGGGCGTTCCTTGCATCAGAACGCGCCCATCCGACATAATTGCAAGGGAGTCGCAAAAGGTGGAGGCAAGATTGAGGTCGTGGATCGAAGCAACAACGCACAAGCCGTTAGCGGTGGCGCGTTGGCGAAGGGTGGTCATCACGCTTACTTGGCGGGCGATATCAAGGTGGGCGTTTGGTTCGTCCAGCAGCAGCGTGCCGCACCCCTGCGCCAGCGATTTGGCAACCAGCGCACGCTGAAGTTCCCCGCCGGAAAGCTGAGTAATCGGCTCGTGGCGCAGCGATTGAAGGTCCATCAAGGCAATGGCTTCCTCGGTGGCGGCGATATCCGCCTGGGACTCGAACCCGATAGCAAGGCTGCGGTGGGGAAGCCGCCCCAGCATCACCAATTGCTCCACGGTGTAGCCAAACGCTGGGGCGTAGCTTTGCGGGACCCAAGCAATGCGGCGGGCGCGTTCGGTTGGGGTGTAGGATTGCAGCGGTTGGCCATCAAGCAAAATGCTCCCTTCCTGGGGGGGAAGGATGCCGCACAGAAGTTTCAGCAGTGTGGTTTTGCCGGAACCATTGCCGCCGATCAGCCCAACAAGCTGGCCATTGCTGGCAGCGATTGTTGCCCGTTGAATGCCAAAGCGCCGGCCATACCGAAAGGTGATATTGCTCCCCGAAATCGCCATTGGCGGCGAAGTTAGCAGAAAATGGGAACCCACGCGGGAACCGGGCGATTATTCCTGAGCCAGAACCGGGGCAATGACCCGCTGACCCAAACGCCCGGTGGCCCCGCATTCCACAGCTTCTATCCGCCGCTGCCGGGCTACTTCAACCGCCCGCTTAATCGCAGCAGGTCCACTTGGCTTAGGTAGGCATCATACTGCGCGGCAAGCAGGCGCCAGCGGGCTTCGGTTACGGAGGTTTGCGCCTGGCGTAGCTCCAGCGCGATCACCGTCCCAACGTTGAATCGCTCCTGGGCAATCTCCAAACTCTGTTCCGCAATCCCCACGTTTTCGCGCTCCAACTTCACCAACTCCAACCGGCTGCGCCACGTGGTGAATGCCTGCGCCAGCTGGGAAGCCACCGCACGCTCGGCATCCTGATACTCCACCTCCGCTGCCTCGATTGCAATCTGCGCGTTCTCCGTTTGGCGGCTGGTGTTGAACCCGTCGAACAGGTTCAGCGATGCGGTTGCGCCGTAGGTTAGCCCGTTGGTGGTGCTGCTGCTGATGAAGCTGGCTTCGGCACTGCTTCCGGCAATGTTGTATCCCAGGCTTAGCCCCAATCGGGGGTAGTAGCCGGCGCGGGCTTGGTCCATTCCCAAACCCGCAAGCTGGCGGGCAATCTGCGCCGAACGCAAGCGGCGGTTGTTGGCCAGTGCTTCCTGGCGAAGCAGGTTCTCATCAAACGATTCATCCAGAACAACGGTGTCGGGAACGGAGAAATCGGCGGCGGGATCGCGGGCAAGCAGAAGGTTCAGCGCGGCTTTCGCGTTCCGCAGCATCGCCTCCTGGCGCAAGGCTGCCGAGCGGTCGCTGTTCAAATCAACCTTTGCCGGAAGAAGCTCACGTTTGGAGTTCTCGCCAACCTCATACTTCATCTCCACCAACCGCAATCGTTCTTCGGACATGGCAACCGACTGGCGCAGCACCCGCAACTGCTGCTGCTGGCGTTGGACGTCGTACCAGGCCACCGCCACCCGCCACGCAAGGTCCTCGGCCACCGATTCCAATCCGGCGTTGGCAAGCTCCTCCCGCTTCTGCAGCTGCTGGTAGGTGTTGAACATTCGGAAGCCATCGAACGCGGTCCAGCTTACCCCAACGCCGGCGTTGTAGTTGGTGGCGGTTGCCCCGCTGCGGCGCACCACTTCCCCGGTGCGGTACTCCTGGTCCGTGTTGGTGACGCTTCCGCCATAGCCGGCGGTGGCATCAACGCTTGGCAGGAATCCGGCGTTGCCACGGGTGGCATTGTTTTGGGCAATCGCCACGTCGGATTCGGCAAGGCGGATTGCGGCGTTGTTCTGGCGGGCAAGCTGCTGCGCTTGCTCCAGCGTCAAGATTTCTTGCGAACGCACCGTGGCTGGCATGGCGCACAGGCCGGTAGCAATGGCCGCCACCGCAGCAATCAAGCTCCAGGGTTTACGCATCGTAGCCCCCTCCTTGCCGGGCTGCAAGCACCGGGCGGGGAAGCGTGGAAACTCCATTCTGTGGTGGAGTGGGGCCGTTGGGCGTTGCGTCGTCGGGCGTTGCGTCGTCGCGCAGGTGAAGTTGAACGTGTTTGCGGGTTAAATAGGAATAGATTGCCGGGATAACGTACAGCGTCAGGAAACTGCTGAAGATCAGCCCGCCAACAACGGCAATCCCCATCGAGACACGGCTTTCGGCACCGCCGCCAAGCGCAAGGGCAATGGGGAGCGTGCCAAGAATGGTGGAGAAACTGGTCATCAAGATTGGGCGGAACCGCGCCGTGGATGCGTCAATAATCGCCTCCATCACCTTCAGCCCATCCTCCTTCCGCTGGTTGGCGAACTCCACAATCAGAATGCCGTTTTTTGTCACCAATCCCACCAGCATGATGATCCCAATTTGGCTGAAGATGTTCAGCGTTTGGCCGAAGTACCACAGCGAGATCACCGCCCCGGCCAGCGCCAACGGAACCGTCAGCAGAATGATGAACGGGTCGCGGAAACTCTCGAACTGCGCGGCCAATGTTAGATACACCAACACCAACGCCAGCAGAAACGCAAACAGGATGGTGGACGAGCTGTCGGCAAAGTCGCGGCTGCTTCCGGCAAGGTCCGTGCTGAAGGAAGGGTCCAGCGTGCGTGCGGCAATCGCCTGCATTGCCTTGATCCCATCGGCAATGGTTTTCCCGGGCGCAGGGTCCGCCGAAACCGTTGCCGAAACGTAGCGGTTGTAGCGGAACAGCTGCGGCGGGTTGCTTTGCTCGGTCATCGTCACCACATTGTCAAGCTGAACAAGCTCGCCGTTGCTGGCGCGCACGCCAAGCGAGCGAAGGTCCAGCGGCCTCATCCGGCTTTCTGGCGTAAGCTGGCCAATCACCTGGTACTGTTTTCCTTCCTTGATGAAGTATCCAATCCGCTGCTCGCTTAAGGCCAGCTGCAAGGTCTGCGCAACGTCCATCACCGAGACGCCCAGCGTCCGGGCTTTCTCGCGGTTGATCTCGATCCGCAGCTCCGGCTTGTTGAATTTTAGATTAACATCCACAAAGCGGAAGGCGGGGTTCTTGCGGGCTTCCTCCAAAAATTTGGGCAACGCTTCGCGCAGCTTCTGAAGCGTTGATGCCTGGATCACAAACTGGACCGGCAACCCAGACCTACGGTCGCCAATGGTTGCTTCTTGCGCGGCGAACGCCCGCGCGCCGCTCAGCATCGGAAGGGTGCGCGCCAAAAGGTCGGCGATTTGTTGCTGGGTGCGCTGGCGCTGGTCCGGGGGTTGCAGGATCAAGTTGACAAACCCCATGTTGTTCGACCCGATAAACCCGGGTGAGGTGACGGTGATTGCCGCCGAGCGTTCGGGGATGCTGTCGGCAATCAGTTGCTCCAACTCCTTCATGTAGCCTTCCATGTAGGTGTAGGTTGCCCCTTCCTGAGCAAGGGCCGTAATCCTCATTCGGCTGCGGTCCTCAAGCGGGGCAAGCTCCGATTTCAACCCGCTTCCCAGCCACCACGTGATCGCGGCAATGGCAAGGATGATTGGGACCGCAAGCCAGCGGTGGCGCATGAAGGTCTCAAGGCTGTTGCGGTAGCCGGTGGTCAGCTTCTGGAAGAACGGTTCGGTTGCGCGGTAGAATCGGTTGTGCGCCCCGGACTTGATGATCCGCGTGCTCAGCATCGGGGTCAGCGTTAGCGCAACAAACGCGCTGATAATCACCGACCCAGCAACCACCACGCCGAACTCGGTGAACAACCGCCCGGTAAGCCCTTCCAAAAACAGGAGCGGCATGAACACCGCCGCAAGGGAGACCGTGGTGGCAATCACCGCAAGGAAAATCTCCTTGGCCCCGGCAATTCCTGCCTGCATCGGGGGCATTCCTTGCTCAATTTTGGCGTAGATATTTTCCAGCACCACAATGGCATCGTCCACCACAAGGCCAATCGCCAGCACGATTCCCAGCATCGTCAGAACATTGATGGAGAACCCAGCAACCGACATGATGAAGAACGTTCCGATAAGCGAAACCGGGATTGCCAGCACGGGGATAATCGTGGTCCGCCAATCGCGCAAAAACAGGAAGATGATGCAGGCCACCAACACAAACGCAATGCCGATGGTCTCCACCACTTCGGTGATAGATTGGCGGATATAGACGGTGGTGTCGAACCCGATGTCAATCTTGATATCATCGGGGATATCAGCCTTGATATGCTCCAATCGCTTATAGACCTCATCGGCAATGGCCACGTTGTTGGCCCCCGGTTGCGGGAAGATTGCCAGCCCCACCAACGGGGTCCCGTTGCGGCGCAAACTGGTGCGGATATTCTCGGCAGTAAGCTCGGCATATCCAACATCGCGCAGCCGCACGTTCCTTCCTTTGGCCGAGCGGAGAATCAGGTTATTGAACTGCGCCGGCGTTTCAATCCGCCCTTGCGTCCGCACCGAAAGTTCAACGCTGTTCCCTTCCACCTTTCCGCTGGGAAGCTCCACGTTTTCGGCAGCAATCGCTGCGCGAATGTCCTGCGGGGTAAGGCCGTAGGCAGCAAGCCGCGCGGGGTCGAGCGAGATACGCATGGCATATTTCTTCTCCCCCCAGATATTGATCTCGCTAACCCCGGGAACAGTTTGCAACTGCTCCTTGAAAACATTGTTGACGATGCCGTTGATGTCCAACGGGTCGCGGGTCGCGCTCTCGATGGTGATAAACAGGATTGGGTTTGCGTCGGCATCGGCTTTGGCAACGGTGGGGGGGTCCGCATCGGGGGGAAGGTTCCGCACCGCACGCGAGACACGGTCGCGGACATCGTTTGCGGCGGCCTCAAGGTCCTGGTCAATGGTAAACTCCACGGTGATCTGGCTGCGGCTGTCGCGGCTGGTGGAGGTGATGGCCCGCACGCCGGAGATACCGTTGATGGAGGCTTCCAACGGCTCGGTGATCTGCGATTCGATCACATCGGCATTGGCCCCGGCGTAGCTGGTGGTGACGGTGACGATTGGCGGATCCACCGCCGGATACTCCCGAACGCCAAGCTGGAAGAACCCGATAACACCAAACAGAACGATGATGATGGAAAGAACAATGGAAAGCACCGGGCGGCGGATGCTGACGGTGGAAAGACTCATGGCTGCCCCCCTTGCGCTCCGCTGGTGACCTGGGTGAACCGAAGCCCCGAACCAGGCCGAACCGACAGCACACCGCTGGTGATGACGGTGTCGCCGGGCTGCACCCCCTCCAGCACCTGCACCATCGCATCGGTGCGGACGCCGGCTTTAATCGGTTTGGGAACCGCTTTCCCATCTTTGGCGATGAAGACCTTCTGCCCGTTGGCTTCTGGGATCACCGCCTCGGCAGGGACCAGCAACGCCGCCGCACTGCTTCCAACAGGAAGGGAAACCTGCGCAAAAGCCCCGGGCTGAACTTCGCCATCGGCGTTTGGAGCCTGGGCCCGCACCAGCAATGTTCGGGTGGTTGGGTCAATCATCGGCTCGGAAGCAAACACCCGCGCGCGGAACCGCTGGTCGTTCCCCTGAATCGTGAACGAGACTTCGGTCCCGGGTTCCATCAGCCCCGCATAATGCTCGGGGACGGCAAACTCCACTTTAATGGGGTCAACGCTGTACAAGGTTGCGATTGGGGTGGAAGGGGAGATATAGCTTCCATCGCTGATGGCGCGCAAGCCGATGCGCCCGGCAAACGGTGCACGCAGCTCGGTGCGGGCAATTTGGGCGCGGATCAGCTCAAGCTCGGCAGTGGCGGTGTTTAGCTCGCTTGCGGCCACGTCATACTCCGCTTGGCTGACGGCTTCCTTTTGCAGAAGCTGGCGTTGGCGGCGTTCTTTGGCGGCCAGCAGTTCCTGGCGGTAGGTGGCTTGCTTCAGCTGGGCCTGCAATTCTTGGTCGTTGATTTTCACCAGCAGCGCCCCTTTGCCCACGAGCCTTCCCTCGCTAAAATTCAGGCCCACCACCCGCCCCGACACCTCGCTGCGAAGCTCCACCGACTCGTTCGCGATGATCGTTCCCGGGACCATCATCCCCCCATCAAGATTCTGCTGGGAAACCACAAAGCCTTTCACACTCACGGCTTGCCCGCCCCCTTTCTGCCCCCCCGAAGCCCCCGCCGAAGCGATTGCTGCTTCTTCTTTTTTCAGGGAGATGATTTTGGGGATAGCTAAAGCAGCAACGCCAGCCAGCACCACGGTGCCGATGATGATTCGTTTCGTCAGTTTGGTCATAAGGGAATTAGGAGAGCGTAGAGAGAGAACGCAAGAGGAGCTATCTGAAGTAGCACGCGATGGTTTCCTGACGAACGGGAAGGGTAGGGATTATGAAATACAGTTGTTGCAACAAGAAAACAGATTGCATCGGCGTAAAAATGGTGCGTGCGACTTGCTGCTCCAAGTCAATTATTAGCGTTAAGAATCCTTAATAACGCCCAAAATTTCCACTTCTGCGTTACCATCACTTAACATCCTTCTGCCACTCTTCCCATCAGTTTTTGCAGCCATTATCATTGCATTGCCACGGCGTTACCAGCACCAAATCTGCTCCCGTTTTGGAGTAGCTGTGCGGCGGGCATCGTTCTTCAACCTACAATTATGAAATCAACACATCTGCCTTTCTACCTTCTGATTGCTGCAATCGCATTGCTTGCGGGGAATGCCACAGCACAACAAGCATCGGTCAATGGGATCATTAATGGCCGGGTAGTGAATGACGCAACCGGCGAGCCAATTATCGGCGGTTCGGTCGCGGTTCAGGGAACGCGGCTTGGCGCGTACACCAACGTCAACGGCTATTACACCATCCGGAATGTTCCGGCAGGGACATACACCTTAAAAGTGACCAGTGTGGGATATGCCACCAAAAGCATTGAGCAGGTGAAGGTAGATGGCGGGCGCACAATCCAGCAGGATATTGCACTCTCGGTCAAGACGTTGCTGAAGGATGAAGTGGTGGTGGTTGCCCGTGCCGACCGTCAATCGGAAAGTGCCGCGCTGATTGAGCGAAGACGCTCGGCTACGGTCAGCGATGCGATCAGTGCCGACCAGATCAGCAAGGCACCCGCAAGCGATGCAGGGGATGCCATGAAACGGGTCACCGGAGTCTCGGTGGTTGGCAAGAAATATGTTGTGGTTCGCGGCCTAACCGAACGCTACAGCGCAACGCAGTTGAACGGTGTGAACCTTCCAAGCCCCGAACCGGAAAAGAAGGTTGTGCCATTTGACTTGTTTCCCGCAGGGCTTATCAGCCGCTTGACCACCATCAAGACGTTCACCCCCGACAACCCTGGCGATTTTGCTGGCGGGTTGGTGCAAATCAACACCAAAGATTACCCCGAATCGTTCCTGCTTAACGCCTCGGTTGGCACAGGCATTAACAGCCAAACACATGGTGCCAACGCTATCGGCTATTCCGGTGGCGGAACCGATTTTTTTGGCATTGATGACGGCACGCGCCAGCTGCCGGGCAACATTGCCCCAGGCCGCCGCCAAACCGCTGCCGAACAAGCCGATCTGCTTTCGCAATTCACCAACAACGTCTGGACTCCACGATCGGAAACTCTCCCCATCAACCAATCCTACAGCATCTCAATTGGCAACCAATTCGACGTTGGGTTCCCGTTGGGCTTTCTTGCTTCCGGTTCGCTGGCAAACAGTTCCAACTACCGCGTGGAGGAGCAACGCTACCCACTGCTTAGCCAAACCAACGGGGAGCAGGATCTACGCTATGATTACGACGTTCAACACGCCGAGCGTTCTTCACTTTGGGGAGGATTGGTGAGTTTGGGCGCGCAGTTTATGCCCGAGCATAAAGTCAGCATTCGTGGGGTCTATAACCACAGCACGGACGATGAGACGCGGAATGCCGAGGGGTTATATAACCAAAGCACCGCCGGCATTATCCGCAATCAACGCCTCCGTTTTTTGGAGCGGGCGTTATGGAGCGGGCAGATTGCTGGCGAGCATTACTTCCCAGCACTTTTCGAATCAAAAATTGATTGGCGGGCAGCAATCAGCCAAGCCAATCGTTACGAGCCTGACAACCGTTCCACCACATACTTCCGTGAAGATGATGGCAGCTACCGTTTTGCCAACAACTTCGGCAGCAACAACGGGCGATTTTTCAGCGACCTGAACGACGACGAATCGAACATTGGCCTTGATTGGAGCATCCCGTTCACGGGGTGGGATCAAGGAAAAGCGAAGGTGAAACTTGGGGGACTGGTCCGCTTGCGCGATCGCCAGTTCAGCGCGCGCCGATTTACCTTCATCACCACCACCAGCAACGATGCGATCTTGACCCAAGCCCCCGAGCAGTTGTTCACGCCGGAGAACGTCCGCAACGGCTTCATGGTCTTTAATGACGACACCCAGCCGAACGACAACTACAACGCCGACGAGAAGATCAACGCTGGATATGTGATGATTGATCTACCGCTCACCACCGGATTGCGGTTTATCGGCGGCGCACGGTATGAGTCCTGGGATCTGAATCTGCTTCCCTTCAACATCGAGACCCATCAGCAAAACACCTCGCTTGCTGTGGATCTCAATCAAACGGATCTGCTGCCATCGGCCAACCTGATTTATCAACTCAGCGACCAAATGAATCTGCGCGGTGCGTTCAGCCAAACGCTGGCACGGCCCGAGTTCCGCGAGCTTGCCCCGTTCCGTTTTGACGATTACCGCCAAAGCACCTACGGCAATCCTTCCCTTGTTCGCACACAGATCACCAACTACGACCTCCGCTGGGAGTGGTTCCCACGTGGCAACGAAGTGATTGCTGCCAGCTTCTTCTACAAAGATTTCAAGAATCCGATAGAGCAGTTCTACCTTATCGGCGGATCGGACATCGCGGTGGAGCCGGCCAACGCAACGATGGCGGTGAGCTACGGAGCCGAGATCGAGTTCCGCAAAGGGCTAGACGAACTGCTGCCGGAGCTTGAGGGCTTTGGCTTGGGGATGAACCTCACTCTGGTCCAGAGCGAAGTCACCTTTGGGGAGAACGACTTCGTCTCCATCTTCGACGGTGTTGGCATCAACCCTTATTCCTCGCAAACGCTCACCAACCGAACCCGCCCTTTGCAGGGGCAATCTCCCTACGTGATTAACGCCACGCTTGGCTACGAAAACAGCAGCTGGGGAACTGGGGTGACACTGCTGTACAATGTGTTTGGGAAACGCCTTGTCGTGGTGGGAACCAACGGCATCCCCGACACCTACGAGCAACCGCAAAACACTCTGGACCTCACCATCGCCCAAAAACTTCCTGCTGGGCTGCAGCTGAAGCTCAGTGCCAAGAACCTTCTGGACAGCGAAACCTTGTACCAGCAGGAGTTCCGCAGTGGCTCGACGATCAATTCGGAGCGATACCTGAGCGGGCGTTCCATCTCCATCAGCCTAGGTTTCAACTTCCATCAATTCGATGAAGAACGTGAGCAGCCGTTGGTCTCTGGCCATGAATAGCCGGTGCGCTCTTTTTCATCAATCACCGATTTCCGATAACCATTAACTCTCTCACAATACAACATCGTAACCATGAAGAACCTGAAACAGACGTTATTAGCCGTGGGCTTGCTTGCGGCCGGAATCATTGCCGGATGCAGCGATGACGACACAGCAACCAACCCAACCACCGTTGATCCGGTGACGAATCTGCGGGCAACCACCGTCACCGACAAGAGCATCGCGTTGGCATGGGACTACGCTGCAACGGCCGACAGCTTCCGTATCTGGCGCAACGGAACCCAACTTGCTTCGGTGGTTGGCACAACCAAAACCTACACCGACAACGGATTGACGGCATCCACCCTTTACACCTACTCCATTGTTGCCGTGAAAGGGGGAACAGCTTCGGCTTCGGCCAGCTTCGGCATTTCCACAACGTTGCCCGGAAGCACCGAAAAGCGTGCAATCCTTGCCGGTAACACCGGCGATAAAGATCGTACGCTAAGCAAGGACACCATCTACACCATCGTTGGATTCTACTTTGTGCAGCCCGGCACCAAGCTCATCATTCCAGCAGGCACACGCTTGGAAGGTGACTTCGAGACCAAAGGGGCGATCATCACCGTTCGCGGAACGAAGTCCCGTTCCAGCGGGCAATTGATTGCACAGGGCACCCCCACCGAGCCAATCATCTTCACCAGCGAAAAACCGGAAGGCCAGCGCGCACGTGGCGATTGGGGAGGCATTGTGTTGAACGGCCTTGCCGACATCAACGTGCCCGGAAAAACTGGAACAGGGGAAGGCGGCACAGGAACCTACGGCCCAGGCGGAGTTGGAACAGCCAAGAACGACGACACATCGGGCGTGTTGACCTACGTGCGGATTGAGTACGGCGGAACCAAGATCACTGCCGACAACGAAGTCAACGGCCTAACCTTGAACGGCGTTGGAAGCGGCACGGTGCTGGATCACGTACAAGTCCACTTCATTGCCGACGACGGCTTCGAGTGGTTTGGCGGAACTGTCAACGGTCGCTACTTAGTTAGCAGCGGCAACGACGACGATATGTTCGACATGGATTTTGGCTACAGCGGCAAGCTGCAGTTCTTGTTCGGTATCCAGGACCCTGACCTTGCCAACCGTGGGTTCGAAGTTGACAACGATGCCGACGGTTCAACAAACGAGCCGTTCACCAGCGCAACCATTGCCAACGTCACGTTGATTGGTGCCGGAAAGGAGAAAGCCAACAACGAAAACAACGATGGCTTGTATCTGCGCCGCAACAACAAACTGAAGATCTACAACGCCATCGTCACCAACTTCCGCTACGGGCTGGTGGTGGATGGATCAACCACAAAGGATAATGCCGACAATGGTGAGTTGTTCGTCAAGAACAGCATCCTGCACGGAAGCGCAGGAGCCTACACGTATGCAAAGGGAACGTCGGCCGATCTTGACCCAATCGCTCAGAAGAACAGCTGGAACATCGCAACAACCGATCCGGCCCTGACAGCCTTAACGTTCACCGCGCCGAACCCGTTGCCAACAAACTTCGCAACCTTGCCCCAGGCGGCACAGCTGCCCAGCGAGTTCTTCCAACAGGTAAGCTACATCGGTGCCTTTGGTCCAGCCACCAACTGGATTCAGGGATGGACCGCCTTCAAGAAAAACTAAGGCGTCTCGCGCTCACTCTTTTCGTCTCCCTCCATTGAACTGGGCGGCAGGGGATAACCACGGCCACAAGGTTGTCCCCTGCTGTTTTTTTTCAGGGAGATGTTTCTCCTTCTGGCACCATCTTCGTCTCACTTTTTTCTTCTCCTCTCTTTCCATTTTTGTGGCTATTCTCTCTGCCATGCCAACACAATCTATGCTTCGCTTATCAACACGATTTCGTTTGCTGATGCTCCTGCTGCCGATGCTGGCGGCCTGCAATCGTCCGCAGCCAGCACCGGTCCCGAACCCTACTGCAATGAAGCAATTTGGGGAGCGGTTAAGCGGTGGCCATCCATCGCCAGAAGCCTTGGTTGATGCCGCCCTGCGTGCATTGCATCAGCGCGACACCGCCGCGCTGATCCGGCTTGCCATTACTCGGCAGGAGTTCAATGGCTCCATCTATCCTGAAATGGGGCGGCACTATCCGGCAGCACGCGACACCAGCCAGCAAGCACGGGAATTCGTCTGGGAGCATCAATATCTAAGCTCAACAAAGGCCATGCTGAAAGGGCTGCGTGCAACTGGAGGAATGCCGCTGCAACTGCTTAGCGTCCGCCATGATGAACGGAAAGATTTTGGGAACTATCAGCTTCTGGAAAACCCCGTGGTGCGCGTTCGTGCGGACGGGGTTGAGAAGGAGCTAACGATGTTTGGCGCAATCGTTGCCATGCGGGGAACCTACAAGCTGCTTTGCTACCGCGAACCCGATGCGGATTGATTGCCGGAAGCTGGTGGGGGAGTGGGTTGGGGATGCCCTTCAGGGCCTGCGTGGCGGCGGCCATGGTGCTCCCGCTCGGTGCTGATGCGGTGGAATTCCTGCTGAAGGCTTTCAAGCTCTGCATCGCTCATCTCCTCCAGGCGTATCAGCCGATTGCGTGCGTGGCTTTGGGCGCGGATTAGTTCGTCAATCTTCAAGTGCAATGCTTTGGTGTCGCGGTTCTGGGTGTTCTGGATCAGGAACACCATCAGGAAGGTGATGATGGTGGTTCCGGTGTTGATCACCAGCTGCCACGTGTCGGAAAAATTGAACAGCGGCCCGGTAAACGCCCATACGATCACAATCACCGCCGCGACCACAAACGCCCATGCGTTCCCCAGCACCTCGGCCGTCTTCTGCGAAAACCGCCGGAAGAACTCACTCATTGTTGTGTGGTTATATTGGCTCATCGTTTCTCCGAGATTTAGTGGCCAGGCGCACGCCGTGGCAATGGAACTTGTGGGAAGCAACCGTCAACAACCGATCACAGCATTTCTATGAACCTCCCAAGCGACCCACGCCGCGCCGTCATTCTGGTTAGCGGCGGGATGGACAGCTGCGTCACCGCCGCAATCATGCAGGCGCAAGGGTACGAACTGAACTTCCTTCACACCAACTACGGCCAACGCACCGAGCGGAAAGAGCTGGAATGCTTCCATGCCCTTGCCGACCATTTCAACGCCACGCGCCGGCTGATTGTGGATATGCGCCACCTGGGAATGATCGGCGGATCCAGCCTTACCGACACCCACATCGAAGTCACCCCCGCAAACCTTCACTCACGCGAGGTCCCCACCAGCTACGTCCCTTTTCGCAACGCGGGGATGCTATCGGTGGCCGTTAGTTGGGCCGAGGTGATCGGTGCCGGCGCGATTGCTATTGGCGCGGTGGAGGAAGATTCCAGCGGCTATCCCGATTGCCGCCAGGTGTTCTACGAAGCCTACCAAAACGTTGTGGAGCTTGGCACACGGCCGGAGACCACCATCGCCATCGTCACGCCGGTGATCCAGATGTCAAAAGGGGATATTGTGGAGGCGGGAATACGGCTTGCGGCTCCGCTGCATCTAACATGGTCCTGCTACAAAAGTGAGTCGGTGGCGTGCGGGCGGTGCGACAGTTGCGCGCTGCGGCTGCGGGGTTTCCAACAAGCCGGCGCAACGGATCCGATTCCATATCAGGAGTAAGCCCCGAGGCATCGCGCCCCATGCTCAGCGGTTATTTCTGAACCCAGAGTATCCGCTCAATCTTGTCCAAATCGGTCAGCACGGTGATGGTTCGGTGGGGCGTGCGTTCGAACAACTTTCGGACGGTAGCGGCCTGGCCATATCCCAACTCCACAAACATATTTCCCCCTTCGCGGCACAGCAACGGGAACAACTCCGCTAACCTTCGGTGGACCCGGTAGCCGTCGTCCCCATCGGTCAGCGCGGTGTGTGGCTCAAAATCCCGGACCTCCGGCTCAAGGGTTCCAATCTCGGCAGTGGGGATGTACGGCGGGTTGGCAACGATAAGATCAAAGGACCCCAAGTCGCGCATGCGTTCATCATCGAACAGATCAATCTGGTGGAAATCAATGTTGCGTGCGCCAAGCTGCTGGGCGTTCTGGCGGGCAATGGCCAGCGCTTCCGGGGAAATATCAATCGCGGTAACGGTCGTCTCGGGCCGTTCCAACGCCACGGTAATGCCAATGCAGCCGGACCCGGTCCCGATATCCAAGCACCGGAGCGATGCCCCCCGGCGCAACGCCTCCTCCACCAACAACTCCGTCTCGGGCCTTGGGATCAGCACCGCTGGGGTGACGTGGAAGATTCGTTTGTAGAAAGGAGCCTCCCCCGTGATATACTGCAACGGCTCGCGGTTGGCACGCCGGCGCACCATTTCCCGCAGCTTGGCAAGCTCCGTTTCGTTCAGCGGGCGTTCAAATTGCAGGTACAGGTCGAAGCGGTTGAGCTTCAGCACGTGGGCCAACAGCAGCTCCATCGTCAGGCGGGCCGAAGCGATGTTCCGCTTCTTAAAAAAATCGGCCCCCCATGTGATAAGCCGCATGATGGTCCAAAGCTCGGTTTGGGTTGACTGCTGGTTCATGGTGGCAAAATACAACGGGGAAGGAGCGGAACGTTCATCGGCCTGTGAACTCTGCATCCGCAGTTGGGGATTGGTTGCGCGCTACTCCCAGGCGGTGAACAAGTTTGCCGGGTGAATGCGCGATTCGTTTTCGTTGATGATGTGGCGAACCTGGACCCCACGTTCCACCAGCGCATCGGCAACCCAGAAGCGGTGGCAGTGCGTTGGGTCCGCTTCGGCGCACATCAGGGCAATCTGCTCGGTGTTGGCCATGCCCATCACCTGTTGGATTCCTTCTTGGAAGGTTGCGGTGCGCATGTATTCGGCAAACCCACGCGAGCGTTCGCTGCAGGATCGGGCGCGCTCCATCACCTCCTTCGGCGGGCGTTTCCCCCCCAGCGATTCAACATGCTGGTAGCGGATTCCGCTGGTGGCGTAGGCCCGCTGCATCTCCTCGCGGTTGAACTGCGGATTATGCCGTGAGTAGGGGATTGCACGGATATCAATCACCGCCCGAACGCCATACTGTTTCAGCAATTCCATCAACGCTTCCTGCGTGCGGGTGGAATGCCCAACGGTGTAGATAAGCATAGGAGAAGAGTGTGAGTTGAGATTAGGATTTAAGAAAAAAACTTCAACTCTGCCGATTATTTGGCATGGTCAGCCAGTTTAGATTTTTGCTAATCAGCAGTTCGGTCATGCGTGCATGGTGAGTATTTTTCATGGCTATCGTCTGGGTTTGGAAATTATAGTGATGGGCAAGGCTATCAACTTCATCAGCATTATCGTAGGTCATCAGGAATTCCCCTTTCAGCTGGTCGCAGATAGAGAACAGGGAATTATGATCAATCTGGGAGTACGTGTACAATCTGCTGCCAGCCTGCTTTTTTGATGCAGTATAAGGGGGATCAATAAAAAATGAATTATTTGTGTTTAAGGCATACTGCTGCACAATGGGAAGCCCATCACCCTGAATAAATGTTATTCGGTCACGATAGCGTTTAATATCCATAATTCGTCGGCAGAGCGTTGCTGGGTACCAGCGCGACAGCAAGCCTTTGCCAGCCTCTCCCGTTTTTACTAATCCTGCGCCCGGTGCCATAATGCCACCACGATTAACTCGGTTTTTCAGAATTGCTTGAAATGCCTTCTCCCGTTTTGATTCGTACTGCTGCGCAAGCTCTTCTTTCACTGTTTCAAGGGTGATAGCAAAGGACATGATTTTATCGGCCATCCATTCGGGCCCATCAGTATCATGGATAATTGTCTGCCACACGGAAGCAATCTGTTCATCCAATTCAACCATTATCACGTGGTCACTAAGGCGTTCGGCAGCAGCTGTTAGGCTTACAATGCCCCCGCCAGCAAACGGCTCGATAAGCAATTGGCACCGGCTTGGTAAGGAGCCAAGCCACTGCCGTATCCGAGGAATCAGCCATGTTTTCCCTCCGGGATAGCGGAAGGGGCTTCGCTGCGGCACGTTGGCAACGTTGACGACCCGCTCAGTATCTTCCCATAATGATGTTTGCCACATAGCTTATATTCCTGATGAACTATCAATGGTTTCGATATCGGGAGGAAATTTCATTGCTTCCTTTTTACCCAGCTGCTCGCCACGGTCAATGCGATGCTGCAATGTTTCAAGAAAATCTTCCACCTTACCCACCTCAGCTGTGGTAATGCGTTCCAATGCTGGCTTAAATTGTGTGTACACCGTTTTCACCAACTGAAGCTGATATCTATTATCAGAAGGATTATGCACTAAATCATAAATCATCCAAGCGATGTCGGCCTGCGACGGCTCAACTTCTGGTAATAAAGGGAGCGTGGCAAAAAAACTTTGCTGAACTGCAACCGCCATTTTACGTTTCCAAGCGTGCAGGATTCCTCCTTTGTACAGCAGCTGCGGTGCCAATCGTTTTCTTGAAGAAGAAAGATAATCAGGGCGCGGGTAATTAAGTAACGGCCAGTCCATTTCACACCGCTTTTTCGGATCTTCCATGTAATATCGGAACGCCCCGCTGATATTACCGGTGATATATACGGCTTGTATTTCTAAAGCTCCAAAATCTTGTATGCGCCCGTGCTTATCCAGTAAGGCCAGAACGACATCAATATTACCCGCAGATTTTCCATGGCGATCAGGCAATCGCACTTCAGATAAGGAGAGATATTCCGCATTTTCAGGGAAGAAAAACGCAGCAGCATCGGTAACGATCTTCCAATCTTCCCGAAACCTTACTGGGCATGTAATCACTGGGGGCTTGCCACTTTCGGCAATGCTGCAGACACCCAGCGGATCCTTGATACTGTTTTTGGTGCAGCATGGCCCCGTCGAGTTATGAAATGGGCAGAACCTTGCTTTTCGATGCCGGCTGGCATTGTCGGAAAAATTACCAACGGGATAGCCAAAAACTTCAGCTAATGGGTTTGATGGCATAAAGCGTATCCAGCAATGTTGTTAAAGGTTTTGGTGTTCGGCACGTAGCGGGGAATTTATGACCCTGCAAGTTACTGCGCCCACGGTGCTAATCTTAGCATTGATCCTGGCTTTGAATGCCGCTATGCTGCCTCCATTTTCTTCCGAACGTTGGCTGCATCGGCGGGGCGGTCCAGGGCTTCAAGCGCGGCGCAGTACAGATCCCCAATCTCATCATCGCCGGGAAGCATCCCCCAAGCGCGGCGCAGAAGCAGCTCGGCCCCTTCGGCATCCCCTTCGCGCAGGGCCAGCGTTGCGGTCCGCAGCACCACCAATCGCAAACGGTTCTCAAGATCATCGCGAAGCTGCTCGAACACCCCTTCGTACAACGTTGGGAAGGGGACTTCGCCACGGAGAATTTCAAGGGCGCGAAGTGCTGCGTCGCGGGCGCGGGCGGGGTGGGCACGCTGCAAGGCTTTGGCCGCATCGCGCAGCAACCCTTCGGCCTCAATCAAATCAACCCGAAGCAGTTCAAGATTTAGCCGTGGAGTCTCGTGGTCGGTAAGGATTCCGTCGTGCCCCACAAGGTCGCGCAGGCGGTAAATGGCGCTGTTGACTGCGTCGCGCGCCAGCTTGGGGTTGTGGTAATCCACCTCGATTCCGGCCGCCTCCAAAAACTCCTTGCGATCCAACCGCCCCCCCATAAGTTCGTTGGCCACCATCGTTCCCAAAAACGCTTTCTGACGCGCACCGCGTGGCTGCACTGCGGTGGCGTTGGGGTCAGCCGGGCGCACCTCAATCTTCCCCAGCATCGTCACCGATAACCGGTGATCGTGCTTCATTTTCGGTGCGGCAGCACTGTTCCGTTTGGTGGCAATTGCTGCGGCTTGCTTGCGGTAGGCGGCACGCTGCCGAACCGGGAGCAATGCGGCATAATCGCGCAGCAGCAGCAACAGCAACGCATCCAGCCGCCGTGCGGCAAGCCAATCCAGCAGGTTCCGGAATGCAGCCGCAGCGTCCTCCTGCAATGGGTCGGGAAGTGGATGCTTCATGGAGCCAGTGGCCCAATTGCGCGCAACCGCCATTGCGGCGCGGAACCGGATAACATCCTCCAAGCGCACGATCTGTTTGCCCAGCAATGCAAACTCTTCTTCGGCATAACTGATTGCTGGCCGCTGGGTCCCCCGTGCCACGCTGAACACCGTGGGCAGCTGAAGATCGCCCAGAAGCGGCTTGTTGGAAATCATGGTGGAAATCAGATTGCCACGCCCCAAAAGCAACGCCACAGGAAGCAGCTCAAGCATGGCGGTTGCGTCGTTGGCCAGGTCCAATAATTGCTCGGCAACGCAGGTAGCGGTATGCTGGGCAATCCACTCCACGAACTCCTCGATGGTGATTCCCCCCATCACCGTTGTGGCCTTTGCCAGCAACAGTGCGCGGTTGCGGTAGGTGCGCATCATCCCCTTTGCTTTGAAGCCCTCCATCGTTGCCTTCAGCACTGCAATCATCGGCTCAAGTTCGCCGGTCTCCCAGTAGAAATATGGGGTGATGGAATCCAGCACACTCCGCTCGAAATCGGTTGCAGCGGCGGCAATCTGCTGGCACAGTGCGGTGCGGCGGGCAAGCTCCTGGGGGGAATCAAACAGCATCAGCAAGTAGGGGCCAATGTTCACCAGAGCAATGCGGCGGATAGCCTCCGGGACGTGGTCCCCCTCTTGAATCCGCTGATACTCGGCCTCAATGTTGCGGGCAGCCGAATACTCTTGGTTTTCGATTGCAATCTGGCAGAAATCGCGCAAGCAAATGGCGTACAACCGTTCGGATCGAAGCCACGGATACCGCCCCCCCAGGGCCAATGCTTCATCCAACAATCGCCTCAGCGTGGCGGGGTTATCGGCATGGCTCCAGCTTTGTTGGGCAATGGCAATAATGCGGAAGATTGCAAGCGGATCGGGCAACGGTTCTTGCGTCAGTTCCAGCAACCCCCGCAACGCTTGCTGGTGCTGTTGCGAGTCCAGCTCGCGCCGAAGCAACGTCAGTTTCCGGGCCAGTGCGTTGGCGCGCCGCTGGCGTAGCTCCTCGGTGCTGAATCGCCCTGCGTTCGCTTCCAACAGAAGCTCGGCAACCTGCCAAACGGTCAGGGCAAAGGGCCAATCGGCGGTTACGTCAAGCTCGACGGCGATGCTCAGGGCTGTGTCCGTCGCGCAGCGCACGTGCTCCAGCGGAAGGGATTGAAGCAGCAGGTCGCGTTCGGCAGTACCGTTCGGAGGATTGAGCAGCAATCGGAACGGAAGGATGGAGTAAATCGGCACAGCCCCGGAAAGCATCGCCAACACCCCACCAACCGGGAACCGCCCGGCGGAGAGGAACTCACGATGAACCAAGCTGTGGGTAAACGCCCACGGCAGCTCCGCGCTGCGCCCCAATCCCGGCAGCGGACGCTTTGGGGTTGGCAGCTGGTGCAGCACTCCGTTGAACGCCAGCGATTGCACAACCTTGGGGCTTGCAACCACCGTGGCAGCCTCCCCCGAGAAGACTTCGCCCAGCGATGCCAGCTGCTCGGCAACCACCCGCTCTTCCTGGGTAAGCTGGATAGCAAGGCCATTGATTAACGCTTGCGAATTCTGGCGCACCGATTGGCGGAACGTTGGCTCGGTTCCCCAAACTCCATTGTGCCGTTGCTGGATTGCACCCGTACTCACCCCACCCTGCAGCACGGCGCGGATCGCCAGCGCGTTCCCCAACGTTTCGGCGGCAACAACCGCAAGGGTATCGGGCGCGGGCAGCTCGCCAAACAACGATTTCCAGATGATGCCAATCTCCGTGCTGCTTAGCCCTTGCAGCCGTAGCTGTTGCAATGGCTTTTCCGCAAGCACTGCTCTGGCCGGATAATCCAGCGGGCGGGCAGCGGCGCACAGGGCGATTGGCTCATCGGCAATGGCAGCAACCAGCTGCGCAAACTCGCGAAGGGCAGCCCCGGCAAGAAGATGGATATCCTCAACCACCAGCATCATTGGCCGCAGCCGGGCAATGCGGCGCAAGGCATCGGCACAGCCGGCAAGGGTCTGCAAAGTGTTGCCCCGAACCAGGCGATGCAGCCGCGAATCGCGCCCCAGGGCTTGCGCCACCAACGGCGCGATTGCTGCGGTGGATTCCGAGTAGAGCTTCAGCACCACCACCGCCCCGTTGGCCGCTTCAATCTGCCGGATTGCTTCTTGCAGCAGGCTGCTTTTCCCAACGCCCGCTTCCCCCTCCACCAGCAGGCAACGCAGATGATCGCTTTTCAGAACGCCACGCCAGAACTGAACAATGGCCGATACTTCCCCCACCCGCCCGTGGAATGGAAGAACGCCATGGCGAAGAACATCGCCCAGCAGATTCATGGAAGGTTGCGAAGGGTTGGAACGGTCTGTTGGCATTATTCCAGACTTTCTGGCCAGAAATTCAGATTAGAGTTTCGGCGCGGTGTTGATGATTGCACAGCCGGCACGCACGTTTTACTTCACCATCATCATCCACCCGCTTGCCGACCAGTGGCCGCTGGTTAGGCGGTAGCGATACAGGCCGCTGGGCTGCCCGCTTCCGTCCCACGTTACGGCGTAGCGGCCCGCCGGCATCGGGGCATCAATCAAGGTTTGAAGAAGGTTCCCGGCGGCATCGAACAGGTCCAACCGTGTTGGGCCATCAAGCCCCAGCGAGAAGCCGATCTCCGTTGTTGGATTGAACGGGTTCGGGTGGTTCCCCAGAAGCGCGTAGTCCGCCGCGCTGACCTCGATGAACCGCAAGTTTGCCCCGCAGATTGGGTCCAGCGTCACGCATCCCACCGCATCGGGAATCACGGTGCAGCTGTTCCCCACCAACGCCAGCTGCGCCCGCACGCAGGACCGCGTGGTGTTGCGGAAATAGACCAAGAACCCAAGCTCCATCAGCGTTCCGGTGCCGGAGGCGTAGGTGAATGGGTTGGCCGTCAGCAGCACGCGATACCGGCCCGGCTTCCGTTCAAGAACTTGGGCGTACCAACCTTCCATCAATGTTCCGGCAAAAAATTCTTCGCGCAGGGCCATCATCCCATCATCGAACGTGACATCCAGCAGAAGCGAATCAAGCTGCGCTGCGTCCAGCGGATCGTCCAAAAAAATCGGCACGCGCAGGTATGCCCCGGCGCGAACTTGGTAATCGCCAATCCGCAGCCGTGCGGTGCGTGGCGAGGGGTCCACGGCCACGGTGACTTGGTCGCTATCGCTGCATCCCTGGGCGTTGGTTACCCGCAGGAAGTAGGTGGTGGTAAGCGTTGGCCGGGCTTCCGGCGATTGGCAATCGGTGCAGCTTAGGCCGGTGGCGGGGGTCCATTGGTAGGCCGCTGCGGTGTCGGAACGCAACTGCGCGGCATCCCCCTGGCAGATTTGTGTGTCCTCCCCGGCGTTCGCCACAATGGCGGGGTTCACCGCCACCGTCACCGTGTCAACCGATTGGCAGCTTCCCGCGCTTTGGGCGGTCAGGCGGTAGGTGGTGGTGGCCACGGGGCTGGCCATTGGGTTGCGGCAATCGGTGCAGCTTAATCCGGCGGCGGGCTGCCAGCTGTACGTTGCTGCCGCGCCGGTGGCGTTTAGGCGCACGCTATCGCCCAGGCAGATGCTTTGCGGGTCGCCGGCATCCACCGCCAGTGTGTTCACCACGGTCACCAGCACCGTATCAACGCCGTCGCACGTTCCCGGGGCCGAGGAGGTGACGATGTACTGGGTGGTGGCGATTGGACTGGCAACCGGGGCATCGCAATCGGTGCAGCTTAATCCGGTCCCCGGGGTCCAGCGGTAGCTGCTTCCTCCGGTTGCCCGCAGTTGCACGCTTTCGCCAGCGCAGATTGTGGTGGCATCGGGGGTTGCCGTGACGGTCGGGGCCGGTTTGATGAACACCGTGACACTGTCGGTGGCAATGCACCCCGCAGCGTTGCGGGCCTTTAGCCGGTAGGTGGTTGTTTGCCGTGGGCTTGCGGTTGGGCGGGGGCAATCGGTGCAGCTAAGGTCCGCCGAAGCATCCCACTGCAGCGTTCCATCCCCCATCCCTTGCAGCTGCACCACTTGCCCGGCGCAGATAGTGGTGTCGGTTCCGGCACTGACGTTTGGCCGCGGGGCAACAGTGATGGTTTGGAACGTGGTGTCGTGGCCAAGCTCGTCGCTGGCGATTGGCTTGCTGGCAATCAGCCGAACCTGGAAGCTCCCCGGCGTATCGTAGCAGATATTGCGCGGGTTCTGTTCGGTGGATTGGTTGATTCTTGCTCCGTCGAATTGCCATTCCCACGCGGTTGGGTTGTTGCTGGTGCGGTCAATAAAGTTGACGCACTCCCCAGCGCAAATCTCCAGCCGGTCCGGCGCGAACATCGCCCGCGGCGGAAGGCACGCGCTATCGGCAGGAAGGCCGTAGCTGTCAACGTTGTTCGGCAGCCCCCATAACGACTCCATCGTCCCCAACGAAGGCCCGTTGAACGCAAAACCGCACCCTGCCCCGGCCGCGTTTGGGTTGTTGACAACCGCAAGGTGGTTGGCCGCCAGCACAGCGATATAGAGCTTCCCATCCGGCCCGGCAACGATTGAGCCAAGCGAATCGGCCAGCCCCACCACTTGCCGCGAATTGATAATGGCCGAAGGCGCGGGGTTGGAAAGATCAAACTGGAACAGGGTGTCCTTGAAAGGCCGGGGGGTGTTTGCCGGAACGTCGTGGGCGCGGGAGATATAGAGCTTGCTGTTGTTGGGGGAGAAGCAGGCTCCGTAGTCGTATCCATTGCCGTTCAGCAACCGGATGGCGTTGCTGAAGCTGCCGGTGCGATTGTCAAAATCCAGCAGGTCCACAAAGCTGGGGCCGATGACTTGCTGGAAGGCATTCCACAGGACCACCGCGACTTTCTTTCCGTCGGGGGAAGATTTCATCCACCCTTCCGGGCGTTTGATTCCCCCCGGGGAGTGGTCCCCGCCAATTTGGGTCATCACCGTGTCCACAATCCCTTTTGGCGAAAGGCGGAAAGCGTAGAAGCGATCACCGCCGAAGCTATGCGCCAGAATCCACCAATCGCGCCCGTTGCAATGGCGCACCGCCGTCAGCTTCTCCGAAGAAGAAGGGAGCACCACCGTGTTTTTCTCAACAACATCACCCAAGCCATTGTCGGCACTCATATCAATCACCGAAAGGCAGAGTGCTTCGTTGGGGTCGCCTTGGTTCGAGGCCGCAGCAGGAGTGGTAAACAGCGCGTAGCGTTTCCCCGATGGGTCCCCGGGCCAGGGGAGTATCAGCCCACTTTGCACGCTGTTGCGATTGCCGCGCAGCCGGTCCCCGTTCGGCATCTGCTGGTGGTTGCGGTTCCAGACCACCAAGCCATTGGTGTACAGCAGCAGTTGGCCGGTTGCGGGGTCGCTGAAGCTGGCGCCCCCTTCTTCGGTGGTCATCGCCCCGCCATACAGCGGAACGGGGTTGCCGCTGCTGAAATCCAACCCGGCATTTCTTCCGAAGAACCAGTGGTTATACTGCTGCTGGGAATGGAGGAAGGAAGGGAGGAGAAGGAGCGTAATCAACAGGGCAAAACCCCGAATCGGAAGTTGGCGCGAAGGTGCAGGAAGGTTCATCATGGCTGCGGCATATTCAGTTCACAAACGGCATCGCGATGGGGAAGAGTTCCCCGCCGAAAGATACGACAGCCCAACCGCCAGCAGACAAACAAAACGGTGGCACCCTGAAGAAACTCAGGGTGCCACCGTTTGCAGAAATTCAGCACGTGATTACTGCGCTTTCACCAGGGTTTGGACGGCGTTCCAGCCTTCCCCTTCCACGCGGCAGTAGTAGATGCCCGCCGGAAGCTGGCTGGCGTTCCAGACCGCGGTGTACTCCCCGCGTTCGGCTTCCCCTTCAAACAGGGTTCCAACTTCAACGCCCAGCGTGTTGTAGGCCTTAACGGTCACCGGGCCGGGCTGCGGCGCGGTGAACTGGACCGTGGTTTGCGCCACAAACGGGTTCGGCTGGCCGCGCAGCCCAATGGTTGCCGCAGCAATTGCGCGGTCGTTCACCCCGGTTGGTGTTGGAAGGTTGGAGTTCCAGATAATCAGCGCGCCGTCGTCGGCAGTGCCGGAAGCAACATAGCGGTGGTTTGGGGAGACCGCCACGGTTGCTTGCGCCACCGGGTATTCATCGTACGTGGTGAAGACCGCGCCGGTGTTGACTTCCCACACCATCACGGTTCCATCTTGCGATCCGGAGACAAGGTAGCGTCCGTCGCGGGTGAAACTGAGTGCGGTGATTGTTTCGGTATGGCCCACCATCCGGCGGATCAGCGCTCCGGTGGTTGCGTTCCAGAGCTTCACCACGCGGTCGGTCCCGCCGGTGGCAATCACCGCGCCATTTGGCGAGACGGTAATGGCATAGAATGGGCGGGTGTGGGCGCGGAAGCTGGTTACGGAGTCAATCACCGTTGCGGTGTTGAACACCTGCACGTTGCCATCGCCAAACACCGTGGCCACCACGCTGCCATTGGGTGAGCAGGCCACGGCATTGAACGAGCTTTGGGAATACAGCCGGATGCTACGGGCAATCTCACCGCTGGCAATACGCAACAAACGGAGGTCGTAGGTGTTGATGTTCAGCGGCGGTTTTCCAGCAATCAGCGACGACACCGGAACGTAAGGCTGGTCCGGCATCGTGGCCAGCGATTGGCCGAACGTTTGCGGCGCGTATTGGCCGTTAAGCTGGCCGGTGGCGATATCCCACGTGCGCACCAAGCCATTGTTGATAACGGTGAGCATTGCATTGTCGGCACTGAAGGCCAACCCAGTGGCGTAATCGTAGCCGCCAACATCGGGCAACGTCCGCACCAGGTTGCCGGTGGCCACATCCCACACCTTCACCGAATCATAGGGGCCAACGGCGGCCACATATTGGGAGTTCGGTGAGAAGCAGACGCGGCTAACGGTGAACTTGCCCGGCCAGGCCGACCAGTGAATGCGGCTTCCCTGAGCATAGGAAACAACGGCAGCCGCCAACAGGAAACTGAGTACGAAGGTAGTCTTGCGCATGGTTAGATTCTCCCCTTGCATGGCACCGATCCGCCATGCAGAGCGTTGAGCAACGCGGAATGTGAAAAAGGCCGATGCGGATGTGAGCGTTCGCCGCATCAGTTCCACCCAGTGTGGAATCGGGGTCGAAAAATAAAACTCCTTTGGAATACAGCAACGGGAAAGTGCGTCATTTGAGAGAATAATTCTTAATGATTCTTCCGTGCGCCAACCTTGTAGGGTTTGCGGTCAAGATGCAATTTTACCGCCCCTGCTTCTTCCACGTGTGCGGAATCACTGCGGCGTTTCCCACACATCCTGTCTTGCAATACGGCAATTCAACAATACAACCAACCATTTACCGAGGTACGTGTACGATGTCACGGATACTACACCGATTGATCCTTTGGGCTGGGGTTACGGCGGCAATCGCCAACCAGAGCGTTGCCCAAACCTTCGACGACCACAACGACCATGCCGACGAACCAGCTGTTCCAAGCAAAGGAATGTGCGGCACAGCGTTAAACAGCAGCATTGATTGGAAAGCCGCGCTGGAACGCACCAAGCAGGAAGACCCCGAAACCTACCAGTGGATCATCTCCTCGGCAAAATCAAAAAAGGAGATCAGCCAGCTGCTGCGGACTTCTGGGGAATTTGAGTTTAAGATGTACAGCTACTCCACCGAGAAGTATGTAAGAATTTCGGCCTCATTGGTGACCCAGGGAACAAATTTCCGCTTATGGGTGGACGACACCTACGCCAGCGTTATGACTCCATCGGTCGTGGCAAACATGGTGCGTGTTTTTGACAGCGCCACCCAGGGGACTTTAACCCCCATTTCGCGCAATCCCAACCAAGGGTTTATTACCAACGATAAGCAGGTATTTGGCCAGCCACCTCCAAACCGGGCTTGGGACAATGATTCATTAACCGATTTCTTCGTGACCTTCACCGATGGCAACGCGCCAGCGGGTGGCGTTGTTGGCGGGTTCTTTTCCCCTTTGGACCAGGAGGACCCGAACGTTGTGCCAGCATCCAACGGCATGAATATCCTGTACATCAACTACAAAAACGTTGGGGATATTTACAGCCTTACCAGCACCCTTGCCCACGAGTATCAACATCTGATCCACTACGCACGGAAACGCCCAAGCCTGAGCATCTACAACGAAGGCTGCAGCGAGGTTGCCAGCATCCTGAACGGCTATGCTGACCGCAGGGACTTGCTCTATCTGAACAACACGAATATCAATTTATTCCGCTGGACCCGTGTCACCAGCGAGAGCAGTGCGGCGGACGTCCTTGCCGACTACACTCGCGGCATGACTTGGGTGCATTACCTTAGCGAGCAATTCGGCGAACGATTCCTGTATGAACTTGCCGGAGCAACCGTTGACAGCATGGCACGGGTGGACGAAGCCCTCAGCAAAATTGGAAGAACCGATATCACATGGCGTGATGTCTTCAAAGGCTTTGCCGCCGCGCTCTACGCCCAAAGCAATGGCAACGATAACCGCTATAAGTTCAAATACCGGCTGGTCCAAAGCAGTAATTCGCGCGCACGCGCCACCGGCAGTTACAACGGCAAAGATTATCCCGCCAACAACTCCGTTGCGTTGGAGCCATTTGGCATTGCTTACTTTGTGTACAACGACACTTCCGGTGCTGCCAAATTCCGGTTTACGCCAGGGCAAGGCTTTGCAAACAACGATTGCGCGGTGATGGCAATCAATTATATGAGCAGCAGCACCGTGCCGGAAAACGTGCGCGAAATCCCCATCGGCGAAGATGCCCTGATATCGCAAGGCAGCAAGCCGTACCGCCGTGTTGTTATCGCCGTGATGAACATGACCGGACGCGCGCAAACCGTCACCTGGACCACTTCAACCCAGGTGTTGGGGGTGGATAACGAGGAGGCCGCACGCCGCGCTGGCATTGGCTTCACCGGCGTTGCGCCCAATCCCGTTGCTTCCACGGCCACGCTTGGCTTCACCACTGCTGGCTCGGCTCCGGTCAGCATCACGCTGTACGATGCCGCCGGAACAATCGCAGCAACAGTGGTTGCCGAGCAGGCAATGGAACAGGGGGAACACACCATCGTGCTGAACGTGGCTAACTTGCCAAACGGCGTGTACCGCGCTCGGTTGGTCCAAGGTGAGCACAGCGTTAGCCGCTCGGTTGTGGTGCTGAAATAATCTCCACAACGGTGGTATCGTTCAAGTATCACACTCTCCCCTCGGATCAATTCAATCCGAGGGGATTTTTTTCACCCGAACGGATAGCCGCTAAGCTGTGCGCCAAGCCGTGTCACCTTGCATCTGCCAGCTTCCCATTCAACAACTTCTTCCATGCTTCATTACTCGCTTGACCTGACCAACACTTCCGCCCACTTGTTCGGCGTGGCCATCACCGCCAGCACCAACGGAGCCGATTATCTGGAGATAGAGTTCCCCGCTTGGTCACCGGGGCGATACTACATCTACGACTTTGCCCGCAACGTCCAGGAACTTCATGCCGCCGATGCAGCCGGGAACGCGCTTCGGATGGAACGAATGGACAAAGGGCGGTGGCGAATCCACACGGCAGGGTCCCAGCAACTCACCATCCGCTACCGGATGTTTGGCGACACCCTTAGCGGAACCTTCAGCCAGCTTGACGACCGCCACGCCGCAATCAACGGGTCGTCGGTGTTTGGGTATCTGGTGGGAAGAACGATGGAGAAGATTGAGTTGGAGATTACCGCCCCCGCAACCTGGAAAACCTACACCTCGCTGAAAGCCCGCCGCCGCGCCGGACGCAGCGTGTTGGTTGCGGAGAATTATGATGTCCTGATTGATTCCCCGATTGAAGTTGGGACCCCAGTTGTTCGGAAGTTCACCATTGACGGCATCACCTACTCGATAGTGATGGACGTTGCCGGAAGCGAAGCCACACGCGGCAGCAGCCAACTTGCCGAACGCATCGCCCAGTTCGCGAAGGATACCGAGCAAACGGTGGCCGCCTACGTGGCCAGATTCGGAAAGCCGGAGTTCGATGCCTACTGGTTTTTGGTGAACATTGACCCCTACGCGCCAAGCGGCGACGGGATGGAACACCTTGCTTCCACACGGCTGGTGATTAACGGCCACATCACCGAAAGCGACCACTACGACGACCTTGTTGGGGTGATGTCGCACGAGTTCTTCCACATCTGGAACGTGAAACGAATGCGCCCCGCCGAGCTTGGTCCGTTCGACTACACCCGCGAGCAACACACAACGCTCCTTTGGTTGGCCGAAGGGTTCACGCAATACTACGGCCACCTGATGCTCCGCCGCGCCGGGGTCTGGAACGACCGCCAGTTTTTCAAAGAGTTGGCCGCCGAAATCAACCGGGTTGACCGCTCCCCGGGGCGGTTCCACCGGAACCTGCGCGAATCCAGTTTCGACACGTGGTGGGGGGCTGGCGCGCGAAGCCCAATCGCCGCCGCCAGCAACTTCCGCAACACCTACGTCAACTACTATTTCAAAGGCGCGGTTGCTGCACTGCTGCTGGACCTTGAGCTTCGCCGGCTTACCCGGGACCGCTGCTCGCTGGATGATCTGATCCGCGAACTGTACCGCCGCACCTACGCCGATCAGCCAAAAGGGGATTACTTCCTGCAAGGGAACGGCTACACCGAGCGCGACGTCTGCAGCGTTGTTCGGGACCTGGCCGGGGTGGAGGCCGAACTCTATCTGCTGTGGCTGATTGATAGCCGCGAGGAATGGGAGTACGCCGAACCGCTGTCGCGGGTGGGGGTAAGCATCCGGCGCGGACGGGAACCGAAACAGGGGGAACCGGAGCGGCAGCAGCTTTTCACCGGAATGGTGATGCCCGAACGGAAGCATGGCTGCAATGACTTCGTGACGCTGACTAACGTCCTGCCAAACTCCCCCGCCGAAGCCGCAGGCCTAAGCGCGGGCGACACTCTGATTGCAATTGATGGCGAGCGTGTTGATGCCAACACCCTTGCGCTGGTGTTGGAAGCAAAGTGCCCCGGCGACCAGTTGCAGGTAACGGCGTTCCGCGGCCCGCGCCTGCTGACCTTTGCCGTTACAACCACCGAGCGCGACACCCGCCCCTTCCGGATGGAGACAGACAAAGCCGCCACCGCAGCCCAGAAAAAAGCACGGAGGAAATGGCTTGGCGAAGGATAATGTGAGGTAATTTTGCCGGCACACATCAACCAAAGGTATCAGCATGGCATTACTCATCATTGGCATTCTTCTGATCGCGCTGGGCGGGCTTCTTCTGTACCTGCGAACCCGGGCGCAAGGGCGGTTGCTGGAGATAGGCTCCACGCAAACATCAACAACGCAAGAGGTCCGCGAACTTCACACCCAGATTGCTGCCGAGCTTGGCCCCGGCGGGTTCAGCCAAATTGTGGAGCTGAAAGGGGTCCTGCGGTGCGACGCGCCGCTTACTGCCGAACTTTCCGGCCAGCCTTGTGCCTACTACTCCATGAGCGTGGAGGAACGCTACGAGGAAACCTACCAGGAGCACGACAGCGAAGGGAACACCCGCACGGCAACGCGAACCGGCAGCAACATCGTGGCCAGCAACACCCAATCGGCAATGTTCCAGCTGCACGATGCCACCGGCGCAATCACGGTAAACCCAACCGGGGCCGAGGTTCATCCGCGCCAGGTGGTAAGCCGGTTCGAGCCGTTCACCGGCGGGCCGGCGATCACCGTTGGCGGGTTCACGTTGCAGGTTGGCGCGGGCATTGGCGGGCGGCGGATAGTGGGCTACCAATATGCCGAATCCATCCTCCCGCTGGAATCACAACTCTATCTGTTTGGCGAGGCCACCGACACCAGCGGCCAACTTGCCGTGCAGAAGCCTCGCGAAAAAAAGCCTTTCATCATCTCGCTAAAAACCGAGGAGGAGATTGTGCGCGGGGGGCAAGGGAGCGTGAAGTGGTATCTGTACGGAGCAATCGCTGCGTTTGTGATTGGCGCGGGGCTGATCCTTGCTAGGCTGCTGAAATAAGATCACGCGCCGGCAGATTCCCTTCGGTTTCCGCCGGCGCAACAACCTCCATCTGTTTGGGTCATCCCCGCAAACGTCATGCTCTCTTCTCTCCATTCCCCGCGCCGCAATGGCATTCCTTCACCGCTCCCTTGCCAAGCTGGAGCGGTGCCGGAACAGTGCCAGGCGGACCACGGCAGGAAGAAGCCGGAGGCAAAACGATGAGGGAGGAGGGGCGGAGGATGTTCCGGTGGCTGTGGGCGATTCTTTGCGGTTGCACACTCCATCAATCAGCGGTTCAATCGGCGTTGGCGCAGCCATCAACGGTGGTGGTGTACAGCAACGATTTCACCCGTGGCGACACGGCGCATTGGTCCACAACCGTGGCGGACCCCGAGTGGCAACGCCGCGTGCGTGTGCGGTTCACCGGGAACGCAACCCAGCGGGTGCTGGGCGATTTTGGCGACCAGCGCGTCACGCTCCGTTTGCCGCAGCTTCCCCCGCACGACTCCATCACCATAGCGTTCGATTTCATCGCCATCCGTTCCTGGGATGGAAACAGCAGCCTGTATGGCCCCGACCTGTTGGAGTTCAAGATTGACGACACACTGCTGTTCCGGACCAGCTTCAGCAACACCACCTACCGCCAGTCGTTTCCGGGCGAATACCCGGCAAGCCGCCCGGCACGGAGCGGCGCGGCGGCGTTCAACTCGCTGGGGTATATCTGGCGATTCCCCAACCTCTTCTCCGGCCCGATGGACGCAACCTACCGGATTGCCCGAACCATTCCCCACACCGCCAGCCAAGCCAGCTTCCATTTCAGCGTGATGCTGGACGACCCCGGGCAGGACATCACCAACGAAAGCTGGGCACTGGATAACGTCACCGTAACCGCCACCACCGCAAGCCAACCCACAGCCGCCCCGCCGCAACCGCCGCCGCAGCCACCATCGCCATCGCAAAAAAAACGGGAGCCAGCAACCGGGGGGTGAAGGTGAACGGCCACGCCGGGGCCGCCATACTTCCACAATCCGAATCCTTCGGGTTCCCGTAGGTTCTTTCTGCCAACCGCAGCAGGAAGTGGGGATCACACGCCCCAACCAGACTGGGTTGGACAATGGCACGCTATGGCAACCAAGCAATCTTCCTCCGCTCCTTTCCCTCTGGTTTCTATCATCATGCCAGTGATGAACGAGGCCGCAATCCTTGGCCCGCAGCTGGGGCGGCTTGCCGCGCTGCCGCGGACCGAGGTGATTGTGGTGGATGGCGGAAGCCACGACGCAACCCAAGCAATTGTTAGCCTCCACTCCGCCGCGCATCCGAACGTGCGGTTGCTGCAATCGGCAAGGGGGCGTTCCATCCAGATGAATGCTGGGGCGGCGGTGGCCCTGGGGGAGTGGCTGCTGTTCCTTCATGCCGACACAATCCTTCCCCCCGATTCCCACCAACAGCTTCTTCGGATTGCCCACACCGACCCCGAACACCGCGCCGGCGCATTCGCATTCCAGGTGACGGGCAATGCGGGATGGTTCCGCTGGCTTGAGCGTTCGGTTGGCTGGCGGAACCGCCGGATGCGGCTGCCGTTTGGGGACCAAGGGTTGTTCGTTCGCCGCCACTACTTCCGGCAGCTTGGCGGATACCGCGAAGATTATCCACTGATGGAAGATCTGGAGCTTGTGCAACGGCTGCGCCGCGCCAGCGGCTTCCGCATCCTCCATGACTATCCGGTGATTACCTCGGGGCGGCGGTGGGAGGAAGAAGGCTATCTGTTCACCAGCGCACGCAATATCTTCCTGCAACTTCTCTACTCATCCGGCATCCACCCGCGAATTTTAGCAAAGATGTATTGGAAGAAATAACCGCGTGTTGTTAGTTGCGCACGAAGCCAGCGGGGATCAAGAATATCCGCCATCAAGAATGCTCAATCTATCGGCCATTGCCGTGGCCGGTCACCAGCAACCGATTTCCGATAACCGACATGGCCAATCACACAGAACAACCTTTTGGCGGCTGCGGCTGCACCAGCGTCTCGGCCATTGGCGACGAACGCCGCATGGCCGTTTGGAACCGGTTATCGCCGCGGTTCCAAACGCGGCGGCAACTGTTGGGGAACAAGCACTCCATCGGCTGCGTCTCGCTGGAGATCACTCAGCGGTGCAACCTTGATTGCACCCTTTGCTACCTGAGCGAGCTTAGCGAGGATGTGCTGGATTTGCCGATTGAGGAGGTCTATCGCCGCATTGACCAGATTCTGGAAATCTACGGCCCCACCACCGGCGTGCAGATCAGCGGTGGCGACCCCACCTTGCGCGATGAGGAGGAGCTGGTGGCGATTGTCCGATATGCCAGCAGCAAGGGCCTGTTCCCGGCGTTGCTCACCAACGGAATCAAAGCCACCCGCCGGCTACTGATCCGCCTTGTGGACGCTGGGCTGAAGGATGTTGCCTTCCACGTTGACACCACCCAGCGGCTGAAAAAGTACAAGAACGAGGCGGAGCTGAACGAGCTTCGGATGCGGTATATCGAGCGGGTGCGGGGGCTGAAGGTTCGCGTTGTGTTCAACACCACGCTTCACAGTGGGAATATGCACGAGCTTCCCGAGCTTGTCCGATTCTTCGTGAAGAATGCCGATGTGGTGGGGATGTGCAGCTTCCAGCTTGGTGCCGACACCGGGCGCGGCGAGCTTCGCGAAGGGCTTACCGTGACCCCCGACCACGTGCGGAAGATGGTGAACGAAACCCTGGGCGTTCCCCTCAGTTTCGACGCAATGGACATTGGCCACTCAAGCTGCAACCGCATCGGGTACTCGCTGGTGTGCAACGGCAACGCCTACGATCTGTGGGACGACGCGAAAGTGCTGGAAGCGGTGCTGTGCGACGTTCGGTTCGAGGATTTCGAGCTGGACCCCGACCGCATTGCGCGCTCCGTTGCCGGCATTGCATGGAAGCTGACGCGGCAACCGCGGCTGTTTGTTTTGGGGATGGGATTCCTGGTGCGGCGATTGTGGCAGATGCGTCGGAACCTGATTGCTGCCCGGGGGAAAATCCACAAACTCTCCTTTATGATCCACAACTTCATGGATGCCGACAATCTGGACCCAGAGCGGATCCAGAACTGCTCCTTCATGGTGATGACCCCCACCGGCCCCGTAAGCATGTGCCTGCACAACAGCCAGCGGGACCAACATATCACCACCCCGCTCACCATCCAGATTCAAGGGGTGCAAACCACCTTCGACCCACTGAAGCCAGACGTGCGCCAGCGGCTGGCCGCCGAGCAACAGTAGCAGCAGAGTTGAAAGAAGAACGTGTTGGAAGAAGAAAGGGGAGAGAGATGAGGGGCAGAAAATCGAACCGCAGAGGAAGCAACACGCGTTGCTCCCTCTGCGGTTTTCTTTTGCTTCCTTCCCTTTGCTTTCTCTGCTTTCCCTTACCGGAGCATCACCGGAAGCCGCGCAATGGTTCCGTTGCTCAGCCGAAGCTCCATCAGATACCCCCCTGCGGCAAAGCGGCCGCAATCCACCGTTAGGGCCGATGTGCTTGCCGTTGGGCGGTGGCGCATCAGCAGCGTGCCCAAAATGTTGAACAGCCGCAGCTCCGTAATGGCCACGGCTGGCGGAATGGAAACTTGGAACACCCCCAACGAAGGGTTCGGCCAGATTGCGATTCCCGCAGCTGTGGTTGCGGCTTGCTCCCGGGTTTCCACCCCAACCGTCTCGTCCTCAATCGTCAGCTTGGTGATGAAGAAATCGCCATTGCCGTTGAACCCGGTGTCGGCTCCGTTTGGGGTTATTGGGAAGTCGAACGATCGCGTTATTCCGGCAACGGTCGCGTTCCCGTGTTTATCCAACCTGATCCCGTAGGCGTAATCTTCGCGGAACCCTCCAAGAAATGTGGAGTAAACCCGCTCCCCACCGAACGGCGAAAGTTTCACCACGAAGGCATCCGACGCGCCGTTAAAATCGGGATCGAAGACATCGCCGCCGGCGGGGAAAAACTGCGAGAAGGTTCCGCCAACAACGTGCGCGCTGCCGCGAGCGTCCACCGCAATCCCGAACGCCACCTCACCTTGCACTCCCCCCAAATACAACCCATACCGAAGCCTGCTGCCGTCGTTGTTGAAGCGCACCACAAACGCATCGGTGTTGCCGTTGAACACCGTGTCGGCCGAAAGGAAAGTGGTGGGGAAGCTGTCGGAGCGGGTGGAGCCGCACAGATACGGATTGCCGTCGGGGCCGATTGCAATGTTGTAGCCTACGTCGTCCTGCTCGCCGCCGATAAATCCGGAGTTCAGCAGTTGCGCTCCGGTGCTGTCCAGCCGCGCAAGGAAGGCATCGGCGTTTCCGTTGTGGGTGTTGTCGGCCACGGTTGCGGTCGTCGGGAAATTCGCCGAAGCCGTCTCGCCAGTGACAAAGATTTCCCCCGCTCCGTTCGTTGCCACGGCATATCCGCGGTCCATCTCTTCCCCCCCTAAAAAACTGGCAAACCGCACCCCTCCATCGGAACCGATGCGGGCAATAAACAGGTCGGTGTGATAGCTATCGTTGTAGGTTTGGTCGTAGGTTCCTGGCGTAGCGGGGAAATCGGGGGAGGTGGTTGCTCCAACCATCACCACGCCGCCACTGCTGTCCAGCGCGACCCCTCCCCCTTCGTCAAACGCGCTTCCCCCCAAGTAGGTGGCGTAGCTAATGGCCGCCCCCGTGGGGTCCAGCGCAAGCAGGAAGGCATCCTGCTCCCCGGCCTTCGATTGCTGCGCTCCGTTCGGTGTGGTGGGGAAGTCTATCGAGTTGGTGGAGCCGGTAATCCACGCCGTGCCATTGGCCGTTGCTTCCATCTTGCTGGCTGCGTCGGACCCGCTGCCGCCGATATACGTGGCATAGAGGACCGTCCCGCCGCTGCTGTCCAGCCGCGCAACAACAACATCTTGCAGCCCCTTGTTCGTGGTGCTGTAGGCCCCGGTGGTGGTGGGGAATGCCAGCGACGTGACGCTTCCGCAGACGATCGGGCTTCCGGCAGCATCGGTTGCAAATCCGGAAAAATTCTCGGTTCCCGTTCCCCCAATAAATGTTGAGTAGATCAGCGGATCTATCACCAGCGGCGTGCTGGGGTCGTGATCCCCCACGCGGAACCCAACGCTGCCGTCGCCATGCTGAACAAAGGCGCAGGGGACCAGCCGCCGCACGCCGCCAACCACTTGGTACGCCACCAGCCCCGATTGCTCAATCGCCCCCACCGTCGTCCCAATCTGGAGCACGCTATCGGCGCAGCGAACCCAATCCCCCCCGCTGAACCGCACACGAATTGCGGAAGGATCCGCGCCGGGTTCCACCACCAAATCGTAGCGAAGCTCCCCGCCATCGTGCCCACCATCGTAATAGAGCAGCGCGTCAATGCCATCGTACACGTTTGGCAGCCGCACTTGCTGGTAGGCTTCTGCGCCAGTAACCCATGCTGCGGGGTTGTTGCCAATCAGGTAGTTGTAGTGTGTGGCTATCCGTCCGGCGGGAAGTGGTGTTGTGGCGTTGCCGCCGGCAAACTCCATCCGAACAACGTGGCCGGTGCGTTGGCCAGTGTTGTGGTCAATGGAGTATCGGTGGAACACGATTCCCTTTTCGGTCAGCCAGCTATCCATCCCCGGCGCACGCCACAGGTAGCACGCTTCCGCCGGCCACTGGCCGTTGTTGGCAATGAATCCGCCCATCAATCCGCCGCGGCGTTGCTGCCCTGTTGCGGCAGCAGCAAGTAGCAGGTGGAGCAACAAAAGTGGAAGAAGTGATTTCATGGAAAAAGGGATTGTGTTCCGATGATGGATGCTGGCGAACTGCCAGAAAAAAACCGACGCTGCCGGAAGAGCTATGACTCCGGCAGCGTCGGCATCGTTACGGAAAGGGGAGGGTGGGGGAACGATTCATCGGCCCCACCCAACCGGGGATTAGTGTTCCACCGCCACCGGGACCGTCATTGGCTGAACCCCTTGCCCATGCAGGCGAATGTAGTAATTGCCGGAAGGGAGCGCGGTTGTGGGGAAGCTCACCGGCACGCCGTTGCTTTGCGATAGCGTGGCGGTCAGGTCCAGCACCTGCTCGCCGCGAAGATTGAACAACCCCATCCGCGCATCCGCCGGAAGCGACTTGCCCTCGGGGAGCCGAACGCCAACGGTTAGCGAGGCGTTGGCGGGGTTCGGCAGCACCGCCAGCCCCAGGTCGCTTCCCGCAATGTTGGAACCAGGCACGGCAGTGGTTGGGCCGCTGATTCTGCGGCAGAACGCATTGCCGCTCTTGGCCCCCACAAAGCAGGTCATCGTGGAATCTTGCTCGCCGGTGAAGAAGATGCTCCAGATCGGTTGGTTCAGCGGGAAGTCGCCGGGAAGCTCGGAGAAATCGCCAAGCTCGGCCACGCTCAGGAAATTCGGCTTTGCGCCGGGAAGCTCCTGGCGGAATCGCTGGTATGCCGTGTCGGTCTCCAGCCGTTTCACCATCTCCTTGCTGTTGATGTATGGGCCGTCCATGTTCAGCGTGTCGGTCAGCCCGTCAGGGATCGGAAGCGGTATCTCCCCAATGCCAATTGCTTGATAGAACAGCAGCTTAATCACCGCAATCGGCAAACTTTTTTGGAGCGATGGTGAGTAGAAGAGATAAACCCACGCCGTGGCGTTTCCGGTTTTAAGATCGAAGGTGAGGTCAATTCCGGAGAAGTTCAGATTCCCCACGGTCCCGCCGCCAACCAGAATCGCATCTTTGGCCAGGGTATCCTGGGCTTTTTGTGTTGCTGCGGGGATACCTTCCTTGAACGGATAGGCTTGCGCCGTGGCGCGGTTGGCCCCGGCAAGAAGGAAGAGTACGCCAGCAGATAGTGCAATGCGAAGCAGAAAAGGTCTCATGTGTGTGTGTGTGTCCGTTTTTATGGCCAAAGAAGTGTGCGTGAAGCATCTGCGGAAAAATGCGGCGGCAAGATAACGCACCGCTCAAGAAATGGAAAGGGGATATTCAGGGCAAGGGCTTGGGCCAATTTCAACAACCAATCACCAATCGCCACCCCTTGCTTGATGTATCTTCGCCCCGTTCATCGGAACGTTCGCAATTATTCTCACAACTATTTAGGGAGAGCGCAGAAGTGCAATCGTTGCTGGCATACCTTTCGGAGATTTTTGGCAATGCCTTCCAGCAGGCTGGGATGGAGCGGGGCTACGGGGAAGTAGTGATCTCGGCACGGAGCGATCTTGGCCAATTCCAATGCAACGGCGCGTTGGCCGCAGCAAAAGCTGCACGGCAGAACCCGCGCATGGTGGCCGAGTCGGTGGTGGCGGCGGTTGCCCCGCGTGAAATTTTTGCCGACCTATCGCTGGCCGGCCCCGGGTTTATCAACATCACCCTGACCGACCAGTTCCTTGCCGAACACCTACGCGGGGTGGCTAACGACCCACGCTTCGGCTGCGGAACCGTGGCCACTCCAGAAACGATTGTGGTGGATTACGGCGGCGCGAACGTTGCCAAGTCCATGCACATTGGCCACTTGCGGTCCGCCATTATCGGCGAAAGCATCAAGCGGATTGTTCGGTTCAAGGGCCACCACGTTATCGGCGATGTCCATTTGGGGGATTGGGGGTTGCAGATGGGGATGCTGCTGACCGAGCTTCGCCGCCACCAGCCGGACCTTCCCTACTTCGACCCAGAGTTCACCGGACCATATCCGGAAGAATCGCCGGTGACGATCGAGGACCTTGAGCAACTCTATCCCGCAGCATCGGCACGCGCAAAATCGGACATTGAAGCGATGGAGGCATCGCGCCAGGCCACTGCCGAACTGCAAGCCGGGCGGCCCGGGTATCTGGCACTGTGGCGGCATTTTGTGGCGGTCTCCATTGCGGTGCTTCGGCGCGATTATGGAAGCCTGGGGGTGGAGTTTGATTTGTGGTTGGGGGAAAGCGACGCGCAGCCCCGAATCCCCGGAATGGTCCAACGATTGCGCGCTGCCGGATTTGTTGAGCTAAGCGATGGGGCCGAAGTGATCCATATTCCACCAACCGACGGGGAGGAAGGGCGCGAAATCCCGCCGCTGATCTTGGTGAAATCGGACGGCGGGGCGATGTACGGAACCACCGACCTTGCCACCATCGAGCAACGCGTGGAAGAACTTCATGCGGACCGAATCCTGTACGTGGTGGATGCGCGCCAGGCCCTCCATTTCGAGCAAGTGTTCCGCGCCGCACGCCGCACCGGAGTTGCTGGCAATGCGAAGTTGGAGCACCTTGCATTCGGCACGATGAACGGAACCGATGGCCGGCCATTCAAAACCCGCACCGGCGGAACGATGAAGCTGCACGACCTGGTGGAGCTTGCACAAGCCGAGGCGACGGCGAAGATGGAGGAAGCCGGGATTGGCGCGGAATACCCCGCCGAGGAGCGGGCAAGCGTTATCCGTTCGGTTGGGGTGGGGTCGCTGAAATATGCGGACCTAAGCAACCACCGCACCAGCGATTATGTGTTCGATCCGGAGAAGTTTGTGCGGTTCGAGGGGAAGACCGGGGCGTACCTGCTGTACGCTGCGGTCCGGATGAAATCCATTTTGCGGAAGGCTGCCGAGCAATCGTTCCTCCCCGGCGAAATCCTTCCCCCGGGCCAGGCCGAGCGCGAGCTTGCACTGCTGCTAACGCGCTTCCCCGATGAGGTTGAGTACGCCGCCGAACGCTACGCACCGAACTACTTGTGCGAATACGCCTACAACCTTGCCCAAGCCTTCAGCCGATTCTACGACCGCTGCCACATCCTGCGCGAAACGGACGCGGCGTTGCGGGCATCGTGGCTGGGGCTTGTGCAGCTCTCGCTGCAGGAGCTTACCCAGACGTTATCGCTGCTGGGGATGGAAGTGCCGGAACGGATGTGACACAAGGCACAAGCACCAAAACAACGGGGCCATGCTGGCATACAGCATGGCCCCGTTTTGCATGGTGATCTGGAATAAGATTTACTGCTGGAACAGCCCGATAAAAACCCCCAGCTGGGCGGTTAGCCCATCGGCTTTTATTTCGGGGACGTTGCTAACGGCCACCCCGGATTCATTCGTCCAATCCCCCATTGCAAAGCCGCTGTAGCCCACGCCAAGCCGCAGCATCATCAGGTAGATGGGGGCATACTCAACGTTCACCATTGGCTGATAATAGACCCCGCCGGTGGAGATGCGAGACGAGCGGTTCAGCGACCCCGGCGCGGTGGATCCGCTGAAGTTGGTATCGCTAAAGACTTCGGTGAATGGAAGGTTATCGGCGGCGCGGTTTTGCGTTAGCTCAAGCGTGTAGCCGCCCCCTCCAACCATCACTCCCGGGAACAGGGTCAGGCGCTTTGTGAGGGGGATGGCGTAGTCAATCTGGGCGGCGGTTAGCCCAACATCAAACCGGAGCGTGCGGTTGTAGTTCTCGCCATTGATTGTGATTGGCTGGGGGTTGGTTTGTTCCACCGAACCACCAAGCCCAAACGCCCCAAGCCGCACGTTGGGAATGACCACAACGGCCCCCATTCCGCCGCCACCATGCAGCAGCAATTGGCCATCGAAGGTTCCGGTCCGGAGCGTGCTGCTTAGGGCGTTCAGTTCGTCGAAGTTCATAAACTGCATCATCCCCAAGTACCCTGCTCCAATCCCCACGTATGGCGGGGAGGCTTCGTCGTCAATCGGAATGTCGTCGAAGTTGAACAGGTCCGTGGTGTCCTGGGCAACAGCGGCAACGGAGGTTATGAGCGATAGAAGCAGCGGGGCCAGAATGCGTGCAAACGGAAAGCGCATGGAATGATTCCTATGATAGTGTTCTGCTGTTGGTTTTGTTTTCTGTTGTGCGTGCATGATGCAATCCCCACCTTGTCCTGTTAGAAGCCTCCGGTACCTGGGATGCCGAATTGATAGGTCAATCCCAAATGGCCATTCAGTATCCGGGTTGCGGGAACGTCGCCGGCAACATACGCGCCGGGGACGCTTGGCGTTGTTTCCTTGAAGATTTTGTTCAGCGGAACCCCCGCATCAATCGTCAGGCCCAGCCAGCCATCTTCTTTATCAATCAGCACCAGCGTTGCGCCAATGCGTGGCTCCAGCATCATCTCCAAATTATCGCTGACGATATCCATCGTGGCCGCTGGGTCGTCCGATGTTGGAACCACCGGTTGCGAGCCGCTCATCGGCAAGCCAATGTTCAACGCCAACCGGAACGCGCTGACGCTGACCCCAGGCTCAAGGTAGAAATATTGGACGTTGTAGCTGCGTGCGTCAAGCTCGGTTCCGGTGCCATCCTTCTCGCGCAATTTTTTGCCAACGTTGCGGATGTCAAGCCCCGTGGCAAAGGTTCCGCGGAGTGTGCGGGTGAAGGGGTAGGAGACGTTCAGCCCAAAACGGAAGGCAATGCCCGGCGCGGCTTCATCAATTTTGCGGCCTGGTGCTCCTTGCAGCAAGGTGTCGTTCAAATCGCCAATCGGGACCGCAAAACCCATGCTGGCCCCCAGGCCAACTCCCAACCGGCTAAGGGCACCGCGGTAGGAGTAATCGGTTTGCGCGTGAAGCCGTGCGGTGCCGGCAATCGCGGCAGCAAGAACCAGCAGGGGAAGAAGAAGTTGATATCGGTGTTTCATGGATTCTGTTCTTTTGGTAAGTGCTGTTGGTAAAAATCGCGGGGGCACGCCACGCATGCCCCCGCAGCGATTATTTCAATCCGGTGTTCGGAATGGCAAACTGCCACGTAACCCCCAAGTGAGCCGAGACGCTTTGGAAGTTGCCGCCGTTGTCTGGCAGGTCTTGCTGGCCGTCAAAGATTGGGTTCAGGTTGTAGCCGCCGCTAAAAACAATCCCCAGCCAGCCGATCTCTTCATCAACCACGGGGATAATCGCGCCAATGCGTGGCTCCAGCACGGTCAGCATTTTGTCCTTGGTGGCATCGCTAAAATCCACGCTGGTCCCGCCCGCTACCTCAGTTGCTCCCCCCATTGGCAATCCGATATTCAACCCCATGTAGAACGCGCTAAAGGAGATACCCGGGGTCAGGTAGAAGTACCGGGTTTTGGTGATGGTGTAGGCATCGGAGTTGTTTTCAATATGAAGTTCGGTGCCGCGATTATCCAGCCCCAAGCTGAGCATTGGCGTCACCGATTGGGAAACCGGAAGCGAGGCATCAACGCCAAAACGGGCGGCAAACACCGGCCCAACTTTCCACCCATCAGGGGGGCTAAGAATCATGGACGCGCCACCGGCAACGCCAACGCCAACCGAATAGTTGCGCGTTGCTTTGCGTTGGCTGTAGTTGGTTTGCCCCGTTAGCGGAGCAATGCTAAAAAGGAACAGAGCGATGCCGCCCAGCAGCATCAATGCGCGATGATGAAGTAGCATACCAGTTTGGAAGGTTATACGTGAGTGAGTAAAAACGCCTGCACCATTCGGAAGCGTGGCGCGAAAGGATTCCGTTGTCTGTTTGCCAGCTGCGGTTAATTCTCTATTCGAATCAACGTTTGCCCCATGCCTGTCGAGACAGGCTCCTTGTTTCCTATCTGCTGGGTAAAAACCGTCTTCTCCTGGATGATATACCCCAGCGATGGAGCATACCAGTACGTGGCATCCTCTACGTCCCGAACGGACAGCCCAACGCCAGCACGCTGCTGCCGGCGAACCACACGAAGCTGCAACGTGCTGATCGGTTTCCCGGCCACCACAACTGTGCTGGGACCTTGGAACGTTTGCTCGATAGTGATGCGGATGGAGTCCGTACTGCCGCCAAGGATACGTGCTGAGTCAACCACCGTAACGGTGTCGGGGATTTTGATGCCGTACGCCAACCGCACCCACCGCCCGGGAATATCAAACACCCCCACGCTGATCTCTGGCTGATACACCAACAGATCCCCGTTGGCTTTATGCTTCAGCCGCAGCGTGTCGGCATTTTGGCGCAAGGCCACCAACACGTTGGTTTCACCAGCAAACGTTAGCCCGGTAGCAAGAACGGTATGAACCCGCTCGAAACTGTTCTTCGTGGTGTCGCGGCTTTGATCTTTCAGGTCCAGCGTGTATTCCTCAAAGATTAAGCTGGTCCCCAGGGCCGGGGCAAGCGTGGAATCATCGGGGCTGGTGGTGACGCTGCATGATGAAAGGAATCCGGCAAGCAGCAGCACTGCAACGCCAGCACCAGCATACGGAAGAAATCGTTTCCAAAAAGCTGTGGTCGTTTTCATTACTCTCCTCCTCCGGTGGCTGCGGTAGCGATTGGGGTTTTCTCCGTTCCTGGAATCCCGAACTGCCACGTCACGCCAAGCATAAACGATGGCGTTTCGGTGGAGCGTTTCTGCCCCCGGTATTCCACCGGAAGGAAGTCCTTGTGATCGGAAAGGTTGCTCAGGTTGTAGCCAACCATCACCGTTAGGCCCAGCCACCCCACTTCTTCATCCATCAGCGGAACCACTGCGCCCAGCCGAGGCTCAAGCATCACCAGCAGGCTGTCGGCATCGGTCTCCAGTTCCAGGGTTCGCTCGCGGTCCTCGGGGCTGGGTTGCCACACCCGCGATCCCCCCATCGGCAAGCCGATGTTCATCCCCAAATAGAGCGCGTCGAACATGAATCCCGGGGTGATTGTCAGGTAATTCACATGGCGGATTTCCCATAATCGGGAATCGTTGTACCAGTGATATTTGGTCCCGCGATTTTCCAATCCCACATTCAATCCAGCTTTCACAATTGGGGTAAGCGGATAGCTGGCGTGAAGCCCCGCGTTCCACGCCAACACTGGTTTCACTTTCCAGTTCGTTGGCGGATCAAGGCTCATGGTTACGCCGCCAGCAATGCCAAACCCAACGCTCAGCATCTTGGTGGAAAGGCGGTCCCCGTATTCGTCAATTGGACCCGTGTCCGCGTCCTGGGCGTGCAGCCACGACGTGGCCACGGCCAGCAGCAATAGGCAAAGGGACGGATGGTGTCGCATAAGCAATTACTGAAGTTTAGATGTTTTTTTTCAGGCGCAAACCGTGCGTCGAAGATACGAGAGTCGGGGAGAAGATGGAGGCTACTTCTTCTTGATGGCCGACGGAGTTTTGCGCAAAAAATGATGGGGCATGATTTCATCAACATCCATCCTTGCTTTCCGCCGCGCAACCCGCCCATCGCTTGCCGCAACTTACCATCCCCGAAAATCGGCGATGAACAGGTTGGTTTCCCCTTGCTTGGCGGCGTTGCGGTTGCTGGCAAAAATCAACCGCTTGCCGTCGCGGGTGAACATGGGGAAGCCGTCGAAGGTTCCGTTGGTTGTCACCCGCTTCAGGTCGCTTCCGTCCTGGCGGATCAGGTACAGGTCGAAGTTCCTTCCTTTGGGGTCGGCCATGTTGCTCGAGAAGATGATATGCTCCCCGTCGGGATGCCAGAAGGGTGCGAAGTTCGCCGCGCCGTTGTTGGTAATCTGGCGCAGCCCGCTGCCGTCGGCGTTCATCACCACCAACTCCATCTTCGATGGCCGGACCAATCCTTCTTTCAGCAGCTGCTTGTATTCCTCCAGCTTCTCCCCTTCGGGCCGGCTGGCGCGGAAGACGATTTTCTTGCCATCCCAGGAGTAGAACGCCCCGCCATCGTAGCCAGGAAGATTCGTTAGCTGGCGCAGATTGCTGCCATCAAGGTTCATCGAGAAAAGCTCGATATCGCCGGTGCGGGTGCTGGTGAAAATGATCTTATCGCCGGTGGCCGCTACGGTGGCTTCGGCATCATAGCCCGGCGCGTCGGTCAGCTGCCGCACAATCTTCCCGGCGGTATCGGCCACAAAAATATCATAGCCAGAATAGAGTGCCCACGTGTAGCCTTTCGAGAAATCGGGGGGGGCCGGGCAAGCGGTGTCGGCGCGGTGAGTGCTGGCATATAGGATCAGCGAATCGCCCGGAAGGAAGTAGCTGCAGGTGGTCCGCCCCTTGCCGGTGGAGATAAGCCGCTGGTTCCCGGTCGCCAAATCGTACATGAAGATTTGGTCGCAGGGGATTCCCTGGTCGGGATTGGTCCGCTGGAAACTGAACTTCTTTTCGTCGAAGCTGAAGTAGCCTTCGGCGTTCTCGCCGCCGAACGTTAGCTGGCGGATGTTCGCCAGCCACTGCCGCTCCTCGGCAAGAATCATCGTGTCGGCGGGGTTGGATGGGGAAGTGTTGGCCGGGGCTGCGTTCGCGGCGGGTGCTGCCTCCTTCTGCGGTTTTTCGCAAGCTGAAAGAAGCAGGGCCAGAAGCAGTGCGGTTGTTACTGTTGTGAATCGGTTCATCGTTGGTGTGATTGTTATGGAGACAGCGGCGGCAATATAATTTAGGAAGGTCACGTAACCACAGCAGAGTTTCCAAAACAAACGCCGCCACGGCAACTTCCCCAGCACGGAAGCAACGGGGGAAGGGGTGAATAAAACAGCAAGGCCTTAACTCAGAAAGGGGAGTTAAGGCCTTGCCAAATACGTCAATTGGACGCCGGGCGCATCACCCGCCGAACTCCTTCTGAAGCTCGCGGGCAATCACGATATGCTGAATTTCGGAAGTCCCTTCGTAAATCTCGGTGATCTTGGCATCGCGCAGATACCGCTCCACTTTGTACTCCCGCACGTAGCCATATCCGCCATGAACCTGCACGGCTTCCAGGGCAACCTCAACAGCGGTTTTCGAGGCGAAGAGTTTGGCCATCGAGGCTTCCTTCACGAACCGCTCATGCTTGTCCTTCTTGCTGGCGGCTTGATAGACCAGCGCGCGCGCGGCAGCAATCTTGGTTGCCATGTCGGCCAACTTGAACTGGATTGCTTGCAGATCGGCAAGGGGTTTGCCCAGCACCTTCCGTTCTTTGGAGTAGGCCACCGCCGCCTCGAACGCCCCTTGCGCAATCCCCAACGCCTGCGAGGCGATCCCGATCCGCCCGCCGTTCAGCGTCTCCATGGCGATATTGAACCCGCGTCCAACTTCGCCCAACACGTTCTGGGCCGGGACCTGCACATCTTGGAATTGCAGCGAGCACGTGTCGCTGCTGCGGATGCCCAGTTTGTCTTCCTTCAATCCATGGGTGAAGCCCGGCGCGCCTTTCTCCACAATGAACGCGCTGATCCCTTTGTGGCCAAGCTCGCGGTTGGTTTGGGCATACACCAAATAGACATCGGCACTGGTTCCGTTCGTGATCCAGTTTTTTGTGCCGTTCAGCGTCCACGAGCCATCCTCGTTTTGGGTTGCGGCGGTGTTCTGGTTGCGGGCATCGCTTCCGGCTTCCGGCTCGGAAAGGCAGTAGGCTCCTAACTTCTGGCCGCTTGCCAGCGGGCGCAAGAATCGTTCCTTCTGGTCCTCGGTCCCGAACGTTTCCAACGCCCAGCAAACCAGCGAGTTGTTCACCGACATGATAACACCAACGGAGGCATCAACTTTGGAGATTTCCTCCATTGCCACCACGTAGCTTAGCGCGTCAAGCCCCGCGCCACCCCATTCCGGCGAGACCATCATCCCCAGGAAGCCAAGCTCCCCCAACTTCGTGACGATGTCGGCAGGGAACTCCCCTTTGATGTCCCGTTCGATAGCGCTGGGCGCCACCTCGTTCTGTGCAAACTCGCGAGCGGTGTCGCGGATCATTTCCTGCGTTTCGGTTAGTTCCAGCTGAAGCATCGTGAAGGCTCTCCTTGCAGTGCGGTTACAAGTGTGATATCCTGACCACGGGTTCGCGCTGGCTGATGCAGCACACACGGCGGCAGGCGTAGGAAGTACAGGGCGCAAAATTACAGGAGGCCACAAGGACCGCCAACGGTTCTAACGGTTCGATACCGAATCGAACGGAGGCAGGGTCAAAAAGAATGGGGTGGGCGCGAAGCGAAGAGTGGGAATGGTTGGGCGGGCCTGTGTATCTTCGGCCTGTTCTGCTGCGGTGGCTGTGCGGCGTGGTTCCGGCAAAGCAGCAAGCAGCACGCGCTATTCCCGATTTGCCATGGCCAAGAGACAACCTTCCGATACCCCACCCAACACCGATCTAACCAAACCGGAGCCAACGGAAACAGCTCCGGCGCGGAAGACTTTTGTGCTCCGCCGGAAAGCCGATGCCGATGCCGCAACCGCAAACTTCCGCATCCGCTACGCCGACGAGTTGAACGCCACGCAACTGGCTGTGGTGGAGCAAACCGAAGGCCCGGTGCTGGTGATTGCCGGCGCGGGAACCGGAAAAACGCGCACGCTGGTCTATCGGGTGGCGCGGCTGATTGAAATGGGAATCAAGCCGGAGCAGATCTTGCTGCTGACCTTCACCCGCAAATCTGCCCAGGAGATGCTTCGCCGCGCCGGCGCGTTGGTTGGCGCGCGGGCCGAGCAGGTGAACGGCGGGACCTTCCACTCCTTCGCCAATCTGACGCTTCGCAAGTACGCCCAACTGCTGAACTACCAAAGCACCTTCACCATTCTGGACCAGGGGGATTGCGAGGATGTGTTGAACCTGCTTCGCGCCCGCATGGGGTTCGACACCAAAGGCCGCCGGTTCCCCCGCAAGCAGACGCTGGCCAGCATGATCTCCGGATCCATCAACCGGATGACCCCAATCCGCGAGATCATCGAAGAAGATTACCCGCAGTACCGCCGCGACGTTGAGGAGATTGAGAAGCTGGCACGCAGCTACCAGGAGTACAAGCGGATGCACAACCTGATGGACTACGACGACCTTCTGGTGAATATGGCGTTGCTGCTGCAGAAGCACCCCGACCTTCGCGAGCGGCTGGGCGAGGTCCACCGCTACATCATGGTGGATGAGTACCAGGACACCAACAAACTTCAGCACGAAATTGTGCGGCTGCTTGCCGAACGCCACCGCAACGTGATGGTGGTGGGCGACGATTCGCAATCCATCTACAGCTTCCGGGGGGCGAACTTCCGCAACATCATGGACTTCCCCCGCGGCTTCCCGGGAACCACCGTCATCACCCTTGAAGAGAACTACCGATCGGTCCAGCCAATCCTCAATTTCACCAACGAGGTGCTGCGCCACGCCGTGGAGAAGTATGAGAAGAACCTGTACACCCGCCGCCCCGGCGGTGCGTTGCCAATGCTGGTCTCCACCGCCGATGAACATCTGCAATCGGAGTTCATCGTGCAGCAGATTTTGGAGCTGCGGGAGCAAGGGGTGGAGCTGAACGAGATTGCGGTGCTGTTCCGCTCCAGCTTCCTTTCATTCGATTTGGAGATTGAGTTGGCGAAGGCAAACATCCCGTACGTGAAGATGGGGGGATTCAAGTTCATCGAGACGGCGCACGTGAAGGATTTGATTGCCCATCTTCGGGTGGTTCATAACCCGCGTGATGTTGTCAGCTGGAACCGCATCCTGCTGCTGCTGGAAGGGGTTGGCCCGCGAACCGCGCAGCGAGTGGTTGATGAGATTGCCGACGGGCGATTGGAGATCACCCGCGAAGGGGCCGCCGCCGCGCGGAAGATTGGGAACGCAGCCGTGGGTGAGTTGTTCGATATGCTTCTGCAACTGCTTCCAGAAAAAATGTCGGTTCCGGAAAAAGTGGACTTGTTGATCCGCTACTACAAACCGATCATGCGGGGGAAGTACGACGATTACATCAAGCGCGAGAAAGATTTGGAGATGTTCGGCGAGATAGCCGGGCGGTATCGCTCGCTCAACTCTTTCCTGTCCGACATGGCATTGGAGCCACCAACCGAATCGGTGACAGGGATTGAGGATGGGAACGAAGATGAGCAGCTTATTCTTTCCACCATCCACTCGGCAAAGGGGTTGGAGTGGAACACGGTGTTTGTGATTTGGGCATTGGACGGACGTTTCCCCAGCACATGGGCCGCCGGAAGCCTGGACCAAATGGAGGAGGAGCGCCGGCTGATGTACGTGGCCACCACCCGCGCAAAGGACCGCTTACTGATCACCTACCCGGTCAATATTTTCGACCGCGAAAGCGGGATGGTGCTGTCGAAGCCCTCGCGGTTCATCGCCGACATTTCGGAAGAGATTGCGGAGAAATGGGTGGTGAGTGAGGAATAATGGGCAGGCAACAAGAAAGCAGGGTGATGAAGCGTCAACGCCGGTAAAGCAACCATACACTGAAGGCAATAGAACGCCATGAATACACGAAAAAGAACAGCAGAAAACCCGAATCAATGGGCAAAGGAATTGCACAGGTTATTGCTTGCACTAAAAGATTTATTGCCGCACAAAGCATCCACTTCTTCTGACCCTACAACGCATAAAACGATCACCGAGGCCAAAGCGATCAATGAAGAAATATTTGTTCTTCTTCAGGAAATCCAACACAAAATAAATGAACCTCAACTTTCAGCACATGAATCTGAATTATTGCGCGAAATCAATAAAGGATTTACTCTCGATTTCTGGAACCGCTACCATGAGCTACAAAAGAAACGGCGTGATGAAACGCTAACCGACGAAGAACAAGCTGAGCTGCTACAATGTTCCGATAGGATTGAGAACGCTAATGTTGAGCGGGTACGCCATATCGTGAAGTTAGCGGAACTCCAGAATGTGCCATTGCCAACCCTTGTTGAGCAATTATAGTGCGGGACATAACATTCCATAAAAGTTGGATGGATTATTTCGTGAAAGAAATTACATCCTCAATGATACCTTGAAAATCGGTTCGTAAAATTTCTCTATCCATGATTTTGCATAACTCCGAAACTTTACACACTCCTCAAATGCCGACTTGATTCGCAATACCATCTCCTCCCGACTCCGTATAATCCCACTCTCCGCTATCCGACGACGTACCCCTTTCCAAACATATTCGATAGGATTTAAATCCGGTGAGTACACCGGCAAATTCACTAACTCTATCCCTATCATCTTCGCATGCTCCCGTACCTCTTCCGTCTTGTGCGACGATACATTATCCCACACCACAATCACTCGCTTGTATCCCACATTCGCTTCCCGAATCTCTGTCAATTGCTCCACCATATCCTTGCTCCGCGATGACACTAAGCCCCGCACCACGCTCTTCCCACGAATCGCGTAAAACCCAAACGTGTTGCACCGCCACTTCTGATGATAATCCCGCACTCGGCAATCCCCATAACTCCAATACCGTACACGATTACACCGCGTCTGAGGCGACGATTCATCGGCATATCCGATCGCCACATCCGATGCCGCAATCCCTTTATTGGCAAGACCATTCACCACCTTCCGCAGCACTCGCTTCAATTGCAATTCTGCATCCTCCGGACGGCGTTCGTCCAACACATACGGCTTCCGATACCCAAGTCCACAACGCCGAGCAATCCGACGGACTTGACGCAGACTGTACCTCACGCCCCATCGCTCCTGCAAATACTCCTGAAGCTCTCTGGTTGTCCACAATCGCTGCTCCGAACGCAGTTTCCGGCACAACTCCTCGAACTGTTCTGCCGTCAATCGTCCCCGTGCTCCGCCCCCTTCCCCTTGACGCGACCGAAGTGATGCCGTTTTTTTTTATTCCATTCCGCGATCCACTCATACAGCGTCGGTGCTGGAACACCGGTGATGCTCGAAACACGGCTCACATCCTGCAATTCATGCACAAGCCGTAGGACTAACACCTTGAATGATTCCGGTCCAACCCTATATTCCTTAAGAAATTCCGACAACAGTTCCGGTTCCTCAATCTGTTTATTCAGTGCCATGGTTATTCCCCGATAGTAGTTGTTGAATGTACGTGGTATACCTCTCCACATATCCCCCCCAATATCTCTTATCTTCTCTTATAATAAACCCTATTTCTTTTCTCAAAAGTTATGTCCTATACTATAAAAATATCCCCTGCTGCGTATGCCTAATCCCCGCTTGTCTTCGCGGCAAAAAGAGCTTATTGCTGGGCGCGCACGGTATTGTTGCGAGTATTGCCACAGCCAAGAGTCTGCTGGTTGGGGTTGGTGAGCACCCGCCATAATTTGCAGCAGAAAATACTACAGCACGGAAAAGGGCATTGGACTGTTATTTCCAATGCCCTTTATTTTCACCAAATAACCATCCCTATTTTTACTCCACCACAATCTTCATGTTTTGCGTTCCAGATTGCACAAAATAGACACCTGCTGCCCAGCTTGAAATATCAAGGTCTATTCCGGCAGTTATTACTCCATTGAACATCTGCACCCCGATTGTGTTGGTGATTACAACCCGCTCCGTCCCAACACTATTTCCACGATTATTCAGAATAATTCTCAACCACTCGTTGGCTGGGTTCGGGAAGGCACGCAGCCCGGTGGTTTGATTTTCTTGGCTTACGCCCGTGGTTGGCGCATCGTTGGTGCTGTTGAACGTTGGGGCTTGAATGGCAAAATTCCCTGTGCCATTTGGCTTGCGGGCAAAGCTCATGTCGGCAGTTTGCTGGCCCCAGCTAACGGAGTCAATAATTGCCATGCTGGCATCGCTTAGCAGCAGCTGCTCGGCCGATGCCGACAGTTTGAAGTTGCAGTGGTTGGCCCCTTGCTCATCATCTTCATCGGCCCAAAGGATGAAGTAGCCGTTGGCGGGAATCACCGCCCCTTCCGGGAAGGTCCATTTATCCATTTTGGTTGGGTCGTCGGTGATGTGGTATCCCGCCAGATTCACCGGCTCCGAGGCGGTGTTGTACAGCTCAATCCAATCTTCATACTCTTCGGCGTTGTCAACAACGGTTGCGGAGTTCGAGGCCATAAACTCGTTAATCACCACGGTTGCGCCCGCGGCTGTTTCGGCGGCCACGGTGTAGGTGTAAACATCATGCTCGGCACCGGGCGGGGCGTAGCTAACGCTGCTTGCGCTGTTGTTCGCCACCGCTTCCACGTAGAAACGCACCCATGTTCCGGCCGCTTGCCCGGGGATTTCGGCAGCGTAGGTTCCGTCGTTTGCCGCGCCGTCGCCATGCTGCCCATCATCGGCCATTTCCACTTTCGTGAAGTTCCCAACAATGCCGGTGGCGAAGTACAGATTCATCCCTTTCACCCCCTGCTGGTGCGTTGCCGAAGCCTTCACCACCGCCGCTTGATCGGCAGCGGGCGCAACCCACGCTTCCTTGCCCGCCACGTACTCAACGCCAGCAATCGCCGGGGCCGTTTGGGCAACCTCCGCATTGCTGAGCAAATAGTTTCTCCGTTGCCGAATGAAGTTCTTCAGCGAGTCCCGTTCCGTTGCAAATCGCTGGTAGGGATAAAGTTTTTTGGAGTCTTTCTGGACGATTGAGTCAATCATCGTGTGATACCTGTCCAGGGCTGCGAAGGCGGTGGCGGTATCCATCAGCTCGGCAATCAGGGTCCGCATGTGGGCCAGATAGCGTTGCCGGTACTGCGGCACGGCAAGCACCCGATTCAGGAGCGGGTAATTCACATTAGTTTCGTGGTAGAAGGGGCTCCAGTTTTGGTTGGCCCGCTTCATCACGCTGTTTGCGTCGTACTCAATCGGGGTGATCCGTCCGGTTTCTGCTTCCCAGTAGAGGTAGTAATCCATCTTCCCTTTGTTGACGTAGCCGTCGTCGTCGGAGAATAGGAGTTCGCTGGCCATGAACCAGAGTGCGCGGTCCACATCCATCACCGCCGGAAGCGCGTCGGGAAGGGAAGCAACTGGCGTTTGGTTAAGCACCTGGCAGGTCCGCACCAAGTCATCCCACGGCGTATCACGGTCGGTACTTTTCAGGGTGTAGTATTTCTGGTAGAGAGCGGTATCGGCACCCAGATAATTCAACCCTGCGGTTCCGTCGCCCCACTTCCCGCCGCCCCCCATGCCTGGCACGCCGGAGAGGGTGTCGGGCACATCGGCCCTCCAGTTTGTGCCGTCGTTGCTTAGGAACCATTCCTCGTAGAAATCTTTGTTCAGCTGCTGGACGTTGGGATACAGCCCCCAATCTTCGCCATTGATATACAGGTGGATATAGGCGGACTTTGCTGCGGGGATATGCCGCTTAATCTGATGCTGGAAGAAGACCTCGCGCATGAAGGAAGGGTCATCGAAGCAGTTCAGCAAGTTCAGCGTTTTGTAGCCCATCAGCCGCTGCTTGTCGTGAACAAAATCAATGGAAACGTTGAACGATTTTTTCTGCGATTGCTGAATTTGCCTGTACGATGTTTGCCCACGGAATCGGATGCCGACGCTGTCGTAGGTGATGCCATCCACCTCCATTGTTGCAGGGATTTCTATTTCGGCTTGGTAGTTCTGTTGCAGCAATTGCCAATAGTTTGGTTGCGCAAAGGTTAGGCGGACGGTACGAATCAGCGACTGGTCGTACAGGCCTCCGTTGGGTTGGTCCCCGGTCAGAAGCATTCGGCCATCGGCGGTGCGACGCATCTCCATTGGAAGCGGCTGCGAGGTTGCGGCGGCCATGGTTGCCAGCAGCGCAAACGTCACGATCATGCGGTGTTTCATTCTACAGTGGTCACTAATTGATGGTTGATAGGAACAAGAACCAGCAGCAGCTTGGTGCTATGGTGATCCGGTAGCGAAGGCTTCAGTAACAGCCACGGCCACAGGGCGCAGCTACACCCGGCCTGCTCAGCCGGAAGAGCATTGTCACCTATATTGTGCCGCCGTTCTATCCTCCATTGCTCGGTATGCCTTTCCATAAGCAACCTCATACTCATCGCTTTTTATGCCTCCACGCCGCACAAACCGCCCCTATCGCGATTGGGTGAAAGGGGAACGCAAACGCCCACGGGGCATTGATGCCGATGATGAGATGGTCCGCATGGGTCACGAAGGAATGCGCCCAAAAGGGATCACGCTTGCCAGCCGTTCCGAAGAAGGGGAGGAGTCGGGCCAGGTGATTGCTGCACGCAGCGGACGCTACGATATCCAACTTGAAGGGGAGGAGGGCGCAATCCTTCGCTGCCAAATTAAGCGCGGAATAACCACCGACAACCCCAACACCACACTGGTGGCCATTGGCGACAGGGTGAAGCTGCAACGGGTCAACACCGAAGAAGGGGTTATTACCCACGTGCTTGAGCGGGTAAGCCATTTGGGCCGGACAAAATCCGCCGATAAAGGGGTTGAGCATATCATCGCCGCCAATGTGGACCTGCTGCTCTGCACCACCGCTGCCGACCGCCCCGATTTCCGGCGCACAATCATTGACCGGTTCATTGTGGCCGCGTTGCTGGGGGATATCCAACCGATCATCATCGTCAATAAGATTGATACGGCCAACCAGGAGATTCGCGAAATTCTTGAAGAGGAGTTATCGGTGTATCCTCCGCTTGGCTACCCGGTGCTGATGCTGAGTGCGCAAAGTGGGGAGGGAATGGATGAATTGCAACGGCAGCTTGTTGGGAAAACGGCCGTGCTTGCCGGGCAATCGGGGGTGGGGAAGTCAACGTTGATGAACGTGCTGGTGGGGACCGAGCAGCGGCGCACTGCAGAAGTTCGGGATAGCGACCGGCGCGGGGTTCATACCACCGTTGACTCCGTGCTCCATCAACTCCCAACCGCAGGGCGGCTGATTGATACTCCGGGAATTCGTGAGTTCGGCATCTGGGACCTTCGGCCCGAGGAGCTTGATGGCTACTTCGTGGAGTTTCTGGACCACCTTCGCGATTGCCGCTTCCACCCCTGCACCCATACCCATGAACCTGGATGCGCTGTGCAATTGGCCGTTGAATCGGGGAGCATTGACCCCGGACGCTACGCAAGCTATCGGGCAATTTTTGAATCGTTACGAAGTACCCGAGATAGGTAATGAGCCGGAATTTTGGCCCCGGCCTCTGATACCCGGCATCTACTCATTCAATTATCCCCGCAGCCACATAGCCAACAAAGCAGCCAACCGGAGCCAGCACCACACTGGCGGCAACATAGAGCAAGGCCGTTGGCGTTTGCGACTCCATCATCAGGTTCACGGTTTCCAGGCTAAAAGTGCTGAAGGTGGTGAACGCCCCACAGAAGCCGGTTCCAAGCAGTGCTTGCAAGTGGTGGTTACCCGTTCCAAAACGGAGCCAGCGGAACAGGAAACCAAGCACAAATGCCCCGCTGATGTTAATCAATAATGTTGCCCACGGGAACCCTGCTGAAGTCCCGCGCCACTCTCCAATCCAAATTCCCAACTGGTAGCGAGCAATCCCCCCGGCCACAGCCCCAATCGCGATGTAGAGATACGTTTTCATAGCACTTGGCGAAAGATACAGCCTTTTGATATGCCTTCTTCTCCGCTTGAGCCAGGGCAATGAATACGAATAGAGGTGCTGGAATCAGCAGCGCGATTACTGCTTTTTCCAGCACCCCTATGTTGTGCGCGTTGCGCGTTGTTGTGGCGGTGTTTTTGCCTGTTCGCCGTGTTGGCTTGCAGTGTGGTGGCTGCTGCAAGCCCGGGGCTTCCTCTCAGCTTCTCTCTCTCTCTGATGTGCTTGTCGTGATGCTTGTGGTGTTAGCATCACTGGTTGTGTAAAGGCGAACAGCCGGGGGACTGGGGGATAACTTGCCCGAATTCCATTGGTTGTGTACGCCCTACCCCTCTCTGCCGAATACTCCCGCCCATAAAATTTTGGCGAGTACGAATCTATGATGTAGGTGTTTGAACAGTTGGAAGGGGTATGCCTCTCTCTCTATTCCCATTGCAATCCCTTCGTTTGATTGGAAGCTGCTTGCTCTCTCTCGTCCGTTGCGGCTTCCGTGATGGTTGTTTCGCCAACATCCCGGCGGGTCTCTCTCTCTCTCCCATTCCCGCTCAGGTGTTGATGATTTCCTCTCTATCTCTCCCCTCAAAAAACCTTCCCCTTTCGTGTGGTGTTGGGTCGCGCTACGGTGGTGGTGGCGCGTTCGTTGCGTGTGGTGTAAAAAACTTGGCCTAAAGGTAGGCGTGGGTGTCTCGGAAACGTGCTCAGAAGCATTGACCGAGCAATGGAGCATCGGAGCATAATCACCGTTTTTTTGATTGGATTGCTGTTTTTGATTGATCCATCCTTTTTTCCAGAATGCAATCCAGCATTGTTTTGCAAAACGAAAATGCCCGCTTCGTTTGCACGAAGCGGGCATTGGTGCGGCCTATTGCCTGGTTCCGTTTAGCTTCCACCACCACCCGATGGGGTGCTGATCAGCACCTGCACGGTTCGGTTGTAGAATCGCCCTTCTGGCAAGTTGTTGTTATACAGCGGGGAGGTTTCCCCAACGCCATCGCCATACAGGGAGTTTATCAATGCCTTGTTGACGTTGCGGCCAATGCCGTCGGTGACGGTTTTGGCGCGGTCTTTTGAGAGCTTCAGGTTGCGGTCGTCGGCGCCGACAACGTCGGTGTAGCCGGTCACGTTGATCTTCGCTCCCGAACGGATGTCGCCGTAGATAAATTCCTTCAGAATCCGCTCGTTCAATGGCCCTGCCTTCGGGCTGTCGAACTCGAACAACACCAGCGAGTAACGGTCTTTGGTGCTGTCCACCAGCCCTTCAACGCGCTTTCGTTCGTTCGTGACAATCATCACAGGAATCTGGATTTCCGGCGAGCGGCACTCCTTGCCATCCTTGTTATAGACCACAAGCTGCGCCGTGTACGGTTCCTCGGTGTTCGGAATCTGCTCCTCGTCTCCACCCTTGCCCCAGTTGTATTCTGGCGAGACGGCATCGGTGGTTCCAACGTTCGTCATCGTGTGCCAAATCTGGCCATTCCGTTTGATCTCGATAGCGCGGCGCGCCACCAGGGCATCGTTAATGCCGTTCTTCATCTGGAAGTGCATGGTGTCGGGCTGCGGGTAGCGGCGGAAGTCAACCTGAATGATCGGCTTGGCCACTTCCCAGCCCGCGCCTGCGGGGTCCACCACGTTGATTTCGGTGCGGCGATTCTCCACAATGCCCAGTGGGTCTTTCGGGTTCGAACGCAAGCGCGGCATATTCCGCGGCTTCATCAAAGTGATGCGGCTTGGGTCAATCTGCCAGATGTTGATCAAGTAATCATAGACCACTTGGCCGCGCTTGCCGGAAACATCAATCACTTCACCAATAGCCGTTTGGCTTGCGTCGTTGCCGGACTCGCTGTTCGAGTTGCAGCCTTGGATCTCGATCTTGGTATCCGGGTGCTTCCGCATCCGATACCCCACGATGTTCAACATGTGGTAGTATTTCTGCAACGTACCACCCGGGATGGTGGAGTCGTTGAAGTTGTTGGTTTGGTCAGGGCTGGTGAACAGGATGTAGCGGTCGGGGATTTTCGCGCTGCCGCTGTCGAAGAAGACGTAGGTCAGCAGCGGATAGAGTTCCTTCACCAAGTTTTCTTCAATCAGCAACCCGTGGAACTCACGGTATTTTGCCGGTGCGTTCGGCTGGTTCTGCTTCAATGCCCGGACGTAATCGGAGGTGTCGTAGGTCGCGCCCAGCACTGGCATCTCACCCAACGGGAAATCTTTGGTGATCTCCATGTACTTGGTGGTCTTCGGAACCTCGATTGTTTCCTTAATGGCTTTGTAGCCGGGGCTGTTGCCGGCAACATCAATCGTCATGGCTCCTTCGGCGTTCACCACAAAGGAGTAGGTTCCGGTGGCCATGTTGGTTTTCACGGCCTGGATGGTCTCACCATTCTGGCGATTGACAAAGGTGAGGTCCGCCGGAAGGTTATCCCCGGTGCATTGGTCGAACACCCGCCCCTTGATAAGGATGGTGACGGTGCGTGGGGGAAGCAATCCCATGAAGATGTCCAACTTCCCCTCGTTCCCCAAATCGTCCCGCTCGGAAGCGAAATAGACGATGTCGCCAGCGGCAGGAAGCGTGATAAAACGCTCGTCGCGCTCGGTGTTGAACGGCTCGCCCAAATTTTCTGGCTCGGAGAAGACCCCGGCGTTCAGCTTCGCGGTGAAGAAGTCCAATCCCCCTTGCCCACCGTGGCCGGCCGAGGAGAAATAGAGGAGCTTACCACCCGGAAAGATAAACGGGCTATCCTCGCGCTGCGGTGTGTTAATTGGCGGTCCAAGGTTTTTTGGTTTGGACCATTTGCCGTCCGACTGCTTGGTGCTGACGTAGATGTCGGCATCACCTTCGCCGCCAAGCGCGCCTTCGCGAGTGGAGCAGAAGTAGAGGGTTTTGCCATCGGAAGCGATCGAGGGCTGCGAGTCCCATGCGGGGGAGTTGATCTCCTCCACGTTACGGACGTTGGTCCATTCGTTTCCGTCAAGCTCGGCTTCGTAGATGTCGCAATCGCCAAGCCCGTCATCACGATTACAGCCGGTGAAGAAGATCGTTTGGCCGTCGGCAGCGATCGAGGCCACGCCTTCGTTCTCACCGGTGTTCACTGGGGGGCCAAGGTTCACGGGTGGAGTAAAGACGGTGTCTAGGCGATTTGCTTTGGTCGTAAACCAAAAGTCGTGACCACCAACCCCGCCGGCTCGGTCGCTCACAAAAAAGAGGGTGCGACCATCGGCAGTAATTGTTGGCGCATACTCTAGGTCCGTTGTGTTGACAACGGGTCCAAGGTTGCGGATTTGGAATTTTTTGATGTCTTGATCGCCGCCCGGTGGTTGCGCATGCAGCAGTGCGCTGCTTAGAAGGCTTAGCGCAACCAGGGCAAGCAGGGAGGGAAGGAGGGAGCGCAGGCGCATCCCATACACCGCCGGCTTGTGTTGGTTGTTGTTGTTGTTCATTGACACCTTGTGATATGAGAGAGAGGGAGAGGATTCAACAAATATTGTGACCTGCGGGCGCAAGGGCACGGAATAGGGCGGGGAATTTAGGACGCTTCTGCCAAATAGGCAACGATTGTTTAACAAGGAACGCGCCTTCGGTGCACTTTTCTTCGATAAAAATTCATCCCTACTGTCTGATTGGCCTTCCCCTTCTCGTAAAGAGAGCGGAACGGACGCTACGGCATCTGGCAAAATTGATTACCGAGAGTCCGCAGATTTTTCGGGCGCAGGGACGTTTGTTCCGGTGATTTCAATGACCTTCTCCAACGCTTCGGGGTTGTTGGTTTTGATGAGCACCTTCCCCTGGATTTTTCCCGGCTTACGCGGGGTGACGAACATCCGCACCGGGACGATTCCGCGTGGCTTGATCTGGATGGGGGATGTTTGCTCGAACCGAACATCTGCGTTCCCTTCCACCAGCTCGGGGGCAAACAGCGTAAATGTCGAATCGCTTAGGCTGATGATGTTGATGGATGCCATCGTCTCCTTCCCAATCCGCGCGTTCATCACGTTGAAGAACTCAAACGGCATGATGGTGTAAGCCTGGCGGATGTTGGCAGTAAGGTCCAGTTTTACTGCGGGGTTGGTGGGGTCGGTTGAAAGGATCGTCAATGGCTTGTGGATTCTTCCGGCACTGTTTCCTGTGGTCAGTGCCAAGCTGATGGTTGCCGTGGCTCCGGGCTTAATAACGCTGTCGGCCAGTAACGTCCCCGTGCAGGAGCAGGAGGCGCGCAGCTCAAGGATGTGCAAGTTCCCTTTGCCTGTGTTCTTCACCACCACCTCGCCGTTCAGCACCCCGGGCTTCACATCGCCCCAATCGTAGGTGGTCCCGCCAACAACCTCAATCTTTCCTTGCGAAGAAGCATTCCCCTGGGCGAACCCAAGCGAAGATGCCGCCACCGCAGCAACCGCCACGCAAGCAACCGCACGCAACAACAGCCAGTATTCCATTACTCTAACGATTAGGGATTTGTAGTGATGGCACGGTCACAACCCGCCTTATCGCTAAAGATGGTTGTGACCGTACCGAACGTTCCTTTGCTGCTAAGCCCACGCACACCTTGCCGAGGCATAGCAGCAAGTATCAGCTATGAATTTTCAATTATGGGTGGGAGCGTTTCCGGCAGCGGTGACATCGGACCCAACAACGTCAACGGCTTTCTCCGGCATCTCCTTGCTGCTGGTTTTGATCTTCACTTGCCCAGCAATCGGACCGGTTTTTGTTGGCGTGACAAAGACGGTCAGTGGGGTTGATTCCCCTGGTTTCAGGTTCTTTGGCGTTGTCAGATCAAACCGGACAGTGGCGGTAACGTTGGCTTCCGGTGGGAAGATCATCAGCTCCTCTTCGCCGGTGTTTTGGATGTTCACCGTCACCGCGCTTTCCACACCAACTTTTCCATTCAGGACCGAGATCCAATCGGGATCAACACGGAAGGGGCGTTTGACGTTGGCCTTCAGGTAGATAATCGTCACCGGAGTTTGGGGATCGTCGGAGGTGACGGTGATAGATTTCTGCAATGGCCCAGTGCTGGTGGAAGCACGCAGCGTAACGCTGATTTTACCGACTTCGCCAGGATTCAGGATATTCTTGTCAATCGGGGCTGCCGTGCAGCCACACCCTGGGCGGACTTCTTTCACGTTCAGCACCCCTTCGCCAACATTTTTCACCTCAATCGTGGCCTTCAAATCTCCCGGTGCCACATTGCCCCAATCGTATGTTGCCCCGCCAACAATCTCAATCTTTCCGGGCTGTTGTTGGGCAGTTGCCGATGCCGTTACCAGTGCCAATGCAGCAAAGGCAGTGGCCATCATTGCGGATAGTTTCATGCGTTTCATGGATGGTTTCCTTCGGTCTAACTAAGTGATGTTGTTCTGTTGTTCGCCTGACACAACTGCCGCAAATATGTTTAGAACTTTCTCCGCTGGCAATAGATGGTTTTCTTTTCGACCATCATACAAACAGCGTGGCCGGAGCCTTGATAGAGACTCCGGCCACAAGGGTTCTGTTACAGCAAAGGCTTCCTGCTTCGCTTCACAATGCCTGCGATCAACATCCTAAATCGGACAGATTCTTCTTGATGTTTGCGTTGTTCGGGTCGTATTTCAGTGCCTGGCGGTAGTTCTTGCAAGCACCTTCTTTTTCGTTCAGATACTGGTGGCAATAGGCCATGAACAGATAGTTCTGGCCATTTTCCGGGTTCAATTTTGCAGCGCGTTCAAAGTAGGTGATCGCTTCGCTGAAGGCCTTGTTATTCTTCTTGTTTTTCCCTTCGTTGAACTTGTCGAAGCCCATGAAGAAGTACGCGGTGGAGAGCTTGCTGGCGTTCTCCTTCACGGTTTCATCGAAGTTGCGGGCGGTGAACACCCGGCCAATTTCCGCCGCCTTGTTGATAGAGTCGGCCTTCGCATAGACGTTCATCAGCCAGAAGTATCCGTCGGCCTCGGTGCTGTCGGCTTTAATGGCCTGGTGAAGTGATGCCGCCGATTGCGCATACTGCTGCAAGGAGAATTGCGACAAGCCAATGAACAGATATGATGTGTACTTCGGCTCGTTCGGGCAGTTCTGAATTCGCTGCGTGAAAACATCAACCACATCAGCATACTTCTTCATCTTGTAGTACATGTTTCCCAGCTTTATGCCCAGCTCGCAATCGTTCGGGTTTTCTTCCAGCAGTTTACGGTAGATGCCCAATGCCTTCACGGTGTCGCCACCGGAGGTTAGCATTGCCGAGGCGTAGTATTGGCGGTCGTCACGCTTCATCATCGCTTCCGGCACTTTTGCATAGCTATCCCGGGCTTTGTCATACTTCTTGTCGGCCATATACGCCAGACCCAGCATTAAGCGGGCGCGATCGGCAAACTCCTTCGAGATGGAGTCGTTCCGCGAAAGCACACGCTCCAACGGCTCGATTGCCTGCAAGTAGAAATGCCCTTCGTAAGCAGCACGCGACAGCAAGATGTCGCCTCGTGGGTCTTCCGGACGAAGCTCCACATACTTGGTGAAGGATTGCCCCGCTTTCTCATACTCCTGCGCCAACATCAAGATTTCCCCTTGTTCCAACCACGCACGGGCGTTCTTCGAAGCGCGCACCGTTACGTCGTTGTATTCCGTTAAGGCCTTGGAGTAGTATGGCTTGGCGCATTCAAGGTCAGGGCAGCGAATGGCCATTTCCCGGTAGGAGCGGCCCAGCCGAACGCGAGCATCAATCAGCTTGGCATCAAGCGATAAGGCTTTTTCGTAGTAGGTCTGCGCAAGCTCGTACACACCGCGGGCGAAGTAGAGATCGCCCAGTGCCGTTTGCGGTTCGGGGGCGTTGGGGAATTTTTTGCTGGCGGTCAGGATGGTAAGCTCGGCAGTGTTCAGCGAGTCCTTGCCGGCGTTAATCAGCACTTGCCCCAGGGTCATGCTGCTTTCCAACGAGCCATCATCGCTTTTCATTGCTTTGCGCGCCGCTTCAACGGCCTCGGTATTGCTTCCCAGGGCGGAAAGGGCCAGCGCGTACTTCCGATTGAACGCAGCGTTTTTGCTGTCGTGGTCTAATGCCCGTTGGTAGTAGTCGCGTGCGGTGGCGTACCGCTCAAGCTCCATGTTTACATCGCCGGCTTCGGCAAGCACAGTCTCATCTTTTGGAGCTTCTTTTACGGCCTCTTCATACAAGCGTGCGGCATTGGTGAAATCTCCTTCGCTTGCGGCGGCACGGGCGCGATCTAAAGCACTACCCTGCGCAATTGCCGGCACGGCCAGCAACGCCAAGAGGAAAACGACTGCCGCGGTACGTGCGGCAAAGCTGAATGAACGCATGGTCATGGTCTGTGAATGAATACGGCAGTAAGGAGAGAGATGGCGATTGAAATTGTTGCCCAGCAATGATTGCTTGTGGCGGGGGACTTCGGGAAGCTCTCTCTCCTCTTCAGGCTCCCGTTGTCCGGTTGCAGTGACGCACGATTGTACCCCAGGCTTGATGCCAAGCCGCCCCTTTTCTGTAACGCCGTTTCTGGAGGCATTACTCCTCGGCTCCGGGTGTCACCAGTCGTAGTTTAACGTTCTCGGCTTGCAGCCCTTGCTCAACAATGTACCGCTGCGATTCGCGCCCCTTCGAGACGGCAATCAGGAACCCATTGGCCACCGATTTCACATCCGCAAAGGTGTAGCCAACAATCGGCTGCTTCAATGGATAGACATCGGTGACAAGCGACGAAGGATGCACCCGCGCCGGCGTGTGATGCCGGCCCAGGCTATCGGTGTAGCCCATGTAGAGCGTCCGCAATCGTGCGCTGTCGCGATGGGCAACGTACCAGCCAACCACCCCAACCCCCTTTCCATCGGCCACCAACGTGTTGACGGAGTCGGCACGGCTGACGTAGCGGGCCGGGGCCACAATCGTGGAGTCACGGGGAAGAAGCTGCCGCAGAAGCGCAAACGCCGATGAGTTTTGGTCAGGGATCACAAACGATAGCGGGGCAGAAGGAACTCCGCTCTCTATCTGTTCCGTTGTTGGGGAAGGGGAGCGCAAGGCCGCAACCAAATCTTCCCGCGTTGTCTGCTTGAACGGTGAAGCAACCGGGACCACCACCGCAAGGCCATCGTAGGCAATGGCGTACTGGCGCGGCTGCAGATTGGACTTGGCGATTGCCTCCGATTCATCGGGAAGAAGCTGCCGCCCAATGATTGCGGCAAAGGAAGCGGTCGTGTCGTTGTAATGATCCAGAAGGTACTGAACCGCCATCCGCGGGTTCATTTCCTGGACCTCTATTTTGGCATTTGGCGTGCGTGCCATGAAGCTATCGGCCAGCACGCGGAACAGCGGGGCGTAGGCCTCGTCCACCGCCACCACCAACCGCCCGGAAGTCATGCGGCTGGTTCCTGGTTGCGAATTTTCGCAGCCGCCAGCTATCAGCGAAACCAGCAACACAAGGGCACTGGAAAAACCGCCACCACTGGATAGCAATTGGCGAAGGCCATTGCAAAAATTGGAGAGGGGGGTGTTGGTGGTGTTCTTCATCGTGCGTCCTCCTTCTGTTGCTGCCGTTTCCGCTGCGTATTGGTCATCACCAATCGGTAGATGCCGTACAGAAGCAGAACGACCCCAAACACCGTTTGCAACAGCGACATCTGGCCCGCCTCGGTCCCCCGCAACTGGAAGAAGCCGGAAAGGATCAGAATCCCCATCACCAACATTGCAACGCCCAAGATGTAGCCAACCCAAAGCAAGTTACCGCGCATGGCCATAAAGATGGTGGAATGAGAATGAATGGCAAGCAACCGCGCTCCCCGCCTTGCTTACCCTTACAACCAAACAGCACCTTCCGTTGCCGAAAGGTGCTGCAATGCCATAAGCATGAAGCATGCGTTAGTTCAGCTGGAAGTTCACCGGGATTGACATCCAAAGGCCAATGGGATTGCCATTTTGGATTGCCGGCGTGAAGACCGTTTCCAACACCGCGCGGCGTGCTTCTTCTTCCAGAATCTTGTTGTCGCTCTGCTCAATGATGCACTTCTCCGCTTTCCCCGTTTTGTTCACATAGACGCGCACCGTTACGCGCCCCGAGATGCCGTTGCGCTTGGCGATTTCTGGGTACTTCACCCGCCGTTGCAAATCGGCTTCATCGTACGACGGTTCCTTCTCCACCGGCACAAACTCGTAGGGGTCTTTGGCCTCTTCTTTCTCCTTCACCTGTGTGTTGCTCACGTCAATCTGTGGCGCGCCAAGCCCCTCGCCATCACCAATGGAGAAGCCGGTTCCATCGCCTCCTTCTGGGGTGGCAACGGAGATCACATCGGTGGTTGCGAACTTCTGCATCTCCGGCGTAATCAATGCGTCGGGGACGGCAATCGGCACACCGGCGCGGGCGGCCACACCACCATTTCCGGTCCCGCCCGTTTGCAGGTTTGGCGGAATCATTGGCGGCGGCGGCGGCGGCGTTGCGTTATCCGGCGGCGGCGGCGGCGGAAGGTTCGTCAGCTTCATCTTTGTCACCGGTGCTGCCTTCTTGTTATCGGCGGCCACAGCAGAGATTAGGAACGGAATTGAAAGCAGCAACAAGTGAAACGCTACCGAGGTGGCAAACGCCGTCCGTAGGTTTGGGTTGTAAAACCGCTTCAGTTCTGCTGCGCCGTACTTCAGTGTTTCTGTGACGTTCATTGTTCTCGATGCTCCTCTCAAAAAAATCGTTTAGATATCCACCTTTGCAAGCTCGGCCTTGTCCTCTTCGGTCATTGGCGTGACTGCAAACCGCCGCTCCCGCTTCAGGTTTTTCTCCTGGTAAGAAGCCACCAATTCCCCTTCGGCAAGGTTCAATTCATCAAGGATATTCACCACGGTGGCGTAGCTGGCTGCGGGGTCAACTTTCAGCGATGTGATTAAGTCGTTCTCCCGCTCAGCATTTTTCTGCACGGCCAGGTTTTTCAAATCCTTGATGTCAATCTTCCGCATGGTTGGGTCAATGCCGGTGTTGTAGAACAGGTGTTCCTTGTTGCTGACGTACAGCGTGAACAAGTCCGACTGTGCCACCTCGACCGGGGTGGTGATGTCGGGCGGAACCGACATCTCCATAATCTGCGGTTGTGCCATGGTGGTGGCGAACATGAAGAAGGTCAGCAGCAGGAACGCTACGTCAACCAACGGTGTCATGTCCAACTTGAAACCGATCCGTTTCGGTTTTTTTACTCCACCACCACCTTTCTTCTTTTTGGAAGAGCTTTCACCTAAATCGGCGCCTGCCATATCCTTTCTCCGTTGCTATTGCGGGTTGCTGATTGTGTGTGTGCGAGATACCATTGCGATTGCTTGGGGGCGGTTGCTTGCCCCCAAGCGTTCATCCCCTTTTTTTATCCCTGCTGGCTTCGGTTGACGGTCACGAAGTTGAACAGCGTTGCCCCTTGCGAGCGGAAGGTGTTCATCACCTGCTCGATGCGCCCGTAGCGAACCCGTTTGTCGGCATCAATCATGAATTTGATTTTGGGATTGGTGCGGCGGGTCTGCAGCACCAAGTTTGCCAGGGTAACGGTGTCGCGCACGGTAACTTGGGCGTTGTTCGCCTCGGAAGGGTCCACCCCTTGCGCGGTGTAGATGGACTTGCGGTCCTTCTCGCTGATAACGGCGTAGTACATCAGGGTATCCCCTTTTTCATCAATGCCAATCTTCACAAGGGCGGTTCCCCGCTCCGGCAGTTTCGCGGTATCGGGCGAAGCCACAGGGCGTTTGATCTGGAACTTTTGCTCGCTTTCGGCTTCCGATTTGAACTTCGCCGTGAACATGAAGAAGGTCAGCAGCAAGAACGCTACGTCAACCAGCGGTGTCATGTCCAGCTTGAAGCCAATCCGTTTTGGTTTATGTGCTCCCATAAGGGTTCCGTTCGGTTCGGTTAAACAAGGGGGGACAGGTTACTTCACTTTGACGGTCAGGATTTCCATCATCGAGAGCGTTGACTCCTCAATCATGTACACAAAGTTGTCCACCTTGTTGGTGAAGATGTTGTAGGCAACGATTGCCAAGATTGCCGCGATAAGGCCGAACGCTGTGTTGATAAGAGCTTCGGAGATACCGATCGAAAGCTGTGTTGCCGATACTGCGCCTTCGCCACCGCCCAGTGCTGCGAAGGCACGAATCATACCGATTGTTGTTCCCAACAGACCGAACATGGTGGAGATAGAAGCCACCGTCGAGAGCGCGACCAAGTTCTTTTCCAGAAGCGGGGTTTCCAGGCCCGTTGCTTCGTCAATGGCGCGCTTCACTTCGGTAAGTTTTTTCTCCTTGTCCAACGAAGCATCGTTGCGAACCTGCTGCCAGCGTTCCAGCCCGGCGCGAAGGATGTTGGCGGCGGAACCGCGTTGGCGGGCGCATTCGTCCAACGCTGCGTCAACGTTGTCGTGCTCAAGATTGTCGTGAACCTTGCGGAGGAACGCCGATAAGTTGCCGCGCCCTTGTGCCCGCGATAGCGACATCAACCGTTCAACGATGAACGTTACCACCATTAATGTTAGCCCCACCAGCACCGGCACAACCCAACCGCCGGTATAGACCGTTCCAAGAAGGTTGATCGGTTTTTCGCGTGCGGCATCGGAGAAGTTGCCCGCCGCGCCGAATAAGAATTGCCAGATAAGCACGCCCACAATTAAGCAGGCCAGAACAACGCCGATGACGAAATACTTGCTTTTCATAAGCCGTGATGTTTGGTAGATGTGTGAGTTAAGAACCGTGGTTGCTGAGTTTGTACCGTGTAAGATGTGGCAAGGATATTGGCCGGAAGGCCAGCTACCCTTGCAGTGCCGCCATTGCTTCGGAACGGGTTCCGTAGGCTTGGAACACCAACGCTAACTTCGTGATGACGAAGATATTGTTGATGTTGTCCGAGGCGTTGCAGATCGCCACCTGCGCCCCCCGCTTGCTGAAACTGGTGTGTGCCGAAATCAGCGCACCCAGCGCGGTGGAGTTCAGATAGGTTGCTCCGGCAAGGTCAATCAACAACTTCTGGGTTCCATCCTTCGACTCCTGCGCCAGCGTGTCACGCAGGTCATCCGTCTCGTTACCACCAATAAATTCGCCATTCAGCTCAACGATGCGGACACCATCGGCCAAGGCCGTTTTCACTTTCGACGAGAACATTTTGAGGTTGTCTCCCTATTGAAGATGTGAGTATAAGAACCGTGCCACCGCAGGTCGCGGGCATTGTTTTGAGGGGCGGCAAGATATTTCAAGCAATCGGGTCTTGCAAGAAGCGATTTCGTAACAGCCCCAACATTGCATTTTGCAGAGGGTACTTTCTATGAAAGAATTAATTCCATTGAGGGAATTACGGCTTGGCCAGCCACTGGCGCGCCCAATCCGGGGCCGATTGCCCGGCCAAACGGCGGAATCGCTCCGGGAATTTCCCGCCGTTGGCAACCGCGCGGAGCATTGCCAGCACCGCCGGCTGCCCCTGCTGGCTTACAACCTTCTCCACCAATCGCTGGCAGGTTCCGTAGGCCGAACGGAGCGCGGGGTAGCTTCGGGAACGGAGCAAGGTATCCTGCAACGCCTGTAAGGTTACGAACTTCACGCTCTCCGGCTGCTTTTCCCCGGCCACCACCATTGCCATCCCCTCGTTGAACCACCGCGGCAATCCGTTGCGGGCGGCTTGCGCCAACGCAAGGTGAACAAGTTCATGCTGAAGCGTGCGGCTGGCCTCAGGGCGGCGCAAAAGTAATGGAAGCGGCTGAAGATGCAACCGCCCGTTGCGCTCGCCAGCCAGATGTGCGGTGGTTAGCCCCGTGGCTTGGGCAAACTGCACGCTGGTGGAATAAATCCGCACCACCACTGCCCGCGGCAGCGCAAGCCCGTATTCCTGCACCCGCTTCCGCGCCGATTCCAGCAGCCCCGTCAGCTGGGTTGGGTCCTGGTTGCTTGGGACCAGCAGCGTGAAGTTGGCCATCTTCCGCACCACCAATTTCGATTGCCCGCTGGCCGGGGCAACGCACCAACCCAGGCAAAGCAGCAGCCACAGCACGGCGCGATGATGCCAACAACGGATAGGCCGCACGTTACACCTTCGACTCTAGCAAAAGGGTGAACGGCCCCTCGTTGACAAACGCCACATCCATCATCTCACGGAACCGCCCGGTGGCAACGTTGCCGTGGCCAATCAACCCGCGCAGTTCCTGAACAAACCGTTCGTACAAATCGTTGGCAAGCTCGGGCGGCGCGGCAGCAATGTAGCTGGGGCGATTCCCTTTTCGGGTGTCGGCAAGAAGGGTGAATTGGCTAACCACCAACGCGCCGTAGCCGGTATCCAGCAGCGAAAGATTGGGGACTTCGTTGGCATCGGGGAACAGCCGCAGGTTCGCCACTTTCTTTGCCAACATTGCCGCGTGTGGCGGGGTGTCGGTGGCGGCCACGCCCAGCAGCACCACCATCCCTTTGGGAACCGCGCCAACCACTTCCCCGGCAACTGTCACCGTGGCGTTGCGTGCCCGTTGGATTACCGCTTTCATTCTTCTTGATCCCAGATTTGTTCGCTTGGATGATATGGAGTTGATCCCTTCTCCCTTCCTTCCCAAGTTAGCATTCCCCTTGTGGCCGCCAAGAATTTCCGGCTGGAAATCAGGCGGGTTCACCCCGTGGCCAACCCTTCCAACTTCCTTCTTGCCCCCCCATTGTCCGGTTTTTGTCCGGGTGACAAGCCCCCCCGTGGCGTTGTACGTTTGCTTCGGAAATCAACAGCGGTTCTGTCGCGGCATTGGCTGCGCTGGCGCCGGCTGGCCAATGCCGGGCACACCGCTGTTCCGGTGATCGCCTGGCAGAACGCTGCGGGATTTCACATCAACATTGCGACCATTTCAGCAACACCATTTCAGCAACGGAGAGAACAACGCTATGAACGCTCCTGTTTCCATTCCAACCAGACAGCACGCTGCGGCAATCCTGACACTGCTGCTTGTTGCTGGCGGCCTTCGCGCACAGACCATTGACGTTCCGTGGCAAGTGATCGGCACCGGTGGTGCGACCGGCCTTGCCAATAACCAGCACGCCATTTCCTTCACGCTTGGCCAACCGATTGTTGGCCAAATCAGCGGCGCGGGATCGGGGCTTGCCAACACCTTCTATCAAGGATTCTGGCTGCCGATTCCAAAAACATCATCGGTGGATGCGCCAGCGGCACGGGGCCTTGCTGCGGCAACCCTTCGCGCCGCGCCGAACCCGTTCGGAGCCAGCACCACAATCACCTGCCGGCTGGAATCTGCCGGGCGGATCAACGCCGTCATCTTCGATCTTCTTGGCCGCCCGGTGCGGCGGCTGATGTCGTCGGAAATGGCGGACGCAGGAAGCCACACGATTTCGTGGGACGGAACCGATGAGCAGGGGGAAGAAGTTCCCGCCGGGCACTACCTGTGCCAGCTGCAAACCGACAACTCCGCAGGGGAACGCATCATCGGGTCGGTAATGATCCAGCACTTGTAGCCGGAACGCCATGCCAACACAACCAACCAGCGGCAGCACTTCACAGAAGCCCGCAACCAGCATCCCCAAAAGAGCATTGGGGCCAACACAACCACCGCCGATAGCTGAGCACGATGAGGCCACGCTGCTATCGGTAGGCTGCACAGAACGGAGTTATCCGAACGACTTAGAACCTTTCAACACGTCACACACGCAGGGGAAATAATCATGCAAACCAACAAGACTTTCCGCACTATCCGCCACGCAGCGGCAATGTTGCTTGCCGCTGGTATCCTTACCAATGCGGCCAACGCGCAGGTCCCAGAGGCCATCAGCTTTCAGGGGCTTGCCACCAACGCCGGCACCACAACGCCAGTGGCCGACGGACAGTATTCCGTTGCCTTCCGCTTGTACGAATCGGCAACCGGAGGGAGTGCCGTCTGGACCGAGAACCAAACCGTGAACGTTATGCGCGGGTTGTTCAACGTGAACCTGGGAAGCGTCACTCCGCTTGCCTTGAAGTTCGACAAACCTTACTACTTGGGAATCAGCATCAACAATGGCACCGAGCTTCCGCGAACGGAGCTTACCTCGGCTCCATACAGCCTAAGCTCACGCACTGCCCAGATAGCCACCACCGTTGTTGACAATGCCATCACCAGCGCAAAGATTGCCGACGGAGCAGTAGGGGGAAGCGACATTGCGGACGCTGCGGTCAGCACCGCAAAGATTGCCGACGGCGCGGTGACGATTGGGAAAATCAGCACGGCGGGCGCAGGCGCGGGCCAAGTCCTGACGGCAACCGGAAGCGGGGCGGAATGGCAACCAATCGGCAGCTTGGGGGACATCACGGGGGTATCGGCAGGGCCGGGGCTAACCGGCGGCGGGACCAGCGGCGACGTTGCGTTGCGGGTTGCCGATTTTGGAATCGTTTCCGCGATGATCGCCAACAACTCCATCGGCACCGCAAAGATTGCCGACGGCGCGGTGACTCGCGATAAAATCGCCTTCAAAGCAATCGGTTCAAGCCAGCTTGATGACGACGCTGTTGATGGTCCAAAAATCCTTGACCGCAGCATTGACGGGCGCGACATCGGCGACGGAGCCGTTGGAACTCGTAATCTGGGGGATGGCGCGGTGACTGGTGCTAAGATTAACAGGATGGGAGCCAACGCCGGGCAATCGCTCCGCTGGAACGGAAGCACCTGGGGGCCGGGGAATGATGATGCCTACAACTGGAGCCTTTCTGGGAACAGCATCGCCAGCGGTGGAACCGGCGCAGGGCAACAATTCCTCGGGACTCCATCCGGCAACTCCCAACCCCTCGTCATCGCCACCGACGGAACCGAACGCTTGCGTGTTGGAAGCAACGGTATCGTCAACGTCAACAACAACACCGCGAACCTGGGGCGCATGAACGTCCTGACCGATGCCACCACTCCCGGATCACCAATAGCCTCTGCAACCGGTTTCACCTCCGTCACCGGTACTGCGCAGACCATCTACGGATTGCTCGGATCCGTTACCACAAACTCCACTCCCGCAGGCGGATTCTCTTCCGGCTTCGGCGTTTCCGGTCAAGCCAGGTCCAGCTTCTCCTCTCCAAGCCAAACCGCATCCATCTCCGGACTTGGAGGATTTGCCTCCATCCCCGCACTCACCAACTCCGTCACCGCTATCGGCGTGACTGCCCAAGCAATCAGCCAAAACTTCCTCCCAAACGTTGGAGCCTTTGCCCAAGGGCAGAACTCTCTCTTTAGCAATGTCGGCATTGTCGCAACCGGCAATGCCAGCACCGCACAAACCCTGGGACTTCTCCCAGTTGCGCAAGGGAGCAACAGCGGCGTGCTTGCCTACGTCCCCGGGACCGGATCGGGCGATTACTCCATCACCGCAATCGGCAAAATTCGACTGATGCTTGACGGAGCAACAGCATCCGGCGCGCCTTCGCAACTGCAGTTCGTTGGCGGCACCGCAGCCGCACAACGCAAGAGCAGTTTCGCAGCTTCGCCCAATCAAACTCTGGATAACATCAACTACACCTTTCCGGCATCGCTTGGATCCGCAACATCAGGACGGATGTTAGGAGTTAGCTCCATCACTGGAGCATCGCCAAACCTGAGCGCGCAGCTTGATTGGATTGATCCTTCCTCCGTTGGGTGGAGCCTTTCTGGGAACAACATCGCCAGCGGTGGAACCGGCGCAGGGCAACAATTCCTCGGAACTCCATCCGGCAACTCCCAACCCCTCGTCATCGCCACCGACGGAACCGAACGCTTGCGTGTTGGAAGCAACGGTATCGTCAACGTCAACAACAACACCGCGAACCTGGGGCGCATGAACGTCCTGACCGATGCCACCACTCCCGGATCACCAATAGCCTCTGCAACCGGTTTCACCTCCGTCACCGGTACTGCGCAGACCATCTACGGATTGCTCGGATCCGTTACCACAAACTCCACTCCCGCAGGCGGACTCTCTTCCGGCTTCGGCGTTTCCGGTCAAGCCAGGTCCAGCTTCTCCTCTCCAAGCCAAACCGCATCCATCTCCGGACTTGGAGGATTTGCCTCCATCCCCGCACTCACCAACTCCGTCACCGCTATCGGCGTGACTGCCCAAGCAATCAGCCAAAACTTCCTCCCAAACGTTGGAGCCTTTGCCCAAGGGCAGAACTCTCTCTTTAGCAATGTCGGCATTGTCGCAACCGGCAATGCCAGCACCGCACAAACCCTGGGACTTCTCCCAGTTGCGCAAGGGAGCAACAGCGGCGTGCTTGCCTACGTCCCCGGGACCGGATCGGGCGATTACTCCATCACTGCAATCGGCAAAATTCGGCTGATGCTCGACGGAGCAACAGCATCCGGCGCGCCTTCGCAACTGCAGTTCGTTGGCGGCACCGCAGCCGCACAACGCAAGAGCAGTTTCGCAGCTTCGCCCAATCAAACTCTGGATAACATCAACTACGTGCTGCCGGAGACGCTGAGCGTTGCGCCAAACAACCGCGTGCTTGCCATCACCAGCAGCAGCGGAAGCACGCCGAACATCACCGCACAGCTTGGTTGGGTTGATCCTTCCAGCTTTGGGAACACTGCCGAGCGCGCGGTGGCATCGGGGAACATTGGGACCATCACCGAGGCGATGATTGTGGCAAGCGGGAACGTAACGCTGAACGCAGGGGGAACCCGCAACGCCCAAAGCGTCAGCATCGTGAACACGGCCACCGCGCCGATCACCGTGACCGGTGCGGCAATGGCCGGCGCACCCGCGAACATCAACGCAGGGCGTAGCATGAGCTTTGTGTACCGCACCGGAACCGGGTTGTGGTATGCCGAAGGTCAGTAAAAAATAGGCCGCCAACGGGCCGATAGGCCCAGAACATTGGGAGGCACTGGTGGGAAGGAGATACAGGAGCAAAGCGGCACGCCAATGGGCGTGCCGCTTTCTTTGTTGGTGGCGGAAAACCCGCCCGATCGGTCTCTTTATCAAGAGCAACCATTCGCGTAAGTTCCTGCGAACTTGAAGCCTGTTTCGGAGATCAATTATGAACACCAAAACCACCATCGTTCTTCTGCTCCTGCTTGCCACAACAAGCACACTACTTCACGCCCAAACCGTTGATACCATCCAACCCAACCCCAAGGCTGTCCTCCTTAAACGCATCTGGATGATCCGAGGGTCAACCACCGGCGAAGAACGCGTCGGGGAAGGGGCTGGAGCCGTTTGTGATGTCTCTGGAGATACCGTCAATGACATTGCCATCCGCTCTATGGCTCCATATAGTCACTGGGAAATCTATCCCAGTAAATCTCCATCTCCCCCTTCAATCCTCCCCTTCTGGAAATCCAACGATACCGCAGGAGTGCCTCCGGTGGTTGTTGGTGATTTCTATGGTGATAATGACCCCATCGTTGTTCTGGGAACCGAAACTGACCGATGGTTTTTTGGCAATCTTTATCGTACCTCACACCTGCATCTTTACCACGTTATTGATACGCCGGGCGTACTCCAGAAACGAGTATCGCTCCCGAACGATACTCTGTTTAATGAGCCATTCTACCCAACAACAGTCATTGCAACGGATCTCGATAACGATGACGATGATGAACTGATCATTGCCCTAGCAGCACAGGTTCATCAAGGAGTTCGTAGCGGTATTGCTGAACTGTGGATCTACGAAGGTGGTCCCAACTTCCAAGTGGATTCCCCCACCGTTGTCCTCAAAGACACCGAGGAAAATCGCATCCGTTTCTCCCTCGCCATTGCACGGCTCAACCATGACCCCTTCCCCGATCTCTTGATCACTGCTGACTATCAAGCTAATCGTGACCATAAGCTCAAATTCTTCTTCGGTAAATCCAACCTCTCCGCCTTCTCGACAACTCCAGAACGCTCCATCACTCTTCAAGACCCCGACTTCCCACGCATCGGCAATGGGCTCCTCCTCACCGACTCCGATGCCGATTCCGTTGATGACCTTTGCCTACCAGGACCCGATGGCAACATCTACCTCTGGCGATTGGGACTCCCCGGAAAGTCCGCTCAATCACGTTCCTTCCGCCTTGATGATGCCGATCTCGCTTGGCGATCCCAAGGATTCCTTACTCCTGAGCCGGTCGGACCTATCAATGATTCAACAAAAACCTATTCTGCCCTTGCCTTGCTTGGACCTGCACCCGCAGGACAAGGTGTCCAAATGATTGTTTTGTCTGGTGGTTCTCACGGTCCGAATAACACCTATGAGGCCTACTATAACCCAGCAAGCGATGGCATGATCCCCTTCAGTGTCTTCGGCAATGGGGGACCAGCGGGGGATGTGAACGGTGACGGATGGAGCGATTACCTTGCCGCAAACCCCAGTTGGTTTGGCAACGATGCTGGCATTGCCATGATCCTTGCTGGCGGTCCCTACATCCCACGTGACGACAACACCACCAGCGTTCGCGACATCCCCGCCGAAGGAAGGTCCCAAGCTCTATCGGTCTGGCCGAACCCTGTTGGCGATGAACTCAACATTGCGTGGCGTGGTGACTTGCCGAGGATGCCCCAGCGGTTCACCATCCACGACCCGCTGGGAAGGCTTGTTGCCAGCGGGACGATCCAACCCAGCATCGGTGCAGCACGCTGGAAGTGTGGCCATGTTGCTGCAGGCCAATACCTCCTGACGGCGTATGACCGGCATGGAGAAGTGATTGCCACCACAACGATTATCAAACAAGAATAACAACCCTATTGATGGCTATTGCAGGAATATTCTGTTGCGTACTTTCAGCACGAAAGCATTACTTGGAGATTACCATGAACACTAAAACCACCATCGTTCTTCTGCTCCTGCTTGCCACAACAAGCACACTACTTCACGCCCAAGCCGTTGATACTATCCAACCCAACCCCAAGGCTGTTCTCCTTAAACGCATCTGGATGATCCGAGGGTCAACCACCGGCGAAGAACGCGTCGGGGAAGGGGCCGGATCATTGAAGAATATTAATGATGACCAATATCAAGATTTCGCCGTCGGCTACGGTGCTCCACCCGGATATTGGAATGCTTTCTTAGGCGATTCTGTTGTTCCTACTGTGCCAGTCTGGCACATTGATTCCACTAGCGCAGAAATCAAATACCCCATCGTCGGTAATTTTTGGGGAGATACCTCGTTGGCCGTAGGGTTCTTTCGCTACAGGGTCATACCCAATCCTGATCGCTTAGTGCTTGAGAGTACTGTCCCTCTCTTCCGAGTTCATGATCACCGGATTGATGACACCGCAACGGTAGTCTTTAATCCAGCCAAAACCATTATCCCAGGCTTGGAATATCTTCCAGCCGACATCCGAGCTGCCGATCTTGACAACGATGGCGACGACGAACTCATCGTAGCCGTTCGCTATATGTTAATTGATTCCGTGATCTCTCAAACAGCAGTGATCTGGATTTTCTCAGGTGGTCCCAACTTCCAAGTGGATTCCCCCACCCTTGTCCTCAAAGACATCGAAGAAAGTAGCGACCTCAACATCGCTATTGCCGACTTCAACGACGATCGCTACCCCGATATCCTCCTCACTGCCGCTTATGACCCACCTCGCTGGATTGGTCAATGCAAATTCTTCTGGGGAAAACCCTCACTCCAACAACTCTCCCAACATCCCGACCATGCCATCACTCTTAACGATGCTGCCATCGGCGTTGGCACGCTCCCTGCTATCCTTGACCTTGATGGCGATTCCATTGCCGACATCGCTGGCTCCAAACTCCCCTTCTCCCCGCTCTTCCTCTCTTCCTCCGGCAAACCCATCTCCCAACGCACCTTTCGCCTTGATGATGCTGACCAACTCCTCTTCACTCCTAACTTCCATCCAGAGTTCAATCTCGGACCACTCAATGATTCCACCCACCAACATTCCATGCTCCCATTGTTCGGCCCATCTCCTCTAGGAGGGGCAATGATGATCGCTTTCGGAACATCCAACGGACGGGTTGATCCAAACTACGATGCCTACTATGGATCGGCTGCCGATGGCATGGCTCCCTTCAGTGTCTTCGGCAAGGGGGGGCCAGCGGGGGATGTGAACGGCGACGGATGGAGCGATTACCTTGCCGCAAGCCCCAGCTGGTCTGGCAACGATGCTGGCATTGCCATGATCCTTGCTGGCGGTCCTTACATCCCACGCGACGACAACACCACCAGCGTTCGCGATATCCCCGCCGAAGGAAGGTCCCAGGCTCTATCAGTCTGGCCGAACCCTGTTGGCGATGAACTCAACATCGCGTGGCGTGGTGACTTGCCGAGGATGCCCCAGCGGTTCACCATCCACGACCCACTGGGAAGGCTTGTTGCCAGCGGGACCGTCCAACCCAGCATCGGTGCAGCACGTTGGGAGTGCGGCCATGTTGCCGCAGGCCAATACCTCCTGACGGCGTATGACCGACATGGAGAAGTGATTGCTACCACAACCATTATCAAACAAGAATAACAACCCTATTGATGGCTATTGCAGGAATATTCTGTTGCGTACTTTCAGCACGAAAGCATTACTTGGAGATTACCATGAACACTAAAACCACCATCGTTCTTCTGCTCCTGCTTGCCACAGCAAGCACACTACTTCACGCCCAAGCCGTTGATACTATCCAACCCAACCCCAAGGCCGTTCTCCTTAAACGCATCTGGATGGTGCGAGGAACTTCCAGCGGTGGGCAACGCATCGGGGAAGGGGCGGCACCCTTAGGCCAGGTTGTCAAAGATTCCCTTGATGATTTTGCGGTCTTCACCAGCACTACCCTCCAGTGGAATATCTATGCCGGAGCAACTCCTACACCCTCAACATTACCAACTCAAGTCTTTGATTCACTTTCCTATGTTCCAGCTATTAGTGGACATTTTCGACAACCAGAAGAAATCCTTGTTGGGTTTACAGCATTTGAGCAGAGACTCATTAAAAATGTACTGTATAATCTGATGCGATTACGCTTACATCAAAAACGAGGTGATAGTATTGAGGTAACACCTCTACTGACCTTAGATGGTCATCTGCTTGATAGCGCACATAGCCTGTTCCCAACTTCAATCCAAGCTGCCGATCTGAACACAGATGGCTATACCGATCTGCTCATCCTGTTTGGCTCCTTCCTTCGTCAAGGAGTCCGTAGTGCCATCGGCGAAATCTGGCTCTATCAAGGTGGTCCCGACTTCCAAGTGGATTCCCCTACCGTCATCCTGAAAGACACTGAGGAAAATAACGATCTCAGAATCGCTATTGCCGACTTCAACGCCGATCGCTACCCCGATATCCTCCTCACCGCTGCCTATACCCCACCTTACTGGACTGGTCAATGCAAATTCTTCTGGGGAAAACCTTCACTCCAACAACTCTCCCAACATCCCGACCATGCTATCACTCTCAACGATGCTGCCATCGGCGTTGGTATCCTCCCCACTATCGCTGACCTTGATGGCGATTCCGTTGCCGATATCGCTGGCTCCAAACTCCCCTTCTCTCCTCTCTTCCTCTCTTCCTCCGGCAAACCCATCTCCCAAAGAACCTTCCGCCTTGATGACGCCGACCAAGTCCTCTTCACTCCGAAGTTCTCTGCCATTGGCCAACTTGGTCCTCTCAACGATACTGCTACCCAGCGAACCATGCTCCCCTTGTTCGGTCCCTCGCCGTCGGGTGATGCCATGATGATTGCCTTCTCGACTAAGCCAACAAACGCTACGGCTCAACAACGAATTGACCCCACCTATGATGCCTATTACTCAGCTAGCCTTGATGGCATGGTTGAGGGAAGTGTCTTCGGCAAGGGAGGGCCAGCGGGGGATGTGAACGGTGACGGATGGAGCGATTATCTGACGGCAAACCCCAGCTGGTTTGGCAACGATGCTGGCATTGCCATGATCCTTGCTGGTGGCCCCTACATCCCACGCGACGACAACACCACCAGCGTTCGCGATATCCCCGCCGATGGAAGGTCCCAAGCTCTATCGGTCTGGCCGAACCCTGTTGGCGATGAACTCAACATCGCGTGGCGTGGTGACTTGCCGAGGATGCCCCAGCGGTTCACCATCCATGACCCACTGGGAAGGCTTGTGGCCAGCGGAACCATCCAGCCCAGCATCGGGGCAGCACGTTGGGAGTGTGGCCATGTTGCCGCTGGCCAATACCTCCTGACGGCGTATGACCGACATGGAGAAGTGATTGCCACCACAACCATTATTAAACAATAGCATACGGAGCACCACTAGAACATCAACGCTGGCAGAAGTGCCAGCCAATAAACCAATCCATCAATCAGTACAGTTCCTGTACAGGAGTTCCATCCATGAAAACAACCAGAGTCGCTCGAAACCATCAACACCTCAGCACCGATCGGCAATCGCCACCGGGCAGACCTCGATCCCCTCAACGATTGCTTCACCCCTATTACAGCTGGCGCGGTGGAGCAATGCTCCTCTTGGTTGCCATGCTGCTGCTGCCCAGTCGAAGCAGTGCGCAAGCCCCGCTTGAGCGCATGTATGGTGTGGGAGATCAGGAGTTCATCATCGGTGCCTATCCGGCAACGCGCCATGCAAGCGATCGAATCTCGGAGTTATGGAATCTTTGGGATGCTTTAGGATTGACATTCCTGATTGACCCTTACGAGGGGAACCCTGCACGGATAGACAGTTTGGTCTGGTCGGCAGGGTCAACCCATCGCATGGTCATCACCGATGATGAGTTGAACAATGCTGGGTGGGGAAGGAATGTGCAGTTCTTCTTGTTCGACAGTGTCGAAACACCTTACATGGTCTGTAAATTCACCGCACGTTCCGGAGGAACATATCGGTTGAATCCTGAGCTGAATGGGTTTGTGAATTATCCACAGGAACGAGTCTATTCAACATCACACAACACGGTTGCCAACCAAGTGATTGCCGACCGGATTGTGTTCAATCATCGTCCTAGCCAACTCTATCGCTTCACCCCGTCGTGGATGATTCCCGAGTCCCGCGAGGACAGCATCCAGAATGCATGGCTCTTCTTGAACGACCACCGCTTCCGTTGGAACGACAGCCTTACCTATCTCGTCGCTACCGGACACCTGTTTGCTGATGGTGAATCTCAGCAAACCGATTCACTCTTCAAGGTGGAGGTTTTCTATGAAGTTGACCGAGGGAACACCTACTACAACAGTTCCGATTCTCTGGTCACTGCCACCGACAGCCTCTCCTTCCTTGCTGCTACCCGATTTATCACTAAAGCCGATTTTACTCCACCAGGAGCAAACCCCAACTACGATCTCTACCAGGAGGCTGTTTTTCCGTTAGACCTGAAGGTTTTGGCCAATGGCCAACGTGGACCACGCTATGAACGCACGACCTCGCAACGCCTCAATATCCGAGTAACGTGGCTTGGGGGCGAGCAAGTTGCCCTCCGTTCGATTGCTCTGCGGGATTCCTTGGGGCAACTCATGTTCGGACGAGGCGCAAGCCACGATGCCTACAAAGCCAGCCTCATGGATCGCGTACGGCGGTTCATCTTTGGTCCCAGCCTTAACCCTGATTCCTTGCGCCGCAAGATCATCGGCATCTACAGTGGCGAAGAACACATGGAATCAGAATATGCTGGCTATTTCAAGCTCGATAAAATGCTGCGCGACACCTTCAACTTCCTCAACCCTAACAACCCCAACCTCCGTGACAGCCTTCCACTATTCAGTGCGCAAAGCCACACCGGTGGACCCGATAAAGACCATGATATTAGCAGGCCGCAAGCGGTGTTGCAGGAAACTTACTTGAACTTGCTTCCTAACCCTAAGGATGGTATTCATACGTATTATCCTAACTCCTTCAACATCCCCTATGCTCATCTTCCAAGCATCGCAGAGCAGAACGGTGGGCGTTTCCATGTGCCATTGCTGCCGCTAACCGAGCAAGGCGTGGCTGATTATGAATTAACCTTGCAGTATGGGTTTTTAGGGTTCAATCAACCAGATTCTACCTATGCAAAAGAATATGTGCGACACCACATCGCATATAAGTTGGGAAAGCATGCACGCACCAGCAAGCGAACGGGGCGTCGGCTGATTATTGTACCAAGCCCCAATGCCGACATTCATTTTCCGATTGACCGAACCGTTACCCCTGCACGGTTGGACACGATGATTGGGCATATCCCTACGGCTGCCGAAACACGACTTCTCATTTCTATGGCCTTAGCCTACGGTGCAAAAGGGATCATCTATTGGTGGTATGGTGGTTATCAGAACTTTATTAACAAGTACGATAGCACAGCCCAACTATGGTGCAGCGAAGAACCCATGGGAGGAGGTTTCGGCCCATCGGGGTCACTGACTACTGATAGTTCCGAAGACGTTGTTTCATCGTTTACATTCACATCCTCTAACCATACACCACGGATCACTGTACCGAATCTGTATGTCGGGCGTGGCACTCGCTCCCGTGCCCTCAAGAAAGAAGTGCAGTGGCTACAAGACATCGGCCCAGAGATAGCACGGCTGAATTGGAAGAACACCTATAGTATTCATTACGCAACTCCACGAGCGAACACAAAAGATACCCAGTATGGGTTTGGCACGCGCCCGCTGCCAGCAAATGAGATCATTACCGAGGTCAAATCCTACAAGCTGAACGACACCACTGCCGACGCGCCGGAAGCAACCTATGTGGAGCTTGGGTTCTTCGACAAGAAAACAGGAACGACCAACGGACAAGCAGATTCAAAGAAGGACACCAATTATGTGTTTGTGGTGAACCGGCGGACGTTTGAACCACCAGATTATGGAACCCCTCTTAGTCAATCCCGCCGTGACAGCATGGTGGCGTTGGCCGGGAACCGCCGCATCCGGTTGAAACTCAATTTGTGGAGGTCCGGGGCCACCCAGTATGAGTTTGTTCAAGTTCGCGAAGTTGCCGCCGACACCACCCGCTTGGTTGGTGATTCTATCATCCGGCAACCAGTGAACGTCGTCGTCCCAGCCAACAATGGTTTTGTTGATGTTTTTATGAGACCTGGAGCAGGATCACTCCTTGAAATCACCTATCGTCAACCCGATGAAACGATGATTGCTGGGAAATTGGATTACAACAACCAACGAAAGCTCATCTATTAGACCTCTTTCAAAAGTAGTTTTCAAGGGAGTTCAAAATTATGGATGGCGGCGATGAGGTTGAATCTCATATCAAATCGCTTGCGACGATTTCGATATTTCTCCGCTATGATCTTGAACACCTTTAACCGACCAAACACATGCTCAATCACGATCCGCTTCCGCGAATGCTCACGATTCTCCTCCTTCTCCCAATCCCCTAATGCCACCCCCTTCCGCCGCTTGTGCGGCAACCATACGTTGCTCTGAATCTTCGATAACCCCAGATACCCCAAATCCGCTATCCAACAACTCCCACTCCCCAACAATCGCTTATACCCCCGACACACACACTGCTTCAATAACGCGAAATCATGCTGGCTTCCAACCCCAAACTCTGTCTTGAGGATCCGACGACTTCCCAACGCCATGGCTACCTGCGTCTTGATCGTGTGGCATCCACGCTTCCCGCTGTAGTACTCCCTTTGCTTTTTTTGGGCCGTTCAATCGGGCTTTCTGTCGCATCGATCACGATCACAGCAAACTCTGTCTCCCCGGCTCGCGGCTGCGGACGCTGCGGCAATTGAAACTCGTTGCTCTGGGTGAGTTCATCCTCCACTCGCCGAATGATCCGGCTACAGGTCGGTTCGCTGATCCCAAAATCCGCTGCAAGGTGATATTGCGCTCGATACTCACGCCAATACAGCAGCGTCAACAACAGCTGATCGGCCAACACCAGTTTCGGTGGGCGACCAAACTCTCGCCGTGCTGCACCAATGACCTTGAGCATTGCCTCGAAGGTCGTCGGCAACACACCCGTTAAGCGTCGAAATTGTTCCGGTGAACGATCACAAATCTCTGCGTAGCGCATCCTTCTTCCTTATGTTGGTTGACCCCAAACATAACCCGTTATCTAGACTTTTGAAAGAGGTCTATTGGAATGGGCGTTACTATGCCACCTACTATAAACTTCAATCGGTATTTGACCCTTGTTCTCCTCCCAGTCCACTGAACCCTGTCTCGAATTTGCACATCATGTTTCGTCGCTCTATTCCGGTTGATTCTACTGGCTCAATCCTATGGGAGCCGATTGAAGACACCGTTTCCAAGGATGGATGTGATATTCGCTATTTCAATATGCACCCATCTATCACCCTACGCCCGGGGACAGAGGGAGCAGTGACCGCCACGATAACATGGACAGCACATATCAAGGGGGACACCTTGGATACGTTGCATCGTGAAGTGCTGACACGAAGCGTTCGTTTAGACAGCACGCAGAACCGGACGTGGGGAATGATTGAGCATGTGGCATACTATCGTCGCTATGCTGCGGCAAACCCAACCTATACTCCACCAAACACCGAATGGGGTACCCCAGTCATCTGCCGATTGGATTCCGGATACATGTACGCCTGGAGCGATATTCAGCATGGTATTCGTGCACGTGTTCGCTGGCATAATCCTAACAACATTTGGCCAATCACCGGTCCGTTTTCGCAGATCTCTAATATCCACAAACTCCCAGGCATCTTACCGGGACGATTCCCTTCTCTACCGGCCTTTAGCCATATTGCAAGCCATGATTCCAGCTGCGGGTTATTGTGGTTGCAACCGATGCGTTCCCATGCAAGTGTACGGGTTCATTATCAACGATTGATTCAAACAAGAGCACCGTGGGGGCCAAGTGTAGCATCGGGTTCGGGCCTGTATCATTTAACGGGGCTCAATAATGAAGGTCCTTTCCACTATCCATCCATAGATCAAACGCAAGATGTGTTTCATCGCATTCAGGATGTTGCTGTGTGGGAAGAAATTGCTCCTGGAACTCGCAACCTCCGTATCCGGAGTCTTTATACCGACACGGCTAAACGAACATGGCAATGGGGCGAGCTGATATATAAATCTCGTAAGGACTCCGGATTCCTTTATCCCAGCATCGGCTCTCTCAATGATCTTACTGGCGTTCCATACCATGATAGCTTGAAAGCCTTTTTTGGTATCGCTTTTAAAACGGGAGGGGTCATGCGCCAAGCAACCTATCGGTACACAGAATCTCTGCGTAACAATACTGCCAACTTCTATACATATGGCGGACTACATGCTTCCAGTTCTGCATCGCCAGTCCGGCAAGTAAACCGATATGCCGTCATGTATGAAGCGAGTAGTGTCCTCCAATCCTCATTGCGAACTACGCGGCAATTTTTTGCTCGCCAACGCCCAACGGATTACATGGCACAAGGCCGCGAACTTGCTTTTGCATTGGAAGATTCTGGAGAGTGTGGCGTAAGGATTGAGATGTTCAATCCGTGGTATTCCAACGATAGCATCGCCGGGCCATTATCCATGGTGTTTCGTGATAGCACGGACCTCTTAGTTGATAGCCTACCACACGCCCATAGCTTGTTCCGCACTGCAAATTTTCAAAGCCATGATAGCACCCAGATTGGCCTTGAAGTTTTAGGGCGATTTATCGGTAGCGATACGAATGGACGAGAAGTTCGCGTTGTGGTGGAGTTAATGGATTCGGCCACAAGCACAGTGGTATCAAGGCTAGATAGCTTTGCGCTTTCTTCAACAGCCACGCTTCATGAAATAGCACTTGAGCCAGTGCTTGATTTGCTGTCAGGAACGTATTACCTGCGGATGAGGTTCGATACCGTCAATGCGGAGATACCACAGGCAGCAGGGGAATCACGGTATAACGTAGCAGAAATGATAGGTGAAATAGGAGATGATGGCACATTAGCTAAGCGTCTCCGTCGTGAGGGGGATGCGACCACTGCCGAAGCACGCATCTCCGCGCAGCCAAACCCATTCACAGCGACGACGGAAGTGCGGTTCAGCATTCCGGTTTCTGGCACCGCAGCGGTGCGGGTGTTCGACCCGTTGGGTCGTCCGGTAGCGGAAGTGGTTCCGGAGCAATGGATGGAGGTAGGCCGCTACGCGGTGGAGTTCGATGGAAGCGGTTTGCAGCCAGGGACCTATCTGATAGAGTTGATGCTTGACCAACGCCGCGTGGTCCAGAAATTGGTGCTGGTGCGGTAAGCGGAGGTGAGTAGAAAAGCAATCAACAACACACCAGCCGCCGCAGAATTTTCCCTTCTGTGGCGGCTGGATTTTAGGTGTTGGTGGTGGGGGAGGGGGGAGAAAAGGAGAAGCACTACTGCAATGCCGTCATCCCCATCGCTTCCCATTCTTCCTTCGATGGGCCATAGACCCCGGGGACTTTCAGCCCGGCTTGGCGCATCAGCACCGTCATCTGGCCGCGGTGGTGGGCTTGGTGGGCAATAAGCGCGTTCAGCGAGTACCCTTTGGTCCAATCTTCGCCGTACATCTGCACTTTGTCCAGCAGTTCTTCATCGGACCAGTGCGCGCCAATCTGCTCGGCAACGGAGTTCGCGGCAAGCTGGTACGCTGCCGAAATTTCTTGCGCGCTTTGCGGGGCCGGCTGGCCATGCTGCGCCCCCTCAATCGTTAGCCCTGCGTTTCCAGGAAGCTCCGTCAGCGTTAGGGTGATGTGCCACGCAAGGTCGCGCAGCGTTCTTCCTTCGGAATAGACCTGCTGGTCAAGCGACTGGTCGGTAAGGTTGTTCAGCACCTTCAGCGTTGCTTCCGATTCGTACTTCCACTGGTTCAAAAAGTCGTTAGTGTTGCGAAACATGGTTGTGGTTGGTAGATAGTGTTGGTTATGAGTATGATGCCCGCCGCCAGTCATTGGTCGGCTGCGGCGGCGTGATTGTTTTCGGATAGACCCAAACGGTAGTTGAACGTGATCTCCATCGTGCGCCCATGCCCTGCGCCGTACTGAAACCACCCTTCCAACCCCTTAAGCTCCCCCGTTCCCGAGCCGGGAACAACCTCCACACGGTTGTTGGCAACCCCATCGGCGTAACGCCCGGCATGGCGCAGGATAACGCTGCCCAAACGCCCCTCAACGCTGCCAACAATTCGCTCCTGGCCAACAAAATCGGCCGAGCCGTCGGCGTGATAGATCATCAGATGCTCGACGGTGGATTCCCCTTGAATCCCCCCCTCGTAGCGTTGCTTCACCGTTGCTCGCGAAAGCCGAACTCCATCGCTTTCGCCATCGTAGATTTCCTCCTGCCAATCCGTAATCTGGATGGTGGATGCGACCTGCGTTTCGCCTGGCCATGATTGCTGTGATGTCATGGATTCGTTGGTTATTGTTGAAGTAGGTTGCGTTCGGTCCAATGCGTCAGTCATCATCGTTCGCCCGTTATTTTTTTCGCATCCAAGCCGGGCCAAGCTGTTGGATTTTGGCATAGACCGGGCAGTCGGGATCATGCGTTCCGGGAAGGTAGCCGGTGCTCATCAGAAACTCGTTGACGATCTCACCACCGGTGAACAGGAACGTCTTTTTGAACAGCCCTGTCCAGCCTTCGCGGCTTAGGGGGTGGTGGTGGTCCAGCCACGCGGCAAAGGACCCGAACTCCTGGCGAATGCGGACCAGCCGCCGTGCGTTTTCAATGGCGGCGTTCACCTTCAAGCGGTTGCGGATGATGCCCGGGTCGGCAAGCAATCGCTCGCGGTCGCGGTCATCGTAGGCGGCAACGCGGTCCAGGTCGAATCCGTCGTAGGCGTGGCGGAAGCTCTCCTGCTTTTTCAAGATTGTCAGCCAGCTTAAGCCTGCTTGGTTGATCTCCAGAATCAACCGCTCGAACAGCTCCGAATCGCTCCGCAGCGGGAATCCATACTGGTGGTCGTGATACCGAACGTGCAGCGGGTCGGCTGCGGGAACGGTGCGGACGTAGGTGCAATAGGTCATTGGCGCGGAAGCAATGTGAGCAATGATGCAGTCCCTTGTTGACTTCGCTGCAAAGCTATCCCCCCCAACTGACAACGGTATGTCAGGAGAACACCATCGCCAAAAATTTCTCTGCTTTTTTTGATTGCATGGGAAGCCACTCCAATGATAAGTTGTTCCCCGTCTGCGTGCCGTTTTGTGCCACCGTATTCGTGTTGAACATCATGCGTTTTTTACGGCTTGTGCCCCTCCTTCAATCGGTTCTGCTGGCAGCGGGATTGCTGCTGGCCAGCGTTGCTTCGGTCCAATCGCAAGCCATGAATTGGACCCAACTCCCAGGCATCACCGCCCCCGTTCCCGACCTTTACTCCGTCCATTTTTTCGACCGGGATACCGGCTTCGTTTGTGGGAAAAGTGGAACATCACCTGAGGTGGGACGGCTGTATAAAACGGAGAACGGTGGCAACTCCTGGGCGGCCGTGACGCTCCCCGGCACGCCCGGCGCGCTGAACGACATCTTCTTCCTTCCCAACAGCAACTTCGGCGTGGTGGTTGGCGACGGCACGTACATTGCCACCACCACGGACCGCGGCGCAACCTGGACCCAGCAAACGGTGGCGGTGGCGGAATGGCCAAACGGTGGGGATATCAATGGGGTGATGTTCACCAATGCCAGCGATGGGTTTGTTGTGGGGAAGGTTGCCGGCGGCGGGAACGGCCCCCGCTTTGCCCGCACCACCAATGGCGGGGTGACGTGGACCAACGTGCCGCAAACCGGCGCGGCCAACACCTTGTATGATCTTGACTTTTTCACGGCAGCGCGAGGGGTGGTGATTGGAACCGGAAACCCACCGCGCAAGTCGGCAACCACCGATGGCGGGGTGACGTGGGAACCCAACGCCACCATCCCCCCAAGCGTGGGGTCCAGCATCAGTTTTTACGGGGTTGATGCAATCCCCGGAACAGGGACCGCCTTTGTTTCAGGGGGGAAGGTTGTGCTGCCAGGGACGCTCTATCCCGAAATCCGCAAGACCACTGATTATGGCGCAACATGGTCCCAAACCTCCCTGAGCGGAAGCGGAACGGGCTACACCAACCCAGCCAGCGACATCCTTGTGGTAAGCCCGCAAATTTTGCTGGCTTCGGGGCGGAATGCAACGCTGTACAGCAGCACCAACGGCGGCGTTTCGTGGGGACCGAGGCACTTCCGGCGGGGGTTGGGACGGCGGACCTTCGGAAGTTCAGCATCACCCCCGACGGCACGATTTATCTGGTGGGAACAAGCAGCACAATCCTTACCCATCGCGGGGCCGCAAACGCCACCTTCAACCGCGACACCGTGTACTTCGACACCCTGTGCCCGGGCCAACAGAAAACCATCTCCATCAGGATTGGAAACACCGGGACCGGCACGCTGAAAATTGATTCGGCAACGATGCTGCTGGCTCAGCAAAACTGGCTGCTGTTCGGCTACAAACGGAACGGCGATAAGGTCCAGCCTGGGGAAACTGACTCGGTGATGGCAATCGTCACCGCCGCACCGCAAACGCCCCCGGGACGCTACGAAGCCTACCTCCGCATCTACACCAACGATGAGGACCGCACCGGGGCCGACACCGTGAAAGAAATCCCGCTGATCGTCTTCGTTCCGGAAAAAACGTTGGCCAACACCGCCGCCGCAACGCTGGTGGATGTTGGAACCGTGCGGCTTGGCCAATCCAGCAACACCACGCTGGACACACTGCTGAAAAACCTCTCACCTTGCGAACTCAACGTTGATTCAGTCCGGTTTGCTCGGGGGGATGATTTCGGGGTTGCAACGCCATCCGGCGGGGAAGTTGTTGCGGGATGGGCGCGGCTTTCGGTTGGGATTCGGTTCGCGCCGCAAGCCCCCTGCCGCCGCCACGATACATTGCTGGTGTATCACAACGGGGTTGGGTCCCCAACGCGGGTTCCGGTTACGGGGAACGCCACCGAGGTTGCCTTCCACTCCACCCCGCCCGACACGCTCGACTTCGGCACCGTGGAAATTCTTACCTCCGCTTCCGCTTCGGCGGCCATTGGCAATCGCAAGGCCAACACCTGCCTTGACACACTGCGGGTAAGCAGCTTCAGCAAAGCGGGGCCGAACGCGGCGGAGTTCACCACTCCGTTTGGTATCGGTCCCACGCCGTTGCTTCTGCGGCCCGATTCCGACACCTCCATCACCTTCACCGCAACGCCAACCGCAGCGGGAAGGCGTGTTGCCTACGCCATGTTTACTCACGACGGGGCAATCGCACCCGACACCGTGGTCCTTGTTGTTCGCGGGGCGTTGCCGCAGTTGGGGACGGCAAGCGATGAGATCGTTTTCCCGCTAACTCCATTGAACACCCCGCACGACACCGCCGCCCCCGACTTCCTTCGCAACCTGAGCAGCAACGTGGTGACGGTCACCAAAGCAACCATCACCGGGGCCAACCCGGGGGCGTTCAGTTACACCGACGCGGCAACGTTCACCATTGCCAGCAAGGCCAACCGCGCGCTGGCGGTGCGATTCCAACCAACCGGCCCGCTTCCGCCAAACGGACGCTACGAGGCGTTGCTGACGCTGGAAACAAACGTCGCAATCCCCATGGAAATTCGGCTGGTGGGGACTTCGGGAAGTGAGATGATTGGCGTGGCGGGGACCGAGGTTCAGTTTGCCGCAACCCCGGCCAACAGCTGCCGCGACACACTGCTGCAACGGTTCATCCGGAACGCCGGGACGCTTCCGCTTCGGATCTATCGCCTCACCATCGCCCCCGATCCCGCTGGCGTGGCGGCGGACGTTGCGGCGTTTACGGTGGTTGCCCCAATCATCCCGGCGCAAGGGTTGGTGGTCCCGCCCGGGGACTCCATCGCCGTGACGCTGCGGTTCTGCCCAAACCGGATTGGCGACCTTTCGGCACGGCTGGAAATTGAGTCCGGAGCCGAGCCACCGGCTGGGTTCGTGACGCTGCGCGGGACCGGAATCCCGAACCAGTTGACCGATGTTGACTCCATCGAATTCCCCCCCACCCGCGTTGGCCGAACCAGCCAGCGTTCCATCTCGCGGTTCATCGTCAACCGGGCTGCGGTGCCGGTCCGGGTTGACTCAATCAGCATTGCCGGGACCGATGCTGCGGGGTTTGTGGCAATCGGACCCGCGCCGCCGTTTTTGGTTGCGGCTGGGGGGGACACTTCCATCACGGTCCGCTTCCAACCAACGCACCGTGGCCGCCACGATGCTCTGCTGAACTTGTTCACCTCCGTCGGGCCGGTCAGCGTGCGGATTGGCGGGCGGGGGGTGTATCCATTGCTGGAAATTGTTGCGGCGGACCCCGCGCCCGTTCGCCAGCGGATTGGCCGCCAGCGCAGGCTTGGCTATGCGGTGCGGAACGTGGGGGACGACACCAGCACCATCAGCCGCGTGGCAATCGCAACGTCCGCCAGCTACGGCAATCCGTTGCTTCCCGCGGTGCCGGCAATCATTCCCCCGGGCGACTCCATCCAATTCAGCATTGATTTCGCCCCAACAACCCTTTGCGAGCAAAGCACCACAATCCAACTGAATGGCGAAGGAATCCAGAGCTACTACACCCTGGCCGACACGGCATTGCCGATCACGGCGCTGGGGGTTGCTCCGGTGGTGGTGCATCATGCCGACACCATCCATTTTGGCGCGGTGGCGGTTGGGGGATTTCGCGATTCGGCAATGGCCGCGCTGATGCTGAACGGCGACACCCTTTCGGTGCGCGCCATCTGCCTTGACGCGACCGTGCTCGATTCGGCAATCATTGCCGGAAGCGACGCGGCGGCGTTCACCGTGACGCTTCCCGCGCCGCAACAGCTTCCCCAAACCATGCCTGCCGGGTCCGCGCTGCCGGGGGCAATCCGTTTTGCACCGCTTGGCGAAGGGGCCATCCGTGCCGATCTCTATCTCTATTTCGACGGCAACCGTGACTCCGTTCGGCAGATTGTTCTGCTGGCCACCGGGGAGCAAGGGCTGAAAGCGAATTTGGGGCGGGGGGCGATTATCAAGCCGCGCCAAACGATTGCCGTGCCGATCATCATCGAAGGTGACGTTTCCGCGCTTGGCGTGGACACGATGGAGCTTGCCATTTCCTACCGCAACTCCATCCTGGACGCACGCGCCGTGACGGCAACAGCGGCGGGGCTAACCGCCACCGGGGCAATGGGCCACAGCGGCAGGACCGGAACGGTGGCGATAACGCTGGCGGGTTTGCGTGGGTTTGGCGGGGGGGAAGCGGCGGTGGTGGAGTTCGGGGTGCTGCTGGGGGATTCGGTCAGCACGGTGGTGCGGTACGATTCCATCATGGTTCCGCGCCGACCCGGGTTGCGGGTTGTGGCCACCCCCACCACGCTGACCTACGCCGATGAATGCGGAATCCGCAGCAGCCTTGTTGGGAATGGAGGATTGCTGAAAGTGGTGGAAGGTCCCAATCCATCGGACCAAAACTTCACGATTGAGTATCAGATTCCCGCCGATGGCCACGCGACGCTTGCCATTTACAACGCCGCCGGAAGCCACGTGGCGCGCCTTGCCGAAGGGACTTTTACCAGCGGAACGTACCGAGCAACGTTCCCCACGGCCAGCCATGCCGCCGGCCTTTACTACTGCGTGCTGCAACTGGCGGAGCGGAGCGAAACGGTTGGGTTAGTGGTGCGGTGATGCCGGCCAACGGATTGCCGAATATCACCCCCCGCCATTTCCACCGCCCCCCACGTTTGCCCGCAGCTGGCGGTAGCTTCGTATCACCCGAAGCACCCCTTCGCGGTTGGTAAGGGGCAGGGGGGGAACGTCCGATTCGCGGATGTTGGGGTCGAACGTCAGGGCGTAGCTGATGTAGGAATCGGCAACGGCGCGGCGGCCATGCAAGGCTTCGTAGTTGGCGCGGTACAGCATGCTGACGGTGTACATCTCATGGATATTCATCACGTCGGCATCCACGCGCCCAACCCACGGGCGGAAGTTGTAGCGGACCGACCGCTGCGGCAGATACGAGGTGTCGAACCGGAGCACAAACGCCAAGTAATATGGAACCCGCTGGCGGCGCGGGGCAATCAGCGTATCCACCTCCAACGTCACGCAAACGGGGCGGGTGCGCATCGCCCCTTCCACAATAGCATTCACCATCCGGTAGAACGCCCGCTGCGCTTGCAAGGCATCCTGATAGCTCAGCTTATCCACCCGTTCGGCACGTTCGCCAAGCCGCAGATATTCTTGAATCTCCCGCACGGCAAGGCGCGCAAGCTCAGGGCGGCGTTTCTGGAAATACTCCAGATATGCCGCGCTGCGGAGCAGGTTCGGGTTCAGCACCGTGACATCGGGCCGGACAGATTCCACCTCCTGCAAATAGTAGGAAGGGGAGACCAGATAATCCCAACGGGTGGAGAGCAGGAAGGCGTTGCGCGGGAGGGTCTGCAGGACGTTACGGGAGTAATCTTCGGCAAGGGTGTTGCCCCGCTCGTTGCTCCAGCCGAAGTTCATGGCGCAGGTTGCGGCGGCCATGGCTGCGGCAACGGCAAGGGTGGCGGTGCGTCCAATCGTGCGGCGCAGCGCAAGCATCCCCGCCGCCGTGCAGAAGCCGATTCCGAACATCGCCGTCAGGTAGAACGGCTCAATCTCCTTGATGGCAAACTGCCCGGCGTAGATCACCCCGGCAAGGATCGTCAGCAGCGCCACCACTGCCAGCGGCCAGCTTCGGCGGAACAGGAAAACCACCCCAACCACCGCCACCACAATCCCGATATACCCAAGCTCGCTTGGCAACTTCCCAAAGAAGAACCCGCTTTGCGCAACGAACACCTTCCATCCGCTAAGCATATACCCTTGGAACTGCGCACCGGTGATGTAATCCACCAACCGCCCCAGCGTGTTCACCGCCCCCATGCTGACCGCAGGGGTTCCTGCCGAGGCCAACATCAGGTAGAAATAGGGGAGAAGCCCAAGCAGGAAGAAGGGAGCAAGGAAAAGGAATCGGAGGAACGCCCGGGCGTTCACGCCAAGCCGGTAGAAGTACCAAAACAGAAACGCCGGGGCCAGCAGAACCATCATTAAATGGGCGGTGAAGGCCAGCCCCAACATCCCCGCAAACCAAGCCCCGCCGGTGCTGAAGCCAACGCGCTGGCTGGCGGCTTGCTGGTCCACATATCGCAGGAACAGCAGCGTCACAAGCGGAAGCAAGGCCGCAAACAGCGAGTACGCCTCGAACCCATTCCCCTGGCCCCACCACGTTGCGGTGAAGCCAGTAAACAGCGCGGCAAGGCCAGCATACACGTTGGTTGGCTCGCGACCTTCGGCGGTGTGTTCCTCCACGTTATTCAGAACGCGGAGCAGGTGGGAGAAAAGAAGGGAAAGGGCAGCAACGCCCGCAGCGGTAAGCAGCGCGGCAAGGATGTTCAGCCCCAGCACTTGGCGCACCGGAAGGATGGCGGTGAAGAGCTTCCCCAGCAGGATAATCGTTGGATAGCCCGTTGGATGGGGAACGCCAAGCGTGGCCGCCGCCGCCGCCATTTCCCCCTTGTCCACAAACCCGAACGTGAGGTTCATGGTAAGCAGATAAAGGGCCAACGAAAGCACCGCAGCAACAGACGCAACAAGGCGTGGGGAGGGGTGGGTAGCCGAAGGGGAAAAGGAAAAACCAGCAGTTGTTGGAAGCATTCTGCGTAATGGTTGAAGGCTTGTGCGCCGGTGCCAAGCAAGGCAGGATTGGGCGGCGGCTGCCGGGAAATGCTCCGGCAGAAACCGCCCCACGGCAACGCCGCAAAAGTTAGCAATTTTACTTCCAAAGAGTTTGCTGCCGGGTCCAGCAAAAACGCCACGACCATTGCCGGCCCCAATTCCACTATCAGAATTATCAATTTGCTTGATACGCCCCCTATCCTGATGTTTGCGGTGCGGCTGGCGTACTGGCTCCTTTGCGTGCCTTCCTCATCAACGTCGCGCAACCGCAATCTTGAACGCTTATAACTTCTCAACACGGAGCAGGAACAATGGAACAGAACGGCGATTCCAAAAAACTGACCACGGCCAGCGGCAGGCCTTACGTGGAACACGAAAACAGCATGACCGCCGGACCACGCGGCCCCATCTTGATCCAGGATTATATCCTCCATGAAAAGATGGCCCACTTCAACCGCGAGCGAATCCCGGAACGGGTGGTCCACGCAAAAGGGTCCGGAGCCTACGGGACCTTCACCGTTACCAACGACATCAGCCAGTACACCCGCGCCAAGCTCTTTAATCAAATCGGGAAGCAGACCCGCGTCTTCCTCCGATTCTCCACCGTGGGTGGCGAAAAAGGGAGCGCCGATGCCGAACGGGACCCACGCGGTTTTGCCCTGAAGTTTTACACCGAAGATGGCAACTGGGACCTTGTTGGGAACAACACCCCGGTGTTTTTCATCAAGGACCCCAAGAAGTTCAGCGACTTCATCCACACCCAAAAACGGGATCCACACACCAACTGCAAAAGCCCCACAATGGTGTGGGATTTCTGGAGCTTGAACCCCGAAAGCCTTCACCAGGTGATGATCCTGATGTCCGACCGCGGAACCCCGCTGACCCACCGCCACATGAACGGATACGGGAGCCACACCTTCTCGATGATTAACGATAAGAACGAGCGGTTCTACGTGAAATTCCACTTCAAGACAATGCAGGGAATCAAGAACTTCCTGGATGCCGAAGCGGTGGAGATGAAAGGGAAGGACCCGGACCACGCCCAGCGCGATTTGGTGGCTTCAATCGCCGCGGGCGACTTCCCGAAGTGGGCGCTGAAAATCCAAGTGATGCCCGAGGCCGATGCCAAGAATTACCGCTGGAACCCGTTCGACCTCACCAAAGTCTGGCCACATGGCGACTACCCGCTGATAGATGTTGGCGTGCTGGAGCTAAACGAGAATCCCGACAACTACTTTGCGCACGTTGAGCAATCGGCGTTTGCGCCGGCGCACATTGTGGACGGCATTGGATACTCGCCCGATAAAATGCTGCAAGGCCGCTTGCTCAGCTATCCCGATGCGCACCGCTACCGCCTGGGGACCAACTACGAGCAGATTCCGGTGAACCGCTGCCCGTTTGCCGTCAACAACTACGAGCGCGACGGCTACATGCGCGTTGATGGAAACGGCGGAGCAAGCCCGAACTACTGGCCGAACAGCTTCGACAACATCACCATTGACCCAAGCTACAAGGAGCCACCGATGGAGCTTGACGGCCTTATCGCCGACTGGTACGACCGCAACGCGCCCGGCGAGGACGACCATTACACCCAACCCGGGAACCTGTTCCGGCTGATGGATGAGCAGAACCAGCGGAACACCATCAGCAACATCGTTGGGGCAATGAGCGGGATTGAAGGGCCGAAGCGCGACCAGATTATCCACCGCCAACTGTGCCACTTCTTCCGCGCCGATGTGGGCTTGGGGATGGGCGTTGCCGCAGGGCTTGGGGTGGACGTTAGCGCGTTTGCGGAGATGATGCCGGCACAGCCAGCGTAATCGCTCAACAGATTTTTTTTGAGAGTTGTGGAACAGGGAAGCCCCAATGCTGGGCTTCCCTGTTGTATTTTGGCCGCCGGTTTGTTGGAACGGGCCATGCACGCACCGCCCTTCGGCAACCGCCACGCACGCACACACACGCACAACAGTAAGGACAAGGCCACAATGAATTATCCGCTGAAACTCTCGTTCAAGATCGTCGCGCTGTCGCAGAAGATGAGCGTTACCGATGCGACCGGAGCATTGGTCTGCTTCGTAAAACAGAAAGCCTTCAAGCTGAAGGAAGCCGTCACGGTTTTTGCCGACGAAGCGATGACCGAGCCGCTGTACAAAATCAACGCCGACCGCGTGTTCGATTGGTCCGCCAAGTATCACTTCACCAATGCCGACGGAACAGCCATTGGCTTTATCCAACGCGAGGGGCGCAAGTCACTTTGGAAAGCCTCCTACAAAATCAACGATGGCACCGCCGAGGTGATGAGCATCAAGGAGGAGAATCCGTGGGCGAAATTCTTCGACGCGTTGTTGGGTGAGCTTCCGATCATCGGGATCTTCACCGGGTATCTGTTCCATCCATCCTACCTTCTTTCCCGCACCGATGGCACCGAGCTGGTTCGGATCACGAAGCAACCGGCTTTCTTCGAAGGGAAATTCAACATCGAAAAACTGGCCGACATGACCCCCGAGGAGGAGCTTCGATCCTTGCTTGGCTTGATGATGATGGTGCTGGTTGAGCGTTCGCGCGGGTAATCCCGGAACGGCAGGAATATCGAAAGCAAACCATGGCGGAAGGGTGATGGATTCTTCATTGAGCCATCACCCTTTTTCCAACCTGATAGGCAGGTATCGGGCAATCACATAACAGAGAGCGAGTTGGAAGAATGCGAGAATTGTTCAAGCGAATTCAAAGGGCCGGCATCGGGATTGAGCACGCCTGCGAGGTTGGGGTCTATTTGCCGGAATCATCGAACATCCTGGAGTTTCTGCAGCTTGGGATACGGGGCACCTTGGTGGAGGCAAACCCGGAGGTGGTGGAGAAGATTCATCTCTATTTCGCGGGGCGGGCGGACGTTCGGATTTACCCCTACGCCGTGTGGGATAGCGATGGTGAGATCACCCTTGCCCGTGCGAAATCCTCAACCTTTGTGGCCGCGCTTGGCAGCAGCCCCGCGCTGAAAAACGACAACTACACCATTGCCGAGAACAACAGCTTCACCGTTCAGTGCCGAACCTTCTCGCGGATTGACGATGGCACGATTGACCTGCTAAGCATTGATATCGAAGGTGCCGATTGGTACGTGCTGAAGCATCTGGTTAGCAGGCCCAAAGTGATCTCGGTGGAAACGCATGGCAAGTACTACGTCAACCCATTTCTTGATTCCATCACCAGTTGGATGGAGCGCGAAGGCTACGTTGCTTGGTACAAGGATGGAAGCGACACCATCTACGTGCGCAAAGGCTTGATAACGCTGCGGCTAACCGACCGACTGGCGTTGCGCAGCCGGAACCTGCGCCTTGCAATGCGGCGCGCCAAAGGGAAGTTGAAGCGGCTGGCTCGATTCTGAAAGCAAGCAGCCAGCGGAAGCCCCGGCACGCAGATGGAGGGTTCGCAACAATCCGAGTGGAGTAAAAAAAAGCCGGGGCGATTGCAATCGCCCCGGCAACGTCTTCTGCTGAAGATACTTTCCCACCAGCTTCGCAGCCGATAGGGATTATTTCTTCTTTGCAGCTGGTTTTGCGGCTGGCTTGGTAGCCGTCTTCGCAGCAGGCTTTGCTGCGGATTTGGCTGCCGGAGCAGCGGCTTTCTTGGCTGGGGCCGCAGCCTTCTTGGCTGGTGCTGCCTTTGCTGGTGCTGCCTTTGCTGGTGCAGCAGCTTTCTTGGCTGGTGCTGCCTTTGCCGGAGCCGCAGCCTTCTTTGCTGGTGCTGCCTTTGCTGGTGCAGCAGCTTTCTTGGCTGGTGCTGCCTTTGCCGGAGCCGCAGCTTTCTTCGCTGGTGCTGCCTTTGCTGGTGCAGCAGCTTTCTTGGCTGGTGCTGCCTTTGCCGGAGCCGCAGCTTTCTTCACTGGTGCTGCCTTTGCTGGAGCAGCCTTCTTCGCCGGAGCTGCTTTCGCTGGTGCGGCAGCCTTCTTGGCTGGTGCTGCTTTCTTTGTTACTGCGGCAGCAGCTTTCGCATCCATTCCCGTTGACTTGATGTCGGTACGGCGAGCGGAAGCGGTTCCTTTTTTTGCAGCGGCTTTCTTCGCTGGTGCTGCCTTTGCTGGGGCCGCAGCTTTCTTGGCTGGTGCAGCAGCCTTCTTCGCCGGTGCAGCAGCTTTCTTGGCTGGCGCTGCCTTTGCTGGTGCAGCAGCCTTCTTCGCCGGTGCAGCAGCTTTCTTGGCTGGTGCTGCCTTTGCCGGAGCAGCAGCTTTCTTGGCTGGTGCTGCCTTTGCTGGTGCAGCAGCCTTCTTCGCTGGTGCAGCGGCTTTCTTGGCTGGCGCAGCCTTTGCCGGAGCAGCAGCTTTCTTGGCTGGTGCTGCCTTTGCTGGTGCAGCAGCTTTCTTCGCCGGTGCAGCAGCTTTCTTGGCTGCTGGTTTTGCAGCAGCCGCTGGCGCAGCAGGTTTCGCTGCTGCTTTCTTAGTTGTGGCCATAATGGTCTCCAGAAAAATGGTTATGAATCCCTTACTTGATCGTGCCAACGGCCTTGGGCCGACCAAGCCTTATCCACGAATAGCTTATCCCGGTTAGCCCCTGCGTTGCCGCAGAAGGTTGGGGCATAAGCTGTTGTAGCCATTGAGAATAATGGGGTTATTGCTTCGCGTCGTTTTCGGTTGATTTCCATTCATCATAAAGCCGACGCAGGAGCTGGACATCTTCCCATGTGGAGCGTTTCCACTGTGGGTTGCGAAGCAGTGCCGCTGGGTGATACGTCACCACCATAGTGATACCGAAATAGTCATGAACGCTGCCACGCAATTCTTTCATCGTGGCCTTCCGATTCAATAGCGACAGGGCTGCGGTAAGCCCCACCGCCAGAATAAATTTGGGCTTGATTAAATCAAGTTGCTTGTACAAGTATGGGATGCACTGCTCAACCTCGGTCCGCTCCGGCGTGCGGTTTCCCGGCGGGCGGCTTTTGATGATGTTCGCGATATAGACATCATCGCGGCTGAAGTTGATCGCCGCCAGAATCTTGGTAAGCAGTTGCCCCGCCGCGCCAACAAATGGTTCCCCCGAAGCATCTTCGTCGGCACCGGGTGCCTCGCCAATCACCACAACATCGGCGTTTGGGTTCCCCGTGCCGAACACCAGCTTGTTCCGCGTTTTGCCAAGCGGACATTTCTGGCAGCCGCAGATCATTTGCTTCATCAAATCAAGGGATGGAGCATGAACCCATTCCTCGTTCACCGCTGCAAGCTGTTCCGCAAATCGCGATGCCGGCAATCCAGCTTCTTCGGGTTGCACCGCACTGCCGGATGCTTCGGCCACTGCTTGGCCACGCTTGCCACGGATGATGTCGCCAAACAACGCATCCTGCTGCTTGGCAAACTGCCGCACCTCTTCTTTCAATGATTGGTGCTTCATGGAGTAGCCGCGCCAGTAGTGGATCGTGCGGGAAGCAGTTCGGTGGCCGCGTCAAGGATTGCGGCGGCGCACTGGCGCTTGCTCATCATCGGCAGCGGCTGCTGGGTTCCGCGCCCCACAATCGTAATCCGGTTGGTGTCGGCCCCGAACCCTGCATTGGCTTCGGTGGCTGGGTTGGCAACCACCAAATCGCAGTTCTTCTCAACCAGTTTTGCTTGCGCCGATTCTATCAATCCCTCGGTCTCCAACGCAAAACCAACCAGCACCTGCGCGGCGTGCTTCCGTTCGCCAACCGAGCGAAGGATGTCGCGCGTTGGGCGGAGTTGGATTTGCATTTCCGCTTCGCTCATCTGGCGGCGTTTCAGTTTCTGCTGGGCGGTTTGTGTGGGGGTGAAATCGGCAACCGCTGCGGCGGCAATGATGATGTCGGCATCGTCGCTGCAAGCATCAACGGCAACGGCCATCTGGTCCGCCGTGATAACGTGAACAACGTCCACCCCCACCGGCTGCGGAAGGGATGTTGGCCCGCTAATCAAGGTGACGTGCGCGCCCCGGTCCCGCGCTTCCTCGGCCAGCGCGTATCCCATTTTTCCCGAGGAGTGGTTGGCGATAAATCGAACTGGGTCAATCGGCTCATGCGTGGGTCCGGCGGTGATCAGCACCCGCCGCGACTGCAAGGAGGAGGAGCGCGCAAAGTATGCGGCGATGTGGTCGGCAATCTCTGTCGGCTCGGCCATTCTTCCCGGTCCGGTCAGCCCGCTTGCAAGCTCACCTTCCCCAACCGGGATCACCTCAACACCAAAGGAGCGCAAGGTTTCAAGGTTGCGGTGGAGCGCGGGATACTGGTACATGTCGGTGTCCATTGCCGGGGCAACAAACAGCTTGCCACGCAGCGCGGTGGCGATTACTGTCAGTGCGTTGTCGCTGATTCCAGCAGCCAACTTGGCGATGGTGGAGGCGGTGGCAGGGGCAATCACCATGGCATCGGCCCACAGCCCCCAATCAATGTGCCAAGAACCGCTTGCTGGCTCGGTGCCAGGTGCTGGGAACATGTTCAGTGCAACGGGATATTTGGCAAGTGAGGCGAAGGTGAGGGGGGCGATGAAGTGAGAGGCGGCGGGGGTCATCGCGACCCTGATAGTGGTGCCGCGTCCAACAAGCTCTCGCGCAAGGACTGCTGCTTTGTATGCTGCGATGCTGCCAGTTACCCCGATGATAATGTTCTTTCCGATCAGAGTTTTAACCTCATGGTATGAACGAATTGGCGCGAAGATATGAAAAGGAAAAACGTGATTGTATGATAACTCCGTTTGCGAGCATAAATTTTTTTGAGCACTCCCTTCGGAAGCTGCCTATCGGCACCCATTGCCGACGCTGTTGCCTGCTTCAATCTGCCCGCTTTGGGCTGCTGCGTGTGGACCAAAAAGCAACGAGCGGAAGCATCAACCCTATGGCTGATACTCCCGCTCTTCTACCAGGAAGGGAGACCGCTCGCTCCTGTGATTTGCAGGAAGATAGATGCACGACCTTCCCGCACAACTCTATGCTGTGATTGCTCCGATTCGATGCTTAGTGAACAACAATTGTCAGCGTGGCCGTGTTGTTCGATTCCACTGATTCATCCACTCCATTGGGGTCGTCAACGTTGAAGGTGAAGGTGTTGGGGCCGGTGCTTAACTCAACATCGCTGCTGACCACGCCAACGCCTCCGGCCGGTAACGACAGCGATGATGGAGTAAGCGGATAGCTTGGCGACATGGCGTTTGTGAACACCCCGCTGCTGTTGGCAACGCACAGTATCTCCCAGCGAATTTGGAAGATGTACTTCCCTCCCGATTCCCCTTTTGCTTCCGAGCGATCAACGTGGATGGTTGTGCCAGGGCGGCCCGGGCGTGCGTAGTTGTCGTGCCCCATCACATAAACTTTGCGAACCAACAGGTCCGGCTTCAGCGCGGGCAACTTCACTTCGGGGCGGCTGGTGCCAAGCGTGGTTTGTGCGTGGGCTGCTGCGCCAAGCGTAAGCGTGGCAGCAAGAATCATCAGTCCTTTTTTCATCATGTTCTTCGTACGGTTCTTCGTCGTGTTCATTGGTCTGTTCCTTGTTCAGTGTTGTGTTTGCGGGTGGTGGCAATCGGGGGGCGTGGCCGCCCCCCGTGGTGCCTTTCAAGTGGCGATGCGTTCCTCCTCCAATACGCTGTTCGCCGTTTTCTTTTTATCAGTCTTTTTCCCCAATCATCTCTATCCTCGCGGCTGCTCCCCAACACTCTGCCAACTCACTTTCGTGTGGTGGTGGTGTGTGTGTGTGGTGTTTTTCTGGTTGATTACGGGACAACGCTTAGCGTGAAGTCGCAGCGGTTGTTCCCTTCGTTGGTCTCGGCAACTGCGGCTCCGCTATCCAGAATGATGGTGATGGTGTGAATGCCTGGCGATGCGTAAATCTTTGCTTTGATTGGAACCATCGCCCCTGCCGGAACCATGATAGATGCTGGTGTCACCGGTGCCGGCGCGCCATCAATCAAAATTTGATTGACGAACACAGCCGTGTTGATTGCACCGGTGTTCCGCACGTTCACGTTCACGGTGTAGCCGTAGCGTGGCGGGCCGGCCAACATTCCGTCGGCATCGGCAATCCGCATGTTTACATCGGTTCCGCAGCCAACCGTGCGCAGCGATGCCGGCACGCCCGCGATTGATACTCTTCCAAAGTTGATTTCCGGTTGGGCATACGTTGCGGCCGTTACGGCCACCATTGCTACCACTACCATTGCCAGTGTTGTCATCAGCTTTTTCATTGGTCTTCTCCTGTTCATTCGGTTATTGTGTGTTTGTTGGTTTGTGCGATTCCTCTCTCCGTTGTTTCCTTTCATCTTCTCCGCTCTCGCGTTAATCACAATGCAAACTTGCACCCCTTCGGCAGGGGAATGCCAGCCCGTTTGTGGCAACGGCAGGAACAAGCAAGGGAACGGTGCGGCCCACGAAGGGAACGGTGGGAAGGGAACAGAAGAGAAGGATGGGAACGATGCAAAACTGCTCTTCCGTGGTTGCCGATTTGGGTTCCAATTATCGGAACACCAAGCAGCCACGGAAGAGCAGTGAAAAAAAAGCAGGAATGGCGAAGCGGAGATCGGCTGTTAGTATTTCACCGAGCAACCGTACGGCTGGGTGACGCTAACGCTCACCGGCTGGCCGCCCATGGATTCATCCAACGCTTGGCCAACGTAGTTGGTGGCTTTGGGAACATCCTCAGGGTCCGCCGAACGAATGTTGTCAATGGCTCCTTGATAGATGATGGTTTGGTCCGGAGCAATCACGAACATATGCGGCGTGGTGCGTGCGCCGTACATCTTTCCAACAGATCCATCTTCATCAATCAGCACCGCTGTTGGCAGTGCCCCTTTCTCCTTCATCTGCTCCATTGCTTGTTCCGGCGTTGAGTGCCCTTGCTTCCCCGGGGCCGATGAAATCACCGAAAGCCATATCACCCCTTTCTCCGTGTACTTCTTCTGAAGCGTCTGCATGTTCTTGCTGTTGTAATGTTTCTGCACGAACGGGCAGCCGTGGTTCAGCCATTCAATCACCACATACTTGCCGGCGTAATCGCTCAGTTTATGGGCGCGGCCTTGCGCGTCAACAAGGGTGAAATCTTGCGCTTTGGGGTTGGGATTTTCTGGCGATCCATCGGCCCAAGCATTGCCGATTGGAAGCGTCAACACCGCGCACAACGCCAGTGCCAGTAAGGGGAGAAACGTCCGCTTGTTCATGGTTGTTTTGGGAAGTGATTGTTGAATGTTGGATTCCTGTTTTTACTCACTCCGCCGCCAAAAGCGGAAGATCAAGATCAAGGGATTGATGCTTCGTGATCGCCAGCACGCCGCGCAGCCGCGTGACATCGGCGTTGGGGAATGGGGAGGCAGGGAGCATCACCACAAGCGTCCCGTTCTGCACGGTTGCCGGTTGCTGTCCGGAGTGGTCAATCACCCCTTCCTCTGCTGCGAAAAACCACACGTCGCCGAGGTTGGCCGGCACCGGAACAACAAGCCGAATCCCTTGCGCGGTTCGCTGCGCGCTTGCGCCCTTCAATGCTTCGCCGCTTGTTGGGACCTGTTGCTCATTCTCCTGGAACTGCTGGCTCCACTCCGTTTCCATGCTGGTGCTTGCCACATCTATCGCCACGCTTAGATCCGCTTTACCGGGGATGCAAACATCTTGGCATGCAAGCAGCGTGATGGCGGCCCCAATGGTAATTGTTGGAGTGGTGATGGTGGCTGGGGGGGTAAGGGTGGCCATCAACAGCACGTGGCCATCGTAGCCGTAGCAGACTTCGGGAGGATCCCCAAACAGGTGCGGCTGCGGCCATTCAAGATCGCTGATAGTGTAGCCTTCCGGGAGCTTCCAATCAACGGTGGTGGCCAAGCCCGCATCGCCAGGATTTTTCCAATAGATATGCCAGCTTGAGTCCATCTGCAACCGCACGGCAATCCGGAACGGTTCGCCGGGCTGCAGTGCCGTTTGCTGCGTCACAATCTCGGCATCAATATGCTTGGCAATGCGCGCCACCTTCCCGCCAGCAAGCAGCGGCATGGGAAGAAGAAACGCCAGCAGAAGGAGAGGGACAAGTTGGAGCATGGAAGGAATCGGCATGGATAGTTTTTTGGATGGAACGAAGGCACCATGATGACGAACCGCGCCGATTCCGAAGTGTACGGTTCCTCCTTGCTTTCTTCCCAGCTATCCATCTTCCACGCGCTTGTACAACCACCACTGCGGGGCCACTGGTTTCAGCATCACAACGTTGTGGTTCCAGACGTTCGGCAAGGCGTGGGGGGTGGCCGCGTGCAGGTATCCGTACGAGCTTTCCCCCACCATTCCCCCCACAAAGAAGAGGACCTCAGGATAAGCACTGTCGCGCTCAATCTTTTGGATACCCGCTTGCTCCCGTAGCTCCTGGACCGCGGCGCGGTTCAGGCGGTACATCATCAGTTCTTGCGGGGTGATGTCGTCGTCAAGTTCGCGGTACTCATCAATCGTGCTGAAGTCAAAATCGCGCAGGGCGAAGCTGTCCCATTGCTGGCTTTTGGCCAGGCGTTCGGCAACGGTGGTTGCTGCGGCAAGGTGGTCCCGCAGAAGCTCGGCAAGGATGTGGTCGGGAAGGAGCAAGCGAAGAAGGTCATCGCGAAGGACGCGGTCGTAATCGGAGCGGACATCGAACTTGCGGATGGATTCCTCAATCTGGCGGCGTTGCGAAAGGGTGGGGAATCGTGCAATCCTCTCAATCTTCCAGATAGAATCGCAGACGCAGGTGAAGTAGATATTCTCCGCCCCTTCCCACGACTCCACCGTCACCCACGCTGCCACCCGAATAACTCCATTTCCCGATGGAAGATGGATCAGCGAATCAAGGGTCATCCGGGCATCATAAAACCCCGTCCCTTTGAACCGCACCGGGCTTGTTCGGGCCAACGCTCCCGCCAGCCGTGGGCGGAACGCGGAGCGGTTGATGCTGTCGGACGGGGAAGCCGTTTGGGTGATGAAAACGCGCAGGAGTTCCTCCAGCGATGCGCTTGCGGGAAGCTCCTGGGCAAGGGCCCCGCGCCCGCCGAAGCAGAGCATGATGACCCAGATGGTATGGAAAGAAGAATAGCGCACAGGTGTTGTATGTTTGCGGCATCCACGAAGGGTGAGGCTTGGCAACGCACATCTTTGCTGCCCAGTTGCCACGCCCGGGCAAGATACGGCGGGTTCCGGTGGAATTCCTTCTTTTCTGCATCGTGCTTCTTCCCGATTGTGCGCCAGCAACCAACCATCCCACAAGGTTCAATGAAAGCCTTTAGCACTCTGCTTCGCACCACACTTCTTGCGCCGCCAATTGCCGCAGCAACGTTTGTGCTGGCTTGGTTTGCGCGCCAACCATTTGGCGGAGTTGGCGAATCGTTCAGCCTGTTGTTGGGGGTGCTGATTGTGGCCAGTGCCGCCAATGTGATGCTGACGTTGTTGTTGCTGCTGCTGGGCGAAACCGCACGGCGGCTAATCCCAACCATGGCCAGCCACACCACGTGGCGCGCGTTGTTGTTTGGGGTTGCCGGGGGCGCGGTTGCTGCGGGAATAGCCATGCTGCTGCTGTGGTGGCTCCCTTCTGGAAGCCAAGTTTTCAGCGTAGCAATGCTAAGCGGCGTAGTTGGCGGAATCGTCACGGGATTGGTGGTGGAGTCAATGCTGCACTCCAGATAAAGGAAGAGCGGGCAAAAAATCACCCCGCCAACTCACCCAAATAGGTGAGCCACACAGCAGGCAGTCATCATAGATTGCACAGCAGTTGCCGGTGGCGTGCTGTTGGCAAAACCGCCGAACAATAAAATTCGTAGCCAAGAACAATCTGGCAAACAATTCTGCAATTTGCAGTGCCTGTTCAATAACCAACCAAATTCCTACACAGTATGAACCGTATCAACAAAACTTCCCGCATCGCAATGGCGATGATGGCAACCGCGCTCACCATTGGCGTTGTGGGTTGCGAAGACGACACCACCGAGCCAACCTCGCTGGCAAAAACAATCATGGGCGACACCGCCGACGTTGGTAACGGCAAAGCGATGTCGTGGCTGAAGCTGGACGATGCTGGCAAGCCGACCTCGATTGGAGTCACCTTCACCGAGGCCGCAATGGAGGGTCTTCCAACAAACCCATTCCCCCCAACTGAGTGGGTCCTGACGCTCCCTGCCGAAGCATCCGCCACGGCTTACAACCACCTTGGGGTTGATTGGAACGCGCAGGGGCACGAGCCAATGAACATCTACACCATTCCTCACTTCGACATTCACTTCTACCAGATCACCCCAGCCGAGCGTGCGATGATTACCCCGGCCGACAGCCTTACGGGCTACATCCAACCCGGTGCCGACTACATTGCCAAGGATTACATCCTGCCCCCAGGAATCGTCCCCGGAATGGGTTTCCACGCGGTTGACACCACGGCCCATGAGCTTCACGGAACTACGTTCAACAAAACAATGATCTACGGCTACTTCAAAGGCAATTTGATCTTTACCGAGCCAATGATCACCCGTGATTACTTGCTTACGAAACCCGATTTCTCCGAGAGCCTAAAACTTCCGGCGAAGTACCCGGTAACCGGCAAATACTACGCCACCAAGTACAGCATCAAATACGATGCCGCCAAGAAGGAATACACCGTCTCCCTTGATGGCTTGACGATGCGGTAATCCACCAAGAAGCTCGGGGATACGAACATCCAACAGCGGCGCACCAGCAACGGTGCGCCGCTCTTTTTTTTACCCCCTTCTCCCTGTGAGTAATTCCTGCGTAGTTAATGAGTACTGCCAGCCCCTTTGATTGGCGATACGTTTGCCTGCGTCAACAAGGCTTCCCTGCCAATGGCAGTAGCGCGCACGCCGCCAAGCAGCCGAAGCCACAAGCGAACAACGCAACAAAGCAGAACAGGGGGGGACACCATGAAAATCGAACGAGCAAAAAGGATTGCGGCGGGGGCGTTGCTGGTTATCGGGATGCTGGCCGCAGCAAGCGGCGCACACGCCCAGCGGATCGCTTGGGATGTGATGGGGGCAGGCGGCAGCGTTGGCAGCGGGAACGGAACCCATGCTGTTTCGGCCACCGTTGGCCAGCCGATTATTGGCCCAACCGCCGGCAACCTGAACACCATTCAACAAGGCTTCTGGCTTCCACTTAGCCGCACTTCTTCGGCAGAGGAGCAACCAAGAAGCCAAACCACCGCGATGCTGGCCAACTACCCAAACCCATTCGCCAGCACAACCACCATCAGCTTCCGCCTGCCAGCTTCCGGCACGGTGCGGCTGCGGGTGCTGGACCTTATGGGACGCGAAGTCCAAACCATTGCCGATAACCAAGCAATGGAGGCAGGAGATCATACCATCACGTGGGATGCCCACAACGCTGCCAACCAACCCGTAGCAGCCGGACACTACCTGTGCCAACTTGAATTCCAACCCACTGCATCGCTTACCGGAGGACCAACCCGGTGGACCAGAATGATGCAGGTGAGGGAGTGAGATAGAAGGCAGGGAAGAACAGAACGCCGGTGGCCATAATCAACAGTCCTTACTCCTGTAGGAGGAAGGATGGGATAGCTATTGCCTGCATCCGGCACTTTTGACGCACGACAATTCCAACAACAGACTTCATCAACAACAACTTTAACGAACACAGCCATGAACCGCTTCACAGGACGTTTCCGTGGCGTTCGCAGGATACTTTCAACAACAGCCGTATTCCTGCTTGGGGCCAGCATTGCCTTCTCCCAAACGCCAACCACCATCACCTATCAAGGGCTTGTCACCGATAACGCCGGGTCCGCTCCGGTCCCCGATGGCAGCTACCAGCTGACCTTCCGCCTGTACAATGCTCCAACCGGTGGCACGCCGCTTTGGCAGGAGATCCAAACAACTCCAATCGCCCGAGGATTGTTCAACGTCTATCTCGGGTCGGTAACTCCGTTTGCCACGGCCAATCTTCAGTTCAACCAGCAGCTTTATCTGGGGGTGACGATCAACAATGGGACCGAGCTGCCACGAACCCAGCTGGCAAAAGTCCCCTTCGCCTTCCACGCCGATAACGCCGCCACTGCCGACCTGGCAACCACCGTCGTTGATGGCGCGATCACCGTCACCAAACTTGCCGATGGCGCCGTCACCGCTCCCAAAATTGCCATCGGAGCCATCACCACCGATAAAATCGCCGCCGGCGCAATCAGCAGCTCCAACCTTGCTGATGGGTCCATCACCCTCAACAAAATCAGCAACGCCGGCGCGGCCAATGGCCAGACCATCATCAACAACAACGGCAAACTTGAATGGGGCAACCCCGCCGGCGGAACCAACGATGGCGACATCACCGCCGTCACCGCCGGACCCGGGCTGCAAGGGGGCGGGTTCAGCGGACACGTCGCCCTTGAGGTTGCCCCGCGCGGCATCGTCAACAGCATGATTGCCGACAACGCCATTTCCACCAGCAAACTGGGCGACCGTGCGGTCACTCGCGACAAACTTGCCTTCAACTCCGTTGGCTGGAGCCAGTTGGATGATGATGCTGTGGATGGAAAGAAAATCTTAGATATGAGCATCGGACACCTGGACCTTGGCCTGACCGTGGTTCACACCGAGAACATCGCCGACGAAGCCGTCACCACCGGGAAGATCAGCAAACTGGGGGCGCAGAACGGGCAGGTGCTTTCGATGAAGAACGGGGCCATTGTCTGGGATTTCCCGACGCTTGGGAACGTGGCGGGTGGAGATTTAACGGGGAGCTATCCGAACCCACTGATCGCCCCGGGAGCCGTCAACAGCGCGAAGATTGCCGACGGGTCCATCAGCACTGCCGACATCGCCAACGGCGCGGTGAATAGCGCGAAGATTCTTGATGGAACAATCACCCTTGCCGACCTTGCGTTTGCAAGCCTTCCGCCAAGCGGACCTGCTGGCGGGGATTTGACGGGGACATATCCGGCTCCAACCGTGGCGGCCAACGCAATCACCAGCGCGAAGATTGCCGACGGCGCGGTTGCCAACGCGGACCTTGCCGACAACTCCGTCACCGGCGCGAAGATTGCCGATGGCGCGGTGGCATCGGTTGACATCGCCGATGGGACGATCACGCAACTTGATCTTGGCGCGAACTCCGTGGGGGCAACGCAGGTGGTTGATGGCTCGCTGAGCGGAGCCGACGTTGCCGATGGAAGCCTGAGCGGGGCCGACATTCAAGACGGCTCGGTTGGCCTTGCCGACCACGCCGCGAACTCCGTCAACAGCGCGACGATTGTTGACAACAGCGTGACCAGTGGGGACATCGCCGACGGCACGATCGTTACGGCAGACATTGCGCCGGGAGTAATCCCAACGACGCTTCCGCCGAGCGGTCCTGCCGGAGGCGACCTCACTGGAACGTACCCGAACCCGTCGGTGGCAGCCAACGCCATCACCAGCGCGAAGATTGCCGACGGCGCGGTTGCCAGCGCGGACATTGCCGACAACTCGGTGACGGGCGCGGATGTTCAGGATGGAAGCCTGACGGGGGTGGATATTCAAGATGGGAGCGTGAGCGGGGTGGATGTTGCCGATGGCACGATCGGGACCGCGGACGTTGCCGACGCAGCGATCACCAGCGGGAAGATTTTGGATGGCGCGGTTGCCAACGCGGATCTTGCCGACGATGCGGTCACCGCCAGCAAGATTGCGGCCAACGCCGTGAACGCCAGCGAGATTGGGTCCGACGCGGTCGGGACCAGCGAGCTTGCGCCGAACGCCGTCACCACCGCAGAGATTCTGGACAACACGATCACCACTGCGGATCTTGCCTTCACGAGCCTGCCGCCGAACGGGCCGGCCGGTGGGGATTTGACGGGAACGTATCCGAACCCGGCGATTGCCGATGGAGCAGTCACGGGGGCAAAGATTGCCGACGGGGCGATCTCGGCAGCGGACCTTGCCGATGGCTCGATCACCGGAGCAAAAATCGCCGACGGAACCTTGACCGCCGCCGACTTAGCCGACAACTCCGTCACCAGTGCGAAGATCGCTGACGGTGCCGTTGGAACTTCCGACCTTGCCGACAACTCCGTCACCAGTGCGAAGATCGCCGATGGTGCTGTTGGAACTTCCGACCTTGCTGACAACTCCGTCACCAGCGCGAAGATCGCTGACGGTGCTGTTGGAACTTCAGACCTTGCCGACAACTCCGTGACCAGCGCGAAGATTCTGGACGGAACCATCACCGCTGCGGACATTGCCGCCGGGGTGATCCCAACAACTCTTCCACCAAGCGGGCCGGCTGGCGGTGATCTTACTGGTAGCTATCCCAACCCAACCATCACCAACAACGCCGTCACCAGCGCGAAGATTCTGGACAACACCATCACCACGGCGGACCTTGCCTTCACGAGCCTTCCGCCAAACGGGCCGGCCGGGGGTGATCTTACTGGCAGTTATCCAAACCCAACCATCACCAACAACGCCGTCACCAGCGCGAAGATCGCTGACGGTGCTGTGGGAACTTCCGACCTTGCTGACAACTCTGTGACGAGTGCGAAGATCGCTGACGGTGCCGTTGGAACTTCCGACCTTGCCGACAACTCCGTCACCAGCGCGAAGATCGCCGACGGTGCTGTTGGAACTTCCGACCTTGCTGACAACTCCGTCACCAGCGCGAAGATCGCTGATGGTGCCGTTGGAACTTCCGACCTTGCTGACAACTCTGTGACGAGCGCGAAGATTCTGGACGGAACCATCACCGCTGCCGACATTGCCGCCGGGGTGATCCCAACAACTCTTCCACCAAGTGGACCGGCTGGCGGTGATCTTACTGGCAGTTATCCAAACCCAACCATCACCAACAACGCCGTCACCAGCGCGAAGATCGCCGACGGTGCTGTTGGAACTTCCGACCTTGCTGACAACTCTGTGACGAGCGCGAAGATTCTGGACGGAACCATCACCGCTGCCGACATTGCCGCCGGGGTGATCCCAACAGCTCTTCCACTAAGTGCGGTGGCTGGCGGTGATCTTACTGGCAGTTATCCAAACCCAACCATCACCAACAACGCCGTCACCAGCGCGAAGATCGCCGACGGTGCTGTTGGAACTTCCGACCTTGCTGACAACTCTGTGACGAGCGCGAAGATTCTGGACAACACGATCACCACCGCGGACCTTGCGTTCACAAGCCTGCCGCCGAACGGGCCGGCAGGGGGTGATCTTACTGGCAGCTATCCGAGCCCAACCATCACCAACAACGCCGTCACCAGCGCGAAAATCGCTGATGGCGAGGTGGGGAATGCGAACTTGCTAACCTTGCTGTTTCATCGGGAAAGATGATCGGCACCGGCTCGACTGCGGGTGATGTTTTAACCAGCACCGGCCCGGCAACCGCCCCAACGTGGCAGCCGCTTGGCGCAACCTTCTGGCGCACCGACGGCAACAGCGGGCTTGTTGACGGAACGAACTTCATGGGGACCACCGACAACGTGGCGGTGGATTTCCGGGTGAACAACCAGCGCGCATTGCGGCTTGAGCCAAACGCCACCAGCCCGAACATCATCGGCGGGTTTAGCGGGAACGGCGTTACTACTGGTGTGGTAGGTGGGGTCATTGCTGGCGGTGGGACTATTAGTACTGTAAACACCATAACAGATGACTATGGTGTGGTGGGTGGCGGTGCGAACAACCGTGCAGGAGATGATGCAGGCACAACATCAGATCACGGGTATGCGACCGTGGGTGGAGGGCTGACGAACACCGCATCAGGCTCTAGTGCAACGGTGGCTGGAGGGCAGGAGAACACCGCATCGGGGGATTATTCAACGGTGGCTGGAGGATATTTGAACGGAGCATCAGGCTATAGTTCAACGGTGGGTGGAGGGCTGACGAACACCGCATCAGAGATATATTCAACGGTGGCTGGAGGGCAGGAGAATACAGCATCGGAGCAGTATTCAACGGTGAGTGGAGGATATCAGAACGCCGCATCAGGCTTTAGTGCAACGGTGGCTGGAGGATATCAGAGCGAAGCATCAGGGGCGTATTCAACGGTGGCTGGAGGGCGGATAAACACTGCATTCGTAGAGTATTCAACGGTGGGTGGAGGATCTCTGAACGAAGCATCAGGGGCGTATTCAACGGTGGGTGGAGGGCAGGAGAATACAGCATCAGGCTCTAGTGCAACGGTGGGTGGAGGATATTTGAACGGAGCATCAGGCTCTAGGGCAACAGTGGGTGGAGGGCAGGAGAACACCGCATCGGTGGATTATGCAACGGTGGGTGGAGGATATTTGAACGGAGCATCAGGCTCTAGGGCAACAGTGGGTGGAGGGCAGGAGAATACAGCATCGGGGGATTTTTCAACGGTGGGTGGAGGGCAGGAGAACACCGCATCGGGATCACACAGCGTTATCGGTGGCGGTGAGCTGAACGAAGCCATAGATCAGTACTCAGTGATTGTGGGCGGCACGCTGAATTACGTGGAAGATGCTGGCACCGTTGTTGGCGGTCAAGAGAACGTTGCCACCTCCAACGATGGTGGCTCCGGAGCCTTCTACAGCTTTGTTGGCAGTGGCTTCCAGAACAGCGCAACCGGCAACAGAACAGGGGTGATGGTTGGCAGGGGAAACAGCGTAACCGGAACCAATGGAGCGATTGGAGGCGGCAATGAAAACACCATTGATAACTCCACAGACGCAATGATCGGCGCGGGGCTACGCGACAGCATCCTTGTTGCTCCGCAGAGCTTTATCGGCGGTGGCTCGCGCAACAAAATCGGTGGCGGACCCGGTGGGTTCACCAATGTTAGCCATGGGTTTATTGGCGGTGGCGAGAACAACAAAATCCAATCGGGATTTTTTGCAGGCGCCCACAACTCCATTGTTGGCGGCGAGGGGAACACCCTGTTTGGCGACCACAGCGTCATTGCCGGCGGAAGCAACAACACGAACAGTGGTGGCGGCAGCGGCCTTTTCTTTGGTGCCGGAAGCAACAACAACTCCGTTTCGGGCGGTTCCGACCATGCCATTGTTGCGGGATCAGGGAACCAAATTGGAGGGTCGGCAAGCGTGGCGCGGGGATTTGTTGGCGCGGGCCAGAACAACCGATTGCTGCGTGGGGCCAACAGCTTTATCGGCGCAGGTCTTAACGACTCACTCAGTGGCGACAACTCATTTCTTGGCGGCGGCGAAGGGAACCGCGTTGGCGGCGGTAGCGGCGGTGGCGGATTGCCAACGCACGCAGTGATTGTTGGCGGACGCAACAACAAAATCAACGGCGGATTTTTCAGCGGAGGTGAGTTCAGCATCATCGGTGGGGGAGAAGGGAATGAGCTGGTGACCGACCACGTGGTGATTGTTGGCGGATTCCAAAATCGCGCATTTGGTTCGCACAATGCGATTGTGGGAGGAACGGAGAACAGGATTGGCACAACTGTGGGGACGGCACTCGAAGGTTTCATCGGTGGTGGCTCGCAGAACCACATCGTCGCAAATGCCGATAACAGCGTCATCGGCGGTGGTGATCTTGACACCATCAATGGCGATAACGCCTTCATCGGCGGCGGCTTCCGGAATTTTTCCAGCAGCACCTTCAGCGTTATCGGCGGCGGGAACAGCAACCGTGCCACGGGCACCGGAAGCGCGATTCTTGGCGGACAAAACAACCGCGCAACCGGAACCAGCTCCGTGGTGGTTGGTGGCAACACCGACTCGGCCACAGCAACCGAAGCGTTTGTTGGCGGCGGATTGCGGAACACCGCAAGCGCGGCGCAATCGGTGGTGGTTGGTGGATCCGATAACAAAGCCACGTCAGCGAACTCGGGGGTGTTTGGTGGCGCAAACAACCGCGTGGCCAACACGTTTGCAACCATCGGCGGCGGCCAGAACAATCTGATTGACGCCACCGAAGGAGTGATTGGCGGAGGCTCGGGGAATCATATCCGTTTTAGCAGCGGGCGCGGGGTGATTGCCGGCGGATTGAACGACTCCATCAATGGTTCCTTCGGCGCAATCGGCGGCGGCGAACGGAACTTTGTGAACGGGACGGCATCGGCAATCCCCGGCGGGCGATACCTGGAGGTTGGCGACAACTCCTTTGGCTTCAACGGCTCGACAACGAACACTATGGTTGATGTTTCGGGCCAAGATACCATCGGGATATTCAACGATGTTGATTTGGCAATCGGCAACACCGACGGCCACGCGCAGGTGCTCCGCTTTTACGAGGATAACACCAGCTTCACCTACACCGGTACCAACTTCACGGGGCTGCGTTCGGCAGCCACAACCGCAGCGAACACCATCTACACCCTTCCCGATGCTGCGCCAGCATCGAATGGGCAGATGTTAGTGAGCACCACCGGCGGCGCGATGTCGTGGGGAAATAAAACCACGAAGACTACCGTGACCAAAGATGTTGCCTCGGTTGCTGCTGGCGCATCATCGGTCGAGACGTTCACGGTAACGGGTGCAGGCACAACCGGCGCGGTAAGCATCTCGCCACAAAACGCGTTAGCGGATGGATTGATTATCAGCTACGCGCGGGTTTCGGCAGCCGGCACTGTTGAAGTGAAGTTCCGCAACGAAAGCGGCGCGGCGATTGACCCGGCCTCGATGGACTGGTACATCTCCGTTGTGGAGTAATCCAGCGGAATAACTCAGCGGAATAACCCAGTGGAGTAATCCACCGGAAACTTCGGAAACGAACAGTGGGGCATTTCGGCGCATGGCAACACTGTGAAGCGGGCGCCGATTGAAGAAGGGGAACAAACGCAATCGGCACGTGGGGAAACCTTCGTGCCGATTGTGCTGTTTTTGTGCTGGCCATTCTCTTCAACTCAATTAGGTTATGGCAATGGATAAGACACTTGCCGAACTGCAATCAAGGCTGGAGACAGCACAAAGCCCACAGGAGCAAGTTGGCATTCGCAACCAGATTGCCCAAGCCGCCAAGCGGAAGGCCCCGCAGCAAATGTTGGAGTTCTGCGAGCAAACGCGGCTGATTGCCCGCCGCCACAACTACACCCGTGGCGAAGCCGACACCCTGCTGCTGATTGCTATGATGCTTGCACGGCTTACGCGCTTGCAGGAAGCCCTTGCCGCAATTCTGGAATCGCAAAGCCTGTATGCAGGGCTTGGGGAGATGCTGGGGCAGGCATCAACCTGCCAGATCATGGGGAATATCTACGGCGAAATGGGGCGATACCATCAAGCAATCTCAGCGTTAGAGCAAGGGTTGGAGTGCTGCGACCGGTGCGCAAGGCAAACGGAGCACGTGGCGGAAACGCGAGCGTTGATCGCTGCCGAAATCGCTTGGGTAAGCCTGATGATGAAGGAATACGCAAAAGCCATTGAATTTGCCGAGCAAGCAAAGGAGCTTTACCACAACGTTGCGGCCCACACCGATGAACACCGCATGATGACGATTATCGGAACAGCATACCAGGAGATGGGGCGTGTTGCCGAAGCGTTCGAGTGGTTCCGCCGTGGCGAAGCATTTGCCGAACGCCATAACGATGCCGAATGCACAGCAATCAGCGTTGCAAACATGGGCTACCTGATGCAATTGATGGGGAATTACGACGAAGCCTTAGCATTGCTGATAAAAGCCCACACATTGCTGCACCAAGTGGGGGTGGTAAATAATGAGATCGCCACGCTGGACATGATTGCCACGCTTTACTCCATTATTGGCAACCACGAAAGCGCCTTGCAGCATTACCACAACGCCCTACAGCTAAGCAGAACCACCGGAAGCCTGTACCACCAAGCCGCGTTGCTGAATAACGTTGGCGAATTATACATCACCTTGCAGAGGCACGACGAAGCCATGGATGTCTTGAATCAAGGGTTGAGCATTGCCCAGAAGCAGGGGTACGGCGTGATCTGCGCCGGATTGCGCCGAAATATCGGGGCGATTCGCAAACAGCAAGGGGACATGGCTGAAGCACTTCGTTGGTCCCGCGAAGCATTGCAAGAAATACGTGGCTATCATGTTTGGAAAGAAGAGGTGAACGCGCTGTATGCCGTTGGTTCCCTTTTAATTGAAGCAGGGGAATTTGCCGAAGCGATCGCCACGCTGCAGCAAGCATTAACCCTGATAGAATCGGCGAACTCCATCAGTCATGAACTTAGGGCAAAGCTCCATAAAGCCATAAGCGATGCCCACAAGCAGCAAGGTGAGTTTGATTTGGCATATCACCATTATGTGAGCTACCATCAGGCGCAATCTGGCATGGCGGCTGCCGAGCACGATCGCAACCGCCAGATGCTGATGATGCAATTTGACCTTCGCCAAACCCGTAACGATGCCGAGGTGTACCGCCTGCGAAGCGAGCAATTAGAGCGATTAATGCAGCACCGCCGTGCCGAGTTAAGCGCGCTGGCATTGCAGCTGGTGCAGAAATCCGAATTTCTCCATTCCTTCCGTGAGCAAATTCGGAGCATTATTCTTGCTGATGATGCGGCATTGCGGGAGCGCGTGGTAGAGTTATCGCAGCTATTGGATAGCCAAAATTCCACCAGCGATGAGTGGGAATTATTTGAGAAGCAAATGAACGAGTCGCAAGGCTCGTTCATGCAAGCGGTAACAGCACAATGCCCACGATTAACCCCAACGGAATTGCGTGTTTGTTTTTTAATCAGGATTGGGTTATCAACAAAGGAAATTGCCAGCCTGTGCAACGTCACCGAACGGGATATCGAATCGCACCGGCGAAATATCCGCCGGAAGTTGGAGCTGCCCGCCCACAAAACATTGATAGAATACCTTGATGACATTGCCATCCGAACAGTGAAAACAATACTGCGAAGCGAGGACCCCACCGTAACCGCTCGGTTAAAAGAACGATTTCCAGCACTGAGCGGGAAAGAATTAAAGATTTGCGTTCTTCTGCGAAGCGGATATTCCACAAAGGAGATAGCGGGAATTTTATCAACGTCGGAGCGCACAGTGGAAAATCACCGTTATCACATTCGCCAGAAATTAGGGTTGTCCCCAGAAATTAATTTGGGGACATTTTTTGCAGGGATATAATCAACAAAAGAAACGGGCTGACTTCCAGCGGAAGCCAGCCCGTTTGTTGTTGTTGTTTTGTTGTCTGCGAAGCCGATAATGGATTTACCGCACCACCGACAATTTGCTGCTGTAGGCCTTCCCGTTAGCAAGCATCCGAACAACGTACGCGCCGTTGTTCATGTTGTCCAACGGCAGAGCAACAGTGTAGTTACCGGGGATAAATTTATCATCCACAAGGCGTGCCACATGGTCGCCGCTTACGCTGTACAGATCAATGCTTACGTGTGCTGGCTCGGTCAGCGAGTATGGCAAACGGGCATCATTGCTTACCACTGGGTTTGGCGTGGTTTCGCCAAGCCCTTGGCTGGTTGCATCCTTGCCCAGAACATACTGAACCCCTGATGCAGAGAGATCAACAGTGCCGACCCAGGTCATATCAAAGTTCACCATCGAAGGCTTGCCATTCCGGCTAAGACGTGAGTACACGCTAAACACGCGATCCGTATCGTTCTCAGAAAACATGGCTACGCCAAATGCTTTGTACTGGTCAATTGGGTTGGAGCGTGTGTCAACTAACTCTCCTGTTGCTTGGTTAGTTGTTAATACTCCCGACCTCCATTCCTCATAGCCAATAATCCCTTGATATTCGCGCGGGCTGTTTTGCTCAATGCTGGTTAATGGCGTAGCAAAATCGTTGACGTACATCAACAATGCTGATTCGTCAGCAGTAAACTCCAACGGCTGCTCGAATTCCACAGTAAGCCCTGCAATTCCGCCTTGCCCTGTGATAGTGCTCTTTAAAGTCTGGCCATCAACTTCCACCTCATAGACTTTCAAGGGGTCTAGGGAGCTACGCATTGCCCGGAAACCACTTTGACGATATGCGGAGCTGGTATAATCCACATTTAATTTGTGGACGGATAGGACACCAATGTTCAGCTGATCCGCAGGTGTAGTGTTATTTGGGTTATGGTAGATCAATGCACGGACGGCATTCAGGGTCCATCCCCGCGCGCCTTTGAATTGCTCAATGTAAGCTTGGTCATCGGTGATAACGTTGGTATCACCATACCGCTTGGTTTTGCCTTCGGACGTATAGTATTGGTCGTAAAAACTATACAAGTATTTCATGGGAAATATCTGGCCAACACCACGCTGAATAGCTTGCCCCCCGCCTTGGATAGAATAAGCAAATGGCACTTCAAAGTCATTGCGGTTCGTGTCAACACGGAACCCTTCATCATTGATGGCTGAGCGCTCAATAATCTGCGAATTAAACACGTATTCCTTTTCCTCAGATACGCGCCATTCAGGGCGGGCAATTACCGGAGGAATTGTTTTGTTGACGATCGGGATCTCAATCGTAGGTGCTTTTGTGGAGATGTCGAGCTGCTGCGCTGTTGCAGCCGAGCCAGCAGCCAGTGCAGCTGTGGCAAGAAGTAGGAATCGTCTCATGGTACTTCCCTTGGTTTTAGGTTGGTTTGAACAGGTTTATGTTTATGAGGATGCAGTTGCTTGTTGATTGACTCTACAGAATTCGCAAGAGTTACAGCTGGATTTTTGGGCGGTTATTGCACCGCAACAGCTGTTTGCGTAATGCTTCTACGATTATTGTGCTTATCAATAACTGTTAGTCGGCAGAGATATATCCCTGAGGCTAACCCCTCTTTTTTTAATTCAATTGTGTGATCTCCACCCAGATTATTATTCGTATAAGACCGCGCCACGCGACCCAGATGGTCAATAATATCAACTTCTACCGCTGCCGCTTCGATCGGTACTGAATAACGAACCGTTGTGTTATTCATGAATGGATTTGGCTCAATACTTAGATGCATTGCCGATAATTCCCATGCTGTTGGTGCGGCTGCGCTGTTTGTCTTCTGGCCATACAGTTTTATCTGTTTTGTTCCAGCACCACCACTATTCAGCACCCGAATCACCGCCGAATCCATCCCTTCTGCCGAAGGGCGATACACCACCGTGAACTGCAGGCTGTCCCCACCAAGAATTAGGTAGGGATATTTTACTGCGGGCGATACTCGGAAAGCGGATGCCCCGGATCCGGTAATCGAAAGGTTATTCACCCGCACGGTGTCCAGCAATGTGGCGTTGCGCACAACAATGGTTTTCGTCACTGCCGTGTCACCCAATCCAGCAATGAAATTTGCCTCGGTTGGGGTTATCACTGCCGGGCGCACGCCGAACCCCGTTGCCGTGAAGGATGTTGTGAAACTCCCCCCCTTTCCCCGCTGGTACTGCAATGCCACAAGCGCGCCAATGGTTCCATAAACGGAAGGCCGGCAAGTGACAATGACTCCGATCGAGTCCCCGGGCGGCACTGTTGCCGGGAAAGAACTACCCAACAACTCAGCGGAGAAATCGGCGGCATACGTTCCATGGAGACTGATGGCCGCCACCGTTAAGTCGGAGGAGTCAAGGTTCTGCACCCACGTCGTGTCGCGTAGCGGCTCGAACCGAAAACCGGAATCTATGGCGACCACGGCCTGGGTTGGGCGCATCAACATCCGCAGCCGCATTTTGGGGTCGCCAATCACTACCTGCCGCCATGCAAGCCACGGCGATGCGGCCCAATAACTTTCGGCCATGTTGAACCCGCTGGTGTAGCGGTCGAACAAGATATGCGGGCGGGCCATCACTTCCAGATATGGTTCGTCGGTGTAGCCTTTGATTCCGCAAACCCCTTCGGCAATCCAATCGGCAATCAGCGATTGCCCATATCCTGTTCCTGGCTTAAACGAACGCCCCCCGGTCGAAACGTAGGTTTCGGCGATTGATCCATTCAGCCACGTGTTCCCGGGCTTTGCCTTCTCGCCGCCACCGCTGTGGCCGTCGTTGCTTCCCCACGATGCGTACCCGATAACGTTCTGCTGGCCATGCAGATATACCGTGTCGTTGTTCCGAACCACCGTTTGCCCTTTTGCTTGCAGCAGCGTATCGCTCCAACGCATCCAATCGTTCCCAACTTTATACCCGCCTCCGTCCCGCCACGGGTCAATATCAAGCACCCAGTTTCCTTCCCCCAACAACGCCGGTTCTTCCGCACGTTGGATATAGGATTTGACTTGCTCCACCGTGTAGGCATCCAGCCGCGTGACCAAGTACATCGGCAAGCTGACTGGGTCGCGCTTGAAGTGCTGGGTGGAACCGTAGTATCGTGAGATAGGGATGTTGAGGTTGATTTTCACCGCCAACATCGCCGAGGAATCTTTCCCGTTGATTAAGGCCAAGCAATCTTCAAAGGAGCATTGCCCACCTTGGACGTACGCTTTTAGCACCACCGAATCCACATAGTCCCACACCGAAGTCCGAATCCGCAGCGGGCAACCCTTTGTGGTGACAATGTAGTTGATGGAATTCACCACGTTCTGCTTCTGCATCCACTCCTGAATCTGCCATTTCAATGGGATGAATGTTGCCGAGTCCATCGTCTCGGAAGTGTCAACATTGATGCGGCAGATGTTCCGCTCAGGGATGTTGCGCCGCGCCGCAAAGTATGCCCCAATCTCGCGCGAGCTCCAGCTCCGCTCGTTGATGACCAGCATCACGTCATCATAACTCTCGGCCGTTTGTTGGGCAACGGCCGGAAGCGTGATAATGGCGATTAGAACTGCATAGAGAAGGTAGGTCATCGCATAGACTCTCAGGAAAGATGCGTTCTTGGGCACAGCACCCATGCTTCTTACAAGACACCGAACAGGGGAAAAGTTCTCACCCCCCATTGAGATTTTTTTCAGCAAGAGCAGATGGAATGCGGCAACGGTTGCAAGCAACTCTATCAAAGTAGGTACGCCGGAAGGACGCGGCGAAGATAGCGCGAAATTCATTTCATAGGAAAGAGTTTTTCCTTGCGGGGAGCATCTTGTTGATCAGTCCTTTGGGAGGGCCTTACACCCCGCGCCTATCTGGCTCCCAGATAAACTTGTGCATTTGCAGCTGGAACCGCACGTTCAGCCCGTCGGCAAGGATCCATTCAACAAGGCGCACCGGCTCGATGCTGGAAAACACTGGCGAGATCAGCACGGCCCCCACACGCTCGGGCAAACGATGCTGGACGATAAGCTCCCGTGCCCACTCATAATCACGGCGCGAAGCGCAAACGAATTTGACTTCATCCTGCTTTGTGAGCAAAGGGATGTTCTCCAGGCGGTTCCGCTTCGCCATGCCGGAGTCGGGCGTTTTCAGGTCCATGATGCGGATAACGCGGGGGTCGCACAACCCAATGTCCATGTGCCCTCCGGTTTCCACCGCGACGGTGTAGCCTTCGTCCAGAAACTGCGCCATCAGCGGGTGCACCTCCGACTGCTCCAACGGCTCCCCCCCGGTGAACTCCACAAACTGAGCAGGGTGGCGTTGGACCTCCGCCCGTATCTCCTCAAAACTCATCCACGTTCCGCCTGTGCGGTGGTCCAAAGCGTAGGGGGTGTCGCAGTAGCTGCACCGAAGCCCGCAGCCGTGAAGCCGCACAAACACGCAGGGCAACCCAGCGCGGGTTCCTTCGCCTTGGATGGAGAAGAAGACCTCGCTGACTTTCAGCATTCCGGGTGCGATTGGGCGGATCATTGTGGTTAGAACTGCTCCAGCAATCGGATGTCGTTTTCGTACAACAGCCGCAGGTCGTTCAGGCCAATTTTCAGCATCAAGGTCCGCTCGATGCCCATCCCGAAAGCGTAGCCGCTGTAGATTTCGGGATCAATCCCGCAGTTGCGGAGCACGTTGGGGTGGACCATTCCGCAGCCCAGAATCTCTAGCCATCCGCTCTCCTTGCAAATCCGGCATCCCTTCCCTTTGCAAAGGAAGCAGGTGATATCTAACTCCGCCGAAGGCTCGGTGAACGGGAAGAAGGAGGAGCGGAAGCGGATGTTGACATCGTTGCCATAGTAAGCGCGTGCGAACTCGCAGACGGTTCCTTTCAGCTGCGCCATCGTCACCCCTTTATCAATGTAAAGGCCTTCCACTTGGTAGAACTCGGCGCCAGCGCGTGCGGTTATCGCCTCGTTGCGGTACACCCGGCCCGGCATAATGCAGCGGATCGGGGGCTTCTGCGATTGCATCACCCGGATTTGCACCGGCGAGGTGTGGGTTCGCAGCAGCACATCGGCGCGGTCCTCGGCTTCCACAAAGAACGTGTCCTGCATATCGCGTGCGGGGTGGTCGGGGGGGAAGTTTAGGGCCTCGAAGTTGTGGTAATCATCCTCAATATCTGGGCCGCTGGCAATGCTGAATCCCATGCGGGTGAAGATTTCTTCCATTCGTGCTTTTGCCCGCATCAGCGGATGCTCGTGGCCGTGGTAGAAGGTTCGGCTGGGCAAGGTGACATCGGCGCGTGGGTTGCTTGGTGCGTCGGGCGATGCGTCGGCGTAGCGTGCTTCGGCATCGGCAAAGGCCGCTTCGGCAGCGGTGCGAAGCTCGTTCAATGCTTGCCCAACTTCCCGCTTTTGCTCCTTTGGAACTTCCCGCAGCCGGTCGAACAGCCCGGCGATTGTTCCTTTGCGAACAAGGTGCTTCAGGCGGAAGGCTTCGGCATCGGTTGCCGAGGCAATGGCTGCGCAGTCGGATTCAATCTGCAGGCGAAGTTGGGCAATGGCTTCAAGCATACGGCGTTGGAAGTAAAAGAACGGAAGAGTGGGACGTTGCGTATCGGCTGGGGAAGGAACTTCCCCCTTGCAAGCGGTCGCATGATAAACAACAAATCCCCTTTTTCGCAACTATGCGGAAAAGGGGATTGCTGATTTTGCTGGTGGCCGCGCGTGGTTTTCCGCTTAGGAGTTGACGTGCGCCACAATCTGCTTGAACATCTCCGGCTGGTTCATGGCGATTTCTGCCAACACCTTCCGGTTGATTCCAAGCCCTTTTTTGTTCAAGCCATCAATAAGGCGGCTGTAGGTGGTGCCGTTCAGGCGTGCAGCAGCGTTAATGCGCACAATCCAGAGGCGGCGATAGTTCCGCTTTTTCAGGCGGCGGTCGCGATAGGCATGGGTAAGCCCTTTCTCGACGTGGTTTTTGGCAATGGTCCAGACCGCCGAGCGGTCGCCCCAATACCCTTTGGCTAATTCAAGCACGCGCCGGCGGCGTTCCCGCGAGGCGACTTTGTTTTTTGAACGTGGCATGGTTAGGCTTTACAGATTTTGTGTTGATAAGATGGACGCAGGCAAGTATCTGTCCGGTGTTCCGGTGTCCGCGCTGTGTGGGCGGGCACTGTGCCATGCGTGTGGTTTTGAAGCTGGCGCGGGCGTAAGAAGCTGGCCAGAATTACATACCAAGCATATGCTTGATGCGCGGTTCATCAACCGCACCAACCATTTGGGCTTTGCGAAGCTGGCGCAAACGCTTTGGTGCTTTTTTGGTGAGGATGTGGCTGCGGTTGGCGCTTTCGCGCTTTAGCCGCCCCGACCCCGTCACCTTGAAGCGTTTTGCCGCCCCGCGGTTGGTTTTCATTTTGGGCATTGTGTGTTCCTCCCTGTATGAACGTAACGTTGAAAATAGGACGAGAGAGCTTAGGCCGTGGCCTTTTTCTTCTTGCTATCTGGAGCAAGGGTCATCCACATGTTTCGTCCTTCCATGCGGATCGGTTGTTCCACTTTGGCATCATCGGCCAAAGCGTCAATAATTCCCTGTAACAGGTCGCGCCCAATTTGCTGGTGCGTCACTTCGCGCCCTTTGAACACCACCACAAACTTCACCTTGTTCCCTTCCTGCAAGAACTCACGGGCATGGCGGGTTTTGAAGTCAACGTCGTGGGTGTCGGTGCGGGGATGCAGCCGAACTTCCTTCAGTTGCTGGACCTGCTGGTTTTTTCGCTGAACTTTGTCGCGCTTCTGCTGCTCGTAGCGGAGCTTGCCGTAATCCACAATTTTGCACACTGGTGGATCGGCGTTTGGGGCAATCTCCACAAGGTCAAGCTCCCGCTCCATTGCAAGCTGCATGGCTTCGCGCGGGTGCATCAATCCTAACTGATCCCCGTTGTCATCAATGACACGAACCAGCGGAGCGCGAATCTCGCGATTGACACGAAGTTGGCCTTCACGCACGGGACGGCCCTGTTGAAATCTTCCTATTGCGGTACCTTTTTTGAGTTGGTAAATCATGACCCAGCCAACAGAGGCTGGGAAAAGAACTTGCAAAGGTACGGCAGGGCACGCTATTCGGCCAACAGGATTATGGGGCTTGTGTATGTGAAAACGTAAATTCTTGGCGGATCAGGCCGCGCTTCTGTTGTGGTATCTTTGCCACCATGACCGCTCCCGCCATGCTGAAACTGCACGCCCCGGCAAAAATCAACTTGGGGCTGGAAATCCTTCGCCGCCGCCCCGATGGCTACCACGACCTGAACACCACCTTCGCTTCGCTGGCGTTGTTCGACACCGTAATCCTTACCCTCCGCTCCGATGACAAGCTCACCCTTCAGATTGCTGGCAACGACGCGCTGTCGGCGGGCCAGGACAACCTTTGCCTGAAAGCCGCGCTGCTGCTGCGGCAAGCCGCCAACACGCCGATGCTGGGCATGGATATCCACCTAACAAAACGGATACCTACCGGAGGGGGATTGGGGGGCGGAAGTGCCGATGCGGCGGCGGTCTTGATTGGCGCGGCGCACCTCTGGAAGCAAAACATCTCGCCGGAGACGCTCCATCGCCTAGGGCTGATGCTGGGAAGCGATGTCCCATTTTTTTTAGAGGGAGGCGTGGCCCACGCAACGGGGCGGGGGGAGGTGCTTCTCCCTGATTCCATCACGCTGCCGTGGTGGGTCCTGCTGGTGAACCCGGGGATTCATGTGCCAACTCCGTGGGCGTTCCGCGCGGTCAACCGAACAACGGAACGGGCGGCCACCAACATCATGGCGTTGCTTCGGGATGGGGTGGCCAACCCGGTGATTCTTCGCGACCGAATGGTGAATGATTTTGAGGAAATTGTGATGTTGGAACACCCAGCAATCGGCCAAATCAAAGCGGAGCTGTACGCCGCCGGCGCAGCATTTGCCTTGATGAGCGGCAGCGGATCCACGCTGTTCGGGCTGTTCCCAACCCAGGAAGCTGCCAACGCTGCCAGCACCCACTTTCTGGAATATTGGACCGCTGTTGTGCGGTTTCACCGTGGCGGAATCGTGGTGGAGGAAGGATGAGCCAAGCAATCCCAAGGATCAAAAGCTCAAAAAAAATTCAAAAAATAAGGACAGGGAGGTTCGCTCAAACCAATCCATGCGATGAACCTCCCTGTCCCCGGACCGCATTGTCGTAACCGGCCAGTGGGGAAACCCAGGCCGATAATTTGCTGCTGTTACTTTTGCTTCACCACCCAGACGTCACTGTATCCGGCTCGCTCGGCTGCGGCAATCGCCTCCTTCTTGCTTCCCGCAAACTCAAACCGAACCCGATGCAGTGCGGTGGAATGGTTATCGGCCTCCATTACCGAGACTGTTGTGATCCCAGTCTTCCGCAGTTTTCGCGCAATTCGCTTTGCTTCCACCGGGTCGGGGGTTGCGCGAACCTGCACCACCACCATCGAAGCACCCGTTGATGATTCCGCCACCACCGGCGTTGTGTCGGCCGCTGGCTTCTGGGGCGGTTGCGATTCTGCACGAGGTTCAGCCACCACCGGAGCTTCCGTTGGGCGCACCGGAGCCGTGGCTACCGTTGCCGCAACGGTGTCGTTTGCCACGCTTCCCCCCGCTTCTGATGAAGCCAGAGTTCCGGTGTCGCTGCTTCGTACTTCAATGGCTGCCGTTTGCCCAAGCTGGGGCGGCGGCGTGGTTGGTTGAAGAGTTGAGGGAGCCGCCACAGCCGGGGGTACAGCCCGTGATGCTGTTTCGGCCCCCTCTTGACGATGCGCAAACCATGTGGAAAGAAGATCGGCACCTCCGGCATAAAGGCCCAACCCGGTCAGTGCTCCCAACGCAACAACGGTGGAAAGAGCCACCTTCCCGATCCGTTTCCGTTCCCGTTTTGGGCGGCCAATAAATAGCGATTCTTGCTTTTTTTCGCCGATAGCAGTCTTTGCTTGCTCAACCGGGGTGAGCGGTTGATACCCCTGTTGTGCGGCTGTTGGGAACGGAGTGGTTATCTCTTGATGCCCATTTTTGGCTGTTTTCTCAACCACATCGGCGGTGGCCTGCGCCACAATGTGGTCCTCGGCACGGCGAAATTGCGACGGGTCAATCGTGCGCGGAGTGGCTACGGAGGTGGCCACAGATGCAGGCTCAGATGGAAGTTCAGATAGCGATTCCGCTGCGGCCAAATGTTCCAGTGGTTCGCTGCTCAGCGTTGGCGGCGCGACCGGCTGGGGCAAAGCCTCGGCGAGCGGTGCCACTTGAACCATTGGTTCAACTGCGTGCTGGATAGGCTCCAACGCCACCTCTTCCTCCGCCACAATTTCCTCTATCACGATTTCCGATGTTGGAGGCATATCAGCAGAAACTTCGCTGGCGACCTCGGTTGCAGTTTTTTCAAACACCACCGTTGCCACTAGTTCCGGAGCAGAAACTGGCGGATCCGCTGGCGGATTTACCACAGCCATTTCTTGGCGACGGGATGGTTGGAGCGGTGTTCCTAAATCGGGGAAAGGAATGCTTTCCCGTTGCAGGCTTGGACCTTCGGCAACGCGTGGTTTTGCTGGATTATCGTCGGAAAGCTCGGCAATCTGTTCATCGGTCATCCGTGCGGACCAGTCAATCCGCGCTTCGTTGCCAGCTTTGGCCGCGTCCATCATCCGGCGGACTTGCTCCGCATCGCGGGTCATCGAGGAGTTCGCACGCACGCCGTTCATCGGTTTTGTTGAAAATGGGGAAGGTTTTTCAGTTGCCGGGGAGTCCTCCTCGGTGATCCGAAAGAAGGATTCTCGCCGACGCATTCCGTAGTTGTAAGCCTCTGCTGACATACGCGCCTCAATCGCTATGACGGTGTGCGGTTATTGTAACGCTGGTTGTTCCTCTGATGCCGTCATTGCTCCGTGTAGCGGAGCAAGTTTCCCATTCTGTCGTCAGGGTGAGCTTATCTGAAGGAAAACATACAGAGAATTCGCGTAAATAGCAAGAGCTTCAACACATAAATCTACTTACCGAAGATTTTACTTTAAGTCAACAACATGAAAAACGACCAGATTTTGCAAATAGAGGCGGTAGCCTATCCACCCCTACAAGGCTGCAAAAAACGTAGAAAGGTTGCTGTTCGCCGGAAGGTTGAGTTTCTTTCGGATGTGGTATCGGTGGTTTTCGACCGTGCGGTCGCTGACTGAGAGAAGCTGGGTGATCTCCTTTGTGGTCAGCCCTGCCTTCAAAAGCGTGCAAATTTTCAATTCTTTGGAGGATAGGCTGGGGTATTGCTGCGATAACCGCTCGGTGAACTCTTGATCCCTGAGGGTGGCGCGGTCGTTCTCGGCCGCCCGAAACTCCTCCTGATTCAGGAAAGCGGAAAGCGATTCGCTGGGGGCCAGCGATAATTTTTTCCGAAGGTTGTAGCGGTGGCTTTCCACATCCCGAACCGAAACGCCAAGAATGTTGGCAATATCCTTGGAGGCCATCTCCATTTTTAGCAAGGCACAGACTTGCAGTTCGGTTGGCGTTAGCACCGGGTAACGTTCGGCCAGGCGGCGCAAGAAGCTCTGGTCGGTCTGGCGCATGGTTTCCTTGAACAGGGTCCAGCCGGAATCGGCGGCGGATTCGGCGATAAGCTCTTCCAGAAGCATACCAAGCTGGGCCGGAACCTCTGCTGCCGGGAATTTCTGGATAACCTGGCGCAACCGCCCTGATAGCGATTCCAGCAGCTCTTGCTTGTGGATCAGGCTAAGGGCAATGGAGGATAGTTCGTTGGTTTTGTACTCCACCACCATCTGCAACTGCTCGCTTTTCAGCCTGTAGATTTCCCGCTCCTGTTGGGCACGCTCCACATCGTACCGCATTTGCAATTCGGCCAGGGCTTTCTGTTTCTGGTGGCTCCCAATTTCCTGTTGCAGTTGTGCTTGCTCGGTGCGGTAACGGTAGGCACTGGGGAAATCTTCCTGCTGGCCGCAAGCATCGGCAAGGTGGCCGCAAATGGCAAGAAGAACGTCCTGAAAATTATGCCGCCGTGCTGCCCGTTCCGCTCGCTCCAGCTGGCCACGTGCTTGGGCAATTTCCCCCATCTCCAGCAACAGCGTTCCCAAATGATGGAGCGTGTCAACGTAGGTTTCGGGGTCGCCAATCTGCCGCGCCATCTCCTTTGCTTGCTCAAACTGCGAAAACGCCACCTCGTTTCTCCCAATAGCGCGGTTGACGATCCCCAGCGTGCCAATCGCCTTTGCTTCCCCCATCGTATCCTGCAGCATTGTGAACACTTGCAGTGACTCGGTGGCGGCCCGCATGGCTTCTTCGTATTGCCCTTGCTCCAAGTAGATCCGCGCCATGCTCTGTAATGCTTTTGCGGTGGAGGAAGGATTGGTGTGGGTAGGTTCAATGCCCAACTGTTCTTGGTAATGCTTCAGCGCGTTGTCGTAATCGCCAATGTTCACATACATACTGGCGATGTTATGCAACGCTATCCCGATGCCGCGCTGATTATTGCTTGTTCGGTACACCTGAAGGCTTTGAAGGTATGCCTCCAATGCTTTCCCGAACTCACCGATAATGCTGTAGCAGATACCAAGTGAATTGCTGTTTGCAGCAACGCCCCGTATCAGGCCAATGGCTCGGCTAAGCTCTAGCCCTTGCAGAAAGTAGTCAATGGCACGAAGGGTCTCCCCTTGCAGCCGATGAACCATTCCCAGCCCTTGTATGGCCAGAACTTGTGCCTCTTTATTATCGGTTTCGCGGGCGTAACGCAGCAGATCGGTGTAGGCCTCGGAGCCTTCGTGGAATTGCACAAGCTGAGTGTGAAGCATCGCTTTGCAACGAAGCAAAGGGGGAATCGCTGCACGGTCGCGGGCAATCCATGCCTCGGCAAGAAGGGCGTCGGCGATGGCAAGCATTGGCTGGGGGATTGTGGGTCCCATGCTCTCCAGCTGCTGTATCAGCACCTGCGCTTTGGCGTGAAGCGTCGGCTGCGATTGCAGTTGATCCCGGAGTTGATCCTGGAACTGGATCTGCAATTGTTCAATGGAGTCTCTTTCCATCAGAATTCCCCTTCAATCGCGGGTTGCAACAAACGAGGCTCAACTCAATCTACCCCACCGCAGCAGTGATAGCTCGGCGATAAAACCTGGCCCCAGGGCGCACAAAATCCCATACTCCTGCTGCTGGATTGCTCCCTGCAACGTATGGTCTTCCACTGCAACGCTTGGCCATTGATTCGGGGTTTCTGAATTTAGAACCAAATGTACACGCTACGATTTCTTGAGGTCCCCGATGCCGAGCTTGTTGCCGATTACCAACGGCGTAATCGGCATTTCCACCGTCCGTGGTCCCCGGTTCCACCCCCCGATTATTTCACCGCCGAGTTCCACCGCCAGATGTTGCAGCAAACCGTGGAACGGCGCGAACGCGAGGAGGAATTCCGGTTCGGCATCTTCACCGACCACCCCACTCCGCTGCTGATTGGCCGCATCAACCTTGTGGCGATTGAACGCGGGGCATTCCAAAACGGAAGGCTTGGCTACTCCATGGATGCCAAACACCGCAACGCCGGGGTGATGACCACCATGCTGAAAAACGTGATGGGCTTTGGCTTCGGCTACTTACGGCTGCACCGGATTGAAGCGAACATCATGCCACGCAACGAAGCCTCGCGGCGGGTCCTGCAGAAATGTGGATTCCGGCATATCGGCTACTCGCCAAAAATGCTCCTGATTAATGGCCAGTGGGAGGACCATGAGATGTATATGGCCCTTGCCGAGGACCTTCGCACCGATCAGGAAGAAGGGATCGCTGCTGGATTGCAGCCATTCCTTCCGCTGGTTGATCGGTAGGGTGTCTGTCCGCTTGCCCCGCTTCCGGTTATCGGCCTACCGTGCGTTGCAACTCCAAGAAGAATCCATTCATTCCTTGAATCTGATCCTCCCCGTTCATCGGTTGGTCGGGGATGTTTTCCGGGTCCCAGTTTGGGTTGAAGCTGACGGCAAGGTCGGCATAGCGGCGGGCAAGGTCGGCGTGCCCCCGGGCGCGTTCGTAGATGAACCTTGCCAGCGCGCTTCGGGCGTACAGCTCGTAGGCTTTGGCGGTGTAGCTGTCAATCCGCCCCTCCCAATGCTTGAACCGGTAGTTCGGGAATTCCTGCGGCAGATACGTGGTGTCGGGCATCAAACGGAGCGCAAGGTAGTAGGGGACGTGCCGCCACCGCGCGCTGATGTCGGTGCGAACCTCACCCGTAACCAGCACCGGGCGGTGAGGGATGCTTTTCTCGATCATCGCGCTCAGCAATCCGGCGTAAGCGGCTTCAATTTCTGCCGGGTTGTATTTTTCGTCAGCCTCGAACTGCCGGAGTGGTTTTATGAACCTGTCAACCTCTGGCTGAACCATCTTCATAAACTCTGGATGGTTATGCTGAAGCTGCTTGATATACCAGGACCGCCGCAGAAGCTCAGGGTCAATCACCAACACATCGGGGCGGACGTTTTCCACGCTTTGCAGGTAGAAGCTGCCGGCCACCCAAAAATCCCACTGCTGCGAAAGGATCAGCGCATTTTTCGGGAGCGTGTTCAGCATGTTGAACGTCATATCCTCCACAATGGTGTTCCCCCGTTCATCGCTTTGGTGGAAGTTCGTGGCGATGGTGATTGCCACCAACAGCCCCCCCAACGGAAGCAGCACCCGATTCCCCAATACCTCCCGCAACGCCAATACTCCCCCAAGCAGCAGAATCCCAACCCCGAACGTTGCCGCCATGTAGTAGGGGCCAATCTCCATAATCTCATAACCGCTGGACCAAATCAGGCAAACCCCGAACAGCAACACCGCCAACGCCACCACCGGCGCGCCACGGCGTGCAAGATACCACCCGCCAATCGTGGCAAGGATGATGTATGCCACGGACCATGCCATTGGATTGTTTACTTGCGCGGGCGGGCCAGCGATTGTTGGCAGCATGGTGGCCGTGGCCACCAGAGTGCAAAGGCCAGCAATCGCCAACGCCAGCCCAACCCAACGGGCATCCCGTTTTCCCCACCAGTAGGCTCCAAGCGCGGCAACCAGCAGCCCCACGTATCCAAGCTCTGCCGGAAGATTCCCCAAGTACACCATGGATTGTTGATGCCAGATAACGGGGTCCTTGCTGAACATCCAAATCTGGTATTGGTGGCCGGTGACATGCCGGAAAAACATCTGGGCCGTTACCGGATTGCCCCAGTTGAACATTGGCTCCATCGAGGCACGCAATGGAAGCCAGAGATATGGCAGAAGCCCGATGAGAAACCCCGGAACCAACAGCACCAACCGGTGGAACGTGGCCACCGAAAATCCAAACCGAGCAAAGAACAACGCCAGCAACGCGGGGGCAAGCAACACCGTGGTCAGGTGGTTGGTGAAGCTAAGGCCAACGGCAACGGAGAACGCCCAGCTACGGCGGCTGAAGGCAATGGGCGCATCGGCGGCGGCCTGCGATTCCTCATGATCCAGGTATCGGAAGAAAAACAGCACAATGGTTGGCAGCATCAGCGCGTGCAGCGAATAGACCTCGAACCCATTCCCCTGATTCCACCATGTGGCGGTAAGCCCCGTTAGCAGCGCGGCGCATCCGGCCAGCAATCCCACAAAAGGGTCCCCCGGCGTGGCGGCTTCGGCTGCTGTTGTGGTGGCGGCCAAGTTGGCATCAACACCACTGCTCCGTTTTGCGGATTTCTCCCGCTTCTCGCTTCGTTTGCTGCGGCGTTGTTCCGTGGGGGGCGCGGTGATTCCGGCAGCGTGGTGGTTTGCGGCCATGCTGGCATTGGTTGCCAGATAGTGAAACAGCAGCGTCATCACGCCGCTGCCGGCGGCGGTAAGCAGTGCCGAAAGGATGTTCAACGCCAACGCCTCGCGCACGGGAATCAACTGGGTGAACAGGTACCCAAGCACCATCAGCGTTGGATAGCCCGTTGGGTGGGTAATCCCTAACGTGCTGGCAACGGCCGCCATTTCCCCCTTGTCCACAAACCCAAACGAAGGGTTCAGCGTGAGCAGGTACAGCGTGAAGGTGATGGCCGCAACCACCGCAGCAACGCTGGTTGGGCGCAGCAGCCGTTGCGATAGCGTGACTTCAGGGATTGGTGGGGATTGATGACCAGACATTGCTCTCTGCGGATATGCGATTGTGAACACACACACGGAATGGTGTTGGATACGGCCCGAACAGAAGCGGCCAACAGCGGTCGCAGGGCCCCCTCACTCCATCCTCACTCTGCTCCTGTTCGTTTCCCAAAAAGATAACCAGAAACGCGCCTGCTATGCGGGCCAGCCTTCCGGCAATTGAGATTCTATCAGGGTGGCGGATTGGTGGTCGCCGGCGGTGCGAAGGCGTTCCAGCAGTTGCTGGGTGGCGTGGCGAAACTCTTGCTCCCACTGGCTGCGCAGGTTCTGGAACAGCTCATCATCCATGCCAGCGAACGGCGCGCCCTGGGCAGCGGCTTGCAGCAACGGAGTTAGCGATTGGCGTGCTTCGGTCAGCGCGCCGCGCCGGGTTAGCTGGGCAACCCGCTGCAAGGCTTGCTGCGATTCCAGAAGGTCCACCGCCACCGCGGAAAGATTCAGCTGCGGGGTTTCGCCATCGGTAGCGATTGCTTGCTGGCCAATGGCTTCGCGCAAGCGGAGTATCCCCATGTTCATCCCGCGCCGTGCTTTGTCGGGCGATTCGGCAACCGATGCCCCCGAAGCAATCTCGATGAAGCGATTCCGCGACAACGGATTTTTCAGCATCTGATCGGCCACCAACAGGGAAAGGATGATCTGGTTCCGCGTGCCGCGCAACCGCTGCGCCGCCCCGTTTGGATGCTGAACCGTGATGGGCCCAAACATCCCAATCCGCAGTTTGGGAACCTCCATCCTGGCCGAAGCTTCGGCAATCGTGGCGGGCGTTTTCGGTTCCGATTGCTCCCCGGCCATTCCAGGTTGGCGAAGCCGCACGTACCGTTGTTCGATGCCAGCCACCACCGGCGGAAGGCCGTTTTCCTTCCCCCACCGAAGCGCGTTTGCAATCCCCGTTTCCATTGCTTCAATCAGCGGGGCGGTGTCATCCATCAACTCCATCTCTATCAATAATTCCCCCAGCGAGCAAGCGGCGTGAATAGCAAGGATGGTGTATCGCCGAAGAATAGGGGAGGAGAGGAGATTGAGCAGCTGCTGCGCCCCCTCCGGCGCAATCGGGGTGCCGCACCGCCACCAACGCCGGAACCAACGGAGCAAAGTTGGCATCGGGATCATCGGGTCCATTGTCCGGGATGGAGAGTTCAACCCCCTGAAGCCCACGGATTGCTTCGGCTGGATTGCTGGACCAGCACGCCAAAAGAAGTTGCTGCATCCGCGCTATCTGGTTCGGCTGAAGCTGGAATTTATCCAACAACCGCACAGCCGTTTCCGCTTGGCCGCAGATCAGCGCGCAGGCCGTGAGATGTTCCCCCATGTGTTGCTGGTGCTGGGGTCGCGACGCAGGGGGAATCGCCGCAAAGACTTCATCCGCGTACCGCAGCACCTGCTCCAGTGGCTGGCCCACCAGCATCAAGCACTGGCAGCGGTAATGCTGCGCCGAGTAGATGGTGCGGAGCAACCCCAGGTCGCGAAGAATGGGGAGCTGGCGGTCAACTTCGGCAATGGCACGCTGAGCCGCGCCGGTTTCGGCATGGAACGCAATGGTGCGCAGAGATGCGCGGGGATTATCAATCCCGGCTTCCTCCAATTGCAGCAGCAGCGTGCGCCGCGCCGCCAACTCATCCGGCGTGCTGAACGCCAACAAAAGGTGGTGGCCAACATTCTGCAGCCAAGCGGTGTGGGCTGCGGTGGCGTTCCCTTGCTCGGCCATCACCCGCCCGATTGATTGCTCAACATACCGCAGGTCCTGGATATGCAGGCCATGGATGTACGCCATGGAAGCCACGATTCGCAGAAACCCGGCATACTCACGGCTGCCGCGAAGCTCGGGATGCTGCTCCACCATTGCTTCCACCGCGTTGATAATTTCTGGGCACTCATCCCTGCGAAACCGCGCCGAAGATTTGAACAGATGGAGGTAGCCGGAGATTCGGAACCGGCGCAAATGGTCGGCGATTGGTTCGGCGGCCATTGCCACAAGCTGCTCCGCCTGCTGGCGGAACTCTATCGTGTTATCGCTCCGGCCATTGATGCCAAGTTTAGCGGAAAGGACGCTCAAGGCAGCCCAACGCTGGACCTCTGGCTCGCGAAGCATCGGGGCGTTGTCGGCAATCTGCTGCGCGGCCCGTAGCGGGATTGGGGCAAGCTCCCAATCGCTGGTGTTATCAATTCTTGTGGCCGTCACCAGAAGCTCGTAAATCAAGGCTTGCGCCTGGGCAACGGAGTCCATCTCCACCGAAGGAGACTCGGCAAGAAGGCGGTACGGAAGGACGGAGTAGATGGGGGGTTGCGCGGCAACAACCCGCGCCAATCCCGAAGGGTCCACCGTGGCGGAATCGAACAACGTCCGGTGAAGCAGCGTGTGGGTGAAGGCCAGCGGAAGGCTTGCTGCCGCATCGCCGCGCAATGGATGAACAGCGGTTCCAGAGCGAACCAAAATCCCTTTGAACAGGAGTGCGGTGATTACCTTCCCCGTGCCAGGCAGCAGCTGCTCGGCAGCTTCCGGGCTGAACACCTCACCCAGGGTGGATAGGGCCTGCGCAACGGCGCGTTCAGTATCGCTCAAATGCGCCGCCATTCCTTCCGACAGCTGATGCGCGCTTCGTTCGGCCAGCGATGCAAGGGCATCAAGGGGGATTGTTGCTTGCCACCCATTGGCACCCGGCCCAATAGCCCCGGCGTTCAACGCCCCCTGCAGAGCCGAGCGGAAGGCCAACGGATTCCCCAGCGTGGCGTTGGCAAGGGTTGCAACAAGGTCATCGGAAGGGGCGTTGCCGAACAGTTCGCCCCACAACTGCTTGATGTCGTCGTGGCGAAGATCCTGCAGGCGAAGCTCGCCAACCAGATAGGCTTCCATCGCGCCGCGCGCGGTAAGCTCCGCCGGGCGCGAGGCCGCAAGCAGCGATAGCGGTTCATCGGCAACGGCATCCACCAACATTCCGAACTCGCGGAGGGTTGCGCCGTTCAGCAGGTGCAGGTCTTCCACCACCAGCAGGGTTCGCCGCAGGGCGCACAGTTTCCGCAACGCTCCAATCACAGCGGGGAGGGTTTGGCCAATTGGTCCCCCCAGCAACCGCAGGGCCGCCGCGGAACCGTTCATCGAAAGGGCCAGCAACGGGGCGATGGATGCCGACCCGTCGGCCCGAAGCCGAAGGTGAAGCACCAGCCCCGCTTGCTGCTCGATGTGTGGGATCAGTTCCTCCACCATCCGGCTTTTGCCGCTTCCGGCCTCCCCAATCAGCAGCAGCGCACGCAGCCCAAACGGATCTTCATCCCCATTCCAAAATTCAAGAATGCGCTGGCGTTCCCGCTCCCGTCCGATAAACGGGAGCAAGCCATGGTTCAGGAAGTCAACGGTACTTGGGCGCATGGGAATGGAGAGAAGCGAAGTTCAAGCAACAGGGTTCTTGGCACGGAAATTAGCGTTCTGCCCCGTTGCAGCAATCTGGTGGGGGGGCTATTTTGGGATAACGATCAGTGATTGCCCATTGCCGATAAGCACAACCGACTATCTCTATGCAGCATACCATCGCCGAGCCAACGCTTCTGTTCAGCACAATGGAACAGATTAGTCCAAACTATGCTTCTTCCGCAGATGTCGCCATTATGCACGGTGATGCCATGAACACGTTGCCCACCATTCCTGATGAAGAGGTACAGCTGATTATCACCTCCCCTCCGTACAACATTGGCAAGGCCTATGAAAAGGCCACGGATCTGGAAGATTATTTATCAGCACTTGAGCCGATCATCGAGCATTTAGTACGGGTACTTTCTCCGAATGGATCGCTATGCTGGCAAGTAGGCAATTATGTGGAAGATGCGGAGGTGTTCCCGCTGGATATTTATTACTATCCAATATTTAAAAAACATGGGTTGAAATTGCGGAACAGGATCATCTGGCATTTTGAGCATGGCCTTCATGCTTCAAAACGATTATCAGGCCGATATGAGACGATGCTCTGGTTTACTAAAACCGAGAATTACACGTTCAATTTGGATCCAATTCGCATTCCGTCGAAGTACCCTGGGAAACGGCATTTCAAGGGGGAGAAACGGGGGCAGCCCTCCGGTAATCCGCTTGGGAAAAATCCAAGCGACATTTGGCATATCGTCCTTCAGGATTGGGAAACAGCATTGTGGAATATCCCAAACGTTAAAGCCAATCACCCAGAAAAAACAATCCATCCTTGCCAATTTCCAATTGAATTAGTGGAACGTTGTGTTTTAGCATTAACCAATGAGCACGATCTGGTTCTTGACCCTTTTTCGGGAGTTGGATCCGCATTGCTTGCAGCATTAAAACATAATCGGCGTGCCGTTGGTTGCGAAAAAGAAACGGAGTATGTGGAGATTGCTCACCAACGGATCCAAGACCTTTATTCCGGAGTGTTAGGATATCGCCCTCTTGGCAAGCCAGTATTTCAACCTACGGGGCGCGAGAAGGTAAGCCAAATCCCAACGGAGTGGAAAAACGGAGCTTTAGAATTATGAGAATTGCCGGTATCTACTCGTTCAATAACGGCCAACAAGAAGTGCAAGGATCTTACCCTGAATTGATGGGTGAAATTCGCCAAGTCATCCGCTCAATAGACGCTTCTCGGTATCGAACAAAAAAAAGTCGAGAAAAAACGATGCTGGGGAAAATGCTTTTTTCTCCTGTGGAAATTAACAATGCGTTCAAGTCCGCTTTTGCTACGATTGGAGGTTGGCATCCTGTTAGGGTGCCATGCTCGTACCCACAAGAATATTACGTGAGTGAGTATGCGCCAAAGGCCTTACACAAAGGGGCTTTCCGGGAGATGGATTTTGTGAAGGATGATTTAGGGGTAGAAGTTCAATTCGGCAAATATGCTTTTATGGTGTACAATGTCTGCGCCAAAATGACAATCTTCCGCAACCTTGGCCACATCCGCTGCGGCGTTGAGGTTGTTCCCGTTAAAGCCTTTGCGGATGCGATGTCATCAGGGGTCTCGTACTTTGAACAGTTCGTTTGGGATTTGGAACATCGTGGGGTCTCCAACATTGACATCCCCGTGCTCATTCTCGGCATTGATGAATAGCCCCCCCGAAAAAATTCATCCACCATCCCCCCCCCCTTCGCAAAAGGTTCGTGGGCAAATAAACAGGGGAGCCTCTCCTGAATGGAAAGGCCCCCCGTGGGTGTTAGGATTGTGCGTTGTTTGGCGGCTTTAGCGGGCCACCGTCAGCTTCGTTGCGCTTACTCCATTGCTGGTGCGGAGCGTGACGACGTACATCCCCGAAGCCACGCCAGCAAGGTCAATCGCGGTGCTGTTCGCGCCAGCAACGGTGCTGATTGTTTGCTCCATCACCACGCGCCCGTCCAGGCTTAGGACCGTTAGGTTGGCGGCGGTTCCGTTGGCCACAAAGCTGAGCCGTGCATTGCCCGTTACCGGGTTCGGCACCACTGCAAGCCGTGCGGTGTTTGCCATCTCGGTCTCCACTCCGCTTGTTCCGCTCTGCTTCATATCCACCGGCAGGTCCACCGCTTTTCCATCTTCCACGTTCACTTCCACATTCTTTGCTCCGTATCCAACGCGGCTGATGGTCAGCTTCATCGTTCCATTTGGCAGGCCGCTAATCTCGAACTCGCCATTCTGGTTGGTGTAGGCTGCGCCAACTGGCTCCCCTTCGGCGGTCTTGGCTGTCACCAACGCGCCGGCGATTGGCTTTGCCCCGCCAAGCTGCGGTCCCTGCTTGATTGTGCGCCCGGCTCCTTCGGCCACTGTTCCGCGGATCCGTCCGGTTCCGTTCTTTTGCGCGGCGGTCAGCAGGGTGATTGTGCGGCCCGATGTGTTGGTGTTCTCATCCACGCTGATGCGCGTTGCTTCGAACCAATCCGATACCGCGTCGGCACCTTCCTTGTAGTAGCCGGGCAGATACCAGTTCAAGGTGTCGTTCGGGCTGTTGGACCACCGGCTGTAGGCCATCAGCACGTAGTCGCCAGTGCTCAAATTGCTGAAGCTGTAGGCCCCGGTTGCGGCATCCGTTTGGGCGGTGCGGGTGCTCCAGTAATTCGCGGTGTTGTTGCTGGCGGCAATGCGGTAGGCCAGCACCGTTGCCGACAATCCGTTGCCGTCGCGATTCTGCACCGTTCCGCTAATGCTGTTGTTGAACACCGGGCGTTTTGGCAACGCAAAGTTGATTGTCCGGTTGGCGGTCAACGTCATGTGGGTGGCTTGGGTGGGGTCGCTGGTGTTGTCGAAGTAGATCGGAATCCAGCGGTCATCCTCCTGCAACCGCTCGGCCATTGCGGCGGCGCGCAGCGTCCAGTTGTAGCGGTCGGAAAGCTGGCTGAAGGAGTACGTGGCCGAGGTCGTCCCCTGCTGCATGGCGTAGTTGGTATAGATGACTGGGTTACGAGCGGCTTGATCCGGAGGAAGCTCGCGGTCGTAGCCAACGGCGGTCAAAATCCCAGCAAGCGCATCGCCGGTTTCCTGGTCCGTCACCGTTCCGGTGATTGAGAAATACCGCTCCGGCACGCGAACTTTCACCGCCATGTTTACCACGTGGGTGTCCTGGCATTCCATGGTTAGCCGCTCTGCCGCATCGCTGGTGGCTGCATCGTTGTACCACTCAGGCACAATGCCCTCCCCCATTGCATCCACCACATAAACGCCTGCATCTACAGGAAGTGAGTACACACCATTGATAACGCTATCGTAACCTCTCATGGCAAATTGGCCACTGCCCAGAACCTCGTAAGCACGCACCACCACTGGGGTTTGCAGCGTGTTCCCTTGCTCGTCAACGATTCGTCCGGTAATCACTCCATTCAATGCACAGCTGCGAATGCTGATGGTTAAGTAGAGCACGGAGTACACCGTTTCTTGGTCTTGCAAGTATGCTTTAATAGCCAAGTTTGCCTGTCCATATTTTCCTTTTCCAGTTGGGGTCCAAGAAATAACGCCTGTTGCAGAATCAATCGTGGCGTTCACTGCATCCCCCAAAGTGTCGGGGGTGTTTGCCCCACCGGACGCATAGATCACACGATACCGCACGGTCCCGCTGTTGCTTGCGGTTGCGTCCACATCGTACGTGAAGAGCTGGCCAACAATGGCATTGGCCCTAACCTGGTAGCCATTGGCGATGGTGATTGTTGGCGGTGCCGGGCGGGCGCTTGCCGTGGCCCAGTTGCTGGCCGCACTTGTGGCACCGTTTGCGCCATAGGCCACAACGTAGTAGGTGTAGCTCCCTTCCGATACCTGATCCACATGGCGGAAGAATCCTCCATTTGCGTTTGCACTGTCGCCTGCATCGGCGTAGGCAAGGGTGGCAACAAGCTCAAAATCCAATCCGCCGGTGTTGCTGGAATCAACCCCTTCGGCCCGATAAATCTTGAACCCGTCGGGGAGCGCACTCATCCCCCCTTGGTTTTGCCGGAACCATCCCCACGTTAGGTAAACGTTGTAGCCACCACTGGTTGGGCTAACCTCGGCCGAAAGCCGTTGCGGCGTGCTGAAGGGGGATTGCGCAAAGGCCGCGGCACCCGCCACAACCATCACGGCCATCAACGCCAACGCACGCTGCCAGAGTGTTCTGCTGTTGGTACGCATCATCATTGCTCCATCCTAAAGGTTAAGTATGTGAAGTTTATCAATCGGGTAGTTGCTATCTGTCGGAAATCGGTGAGAAGGGGGAAGGGAACTGGCGATCGGGGAAAGAAGAGAGTTCATCTTCTTTGCCATTGCCCATTCGGTATCTATCTCACCATTGTGTTCTCACCATTGTGTTCTCACCATTAGACCTCTTTCAAAAGTCTAGATTACGGGTTATGTTTGGGGTCAACCAATATAAGGAAGAAGGATGCGCTACGCAGAGATTTGTGATCGTTCACCGGAACAATTTCGACGCTTAACGGGTGTGTTGCCGACAACCTTCGAGGCAATGCTCAAGGTCATTCGTGCAGCACGGCGAGAGTTTGGTCGCCCACCGAAACTGGTGTTGGCCGATCAGCTGTTGTTGACGCTGCTGTATTGGCGTGAGTATCGAGCGCAATATCACCTTGCAGCGGATTTTGGGATCAGCGAACCGACCTGCAGCCGGATCATTCGGCGAGTGGAGGATGAACTCACCCAGAGCAAAGAGTTTCAATTGCCGCAGCGTCCGCAGCCGCGAGGCGGGGACATAGAATTTGCCGTGATCGTGATCGATGCGACAGAAAGCCCGATTGAACGGCCAAAAAAAAGCAAAGGGAGTACTACAGCGGGAAGCGTGGATGCCACACAATCAAGACGCAGGTAGCCATGGCGTTGGGAAGTCGTCGGATCCTCAAGACAGAGTTTGGGGTTGGAAGCCAGCATGATTTCTCGTTATTGAAGCAGTGTGTGGGTCGGGGGTATAAGCGATTGTTGGGGAGTGGGAGTTGTTGGATGGCGGATTTGGGATATCTGGGGTTATCGAAGATCCAGAGCAACGTATGGTTGCCGCACAAGCGGCGGAAGGGGGTAGCATTAGGGGATTGGGAGAAGGAGGAGAATCGTGAGCATTCGCGGAAGCGGATCGTGATTGAGCATGTGTTTGGTCGGTTAAAGGTGTTCAAGATCATAGCGGAGAAGTATCGAAATCGTCGCAAGCGATTTGATGTGAGATTCAACCTCATCGCCGCCATCCATAATTTTGAACTCCCTTGAAAACTACTTTTGAAAGAGGTCTATTGTGTTCCGCCTCACCAAGGGCCTGCAGTGCCGTGACCCGATCGATTTTGATAGCACTGCAAACCCTGGTGGGCGAAGGTCGCGGAAGCATCGCGCTGGTTATCGCGGCTTTGTTGGCTGGCTCACGTCAATCCGGATTCCAACGTTGATGGAGTCCGGTTTTTTGGCTGCTGGCGGCGTTGCCGAAACGCTTGCGGCGGAAGCCGATTCTGCGGGGCTGGAAATCGCAGCTGGGTCATTGCTTCGCCTTTTCTCCGTTGTTACTGTTCGCTCAACTCTGCCCGGGGCGCGCTGTGTTGCCGCCGAGGCATCGGGCGAATTCCCAACACTGCTCTGCGGCTGAACGGGCTTCGCGGGAAGCGCGCCCGGGTCCGTTGCAACGGGCCTGGTTGCGGTGGCGTTTGGCATTGCTTGTTGCACCCCCGCGTTCGGCTGCGGTGCGGTTGCTGGCGGGGCTTGCAGTGCCGGTGCGGGCTTGCCCGCCGCGCCGATGCCGGTAGTGCTTTCCCACGGCTGAAGGATCACAGTCCCAATCGCAAGAATGCCAGCAATGATTGCCGTCACGGCAGGGTGGGTGGCCACCGCACCGGCCACCCGCTCCATCAACGTTCCCGCCTGCGGAGCGGCCGTTTCCATGGCCGGGGTTGGCGTGGCCGCTGCCAACGTGGCGGCAACGCGATTCCGCAACGCGGCATGGCCAGCGGTTAATCCGTCGCGATCCTTCCGCACCGCGGTTTCCACCAACCGGTGCGCCTTCAGCTCCTGGCGCAGCTCGGGGTTCACCGCAGCGTTGATGAAGAACGCCTCCTCCTCGGCTTGGGTCATCTGGCCATTCATGTAGCGTTCAATCAGCCTATCTCTATCGGCGCGTATCATTGTTCTTCCTCCTGAGTTCCTTCGGTCTGGGTTCCTTCGGCTGGGCCGTGTGGATTGTTGGTGCGGTTGCGGTTGTTCATCCAAGCATCATCTATCTCAATCATTGCGGCAACCAGCCGCGCCAACTGGGACCGCGCCCTCCACGCTCGTGTCCGCACCGCCCCCACCTGCTCGCCCAGCATCTCGGCAATCTCCTCGAAGCTGTAGCCGCTGTAGGCGTGAAGGATCAGGACCTCACGTTGTTGAATTGGCAATCGGGGAAGCGCCTGCACCACAAGCTCCTCGTGCTGGCTCATCTCACGGATGTTGGTGGTGGGGTGGGAATGCTCCGGAAGCACCTCCAACGAAGCATGGTTTTTTGCATCGCGAACATTGTTCAAGCAAAGGTTGCGGGCGATTCGGTACAGCAAGGGGAGCACCGGCGCTTGCTGCTCGGTCCCGCGAAGGCGTATCACCCGTTCCCAGATGTCGTGCACCAAATCTTCGGCGCGTTCGTGGTTGTGCACGAACTTCATGCAGTACAGGTACAAGCGGTGGGTGTGGCGGTCGAAGATCTGCATGAACGCAGAATCGTCCCCCCGCAAGAATCGCTGGAACAGTGTCTGATCCTCGCTGCTTGCTTCGGTTGCCGCACCTCCGCTGGGGGTAGCGGGGCGTTTTCTCACCATGATATCGGTCTGCTGTTCGGTCATCGCTGAATGCTTCTTGAAGGGGATAACACCGGTGAGAAAGAAACATCACACGGCGGAAAAAATTTCTTCCGTTGGGGCGTGGCGGGGCTGTTACTTTCGCGGATAGCCAGTGTCATGGGGTGAGTCGTTCCTGCCGATGCAGGCCATTTTTTTCCACACGACTCCTGCCGGTCGAAGCCTATGTCAAACCCGACGTTCCCGACCAACCAGCCGCTACAGGCACTTGGCGATGCTGAGCTGTTTGCGCAGTTCATTGCCCATCACGATGAAGCATTCACCGCACTCTATCACCGGTACGCGGCGCGATTGCTTGGCTACATCCACTCTATTTTGGGGGAGGCAGAGCTTGCCTGCGATGACATTTTCCAAGAAGCGTTCTTGCGGCTGTTCCGCGAGCGGGTTCACTACCAAATGCCGAACCCGCCGGACCCCATTCGGAACGTGGGCGGATGGCTGTTTCGGGTTGCCAGGAACCTTGCGCTGAACCACCTTCGCGCCCGCCGCTACCTTGCCGAGCTTGACACCTCGTTCGACGAACGCCTTCTTGTCCCGATTGAAGAATCGTTCCCAACATTGTTCGGCGACCATACCGACGACGCCATGCTTCTGGAAGCCGTGGATGCCGTGGTGAAAACCCTTCCAACCAACTTGCGCGAAGCCTTTGTGCTGCGGGAAATCAACGGGCTAAGCTACCAGGAGGCCGCAAGCCTTATGGGCTGCACCCAGGAAGCCGCACGCATGCGGCTAAGCCGCGCACGAAGCGCGATACGCCACGCACTGCAACCCCTGCTTGATGCGGAGTTGCGGGCTGGAGAAGAGAAAGAACGATAGCCGTAACCACGGGCCAACGCACGCTGCGGCCCATTGGCTTCCCGACATCTGCTACAAGCAACAGCGCACATTGAATCCGAACCTTGACGATACCATCTCCCGCTACCTTGATGGCGAGCTACCCCCGGCCCAGCAGGCCTGGCTTACCCGTGCAATGGCGGAATCGCCGGAGGTTGCGGCGCGGGTGAACCAAGCGGTGCTGGCGGCGCGGACCGCACGCCGCACCCCAACGTTGCACCACCCCCCAGCCCACGTTACGCACGCCCTGTTCCAGCAGCTTGCCGCCGAAGGCCTGCACACCCCTGCGGCAGCAATTCTTCCGCCACCAACGCTGCCAATGCGCCGCCACGGCATCCCCTACCTTCGCACCGCAACGCTGGTGGCGGTGGTGGCGATGCTTGCAGCGGTGGTGATTGGCGATGGTTCGTTCACCAACGCACCCCGCCGCAGCCCCGAACTTGCCGTGGCGATTGCGCCAACTCCATTCGCCGGCCAGCATCCAACAAACATTGCTTCTCCACTTCCGCCACGGCAGTTGCGGGGGGAACGGAGGGGAAAGATTTTGCAGCGTTCAGCCAACGTGGCGAAGGATTTTGCCGATGGAGCCGCGCCCGCCAACGCGCCAACCGTTCAGCAGCCGAACCAAGAAGCAGCAATCGGAAGCGATGGCAACAAGGAGAGCATTGGTCAAGGATTAGAAGGGAATATGGCTTCGGTGATGAAGCAAGAAAACCACGTGGCGCACCAACCTGAGCTTCCCCCGCAGCAGGCCGTTAGCGAAGGGATGGGAACAGCGGAAGCAACCGATGCGGCGGGCCTAAGCATCTCGGCATCCAGTGGGGTTGCGTATCTGCTGAAAGGGGCTGGGTCCACGCGGCAGGAGACGGCAATCAAAGTGACGCTGGCGTTCAACAGTGGCCATGCGGTTTCGGTGGTGGGTGGTTACTCACCCAGGCTTCGCGGGGTGGACGACGCGCTTGCGGCGAAATCGGAATTGCAGCCAACATCAACGAACTCATCCACCGATTTCAACGAATCGGGAAACACCGGCGGGTTGCAGCGGAGCGATAAATCCACGGTTGCCGCCGAACTTCCCGAACGTGCCGAACCGTGGTTGGGCGTTGGCTACAACTACGCCGTCGCGCTCCACCGTGATATTCAGGTTGCGCCAGGAATTGTGGCGGGTGCCGGGGCCACATCGTGGCGGGTGGGGGCCGAACTTCCGGTGCGCTACCGGTTGGTGAAAGAGGTATCGGTGGAGCTTGTTGCGGCGGCAAACTATGTTCGCCCCTACCCCGAACAACGTGGTGGGTTCGACTTCACCGACGACGCGAACCACTACCATTACTACAGCACGCCATCGCAAGCAGCATTCACCGCGATTGGGGTCCGGCTGGGGGTGGCGGTGGCGTTGCCAACAGGGGATTAGGGAGGGCAGCCTCATCGGGATTGAAACGCAAACGCCTCTGTGATCTTTCCATCACAGAGGCGTTTGTGTTTATCCTTTTGTGGCCTGCTGCAGGCAGAACTCTTTGATTGCTGCCAAGCATCGCCGCGCTTTCGTGGCGGTCTTCATGTCCTTTCTGTAATCGGCATATCGAGCGGTCATGCAGTTATCGTACAAGCTGCTGTAGTTGCTTAGAATGGCTGCGCACCTATCGCGAACCAGCATCCCACGAATTGCGTGGTTAGATTTTTTCAGCCCATAGCTGGTGTTGTAGAAGTCAGTATAGGATTCAAGGCTATGAACCTCTATTTCTTTTTCGCCATCCTTCACCACGCAGGGGAACAGATAATCCTCAATCCAATGAATAGCCGAATAAAAAGCAGTGGTGACAACCCAATCGCTGAACCCGCCATGCTTGGCTAAGTAATCACATACCTGCTCATTGTGAAGCGCATGGCCTTGCTTCGTGTAACCGGAAGCGGGGTCATCCAAACCTAAGGGTGTATCCATCGCTGTAGAGTGCCTGATGATTAATATGCTCCGGCGTGGCTACCGGCAGAAAATTAACCGAGGGCTGAAACCACTCCTGCTCATACCGTGCGATTGCTTCCCAAACCACCCCATAGACAGCATCAAAATCATCCCGCACAAAATCATCCTCCCGAACCGGTATCAGGATGCGGAACTCGCTAAGGCTTGCGATGTTCAGCAATGGTTGTTCGTGAACAATCTTCTTCCCATCCAAGCACGCAAGCACTTCACGGGTAATCGCCGCCGCCAACGCAGAATTTTCCTTCAATGTCTTCTTGATTAAAACCGAAACTTCCTGGCGTTCTTTAATCCTTCCGGTATTCACGCCCGCTTTGTACGCATCAATAATGCGATCGGCAACCGCATTCTGATCCTCCATCACCTTGCTTGCAGCATCCAGCGATAACCAATCCCAAGCAGGGGAGGCAATGGTTGAAATTCTTTCCATAAAACAACCTTGAATTAGCGTTAATCTCACCATCAAATTAGCCTCTGCATGGTTGTGTGGCAACAACTATTCTGGGCGTGTTTCACAGTGCCAACAGTGCATCTGGGAAGCAAGGTGTTGGATTGTTTGCTTAATCATTGGGAATCAAAATGGCGTTACGCGCCTTTGTTTATCCTTCAACCCTCACTTTCCCTTTCCCCTTTTCTCTGCTCCTTCGTAGCTTCGCCGCTGGCCGTGGGTGGCCAACTCACTTTTCCCTTCTGGTGACTATGATCGTGCGGATTCTTCGGCGGTTCCCTTCCCTTCTGTTGGTGGCCACGCTGGCGTTTGCCGGGTGCGTCACCACTGCCCGTTTCAGCGAGCGCGGCCGGCTGGAGTGCCCCGTCCCTCCGGTGATCTGCCAGCCCGGCACGTTTGACCAAACCATTCTTGACACCAGCAGCAGCCCGCTGATCCGCACCCGCCATTACCTTTCCATTGCCCGCGTCAACGGCTTGAATACTGAGGTGGATGAGTTCGGCGTGGCCTTCCCCAACGGCGGCGATGGCCGCACCGCGCTGGCAACCACGCGCAACAACCGCGCAACCGACCGCCGCGACCACCTTCTGAACGCCACCTTCTCCACCATTACCAGCGCGACGGTCGGGACCAACGTCCCGGTTGCCAATGGCTTTGGGTCCGTGGGTCGCGGCGTGGAGTCGCAAGGGACCTTGCACCTTGCGGCGCGGCAGGAAGGGACGGCAGCAGCCACATCACCAGCATCCGTTGTTGGCGATTATGACCTGTTCACCGCCCCCATGCGCGACCCCGCGGCGGCATCGCGCAACCCTATTTCCGCCGTGGTAAGCTGGGACGCGCAACCGGCACTGGCCCCCGATGGCCGCACCCTCTATTTTGCCAGCACCCGCCCGGGTGGATATGGCGGTTCGGACCTTTGGGTAAGCTGGATGGAAAGCAACGGGAGCTGGAGCGAACCAAAAAACCTTGGCCCGGGAATCAACACCCCGTGCGACGAGCTTTCCCCCTGGGTTAGCGGCAAAGGGGAATGGCTGTACTTCGCCTCGATGGGCCACGAAACCGTTGGCGGCTACGACCTGTTCCGCGCCCCAATCAGCAACAACCAGATAGGGGGCGTACAGAATCTTGGCAAGCCAATCAACACCCCACGCGACGAGATTTTCCCTTCGGCTCCGTTCGCTGCGGACCCCGACACGCTGCTTTACTACAGCTCCGATCAAGATGGTTCGCGCCAGTTCGATGTGTACGTCCTGCACAAACGCAAACGGCTGGTGAAAGGGGAGATTGCCGAAGGCCTTCCCCCAAAACTGGTCCGCCTAAAAGGAACCGTGGAAACCGAGGAAGGCACGCCGGTGGATAGCGCGCTGGTCCAGCTTGAGGAACGGAACCCGCCAAAACGGAAAGACTCCACCCGCAGCGGAAACGATGGCGGCTACGAATTCCAGATTGAGCAAGGGAAGGAGTACGTGCTGACCGCCGGAACCGACAGCACACTGTTTGGCCAGCAGGAGGTCCACGTCCCCGCCAACAGCGATAGCACCGTTGTGGTCCGGAACGTGGTGATCCCCGACACCGTCACCTTCCGGGTGAACTTCCCTTTCAACAACGCAACCGATCCCTACGAATTCACCCTTGATGACCGCGGGCTTCCCAGCAACGAGCGATGGTTGGAGATGATTGACCGCGCCGCAGGCTTCCTGCGAACCATCACCGCCCCCGGGGCCAAGATTGAAATCGTGGGGCATACGGACCCCGTCGGCTCCGACGCATTCAACATTGACCTGGGGCGGCGGCGGGCCGAGTTTATCCGCCGCGAGTTTATCAAGCGGGGCGTTCCCGAGCGGCTGCTGACGGTCCGAACCGAAGGGGAACGCAGCCCATTGCCGCAACGCGCCAACGAACATCAGGACCAATATCACGCACGGTTGCGCCGTGTGGAGTTGATTAGGAAATAGGGGGGGGGACGGGGATTGATCCCCGTTCCAACTCAGTCGGGACGCACGCAACTACGGAGTACGAACTTTTCTTGCAACCAACAACCTTATGCTACAACACGATCATCGCCGCTTGCTGCAACCATTGTTGCTGATGCTGGTTGCGATTGCCATTGGCGGATGCTACACCGTCACGCGGGTGGAGCGGGAAAAATACACCGTCACCCAGCGCGACACCACGGTTCGCGAAAGCGCGCAGAATGTGCCAGGGGAGCGGGAAAACGGGACGGTCTATCCATCGTCGCGGCAAGTGGAGATCACCCGAACGTACGTTCAGCGGGACTCGACGGTGGAACGCTACTACCCAGCATTCCTACGCTACGGGGGGATCGAGGCCGCCAGTTTTATCGGCACCGGCGGAAGCACCGATGGCGGGGGAATGGGGCTGTTTGGATTGTACGACCTGTTCACCATAAAACGCCCCAGCGACACCAAAATCTTCACCGGCCAGATGTACCGCATTATGCCCTACGAGTGGCGGCTGCGCTGGTTCGACGATGCCGAAAACTGGACGTTCGGGGTTTCGGCGGTGGAGATTTTCGTCAATAACCGCGACAGCAGTGCCGAAAGCGATCCGGGCGAGCGATTGGTAGGAATCGCCAGCCCATACTTCCGCAAACGGTTCTTCCTGCGCGACCAACCGCCGTACGTGATGGTGGTTCCGTTCATTGGCTTTGGGTTGGTACCGTCGCAGTATATCAACCTTGGAGCAACGTTCGATGTTGGGTCCTTTGGCGGATTCAATCTGCGGGCCTATGCCGGATACATCAGTGGGACCTCGGCAATGCTGAAAAGCGATGACGACCCCCAGAATGCCGATTTCAGCACCACCTTCCCCTACTTTGGCCTTGGCGTTTCGGCCTTGGATTTTGTGAACAAAACGGAGGAGCTGTTCATTGAATGGAAGGACCACAAGCACAACGCCATCGAGGTCAGCGCGGTGAATTTCGACATGGTCTATTCCACCAACACCGACGCGGGATCGTGGTTCAACCCGGGGACCGGATCGGCAAGCAACGTCTATCCCACAGGGTTCATGCTGAAAGTTGGTTCGGCCAACTACCCGCTTCCGTTCGCCGATGGAAATGTGTTTGTGGGGACCTCACTCTTCAATGCCATGGTGATCTCCAAAGATGAAATCGCCCTCGGCTGGCTTCCGCTGCGCGCCGGCTACCGGATGAACCTGATGAACAACGACCTTACGCTGGAACCCTACGCCGAAGTGATGTATCACCCCAAAACCACGCTCCACCTTGCCGCACGCCTTTCGGTGAAGCTGCCGGAATGGACCATGCCACTTCTCAACTTCCCCATTCCCATGCGGATTAACGCCATTGCTGGCTTCGTTGACGGAAGCGCAAACAGCGACGTTGTCACCGGGTTCGAGGACCTGATCGCCCCCAAAGATTTCTCCACAACCTATGTGGGCTTCGGGATCGGGATTGGGGACGGGTTGTTCACCATGGATCAAGTGAGGAAATGGTGGTAGCAATGATGAAATTCCGCTGGCTGCTTCCGCTGCTTCTGCTGGCCGGTCCCACCGGCTGCAAGGTGGCGAACCTTCCCACCACCATTGGCCGCGATTACGAGCGGGTAGATATCACCATGGGGGACGACATCTACACAGGGCGCATCCTTTCCAATCGTGAGGATGTTGAGGTGACGAAGAACGGAATCCTGCTGAAGCCTGGTGCCCGATTCGCAATCAAGACGTTGGAGGTGACGGAGTTCGTTGGGCAGTTCGACGTAAACATTCTGGAGGGCCAGGGGCTGACGGCCTACATCCGAACCGTCCCTTACCGGTTCGACTCCACCCACGGCATTGCCTTCCGCTACGCGGTGGATGGATGCCAGCTTCGCTACCCCGACGGGCGCACCATCCCGCTGGAGTACAACGCCGAAACCGAGACCGGAACCATCAGCCTGTACAACGAAGCCGCACGGCTTGCCGTTTCCGTCAACTGCCAACAGATTTACGAGGACGACACCGACCTTCCCGGGACTGAGTATGTGATCTTCGAGCCGCTTCCCGGAAGCACGGTGGAGCTTCGGCACGTAGCATATTTCAACACCGACACGGAGTAACACGGGGCGCAATGGCAGCACGCATTTTCATCACCGGGGGAACGGGCTACATTGGCAGCCGATTGATTCCGGCATTGGTCCAGCGGGGCCACAGCGTGCGTGCGTTGGTGCGGGAATCGGCAATCGGGAAGCTGGCCAGCGGAGCCACGCCGGTGGTTGGAAACGCGCTGGACCCAGGAACGTTTTCCGGCGCAATCGCCGCCGATGAGACCGTCATCCATCTGGTTGGAACGCCGCATCCGGGGCCCGGGAAAGGGGAGGAATTCAAGCGGGTTGATCTGGCATCCATCCATGCCTCGGTACGCGTTGCGGCGGCGGCTGGGGTTCCCCATTTTATCTACCTGAGCGTTGGCCAGCCCGCCCCGGTGATGCACGATTACATTGCCGTCCGCGCCGAAGGGGAGCGGCTGATTCAGGAAGCGGGCCTGACGGCGACCATCCTTCGCCCGTGGTACGTGCTTGGCCCGGGCCACCGCTGGCCGGTCCTTCTGAAACCGATCTACGCCGTTGCTTCCCTGATCCCCGCGCTCCGCCCGGGCGCGCAGCGGCTTGCGCTGGTGACGCTGCCGCAAATGGTCCGCGGGATCATCCACGCCGTGGAAAACCCACCCGCCCCGGGCCGCACCGAAGTAGTGGATGCCACAGCAATCAAACACCGGGCAGGGGAATAGGGGAGCGAGGTAACCGCAAACAGAGGTAGCCGAAGGTCTTTAGCCTTCGGCGTTATCTTTGGTCTTGGCAGGCTAAAGACCTGCCGCTACCCCGACTTCGTCGGGATTGATGGATGCGCGACTCCCCCTCTCGGGAGGGGGCAGGGGGTGGGTTGGGGACACCCGCGAACCAAGCATCCATTCCCGAATCTCAGGATCAGCAAGCCTCGGTGGCCAACGGAAACCGCCGCCGCGTGTTCGGCCGTTCCCCCGAACCCACCCCGCCCTGTCGGGCACCCCTCCGTTGGAGGGGAATGCTTCGGGAGGGTTTGCGGAAAGGTTGGAAGAAGGGGAATCGTGGGTGGACGGAATGATTCGGAGACAACAGGCCATGAGCGACACGACATCGAACCTTCTTTCTGCTCCTGAAGACTATGCCGACTGGCTGGCAAGCATCAAAAGCCGTGTGGTTGCCGCACGCAGCCGCGCTGCGTTGGCGGTCAATGCCGAACTGATACAGCTGTATCACGACATCGGCAGCGACATTCTTCGGCATCAGGCCCGCAACGGCTGGGGGAGCAAGGTCATCACCCGGATTGCCAACGACCTGAAGGCCGCCTTCCCCGACATGAAAGGCTTTTCCCCGCGCAACGTGAAGTATATGCGCTATTTCGCCAAGCACTGTCCAGATGGGCGATTTGGGCAGCAGCCTGCTGCCCAATTACCCTGGTTCCACATCGTTACCTTGCTCACCAAAGCCGAACCGCAAGATCGCGAGTGGTATGCGGTATGCGCCGCCACCGAAGGCTGGTCGCGGCTTACTCTGGAACGCAATTTGGAGAGCGGCCTGCGCCACCGGCAAGGCGCGGCCATCACGAACTTCCCGTTGCGCCTTCCCCAACCAGACTCCGCCTTAGCGCACGAAACGCTGAAAGACCCATACCTGTTTGACTTCCTTGGCTTGGCCGATGCTGCCCACGAGCGCGAGATCGAAAACGCGTTGATTCGCCACATCACTCGTTTCCTTATCGAGCTGGGTTCGGGGTTTGCTTACGTTGGGCGGCAATTTCGGCTGGAGGTGGGGGGTGATGAATTTTTCATTGACTTGCTGTTTTATCACACGCGGCTGAAGTGCTACGTCGTGATCGAGATCAAAGGGGGCAAGTTCAAGCCCGAACACATCGGCCAATTGAACTTTTACCTTACCGTTGTGGATGCACAGATCAAAGCCCCCGACGACAAACCAACAATCGGCCTGTTGCTGTGCCGCAAGCAAAACCGGATGGTGGCCCAATACGCCGTCAATGGCATCAACAAACCGATTGGCATTGCGGAGTTTGATTTGCTGCGAAATCTGCCACAGCCCCTGGCCGACAATTTGCCCCGCATCGAAGAGATAGAAGCGGAATTGACCGGGAGGATACTGCCGGATGAACCAGAAACAGAGTAGCCGCCCCGACCTCTGTCGGGGTTGATAAAAAGGTAGCCGCCCCGACCTCCGTCGGGATTGATAAAAGGTCTTTAGCCTTCGGCGTCATCTTCGATCTTCAGTTCTCGGCCTTCGGCCTCTGGGCAGGCTAAAGACCTGCCGCTACCCCGACTTCGTCGGGACAACCACCGCAAAAGGTAGCCGCCCCGACCTCCGTCGGGATTAATAAAAGGTCTTTAGCCTTCGGCGTTATCTTTGGTCTTGGCAGGCTAAAGACCTGCCGCTACCCCCCTTTTTTTTCACGGCTCCAACACCTCTTCCTCGTTTCCCTCCACTTGGATCACCACGGATTGCACCGAGGGGAATTGGAACAATGTCCGCTCAATCTGGGCGCGGATTGCTTCGGCGCGGCAGGCCCCGGCGGAGCTTCGCAGCTGGCGGCTGAAGTTCGCCACCGCCACCCCGTTCGTAATTCGGATTCCAAGCAACTCCACCCCGCGCGGAAGCTCGGTTGCGTAGCCCGCTTCACGGTCGCTGCTGCTGGGGCCGGCAAGAAGCTCGCGCAAGGCGTGCTCGGCAACGGCGGGCGATGCCCCGCGAGGACGCTCCACCGAGAAGACGTTGCGGCAGTCACCATTTCCGTTCATTGATGAGTTCGCGAAGAACACCCGAATGGTGGCCCCGCCAGTGGCAGCGGCGGGGGGCTGGTCCCGCACGGCAATCGGGATTTTCACCACGTCAATCGGGCGGCCATCGCGGGCGGAATATTGGAAGACCTCCAACGTTGCCCGCCCGGCGTATTTCCCGGGCAACGCCACCTCGGTGGTGAACGGGTTCATTGTGCCTGCGTCGCCAACGGCCATCAGGTTCCCCTCGGCAACGCGCTCGCCACCTTCGCCAACCACTCGGTAGCTCACGGTGTTCTCAAACGTTCGCGCCTCCCCTTTCAACACAAATCCACCGGAGACTTTTTGGCCGCGGGTTGGGAGTTCCACCACGATGTTCGGGCCGTCGGCGGGTGGCGCGTCCGCCTCGGTTTTCACCGGTTGCTGTTTGGCTGGCGTGATGCCGGTCCCCGCTTCCTTGCCCTGCGGCCCCGAACGTTCGCCACAGGAAAGAAGGGAGAGAAGCAGCAGCAGAAAAGAAGCCAACCGCAAGAATGGAAACCGTTGCATGATCTGGAGTTTGTGATCGGTAGATAGTTCAACGCTGATGGAGGTCCCGGGCAACTCACACATATCCTTGCTCGGCCAGCGAGACGTACTCCTCGCCGGCAATGATGACGTGGTCGTGGAAGGTGATGCCGATAATCTTCCCGGCATCCACCAGCTGGCGGGTGATGTTGATATCCTCACGGCTAGGGGTTGGGTTTCCGCTGGGGTGGTTGTGGATTCCGATAATCGCCGCCGCGTTCTCGATAATCGCCGTGCGGAAAACCTCGCGGGGGTGAACAATCGAGCTGTTCAAATTCCCCTCCGACACCATCTCCCGCCGGACCACCTGGTTTGCCGTGTTCAGAATCAGCACGTGGAATTGCTCCTTCTGAAGGTCGCGCAGGTGCGGGCCGATATACCGGGCAACATCGGCCGGGGAAGTGATCGTTGTCCGGCTGGTGAACGCCTCGGATTTTACCCGACGAACCAGCTCGAACGCGGCGGCCAGCGTCACCGCTTTTGTTGGGCCAATGCCGTTGATGCTTTGAAGCTCCGTAACGTCGCGGCGGGAAAGCTCGGTGATGTTCTTGAACAGATTCAGCAGTCGCCGGCTCATCTGCAGCACATCTTCCCCAACCCGCCCGGTGCGGAGAAGGATTGCCAATAATTCCACATTGCTGAGCGACCCCGCCCCCTTGTTTATCAGCCGTTCGCGGGGTTGTTCGCTTGGCTGCCAATCTTTCACGGTGATCGTTTTTGGCGACGCGTCGTTCTCGGGTTGCGCCTTCTTCTTCTTTTGCTTCGCGGGGGTTGGCTCCGCTGGAATCGCCTGCGGCTGCGGGGCTTGCGCGGTGGCCGGGTCCGGCTGCTTCTTCAGCTTGGTGAGCTTCAGTTTCCGTGGGTGTTTATCGCCAACGCTGGGCTGGTGCGCCGTTGGCAGCTTGGGCGTTGCTTCCGTTGGTTGCGGCGTGGCATTGGGGTCCATCGCCCCATTCTGTTCCTGCAACTGCAACGCTTCCCCCACCACGTAGAACGATCCGCAAATCACAACAATCTCCCCTTCGGCACGCTCCTGCTCGGCCAGGCGGATTCCATCGGCAACGGAGCCGGCAAGGGTGGTGGGGATTCCGGCGGACTGGGCGTGGTGGGCGATTTCATCGGCGGGAAGCGAGCGGTGGCTGTCGGCACGGACGGCGTACAGATGCTGGGCCAGCGGCCCCAGCGATTTCATCACCCCGGCAACGTCTTTTTCCTGGACCGCACCCACCACAAACCGGACGTTCCGCGCCCCGTGGTTCAGCGTTGCAAGCGTGTCGGCCAGGACCGCTGCGCCGTCGGGGTTGTGGGCAACGTCAATCACCGTTCGGGGCGTTTCCCGAATGCTTTGGAACCGCCCGCTGATTCCGGTGTTGGCGGCAATCTGCGCCAGCCCTTCCTGGATTGCTCTGGTGTCAATCCCGAACCGTTCTTTCAGTTGCTCAATCACCCCCAGTGCCACCCGTGCGTTCTCGATCTGATGCCGCCCAACCAGGCCAATCTGCAAGCGCGGCAGCTCGCGGCCACTCAGCAGGAAGGAGGCAACGGTGGCGTTGAAGGTGAGGTCATGGAACAGGCCGCGGCAGAAATCATCAACGAACAACACCGGCGCGCCAACCTCTTCGGCACGCTTCTGGAACAGGGCGCGCAATCGCGGCGCAACGCGCCCAACCACTGCCGGCGCGCCCCCTTTGATAATCCCCGCTTTCTCGAACGCGATCGCCTCCAGCGTTTCCCCCAAATGTTTGGTGTGGTCAAAGGAAATGGAGGTGATGGCGGTGGCAAGCGGGGCAACCACGTTGGTTGCATCCAGCCGCCCCCCCATGCCGGTTTCAATCACGGCAACGTCAACCTCTTGCTCGGCAAAGTAGCGGAAGGCCATGGCGGTGGTCCCCTCAAAAAAGGTGGAGCCAAGCCGCTCGATTGCTGGCATCATTTGGGTGGTGTAGCGGGCCAGGTGTTCAACGGGCATCGGGATTCCGTTCATCCGAATCCGTTCCTGGAACCGAACCAAGTGGGGCGATGAGTAAAGTCCAACCCGCAACCCCGCCGATTGCAGGACCGAAGCCACCATGGCACAAACCGAGCCTTTGCCATTGGTGCCGGCAACGTGGATGCAGGGGAAGCGGTGGTGGGGATTGCCGAACTGATCCAGCAATTCGGTTACGGGTTCCAGCCCCAGCTTGATCCCAAAGGTTTGCAGGGAGAACAATCGGTTCAGCGTGGCGCGAAGCTCCGGACTGTAATCGGCGTTGGTCATGCCGGAAAATAGCAGGGAAGGGGAGATGTGGGAAAAAGGTTTTCTGGCGGGAAGGGGTGGGGCCCGGGTTCGACCCCGGGCATTGCTTCTATCAGCCAGGTTCTTCCGCTACTTCTGCGGAACTCCTTCTGGCCGGGGCGCGCCTTGAATTTGGATTGGTGGGCTTGCCATGCAGCAGACGGCGGTTAGCCGTTCCCGCTCGCGCCGCATTGCCGGGTCCAGTAGCAGCCAAGCGCGAACTTCGTTCAGGATATGCGCCGCGCCAGGGTCCGGCGGCTGCGCAATTTGGTAATGGATCCATTTGCCGTCGCGGCGGGATTCCACCAATCCGGCGCGGCGCAGGTAGGCCAAATGGCGCGAGATTTTCGGCTGGCTGGTTTTCAGAACCTCCACAAAGTAGCAGACGCAAATTTCACCGCTGGCCATAAGGTTCAGCAGCCGCAGCCGTGTGTTGTCGGCAAGGGCGCGGAACATCAGCTCGAAATCGAAGGGTTGTGATTGCTTGCTCATGGCGCGAAGAAAGAAAAAAAATGCCAAACAACAAATATGCTTTTGCATATGTGTTTTTTTCGCCTATATTTGCATCACATTCGCGTAGGCGAATATGAACTTTTATCAACAATCCATAATGGAGTAACCGCAATGAGCACAACCGCAGGAAGCCGAGCAACGGCACTGAAAGCACACATCGCCTTGAACGTCAACAACGTGGCCGAAAGCATCAGTTTCTACAAGAAGCTGTTCGGCATCGAGCCGATGAAGGTCCGAAGCAATTACGCGAAATTCGACGTGGCCAATCCCCCCTTGAACCTGACGCTGAACGCCGCCCCCATGGCCGCCCCCCTGAAAGGGCAGGGCGCGCTCTCGCATCTTGGAATCCAAGTAAGCACCACCGAAGAAGTGCTGCAGATGCGCGAAGAATGGATTGCCACCGGCTTACTCACCCGCGACGAAATGGGGACCGCCTGCTGCTACGCCATTCAGGATAAAACCTGGGTTCGCGATCCCGACGGAAATGAGTGGGAGGTGTTTACGGTGCTGGAGGACCATTTACCAGAGCAAGATTCGGCAAGCGCAGGGACCTGCTGCGTGCCGCTGGCCACCGTCGAACCCGGACCCTGCTGCACCAAAGAGGATGTGCCAGCCAGCGCCACCTGCTGCGTGGTGTGAACGGCAGCATACATAGCATTGGCCATGAACCCTGAGGTTGGGGATTGGTGAAGATTGCCCACACGTGACGCGCCATTTTCACCCCCCAACCTCATTCCATTTCCCTCCGCTGTTGCTCCGGTTGTGGCTGGGCTATATTGATGCCAACAGCGTTAATTGATAAGCGACCCACAAACCCTCACGAAACAGTTCCCCTCCTGGGGAGGGGTGCCCGATAGGGCGGGGTGGGTTCGGGGGAACAACAGAAAGAGCGGCGTTTCGCGTTGGCCACCGAGGCCTGCTGATCCTGAGATTCGGGAACGAGGGCTTGGTTCGCGGGTGTCCCCAACCCACCCCCCGCCCCCTCCCAAGAGGGGGGGAGCCACGCATCAGGCCGCGCACGGAGAGAGAGGTAGAGAAGATGAACGCCGAAGGTTAAAGGCCTTCAATCAACCCCAACTCAGTCGGGGTTGGAAATGATAGCAACACACAACAATCAACACACCATGGAAACACGCACACACGTTTGGGGGCAATCGCGGCGGGTTGTTGCCGAAGGGATTGGGACCGGCTTACTCCTTGCGGCAGTGGTTGGGTCCGCACTGATGGCCGAGCAATTGGCGGCGGGGAACACCGCGCTTGCCTTGCTGGCAAACTCCATTGCAACCGCAGGGGCGTTGATTGCCCTTATCACCACCTTCCTACCGATTTCCGGCGCGCACTTCAACCCGGCACTGACGCTGGCCGAGGCATGGAACGGCAGGATGGAATGGCGCGAGGTCCCCGGCTACGTCACCGCGCAGATTCTTGGCGGGATTGCCGGGGTTGTTGTTGCCAACGTGATGTTCGGGAATTCGGCGGTTGCTATCGCGGACCACGAACGCTCCGGGTTTGCGCAATTGTTCGGCGAGGTTGTGGCAACGTTTGGGCTGCTTGCGGTGATTTTCGGGACGGCACACAAGGAGCCGGAGCGGCTTCCGATGGTTGTGGGGATGTACATTCTGGCCGCGTATTGGTTCACCGCCTCATCGGCGTTTGCCAACCCAGCCCTCTCCATCGCCCGGATATTCACCGAGACGAACGCCGGAATCCGCCCGGCCGACGCATTGGCGTTTGTTGTGGCGCAGCTTGTTGGCGGCACGTTGGCGGTCCTGCTTTTCCGTTGGTTTGGGAAGAAGTAATCTCCCCTGAAATTTCTCTATTCTTCTCTGAAATTTCATGCCGTATATTCGGGCAAGCATCAATCCGTTTCTCTCTCCATCAACGTACGCCTGCCATGAACAAACTGCGACTGCTTCTGATCCCTGTGCTTCTGCTTGTTGCGTGCCATGCCGCAAGCGCCCAACAGCGTTTCCCATCGGCCACCCTGGACGGCAAAGAACTCTTCAAAAACATCTTCCAGATTCGGCAACACCCAATGCTTGCCCAGCTTAACACAGCGGAAGCAGGGCGATTGCTGGCTGCCCCGGAGCATCTAGAGATCACCAACTTCCCGGTGATGCCGGAAATCTATGGGACGATTGTGCTGCAACGCCGCCGTTCGGTGGTGGATGCCACCACGCAGTTTGTTGTGGCCACGCCAACGGGCGATGTTCCCACCAAGGCCCCACAGCTGGTCCTGTACACCGGAACCGTGGAAGGGAGCCCGGGATCGAAAGTGTGGCTGACCTACGAAGCAGGAACCGAGCAGATGTTTGCGGTGATGGAGTATCCCGATGGCCAAAGCTATATCGTTGGTCCGGACATCAGGAACCCGCAAGGAAGCTATACCATGGCCGCCACAAAGAAGATGACACTTCCCGCCAGCAACTTTGTTTGCGGAACGGAGGATGACTTGGATGCGTTGCCCCCAACCCCGCCGGCACCAATGGCCGCCGATGTGTTGGCCGCAAAAAGCATTCTGGAAGTTGAGCTTGCCGTGGAGACCGACAGCGAGTTCTTCACCGCCACCGGTGGGACCGTGGAAAAAGCGCAGGCCTACGCCGTGGCAATGTACGCGGTGGTCAGCAGCATCTACGAAGATGAGCTTCACGTCACCATCCACATCCCCTGGATGAAAACCTGGACGAACTCACCCGCCGATCCGTACAACGTGAAAGGCGACCCCTTCCTGCTGCGCGACAAAGCCGGGCCGTACTGGAAGGAAAACTACACCACCGTCCAGCGCGACATCTTCCAAGTGGTGACTTCGTTAAGCTACGGCGGCGGGGGATATGGATTCTTCGAGGCACTGTGCGGGAAGAACCAGGACAAAGGCTACAGCGTGATCTCGGTGCAGGGAAGAAACCCACTGCCGACGTTTGGATTCAGCTACGACGTGTACATTGCCGCCCACGAGATTGGCCACAACTTCAACGCACCCCACAGCCACAATTGCTACTGGGGCGCGCCGCTTGACACCTGCGTTGTGGATGAGGGAATCGAAGGGAAATGCTTGCCGGAAGGCCAACAGAAAAAACCGAACCCTGGCTCGATTATGAGCTACTGCGGCGGGACCAACAACGACGCAGGTTTAGGCTTCACGCTTCGGATGACCTTCCTTCCCCAAGTGGCCGCGCTGATGCGCCAAACCGCAGAAGCCGCCACCTGCATCAGCGCACCCGCCACGCAACGGGTGATGCTACTGAACCCACATGGCGAGGAGCAATACGATGCCGGAACGGCAGCGCAAATCCGCTGGCGGTCCTCCGGCGTGGCAAACATCACGTTGGAGTACAGCAGCAACAACGGGGCCGATTGGACGCTGATCCAAGCGAACATCCCCGCCGGCGACGAGGCCTACAACTGGACGCTTCCGCAAACCTGTTCCCCCACCATGCGGGTCCGGATCAGCAGCAGCGAAAACCCTGCGGTGGCCGACACCTCCATGAAAGCCTTCAGCATCGTCCAGAACGATGCCAGCGGGCTGGTGCTGTACTATCCATTCAGCGGAAACTCACGCGATGAAGCGGGGTGCGGATATTACCCGGCATCGGGCAACGCAACCCTTGCCAACGATCGGCTTGGGAACCCGAACAGCGCCTACTCCTTCAACGGAAGCTCCTCGCTTTCGGCAGCAAACTATATCTCCAACTTCACCAACTTCACCGCCTCCTACTGGTTCAAGCTGGACAACACCACTGGCATCCAGACAATGGTGGGGCAGAACTGGGAGATTGACGCAATGTTCTTCACCTACAGCTGGGACGGGCGATTGGGGATTGCCGCCTACTTCAACGGAAGCGGCGTGCCGTTCCAAGCATGGGGACCAAACTTGACCGCAAACAAATGGTACCACGCCGCCTTTGTGTACGATGGCACGGCAATGAAAATCTATCTGGATGGCGTGCAGGTTGCCAGCGAACCAAAAACCGGAACGCTGGTGACGGCAAAGGCGCCGCTGTTTGTTGGCGCACGCGGAACAACCGAGTACACCAAAGGGGCGATTGATGAAGTCCGCATCTACCGCCGCGCGCTGAGTGGGGAGGAGGTGCTGGCACAATCGAAAGAAGGTTCCGTTGCGCCGGCAGCGCCGTTGCTGCTGCTTCCGCCGCACGCCGCCACCAACCAGCCAAGCTCGGTGCAGTTGCAGTGGCAAAGCAGCAGCGGGGCATCGGCCTACCACGTCCAAGTTTCCACCAACGATAACTTCAGCGGAACGTTGGCTTTGGACAACAACGCCGTGGCCACCACTTCGCAAATCGTTGGCAATCTTGGCCCGAACACCACGTATTTCTGGCGGGTTGCCGCTACAAACAGCGTTGGGACCGGGGCTTGGTCCACGGTGTTCAACTTCAGCACCGCCGGGTTTAGCGGGGTGGAGGAAACCACCACTGGCAACGGCGCAACGCTTGCCGGAGCCACGATTGACCCGCGCACCAACAGCGGGACCGCCACCATCCTTCTGGAAGCCGAGCGGAACCTTACGATGACCATCTACGACCTAACCGGCCACCCGGTGATTGCCGTGGCGGTTGGCCCACGCGAAGCCGGAAGCCACACCCTGCGGTTCGATGCCGCCGGCCTTCCATCCGGCAGCTACCTTTGCGTGGTGGATGTTGGCGGGAAACGCCTTGTGCGGAAAATGGTGCTGGCCCGCTAAGCCTTCCCCTTGCACACATTCTTTCTGGTTTACCTTTGCGTCGTCTGTGCCCTGGCGGTTCTTTCACCAAAAGTTCCGCCGGGGCACAGCCGTAGTTGGCCCGGGCTATTCCCCCAAGCCGCCCCCGGTATCGTTCCATTGGAACTCGCTCAGGATCGCATCAATCCGCAGCGGGAAATCTTTCTCCCCTTTCTTGTGGACCACCGCCACGTAAAACGCTTTGGTGGTGGCATGGACGCTAAGGCAGGCGTAGCCTTCGTTCCCTTTTCCGGCAAAGGCGTAGGTTTCGGCACTCCATTGGCAATGGGGGAAAGGTTGCGGCGGCGCTGTCACCTTGAACTTGTTTTGCTCCACCAGGCCATCGGACCCAAGCACTGCGCCGGTCATATCCATCAGCGAGAGCGGGTTGTTGGGAACGTAGATTTCGGCCCACGCGCTCCGGTCCGGCTTCCCCTGCGGAGCGTTGTAGATTCGCAGGCGCGTCCCTTTCGGGTCCGTTGTGTCCCGCTCGGCAAGCATATCCTCGGGGACGTACAGGCTGTACGGAATCCCCCGATACACCAGCTTCATGGCCACGGTGATGGAGCCATTGGTTGTTGCAATCGTCCCGCTTTTGGTGTCTGGCCGTCCGGGGTGCCACTCGCCCGTTGGCTTCCCGGTGTCCGCGCCGGTTTGCGCAGCTTGCGCCCCGGGGGCTGCGGTTCGGGCGGAAGTTGTGGCGGAGGTGTCGGGAAGGGTGGTTTTGGGCGCATCCTCCTTGCTGCATCCGGCAAGAAGGATTCCGCAAAGAAGAAGCGTTGGGAGCGTTTGGTTCATGCTGAAGATGTCGTTTCTTGAATCGGTTGGTTCGGTGCGCAAAATTGCAGATCGCCACCGTAGCAATGCAAGCAAAGCCGTGCAAGCGCGCCGAATATCCCGATATTTTGGGCAGCCCCGAGCAGCCCCACCCAAAAAACTTGGGGAACAAATCAACAGAAACTCAATCACAAGTGGCGCACGATGATCGCTGTAGAAAATCTTCATAAATCTTTTGGCCCAAAGCAGGTGCTGCGCGGGGTCTCCTTCCGGATTGAAGCGGGGGAGACGGTGGCAATTATTGGCCGCTCAGGGACGGGGAAAAGCGTGCTGCTGAAACTGATTGTTGGACTGCTGCAACCGGACCAGGGGACCGTGACGCTGGACGGAAAGCGGGTGGACCAGATGAGCGAGAAGGAACTGTACGAAATGCGCCGCACCATCGGCTACGTTTTCCAGGGGGCGGCCCTGTTCGATTCCCTTACCGTTGCCCAAAACATTGTGCTTGGGCTGCATGAGCATGGCGAGCGGAACCAGCAGTTGTTGGATAGCGAAATCCACCGCAACCTGCTGAACGTTGGATTGCTTCCCGACCCCGAACGGATGTCGCCCGCGGCGTTCAACGAGGCCTACCAGATTATCGCCAACAAAAAACCGGCGGAGCTTTCCGGCGGGATGCGAAAGCGGGTGGGGGTGGCGCGCGCCCTTGTTGGCCAGCCCCGCTACATCTTTTACGACGAGCCAACCACGGGCCTGGACCCGATCACCAGCGAGCAGATTGACAACCTTGTCCGCGACCTTGCCACCAAGTTGGACGTCACCTCGGTGCTGATTACCCACGACCTCTTCTCCGTGTACAAAGCTGCCGACCGCGCAATTTTTTTGGAGGAAGGATTGATCCGGTTTATCGGCACGCCGCAGGAGTTGCGGCAAAGTGAGGACCCCGTTGTTCGCGAGTTTATCGAGCGGTACAACGCGGAGAAGGTGGCCCAACCATAGCCACCATTGCCCCCCCACGTGCGGCGGTCCTGCTCACAGCGTATTACCGAAATATCCCCCCGGATGGACTGCCGAACCACGCGGTGGCTTGTAACTTTGACCCGCTCCAGAGTGTAGTTCCCAGGGCGTAACCGCGCGATAGCCGCCACTTCGCTTGCCATCACCGTTTGGCTATCCTTTCCCCCTTTCTGTGATCCTTTGCGTGACTTGTTACCCGGTTGTGTATTGTTGGCTCAGCAACCTACTCATCAAATGCCGATGCGATTTCTTCGATCCCTTCTGATATCCTTTGTCCTGATTGCCCTTGTTGGCACGCTTCATTCCCAGCAACGTTCGCACCCGTTTGGCACCGCCGCCACCGGCGCGTTCATTTTTGCGGAAAACGTTGGGCAGTGGCCCGGCGACGCGCTGTTCCAGGGGCGCGCCGATGCTGCCAGCGTCCGGTTCCGCAAGGGTGGGGTGGACTTTTTCTACATCACCGATTCCGTTGGCAACACCGGCGCAAGGAATCCCCAGCGCGCAGTATCGGGCTATCTGCTGGCCACCAATTTTGTTGGCGCGCGTGCCGATGTTGAGGTGGTGGGTGAGGGGCCAACCGCTGCCCGGTTCAACTACTACGGCATTGCCAACCGCAACGGCTCCCATTCCGGAGCCAACGGGTTTCAGCGGGTCCGCTACCGCAACATCTACCACGGCATTGATGCCCTGTACTACGGCAACAACGGCGGGATGAAGTATGATTTCATCATCGCCCCCGGCGCCAACCACCGCCAAATCTCGCTCCGCTACGACGGTGCCGATAGCCTATCAATCGGCGCGAAGGGTCAGCTGCTGGTCCACACTCCATTTGGGGTGGTTCGCGAGGCCCCGCCCTACTGCTACCAGGAAGTCGCAGGGGAACGCGTCCCGGTTCGGGGTGAGTATCGGCTGATGGGGAACAACCAGTTCGGGTTCGCAATCGGAAGCCACCGGCGGGACCTTCCGCTGGTGATTGACCCTTGCTTGTCGGTGGAGTACGTCGGCTATTTGGGGGGTGGGGGATATGATGTTATCTCCTCAATCGCCATTGACTCCAGCGGCAACACCTACGTCACCGGGTTCACCAACGCCCCCGATTTTCCCCGCCGCCCGGGAGTCGGCGCGCTGCCGGCCGGGAACTACATCTTCGTCAGCAAACTCACCAGCGACGGAAGCCAGCTTCTGTACTCCACCGTTGTTGGCCGCCCCTACTCCGGAACCTACATCGTCACGGGGCAGGGGGAGATTTTTTATGAGGCAATCGGTGAGGATTTGGAGGTGACGGCCGCGGGGGAAGCGGTGGTGGGGTTCACCACAAACATCCCAAACCTAACAACCACCCCCGGGGCTTGGGCAACCACAAAACTGGCCAACGATCTGGATACCGAGTGCGACCCTCCAATCGCCCAAAACTTTGACTTCTACGTTGCGCGGTTGGATGGAAATGGGGAGCTGAAATGGGGGACGTATCTGGGGGGGAAACAGAACGATTACTTCGCCGATCTGGCGTTGGATAACAACCAGAACGTCTGCATCACCGGCACAACCTACGCGCCGGAGTGTGGCCGTGGCGACACGCTGCTGTTCCCGTTCACGGTGGATAAAAGCGCGTTTGCTTCCAACGATCAATTCGCGGGGTTCCAAGCGGTGGCAGTGCGGCTTAGCGCGAACGGCGGAACCCTGCAGTTCAGCGCGCCGTTGGGGGGGCGCGGCAACGAGTTCGCAGGGCGGATTGCCGTGGACCAATCGGGGAACATCATCACCCTGGGAAGCACCAATTCCGACAACTTCCGCACCACGCCCAACGCATTCCAGGCGGCTGCGCGGGCCGGAATCGGGGGCGGGGTTTATGACCTCTATCTGGCGCAACTGAACCCCACTGCCGGAACACTCCTGTACAGCACCTACATTGCCGACAACGGAACACAAGGAAGGAGCGGATTGGGGTTTGGCGGATACACGCCGCGCCAGATTGGGCCGATGCTGGGCTATGGCGACCAAGCGCGCCCGCAAGCCCTATCCATCAGCAACAGCGATGGCACGTTGCTGATTGGGGGAACCACCCGCAGCCGTACACTTCCGGCAAGCGCGGGCGCGTTCCAGGGGTCGGCACCGAACGGGGCCAACGCGTTTGTGATCCGGTTCGACATCCCCACCAATCGGATCATCGCCGCAACGTACGTGGGCGGGTCCGACGACGATTTTCTGGGGGGGCTTGGGTTCGATCCGTTCGGCGATGTTGCCGTTGCGGTCTCCACCGCCTCGCACGATTTCCCGATCACCAACGTGAACATCCAATCGCAGCTGTACGGCGTTAGCGATGCCGCGCTGGTGATTCTGGGGCGGGGGCTGGGGGGATTATCCTACGGCACGTTTATCGGCGGGAACACACCATCGGGAAGCACGCGGGATTCCTACTTGTGGGAACAATCGGTGCGGGGGCTAATCACCGCCCCACGCGAAGGGGGGATCTATCTGTACGGCGCGACCTCATCGCGGGACCTTCCCGTCACCTCCAACGCCTTCCAACGGAACAACGATTACTACAGCGGCTACATCATCAAATTTGCCGGGCCGAACAACCCACGGCTTGGAACCGGGTTGGCCGCATACTTCCCGGAGAACGCTTGCGGCAGCGAAGAGGTTATCTCCCACTTGGTTTTCAACTCCGGCTTCTCCCCGCTAACGATTGATTCGGCCACCGTTCTCACCGGCGAGCATTTCCGGGTGCTGAACACCGGGCGGTTCCCGATCACGCTGGGCCCGTGCGACTCCACCTACATCACCGTTGCATTCAAACCAGCCCCCGACGCGCTGTGCGACCGCAACCTGCGCGACTCGCTGCTGATCCACTCCGCCAACGCCATGCCGAACCGCACGGCTGTGTACCTGCAAGGGATCAAGCGGTGCATCGGTTTCACCTTTCTTGATACGGCGGTGAACGACCCCCGCTACTGGCTTGGAAGCACCACGCAATATCACTTCAGGGCGGCGGTCCAGGGGGACGTTCCGCAATACCTGACCATCACCCCCGACCCCGGCAACCAAGGCATTTTTGTGCCAACGCCGCCGGTGGTCAATCGCCCGCACTTGCAAGGGACCGCCTTTGTTGATTTCGAGATTCGCGCCCCCGACACCGGCTACTACTGCGAGACGTTCACCGCAACGATTGAGCCGTGCGGACGCTCGCAAAAACTGAAAATCTGCGCCTACGTGAAAAGTGGGTTCTTCCATGCCGAGGATACCATCAACTTGGGGGTGCTGGAGTGCCGCACGCAGGAGATTCCCATCACCATCGGCAACACCGGCAACGACACGCTGCGGTGGCGACTGTGGTTTATTGGCGGCGACCAGGGGGGCGACATCATCTACGACCAACTATCGCTGGTTGCGTCGCGTCCGCTTCCCCAGAAGGACTCCGTCAGTTTCAACCTCACCGTGCGGCCAACCGGCGTGGGGAAACGCCAGGCCATTTTGGTGTTTGAAACCAACGAGCTTCGGAACCAACGCCCACGCATCATCCTTCTTTCCGAGCTTGACACCGTCAGCTTCCGCCTGGGGCATCAAGGGTTCACCGGCGGGTTTGGCGAACTGTACTCCATGCCGATCAGTTACGAGCCAATCCGGCAAGGGCGCGTTCCTTCCACCGAGCTGACGTTCCTTGCGAAGTTCAATCCATCCATGCTGGCCGTGGAAGGGATTGATGGAGCCGGGACGATGACCGAAGGATGGAGCATTGTGGAGAAGCAGGAGATTGCCAACGTTGGAACGCTTCTGCGGATTTCCGCCGGAACCACCGGCAAGCCGTTGCGCGGGGCGGGAATGCTCACCCGGTTAAAACTGAAAGTGCTTCGCGGCGATTCCGTCCAATCTCCGTTGCGGCTGGAGCTTTCCGGAATCAGCAGCCTTTGCATGAATGCCCAGGCCGACACCACGCAGCTGTTCCTGCTCAGCGAAGAATGCCGCGCCCACCAGCGTCTGCTGTTCACCAGCAACCGCTTGCTGAAGCAAAGCCTTCCGAACCCAGCCCGTGGCCAAACGGTGATCCCGTTCCGGGTCCCACACGCCGGGCAGGTTCGGCTAACCATCTACGATGCCATTGGCCGCGAAGTGCTGCGGCTGCTGGACGCGCCACGCCCCGAAGGAACCGAGGAACTGATCTTCGATGCCACGCTGCTTCCATCGGGACGCTACTACTACCGCATCACCATTGACAACGCCCTGAGCGACACACGGGAGATGGTGATAGAATGATGAAAACCTTCATGGAACGATTGCCGATTGGCCGCAAAACCTTTGCCACCCGTGCCCTTGCCTGCGCCGCGATTGCACAGCTGGTGGCGGCCTTCCCGCGCCAGCTGCACGCCCAAGAAACCGACACGCTGCCAACGCCCACACGCTTTTCCGTTGGCGGGTTTGCCGGGCTTGGCGGGAACCTCTATTTCGGTTCGGTGGACCTTGGAAGCAGCTCCAAATTTGGCGCGGGGAACTGCGGCGTGTTCAACAGCGGGTTTGGGCTTGGCGGGGTTGCGGGGGTGCTGGTGGAGTATCGCCTAACCGATGGCTTCACGCTGGGGCTGCGTGGAATCTACAACGGCAGCAACGGCGCGATGCGCACGCCCAACGCCGCCGGTGCCCAGTTCCGCAAACCGGATGGATCGCTGGCCCAGATTGAAAGCGAGCACACCTACCTGATTACCAACCCATCGGCAGGGGGGGAATTGTACGGGGCAATCCGCCCGTTCAATCTTCCACTAACCTTGCGCGGCGGGGTCCGGTTGGCCCAGCCACTTAGCCCAACGTACGAGCTTCAAGAGGAGATAGTGGAGCCAGCCGAGGCGTACTTCGACAACGGAACCCAAACCCGCAAGTATGGGTCGGGAGCCCTGAACGATGGGACCGAAATTGGAGTGATTGCCGGAGCCGGTTGGCCGCTAAAAATTGGCGACTTCTGGGAGCTGATCCCCGAGCTGACCCTTTCCACAACGCTCACCAGTTTCAGCCCCGTGGGAACCGGCTATCAGGCATCGGCCCAGCCGACGGTGGCGGTCCGCTACACCTTCCCGACCCCGGCGCCGGACCCACCGCCGCCGCCACCTCCACCGCCCCCACCACCTCCGCCGCCGCCCCCACCGCCGCCCAAGCCTCCGGTGTTGGCCGCAACGGTGCAGGCCGTTGGGATTGCGCCCGATGGAAGCGCGCAGAACCATCTGTCAATCCAGATTGCCGAGGTGGTTCGCGTTCGGGAGATTGCCGCGCTTCCGTACATCTTTTTCGAGGAGAACTCCGCGCAGATTCCGGACCGCTACCGGAACGCGCAACCAGGGAACGCCCGCGACCCGCTAAGCCGCTACCGCGCAATGCTGGCCACGCTTGGCGAACGCCTTGCCGAATCGCCGGACCAGCGGATCACCATTGTTGGGACCAACGCCAACGTTGGCGATGAAGCCGGCAACACAACCCTTTCGCGCCAGCGTGCCGAAGCGGTGAAGGAGTATCTGGTCAGCAACTGGGGAATCGCTGCCGACCGAATCCGGACCGAAGCGCGTGGGCTGCCGGAGGCTCCTTCCAACAGTGCCTATCCAGAAGGGAGGGAGGAGAATCGCCGCGCCGAGATTGTGGCCGATGCGGCACTGCTCCGCCCGTTGCGCATTGCCGACACAACCCGCGCAATCACCTCGCCCGGGTTCCGGTTCCAGAACAGCATCCGCGCCGATGCGGGCGTTGCCAGTTGGGAGATTTCTGCGCAGATCAACGGCGGGCCAATCCGGCAACTGCGCGGCCAGATGCGCCCACCCGAAACGTTGAACGAGCAGCTCACCAGCCAAGAATTGGAGCGGTTATCGAAGCCCGGGATGGAGCTTGGCTACGGCATGAGCGTGGGCGACAGCGCGGGGCAAACCGCCCGAACCGAAGCGGGCCGATTGCCGGTGGAAGTAACCCGCACCAGCGTGGAAGAAACCGGCGAAGGAGCATCGCTGCAAGAACTTGGGGAGGTTGTGGTGTTCGACTTCAACAGCGCACGGCTACGCACCGAAGCACGCGCGGCACTGGAACGGCTGCGCCAGCGGCTGCCAAAAGGGGCCAGCATTGCAATCAGGGGCTATGCCGACGAAACCGGGGACCCGGCGGTGAACCTGCGCCTTTCCACGGCGCGTGCGCGTGCGGTGGCGGCGGAGTTCCGCGACTTCACCGTGGCAATCGAGGACCCGCAATCAAGCATTTCCCTGTTCCCGAACGACACGCCGGAAGGGAGGTTCTACTCCCGCACCGTTCGTGTGCGGTTGCAGTAATTGGGGCAAGGGATGGCTGCCAAACGCGCCAGCCGCCGCAGAACGGATCTGCGGCGGCTGGCGCGTTTTTTTATTCTTTGGCGGGTGAGAACTTTCCCCCCGAACGGTGTCTTTATTGCAAGGATTGCGGAGGTTGTTCAACGCATCCAGCAACCGAACCGGAGCAATGACCGCCGTTGCTATCTTGCCAATGGTTCTTCCATCTCTACCATCCAATCGTTCAACATCATGCTCAACGCCATGTTCAACACACCGCTCAACACCATCGCCCCTTCCCGCCTTTGCCGCTCGTTCAACATCTTTCTGCGTGCCGCGCTGTTGCTGGCGGTTCTGGTTGTGCCGCCAACGGTTGCGGGGCAATCGTCATTATCTCCATCTGGATCACCTGCATCCGGCAGCTTGCGTGGGTGGGTGCGCCCAAGCGGGTCAGGGCTTGATCTTGAGGTCTATTTCTTCGACTCCGTTGAATCCGCCGACTGCCCGCTGCGGTTTGCCACACGTGCCGGAGGAACATCCGACAACAACCACGAGGAGCGGGCCAACAACGGCTACCCTTTGCAGGAGCGAATCTACTCCGAGCTGGACAGCACCCTTCCCCACATGGTGATTGCCGAAGGGCTTCGCGGAAGCGGCCTTCAGGGGCGAACCCCGCACTTCTTGATTGTTCGTGGCCATCTTTTCACGGTTGGCCCGGCGTTCGACAGTTCCGTGCTGGTGGAAATCCGGTTGCAGCGGAAGCCCAGCCCACAGCACCCGGAAGCGGGCGACACACTGCTGCAACTGCGGAAGCGGGAGCTTCAGCCGCGGCCCGGGCAGGCGTACAGCCGTTACCGCGAGCTGGCCATTCCGCTGCCACGCTGGTGGGCCGATGCCGCCGCCACCGCGCAAGGTCCGGACCAAGCGGGGATCACCGTGAAGTGGGGTGGTGGCGAGCGGATTGGGCTCCATTCCATCGGGTTTCGGGACAGCCTGGGGCAGGTGATTCGTAGCCATGAGCAGCACTGGCGCACGTGGCGCGAATCGTTGATTGGTTGGATAGAAGAACGCGTGGCGGCGGAACCAAACCAGAGGGTTGGGAGAGTGGTGGATGAGATTCTGCAGACGCAAGGTGGGCAATGCCAGCAGCGGACCACGGCGCGGTGGTTGTTGGAGTTAATGGTGAAATACATTCGCCAGGAGCGGGGATTGCCGCTGGATGTTGAGGAGAATCGGGCCGAAGAAACAACGTGGCCAATGCTGCCAAAGGGAACGCCGAAGCGGTAGGATGCTTACTCCACTCACGATACCGACACCATGATGAACCCTCTTGCTATCCTTCTGGCCATCTTCCTGCTTGCCACAGCAAGCCCACTACTCCACGCCCAAGCCAGCGACACCATCCTCCCCAATCCCAACGCCGTCCTCCTTCGCAAAATCTGGATGATTCGCGGCGAGACTACTGGGCCCAATGCTGGTGGGATGGTCGGGGATGGGGCCGCTGCGATCCCTGATGTTACCGGAGATTCCCTTGATGATTTCCTCATCCACTTCGGTAAATCTCCCCTCTGGAAACTCTTCCCAAGCAATAATTTGGCTCCCGATACTACGCCCATCTGGCAAACCATAGGATTCAGCACTTACCCGCTTACCCCGGGCATTGGCTCCTTCTGGGGAGACTCACGAAAAATGCTCTGGATTGCACGCGATACCTGCGACACCAACCAAATCTGCTTCCTTCGACTCCTCCTTTTCCCTCTCATCAAAGGAACCATTGCTGACACCCCAGCGTTCATCCTCAACACTCACATCCAATTCTGCCCACGTGATGTTTTTGCTCGCGATCTTGACAACGATGGCGACGACGAGCTGATCTTGACTCGTTCGTGCAGCTACCCGGAAATCTGGATTTATGAGGGGGGACCGAACTTCACGACCACCGCGCCGACCATGAAAATTGGGGACGAGAACGACAACGAGCTATCGAACCACAGCACAGTAATTGCTGATGTGGATGGAGACCGGCGGTTAGATATGGTGACGGGGGCTGGGTATGGGGGCAATCCAAAACTCAAAATCTGGTACGGACGCGATGGCTCGCCATGGAACTGGAACTCTACTCCCGATCGCGTTATCCATCTCTCAAGCAATCTCCCCATCGGAACCAAACTCATCTATGCCAACTACGATGGCGATTCCTTGCTTGACTTCGCCGGAAATATTCACCTCGGAGACAACGCCGGTATCTACCTCTTCCTCTCCTCCTCCGGCAAATCCTTCCGTAACCGTTCCTTCGCACTCGACGATGCTGATCTCATCTTGCATAGCTCTACCTACTTTGTCCGAGATGCCGTCGGAACCATGAACGACCCAACCAAACGATTCGATATGCTTCCCGCTATCGGCATTGATCCTGCCTTGCTCCTCTTCTCCGGATCACGCAATGGGCCGACCTCACCAACGAGGCTTGGTACTCCGAAGCGATTCAACCCAACATCTTCTATGCCATGCGACCACTGGCCGATTGCAACGGGGACGGATGGAGTGATCTGTTGGTCAATGACCCAGATTGGTGGGGGTTCGATCAAGGCATTGCTGTCATCCTTGCTGGTGGCCCTTACATTCCACACGATGACCCTACCGTGGATGTTCAGCAACTCCCAGCAGAGGGGAAGTCCAATGCCATCTCACTCTGGCCAAACCCTGTGCGTGACCAACTCAACATCGCTTGGCATGGAGGGCTGAGTTTGCCGCCAGCTCGCATTGCCATCCACGACCTTACTGGAAGGCTTGTTGCCAGCGGAGCCACCGACCCTTCGGTTGGGGCAGCCATTTGGCACGCTGATGCGGTGGCTGATGGGACGTACTTCCTCACGCTGTATGACCGCAATGGGGTGGTTGTAGCCAGCAGGCTGTTTAGCAAGCAAGAATGATGGTGATTACGTAGCAGTCGAAGGAAGCACAACACGGGACTATCGCCGCTCGGAAAGGATGCTCTCCACCTCCGCCAGCAGCGTTGCAGAGGAAATCCCTAAGGCACCGGCAAGAATGAAAATCGTCACTAACCCAGGCTCCTTCTTCCCTAACTCCAATTCAGAGATAAAGGTGCGATCAATTCCAGAGTTCCATGCAAGCTGTTCTTGCGTAAGCTGGCGTTGGTGTCGGAAGCGACGCAACGCAGTTCCGAAGGCAGCAAACGTCGCCGGATCCCGAATCGGGAGTTTGCTGGAGTTCTGCTGCTTCGGCTTGGGCATAGCCGAAAGTATCGGGGAAGAGAAAGAAGGGCTTGACGGCTATAGCCATAGAATTGTATATTGCTCACAGCTTTGTTCTGCAAGCCTCGTTGAGCAGTTTTGCATAGGATGGAACACCAATGGTCAGTAAGTTCTCCGCACTTCACAGACTATCCCATTGAGGCTATCAATGAAACTCTCCTATATCATTCTGGTACTTCTCCTGCTTGCCACAGCAAGCACCACCCTCCACGCCCAAGCCAGCGACACCATCCTCCCCAATCCCAACGCCGTACTCCTTCGCAAAATCTGGATGATTCGCGGCGAGACTACCGGTCCCAATGCCTATACCTCTGTTGGAGAGGCTGCTGGCGCAATCCCTGATCTCAACGGCGATTCCCTTAGCGAATTTGTCGTTCGTGTTGGCAAAGCAGATCAATGGAGAATCTACCTCGGACGATACCCCTACCCCGATACCATCCCCTTCTGGACCTTTACTGGCGATTCGACTTCACCACCGCGACCCGCATATCCCCTCTTCGGTAACCTCAAAGGAGACAACCAGCAATTCCTTTGCCTCGGGCAACATCGCTTCCATGATTCTCCCGAACGATACCGCTTGTACATCTTCTCGGTCACCAACGGAATCATTGAACCGATACCAAGCGACACCTTGGACCCTTTACAAACCATGAACCCTCCTGTTAACATCGCTCCTACTACAGGCTATATCATCAACCTCGATCAGGAGACCGGCGATGAATTAGTTCTTACTGCAGAAGTCACGCTGCGGAACAAGCAGCGGAGCACCAACGCAGAACTCTGGTTCTTCAAGGGGGGTCCCGACTTCCAAGTCAACCAGCCCACCAAGATCATCGTTGACCCAGACGAAAACGATGATCGGGCTTACAGCACCGCCTTCGCCGACTTTGATGGCGACCACTTCCTCGACATGGTCATTGGATGTGGATACCCATCTGGACCAAAACTCAAAATCTGGTACGGACGCGATGGCTCGCCATGGAACTGGAACTCTACTCCCGATCGCGTTATCCCTTCACTCCCCGGCTTCCCATGGTTCTCCAATGGCATCACCTCTCTCGATTCCGATGGCGATTCCATCGCCGACATCCTCGTCAATGGCAATTACCTCTTCCGATCCGCTTCCGGCAAAAACTTCCGCTCCCGATCCTTCCAGGTTGACGATGCCGATCAACAACTCCAAAGCCCTGACTTCTTCGTCCGATTCAATGCCGGTCCGCTCAATAACTCCAACCACCGCTTCGACATGATCGCACTTGTGCGGCAAGGGCAAGACCGATTCGCATCCTCCGAACTCCGACTCTTTAGCGGTGATGCGGGAGTCAATACCACCTATGATGCCTTCTACAGCACCCATAGCGATGGCATGATTGCAGGCAACAGCTTCCAACATGTCGTTCCACTGGCCGATTGCAACGGGGACGGATGGAGCGATCTGTTGGTAGCTGACCCCAAGTGGTGGGGTTTCGATCAAGGCATTGCCATCATCCTTGCTGGCGGTCCTTACATCCCCAACGATAATCCCTCTGTGGATGTTGAACAACTCCCAGCGGAGGGAAAGTCCAACGCCATTTCACTCTGGCCGAACCCTGTGCGTGACCAACTCAACATCGCTTGGCATGGAGGGTTGAGTTTGCCGCCAGCTCGCATTGCCATCCACGATCTTACCGGAAGGCTTGTTGCCAGCGGAACCACCGACCCCTCGGTTGGGGCAGCCGTTTGGCACGCTGATGCGGTGGCTGATGGGACGTACTTCCTTACGTTGTATGACCGCAATGGGGCGGTTGTAGCCAGCAGGCTGTTTAGCAAGCAAGAATGATCCCGCAGTAATGGCTATTGCAGTTATCCTCCGTTGTGTACCTTCAGCACGAAAGCATTACTTGGAGATTACCATGAACACCAAAACCACCATCGTTCTCCTTCTCCTGCTTGCCGCAACAAGCCCACTACTCCACGCTCAATCCTCCGATACCATTATCCCCAACCCACAAGCTGCTCAGCTTCGCAAGGTCTGGGAAGTTACCGGACGACCCCTCCACCATGATAAGGTCGGATACCAAGCTGCACGCCTCCCCGATCTCACCGGCGATTCCATCAATGAGTTCGCCGTCCAGTTCCTTGAAGAATTCGGTGGCTTACGCCTCTATAAAGGTGCTGCCCCACAGCCTGAACGCACCTCTTTTGCTGCCATTGATTCTATTGCTGATTTGCCCGTTGCTGGACGATTTGATGCCTCTGATTCCATACGCTTGATTGCTATGCGTTATCACTGGGAATACCCAAATAATGTTCCGAAACTCTATTCAACGCCGTATCAATACAACTGTAGTGCTGAAGGTCTCTCTCAACGAAAAACCATCGGAAGCAAACGCCTATGTTTTCGCTTCCTCCGTGCAGCCGATCTGAACAATGATGACACCCTTGATTTGTGCGTCGTCAGCGGCTGTGAGAACACTCTGACAGAAATAGCCATCTGCAAGGGGGGACGTGAGTTTCAAGTGGAAGAACCAACCGTTATTATCCGGGACTCCAGTGCCGAGCAAGGAAGTCTCAACGTGAGTTTTGTGCATTTGGATGGAGACCAGAAACTTGACATGGTCATCGGTGCTCGCCAAGCCGGTGGAGCCAGACTCAAATTCTATTTCAGCGATCACGATTCACCGTACTCCTGGGCTAACAGAAATCCCGATCGCGAAATCCTCCTCCTCCCTAACAACGGCATTGCCATTACTACCCCTCCATTCTTCATCAACCTTGATGGCGATTCCATTGCCGATGTCGTCGGCAAAGTCTTTACCGGCCAAAACATCGGCATCTATCTCTATCTCAGCCGATCCGGCAAACCTATGACCTCCCGTTCCTATGACTACGACGATGCCGATGTTGTCTTTCATACCGTCTACGGTCGCCTTCCAGCCATCGGAGCACTCAACGATTCTTCCCAACGCTACGATATGCTCCCGCTTACTGGCATTGGTCCCCATCGCGGGCCAGCATTGCTTGCTCTCTCCGGTGGATCAACCGGACCCAACCGCACCTACGATGCATGGTTTCCTGATGACGACGAAAGCCTTTTTGCACGAGCCCAAGCTCTCCAGGATGTTACCGGGGATGGATGGAACGATTACTTGGGAGCCAATGAACGTTGGGGAGCATTCGTGGATCAAGGCATCGCCATTGTCCTTGCCGGTGGTCCCTACATCCCCACCGATGATCCCTCTGTCAGCGTCCAACAACTCCCCATCGCTGGTAAACCCAACGCCATCTCACTCTGGCCGAACCCCGTCCACGATCGCCTCACCATTGCATGGAGAGGTGACCTTCACCCCATGCCTCATCGCTTCGAACTCCATGACATCAACGGGCGACTCCTTGCCCGTGGAAACGCCAACCCCGCACTCGGTTCCGTCGTCTGGAACCGAGGCAATACACCATCAGGGACCTACATCCTCTCCACACTCGATGCTTCCGGTGCCCTCATTGCCTCGGCCACGATCATCCTTCAATAGATACCCATGACCACAACCCCCAGCATCGTACCCATTCGGATGGATACCCACCAACCTTGCGGATACCATCCTATCCCTTGTCTTCCACTTCGCTCTGCAGGATGTCTCTTCACCGCACCGGTGAGACTGCAGAACCAACCATTTCATAATCGTTCACGGAGGAGTGATGAGACACGATCGAACACAACCGCCGATTCGCCACCGCTGCACAACCCTTGCGCTGCTGCTGTTGATGGCAACCGCCACCGCCCACGCGCAGTATCGCCAATGGATGGACACCACCATCCCAACCATCAAGAAACCCTATGGGGTCGGGGAATCCGAGTTCTTGATTGGTTCCTACAAGTACTACTACAACAACAACCGTCCGGTAACGGAGCTGTGGGACTTCTATGCCTCGCTCGGCATCAGCACCGTCATCCTCTGCAATTCGCACTTCTACCGCCAGCAGTTCGACAGCTTCCTGTTGGCAACGAATCGCCCGCAGAACGGACGGGTGATTGTTGCCGATTCCTGGAAGATCATCGAAGCCACCAGTGCTCGCGAGATTGAGTTCTATCCCTTCGACAGCTCGCAGTCCCGAAAGTGGGGATACAACGAGTGCGTTGCCCTTAGCTATGATGATGACGCAGTAGCGTTCAACCCAGAATATGCTCAAGGTCCGAACGCCCCACGCGAAGCGATCTACGACACAGCCGACGCGGGGACGTTGGCGTTGGGGGACATTGCCTACAACTACCGTCCGGCACACATCTACCCCTACAGGATCGTCCCAACCGACACCAGCTGGAGGGCCGTCTCGCCCGACAGCCTTATCAACCGCTGGCAGCTCTCCTTCGACCCTATCGGGCAAACCTACTATATCGCTCTTACCGGGCATCTCTTCCCATTTGGCTCAGCCAGTTCAACTACCAATCTCTTCCGCATCGAGCTTTGGAACGAGATCAACCAAGGGGTTCCTTACATTCCAATCGGAGACTCAATACCACAAAGCGACACCTTCAACCAAGCCCTCCTCTACCACACCTTCTACGTCACCAAAGCGGATCTGCTCCCTACAGGTCAGAACTACAATGAGTACCGCACGGTCTCATTTCCGATAGACCTTGACCGGTGTGATGGATGCATGAGCGGACCATTGCGCCACGTCCTGCATGATTCGTCGGAGTACAGGCAATTCAACATCAAGGTCTATTACCAGGGAGGGGAGAAGGTCGCCCTCCGCTCGGTTGCCATCCGTGACTCCATTGCCGAGATGATGATCGGTTCCAGAACCCAGAGCGTTCAGTATCGGCAAGACTTCGTCGAGGTGTTGGAATCGGTGTTGGGTGATGAGGACCAACGCAAGAGCATCACCAACTGGCTTGGTGAACCTGTTCTTGGTGAGGCAATGGGGCGGCGAGAGATGCGAAGGTTGCTGCGGCAGTGGAACTACGCCAAGTAGAACTCGGAACTATCGCCGCTCGGAAAGGATGCTCTCCACCTCCGCCAGCAGCGTTGCAGAGGAAATCCCTAAGGCACCGGCAAGGCGAAGGATTGTTCCCAAACTCGGTTCACGGATACCACGCTCCAGTTCCGAGATAAAGACACGGCTCATGCCGATGCTCCATGCCAGTTGTTCTTGCGTGAGATTGTGCTGAAGGCGGTAATGGCGCAATCGTTGTCCGAACACAATGTCAGCAGAGCGATCATGCCCGCTGGGACGTTGTAGAGGCCGCCGTACTTGCTGCATGAAAAAAAGTAGGCGGAAGGGGGATGGAACCCTTGTACGGGATGCTTTACATCTCTATTTTCATCACGAAAGTTTTTCCTTGGTGAGGTGAGAACTTTTACCCCGATCAGTGTCTTTATCAAGAGCAACCATTCGCGTAAGTTCCTGCGAACTTGAAGCCTGTTTCGGAGATCAATTATGAACACCAAAACCACCATCGTTCTTCTGCTCCTGCTTGCCACAACAAGCACACTACTCCACGCCCAATCCTCCGACACCATCCTCCCCAATCCCAACGCCGTACTCCTTCGCAAAATCTGGATGATTCGCGGCGAGACTACCGGACCCAATGCCTATACCGCTGTTGGCCAAGCCGCTGGGGCTCTTCCCGATATCAACAATGATTCCCTTAGCGAATTTGTCGTTCGCGTTGGCAAAGCCGATCAATGGAGAGTCTACCTCGGACGATACCCTTACCCCGATACCATCCCCTTTTGGACCTTTACTGGCGATTCTACCTCACCACCGCGACCCGCATATCCCCTCTTTGGTAACCTCAAAGGAGGCAACCAGCAATTCCTTTGCCTCGGGCAACATCGCTTCCACGATTCCCCCGAACGATACCGCTTGTACATCTTCTCGATCACCAACGGAATCATTGAACCGATACCAAGCGACACCTTGGACCCTTTACAAACCATGAACCCTCCTGTTAACATCGCTCCTACTACAGGCTATATCATCAACCTTGATCAGGAGACCGGCGATGAATTAGTTCTTACTGCAGAAGTCACGCTGCGGAACAAGCAGCGGAGCACCAATGCAGAACTCTGGTTCTTCAAGGGAGGTCCCGACTTCCAAGTCAACCAGCCCACCAAGATCATCGTTGACCCAGACGAAAACGATGACCATCCTTACAGCACCGTATTCGCCGACTTTGATGGCGACCACTTCCTCGACATGGTCATTGGATGTGGATACCCATCTGGACCAAAACTCAAAATCTGGTACGGACGCGATGGCTCGCCATGGAACTGGAACTCTACTCCCGATCGCGTTATCCATCTCTCAAGCAATCTCCCCATCGGAACCAAACTCATCTATGCCAACTACGATGGCGATTCCTTGCTTGACTTCGCCGGAAATATTCACCTCGGAGACAACGCCGGTATCTACCTCTTCCTCTCCTCCTCCGGCAAATCCTTCCGTAACCGTTCCTTCGCACTCGACGATGCTGATCTCATCCTGCATAGCTCTACCTACTTTGTCCGAGATGCCGTCGGAACCATGAATGACCCAACCAAACGATTCGATATGCTTCCCGCTATCGGCATTGATCCTGCCTTGCTCCTCTTCTCCGGATCACGCAATGGACCCGACCTCACCAACGAGGCTTGGTACTCCGAAGCGATTCAACCCAACATCTTCTATGCCATGCGACCACTGGCCGATTGCAACGGGGACGGATGGAGTGATCTGTTGGTCAATGACCCAGATTGGTGGGGTTTCGATCAAGGCATTGCTGTCATCCTTGCTGGTGGTCCCTACATTCCACACGATGACCCTACCGTAGATGTTGAGCAACTCCCAGCAGAGGGGAAGTCCAACGCTATTTCACTCTGGCCGAACCCTGTTCGCGATCAACTCAACATCGCTTGGCATGGAGGGCTGAGCCTTCCGCCAGCTCGCATTGCCATCCACGATCTTACCGGAAGGCTTGTTGCCAGCGGAACCACCGATCCTTCGGTGGGGGCAGCCGTTTGGCACGCTGATGCGGTGGCTGATGGGACGTACTTCCTTACGCTGTACGACCGCAATGGGGTGGTTGTGGCCAGCAGGCTGTTTAGCAAGCAAGAATGATCCTGCAGTGATGGCTATTGCAGTTATCCTCCGTTGTGTACCCTCAGCACGAATAGCATTACTTGGAGATTACCATGAACACCAAAACCACCATCGTTCTCCTGCTCCTGCTTGCCACAGCAAGCCCACTACTCCACGCCCAAGCCTCCGATACCATTATCCCCAATCCCAACGCCGTTCTCCTTCGCAAAATCTGGATGATTCGCGGCGAGACTACTGGGCCCAATGCTGGTGGGATGGTCGGGGATGGGGCCGCTGCGATCCCTGATGTTACCGGAGATTCCCTTGATGATTTCCTCATCCACTTCGGCAAATCTCCCCTCTGGAAACTCTTCCCAAGCAACAAACCAGCTCCCGATACTACGCCCATCTGGCAAACTATAGGATTCAGCACTTCCCCGCTTACCCCGGGCATTGGCTCCTTCTGGGGAGATTCACGAAAAATGCTCTGGATTGCACGCGACACCTGCGACACCAACCAAATCTGCTTCCTTCGACTCCTCCTTTTCCCTCTCAGCAAAGGAACCATTGCTGATACCCCAGCGTTCATCCTCAACACTCACATCCAATTCTGCCCACGTGATGTTTTTGCTCGCGATCTTGACAACGATGGCGACGACGAGCTGATCTTGACTCGTTCGTGTAGCTACCCGGAAATCTGGATTTATGAGGGGGGACCGAACTTCACGACCACCGCGCCGACCATGAAGATTGGGGACGAGAACGACAACGGTGGCGGGCTATCGAACCACAGCACAGTGATTGCTGATGTGGATGGAGACCGGCGGTTAGATATGGTGACGGGGGCTGGGTATGGGGGCAATCCAAAACTCAAAATCTGGTACGGACGCGATGGCTCGCCGTGGAACTGGAACTCTACTCCCGATCGCGTTATCCCTTCACTCCCCGGCTTCCCATGGTTCTCCAATGGCATCACCTCTCTCGATTCCGATGGCGATTCCATTGCCGACATCCTCGTCAATGGCAATTACCTCTTCCGATCCGCTTCCGGCAAAAACTTCCGCTCCCGATCCTTCCAGGTTGACGATGCCGATCAACAACTCCAAAGCCCTGACTTCTTCGTCCGATTCAATGCCGGTCCGCTCAATAACTCCAACCACCGCTTCGACATGATCGCACTTGTGCGGCCAGGGCAAGACCGATTCGCATCCTCCGAACTCCGACTCTTTAGCGGTGGACCCGCGGGAGTCAACACCACCTATGATGCCTTCTACAGCACCCATAGCGATGGCATGATTGCAGGCAACAGCTTCCAACATGTCGTTCCACTGGCCGATTGCAACGGGGACGGATGGAGCGATCTGTTGGTAGCTGACCCCAATTGGTGGGGATTCGATCAAGGCATTGCCATCATCCTTGCTGGCGGTCCTTACATCCCCAACGATGATCCCTCTGTGGATGTTCAACAACTCCCAGCAGAGGGAAAGTCCAACGCTATCTCACTCTGGCCAAACCCTGTGCGTGACCAACTCAACATCGCTTGGCATGGAGGGTTGAACCTTCCGCCAGCTCGCATTGCCATCCACGATCTTACCGGAAGGCTTGTTGCCAGCGGAACCACCGATCCTTCGGTTGGGGCTGCCGTTTGGCACGCCGATGCGGTGGCTGATGGGACGTACTTCCTTACGTTGTATGACCGGAATGGGGCGGCCATTGCCAGTAAACTCTTCAACAAACAACGATGATTTTGATGCAGCCATTGAGAATGTAGTAACCGAAGGCTAAAGACCTTTTATCAATCCCGACGGAGGTCGGGGCGGCTACCGGCTACCGGCAAGTAACTCTAACAAACAACGATGATCTTGATGCAGCCATAACTACTCCCGCACCACTATCCCTCCCTTCGTCGCGAGCGGGAGCACGACGATAATCCTCTTCTTCATAGGAGACTCCGACCATGACGACGACGACGCTCAGAACAACCACAGCAAGCGCGGCACTCCTATCCATTGCCATGCTCCTGCTTGCCTGCGCAAACGCCACCGCACAGCCGATCAAGCCTGCCTACAACATCGGCCAGTACGAGTATTGGATTGGTGGCTACGAGAGTCCTTCCCACAGCGATCCCGATGCCATCTGGCCATTCATGGATTCCATGGGAGTTACCATCCCGATCCTTGGAAACCTCTTCCCACCCCTGCCAAGCAATCCCTTGGGGGTGTTACTTGACACCTCCGACCAATGGTGGCACACCGGACGACGGTTTTTCCCGATTGGTCCTCCGCAAGCATTCCTTGCGGGCTTTGGTCGGGAGGTTGTCTTCTATCCCTTCGACAGCGTCCAAGCCACCCTCTGGCCATCGAAATTCCTTGTGAAGTCGAAAGGAACAACTGATACGAACTTCAGTGAAAGGAAAGTCCGGGAGCAAGTGTATAGCCTCAGCAGTGATCTTGGAGAGATCGCCTCAACGATCGCCATCAACGCGGCAAGCCTCAGTGCGCGAACGTTCCAGAAAAACAAGAAGCTCTTGGCCGAACAGCACACCAAAGAAGACCCTTCACGATGCGCGTACATTGTCCTGACCGGACATCTCTTTGACTCATTAAACAGCAGCAACAATAATGCGGCAGTGGTCTTCCGTGTGGCAGTCTATCATCAGCTGGGGCCAAGCGACCACTATCTACGCGACAACCTTACCGTACCGTTGACTCAGCCGGAATTTCCGGCCTTGATATCCTTGTGGATAGCTTCGCCGTCACTCGGGGAGAGCTCTTGGCTGACACATTCCCTCGGCAACGCTACCGCGAGATTTCCCACCGGACAGACCTTTACTGGAGGCCACACGATAACGGCCCAGGTCCGCTGCACCCAAGCCAACCCAGCGGGCGTGAGCAAGCCCTTGACATTCGCGTCTATTGGACCGGTGCCGAAAAAGCTGCTCTCCGCTCCGTCGCCTTCCGCGATTCACTGGGCGAGCTTGTGCTGGGCAAGTCCCAAAACAGCATCACCTTCCGCGACAGCCTGATCCGCGAGGCACGGCGCATCCTGCAAGGCTCCCCAACCGCTGCGCCAACCGCACCGCTCCATCCCGCTATCTTCCGCTTGGAGGTCGGGCACGAAAACCACCCCAGTGCCTACGCCGGCTACATCGCCATGGACCGGCTGATTCGTGAGACCTTCAACAAGGCCCCACACGCTACGGCCAGCGACAGCGTTGCGGCCATAAACGTCAAGGATAACCCCAACGCCCATTGGTATGAGATGAGCGACCAGCGCGAACACACCATCGAGACCTACTTCAACAACCCTTTCGACGTTGATTCGATGTTCGGAAACTTCACCACGTGGAAGCCGATGTCGAATCTCTTCACGGTCCCGCACGAGGCGGTCCCAGCAATCGGCGAGCACAACGGAGGGCGGTTCACCATTCCCGAGACGAACGTTTCGGACACGGGAATTGAGAACTATGAATCGAGCATCCAGCGGATGATGTTGGGGCGTGCCTTTGCGTGGCAGCTTCCTGGCGATGACCAGTTTCCATTTTCGGGGAACGCGTTGTCGCATCTTTCGCAAGGAGCGTTGATCTGTCGCGACCGTCGGATTCGGATGGTGCAGTATGTCGGGACCATTCGCAGCATGGACTTCCGGAAGAACAAACCACTCACCCCTGAAGACACGTTGATGGACACGATCATGAGCCATGTTCCCGAAGCTGCCGAGCTTCGCGCAATGGCCAACCTGGGCCTTGCGTGGAATGCAAAAGGGATTACGTGGTGGAATTTTGGGGATTGTAAGCTGTACAATCTTGATAGCGGCGCACGCTTTCAACAGTGTTGCATCGGCAACCGCAAATGCGACGATCTGTTCGGATTCCAGGATAACTTCGATGATACGATCCCGATCAACACCGGTGGCTACTTACTGGTTCCGGGCCTGTACGTTGGTCGCCACAATATCATGACCGAGATCCAATGGCTGAACAAAAATTGGTTCGACACCATCGGTGGACGGCTAATGTACCTTACGTGGAGAAATGCATACAGCGCTGATGCCTCGGCTCCGTGGCCCGGAAGCGAGGAACCAGCCGACAGCATCACACGCCCGTTGCCAAGCAGTGAAATCATCACCGAGGTCAAGTCGTACAAACTCAACGACACCATCCCCGACTCGACCCACCGGACGTTTGTGGAGGTTGGGTTCTTCGACAAACTTACCGGGCAAACCAGCAGCCAGCCGGACCCGAAGAAGGACACCCACTACGTTGTGGTTGTCAACCGCCGGATGTTCGAGCGTCCCGCCGACATCTCGCCAACCAGCGCACGCGGCCAACTGATGGACTCCTTAGCCGAGAACCGCCGCATCCGTCTGAAGTTCAATTTGCTGCGGAAGGACTTTGCCCAGTATGAATTCATCCATGTTCGGGAGTATGCTCCTGACCTGACCCCGTTAGCAGGAACAAGCACGCAGCGAACACCCACCTCGGTGACAATTCCTGCCGACGGCTATGCCGAGATAGCACTCCGACCCGGGGGCGCGGCGTTGCTGGAGATCGTCTATAAACAACCCGATGAAAGCCTCATTGCCGGCAAACTCCAGACCAACAACCAACACAAAATGGTCTATGTGAACGGGCGGTACTACTGCGTGTATACCAAGGACACCACCCGTTGGGTCAACTGCCCCAACATGACCCCACAGCCAATCTCCAGCAGCTTCGTCTTCCTGCGCCGCTCCTTGCCGGTGGACACAACCGGGACCATCCTTTGGGAACCGATCGAGGACTCCGTGGATTACGACGATCCCTGCAACTTCTTGACCGACAACCTCCACCCCGCACTCACCGTCCGCCGAACCGGACTCAACGGAGCCTTCACCGTCGTCACCGTCACATGGACCGCTCACGTCCGCGACACCAACAGCAACGTTGTTCGCGCCGTCTATGCTCGCGATATTGGCATTGGGTCGTTGGGCACGCGGTCCTTTGGGAACATCGAGCGCGTTGCCTACTATCACCCAACCGATCCCAACAAGGTGGCCTGCAACGATGTCCGCAACGTCTGGGGAACTCCCGTCGTCTGCCGCACATCCAATGGCTACTTTTTCGTGTACAGCTCTGCGACAGCCGGGATTGTTGCCCGCGTGCGGAAATACACACCGGGGTTGCTCTGGCCGATCACCGGAGCCTACTCCGGCTACGACAGCATCTCACTGCATAACGGTGAGCAAGGTGGCTATGGATACTCACTCTATCCTTCAGTTCCAGCGTTTGCTCACGAAGGATCAGGAGATTCCAGTTGTGGCATCGTTTGGCAGCAAGTTCATAGCCGACGGGTTGATTATAAAGATGCTTATAGTGGCGATACCATTGCATTAAACTATGAGATTCGCTACGCACGGCTGAAGCAGGTTCCCGGGGTTGGTGGCGCACCAGCTTTGGCGCAGAGCTATCGCAACTTCCGCTTTGCCAACAATGCCAACGGACCGGTGGCAATTGATGGCTACACCATCGGCTTCAACGATTACCGCAATCCCTGCATTGACCAAACCCAGGACATCTATGGCCGCCTTCAGGAGATGGTCACCTTCCAATCGCTAGAACAAAAAAATCTACCCCTGTTTACTATCAATACTAGCCAACAATACTCGACAGCATGGGACCTGTTCTATGTGCTACGAATGCGAAGCATTTACACCGATCCGCAAGAGAAGTCGTGGCTGTGGGGAGCCTTTAACTTGGTGCAATACAATAGCACCTCTTCCCGCCCCTCCGATTGGGTGTATAAGCATGGCTTGAACGCAACCGTCGGCTCCTTGAACGACCTGACCGCAGCGGTCTCCACCAGCCCCGTTGCCTTCTTCTCCATTGCCTACACCACTCCTAACAGATCAGGAATGCGCCAAACCACCGCACGCTACACCGAACCGCTTGACTCTGCACGAAAAAAAGATGCGCTGTACACCTACGGTGGGACCTATCCACAAGCCTCCTGCGCACCGCAGCACCAAGCCACACGCGAGGCGGTTCTCTACCAATCGGGCACTGGCGGGACGGTGCTTCGGACCACGCGGCAGTTCTTTGCCCGAACCCGTCCCAGCGGATACCTTGCCCATGGTCGCAGCCTTGCTTTCAGTGTGGATGATTCTTCGCAAAGTGCGTTCCATGCTTCGTTGTTCGATCTCTGGTATGCTACCGACAGCGTGTCGGTGCCGTTGCACCTTGCGGCACTGCCAAGCTACGAGCACATGGAGTTGGACAGCTTGCCGCAGGTTCCGGTGCTGTTCCGCACCGGGGCGTTCCAAGCGCACGACAGCGTTGCGATTGGGTTCTCCTTGCGCGGAGAGTTTAGCGGTGTGATTGATACGCTGAACCTATCACGAGTTCGGTTGCGTCTGGAGTTAATGGATGCGGTGGCCGACACGGTGGTGGCAGTGGTGGATTCGGGATCGGTGACGATGGCCGCGCCGCAGCATGGGCGGTCTGGAGACTCGGTGCTGGATCTTCTTTCAGGGAGCTACTACCTGCGGCTGCGGCTCGACACGATGAACATTCCGGCAGTGGTGTGGAATCCGAATGGAGCACCGAGGTATCCGGTGGTGGACCTTCACGGATGGATGGAGGATGGTGGCTTCGGGAAGGTCCGTCGTGAAGGCGCGGCCAGCAGTGCCGAAGCACGCATCTCCGCGCAGCCGAACCCATTCACGGCGACGACGGAAGTGCGGTTCAGCATTCCGGTTTCTGGCACCGCAGCGGTGCGGGTGTTCGACCCGTTGGGTCGTCCGGTGGCGGAGGTAGTTCCGGAGCAATGGATGGAGGTAGGCCGCTACGCGGTGGAGTTCGATGGAAGCGGTTTGCAGCCAGGGACCTATCTGATAGAGTTGATGCTTGACCAACGCCGCGTGGTCCAGAAATTGGTGCTGGCGCGGTAAGCGGAGGTGAGTAGAAAAGCAATCAACAACACACCAGCCGCCGCAGAATTTTCCCTTCTGTGGCGGCTGGATTCTTTCTTCCCCTTGCTTTACTGTTTGGCGAATTCGAGCGCGGCGGAGTTGATGCAGTAGCGAAGCCCTGTGGGCTGGGGGCCGTCGTCGAAGACGTGGCCCAGGGTGGCCGCCGCAGCGCGCGCACACCACTTCGGTGCGGACCATGCCGTGGCTGCCGTCGGCGTGATTGGCAACGGCCGTCGGCGTGATTGGCTGATAGAAACTTGGCCACCCCGTTCCGGAGTTGAACTTGGTCGCGCTGCTGAACAACTCCAACCCGCACCCCGCGCACCGGAACACGCCGGAGTCGTGGTTATCCCAATACTTGTTGCGGAACGGCGGCTCGGTCCCTTTTTGCCGAAGAACGAAATATTGCTCCTCGGTCAAACTCTTCTTCCACTCTTCATCGCTTCTCACCACTTTCTGAACCGGCTGGGCGGTTTGCTTGGCGGTGTCCGGCTGTGCGGTTTGGCCCGTTGGCGGCGCGATGCTGCTCCCTTGCGTGCGTTCGGCATTGCCGCACCCAACGGCGGTGAGAAGAAGGATAGAGAGGATGATCTCGGTAATGCGCATCATGGTAGTTTGGTATGGTTGTTCGGTGCGCAGCCCCGGCAACGCGCCACTGCGTAAACGAACGAGTTAAACTGGTTAGTGGATTGGCGGCATTCCCCGCCACCAACTATTCCCTGCCGCTTTTTGATTATTCCTGCAGCACCCATTCCAACCCTTTTCAACCCTTTGAACAACAACGGCTCCGGCAAACAATGTTGCCGGAGCCGTTTGCTTGTGGCCAATGGGGGGGCTGCTTCGGTGGCTTACTTTTTCAAGAACCGGAACTCCACCCGGCGATTGAGCGAGCGGCCCTCATCGGTGTCGTTCGATGCCACCGGGTTCTTCTCGCCGTTCCCTTTCGGGACCAGCCGTGTGCGCTCAATTCCGGCGGAGATCAGATAGTCAACAACGGCTTGCGCGCGCCGCTGCGACAGCTGCTGGTTGTAGGCATCGCCGGCAACGTTATCGGTGTAGCCAGCAATCTCCACCCGGGCTTTTGGATAGCTTTTAATCAGCTCGGCAAGGCGATCCAGCTCCACGCGGGATTCCGGTTTCAGGTCGGATTTGTCGGTGTCGAAAAAGACGTTGTTGATCCGCACGGCCATTCCTTCCTCGGCAACCTCCTTGATGGGAACAAGGGTGATGTTGACGGTCAGGTTCACGGCCTCCTTTGTTTTCCGCAGGTCAACGTTGTTCGTTACCGGGTAGTAGCCTTTTTTCTCGGCATAGTAGCCGTAGTTTTTCCCCAGCGGAACGGTGATAAAGTAGACACCGTTCTGCGGGTCGGTTTTTAGTTGGCCAATCGCTTTCCGCGCCCCCAAATCTTCCCACTTAATGTCGGCAATCAACGGCTTCCCTGCGGGGTCCGTGACAACGCCACGGATGGTGGCAACGGGGTCGGGCCGCAAGGTTTTTGGAAGCGGTATCCAAAAAATATCTTCCGATGTTGATGTCCCGATGGTGTTCCCGGCGGCGAAGAAGGCTTGCTGGCCATCGGTGGTTACTTTGTAGCCCCAATCGGAGCCGATGGTGTTGAACGATTTTCCAAGATGCACCGGCGGGCTCCATTCGGTCCAAGAATCTTCCCGAAGCCGCGTGGTTTTGAACACATCCAACGTGCCGAACCCTTCCCTCCCTGATGTGCTGAAATAGAGGGTCTTTCCGTCGGGGTGAAGGAAGGGGGTCCGTTCGGCAAAGGGGGTGTTAATCGTCGGGCCAAGGTTGATGGGGTTGCTCCATCCGGTTGCGGTTTTCAGGCAGACGTAGATGTCGGTGTTCCCCCACGTCTCCCCGTGGAAATAGCGATCCTTCGGCTGGAACTGGCCAACGCCGCCCGGGCGTTCGGAGGTGAACAGGATGGCGTTGCCGTCGCTGGTAATCATCCCGTCGCTGTCCCAAAACTCGCTGTTGATTGGTTTGGGAAGAAGTTGCAGCGGCCCCCAGCCGTTCGGGGTGCGCTCGGTCAGGTACAGGTCGCCGCCGCCAAAGCGTTGCGGCGCGCTTGCGCTGAACACCACCAACTGGTTAGCGTCGGCGGAAACCGCTGTGGTGGCTTCACTGTTCCCGGTGCTGAGTTCTTTCACCAACTGAGCTTTTCCCCACACTCCGTTTTGCAATGTGGAAAAGTAGATATCCTCACCGCCAACTCCATCGGGGCGTTCCCTTCCGGTGAAGAACAATCCATTGCCATCGGCGGTGGGGACCGGAACGTACTCGCCGCCGCGTTGGGTGTTCACCCCAAGCCCGGCATCTTGGATTTTAGAGTCTTCTTCCGGCGATTCCAAGATTTGGACGGAGCGGTTGAACCGGTCGCTCATTGCGGGGAACAGATGCTGATACTTCCGATAAACATCAGCGGCTTGCTTCCACTGCTTTTGCTCCACATACATCCCGGCAAGCCTTTGCACAGCAAGGAAGGCATCCTCCGACGGAGCATTAACGCGGATGAAGGAGTCGTACCAACCAACCTCCGCCGGGGTGGCTTGCTGGGTTAGATGCACCTGAATCCCCTGGTTGTTCCCCGAACCGAACGACGGCCAAAGCGTGGTGTTGACAATAGTGGTGATGCTGAACCCACGGCTCCAGTAGCTGTTGATGAACTTCGTGGTCTCTTCTTCGCTCCAGCTGCTATCCACTTGATATACCTGGCGCCCATAATCCCCCCCTTGCGAAAGGACGATCACCCATTTACCGCCGCCAAATCCGGCATCGGTGATGCGGTATCCTTCTTGCATCCGCTGCTGGATTTCGGCATCGGGAAAATCGCCGACGCTGGTGATAAATATCTGGCTGGTGAAGGGGGTGTTGCGGGTAAGGACGGCGGCCCAAAGGGTGTCGCCATGGGTGATTGAGGTGACGGCAAATCCCTGGCTCAACTTTGCTTTAATCTCCGCTTCGGGGAAGGTTGCTGCTGCAAGCACCGTCTGCTCGCCATACCCCACCGCACTGCTGGCCACCACTGCCCAGTTTTTCTGGGACCAACCGATATCGGTGATGCTGTACCCCTGCGCCCACAACCCTGGCATCCCCAACCCCGACGGCTCCGGCGACATCCGAACTTGCTGCGGTCCAACGAACTGGCTTCCGAACGAGAGGACGCTAAGCCACGAGCCTTGCATTCCCGTAAGCAATGTTAGATATGCCCCGGCTTCGTTCTGCCGCTGAAGGAAGGTGGGGGGCGTGGCGGTTGCGTTCCAGACTTGGGTGGTAAGGCCTGTGCCTTGCGTCATCACCACCAACACGGGGCGCGGCTGGGCGGTGGCCAATACGGCGGTTATCAGAAGAACGCTGATAGCGGAAAGGAAAGAACGTAAAAGCATCATAAGCGAAGAACATGGTTCGTGCGGTTCAGACGAACCACCGATTGGTCTGTGTCATCCCCTTCCCCAACGGTAGGCAGGGGATACGCCCTGGATATTCTGTGAGCAGGAAGAGGTTTCAGACTGAAAGTTATTCCCATTTGTGGAAAAGATGTGGATAACTCCCCTTGTAATCCACATTCTTTCTGTTAAGAGAGGGCAACATTCCCCGCAACCGCCAGCATTTCCTGCAAACAAGCCTGGACGCTGGTGGATAGGCCTGTCAAATCATATCCCCCTTCCAACACCATCACCAAGCGATTCTGGCAGTGGAGTTGGGCCAGCTGAACAACCCTTTTTGCCAGATGCTGGAAGCCATCGGCGGTCAGTTGCATGGAGGCCAGCGGGTCGCGGTAATGGGCATCGAACCCGGCGGAAACCAGCAGGAACTCCGGCTGGAAACGGTTAAGTGCTTCCTCAACCTCGTTCAATGCTACGGCATAATCGCTATCGCCGCAACCACCAGGAATGGGGATGTTGAGCGTGGTTCCGACCCCGCGCCCGGTTCCCCGTTCGGTGCGAAGCCCTGTTCCCGGGTAGAGTGGGTGCTGGTGGATACTGATGTAGAAAATGCTGGGATCATCTTCCAGGATATGCTGGGTTCCGTTTCCGTGATGAACGTCCCAATCCAGAATTGCCACCCGCGCCAAGCCATGATGTTGTTGCAGATACCGCGACGCAATCGCCACGTTGTTGAACAAGCAGAACCCCATCGCCGTTGCGCGTTCGGCGTGGTGGCCCGGCGGACGGACCGCAGCAAAGGCATTGTGGCACTTGCCAGAAATCACCGCATCGCAAGCGGCAATCGCGCCGCCAACCGCCAGCAACGCAACGTCAAACGATTCCTGGCCGACCGGGGTGTCGGGGTCCAGAAATGCCGGAGCCGAACGCGCCGCCAGTTCAATCGCGGCGATATACTCCGGTGGGTGGATCAGCTCAACCCAGCCACGCTCCGCCGGTTGCGGCTGGATATGGTGGAGTTGGTCCCACACTCCCGATTCTTTCAGCCGCTCCACAATTGCCCGCAGCCGGTCGGGACGTTCGGGGTGGGGGATGCCGGCGTTGTGGAGCAGGTATCGGGGATGGTAGATAAAGGCTGTTCCCATTTCTGTTGTTCCCCTGGCTTCACCCTGCTCAGTTTTTTGGCAGGATATTCTTCCGCCCGCCCATAAATGGTTGCAGCACTTCTGGGATCAGAACGCTTCCATCTTCTTGTTGGTAATTCTCCAAAATGGCAAGGATTGCGCGCGGCACTGCCACGGCGGTCCCGTTCAGGGTGTGAACAAAACGGGTGGCGTTGTTCTCGTCGCGGTAGCGGACCATCAGCCGGCGCGATTGGAAGTCGGTGCAGTTGCTGGTGCTGGTGACTTCACCATATCCATTTTTGGAAGGCATCCATGCTTCGATATCGAACTTCCGGTAGGCCGGCCCGCCCAGGTCCCCGGCGGCAACATCCAGCACGTGGAACGGAAGGCCAAGCTCGGTGAATATCTCAATCTCAATATCCAGCATCTGCTGGTGCATCGCCTCGCTCTGCTCCGGCGTTGTGAAGGCGAACATCTCCACTTTGCTGAACTGATGAACCCGGTACAGCCCGCGTTGCGCCGCGCCGTGCGCCCCGGCTTCGGTGCGGAAGCAGTGGCTGTAGCCAACCATCAGAATCGGCAGTTCTTCTTTGCGGAGGATGCGGTCCTTCAGCATTCCGCCCAGGGTGATTTCGGCGGTTCCAATCAAACAAAGATCGGTGTCGGCAATGCTGTACACCTGCGTTTCCTCGCCACGTGGGTTGAAGCCGATTGCCTCAAGGATGCTGGCGCGGGCAAGGTCCGGGGTTAGATATGGAGTCCAGCCACGCGCCACCAATTTGCTGACGGCGTAATTCACCAGGGCAAGCTCCAGCAACGCCGCCTCATTTTTCAGGTAGTAGAATTTCTGGCCGGTGACGGTTCCGGCGCTTTCAAAATCGAGCAGCCCAAGATCCATCCCCAGGGTAACGTGGTCTTTCGGGGGGAAGGTGAAGGTTGTTGGCTGGCCATGGGTGGCAATCACCGCGCTGTCGGCTTCGCCACCGGCGGGGACTGCGGGGTGGGTCATGTTCGGGATGTTGCGCGCGGCGGCCATCAGCTCCTCGTCCAGCCGCCGCTCCTCGGCCTCAAGACCCTCCAGCTGAAGTTTCAGCTGTTTGCCATGTTCAATCAAGGTTTGGCGTTCTTCGGGGTCCAGCTTCCCTTTCATTTTTTGCGAGGTCTCGTTCCGTCCAGCCCGCACCGATTCCAATTGCTGAATCACCGCATTGCGCTGCTGATACAGGTTTGCAACCAGATCGGCATCGGCATTGCGAACGCCGCGGAAGGCAATGTTTTGGCGAACAAGATCAAGGTTGTCGCGAATGAATTTTAGGTCAAGCATGGAAGATGTTGATTTGATGAGCCGGATGGATACCGCAACCAAACAAGGATGTTTCTGCGGGACGAATATACTTCGGTGGGGAGATCGCGGGGAGTTCGGGGTTGTAAGCAATCGGGGGGTGGGCAGCAAGCAACTTTACACATCAACACCACCAAAACCGAATGATTGCCGATGATCGTTCGTTATTTTTGCCGCTTGTTTTTCGTTCGCGCCTCCCCCAAAAATGGTGTTGGAGGCGCGTATCGTTCCCAGTGCAACCAGCGACGAACCCAGGCAATTCCGTGACACATGCCGAACGCATTCTGATCCTTGATTATGGCTCACAGTACACCCAGTTGATAGCTCGCAAAGTCCGCGAGTGTGGGGTGTATGCGGAAATCCACCCGTTCAACATCCCCCTTGATACCATTCGCGAGATGTCCCCGGTCGGTATCATTCTTTCTGGTGGTCCTTCTTCGGTGTATGGTGAAGATGCGCCCCATTCCGACCCTGGGATTTTCGACATTGGAACGCCGATTCTTGGCATCTGCTACGGCCTGCAGCTGATTGCCTATCAGCTTGGCGGCGCGGTGGACCGTTCGGCAAAACGTGAGTTTGGGCGCGCCCACCTGCAAGTTGATCGAACCGATTCCCCACTGTTCGCTGGGCTGCCGGACCAATCGGTTGTTTGGATGAGCCATGGCGACTCGCTGACGGAAATCCCTGCTGGTTTCCAGGTGATTGCTCACACCTCCAACGCCCCAATCTGTGCCGTTGCGAACGTGGCCCGTTCCATTTACGGCGTTCAGTTCCACCCAGAGGTGCATCATACCCCCAACGGCGTTCAGGTTTTAAAGAATTTTGTGTACGGAATCTGCAACGCGACGGGCGGATGGAACGCCACCGCGTTTATTGAAGAAGCAAAGCGGGAGATCAAGGAGAAGGTGGGGAGCGGGCGGGTAGTCTGCGCACTTTCGGGCGGTGTGGACTCTAGTGTGCTGGCGGTGTTGCTGCACGAAGCACTTGGGGACCAGGTTCTTTGCATCCACATTGATAACGGGCTGATGCGGCTTGGGGAATCGCAGCAAGTGGTGGAGATGTTCCGCGAGAAATACCACATCCCCCTTGATTTTGTGGATGCCAGCGAACTCTTCCTTTCCCGACTGGTCGGCGTAACCGACCCGGAGCGGAAGCGGAAAATTATCGGCACAACCTTCATCGAAGTGTTTGAGGAAGAAGCGAAAAAGTTTGCCGATGCTGAGTGGTTGGGGCAGGGGACTCTCTATCCTGATGTTATCGAGTCGGTCTCCTTCAAGGGGCCATCGGTAACGATTAAAACGCACCACAACGTTGGCGGGCTGCCGGAACGGATGAAACTGAAGCTGATTGAGCCGTTCCGCGAGCTGTTCAAAGATGAGGTTCGGGCGGTTGGAAAGGAGCTTGGCTTGCCGGATGAGTTCCTCTATCGCCACCCATTCCCCGGGCCTGGGCTTGCAGTGCGTGTGCTGGGCGAAGTTACCCGCGAACGGTGCGACATCCTTCGCCAGGCCGATGCGATTTTCATGGAAGAGCTTCACCGCTCGGGCCAGTACCGCGAAACCTGGCAAGCATTTTCCGTGCTGCTGCCGATTTCATCGGTTGGGGTGATGGGGGACGAGCGCACGTATGAGAACGTCTGCGCGCTGCGTGCGGTCACCAGCACCGATGGAATGACGGCTGATTGGGCGCATCTTCCGTACGATGTTCTGGCCCTTTGCTCCAATCGCATCATCAACGAAGTTCGCGGAATCAACCGTGTCACCTACGACATCAGCTCCAAACCCCCGGCCACGATCGAGTGGGAATAGGCTAAGAAAACGTCAAGAAATCATATTCCATAAACAAACAGACAAAGCACCATGAACTTCACTGTTCAGCAACTTCAGCTTGAGAAGGTGACGGCCGATGCCGTTGTTGTGTTGGTTCCGCAGTCGGAAGAGAGCTTCTGGGATGGCTCGGCGGAACTGAAAAAAATCGCCGAGGCGGCCAGCCCGGTCCTCTCCTCTGGTGACTTCACCGGCGCGCGCGACACCAGCGCAGTGGCCTACACCAGCTGGAAAAAACTTCCCCGCATCATTCTTGTGGGATATGGCGAAACCGGGCAGGTTTCCCTTGAAAAACTGCGCCGCGCGGGCGCGTTGGCAATCCAGCGCGCAACCGGACTAAAGTGCAAAACGCTTGCGGTGGTTCAGCCAGCCATTGGCAGTTTTACCCCAGCCGACGTTGCCCAAGCAATCAGCGAAGGCCTGGCGTTAGGGGTCTATTCCTACGATAAACACATTTCCCAGAAACCGAACGGCGGATTCTCCGCACCCAACAAAGTCGTGCTTCTTGGCCTTGATGCCGCCGAAGTGAAAGGGATGAAAGTTGGCGCAGCAACCGGGAAGGCAGTGTCGGATGGCGTGCTGCTGGCGCGTGATTTGGCCAACGCACCATCGAACGAAATTGACCCGCAGACGCTTGCTGCTCGGGCAAAAGAGCTAAGCAGCGTCGGGGTAAAAGTCACCGTTCTGACCAAAGCTCAGATTGAGAAATTGGGGATGGGTGGTTTGGTGGCAGTCAACAAGGGGAGCGAAATTCCTCCATCGTTTATCATCATGGAGTGGAAGGGGGGAGGCCGGAACGAGCAACCACTGGTGTTTGTGGGGAAAGGGGTGACGTTCGATTCGGGTGGCATCTCGATAAAACCCGGTGCGGGAATGGCCGATATGAAATTAGATATGGGTGGCGCGGCAGCGGTGATTGGCGCAATGCACACCATCGCCACGCTGAAACTTAAGCAAAACGTGATTGGCTTAGTGGCAGCCACCGAGAATATGCCATCGGGAACGGCGTTCAAGCCGGGTGATGTGATTAAGCACCTGAACGGCAAGACCTCCGAAATTGACAACACCGATGCCGAGGGCCGATTGATTCTTGCCGATGCGTTGGCCTACGCCGACCGCTACAAGCCGCAAGCCGTGATTGACCTTGCAACCTTGACCGGTGCTTGCGTTGTTGCGCTGGGCAACGTGGCCAGCGGTTTGATGGGGAACACCCCCGAGCTGAACAACCGCATCCGCCAATCGGGCGACCGGACGTACGACCGCGTGGTAGAGCTTCCGCTGTGGGAAGAGTATGAGGAGTTAATTAAAAGCGATGTTGCCGATGTGAAAAACTCCGGCGGGCGCGGTGCCGGAACAATCACCGCCGGGTTGTTCTTGAAAACATTTATTGGGAACTACCCCTGGGCGCACATTGACATTGCCGGCACGGGAATGACCTCGCGCCCATCTGGCTACATCAACAAAGGGGGAACAGGGGCGGGAGTTCGTTTGCTGGTTGATTTTGTTCAAAACTGGACCAGCCTTTAATCACGCGGCGCAACCGCCAAGCCATTGTTTGCAAACGAATGGGCAACGCACGGTAGATGCGTTGCCCATTTTTTAGATGGAGACTCCGCAGGTGAACATGGCCATTATCGTTGGCCGCCATTCCGCTATGTCACCATGTTCCACGAAATGGTGATTTAGAACCTGCGTTTTTGTGAAAATTTCGGATATAGTTTTCCACACTGTTTCCCACAATCCCACAACAGAGGTGCAAAAGCCATGAGGATTGCACGTGCGCAAGTGCCGTTGCCCCTGTGGATTACCTCACGTTATCCACGGCGTTGTGGAAGAATCGCAAGTTATCCACAAGTTTTCCAAGTCGGAAAATCTCCGTTTTTCCGGCTTTTTGGGAAAGCAGAGGTTATCCTCAATAGTTATCCACTCTTCCACATTCTCATTAACCAAAACAATAGAGTATTTATTTCTTTGAGGAGAGATTTAAGAAAAGGGAAGAATGACAGAATGATTGTTGGCGTTGTGAAACTTGAATCAGCCTATCGAGCTTCCCCAAACATTCTTCGACATTTTGACAGCAATGAATGACATTTTGGCCATTGTGATCGTATGGCGTAATTGTTGAAGATTTGGCAAGCATATCATTTCCACAATCACCAATACCTAGCTGACCATGATGAAGCAGAACGATGAATGGCTAAAGACCATTGAAGAAGTTGCGGGGCGAATCAAAGATTTTATCAAAGCCAATGTTCAAGTAGATATAGATGGCGATTCTCCTTCGCCAGCCACCGCCACAAGCTCTTACCCTCCGATGTCCGTCTATTATGACGCGGATGGATTTCACATTGCAGCCGAACTACCGGGCATGGCCAAGCAGGACATCGCTATCTCGCTAACCGACGACGGCAAAGTGGAGATTTCGGGTAATAAAGGTGATGGAATAGATACCAATCGGGCAGTGGTGCAGTTGAACGACCGCTACGTGGGGGAGTTCCGCCGCCAAGTCCATCTTCCTAAAGGGCTTGAGCTTGATACCGCCAGCGCAACGGCTTCCTACACTGACGGTATCCTACGGATTCTGATCCCACGGCAAGCTGCACCAAGCAAAACAGGAACAACAATCAGCATTGACTAATCAAGAACTACCAACATATCAATCGCTATAAGGAGCACACAACATGGGAAAAATCATTGGAATTGACCTTGGAACCACGAACTCGGTGGTTGCGGTCATGGAAGGAACCACACCTACCGTTATTCCAAACAGCGAGGGAGCACGCACAACCCCGTCGGTAATCGGTTTTACCAAGACCGGCGACCGGGTGGTTGGCCAGGCGGCAAAGCGCCAGGCTGTTACCAATCCTAAGAACACGATTTACTCTATCAAGCGGTTTATGGGCCGCACGGCTGCCGAGGTGAAGGAAGAGGAGAAGATGATCCCATACGAGGTCGTAAGCGGCGAAGGGGGCACAACCGTTCGCGTCCGTATTGATGACCGCCTATACTCGCCGCCAGAAATCTCGGCTATGGTTCTGCAAAAAATGAAGCAGACTGCCGAAGACTATCTAGGCCAGAAAGTTACCGAGGCTGTTATCACTGTTCCGGCATACTTTAACGACTCACAGCGCCAAGCCACGAAAGATGCCGGTGAGATTGCTGGCCTTCAGGTTCGTCGCATTATCAACGAACCGACGGCTGCTGCGCTTGCGTACGGCATGGATAAAAAGGGGCAGAATCAAAAAATCGCAGTGTTCGATTTAGGGGGCGGAACGTTCGATATCTCCGTTTTGGAGTTAGGAGATGGCGTTTTTGAAGTAAAATCAACGAATGGGGACACTCATCTTGGTGGGGATAACTTTGACCAACGCTTGGTTGACTTCCTTGCTGATGAATTTAAGAAGAGCGATGGGGTAGATCTGCGGAACGACCCAATGGCACTGCAACGCCTGAAAGAGGCTGCAGAGAAAGCAAAAATTGAGCTTTCGCAATCGCTGCAAACCGATGTGAACCTTCCGTTCATCACTGCTACGGCCGATGGTCCAAAGCACTTGAACTTGATGATTACTCGAGCAAAATTCGAGCAACTTTGCGAGGACCTCTTCAAGCGGACGGTTGCCCCGCTTCAGCAGGCCTTAAAAGATTCGGGTCTTGGCCCGCATCAGATTGATGAGGTCATTTTGGTGGGTGGCTCCACTCGTATCCCAAAAGTTCAGCAGATGGTTCGGGAGTTCTTTGGAAAAGAACCGAATCGTGGCGTGAATCCAGATGAAGTGGTTGCAATTGGAGCCGCCATTCAAGGGGCTGTGCTTTCTGGGGATGTCCAGGATGTGTTGCTGCTTGACGTTACCCCGCTAACGCTGGGAATTGAGACTTTGGGTGGAGTGATGACACCAATGATTCCATCAAATACCACAATTCCAACGCGGAAATCGGAGATTTTTTCCACAGCGTCGGATAACCAGCCATCGGTGGAAATCAATGTTCTTCAAGGCGAGCGACCAATGGCTGGCGATAACAAATCGCTTGGCAAATTCCATTTGGATGGCATTCCGCCGGCTCCGCGTGGTGTTCCACAGGTTGAAGTTACCTTCGACATTGATGCCAACGGCATTTTGAATGTGTCAGCAAAGGACAAGGCCACGAACAAGGAGCAAACAATTCGGATAACGTCATCCAGCGGTTTAGCTAAAGATGAAATTGAGCGGATGAAGCGCGAAGCTCAGGAAAATTCTGCGGCTGACCGTAAGAAAAAAGAGGAAGTTGAGTTGCGCAATCAGGCCGATCAAACGGTGTTTACCACAAAGAAGCAACTTCAGGAGTTGGGCGATAAGATGCCTGCTGACGGAAAAGCACGCATTGAAGCCGCAGCCGAAAAGCTGGAAACAGCCCTGAAAGGAGGTTCAATTGATGATATCCGCACTGCTAAGGACGAGCTTGACCGTGCTTGGAGCGAGGTCTCTCAGAAAATGTACAGTGGTGGTGAGCCATCCGCGTCTTCCTCAACAAACGCTTCAAATGAAGAGAAAAAAGATGTTGAGGATGCTGACTACACAATCGTTGAAGATGAGAAATAGTAGGCGGTGAATGGAGTAAAAAAAGAGCGAAGCCTTAACCGGCTTCGCTCTTTTATTTTGACTGAGCTAATGTTTTGTTCAGGTTGGAGATCAATAAATCCACCTGTGATTTCGTTCCAGTGCCGGAGATCGTAAATCGGATGATTCCTTGTTTATCAACAACCACAAGATTCGGCACATCTTCCACCATTTTGAATGCTTTAATGAGCACTCCATCCCAATCCATCAGCACACTGTAGCTGAAATTGTCTTGAAATTTAGAACGAATAAACCCTTTTAAGAACCCGGGAGCACTTTGAACATCGGCTACTGGCGCAAATTTTACACGATCTTTGAAAAGGGGAACGATCCGGTCTGTCCAATTCTTTGTGTGCTGATAGCCTGTTCGATTGTTCAACACATACACAGTGACCGACCCTTTGAAGTAATCAGCAGTCCATATTTTCTCAAACTGATCTTCAATACGAAACGGGGGGACTCGTTCACCTACACCTGCAACTAAAGGCAGATGCGCAGAAATTAGCCAAAAAACAGCATAAGCAACGATACTGAGTCGCTGATGGATCATGGCTTGCTTTGTTTGAGTAAGTTGAATTTTAGGTGAGGTGTTGCTGAGCTACTTGTGAAAACGTCAACAACAACTGGCTGTAAAGTGTCCATCCTTTCTAACGAGACTGACACATAAATATCCCCAGGGTGTTCTTTTGTTGCCCTGTTCCTTTGAACACTCGCCAGCACACAACCGCAGCTGGGGTGGAGACTTTTAATAAAAATCGCGCTATCGGTTTCGTTAATCAATTGAACGTGCAGGCTAGCGTAGCGTGCTGTGTCAGCAATGATCACCGTTTCCGGAGATAAACGAATTGCTGGAGGCTGCTGGAGTAGCCCTACGATTAGCGGCCACAGTTGAAATAATGGGTAGATGTTCATGTTTTAAGGGAAGGATCGGGCAAAATTAGGCAATTTTGCTTGGAAGAATTTGTTCGGTTCTGTTGATCACTACCAAAAACAAGGCAGTTTCAAATCGGTTTAGACTTCAATGAAATATCCACTTCGTGATGATACTATCGTCGCACTATCAACAGCTTCTGGGGAAGCTGCCATTGCTGTTATTCGCTACAGTGGTCCAGATAGTGTTCGGATTGTGCAGTCGCTCATACAATTACGAAGCAACAAGAACCTTAGTTTGCTTCCGCCACGGAGGCTGGCAAACTGTGCTGTTTTAGACAGTGGGGCAGTATTGGATGAAGGGATGGTTGTACGATTCGCTTCACCAGCCTCCTACACAGGTGAAGACCTTGTGGAACTTCACATTCACGGCAACCCAATTATTACCGATCGAATACTTGAGTTGAGCATAGAGCTGGGGGCACGCATTGCATCTGCCGGAGAGTTTACACGCCGAGCCGTGGTGAATGGTAAGATGAATCTCTTACAGGCAGAAGCTGTTGGTGCTCTAATTGCCGCTGAATCCCGGCAATCGGTGATGTTGGCACACCGCCAGTTGCATGGTGAGCTATCTGAGAAACTTTACAGCTTTCGCAGTCAGCTCCTCTCATTACTTGCTAGATTAGAACTGGAGCTTGATTTTATTGAAGAGGGGTATGAGTTTGCTTCGGAACAAGAAATCAGCGATCTGCTGTCAGCTGTTCGATTGTACGTTGAAGAGCTGATTAGAACATCTCCAACTGCGGAACGGCTATCTCGGGGACCGCGAATTTTGTTGCTGGGTCGCCCTAACGCGGGTAAATCCAGCCTTTTTAACGCAATTTTGGGGTATTCGCGTTCATTAGTGAGCATCACCCCAGGCACTACTAGGGATTATTTGGAAGAGCGGTTTATCCATAATGGAATAACAATACGGCTGATTGATACCGCTGGTATTCGTGATGTGAATGATGAGATTGAAAAAGAAGGCATTCACAGAGCTTTAGGAATGGTTCCCGTTTGCGACCAAATTCTGTATCTCATAGATTCTACGGATTCGGTTTTGATGGATGAGGAAATGGGGTCCGTACAGGAGCTGCAACGCCAATATCCTGCGATTCCTATCGTTCCAGTGTTTACCAAATCAGATGTCTCTCATTATCGTTCCTCAAATCACCTTACCCTCTCTATTAAATATCCAGCGACAATCACAACCCTTCTGGATACTTTATCAATGGGGGCTACTACGCAGACCAGCGATCTCTTAGCGCTTCTAAATACCCGACAATTGAATCTACTGAAGCAGATACATGGGCTTATCCATGAGATTCAGAGTCAAACAGGGATGATACCAACAGAAGTTTTATCAACGCTGCTTCGAGAGATTTTGGAGCCTATCTCTGAATTGGTTGGCGAGACCACATCAGAAGATGTTTTGAACACAATTTTCGATTCGTTTTGCATAGGCAAATGAGTTCCACGTGAAACCTTAAAAACAACAGTATGGGTAGCTATTATGATGTTATTGTGATTGGTGGTGGACATGCCGGAATTGAAGCTGCATCAGCCGCTGCAAGAATCGGTTGTTCCACGTGCTTAATCACTATGTCCATTGCTGCAATTGGCCGATTGTCATGCAATCCAGCGATTGGCGGCATGGCAAAAGGGCAGATTGTTCGGGAAATAGATGCTTTAGGAGGTGAGATGGGGAGGATTGCCGATCTATCGGGAATCCATTTTAAGATGCTGGGAAGATCGAAAGGGCCGGCAATGTGGTCTCCTCGCTCTCAAAATGATAAAGACCTTTATCCAGCGTTCGCTCAAAAACGACTTCAAAAAATCCCTAACCTATCATTGGTAGAGGGTGTTGTTGAGGATGTTGTCTTGCATAATGGTGCTGTGGCGCAGGTACAATTGCAAAACGGAGAGCGCATTGATTGTAAATCGCTTGTGGTCTGTTCTGGCACGTTTTTAACTGGTCGTCTTCATATTGGTGAACACTCTCATTCGGGTGGGAGAATTGGAGAGGAGTCTGCGGAGTCTTTGAGTGAAACATTGCGCCGATATGGGGTTGTCACCGGGCGACTAAAAACGGGTACTCCTCCTCGAATCCATAAAGACAGTATTAACTGGAATGCCTGTACGCCCGATCAGGGCGATCCTCATCCTATACCGTTTTCTCGGCAAACATCGGCAGTTTCTAACCAAATTCAGTGTTATTTAACAACGACGACGGTCGCAACCCATCAAATCCTTGAGTCTGGTTTTGACCGCTCTCCAATGTTCACAGGGCGAATAACAGGCACGGGGCCTCGATATTGCCCTTCTATTGAGGACAAAGTTTATCGGTTCTCCGATAAAGACGGACATCAAATCTTCCTTGAACCTGAGGGATTGACGACAAACTCTGTGTACGTCAATGGTTTCTCTACATCATTACCTGAAGATATTCAGGAAGCGGCTTTGCGGACTATTCCTGGATTGGAAGCTGCTCAAATCCTGAGATATGGGTATGCAGTGGAATATGATTACTTCCCATCCTACCAACTTTATCATTCTCTAGAAAGTAAGGTAGTGAAAGGGTTGTTTTTTGCGGGGCAAGTCAATGGAACATCAGGATATGAGGAAGCAGCGGCACAAGGGTTGCTTGCTGGGATCAATGCTGCTCGATCTATACAAGGAAAACCTGCGGTAGTTTTGGATCGCTCGCAAGCATACATAGGCGTTTTGATAGATGACTTAGTGAGTCTGACCATTAATGAGCCATATAGAATGTTCACCTCTCGTGCTGAATACCGATTGCTGTTGCGGCAAGATAATGCAGATCTGAGGCTTGCTCATATTGGGCATGATGTCGGCTTGGTTGATATAACCACCTTTCAAGAAATTCAAACTATAGCGAATTCAATAGAAAGAGCGCAGATTTGGCTGCAAAAAAACAGAATCAAGGAACAAGAAGATGGGCAATCAGTCTCATTTTGGCAGCTACTAAAACGCCCAGAACGATCAGTACAAAGCATTCTTAGCTACATACCAGTGGATGTGGGAATGGTGGAACTACTGATAAATGAGAAAATTGCAGAGCAGATAGAGATTGCGGCACGCTATGATGGATATATCCAACGCCAGATGCAAGAAGTCGAGCGATTTAAAGTAGCTGAGCAAAGCCAATTACCTGCGACCATTGATTATACTGCGATCGTAGGGCTATCATCCGAGGGTCGGGAAAAACTTATAAGGGTGAATCCTCAATCGTTGGGACAAGCATCAAGAATCAGCGGTGTTTCTCGATCTGACCTTGCCATACTTTCAATGTATGTTCGATAAGTATGATGATGGTTTCACGTGAAACATGAAGTTCGTAAAGCAAAAAGCAATAAAAAAAACGGTGTGATGCTCGTTCTTTACCTCAAGTGATGCTATCGCTGAAGTAATTTCTGATTGGTAAATCATCCTTTGCAGCAACTATACCGATCAATACCATGATGAGCTTTATCGAAAATCGGGAGAGTCTTTCTGCCACGCGTATTTCAACAAGGTTGGAGCTTTACGGTCGGTTAAGTCAAGCTCGCGACTTTATTGAACTCAATGTCGAGCAACCTCTTACCCTCTCTCAAATTGCTGAAATAGCATGTCTATCTACGCATCATTTCTTGCGCGTATTTAAGCAAGCCTTTGAAGAAACACCTCATCAGTATCTAACACGGAAGCGAATTGAGCGTGCAAAAGACCTGTTGCTGACAACATCCATTTCCATTGCAGGCATCTGTCAGGCGGTAGGGTTTAGAAGCCCTGGGTCCTTTAGTTGGCTTTTTCGCCGCCATGTGGGGTGCTCGCCAGAAGGGTTTCGAGCAATCAATGGGCATAAGAAGCCTACCAATACACCTGCTACTACAACCCGATTAAAGCGTCAGCGCATATCCTACAAAAGATTATAAAATGCCATAAAAAAGCAATTTTCGATAGGAACTTTTCCATCTAAACTCCGTTTGGCATAGTGAAAACGGGTTGATGTATACCGTTCAGACGGCATCAGTCATCATCATGGGTGCAGACTGACTGGTGCACGTTAATGCGCAAAGAGAGCACAAACTCTTTGCGCATTTTTTTTGCTTTGAATGTGAGTTGGTCATCTTTTGATGACCAAAATGTGAAAAAAGCAATTTTCAAGAAGTCATTTGTGAAGAATCGGTTGTATGTTTGTGTGGTGTTCTTATGAAGACTTTCGAACTTACCTGTACATAGTAGATATCAGGTTCAAGTCATTCAAAAAGGAAAAGACAACTGTTAATGGCTGGCAATAGTGCCAGGCTGCAGACAACCGATACACGTTCACTAACCTACTTAGGAGCAGAAACATGCCACGAGTCGTTCACTTTGAGATTGCTGCTGACAACACCGAACGCGCAGCAAAATTCTACGCAGACGTTTTTGGATGGAACATCAACAAATGGGATGGTCCCCAAGAATATTGGATGGTTTCAACTGGCCAGCGCGAGGCACCGGGATTTGATGGTGGGTTGATGAAAAAGATGGAAAACTTCCCAGGAGTAATCAACACCATAGATGTTGATTCGGTAGATGAGTACGCAGAAAAAATCACTGATAGTGGTGGGGCTGTTGTTATGCCAAAAATGGCAATTCCAAGCATCGGATTCTTTGCCTATTGCCGTGATACCGAGGGGAATATCTTCGGAATTATGCAAAAAGACCCTACGGCACAGTAACTCAACAACAGTTATCGAACAATAAAGCCGTTGAACCACAAAGGAGCAACCATGCAACACGCCATTACTTGGTTCGAGATTCCAGTGCAAAACATTGACCGAGCCACCGATTTCTACGGAACGATATTGAACACTGAGCTAAATCGAGGGGAAATGGGGGGATATGAAATGGCTTTTTTCCCAACGACAGGGGTTGGCGGAGCTTTGGTACAAGGGCAAGGATACAGCCCCGCAGAACACGGAATCGTCACCTATCTGTTTGTTGGCAATGATGTCAACAGCGTTCTTTCGCGGGTTGTGCAAGCTGGAGGAAGAGTCTTACAACCCAAAACGCTGATTACCGAAGAGATCGGATATATGGCGTTTATTCGCGATTCTGAGGGAAATCGTATAGGACTGCATGGCATAGGGTGATCCGGTACATCATCATAATTACAAAGGAGGGAATGATGGAAGATGCTCAGCAGGAAGTAGCAATCCTTCGTCAGATTGGCCAACAACGACTGGCCAGTGCTGCAAATGCTCAATCCCAAGAAGATTGGAACAGTTTGGCCGCAAGCCTTCCGCATCAATTTCCTTTTGATTGGGGTGATTGCTGGCGGCAATCCACCGAATATCGCGTCTGCGATTTCGCCGCCGAAGTCGGTTTCTATACCGATATCCTCGGGTTTAGCATCATGGTATTATCCGATACCTATGCAATGTTTACCAGCCCCGACCATGCGTTCAACGTTGCCTTTGTGCCTGTGCAGAAAGGCGATGAAACCCCTCCGAACGCAATCGCGATCGAGTTCATGGTCAATAACATTGCCGAAACCGTTGCCAAACTCCAGGAGCGTGGCATCAGCTTCGAGACGTTGCCCAGCCCGCCAGCGGCGCAGCCCATTCTAACAACAGCTACGTTCCGTACCCCGAACTCTATCCAGTTGCGGTTATGGTCGGTGGTGAATCCTGAAGTAACAACAACAAAACTTGTGGAGGAATTATGCCAAACGGAGCCATTGTCTGGCGTGACTTAACAGTGCCAGATGCGGAAGCTATTAAGGAATTCTACAGCCAGGTTATTGGCTGGCAGACGAAGCCACATCCGATGGGAGGGTATGATGATTTCAACGTCATCATTTCCGATACAGGGGAAACGATTGCCGGAATCTGCCACGCACGCGGCGGCAACGCTGGGATACCGCCGCAATGGCTGATGTACGTTGAAGTGGACGATCTGCGGCAGTGTGTGGAACGATGCAAGGAACTTGGCGGGGCTGTCGTCCATGGTCCGCGTTCCATAGGAACGCACAATTTCTGCGTAATCCAAGACCCGGCCGGGGCGGTTATCGGCTTAATTGAAGCGGTAACGCCAGCGGAGAGCTTGCCGCAATAACGTGTTCCCCTTCCTTACTCCAAACAGGAGAATGCAATGGCTGTTGTTCGTTTCACAAGCCATCTATCAACCTTTTTCCCAGGCTTGCGCCAGGTAACGGTGGAGGCTTCAACCGTTGCCGAGCTTGTTCAATCGCTTGATGGGGAGTACCCAGGGATTGCCTCCTACTTAGTTGAAGATCACGGTGGCTTGCGAAAGCATGTCAACATCTTCGTGGATCAGATGCTTATTCGCGATCGAAAGCAGCTTAGCGACGCCCTTACCAGCGGCTCCGAAGTCCATATCCTGCAGGCCTTGTCTGGCGGATGATTCTCCGCACTTCGGCAGGCATCAACCATTATCACAACAAAGGCAACACCATGGCCGATTCACGACTTTTTGTGGGAACACGCAAAGGGCTGTTCACTCTGGAACGAACAACCCAGAACTGGGAAGTGAAATGCCAGCAGTTTAAAGGTGCCCCAGTCTCCTACGCTGCCGACGATTACCGCAATGGCGCAGCATGGGCCTGCTTGGATCATGGCCATTGGGGAGCCAAGCTCCATCGCTCTTTCGATGGTGGCGAACGCTGGGAGGAAATCCCTGCCCCAAAGTATCCAGAAGGAGCAGAAATCACCCCGGGAACACCCGCAACCCTCCGCTACCTCTGGTCAATGGCGGTTGGGGGGGAGGATCAGCCGGGAACCATGTACTTCGGCACCGAGCCGGGCGGCTTGTTCCGCAGCGACGATTATGGCGACAGTTTCACCCTGGTGGAAGGATTGTGGAATCATCCGTCGCGCCTGACAAAGTGGTTTGGCGGCGGACGCGACTACGCCGGAATTCATTCAATCGTTGTTGATCCCCGGAACAGCCAGCGAATGCTGGTGGCGGTTAGCTGTGCGGGGGTGTTCCAAACAACCGATGGAGGGGAGACATGGCAGCCAAAAAATCAAGGGATGCGAGCAGAGTTCCTGCCGAATCCTGAAGATGATGTTGGCCAAGACCCCCACCTGATGGTTGCTTGCCCGGCCAATCCCGACGCGCTTTGGCAGCAGAATCACTGCGGTATTTTCCGAAGCACCGATGGAGCCGAAACCTGGACGCAAGTCTCGCAACCTGGCGGCCCTGCCTACTTCGGTTTCCCGGTTGCTGTTGATGAGCAGAATCCCGAGGTGGCGTGGGTGGTGCCGGCTGCCAGCGATGAAGTCCGCACCGCAATTGATGGCGCGCTTCTGGTGTGCCGAACCGACGACGGCGGGGGACACTGGACTCAGCTTCGCAACGGGCTTCCGCAACGCGACTGCTACGATGTGGTCTTCCGCCACGCGCTGGATGTTTCTGGCAACACCCTTGTGTTTGGCACAACAACCGGTAACCTGTTCGTTTCGGAGGATCGTGGGGAGTCGTGGAGTTGCATCGGCAACTACTTTCCGCCGATTTATTCCGTGCGGTTCGGACGCTTCAACGGCAACTAACAAATCGCTGGCGGCGGCTATCGCTGTTCGGCACAAAAAACATTCACACAACCAACAACACCAATGATCCGCACCGCATTGCTTTCCGCGTTACTCGCCATGTTGGCCAGCTTCACCTTGTCTGCACAGGAAGGTGGGGAGTTTGTAGAGATGGAAGCCGCCGCCATGCCAGGCCCGGGCCATGAGATACTGAAACAGATGCTTGGCTCTTGGGATCAAAAGATGATTGTGACGATGATGCCCGGAATGCCGCCAATGGAAGGAACCGGAACCGCCGAAAACGCCATGATTCTGGGCGGACGCTACGTTGAAGGGAATGGAGTGATTACGGCAATGGGGATGACGGCCAAAACCAAAATGTTTACCGGCTACGATAACCGCCGCAGCAAATACTTCCTTTTCGCCATTGATGAGTTGGGGACCTACGCCGTCACCGCCGAAGGGGATTACGATGCTGCAAAACGGACGTGGACATTCCATGGGGTGGAGGATGATGGGAAGCAGACGATGAAATTCAAGATCATCACCCAGATGGTGAACGATAATGAGATGACCAGCGAGATCGTTTTCATCATGCCCGACGGTACCGAACACCGAGCGGTCCGTGTAGAAAGTAAACGTCGGGCATGATCTTCTTTTTACTTCCTTGATCCGCGTTGGCGTTCGGCACCGATCAACGCAATCTTGTCGGATTCAAAAACATTCACCCCGTGAAGTTCTTGGTGGGCAATCTGGATCATGGCACGCGCTACCGTCTGGGCCGCAACCGGGCGGTAGCGGCGGAACCTTCCCGCCATCAGTGGCGAAAGCGCTCGGAACAGCATCGTCCCCATTCGTTCGGCAAACCGCTCTTCGGTTCGCTCGCCCACCAAAAACGAGGGGCGGAAGACTTGCAACCCTTCAAACCGCAGGCTTCGCAATGCTTGCTCGATTTCCCCTTTCACCTTGCTGTAGAACACCCGCGAACGGGCGCTTGCTCCAACCGAGCTTACCAACAAGAACTGCGCCGCTCCGCACTCGGCCGAGCGTTTGGCCAGTTCGTGGACGTAAGTGAAATCAACCTTGTAGAACTGATCTCGAGTTCGGGCTTTGTGGATGGTGGTTCCCAGCGTGCAAAACACGTCGTCGGCGGCGGGGAAATCGGGAAGGCGGGGGATAAGATCGAAATTGATAACCCGCTGCACCAGCTTGGGGTGAAACGCCGAAGCCGACAGCTGCCGACGAACAAGCACGATAACCCGTTCGTAGCGGTCATCGGCAAGAAGCTGCTGAAGGCAATGCCCCCCCACAAGCCCGCTTGCGCCTGCAAGAAGCGCGGTGCGTTTGGTCATGTTCGTTCCCGATGTGTCACGTGTGCAGTTGGTTCAGCGTGGAAAAAGGGGGCTGCAAGTGCGTTCATCGCTGGGAAACGCTTCCTAAGCGGTTGAAAGTTCCATCGAACATTCCATTCACCATCCCATTCAGAATTCCATCCCTATCCTGCGGTTGATAGCGGTTTTACTCACCCTCATCCTTCCCAATCTTCTTTGCCTGCAGCCTCTCCGTGTCAATCGTATCCCCCTGGCGATTGATGAACCAAAACCGTAGCTCCTCGGGCGATGCTTCAACAAGCATTGCGCCGTGGGTGGCGTTGTAGCGCGCTTGGCTTTGCGGAACAGCCACCCCTTCTGGATAGATATTGCCCCCGCCCAGCCCATTCACAAAGTAAGGAATCCCATCCACCCTTAGCCGCTCATAACTGTGCTCGTGCCCAGCGATTACCGCCGATGCTCCCCACTCAGCAAAAGGCCATTGCATTGCGGTGTCGGGGCGATGATGGCCAACCGACAAGTAGGGGGGATGGTGGAAGTACACGATCTTCCACGGCTCGGCTGCGGCGGCTAACCGTTCCCGCAGCCAACGGGCTTGGATTGATGTGTCGCTCTTCCCATCTGGCTCGTTTTTGTCGCTATCAAGAGCGAAAAAGCGGACGGGGCCTTGGGCAAATTCGTAGTAGCGTTCGTTCCCGGGAAGGGTGAAATATTCCAAATATGGCTTGGCGTGCGGCGTGTACCAATCGTGGTTGCCAAGCGTTGGAAAGAAGCGATTGATGCTTCCGCCGGGGCCGTAGCTGCCGCGATAAGGATGGATAAACTCGTGGTAATACTGGCCGATGTTCCGGTCAATTGTGGTGTCGGAGCCACGCGGGTAGTTGTTGTCGCCAACGGTGATGATAAGGTCCGGATTCCACCCTTTCACCAGCGTTGCAACGGCTGCTTCCGCTTCGCCCGCTTTGCCGTAATCGCCGATGACAGCAAAGCGGAGCCGTTGCGGCAACGTATCCCCCTGGCACCACACCGTTGCCGAGCAGAAGAGGAATGCGAGGAGGAAACGGATCATTGCAGGAAGTAGAAATTCGGTTATCCCTGGGTGACTTCTCCAATCACCACGGGTTGCTCGCCCAGTTCTTGCAGCTTGGCAATCACCCGATCTGCGGCGTTTGGATGGGCCACAATCACAAGGCCAATCCCTAGGTTCATTGCCTGGCGAATATCGTCCTCCGGCACGTTCCCTTCCCGCTGAATCATCGTGAAGATTGCCGGGCGTTCCCATGCTCCCCAATCAATCCGTAGCTGCAACGGCTGGCGAACCACCCGCGCCGTGTTCCCAACAAGCCCCCCGCCGGTGATGTGGGAGTAGGCATGAACTCCATCAATATCACACGTCCCTTGAATGGCATTCAGATAGGAGCGGTGAACCGTTAGCAATGCCTCGCCAATCGTCTGGTCGCTGTCGTGAACGCGATCTTGGATGGTGAAACGGGGGAAAAGGACCGCCCGCGCAAGGGAATATCCGTTGGTGTGAAGCCCGGTGCTGGGCAATCCAATTAGCACATCGCCCGCCGCCGAGTTTTCCCCCACAATCATCTTGGAGCGTTCCACCACGCCAACGATCGTCCCCGCCAAATCGAACTCCCCTTCTTGGTACATCGAGGGCATCTCGGCCGTTTCGCCGCCGATCAACGCTGCGCCGTTTTGGCGGCAGGCGGTTGCAAATCCGGCAATCACATCGGCAGCAACGGAGGGGTTCAGCCGCCCTGTGGCGAAGTAATCCATAAAGAACAGTGGAACCGCGCCGCAGACGGCGATGTCGTTCACGCAGTGGTTCACAAGGTCCTGGCCAACGGTGTCGTAGCGTTCGGCCATGAAGGCAACTTTCAGCTTCGTCCCAACACCATCCACCGAGGAAACCAGCACCGGTTGGTCGTATTCTTTCAGGAAGCTGACATCGTACAGCCCGCCAAACCCGCCAATGTCGGCAAGCACGCGGCTGTTAAATGTGGAGCGAACCATCGGCTTTATCCGGCTGACGGTTTCTTCGCCGGCTTCAATATCAACGCCGGCGGTTTTGTAGGTGATTGCTGATTCGGTGGACATGGTTGTGCGAATATCTGCTGGTTGAATTGTCGGCAAAACTACATGGTTTGCTGGTTCTATCTTCATGCCGGCATTGCCGAACAATCGCTTATTGCTCGGTTGCCTTCAGCCGGATACGGAAGGTTGTTCCGGCGGGGGAGGAATCTTTGATGGTGATCTTCCCTTTGTGGTATTCCTCCACAATCCGCCGCGCCAACGACAACCCCAAGCCCCAACCACGCTGTTTGGTTGAGAAACCTGGGCGGAAAATATCCTTGCGGATTTTGGGATCAATGCCCCGCCCGTTGTCCTGCACGTCAATCACGGCGGACTCACGAACACGGCGCAGATGGAAATGGATGGTCCCCTCGGGCCGGTCAATCGCGTCGGCGGCGTTCCGGACAAGATTCTCCAGCACCCACTCGAATAGCTCCACATTGATTGCCGAATACACCGGCTCGGGAGCATCAAGGCTGATGGTGACCTTCCGCCCGATGTTCGGCAGCCGCCGCTCGAAGTAGGCCATGATGGTTTTCAGCACCTCGTTCAGATTCACCGGCTTCAGTTCGGCAGCCGATCCAATTTTACTGAAACGATGCGCCACCCGGTTCAGCCGCTCGATGTCCCGTTCCATTTCGGCGGCGGCTTCCAGAACTTGCGGCGGGTCGTCGGGCATGTAGCGGAGTAGCTCGATCCACCCCATCAGCGAGCTAAGGGGGGTGCCAAGCTGGTGGGCCGTTTCTTTTGCCATTCCAACCCAGATGTTTGATTGCTCGTTCCGCTTCACGTGGCTGAAGCCGATGTAGCCCACCACAATGAACATCGCCACAATGGTCAGCTCCACGTAGGGGAGCATGCTCAGCTGCTGCAACGCCTTGGAGTCATCGTAGAAGATGTAGTTGCTGATGATCGAGTCGCGCAGCTGGATGGTTTTGGTGATGAAAGGTGGGGCCGATGCTGTGCCGCTTGCTGTGTCGTTGATGGCCGCGTTCGCCGGGGTGGTGGCGGTGTCGGTTGCAAGGGGTGGCGGGGCCGGAACCCGGATAACGGTGTCGCGCAGGGAGAAGGTATAGACAATGATCGGGTCGTAGGCCTCCTCCATATCCTTCACCAACTCCTCGGCCTGCCGCAGTTGCTGCTCGGCAGAAGCGGTGGTGTCGTAGTCAAGGTATTTGCCAACAATCTCACTGCTTCCATCCGGCAGCGTTTGGATGGATGGCTTCTTCTCAGCATCGGTCAGCATCATCGGGAACTCGATGGTGGTGACTAAATCAACCGCAAGGTTCAGCGCGGGGGTGGAGCTTGGGTCGGCGTTCTCATCGTTGATAAGCTCTTGCAGCGTTTTCCCGTACAGCTCAATGGTTTTGCGTTCGGCCTGCCGAAGGTCGTTCACCAACTGCTGCGTGAACCACAGCGTCCCGGTGACAATGGCAAACGCCAGCACCACAAGCAGCAGCTTCAGGTTGGCGCTTGCCGGAAGGCGGATAGATTTCAGCGAGGACAATCGTTGGTCCTTTGGTTGACGGTTGTTAGCTGCACCGGTGGGGCAGTTTCCAAAAAAATTAACGCGCTGCGCGAAGCTCCATCACCACATTCAGCAGTTCGGCAATGGCCACCTCTTTCTGGTCGTGGCCCTGCATATCTTTTACTTGTGCGATTCCGGCGGCAAGCTCGTTTTCGCCGGCAATCACCACGTGGCGTGCGTTGCGGCGGTTTGCTTCGCGCATCTGGGCTTTCATGGAACGCCCAAGCAAATCGCAGTCGGCAGCAAGCCCGGCCTGGCGGAAGGTTCGCGTTGTTTGGGCGGCCCAGCCCCGTGCGGAATCGCCCAAGCCAACCACGAAAAGATCCAAATTGGCCTGCTGGTTCGGGATTGCCCCGGCGGCTTCGGCAGCGATAATCAGCCGGTCCATCCCGAACCCGAACCCAATGGCGGGCGTTGCTGGTCCGCCAATCTGTTCAATCAGCCCGTCGTATCGGCCCCCGCCGCCAAGTGCGTCCTGCGCCCCCAAGTCAAGGCCCTGGAACTCGAACGCCGTGCGGGTATAGTAGTCCAGCCCGCGCACCAGCCGGTGGTCAACAACGTACGGAACACCGGCGGTATCAAGCAATCCCCGCACGCGGTCGAAATGCGCCCGCGAATCATCGGAAAGGAACTCCAGAATCTTTGGCGCGTCGGCGGTTGTGGCAATGTCCTCCTCCTTCTTGGAATCCAACACCCGCATCGGATTGCTCCCCATCCGGCGGACGCTTTCTGGGCTAAGCTGGTCGCGCTTGACCGTAAGATATTCAAGGAGCGCGGTGCGGTAGGCGGCGCGTTCTTCCGGCATTCCCAGTGAGTTCAGCCGCAGCCGGTAGTTGCGGATTCCCAGCGATTCAATTAGGTCCACACCGGCAAGAATCACCTCGGCATCGGCCTCAGGCAGCGGGGACCCAATCAGCTCAATGCCGAACGTGGTGAACTGCCGATACCGCCCCGATTGCGGTTGCTCGTATCGGAACGCCGGGCCAAGGTAGTACCACTTCGTCAGCCCTTGATTCTTCCCAATCTCATGTTGCACCCAAGCGCGTGCCGCGCCGGCGGTAAGCTCTGGCCGAAGGGTAAGCGATTCCGGGGGATCGCTTTTGTCAAGGAAGGAGTACATCTCCTTGCTGACAACGTCGGTGCCTTCCCCCACGCCCCGTGCAAACAGTTCGGTGGCCTCAACCAACGGAAGCCGAAGTTCGCCGTAGCCGTAGCGGCGCATCAGGTCGCGAATGTTTTCTTCTAGCCACTGCCAGCGTAGCGATTCTTCTGGCAACATATCGCGGAAACCTTTCAACGATTGATAACGAGTGGACATTGCGTAGTGAGTTGATGAAGTTCGATTGCAAGGGAGCGCGCAGGCTTGTTCTGTCTTGGCATTCGGCGCAGCGGTTGACCGTTCACCGGTTCCAAATTCCAATTTTCCGCTGCATTCCATACACGCCGATCAGGATGGCGAAGGAGACACCCAGCAAGATCAGCGCGGTCTGGCTGGCGGCGGCGTAGTCCATGGCTTGGACGTTGTCATAAATGGCGATTGAGATGGTACGGGTTTGCCCGGGAAGATTCCCGCCAACCATCATCACCACGCCAAACTCCCCAAGCGTGTGCGCAAAACTAAGAACGATTCCGGCCACCACCCCGGGCGCGGCCAGCGGCAATGTGATTTGCAGAAACGTCCGCAGCCGCCCCGCGCCTTCGCACCACGCCGATTCGATAATGTTCCGGTCCACGCCAGCAAAGGCCGCCGCAAACGGCTGCACCGCGAACGGCAGGCTGTAAAGCACCGAAGCGATCAGCACCCCGTGGAAGGTGAACGGCAGGGTGCCGCCGAACAGGTTCTGCCAAACAACTCCCAGCGTTCCTTGCGGGCTGATTGCCGTCAGGATGTAGAACCCAAGAACCGTTGGCGGAAGGATCAGCGGAAGCGCCACCACCGCCTCAATCAAAAATTTCCAACGGAACCGCGTGGTGCTAAGCCACCATGCCAACGGCAAGCCGATCACCAGCAGGATAAGCGAAGTGAGCAACGATAATCGGACGCTGAGCCAGAACGCTTGCCAATCCATCGGGTCATCCTTCGGGGGCTGAGAAACCGTACTGATGCAAAATTTCCTTCCCGCGTGGACCGGTGATAAATGCCCGAAGCAGCTGCGCAGATTCTGGATCGGCGGCCCAATTCAGGATCACTCCCGCTTGCTCCAATCGTGGATACTGCTCCAGCGGAATCTTCACGTACTTCCCCGCGTTCCGCATTGCCGGGGCAACCACCAGCGACAAGGCAATGATCCCAACATCGGCAGCCCCGGTTTGCGCAAACTGCGCGGTTTGGGTGATGTTGTCGCCGTAGATCAGCCGTGGCTTCACTTGGGCGTAGATGCCGCTGTTGGTAAGGGCGGCAATGGCTGCGCGCCCGTAGGGGGCGTGTTCGGGATTGGCAACCGCAATGTGCCGCACCGATGAATCCAGCAGCGCACGAATCCCCAACGAAAGGTCCAACGGCGACCCGGTAGGAACCCAAATCACCAACTCCCCAACGGCATAAATGAACTGGCTTCCGGGAAGGATCAGCTTTTGCTCGGATAGCTTGTTCGGATATTCAATATCTGCCGACAGGAACAGGTCGAACGGAGCGCGGTTGGAAAGCTGGGCGTAGAAATTCCCGGACGATCCGTAGGATGCCGTGACGGTGATCCCGGGATGCTCCTTCTTGAACGCTGCGGTGATATCCTCGAACGCAAACTTCATGTTCGATGCCACCGCAACGGCGACGGCCTTGCCCCCCTGTTGCTCTTTTGGGGAGAACAGAAACCAAAGGGAAACAGCGGCAACGGCAATGGCAACCGCAGCAAGTGTCCAGCGTGTTCGTTGTTGCATGGCTACAGGTTCCGTGGGCAGATGGAATGGATAGCGCGCAATCCAACACCATACTCCAACCCCGTGATGGAAGTGGTGATGGAAACAGAAAAGCCCTTCGGCTGGAAGGGCGTGATCTTCTTCGGAAGAGCCTGTTGTTGGGGCGGCGGAACGGCACCGCTACCCACCGGCTACGTTGCGAAATATCGTCCTTCTTCTTGCCGGAACAACTCCAACACCTGTTCGGAGCTTGCGGCCTGAAGCAGTTGGCTGCGGAAGGAGTCGCTGTTCATCAGGCGGCTGACGCGACTTAGCAGCTTCAGATGGATTCCAACATGGGAGTCGTTCCCCACCAGCATAAAGATCAGCCGGACCGGTTGGTCATCCAGCGAATCGAAATCCAGAGGCTCGGCAGTGATTGCAAACGCGGCAGCAATGTCCGTGACGGCATCGGTCTTGCCGTGGGGGATCGCAAAACCGTGGCCCACCCCAGTGCTCATAATCTTTTCCCGCTCCAAAATGGCCGTGCGAACTTTCTCCAAGTTGATCACCTTCGGGGAGGACTCCAGCATATTGACCATGCTGTGCAAAGCCTCTTCCTTGGTTTCAGCTTCGAGTTTTGTTGCGATAAACGCGGTGTTCAGTATCGAGGAAATCTGCATATCGGTCCCTGAACAGATGGGAAAAGGGTTGCTTCTACCCGGGGTAGCGGGCTGACAACATACAAAAAAACGAAGGGGGGAAAGTGTGAAGAACAATGTGATGAAGAAAACAATTTTCCATGGCCGATTGCCACGCGGATTGCCACAACGATGGGCGCGTTTTGGGGGCTATCTACCCGTTGCGTTCTGGCCGGCCATCACCCACGATTTCCCTGATGCCGGTTACTGCCAAGGCCGTTGCCAAAATCGGGTCATCCTCCTTCATCAACACGCTGTGGCGGTTGCTGAAACTTCCATCCTGTTGCTGCTCGGCGGTGTAGATGGCTGCGGCTTGCTGGGGCCAATCTCCGCCAATCCCCAACGCGCGGTAGGCCTGGCAGCGGCCAGCAAGATGGTAGTAATGGAGTGCCAAGTGCCACGGCTCGGGGTCCCCTTCGGGGATTCCTTCGGGGCGGTCAAGGACCGGGTGGGCAATCAGCCAGTTGCGTGCGGCTGCAACCCGTTCATCGGTTTGTTGGATGCCGGCGGCCACCAACGCCAACGCGCCGTCGCAGGTTGCCGTGGCGTAGCTTCGGAACACTGGGCGGTGGGTCGCGTCGGCTGGTTCTTGCAGGCCCTTGTTCGCCCCCAACACAATCGGCGAAAAGTAGAACCCGCCGTCGTAGCGGACGCTTCCGGTGGGTTGTTCGTCCAACCGGTCGTGCGGCTGCTCCCGTTGCTCGGATGGATGTTTTTGAAGAAGCCGTAAAAAGGCTGCGGCGTGGTCGTACATCGCTTCGTTCCGCACCCCTGCTTCGCGCATCGCCTGAAGAACCATGCGGTGGTGCGAAAGATCAACATGGCCCGGGCTTCCTTCCGGCAAGTTGGGCGAACCAAACCCCCATGCTCCGTAGGCCAAATGCTCGGGGGGAAATCCGCGCTGCTCGGTTAGCTGTTGGCGTTGCAGGTATCCAATTGCTTGTTCAATCAACGGTCGGTCGGCCGGTTTTGCGGTGCTGGCCAAGCAGCGCAATCCGTAGCTGGTGGCGTAGTTGGGATACTCGGTGATGTCGGGGTCGCCCAGGCCAATGCAGCCATCAGCGTTGATGCTTCCGCGGATGAACTCCAACCCCTTCTCAATCTGCTGCTGCCGCCCCCGCAGAAGTTGCCCAGGAAGCCGAAGCAAAGCATGAAGCACAAATGGAGTGTAGGCCTGGCCGGAACGGAGCATGGCGTATTGCCCGCTTCGCCACGCTCCGTCGGTGGATTGCTGCGCCCAAAGGTAGTCGGCTGCGCGGCGCAAGGTTTGGGCTGGGTTGGCCACGCTGTTGCAGCCACTGCTCAGCAACGCCGGGACGCTTCCTCCAATCAGAAGAAGCGCCCCACCCTGCATTGCTTGCTTCAGAAATTCACGCCGGCTTCTGCCCGATTCTGAGCGGTGATTGATCATTGGACCGTTCCGGTTGTTCCCCCTTTGCCGCTGGTTAGGCGAAGCATCTCGGCATCGCGGTCCGCGGTTAAGCAAAGGATGACGGCGGCGGTGCAGAACACCGGGCTGGTGATGCAATGGTGCCCGCTCCAGCTGCCATCGCCGTTCTGAATCTTCTCCAATCGGGTGTGCATTTTATCGTTCCACTTCCGCCAATCTTCCCCTCCGGTCACCACCAACGATTCGCTGGAAAGCATGTAGCTCAGGAACTCCTCTCCCCCGTTGTTCCCAAATCCAGAAAGCATCTGCTCATCGTCCAGCTTCTCCACAGCAGCGCGGTTTTGGTCGAAGGCACGTGCCAGTTTGGAGGCTTCTTTTGGGCTAACTCCCGCTTTCACAAGATTCTCGGTGGTGACGTCATCTTCATCGCGGAGCTTCCCTTGCTGCTTGGCGGCAACCACAATGTCCTTTGCCCTTTTGGTCTCCTTTGCGGCGGCGCGTTGGCCGCTGGAGTTGGCGTACAGTTCAACCCCCGCACCAGCATCGGCACGGTATGATTTTGTGCTGGCATCGTAGTTCCCTTTTTGATACTCGCGTGAGCGTTCCAGAACGCTGTCGTTCACCGCGCGCCCGTTCTCCTGGGCAATCTCCAAAGCATTGTTGGCCATGGAGGATTGCAGCACCGGGGCCCATCCGCCGTGGTTCCAGCTTCCATCTTCCTTTTGGGAGTTTTCAATTTTCCGCACGCATTTGTCCAGTGCTTTCTCAACGCGTGCTTTCAGCGTTGGCGCGTCGGCCAATGTTGGAAGCACGCGACCAAAGAACTGGGCGCAGAGTGAGACGTCAACAAACTCCCCCAACTTCCGCTGTGGCTGCGTTCCGGTAACGTCGCTGATGCGTGGGCCATCTTCCTTGTAGGTCTCCACCGTGGTCAGCAAGTAATCAAGTGCGCGGCGAAGATTCTCGCTGTACTCCCCTTTCAGCGGGTTGTAGCCCGCCCGCAGCAGTGCCATTGCCGTGAACGCCGTTGTGCCCGGGTCCACCGTGACGGCGTGGGGGTCCCGTTGGTCCTGCTTGGCGTAGCTTCCCGCGCCCCATCCTCCATCTTTGTGTTGCGCATCGGCCAGCCACCGCAAGCCTTTTTGCATGAATGGGTCAATAGCGCGTGGTGGGTCAATAATGTCGCCAGGGTTGGGTGTTGGATTGTTGCGCGGAGCAATGCCACCGTGTGGTGTGTGATGGGGGGTAGGTGTTGGGTTCTGGTTGTCAAAGAAGGAGGTGATGCTGGCTCCAAGAAGCAGTGTGCCAAGTGTGGCAAGCGCCGAAGCCCGAAGCCGATTGATCTGGTGGGAAGTGCGGCGCGCTGGTTTGCGATGATCCTTTTGCATGATGTGGTTCTGATTAACATGGAACATGAAGTCAACGGGATGCGAGCTTCCCACACCCCTTCCACCCCGCTACGATTGCAAGGGGGGAATTTTTTGATGTCCATTGCGCAAGGAACAGCGGGATGACGGCAGGTTGGGAAGGTTGTGACATGGGGCATCAAGGTTCTTGTCCAGGCAGATAAAAATCCCCAAGTTCACCCCGGCGATGATTGATTTTCCCATCATTATCAACCTTCACTCTGGCAGGGAGCAATGATGCGTTCTTTCTGGATTATTCTTCTGGGTTTTGCTGCTGTTTCGGCGGTGGCGTTGGGGCAGGATGTGCGCTTGTCGTCCGATCCCATCAACTACTTGCTGGCAACGGACCTCCGCATCCAATCGGCAGCAAGCATTGGCCCCACAACGCTGGCGGTGTGGGGGACCGCAGTGGCTGGACCGCAGCAGCCAGCAGGGGTGCAAGGCGCGTTGCGATTTCAACTGCTTCGTGGGGGAACGCCGGTGGGCACGCAAGGAACGTTGAACGCCCCGCAGGCCAGCCCCTACGGCGTGGTGCGGGTGCTTGATTTGCTGGATCGGTACGTGGTTCTGTGGAACGATCGGCGTGCAGGGGCGGAAGGAATCTACGCGCAGGTAGTGGATACCGCGGGGAACGTGGTGGCTGGCGAACTTCAACTGAGCAGCGGCGCGATGCAGGCCGATAGCCTTGTGTGGCGGCTCCGCTCTTCCAGCGGTTGGGTGGTGGTGTGGCAAGATTCTTCGGCGGGGGGAAGCCTGAAGGAAATCAGGTTTGATGATGCGGGGAATCCAACATCATCGCCAACACTGCTTCGTGCCGGAGCGCATCGCCGTGGCGTGCAGTTCGCGGATATTCCCGGCCTGCTGTTGCTGCAGGATAACGGGCAAGCTGCGGTTGCCTTCTGGAGCGATAACGGGGTGGATGCTCGGCCCATTCCTGCTGGGCGTTTTTCCGGCCCATACCACCTAAGCCGCGACAGTTCTTTGCTGGTGCTGAAAGATTCCACCCTTGCTTTCTATGATTCCTTCTTTGATTCGGTTCCTGCGAAATCGTTGGCGATTCCGTTCGGCCCCGGGCTGCTACCCGGCACCCAAACCGTGGTGAAGGATGACACAGGCGGGATCAGCATTATCTACATGCGCGAGCGCGTAGGGCTGATGGATGTTTTTTATTTCAGCCACATCTACCGGCAATGGATTGTGGGGGATACGCTTGGCAAACGCGATACCCTTGCGGTGCTGAAATATCTGGATGATCCCCACAGCGGTTTCGCAGGATTTCGAACCAAATTCAATTGGGCAACAATTGACAAAGGGTTCAGCAACACCACCCTTATCACCGTGAAATTCTGGGAAGAGGAGATCTACAACTCCGTCCTCTACAATCGGCTGCCGAGATATTCAACCTTTGCGCTTGCCTCTAATGGGGCTTTCATTGGCTCCTATCAAAACGCTCCCTTGCCGTTGTCCCTTCGTCGTTTGGGGATTGGTGGCTCGCCGGTTGAGCGAAGATTGTTCGACACGATAAGCTCCATCACCGTGGTGGCCTCCGGCACCGAACAAACAGTGGCTGCAATGGTTGCTGAGCAGGTTATCAATATCCCCCAGCTATGCCCCAACGTTATGGAGCGGGAAGGGGCATTGCTGGTGACCTACGACCAATCGGAGAAAAAAGCAACATACCCGCTTGGAGTATGGAATACCCGGGCAACGCCTCCGTTGCAGATGCTCCCTTCGTTGAGCATCGAGACGTACAACAACTACATTCCAACCAAGAGTGATTTGTCGCAGGCGCAGCTTCTGAACGGTATGGATCATACTGTGCTGCTGCATAATCTGTATGAGCGCAAAGAAACCGCGCAGCATGGCCATCCAACCTCCATTTCTTATAAAGGATGGCATCGCTACTATGCGGCAACGGATAGTGGCTGGCGAATGATGGCGCAGTTCTATCATGTGGCTGGTGAGATGGTGGGCATTTCCTCCTCGCGGTTATCGTTCTATGGATTGGATTTCCAGTTCGACCCTGAGCAACAACGCTTTTATGGCAGCGAACTTTTGGAGTTGGATAAATCGTTTCTTCCCATTGACAGCAACCGATTCGTTTATGCAGCGGATCGGTATGGCACTATCCAATGGAAAGTGGTGGACGCACCGCAAGTCTATCACGGACATGGCAACGATAGCGTTAAAGCCATCATCCCAATAGGTGAGCAGGAATTTTTGGCTGTGTACCCCGCCAGCCAACGTCACCTGAAAGACACCGTGGTGATTGCGCAAGCATCCTTTCATCCGGCGGGTCCAAAGGTGAAGTATCAGCGGTATGTTGCCCTCAGGAACAAGCGATACCTCCGCTGCTATTCAACCGAGGCCGCGCCAACCACTGTGCAATTGGAGGTCTTCTCCCACAGTGGAAAATTGTTGGATTCCACCTCGCTGCAGTTTAGCGTTCCGCTGCCGCGCATTGCCATTGTTCAGAACCCTACCGACCGCTCGTTGGCGTTGCTGTATGGCGGGGCCGGCGGTGCAAAACTGACGTTGCTAAGCGAACGCTTGCGGGTGCAGCAAACCATAGATGCTGGCAACCTCCCCTTGCAAGATTCCCCCATCAGTTCCACTCGTGATACTGTTGGGTTGGTGGCAGGGGTGTTCCGCAACGACACGCTGTTTGCTGTGTGGGAGGATTTGCGAAACGGAGCGTCCGACATTTACGGCACAGCATGGCAAGTTCCAGCAACGATGACCGCCCCTACCCTGCCGCCCCCCGCAGCCGCGATTGCCCCAACCCAAGCGGTCGCGATCACCGCCATTGCTCCAATCCCATGCAACGATCAACTAACCGTCCAGCATCACCTTTCCGAAGGGGGAATGGTCACGTTCAGCATCATGGATGAGATGGGGAAAGTCGTCAAGCAGTTCAGCAAAAAACTTCCGCAGGGGCTAAGCGAAAGCACGCTGGCCACCGATGACCTTTTCCCGGGAACATACGCCGTAAAGATCAGCAGCCAGCACGGGGAATCTATCATGCGGTTTCTTGTGGTGCGGTAGTTTTCGCGTTGCTGGAGATAGAGTTCCCCTCCCCTTTTCGCTGTTGCAAATGATTTGCATTTTCTTCTTTGCTGCGCTTGGGCTTCTTCCTACGTTTGCTTCCCAAACGTGAAGAAGCTCTGCACCATAGCCCGTGCCATTGCCATGCTGCTGTTTACGGCGGCGTGGTTGGTGGCATCCACTGCAAGCCTTCTTCATGATGCCATCCATCATGGTGGTGCGCACGGTTCGGCTTCGCATCATCATGGCCAAGAGGTGTGGGATACCGCGACCACCGTTCCCCAAGTTGATGCTGCCGACGCTATCACCCCTGTTTCTACGGTCGCGGGGTGCTTCTTCTGTGTTCATGGGTCGCTGGTGTTGTTGCTGGCAATGGTGGCCACGCTTCCCTTCCTCTCCTTTTTCTTCCAACGCCGTTTCTCCGGTTGCGCTTCGGCAATCGCTTTTCATCGGTTCCTTCTTCCCTCGCTTCGCGCTCCGCCGCAGTTCGGTTAATCTTCACCGCCTCCGTTTTTCGCTCATCGTTTTCCGAACCTGATTCACTGCTGCTGGCTGCAAGTGGGTGGCTTCCTCGTGTGTGGTTGCCACTGCTGCTGCCGTGGCTGTTGCTTGGATAATTAATGAACCGATCAAACCAGCGATTGCCGCAAACCAACAGCGCGGCGATCCCCAATGCTTGCTATATCCTTTTTCTGGTTGCGGCATTTGCGGGATGCTGCGCGATTCCTGCATGGAGCAGGATTCCAACCCCCCTTGCCAACGCCCCCCACGCACGCCTGTATGGCCGCGTGCTGGATAGCCTTACCGAACGCCCGTTGGTCTCGGCCACGGTTGCCATTCCCGAACTGAAACGGGGGACCTTTGCCGCTCGCGATGGATCGTTCCAGCTGACCGGGCTTCCTTCTGGGCGGTACGTGGTGGTGGTGACAATGGTGGGGTATGCCGAGCAACGGCTGCTCCTTGATCTCAGCCATGAGGAAGAACTCACGATTCGACTTGTCCCGGAAACTGTGCAAGGGTCCCAGATTACCGTCACCGATTATGCTGACGGCTCCGGGCTGCTTGGTTCCTCGAACTCGGTGACGGTGCTGAGCGAGGCAGATCTGGAAAAAACTCGTGGCCAAACTCTTGGTGAATCTCTAAAAGGTGTTGCGGGGGTAACGCTGTTGAACACCGGTCCCTCAATCGCCAAGCCGGTGATTCGGGGGCTGCATAGCCAGCGCGTGCTGGTGGTGAATGCTGGGGTCCAGCAGGAAGGCCAGCAATGGGGGGCCGAACACGCGCCGGAGATTGATCCCTTCTCCCCTTCCAGCATTCAGGTGGTGCGGGGGCCGGCGGGGGTGGAGTTCGGAGCCGGAGCAATTGGCGGGGTGATTCGCCTTGAGCCACGTCCGCTTCCAACAACACCTGGTATTGATGGCGATCTTACCCTCAATCTTTTTTCCAACAACAGGCAAGGCTCCGGTTCGCTTCTGTTGGAAGGCGGACTTGGCAGGGGATTGTCGGCGCGGTTGCAAGGGAGCTTGCGGAAAGCTGGCGACTCGCGCACCCCAACATACGTTTTGGGGAACACTGGATTTGAGGAATCGAACGGATCGCTAACGTTTGGCTGGCAAGGGGAAGATGCCGGGGCGGAGCTTCTGCTAAGCCACTTCGGCACCACGCTTGGCATCTTCCGTGGCTCGCACGTGGAGACTGCGGACGATCTGTTGCGGGCAATCGAGCGTGGCCGCCCGGCTGTTGAGCACTCCTTCGGCTACCAGATTTCTGCCCCGCGCCAGGAGGTTGCGCACAACTCTATTTCCCTTGCGGCCCACTACCGTTCCCCATCGGTTGGGAAGTATGAGTTGCAGTATGGGGTCCAGCAGAACCACCGGCAGGAGTTCGATGCTCACAACCGCCGCTACGCCGGGGACACCACCGGCCAACGGGCATCAAGCCGTGCGTCGTTGGATATGACCTTAACCACCTACACCCTGGGACTAAAGCTGCGCCACAACGGAATCGGTCCGCTGTACGGAACCATTGGTGCCGAAGGGATGCGGCAAGGAAATGTGTTGGATGGGAGGATATTCCTAATCCCGCAGTACCGGATGTACAGCGGTGGAATCTTCCTGCTGGAAAATCTTCAACTTGGCGACCAACTGCTACTGAATGGCGGTTTGCGCTACGATTACCGCTGGACGAAAGTCTATCAACTTCCCGCCAAACACATTGCCGACACCACGCTACGCTACAGCAACCTGACCGCAGCGTTTGGCGGAACCTGGAGCTTTGCCGAGGCATGGTCGCTGAATGGGAACATCGGAAGTGCGTGGAGGCCGCCCGGGGTGAACGAACTGTACAGCAACGGCGTGCATCATGGCGCGGCGCAGTTCGAAATTGGAAACTTGGGGATTGGCAGCGAGCGGGCGTACAACGTGGACCTTACGCTGAAGCACGCCAGCGAACAGGCTCGTGGTCAGGTGAGTATCTACGCCACTTCCATTGATGGCTTCATCTACCTTCGCCCCGACACGGTTCCTACCGTCACCATTCGCGGGGCATATCCCACGTTTCGCTATGCCCAGGCCGACGCACTTTTAACAGGCATTGATGGAACGATTGAGTATCACCTTCTGGACCTGTTGCACGTGGGGGCAACCTTCAGCATCGTCCGGGGCGATAACCGAACCACCAACGAACCGCTGATTGGAATGCCCGGCGACAGGCTTCAACTAATGGCCCACATTGACCTTCCAGAGTGTGGCGATTGGTTGGGTTCGCCCTACATTGAGCCATCGGTTCAGATGGTGCGGTCGCAGACACGCACCCCAGTTGGTGCGGACTACGCGCCGCCACCGGCGGGCTACACTCTGTTCAATCTGGATGCTGGTGCGCGGCTTAGGCTCTTCTCCTCCCCCATCACTCTTGCCTTCAGCGTGCAGAACATCTTCAACAAAAGCTACCGTGATTACCTAAGCCGCTACCGCTACTTTAGCGATGACCCAGGAAGGAACCTGGTGCTGCGGGTGGGGATCGCGTTCTGACAGCAGAAACCAAATAACCAACAAGATTAAGGACCTAAATCAATGAAAGGATGTACGCCAATGAAACGATTCCAGAGCATCATCATTCTTGCCGGGCTGCTGCCCCTGCTGGCAAGTGCCTGCAACGATGACCCCAGCACTGGGCCCGATTCGATAGACCACGAAGAAGCGAACATGGTGGTTCTTCAGCTAATCAATTCGGCAAACCCAAGCGACACCATCACGGCCACGTTTTTGGACAAAGACGATGCCGGGGGCAACCCACCAACGATTGATACGCTGCGGCTAACAAGCAACGCAAGCTACAGTGGGGCGGTCCGCCTTTTTCACCAGCATGGTTCAATTGCCACGGAACTAACCGCAGATATTGAGCGGGAGAAGGATGAGCATCAGTTTTTCTTCACGGCGAAGGATGGGGCCGCCGGGCGGGTGTTTATCACCCCCACCGACAAAGATTCCAAAAACCTACCGGTTGGATTGAAGTTCACCGTAGTGGTGGGAAGCGGCACGCCAACAACGGGGAAGCTGAACGTGGTGCTTGGGGATTTCGATGAAGTAGCAAAAGATGGAATCAACCACAGCCCGGAATCGGATGTGGATGTTGAGTTTCCTGTGGTGGTGGACTAAGTCGTGTACACAGTCGGCGATCAACGTGCCGCAGCAAAGAATCCGTTATTCGGGTTGGGGGGCTGCGGCACGTTCCGCTTGCGGGCTGATTGCTGGCGATTCGGCTTCCTCCCGAAGCGTCTTCATTCGCAAAAGATAAGTGGTGGTGCAGCTGGCGGTGCAGATTAGCGCAACGGTTGCTTGCCAGCGGCCAATGCTGTAGATGGAAAGCCCGATGGAAACCCACAGCAATGCAAGCGTGCTGATTTTTGCGCGCATCGGCAACCCGCGCCGCTCCTTGATATTCCTGATGTATGGCCCCAGATGCCGATGATTAAGCAACCAATCATGCAACCGCTTGGACCCGCGCAGATAACACGCCGAAGCAAGCAGCAAGAAGGGGGTGGTGGGGACCAATGGCAAAAAAATGCCGGCCACACCAAGCCCCACAAAAAAGGTCCCAAGAACGTTGTAGAGAATCTTGATCGGTGTCATCGTGGCAATCCATCAGGCTGCTGAACAAAATACTTCGCCCGCAAAATAGCATCGGTTGATACGCCCCGATAGGCTTCGGATGTTGCCGATTATTTCCCGCCATCATCAAACACCATCCCTTTGTTCCCTTTCACCACCGCTTCGCCAGGGCGGACCCGCGGCTCCACGTAGTAATCGCTTCCGTGCCCAAGGTCCAACAACAACCCAAGCGAACCATGCCGGCGCGGGCGATTGAAGTTCCCCCCACCCTGGCTGTGGGTGGTGTCGCTGAGCTTGATAAAGTACTGGTCATCCCCCTTGTAATCCAGCAGCCATGCAAACGAAACGTTCAGGGCGGACCCCTGGCTGCTGGTGGATCCGCGATACGTGTCGTTCCCGCCAAGGTCCTCCAAGCAGCCGCTGGACCAGTCGTGGGCGTTCCCTTGCTCAAGGCCGTGGTAGGCATCGTACATGTCGTCGCCCGCGTCGTCCAGCAGCGCGCCAAACGAAAGGTGGATGCCACTCCCTTGTGAGTATTGCCCGGCGGTGTAGCGGTCGTAGCCGTCGGCATCGTGAAGGATGCCAAGCGCGTACCAGTAGCTTCCCCCTTGGCTGAAGAAATCGCTGGCGTACAGGTCGTTGCCGCGGCGGTCGCTTAGCAGGCCAATCCCGCCGTCGGTTCCAATTCCCGTTGCCCACGGGCGCATCCCGTAGCCAAACCCTTGCGACATGGATAACGAGGCCCTGCCCGGATACCGCGAGTCGGGGATTTTCCATCCGGCGCGGTAGCTGTCGTTCCCGTCGGCCTCCAGAATTGCCCCGTACCCACGTGCATAACCGAACGCTTGGGAGAAGACTTCCGACGAATATTGATCGGCCCCACCCCCTTCCCAAATAATTCCCGCTCCCAAAAAACCAACCCCTTGCGAACACCACCGCGCGGTGTACAGATCATCGCCAGCGTGGTCGGCCAAGATGCCGATTCCCAGAAGCCCTGCCCCTTGCGAGAACATTGCGGCGCGGTAGGTGTCGTTCCCCTGAAGGTCAACCAGCAGGTCCACCGCGCCAATTCCCGCAGCTTGTCCGGTGGTGGTGGTGTGATACCGGTCATCTCCGTTCAGATCAATCAGCAATCGGAAGGAACCAAGCGTTGCCCCGGGAAGCTGATAGATGTCGTCCCCGCCAACATCCATGATGAACACGAACGCTCCGGTGTAGCTGTTTGGCCCCGGCCCACCAATCACGCAACGCCCCTGCGGGGTGCTCCACTCCCGAATCACCGTGCCGGTCACGCCGCTGCCGGTGGCTGGTTGGGGTGATGATGAACCAAGGCTTGCCGCTGCCCCCCGAATCCATCCGGTGTCGGCCAACGCCGCAAGCATCTGCGCGGCGGTGAAGAGCGCGGCCATATCCACCTTGTCGGCATTTGCAAACATCTTGGCCATGCGCTGCTCCTGTGCATTCCGTTCGGTGCGTCGGCGGATTGGGTCGCCGATGGAGTCAAGCACGGTTTCCCAATCATGTTCGATATCCAAGATTCGCATCAGCTGCGCTGGCAACGAGTCAAGATCCTTCCGCACCGGGCCGTACGCTTTGTCCAGCTGCGACTGCACCGCAGCAAATCTTGCCGATAGGTTGCCAAGATCGGTTGCGGGGAATGCCGTTGGCGGCGCAAGCGGAATATCCAGCGCGTGCCCGGCGGCCCACAATGCCCCGGGAAGACCATCGTGGCCAACGGAACCCCATGCTTCTTCCGACAAATAGCGTGAGTAGGCAGCAAGCCGCGTTGGATGGTTGTGCAGGTAGGTGACGGCGTTCAATCGCCACGGGTTGGGGCGGCCCGCAAACGGGACGGTGCAGAAATCTTGGTCGCTAATCACCCGCATCTGCTTCTTGATAGTGTCGCCCCACGGAAGAAGCTGCTGCTGGGCTAACGTGCGCGCCAGCCAGCTTTCCTCCATTGCCGGGAACAGCGGCCGCCCGTTGAATGTTGGCTCCAGAAATGGCATCGGAACACGGGTTGCCGCCGCAAGCGGGATGGGGTGTTCTTTGATCGTTCCATCACGCACAATGCTGAGCCATGCGGTGTCGCCCGGGCGCATATCGCGGGCGGTAATGGCCATGTATTCATCGCCGTGGTAAAGGCTGTCGCCAATCGGTTTCCCGTTCATCCCCACGATGATATCGCCGATAAACATCCCCGATTCATCGGCGGGCCAGTGGGGCATCAGGTGCCAAATCTTGAACCCCTTCCTGCCAGCAGGGAACCCAGGGATCACCGCTGCGGTGTCGTCCGGAACCTGGTTGCTGTAAATGCCAAGCCGTGGGCGAAGCGGGTCCGGAATGCCGGGCCATTCAAACATTGGAAGATCAACCATCCGAAGGCTTTCGCGGATCAGCGAGTCAAGCCGGGAGGATTGGGCAACGGTGGAGATGTTAGGAAGGAGGAAGAAGAGCATCAGCCAGAACATCGCGAAGGGGAACGTGGCAGGCTTGATGGAGCGGAAGAAACGGTTGCGCATTGCTGTGTTGCCAATGATTGGTTGGAAGGACCGGCAATATAACCGCCCACGTGCTTACCCCTTGCAACGGCAGATTGGCCCCCGGGATGTGGCAATGTTGTGGCAGCGGTTTTGTAAGTTCGCCGGTGGAACGATTCATGGTTTGGTATTCCATCCGCTCAACACACTGCATCAACCAATGACTGAAACCGCGCTGAAACGCACCGCTTTTTACGATCTCCATCTGGCCGCCGGGGCAAAAATCGTCCCGTTTGCTGGCTTCGAAATGCCCGTTTCCTATCGGGGTATCCTTGCCGAACACACCGCCGTGCGCGAACGCGTTGGCGTGTTCGATGTCTCCCACATGGGTGAGGTTCTGGTGACAGGCCCGAACGCTTTGGAGTTCGTCCAAAAAATCACCGTGAACGATGCCTCGGTCCTCACCATTGGCCAGGCCCAATACAGTGCCATGTGCCGCCCCGATGGCGGAATTGTGGATGACCTTCTGGTCTATTATCGCGGCCCTGAAAACTACCTGCTGGTGATTAACGGAGCCAACATTGACAAAGACTTTGCATGGATGCAGCAGAACGCAATCGAAGGGGCAACGCTGGTGAACGCCTCGGACGATTACTCACTCCTCGCCGTTCAGGGTCCAAAGTCGCTGCAGGCGTTGCAGAAGCTGACCGCAACGGACCTGAGCGCGATTGAGTACTACCACTTCGTTGAAGGTGAGATTGCTGGCGTTCCGGCAATCATCTCACGCACTGGCTACACCGGCGAGCTTGGCTTCGAACTCTATTTCAGCAGCGATCGCCAGCCAAGCGCAAACGTCTGGAATGCCGTGATGGAGGCTGGCGCGGAGTTCGGAATCGAGCCAACCGGCTTGGGCGCACGCGACACGCTCCGCCTGGAAATGGGCTACTGCCTGTACGGCAACGACATCACCGACGACACCAACACCATCGAGGCCGGTTTGGGGTGGATCACCAAGCTGGAGAAGGGGGAGTTCAACGGGCGGGAAGCACTGGCCGCAGTGAAGGCCGCAAAGCCCTCGCGGAAGCTGGTCGCCTTCCAGATGAAGGAGCGGGGAATTCCGCGCCAGCATTACAAGATTGCAGCCGATGGGCGCGATGTTGGCGAAGTCACCAGCGGAACATCCTCGCCAACGTTGGGGGAAGGGATTGGGATGGGATACGTGGAATCGGCATTTGCGAAAGTCGGAACCGAAATCGCCGTCGTCATTCGCGATAAGCACGTTTCAGCAACGGTGGTGAAACTGCCGTTCGTGAAAAAGGGGTAAGCAATACCGGTGAGCCAACGGAACAACAAGGCCAGCGTGTGGCGTGTGTTAGGGGCGGTCTTCTTCGCGGCACTGCTGTGGGGAATCACCGCCCTTTCCGACACGTACTTTTCCAGCCTAAGCCTTCCGTTGCGTGTGGACCTTCCCCCCGACCAAGCATTGATTGAACCCCTTCCTTCCACCATCCAAGTGACGCTGCGGGCAAGCGGCTGGGCGCTGCTGAAAATGAAGGCCGCTGGCCAGGCAGAATGCGTGCTGCACCCTTCGGCGCGGTCCCAGGAAAAACAGCGCGCGGTGATGGTGGATCGCTCGGCATTGCTTACCGAGGTTCGCGCCGGGCTGCCGGGGGCCGAGCAGGTCACGAACATCTATCCCGACTCGCTGACGATGGTGATTGGGCGCGTGGTGAGCAAGCGGGTTCCGCTGATTCCGGTGGGGGCAATCAACACACGCCAGGGGTTCGAGGTGATTGGGAGCTACCAGATTTCCCCTGATAGCGTCACGGTGGTTGGCTCGGAAAAATCATTGCAGAAGATCACCTCCTGGACCACCGAGCCGATCCAGTTAGAAGATGTCCACCAGCCGGTTTCCCGCATGCGGATTCGGGTCAGCGACACGCTTCCGGGCGTTGTTCGCCCCACGCCGTTGGTTGTTGAATTGAGCGCCGACGTTCAGGAGATTGCCGAGCGTGCCTTCCCCGACATCTCCATCACCAACCGTGCCGCCGCACGCGACACCACGCTGGAACTGGTCCTGCAGCCGGAGCGTGTGGAGATTCTGATCCGCGGCGGCGCGCGCGACCTTAGCCGACTTAATCCCCGCCTGCTTCGTGCCTGGATTGACGTTGCCCACGGGATTGACACCCTGGGCTACGCCCGCCCCCGGTTGCTGAACTTGCCGCCGGGCCTGCGGGTGATCCGTTTCAATCCCGAGCGGGTGAGATACCTATGGAGGAAGGAGCGGTAGCGATTGGGCCACAGTGATTGGGCCGCCGGTTTTCCTTCCCTATCCCCCACTCCCTCATCTTCCAAACACAGACCAGACGTTAGACAGTGCCACGCCATATCATTCATCAGCCGAAATATTTGGGCGAGAACTTGCGCCGTTTGCGGCAATCGCGCGATTGGACGCTGGAGCGATTGGGGAACGCTGCGGGGGTGACAAAAGGGTATGTCTCGCTGGTGGAGTCGGGGAAGCGGACCCCCATTGGGCCACGCTGATGCGGATGGTTCACGGGCTTGGGACCACGCTTTGCTGGTTCTTCACGCGGGCCGAATCGGTTCCCGAACCAGAGGATGGGGTCCGAAGCCGCCGCGCCGATAGGATTGTGGTTGCCGGCCCACCGCTGAACGAAAAAGGGCAATATCCATCACCCCCTTCCGAGCCGTACACCCACATCATCACCCCGTTCCACGAAGGTTTGCTGACGGAGGTTGTGGAGGTTTTCCTGACCCCCCACACTGAATGGAGTCTGGAGCCGATCAGCTTTGGCGGGATGGTGACAGCCTACGGGATGAAAGGGCGGATGCTTCTGGTGATTGAGGGGACGGAGTACATCCTGCACGAAGGGGAGACGCTCCATTACGATGGCTGCCGCCCCCACCAACTTCGCAACTACACGGACCATCCTTCGCTGGCGTTGCTCACCATTGCCCCGGTGGCATTGTAGCTGTGGCGGAAAAAACAACAGGCGCGGGAAGAAGTTGATCTTCTTCCCGCGCCTGTTCGATTTTTTGGAATTAGTACTTCGGCACGTTTGGGTCAATAACGTCGGACCAAGCGCGGATGCCTCCGGTAAGGTTCGCCACGTTGGCGTAGCCAAGCGATTGCAAATACTCAATCGCCTTGGTGGACCGTGCGCCCGAGCGGCAGTGGATCACCACGGTGCCATCGCGTGGGATTTCGGAGTAGCGTTCGGGAAGCTGGCCAAGCGGGATCAGCGTCCCGCCGATGTTGCACAGCTCGTACTCGTGCGGTTCGCGCACGTCAATCAGTGTGTGTGGCGTGCCGCTGCTGCGCAGTTCAGCAAGCTGTTCAACGGTGATTTCTGGTACTGGCATGGTTGTTTTATCTGGTTGTTGGTTGGAAACGCGGTCGTGGGCAGGCACGCCGCAGAACGCTTCGTAATCTATCAACTGTGTGATGGTTGGGCGGTTGCTGCAGATTGGGCAATCGGGGTCGCGGGCAAAGCGCAATTCCCGGAAGCCCATTGCCAGCGCGTCGTACAGAAGCAACCGCCCAATCAGTGGCTTCCCGATTCCCGTCAGCACTTTTATCACCTCGGTGGCTTGCAGCGTGCCGATCACCCCGGGCAACACCCCCAACACCCCTCCTTCGGCACAACTGGGAACCGACCCCGGCGGCGGTGGCTCGGGATACAAGCAGCGGTAACAGGGGCCATGCTTGCTCCAAAACGTGGAGACTTGCCCCTCGAACCGAAAGATGGACCCGTAGATGTTCGGGATGCCGAGGAACACCGCCACATCGTTGCTAAGATACCGCGTGGGGAAGTTGTCGGTTCCGTCAACAATCGCGCTGTAGCCGGTGGCAATCTGCATGGCGTTTGCGCTGGTGAACGGTTGGTCGTGGGTGGCCACCTCAATGTGCCGGTTGACCTCCATCATCCGTTCCTGTGCCGATTCGACTTTCTTCCGCCCAACGTCGGAGCTTCCGTGCAGCACTTGGCGTTGCAGGTTCGATTCATCCACAACGTCGCTATCCACAATGCCGATTTTCCCAACCCCGGCCGCCGCCAAATAGAGGGCCAATGGCGACCCCAATCCGCCGGCCCCAATCAGCAACACGCTGGATTCTTTCAGCCGCTGCTGCCCCGCCATGCCGAACTCCGGCAAAAGGATGTGGCGGCTGTAGCGGCCCAATTCTTCGGGCGTTAATCGTGCTGGCATTGAGATAAACCTTGCGGGTTAGGAAATTTTTGGCCAAGATAGCGGGCAAGATGGCAGACGGGGGGAACCACTGTTCCGTGTCAACGATTGTTCCGTGTCAACGATAATCCGATTGGCTTCGTCCTCCGCTTCGCCTAATTTTGACGCAATGAAAAACCGGCGAGAACAACCGCAAGTTATGCCAAACCGCCTAACCCGCCGCCACTTCCTTGGTGGGGTTGGGATTGGTGTGCTGGGGGGCGCGGCTTTTGCTGCCGATTGCGCGGCAACGTCGGTGGAGGATGCGCCGGTTGCGCCCGCGTATCCATCGGAACCTGTGGCCAACCGGCTGCGCACGCTGATTGTTGTTGGCGATACCCAACGGACAACATGGCCCGAGCGGGTGTTCCTGGGGCGCAAGCAGAACGATGCCGAACGTGCCCAAGTGCTTCGCGCCATTGCCGATGAGCAACCGGACCTGCTGCTTCACTTGGGCGATATGGTGGCACTTGGCGAAGATGCCGACGACTGGGCTTACTTCGACACGTTGGCCGCCACCCTTCGCAAGCAAAACACGCCGGTGCTGGCCCTGCTGGGGAATCACGATTATGGAATGTGGCGGCACGGCAAACGGGTGCTGCATCGTTGCTACAACCGATTCCCCAACACAACCCGGCGCCCTGCGGTTCGGCGGGTTGGCGGAATGGCATTGGTGCTGCTCGATTCCAACTTCACCCACCTTCCCCCCTGGGAGCAGACGCGCCAGCAGCAAGAGTACGTGCAAGCCTTGCGCCAGCTTGACGAGGATCCCGCCATTGGCATGGTGGTTGTGGCCTCGCACCACCCCCCCTTCAGCAACAGCGATCTGGGTGGGGATGCGCGTGTGGAGGCGGAGTTCGCCCAGCCGTTTTTGGATTCGAAAAAGGGGCGGCTGTATCTGTCGGGCCATGTCCATTCCTACGAGCGGTTCAGCCACGGGGGGCGGACGTTTGTGGTAAGTGGCGGCGGCGGCGGACCGCGCCGTGCGGTCAGCAACGCGGCGGACCGGGCGTTCGCTAACGACCAATACCGGGTTGGCGCAATTCGCCCGTTCCACTACCTGCGGATTGCCGTAACCGAACAGACGCTCCGCTGCGAAGTGATGATGCTGAACGGAACCACGTTTGAATGTGGCGACCAATTCCACGTTGGGAAATGAAGAACAAGAGAAGCAACGCAAGATCAATAGCGGCATGGATGATTGCAGCGGCAGGGTTGCTGTTGTTGGCCATTGCAGAATTATGGATGATTGCAGTGGCAAGGTTGTTGTTGCTGGCCATTGCAGAATTATGGATGATTGCAGTGGCAATGCTACTGCTATCAGCCCCAGCATTTTCGCAAGTTCCCACCACCCGCCAGCCGCCAACGCTGGAAGAATTGGCGGCCATGAGCGATGATTACTTCCTTGAAGTAACCACCCTTCCCGGGACCGAGTTAGGGCGCGGGCGGGCAATCATCAGCTCCCGGCTTAGCTACGATCTGCTCAACTTCCGCAAAGCTGGGCGCGCTGCCGATGGCACGGAACTCTACCTTGCCACCCCGGCCTTGTACGTGGAGGCTGTCGGCTCCGATGGTGTGGTGGTGGGAAGCGGAATTTGGAGCGATACCGTTCGGGTTGCTGGATATTCCCAAACGAACTCCCGTTCGGTGTTTGTGTGCGGCGCGGTGGAGCTGTCGCTCCGTCCCGATCGGTACACCTTCAGCTACAACGTCACCGACGGCGGGGTTGAGCCACTGTTCCGCAGAACCACGCCACCGCTGGCGATGGATGACTTCCGTGCCAACTCCCCGGCCATTGGCAGCCCGCTGTTGTTAAGCGGCATCTACGGCGATACGCTGGTGGCGGCAGGGATTGACGGAAACGCAAAGTTTGGCAGCCCGCTGGTTGCGTACGTCCCGCTATCTGCGCGGGAAACGCCGCGATTGTTAGGCTGGCAGTTGCTGCAGGCACCGGCTGGTGAGGAGAACACGAGCAAGGAGCTGGCCAAAGGAAACGGGGAATTGCTGGGGCCGGTAACGGTAAGCCGCGCAAGCTGCAACGAAGGGAACATCACTCTGGTGGCGCGGCGCGATAGCGTTCCTCCGGGAGCCTACGGGGCGATAGTGAACATCCCGAACGCAGAGCTTCTTCCGGCGGATTACCTGTTGGTTTTGACCTTTCAGGCCGGAAGCAGCAGCGCGACCGATACCATCCCGTTTGCCTTGCGGTGGATTGATATGCCCTTCTCCTTGCTTCGCCCGGAGTATGCAATCCGCGCCCTGTACCCGATTGCGCCGGAGGACACGATTGATGAGCTTCTTTCCGGCAGCAAGGAGGACCGCGCCGCAGCCTTGTACCGGTTCTGGCAGCAGCAGGACCCCACCCCAACCACCCGCTACAATGAGCGGATGGCCGAGTACTACCGCCGCGTGGATTATGCCTACCTTACCTTCAAAACGTTGGACCAGCGGGACGGGGCAAAGAGCGATCGTGGGAAAATCTACATCCTGTACGGCCCCCCAACCACGATTGACCGGCAGATGCAGCCTGGCGCACCCCCCCGCGAGCGTTGGACCTACCAGAACGCCGTCAATCGCCAATTCATTTTTGCCGATGGAGAAAGCACAGGGGCATATCGGCTGATTGAGTATCACGATCTGTGAGAGCTGAAGGGCGGTTTGCCGCTTAGGCTCTATATTGCGCCGTGTATGTGTCGGGAAACAACTGAAGTACACGAACGACGACGACTTCTCTTCCGCTAACAGCCTTCAAAGCCGCCTGCCGTATCTGTTCAGCCTGTCACCTTACGGTTCTTCCTGATAGAGTTATCCAGCCATAGCTAACAACAACACTTTCCGTCACGCGACCATGAGCACGTTCGGCCTGAACTCCGCGTATATCAACGAGCTGTATTACGACTTCCTCCGCAATCCCAATGCGTTCGATGCAACATGGCGAACGTTCTTCGCCAGCTACAACCCGAACGAAGAAACCCAGGCAGGGAGAACTTCCTACTACCCCGCCGCGCAGCACGCAAGCAACGGCTCCGGCTGTTGCGGTGGCTCCGCCAGCAATTCCTGTGCAGCCCGCAGCAGCGGCACCAGCACCACCGCCGCCATCGGCTGCGCCAGCGCAGCAGCCCAGCAACGGCCAGCCAGCCGCCGCCGCAGTGCCGCCGGCAAAACCTGCCGATGCCGCCAAACCCTCCCAGCCCGTTCCCGATGGTGCGCGCCAGCTTACCAGCGTGGCGTTGCGAATTGCCCAGAATATGGAGCAAAGCCTGGACGTTCCAACGGCAACATCCTTCCGCGAAATCCCGGTGAAGCTGCTGGAAGAGAACCGGACATTGCTGAACAGCTACCTGAAAATCACCGATAGCGGCAAGCTCAGTTTCACCCACCTTGTGGGGTGGGCCTTGGTGAAGGCGTTGGGGCGGTATCCGTCGCTGAATAACGAATTCCGCGCCGTTGACGGCAAATCGTACCTTATCGTCCGCCCCGATATCAACCTTGGCTTGGCGATTGACCTTGAACGCCCCGACGGCGGGCGCTCGCTGGTGGTTCCGAACATCAAGCGCGCCAACGCCATGGAGTTCCGGGAGTTTTATGAGAGCTATGAGACCCTTGTCCGCAAGGCGCGCCAGGGGAAGTTGGGTCCCGACGATTACGCAGGAACCACAATCTCCCTCACCAATCCCGGCACAATCGGCACCAACGCTTCGGTGCCCCGGTTGATGGTTGGGCAGGGGACAATTATCGCCACTGGCTCCATCAATTACCCAGCGGCCTACCAGGCGATGGATGCCGAGACGTTAAGCGAGCTTGGTGTCAGCAAAGTGATGCAGATGACCTCCACCTACGACCACCGCATCATTCAGGGGGCCGAGTCGGGGTTGTTCTTGGCGTACATCCAGGAGTTGCTGACCGGCGGGCATGGATTCTACGATGAGATTTTCAGCAGCTTGCAGGCCCCCTACAAGCCGTTGCTGTGGCAGCGCGACCGCCACCCGGCTTTGTTCGGCATTAACCGCAACGAGATGATCCGCGAGCAGCAGCGGATTCTGCAGCTTATCAACAGCTACCGCACGCGCGGGCATCTTCGGGCCTATCTGGATCCGCTGGGAAGCGAACCGCAGTATCAGCCCGAGCTGGATCCGGCCACCTACGGCCTATCAATATGGGACTTTGACCGCCGGTTCAGCACCGGGGGGCTGGCGGGATTTGATGAGATGAACCTGCGGGACCTGCTTGCTGTGCTGCGCGACACCTACACCCAGCGGATCGGGGTGGAGTTCATGCACATCCAAGATATTGATGAGAAGAACTGGCTGCAGGAACGGATGGAGCGGACCCATAATCAACCAAAGCTAACGCCAGAGCAACGGCGCAGGGTTCTGCAAAAATTGAGCGAGGCGGAGGTGTTCGAGAAGTTCCTACAGACGAAGTACACGGGCCATAAACGGTTCTCGCTGGAAGGAAGCGAGACGATGATCCCGATGATTAAAGAGCTGGTGTATGCCGCCGCCGAGGATGGAGTGAAGGAGGTGCTGATTGGCATGGCGCACCGTGGCCGCTTGAATATGCTGGCGAACGTGCTGGAGAAAAATGTGGGGAAGATTTTCGGCGAATTTGAAGACTCGCAGGTGACCGATACCGTGTCGGTGCTTGGCTCGGGCGATGTGAAATACCACCTGGGCACACGCGGAACCGTAAAGATTGAGAACGGGGCAACGATTGGGCTGTGGCTGGCACCAAACCCAAGCCACCTTGAAGCCGTGAACCCGGTGATCGAGGGGATGACCCGCGCCCGCCAGGATCGCGACGGTGCCGGCAGCCAGGGGCATTACATCCCCGTGCTGGTGCATGGCGATGCGGCGTTTGCTGGGCAAGGCGTGGTGGCCGAGTGTTTGAACATGAGCCAACTGAACGGCTACAGCACGGGCGGAACAATCCACCTTGTAATCAACAACCAAGTTGGCTTCACGGCCTCGCCGAACGATACGCGATCGGGCGTGTATGCCACCGACATCGCCAAGATGCTCCACGTCCCAATCTTCCACGTCAATGCCGACGACCCGGAAGCCTCGGTCTATGTGATGGGATTGGCCTACGAGTATCGCCAACGCTTCAACCGTGATGTTGTGGTGGACCTGTACTGCTACCGCCGCCACGGCCACAACGAGACCGACGAGCCAAGCTACACGCAGCCGGTGATGTACAAAAAAATCCGCTCCCATCCCTCGGCACGGTTGGTATATACCGGGCGGCTGCTTCGCAACGGCACCCTAACCACCGACGATGTTGACCGGATGGAGCGTGAGTTCCGCGAGAAGTTGGAATCGTTGCTTGCAGCAACCAAAGCCCAGCCAGTTCCGGTTGCCCCAAGCGACCCGCTTGCCGAGCAGCAGATCAACCCGGTGAACACCTGGACCAACCCGAACACTGGCGTGCCGGAGTTTGTGCTGAAGCATATCGCCGAGCAGCTTTCAACGGTTCCGCAGGGGTTTGATATCCACCCCAAACTGGCCAAGATTGTTGAGGCCCGGGTGAAAGCCGTCACCGACGGAAAGATTGATTGGGCATTGGCCGAAGCATTGGCCTTTGGGTCCTTGTTGCTGGAGGGGCATCCGGTTCGCTTGTCGGGTCAAGACTCGCGGCGCGGAACCTTCTCGCAACGCCACGCCGCGCTGATTGACCAAACCACAGGGGAAGCCTTCGTTCCGCTAAATAACTTGGGGGAAACGCAAGCTCCGTTTATGGCATACGACTCCCCGTTATCGGAGTACGCAGTGCTTGGATTCGAGTACGGCTATGCCGTGACGGATCCCCAAGCGTTGGTTCTGTGGGAAGCTCAGTTTGGCGACTTTGTCAACGGTGCGCAGATTGTGATTGACCAGTTTATCTCCTCCAGCGAAGACAAGTGGGGGCAAACCAGCGGCGTGGTGATGCTGCTGCCACATGGCTTCGAGGGGCAGGGGCCGGAGCACTCTTCAGGGCGATTGGAGCGGTTCCTCACATTGGGTGCCGAGGATAACATGCAGGTGGTGATCCCCTCCACTGCAGCGCAGTATTTCCATGTTTTGCGCCGGCAGATGAAGCGGGAAGTTCGCAAGCCACTGATTGTGATGACCCCGAAGAGCCTTCTGCGGGACCCAATGGTTGCTTCCACCTTGAACGAGATCACGACGGGATCGTTCCAAACCATCATCCCCGATGCCGAGATCACCGACCCGCAGACGGTGAACCGAGTGGTGTTCTGCACCGGCAAGGTCTATTATGATTTGCTGCGTGCGCGGCGTGCGGCCGGGCGGATGGATGTGGCGATTGTTCGGATCGAGCAACTCTACCCCTTCCCCTTCGACGAAGTGCTGAACCAACTGACCATGTTCAGCCACGTTCGCGATATCGTGTGGCTTCAGGAGGAGCCAAAAAATATGGGCGCATGGCCAACATTCGCCCACAATTTCTTGGCGTTGATTTTCGATCACCAAAAACTCTCCTTCTTGGGCCGCCCGGCATCGGGAAGCCCGGCATCGGGAAGCGGGCGGTTGCACGGATTGGAGCAAGCAGAAATCATGCGCCGGGCCTTGGAATTCAACAAGTAGCGCGGCGCGGGGCTTTCAGGATTTGCAGCCGGTGGTTATCATCGCTGCCGTGAAGGTCCTCACCGATAAGCCACCAACGGCTTTGCAGCACGCCGATGCCTTCGCTGGGCATCGGCGTGGTTGCATCGGGGGGAATCCATTTGGGAATATCAACGAAACGAATAGTGAGAGCTACGGAGAAGAACGTATGAAAACGGCACACAAAGCAATAGTGATCGCATTGGGCACGCTGCTAACCGCTGGCCTGTTGCTTGCGGCAAACGGGCAAGTGCAATGGAAGACCGCCAGCGAAGCTTTCGCCCAAGCAAAGTCTTCCAAAAAGAAAATCGTTCTGGACGTTTATACCGATTGGTGCGGCTGGTGCAAGCGGATGGACAAATCCACCTACGGCGATGCTGGCGTTGCTGCCTATCTGGGGGAAAAATATGTGGCCGCCAAAATGAACCCGGAGAAAGAAGGGACGGTGGAGTATCAAGGGAAAAGCTACACCCAGGCGGAGTTTGCGCAGGCATTGGGAATCAGCGGCTATCCTGCCACAGCGTTCTTCGATGAAGATGGGGAGCTGCTGACGGTGATCCCGGGGTTCGTCCAGCCCGCCGACTTCCAAAAGGTACTGACCTATTTTGCCGAGAATATCCACAAGTCAAAAACGTGGGAAGAATACGCGAAGACGAAGTAGCCAACGATTGGAAGCAAGGCGTTTGGGATGTTGATCTTGCGTGGGGTCGGCGCGGCGCACGTGACGCCGCCGCCCGTGACGATGTGATGGTGGTGGTCGCCGTCCTCAGTTTCTCCATCGGGGTTGCATCGGTGCTTCGCGAGGGGTGTTTTGTTCGGTGGAACGTAACCTCCGCCAAGTAGCGAGCATAGTTTGGGCGCGCAATTTCTTGCAGAGTTTTTTTGGACAACTGCACCGGTCTATTCTACTTCTGCCAATCTTCTTCACACAATCAATCTTCCGTCATGCCACGTCGCATTTCCTTTTTGCTGGCGGTGCTGCCGCTGCTTGTTGCTGCTTGCGCTGCCCCAAGTAAAATGGCCACCACCAGCATGTCAAGTTCGGCCAGTGCCAGCTACACGGTTGCAATTCCCGATGTAACTGCCGAGCGGTTCCAGATTACCGCCACGATCAAGGGAATTACCGCCGACACCACCACCTATTTCTTCCCAATCTGGGGGCCAGGGGCGTATGATCTTGTCTATTTCGGCAAGTACGTGCGGAATTTCACAGCAACCGGAGCCAACGGCGAGCCACTGAACGTGCGCCAGGTGGATAGCAATTCGTTCCACATCAGCGGTATCCATGGGGTGGTGAACCTTCGGTACGAGGTGCAGGATATTGAGGATGTTCCCAACTCCGCCTTATTCGGCTTAAGCGATATTGAGCCGGATTTTGCGTTTGCAAACACGCCTGCGTTGTTCGGGTATGCGGCTGGGTACAAGGCGATACCCCACACCGTCACCTACGCCCACGAAGGGTGGGACATCACCCTGGGGCTGGACCCGGTTGCTGGCCAGCCGGACACCTATGCTGCGCGTGATTATGATGAATTGGTGGATGCCCCTGTCCACATGGGGAAGTTCCAGCGGTTGGAGTTTATGGTGGATGGGAAGCCGCACATCATCAGTATTACCGCGCCAACTCAATTAAGCAAGTCCGACGCGCAGGCCTTGGTTGACACCGCCAGGCGCGTGGTGAAAATCGTCAGCGGCGTTTTTGGGGAGCTTCCGTACAACCGCTACATCTTTCAGCTTCTTCTTGTTGACCTAAACAATACGAATGCGATGAAGGCATTTGGGGCGTTGGAACACGCCAACAGCTCAACCTACCTGATGCCGTATGTGGAAGGACGGGTTGCCCAATCACTGGCCGAAGTTCTGGCACATGAATACTGGCACCTTTGGTCGCCGAAACGGATACACGTTGCCGAATTGGGTCCATTCGATTATCAGCGTGGCCCGCGCACGCGGTCGCTATGGTTTGCCGAGGGGCTAACGGAGTATTACGCGCAAGCACTTCTGGCGCGGAGCGGGATGGTATCGCCGGAGAAAATTATTGGGGATTTGAACCAAGCGGCTGGCTCGTTTGGAGTGCGGCGGCAGCGGGAATCAATCACCGATTTAAGTCTGCGCGTTGCCGAAGCTCCGTTGTTTGAGATTATTGGGCTGTACTCCAAGGGGCCGATGATTGGCTTCTTATTGGATGCCGAAATCCGGCTGCAAACCGGCAACCGGAAGTCGCTGGATGATGCCATGCGGTTTTTCAACGAGAAATATGGGAAAACAGGAGCCACCTTTGGTGATGATGACATTATTCCAATAATGGAGGAAGCCACGGGTGCGAAGCTCTCGGAGTTTTATAAACGCTACATCGCTGGGCGGGAGCCGCTTCCTTTTGCGGAGTACCTTCCTCGGCTAGGGTTCACTTCGGTGGTAACGTACGACACTGCCACAACGCTCGGAGCCACGTTCAGTGCTGACGAGCAAGGTTGGGTCGTGGAAGAGGTTGCTCCAAATGGAGCCGCATCGTTAATGGGCTTGCAGAAAGGGGATATTCTAACAAAAGTGCAAGGTCCGGATAATGAATTCCCGTTGACAAGCATCCCACCTCAGTTTGCCGATATGCTGGCAGGTCAATTACCACCAGGGCTGACCGTAGTTTTCTTACGCAATGGCACCTCCAAAAAGACTCAGGTACAAGTAAGAACAGTAATCAACGAGGAAAAACAGTGGGGAATTGATCGAGCAGATTCCAGTCTTGGTGCGCAAATTCGTAAAGCCATGATTGGAGCCTAAGGGTTTGGCAAATGAGCGTAGAAGAAGGCTTGTGGGTTAAGGAGAATCCGTATATTCGTCGGCCTTTCTTGGGAAAAACCGCGAAAAAACGATTTACAACGGCAAAGTAAGCATCATGCAGGATCGGTCACCGCTTGTGGGAATCATCATGGGAAGCAGTTTTGACCTTCCAACCATGCGCCCGGCCGCTGAAATTTTAGAGGAATTTGGGATTCCCTTCGAGATGCGGGTGGTATCGGCACACCGGACACCGGATGACATGGCGAATTATGGGAAAACGGCTCACGAGCGTGGAATTCAAGTAATTATCGCTGGTGCTGGTGGGGCAGCTCACCTTCCGGGAATGATCGCTTCCCACTCGCCGCTGCCTGTTATTGGAGTTCCTGTGAAATCCAGCAACCTAAGCGGCTTGGATTCTCTGCTCTCGATTGTACAAATGCCGAAGGGGGTTCCGGTCGCCACGGTAGCAATTGACAGTGGTAAAAACGCAGGAATTTTGGCTGTTCAAATTCTCGGAAGCTCTCGCCCTGAAGTTTTACATAAAGTGATAGCCTATAAACAAAGAATAGCCGAGGAGTCACGAAAACAGAATGAGGAGATTTGAACGTGACAAGACTTCACGCCTGGTGATTGTGATTCACAGAATGATGAATGATGGAGAGGAAATTCGCTTAAATTCAAGCGAAATTCCCTCCGTGGCACTATGATTGCAAGAGATATACTCCCAGGCTTGGTGCGCAATGCCATAAAGCCGGGTTCTTTGAAACGCGGGAAACGGAATCGGAAGGATAGATGCTGGCAAGCAATAGCCTTTTGAAGAAGAAGATTGCCGAAGTGAATGCCAGACGGTATATTTGCCGACCTTGCATATCGCCACCAAACTGGTGGCTTTCACCGACGCACTTCGATTGAGGGAGGGGGCGTCTCGCTATTTTTGCGTCCGTGGCTCAATGGATAGAGCATCAGATTCCGGTTCTGAGGGTTGGGGGTTCGAGTCCCTCCGGGCGCGCCAAACAAATGTCGCACGCTATGGTTTTTACATAATTCGCGGCATTCCAGTTACTGATAACGATATAGAGATTACAATACGACTACATGGCTCAGCAGCCTGATAACGCAGCAGAACTACTGACTGCTGCCGACACAACCGAAACAGGTGAGCGTTGGGGAATCCTCCGCAATGCTCGCCTATTGGCTATTATTGGCGTTGTTCTTCTAGCAGTTGGTGGGGGAGTGTTCTACTTTCTAAGTAGCCGTGCCGAAGCCCGTGCCGAAGCCCAACTTCAGCTTGCGCGTGTTCGCCCTTATTATGATCAAGGTGAGTACGCAGCGGCGATTACTGGCGATTCTGTGAAGAAAATCGGCAATACTAAGCCGCTTGGCTTGCGTGCCATTGTGGAAGAGTATAGTTCAACACCTGCCGGAAAAATTGCTGCCTTGTATTTAGGGAACGCATATTTGGCAACATCCCAAGCAGCAAAAGCAAAGGAACCGTATGAAATCGCTACCAGCGCGGATGATGATTTAGTGCGTGCTGCGGCTCATGCAGGTTTGGCGGCGGTGTATGAAACAGAGAATGCATATGAGAAAGCAGCCGACGAGTACAAAAAGGCCGCAGATGAAGATCGGTTAGAGCTTCGTTCGGCGGATTTTTTGCTTGGAGCTGCAAGGAATTATGAGAAGGCAGGAAAAAAGGAAGAAGCTATCCGGCATTACCGAATGGTTGCCACGATACAAGGGGGCGAGGCATCGGGAACTTCTGATGCGGCATTACAGGCAAAACTTGCTTTAGCGCGCAACAAGGTGGAATTGTAAGTCTGGGGTGAACAAACAAAGCGAATCTCACATTAACGATACTGAACAGAAGTTACCTATGAACATTGGAACCCCTTCCGAATCGCTTTCTGGCGGCTCATATCTCCATAGAGAAAAAGCTAAAAACACAATACATCGGTTAATCAATGATACTCTCATCGCAGGAGGAAACATGCAACGTTTGTTGAAGGCATTGCTCCTCTCGGCAGCGTTCGTGCTTGTCGGTCAAAGCGTTCTCGCGCAGACGCTTCCGATTGTGCAAGTAAGCGGACGTGTGTCGCAGACAGGGCTACGAGTATTCACCAAGGATACGCTGTATCAGATATCTGGTGATTACCACGTTGCCGGCATTCTGCTCATCGAGCCGGGAACAACTGTAGAATTTCTGCCTAATGGCCGACTGATTGACTCGGTTGGCGGCAGGATCATCGCCGACGGCGATCTCCAAGCAACTTGGAATCGCTCGACCCCTGACCTGACCGCTTATCCGGACGGATTTGCTGACATCAGCTTTATCCGCGACAACGTCTTTGTCGGTGGTAAGCCAGAAATCACGGCACCGGGCCTTAGCTGGTCCAACTACGCGCCGTATCTCTTCTTCTACTACGGAAACTACCTTGATCGCTACCCTTCAGATCCAAATCTGAAGAACGTCGCGTATCGTCGCGACGTTACGCGTGCGCCGATCATCTTCCGTGGTCGCCCAGTAAACAAGTTCTCGCGCGAGTGGGGACATATTGTGGTTCTGCCAGGTGCAGATACCGCTGTGTTCCGTAACGTGCAGTTCGTAAACTTCCGCAAGGACACCGCAGCCGTGAAGACAACGTTCTTCTACGCTCCAAACGGTCAAAATCTTGGCGGACTATACAACAACGGTCAGATCATCGCAGCCGACCGTTTGAACAAGCAACTTCGCACCCTTACCACTGGTGGTGGTGGTGCTCTTACCGTCTTCTCCTCGAAGACTTGGTTGCTGGATTGCCGCTTCGATAGCAACTTCGCTCGCTATCATGGTGGTGCTGTGCAGTTCTTGCAAGCACCGTTCGACAACACGATCACTGACCCACAGTACACATCGTTCTATCCGGTGGATACAAGCCTTGCGGATCGTCCGCAGCATGGGCAATTCGTGTATCCCAGCTTCGACCCCGAAAACTACGACCATTACACGCACTCGATCAGCACGCCATTCGGCATTATCCCGATTATGACGATGACCGACCCACGCGTGAATTGGGTTGTGGGGCCATACACCCCAGCACCGCCATACGACATGACCGGTATTATTCAATACCGCCAAACGTATGACGACGGACGTCAAGCGATCAACAAAGGTCGTGTGCGCCGCGTTTCGTTCCGCGACAACCGCGTTGTGGTGAGCAACTTCACCGAAGACTTGGCTGGCTATCGCGACAACATTGATGAAGTTCCGATTATCAGCAATAACCTCCCTGGCGGAGTCGCTAAGAACGAAGCCTATGGTGGTGCTGTGTATATCTCTGGTCGCCGTCACGTGACGGTGTATTGGGGACGTGCAATGGGCGACCCAATGGATACCGTGGTTGCCGAGCGCAACTATGCTGTGAACTTCCAAGGTCCAGTTGTTGGTTCACAAGGTGCCCGTGGTGGTGCTATGTACGTGAACGACAGCACCTCCATGGTGTTCCAGCTTGCCCGCTTTGAGAACAACTTCACCGCTGTGCCAAACGTCCCGATGGAGGATTATATCCAACGCGGCCGGATGTCGCAGGGTGGTGGTATCTACATGGGCAAAACATCGCCGCAGCTTACTGTCCGCGATGTGATCTACTTCCGCAATAACAAAGCGGGTCGTGGTGGTGGTATCTACGTTGCCGCCATTGACAATCCGTTTGGCAATAACATCCAGATCTTCGATCCGTTCCTCTCCCCCAACCTGTTGGGTGATAGCGTGTACTTCATTCGCAACATCGCCGAATACGACGGTGGTGCAATCTACACGCAGCGGAACATGACGATTGACGCCCGGTATCTGACGTTAAGCGACGGCAGCGGCCGCTTGGTTGACCATCGTATCCTGCTGGATAGCAACGCTGCTGGCTTGGCCGGTGGTGCTATCGTTATTGACAACCAGACGAACATGATGAAGAGCAACGCACGGATTACCCGCGCACTCTTCAGCAATAACTCTGCTGGTGACTCGGCAATGGCTTCGGATCTGCGCCTGATCAAACTCTATGATCCGGTCAACAATCCTGCCAACCCGATCAACCCGTACAGCGTTCGCACCTACAGCGATTCCTTCCGTCTGCCACGTAGCATCACCCAGCATATCCTTGGTGGTGGTGGTATCTACTCACGGTTTGGCAACACCAACTTCTATCAAGCAGTTGAGTTCAACCACAACTGGACAAAGGGTGGAAACGGTGGTGCTATCGCAATGGTGACACCAGTAACGGCCAACCGCTACTTCTTGGCCGAAGGGGATGTTGCCTACAACTTCTATACGAATCAAGCGGTTCCATTCAACGATGGCCCAGAGCCAAGCGATATGCGCCAAATGACGCGCTTCCTCCGCAACTATGCGATGAAGGATTCGCTGAATGCCGAGCTGAACGTTGACCCACGCTACAGCGAGAACATGCTTCTCGATCCGAAGCGTAATGGAACGGGCTTGGGTGGTGCGGTCTATATCAACGATCGCCAGCCGCCAGGACCGAACCCAGGCTACGCCCGCACCGACTCAGTGATCTCGCACCGTGTTCGCATGGAGCAAAACTGGGCATGGTCCGGTGCAGCAGTCTATTCCGATAACTACGAGCTTCGCTTCCTGCTCAGCAAATCGCTGGTTGCTGGAAACCGCGCAGTGTCGGATGAAGGTCGCAACGTTGACACGATTGACAACTACAAGACCTCGCCGGCCGCAAATCGCACCGCTGGAACAATCTTCTACGGTGATATCTCCGGCCCATTGCCGCAGCAGGAGTACCATATCGGTGCTAACTCCATCTATGATAACGATGCACGTTTCTTGCTGCGCTTGCCAGATGTCCCGCAAGGCCTGGTTGGCAGCGGACGTAGCGGCGTGGATACTCTGCGCGGTAACTATTGGGGTCAGACTGAGGCTCCGATCACAACCGTTCTTGCAACTGGAACACATCAGAACACCTTCTACGTGATGGGCAACGGCTGCACATTGCCGCTGAAAAACCCAACGAAGGTGAACGAGCAAGGTCCGTTTGAATCACGCTGGGCTGGCTACAACTACACGCCAATTCCAGTTGGCTTGATTCCAGGATTGGATACCCTTCTGATGCAGGGTCGCGTTTATGACCTGTTCGACAAGGGTGTTGACATCAACAGTGCCGATTACTCAATCCCACGGATGTCCCCAATCGAGGACTTCTCGGTTGGCCTGCCCGACCGCCTGCGCACCTTCGGTACGCTGGGTGGCCCGAACAGCCCATACATGGACAAAGTCGTCCGTCGCCTAACCCGCGATCCATGGATTGCTGACGTTGACGAGATCAACAACAAGCTCCAGCGTGAATGGGTTGGCGATCATCCAATTGGCTATCCGCTCTTCCTTGAAGCATTGGCCAACTACTTGGGCGATCCAAACACCGATAACAACGACCAGTATGCCTTGAATCACACAGTCTTCTTTGTGATCAATGCTGAAACGGGCGAGTTCGTCCGTGCAAACCTGAAGCAGATTCGTGAAGGAAGCGACCTCTTCCGTTCGCGGATTGAGTTCGTGCCAGACTCCATCAACCGCGACATCCTGATGCGTCGTGCATTGGAAGGCCGCGCTGGATTCTCCATCGGCGAACTCCATCGCTTGGCTCCACGCTGGTATGTTGAGCAAGGCTATAGCTTGGAGCAAGCACGTCTTGCCGCAGCCAAGTACGAAGATTCGGTTGCCGTTGCTGGCCGCCGTTACGGTGGCTTGGTCAGCGAGCTTGGCGGGGTGAACTTCCGCTACATCAACCGTGTGAACCCAGTCACGTTTGCTGATGTGTATGGTGGCGAACGCTACCACGCACTTCCAGTGTTGACTGGCGACCGCATCTGGGTTGTTAGTCGCACAATGTTGTGGGATGTCAATGACGACATCACCACCGTTGTCAACAATGCTCGTTTCGCTGGTCTGGAATTCCAGATTGACGACGATAACAGCGTCCTTGCGCCAATCATCTACGGCGACAAGACCGCGTTGGAATCGAAGCAACCAGCAGAGCTGCGGAACACGCGCTTCTTGATTGAAGATGCGAACTATCCAAGCGATAAGACTGGCCGCACGAAGTCGCAAATCTTCGACATCACGGCTGTTGACATCAATGGCTTCTACGATCCACGGTCGTTCTACTTCCCGGATCGCTACACCGGTCTAGAGTATGCTTGGACTCCATTGGTTGAGTTCCCGAACTCTTCGCTGGTGGTGCCAAGCACCAACCCAGCCGAGATTCGTTTGGCATCGTGGTTGAAGGCCGACACGGTCTTCCCATCGGCAGTGCATCCAAATGCCATTGCCCGCGACAGCGCACATCGCTACGGCTTTGTTCGCTTCTACGGCCAGCCGCACAACCCGGACGTTGTTCCTGGTGGTGAGTTGTTCGAGATTCGCGTGACGAACTATCCGCCAAGCGTTCGCACGGTGGATTCGTTGAAGGGATTGGTGCCGGATGATACCGTCGCCAAGTACATCTACCTCTACCCGCCATACTACAACTGCCAAGTATATGATCCACAGACGGCTCGTTACTTGCAGCAGGATACGGTGGACGTAACGGGTGCTGCAACAGCAACCTACCGCTTCCGCATCTTCGTCCAGGACACGCGCCCGAACTTCTTGGGTGATGTGGCCAAGTGCCCAGGCCGGGGTATCTACAATGCCGTGGCACAGGTTACCGACTCGCTCCGTTTCGACTTCGATGTCAACACGGACGATGAGAACGAAGACAACGACGCAGCAACCCGCGACAGCTGGACCTTCCCGTACGGACGCACGACCTACGGCTTCATGTTCACCGATCGGAACAGCGGGAACAACCCGAATCCAGTTCCGACCGAGACCGACGATGCTAAGGAAATCCGTCCAGTGTGGATGGGCGACAGCTACCTCCACGATGTCAATCGTGTGGCAGACCAGGGCGCGACCGTTCTTCAGACCGGCAACGTGATCGTTCGCATGACCGAGACGGTTGCCTTGAACTTGCTGAAGAATCCAGCCCAGTCGAACAACCTTTACAACACCGACACAATCTTCACGGTTGTGGCGAACGACGGCCACACTGGCCAAAACCAGCGTAACGTTCGGGTGTATGTGAACATTGCTCCTTCACTGCTTGCGCAAAGCCTGCCAGGCGCGAAGGAAGATATTGACTACAACCCAACGTTGTTGGATTCGAACAAACGGATTAAAGCTGAGGATCTGAACAAGGGTGATCGTGTTCGGTTCACGCTCGTCTATCGCGACGACGCACTGAACCCAGCGAACCTGCGCGCAGGTCAGCAGACGGTAGATAAGAATGGTGCGCCAATCCAGCACACCTCCACCATCGCCTTCGTCCGTCGCGACCCATGCTACTTCGAGGCAGGTGTCTATGACGCACCGAAGACAACGCCAAGCTGGCTGAAGATCAACCCGATCTCCGGCATTCTGTTCGGCACACCGGGCTTGGACGATGCTCCGCATCTTTCAACCAACCCGAACTTCCCGCCGCAGTTTGGCCCAGACACGGTGACGGTGATTGCCGAGGACGAGTATGGATTGACCGACGTTCAGACCTATATCTTGGAAGTTGACTCCACGAACCACAAGCCAAAACTGTTCGGTCGCCCGGCAGTGAAGTGCGTGTTCGCTGGCGAAGCCTACAAGGATAGCCTCTGCGTCCGCGACCGTGACCTTGCTCGCTTGGATCTGCGGTTTGCAGAAGAGTTGACACTTCGTGCATACTCTGAGAAGGATCCATATAAGAACTTGGTGACCTTTACAGTCACGCCAAACAAGATCAAGGGACCATTGACAGGAACGCCAAAAGACACGGCTTGCTTCGAGATCACGGCAAACATTCCGGCCAATGCTCCGGCTGGCAAGATGCCGATCACGGTGGAAGTCACCGACCTGGGTGGAAACAAGGACTACTTGACCTACGAGATTTCCATCAGCGAAGGCTTGATCTTCAGCGTGCCGGTTCGCGTTCAGAACACGAACTTGGGTGAGCAAAGCGTTGCTTACCAGGATATGGTCTTCGGTATGGCACGTAATGCAACCACTGGCGAAGAGCCAAGCGCATACGGACATCTTGACTCGCAATACTGCGAATATGAGATTCCGCCGAAGCCGCCAACCGACGTGTTCGACGCACGCTGGACGGTTCCGAATGTGAACGGTGTGTTGCGGAACATCTTCCCGCAAAACCCAAGCCCAGGTCAAGGCGAGATTGCTTGGAAAGCCAGCTACCAAACTGGTCACCAAACCAATAGCAGCCCGAACCTGCCGATTATGATCTGCTGGGCGAAGAAGGACGTTGACACAGCCGTTAGCCGCAGCGGTGGCAAGAAATTGCACATCATGGATCTTGGCGGTGGTTCAATCTACCGTGTGGATATGCAGAACCCGACTGGCCAGGGCGCGAAGCTGACACAAGGCATTGTGGTGCAACAGCGTGCCAATGGTGATACCATCTGCTTGGTCATCAACATACCGACGTTGGATGGGTTCAAGATCGCCTACGGATTGACCTCGGACGCACCAGAAGAGCCAACGACCGGTGGCAGCATGAACCTTACCAATTACATGCTGGCTCCGAACGCGCCGAACCCATTTGCTGCAACAACGCAGATCGGTTTCTACGCACCGAAGAGCGGTTCAGTGAATCTTGACATCTACAACGTCAACGGTGAACTGGTCAAGACGCTCATCAACGGAACTGTGGATGCTGGCAACAACATTGTGGAATGGGATGGCACCGACAACAGCGGCAAATCCGTTGCCAGCGGAGCCTACACCTACCGCCTGACCGCAGGCGCAGCAGTGTTAAGCCGAACCATGATCCTGGCGAGGTAACGACCCCGGCGTAATCTATCAACATGACTGTATGGATGGCGGGCAGCATCGCCCGCCATCCAACAGTAACCGAACAGGACGTTGATGGGTTGTGAAAGCGAGAAAGAGAACAATGATAGAAAACAGGATATAGGAGAAACAGCATGAAACTGAGTCGAACAATTTTCGGAGTTGCTGCCGGGGTGGCTCTGTTAGCAGCGGGGGCTGCGCAGACTGCTCAGGCACAGCACATCGCCGATCAATTCACGATCAGTACTCAGAACGTGCTGTACCAGCCACAGGCCGGCAAGGGAATTATCATCCCGCGCAACGCGTTCTTGGATGTGTACAGCAACGTTGTGAACCCTGATGACGGTGTTGCCGGCCCAATCCCCATCGGATTCCCGTTTGAATTCGATAACCAGTTGTTTACCGATGTCTATATCTCGGTAAACGGCTGGCTGAACTTCGAAGGCCGCTTTATTACCAGCGATCCGTACACGTTGTTCAGCGCAAACAACGGTCCAAACTTGACGGTGGCACCATACTTTGGTGACCACTACCTGCGCACCCCAGGCTACGATCTTACCGATCCGCAAGGGCGCACGTACACCCCAAGCTACATTCGCTACATCCAAGAAGATGGCGGATTTGATGCCCAGGGAAATCCGCTTCAAGATCGTTTTATCGTTGAGTGGGAAAACCTGAACATCAACTACTACTTCGATCCGAATTACCCGGATGATCCGTTCTCACCGAACCGTCAGCCGCAAGCTCCATCTATCGCTTCGTTCCAAGCTCACTTGGTTGAAGCTCCATTCAACGAGCCATCGCGCTCAGGTGATATTGAATTCCACTACGGTCCTGCAGGCACCAGCAGCGGGGTCAGTATCGTGAAGATCAGCGGTGCTTCGGTTGGCTTGGAAAGCGCACCATACGTGCCAAACGGTTCAACCACTTGGATGAACGCTGTTGCATGGTTGGAGAGTGGGTTCGACAACGACAGCTTGCGCAAAAGCACACGCTTGACAGCAAACTGGCCACCTTCTGGCTTGCCAGGGCGCATCTTCCTCTTCTCATCCCGCCACGTCCGCCGCATCGGCTCGTGGGGTGATGGCGATGCAAACTTGACGCAATTGGATGTTGCTCTTCCAGGCGACATTCGTGGTGATCAACGCCGCTTTGTGACTTTTGCCGACGTCATCCGCATTCTGCGTCACTCGGCAACCCGCAACTTGGCCAGCACCCAAACCAGCACGGTTGATTTCGATTCAGTGTTCGGCCGTCATGGCTTCCACGGTGACGTGAACCACAACGGACGTTTCTACTACTCTTCCAGCAAGTACAACAACAGTGGTGACTCGTTGGATCAGTTTGGGCAGATCGTCTATTACAAGGTTCTTTTCCCAACCAAGGACGTGAACCCAGCACTGCCGTTCCCACAAGACAACACCTTCAACGGCTTCTTGTTTGATGCCGATGAGTTCGACGCAGCCTTGATTATGACCTACTTGGCAGCCAAGCTGCCGGTGCTCCCATGGCTGCCCGATACGTTGCCACCATTCACCGGAAAAGTCATGCCAGGGTTGGCAAACAATGTTGACCTTCGCATCGGTGGAACGGTGACGGGAAATACTGTGGAAATCCCGGTTCGCTTTAACGGAGTGGTGAACGGAGCGCAAAGCGTTGCCTTCGATGCCGCCCCGGGAACCAAGATTGTTGACATCCGCTTCAACGACCGCAGCGATAACAAGTGGGTAACGGGTTACGCTACCGAAAACCGTGCAGCAGTTGCCGTTAGCGGCCACTTCGAGCAGGGCGATGTTGTTGCAACATTGGTGGTGGAAGCCAACCCACAGGGTGACGTGGTCTTCCGCAATGTTCGTTTCAGCGAGAAGGACAAGGGGCTCTATCGTCTTAGCCCGAACAGCACGGTGGAAACGGGATCGGCCACGTTGGGCTTGTCGCAAAACACGCCAAACCCATTCAATGCAAACGCCAAAACCAGCATTAGCTACACCACTCCAGTTGATGGAGCAGTAACGCTTCGCGTGTTCGATGTTTTGGGTCGTGAGGTTCGCACGCTTATCAGCAGCGATGTGAAAGCAGGAACCTACACCACCGAGTGGGATGGCCTGAACGGCGAAGGGAAGCAGGTGGAATCCGGTATCTACTACTACCAGGTTCAAGCTGGCGGCAAGAGCGTGACCCGCTCGATGCAGGTGCAGAAGTAATCTCTGCATTGCATCAAGGTTGAGTATCTGGAATAACCGGTGAGCATAGATGCGATTAGCAAAGACGATAGTGGCGATGGGAATGCTTCTTGCTCTGTGCTCACCGGTTCTCCGGTCCCAGACGGTTCGTCCATTAACAATCTGGATTGATACAACAGTCATCCATCCCTGCGACCAGAAGAAATTTCTTCTGAAAATCTGGTCAAGCTACCAAAGCGACACTGGGCGGGTGGTTGGCTTCACGAAAGAAGACAGCTTGTTTGTGGTGACGTTATCGTTGCAGTGGGATCGTTCAAAGTTTGATATTAACCCGAATCCTCCGGTATCCGGCCATATTGCCGGGCGAGCATTTCGACGCTCGATTACGAAGGATTCCAAACAGGGGAACCTGTACATTGAGTTTGGCGGGATTGATGACAACCTTCAGCTTCGCCCTTTCTTTGGAACAGGAATCCCGTTATTGACATTCGAGGCAACCGTAACCTCACCCGACGTTTTTTCCGGATTGAACGGGTGGGCCGAAGTCCTTGGCAACTTGACAATTGAGGCAGCAAAGCCATTCAACGTGGCGACGCGCCGAACAGGGTTTGTGCACGTGGCGCGAACGCTGTTGCCGCAGTATATCGCCAAAGCACAGGTGGAATCTGCGAACTTCGACACGCTACGGCAAACCACTGTGGCGTTGAAGATTGAAAATGTGAAAGATCAAGGGATAAAGCAGATCGCCTTTACCCTGCGTTCCGATACGGCATGGTATCGCTTTGCCGATACTGCTACACAAGGAACAATCATTGCTGAGCCAGGCTGGAACGTTCGGCAGCTTCATATTGCTGCCGACTCGATAGCCGGATTGCTGCAACGGGATTCTGCGCTGGCCACCGAGGGCACATTGCTGAACGTGGTCCTGCAGCGAACAACCGATAGTGCTTTCAGCAAAGCGATCGTCATCGAAGAATTTAGTGTTGATACGGCATCATGTATTAGCCGAGCGGATCGTGAGAACGGAGTTGTGACGGCCAATCGCATTGTGAAGCCTGACACAACCGACACAACGACAGTTGGTGTTGATGAGCAATGGAAGGAAGCAACGCCAACCGTACAAATCGTCCAGCACGTTGATAACAACGAGGTTGTGGTACGAACGGAAGGAATGATGGCAAGCAGCGTTGCTGTTGTTGACATACTGGGGCGGCAGATTCCGATAACGATCGTAGCAGCCCCAGATGCTTGGACAAGGATTATTCGATTTGAGGAGGGCATGGCCAATGGCTGCTACCTCATTTCGGTTTCCGACTCCCAAAGGAATGCAAACAATCAGTTCACAGTCATAAAGTAACATCTCTCAAACCAAGGAGATATGATCCATGCGTAAACGTTATTGGTTAGCAGGGATGCAAGCGTTGATGGTTGGGGCTTTGCTCCTCATCTGCGCAGGCCAAAGTCTTGCACAAGGGCTAGGCAAAAAGCATCTCCCCACAATCACACTGCAGAAGTGGGCAGGACAGCCCAATGGTGTTCTGGCACGGGACACAAATTATGTTTCCGAGCCAGGCCCCGGGGAGAAACGGTTCTTCCTTCTCCCAATCTTCATTAAGAATTGCTTGGATACATCCAACGATCCCATCAATGGGTATCCGGGGGAGCATATCTATAGCTTCCGCATGAAGCTGCAATACAACAACACCTTGCTGCGTGCAGTAGGTGTCCAGAAACGTGGCCAATTCCCAAATGACAACGACCTTGTTGTCGCTCGTGATTTCAACATGAGCTGGGATGTTGACCAAGATGCCGATTACAAACTTGAGACCGTCGGCGGACCATCCGCATACGGCGAGCGAATCATGGTGACTGGTAGCTCTTCAACACCGCTACCACTGCCATTGGCTCCGAACGCTCCTCCAGGTGCGAAGGGATGCCAGTGGGGGGACACAGCTGTGTTCTTCTACGTCCTCTTTGAAGTTGTCGGTGACGCGCAAGGAACAGCTTCAGGAATTAACACGGATCAGATGATCCTGACGCTTGACTCGCTTCGGTGGAACGAATACGCTCCAGGCAATGTGACTCCTGAGATGGAAGCTCGTGGATTCGAGAAGTTCCAAGAGGGTGTTGCGCCAACGCGTATCCTTGACCCGAATACTGGCGAGCCGTTCATTCCGAACACCTACGGCACTTCCTATATCTCGATTACACCGCGTCCGCGTATTGACCTGCTGCCAACCAGCCAGGTAGAGAAGATTAATGACGACCCGTCGAACTATGAGTTGGTGTTCCCGCTGCAAACACAGTATGGAAACCCCAACCGTATTTTCCGCAATATCCTGATGGTGAACGGTGTGCAGGGAACAAAACTGCGCAACATCACTGTCGAGACCGATGCTCCGTGGCTCCGTATTGACTCGAATGATGTTGTCAATCCAGGTGTGGGCGGAGGCGGTGATGGTACCGGCCGTGGCCTGTTCTTCCGCGAAATCGGATTGCAGCAGAACTTCAACGTTGTTGCGAACCCGTCGCTGTTGCCAACAGCGGATGGGTCGGGATATCCAACGCCAGGTATCTACATCGGCTACGTCACGCTCCGCTCGGTTGACGCTTTGAACAGTGCTGTTCGCTTGCGCGTCGTGCTGATCGTGAACCGTAACCCGTTGGAGTCTGGCCTTGATACTTCCTCCGAGCCAACAGACACGAAAGGCATTCGCCTGATGTTCCGCAACTCTGCCGCAAGCCCAGACACTACGTATCTGACCTTCGGTACCGGTATCGGCGCATCGGATTCATCCGACTTGCTGTTTGGCGAGGCTGAGGCTGCAACGCCAGGAACGCCGAACCAATTCTACGCACGGTTCTATCCCCCAGCATTGGGTGCAGGCTTCAATGGCTTGGTTGATACCCGTGGCTTGCCACCAATGGCAACAAACCCAGCCTTTAACTTCAAGAGCCTTGATATTCGCGAGTACCGTGTGGATACCACCATCGTGTACTGCGTGAAATTCAGCGCGGGTGCGCCACAGAACTACCCAGTGGTGGTTGAGTATGATACTCGTGACTTCCCACCAGGTGCGCTGCTCTATCTGCGCGATAACCTGAACGGAACGGTCTTCAATTACGATATGCGCGGAACCACAAACGTGGGACCAACCACCCGCACCATTGTGATTCGCGACCCGAACGTCACGGGCTTCTGCATCGAGTACACCTTGCCAAGCGTGATCCAGTTCCCAGAAGTCCGTGAGCGCGGCTGGAACTTCGTCTCGTTGCCAGTGGTTCCTTCGAATCCTGCATCTGGAACGGTCTTCCCGAATATCTCTTCAGGATTGCCGATAACCTTCAGCAGCAACCAATACAATACAGCGGATACCGTTGCTCCAGGCATTGGTTACTTCGTGAAGTATGCTGATGTGGTGGACCGCACCGTCTCGGGTGTTGCCGTCAAACGCATTGACCCAACGCTGCCCCTCTACCTTACTGTGAAGGTCTTCCCAGGCTGGAACACTGTTGGTGCGTTGGCCGTGCCAACCTACGTTGATGATAACTACATGAGCTTCCGCCCAGTCGGTAGCGGGCGTTCACCAGGTCGAGTTGGTGAAGTCTACTCCTACAAACCACAGCGTGGATACGAGCAAACCGCTCGCATCCTGCCAGGGCTTGGCTACTGGTTGAAGGTGGATGGAACAGGCTACTACGTCCTGACCGCTCCGGCAAGCGAGCTGAATGGAAAGGTTGAGCCAAAGATTGCCGACGACTACAAGGTGCTTAACCAACTTCGCATCAGCGATGCTGACCAAAAAGTTGGAACCGTGTACTTCGGACGCAATGGTTCGATCAGCAACCAACGCTACGAACTGCCGCCGGTTCCAGGCGAGTCAATGTTCGATGTCCGCTTCAGCAACAACGGGTTCGTCAGTGCCAGCAAGGAATTGAACGGAGCGCACGTTGTGAACTTCCAGGGCACTGAGTATCCAGTGGTTCTGTCGGTCAACAATGCTGATGCTGACTACGTTGTCACCGATGCCCTTACTGGCTACGTTTTGGGCACGTTGAAGCAGGGTGAAGCTGGTGCAATTCGCATCAACAACCCGCTGGTGAAATCGGTGAAGCTGACAGCAACCGGAGCATCGGCCACCATGCTTGGCGCAGCCTATCCGAACCCAGCTACCAACAGTGCTTCGTTCGAGTTCGCTGTCCCAGCCGAGCAGGCGGTGACGATCAGCTTGATTGATGCGTTGGGTGTTGAGGTGAAGAGCCTCTACAACGGCGTTGCAAAGGGTCTGAATCGCGTTGAAATCTCCACCGAAGGCTTGGCCGCCGGTGTCTATTTCTACAAGATGACCACCAACGGACGCACCGAAACGCGCCAACTGGTTATCGCCAACTAATCAACGCAAGGGGAAGCAACCTTCCCCCTGCCGAAGAACAGAAATGGGCAGGTTCTCCTAAAGAGCCTGCCCATTTCATGTTCTTGTAACGCCCACAATTGTTGGGGGTTCTGTTTCCGCAACACAACACCTATAAAAACCTACTGATGATGCACCGCATATTCACTATTGCCAGCCTGTTCTTTCTTGCGGCGGCCTCGCTATCGGCACAAGTCACCATCATAGACTCCATGAATGTCCGCAGCGAACACCCCTCCGATATCCCTATCTATGCTCGCTTTGGCGTGGGCCAGCAATACCACGATTGGGTAGATGGAAGAACAGATTACGAAGTCCCATTCTTCCCCCCTTCTGGCCTCTATCTCCTTTTTCAACATCAGATAGATTCCGGCTCCCCGGCCGAGGGATTGTGCATTGCCGACGTTCGCGGAATCCCCGCCGCCGCGCTTGAAGGGGAAGGCGATACCTTCTCCGTCACCTATCGCCTGCGCATCCAACGTGGCGTTGGGCGGAACCTCATCTTCAGCTTCCCTCGCCCTTTTGCACGTGGCATTGATTCGATCGTCGTCACCGATCTCAACAACGTCTATTATGCCCACACCTTCACCGCTGGCGTGGCCGAAGACACCCTGAAGAACGATGGAGTGAGCAGCGTCTATCTCAAAGCCTACTTTAACATCCGCCGCTACAACTCGGCGGTGGAAGAACGGGGAGTGCTGGCCGCCGGAAGGTTTGCGCCAAACCCCACCAACGGGCGGCTACGATACAGCGAACCCTTGCCAATCGGAAGCCATATCCAGATCTGCAACATGATGGGAGAAATGGTGGAAACGGGACAGGTCAACAACCCTGCCGAAGCGGTGGAACTCACCAACATCCCCGCCGGAAGCTATGTGGTGACCGTGCTTACCCGCGACGGACGGCTGTGGGATCGCGAGCAGATCGTGGTGGTCCGGTAACCTTCCCGAACATTGGCAGCACCAATCGGTGAGCAACGAAACAGAACAGGGCAGTGGCTCCAGAAAAGCCAATGCCCTGTTTGCGTTCAGATAGAGAGGGGATTAGAGATGTGATTGCGCGAGGCTTACGGAGCCTGCCGAATCTGCAATCCCAACACCTTCAGCTGGTCGTCGGGGACTGGGGAAGGGGCTTCGTCCATCAGCGATGCGGCGCGCATGGTTTTCGGGAATGCCACAACGTCGCGGATGTTATCGGTCCCCGCAAGAATCATAATCAGCCGATCAATCCCCGGGGCCATTCCGCCGTGCGGTGGCGCGCCGTAGCGGAAGGCATCAAGCAGGAACCCGAATTTCTTCCGCGCCTCCTCCTCATCCAAGCCAATCAGCGCGAACACTTTTGCTTGCGTGTCGCGGTCGTGGATACGGATGCTTCCCGATGCCAGCTCGTACCCGTTAATCACCAAATCGTAGGCGTTGGCGCGAACCGCTAACGGGTCGGTTTCCAGCAGATGCTCATCCTCCCGCTTGTAGGAAGTAAACGGATGATGCGCCGGAACCGGCATTCCCGTCTCCGGGTCAATGCTCTCGAACATTGGGAAATCAACGATGTAGAGAAGGTCGTCAATGTGCTTCGGGATCATCTTCTCGCGCCGGGCAATCTCCAGCCGCAGCGCGCCGCAGACCGTGTGGGCGGTGTTCCAGCGGTCGGCCACAATCAGCAGCAGATCGCCGTCGGCGGCCCCCATCCGCTCCTTCAGGTTTGCCTTCTGAGAATCGGTCAGGAACTTTGCGGCACTCCCCTCAATATCGTTGGCCGTCACCTTCAGCCACACCAACCCTTTGGCTCCGTAGCGTTTGGCGTGCTCGGTAAGCTCGTCAATCTGCTTGCGGCTGTAGCTGGCCCCGCGAATGAAGTTGATGCCGGTGATGGAACCGTTGCTATCCAACGCGCTTCGGAAAACCGCGAACTCGGTGTCGGTGAACAAATCGTTCAGCTCCTGAAGCTCCAATCCGAACCGTGTGTCGGGCTTGTCGCTTCCGAATCGGGTCATCGCCTCGCGGTAGGTCATCCGGCGAAGCGGCAACGAAAGCTCCACCCCTTTCACCTCTTTCCAAAGTCGGGCAAGGTATCCTTCCACCATCTGCAGCACGTCCTCCTGCTCAACAAAGGACATCTCCAAATCAAGCTGGGTGAACTCCGGCTGGCGGTCGGCACGCAGGTCCTCATCGCGCATGCATTTGGCGATCTGCATGTAGCGGTCGAACCCCGCCACCATCAGAAGTTGCTTGTAAATCTGCGGCGATTGCGGCAAGGCATAGACGCTTCCGGGATGAACCCGGCTGGGGACAATGTAGTCGCGCGCGCCTTCCGGAGTGGAGCGCACCAGCATCGGCGTCTCAATCTCCACAAAACCGTTCTCGGCAAAGTAGTGATGGGTCACTTGATAGACTTGGTTCCGCAGCCGCATGATCCGCTGCAACTCCGGGTCGCGAAGGTCCAAGTAGCGGTACTTCAGCCGAAGCTCCTCGTTGATTGCCTCGCGGTGGCCAATCTCAAACGGGGGAACGTCGGCGCGGTTCAGGATCACCAGCTCATCAACATAAAGTTCGATTTCCCCGGTGGGAAGAAGGTGGTTGGGGTTCTCGCGGCGGCGAACGTGGCCGCTAACGGCAATCACAAACTCGGACCGAAGCTCGCTGGCGCGCTCCATCAGCTCCGGTAGATATTGGGGCGAAAAGACAAGCTGGGCAATGCCGGTGTGGTCGCGAAGGTCAATAAAAATTAGGCCGCCAAGATCGCGCCGGGTGGCCACCCAGCCATTTAACGCCACAACGGTTCCGATATGGCTATCATTCAGTTTCCCAGCGTAGTGCGTGCGCGCAGGATAAGGATGCATAGAAGAATCAGCAATGTGAAATGTTGGTGGTCCCCCGATGCTGGCATGGCAGCCCCGCCACCGCGAACCACAGGATATTGTGCTCGCGAAGCTAACACAGGGGCGCGACCTAACCAGCAGAAAGGGAGTGTTGGTGTGTTGCTGATGAAAACCGTCCCAACTCGTTGATGGGAACGCAATGCCCACCATCAAACTCCACCACCTGCACGGCTTTCCCGGCGGACTGCAATGCGGTGCGCTGCGCCTGCAATTCCTCGCGGTTCACAAACGCATCCTCGCGGCCAATAAGGAATGCTGCGCTGGTTTGGCCAAGCTGCTGGGGCAAGAATTCCGGGGGGAGCAAACCCCCGCACAGCAGTAACTGGGTCGCCGCAATTCCGCCGCTTGCCAGCCACCGCCCCGCGGTGGCCGCCCCCTGCGAGAAACCAAGCAGAGTGATGGCAAGGGTAGGGTTGGAGAGCTGCGGAATCAGCCGGGAGTGGAGCAAGTTCAGGAACCCCAAGTAATCGCTGATCTCGTTCAGCCGGTCTTCGCTGGTCATCCACGACGCGCCGATGGTGCCATTGCCGCCGCGCAGGTACATTCGCGACAGCCCTTCCGGGGCCACCACCAGCGTTGCGCCGTCGTCCAACACCTCAAACTCCCGAAGGAACCGCTCGGCCAGTTGGCCATATCCATGCAGCACGTACCACAAACGCCCAATCTGCGCCCCGGGCGTTCCAATGGTGAAATAGCGCGCCGTGCGGGGGACGGCAATGTGATGCTCAACCATGAGTTAATCAGGTAGCAAGGATGGATGGAAAGGATATTCAGAAAATGAAATCGGCCAGGGGAGAAGCCGGAAATCCTACGAAGAGATATGGGGGATTGGATGGAGGAAAACCCGCCGCACGGAGAGCATCACTCCACACAGTTTCCAATCCTTCCCCAACGGACCTCCCCTTCCGCATCGCGTGACCAATAGATGAACCATGCCTGGCCAACAAGGTTATCGTACCGAACCGGGCCGAACATCCGGCTGTCGCGGCTGTTGCCGGAGTTGTCGCCGAACGCCAAAAAATAGCTGTGGCGGAAGGCGTAGCGGGTGGCGGGAAGCCCGCCCAAAAACGGAATGTTGTTCCGGAATTCCACGCTGACCCCTTCGGATTGAATCAACCCGCCCCACTGGGCGATGCTGATGGAGTCCACCGTGATCTCATCCCCTTCGCGGGGAAGCACAATCGGCTGGCGCAGGCGGAACAGCGGGTGGACCCGTGCGCTGTCAACCGGTGCGCGGCGTGCGGTGGCGTGGGGAACCGCCAGCGTGGCCAGCGGGTCGTTGGGGCTGGGGGGAAGCTCCTCTCCGTTGATAAAAAAACGCCCGTCGCGGAACTGGACGGTATCGCCAGCAATCGCCACGCAACGCTTCACGTATCGCTCCGGCTTGGTCCCCGGGGAATCGAACACCACCACCTCCCCCCGCTCAAGCTGGCCCAACCCGGCAATCTGGAAATGTGGGATGGAGATTGTGGTGAACGGAATGGTTTGCGGCGAACGAATCACGTACGGCAGCTTGCCCACCAGAATCGCATCCCCTTCAAGAAGGGTGGCGTTCATCGAGCCGGTGGGGATGGTGTATGGCTCCAGCACAAACATCCGAAGCAGCAGAACAACCGCAACAAGCCCCACCAGCACCCGCGCCCCAAACCGAAGCAATCCCCGCTCAGGTGGGGCCGCCGCCGCCGGTGGCGTTGCCAAAGAAGCAGTTGGCGATATGGTCGGTTGTTGGTCAGGCATTTGGATGCAGAACAATGGGAAGCAACCACGGCAACGCACAACCACGGGTGGGCAAAATGCACAATGGTTTGCGGGCAACACCGGTGGTGGATTCCGCAAACCATTGTGGTTGCTTTCAACAGATCAAGAACCTCACCTTCGCCGCACCTTCTGCCGCACGGACAGCCGCGGGATTGCTGGTTATGCTTCCTGCTCCTGCGGTGCGGTTCCGTTTGGCTCAATCATGTGGCCCAGCTTTTCCTTTTTGGTTTGCAGATAGCGTGCGTTGAACTCGTTCGGCATCACCTCGATCGGGACCCGCTCCACGATGTTCAGGCCGTAGCTTTCCAGCCCGACAACTTTTTTGGGATTGTTGGTCATCAGCCGCATATCGCGGATTCCAAGGTCCACAAGGATTTGCGCCCCCAAGCCGTAATCGCGCAGGTCGGCCTTGAAGCCCAGTGCTTCGTTTGCCTCCACGGTGTCCTTCCCCTGGTCCTGCAAGGCGTAGGCTTTCAGCTTGTTGGTCAGCCCAATGCCGCGCCCTTCTTGACGCATGTACAGGACCACGCCATTCCCTTCGCGCTCCACTTGGCGCATTGCCGCGTGCAGCTGCCACTGGCAATCGCAGCGGAGCGAGCCAAGCGTGTCGCCGGTGAAGCACTCGCTGTGGACGCGCACCAGCACCGGGTCGCCGGTGTGGATATCCCCTTTCACCAACGCCATGTGCTCCTTCCCGTCCAGCAGGTTGTGGTACAAGTGAAGCCGGAAGCTGCCGTAATCGGTTGGCAGGTTCACCTCCACCACTTTCTGGACCAATTTCTCGCGCGAGAGGCGGTAGCGGATTAAATCGGCAATGGTGACGATGGTGAGGTCGAAGCGTTTGGCAAGCTCCTCCAGCTGCGGCATCCGCGCCATTGTTCCATCCTCGTTCAGGATTTCGCAAAGAAGCCCGGCGGGGTACAATCCCGCAAGCCGCACCATATCCACCACGGCCTCGGTGTGGCCTGCGCGGCGCAGCACCCCTTCATCCACCGCCCGAAGCGGAGCAATGTGGCCCGGGCGAACGAAGTCGTGGGCGCGGGCGTTGGGGTTGCCAATTGCGCGTATTGTTGCGGCGCGGTCGTCGGTGGAAATCCCGGTGGTTGTTCCGTGGCGATAATCAATCATCACGGTGAAGGGGGTTTCGTGCAGCGAGGTGTTCACCGGGGACATCATCTCCAAGCTCAACTCTTTTGCCCGCCCCTCGGTAATCGGCGCGCACAGCATCCCCCGGCCATGATGAAGAATGAAGTTGATCATCTCCGGCGTGCACTTTTCGGCAGCGGCAACAAAATCCCCTTCGTTCTCGCGGTTCTCATCGTCAACAACGATAATCACCTTTCCGGCGCGAAGGTCTTCAAGGGCTTTTTGGATAGAGTTCATCATAGCATAACCGGTTGTTGGGTTGCGCGTGTGGTCCGTTGCTGTTGTGGCAATCGGGGCCGCACGGCGTGTTTGTTCGTGCGGGGAAGCGGGGGGAGCTTCTCTTCTACGCCTCGTCGCCTCGGGTGACAATGGTTTGGATTGCCCCTTTGTCGAATTTCACTTGGGTGTTCCGTGCAATCTCGATCAGCACTGTTTTTTCCTCCACTTGTGCCACCTTGCCATACATCCCGCCGCTGAGTGTCACCTCATCGCCGCGCCGGACGCTGGCCAGCAGTGCTTGTTGTTCTTTCATCCGCTTCTGCTGCGGGCGGATTACCAGGAAGTACATGATGGCAAAGATCAGCACGAAGGGAATCAGCATTCCCAGCAGCCCACCACCCGCCTGAAAAGCAAGGATTGAAATGTTCATGGTTGATGTTGTTGAAAAGGTTTTGGTTGGTATTGGTTATTCGGGACGTTCCATGTGCGCGATCGTCTGGCGCATCCAGGCGCCGAACTGGCCGCTCTCAATCTTCTTCCGTGCCATCTCCATAAGGTTCAAGTAGAACGCCACGTTGTGGATGGTTGCCAGCGTGCAGCCGGTCATCTCATCAACGTTAAGCAGATGACGGATATAGCCGCGTGAGTAGTTGCGGCAGGTCTCGCAGGTACATTCTGGATCAATCGGGGAGCTGTCGGTGCTGTGGCGTGCGTTGCGCAAGTTCACCCGCCCGCGCCACGTGAATGCCGTGCCGTTGCGTGCGTTCCGCGTGGGCATCACACAGTCGAACATATCCACCCCCCGGGCAACGCATTCCAGCAGGTTTTGCGGGGTCCCAACGCCCATCAGGTAACGGGGTTGATCCGCAGGAAGCTGCGGGGCGACTCGCTCCACAACCTCATACATCACCTCGGTGGATTCCCCCACGGCCAGCCCCCCAATCGCGTAGCCGTCGAACCCGATTTCCATCAATGCTTCGGCGCTTTGGCGGCGCAGGTCGTGGTCCAATCCCCCTTGGGCAATCCCAAACAGAGCTTGGCGCGCACCGTACAAAAATGGAGTTCGGTCGTGATGCTCCTTTGCCCTGCGTGCCCACCGCATCGAGCGTTCCATGGAGTGCCGATGCTCGGCAAGGGTGCTTAGTGCCGGCGGGCATTCGTCCAGCACCATCGCGATGTCCGAGCCGATGACCCGCTGCGTCTCCACAACATTTTCCGGAGTGAACGTGTGGCGGGATCCGTCAATGTGCGACTGGAACTCCACGCCATGTTCGCGAACCTTGCAGAGGTCCTTCAGCGAAAAAACTTGGAAGCCGCCGGAGTCGGTAAGAATAGGGCGATCCCAGTTCATAAACTGGTGAAGCCCCCCCATCTTCCCCATCGTGTCGTTGCCGGGGCGAAGGTACAAGTGGTAGGTGTTCCCCAGGATAATCGCCGCGTCCAGGCTTTTCAGGTCCGCCGAGCGGAGGGCCTTCACGGCGGCGCGGGTTCCCACCGGCATGAAGATTGGCGTGGGGACAATCCCGCGGTCGGTTTGGAACCACCCCGTGCGGGCTTGGGTGGTTGGGTCGGTATGGAGAATCTGCAGCTTCAAGTGGCCCCAAACTTACGCCCCGCAATGCGTCCCTTCTGTGTTGTTTGGTGAACCCCCCCCCCTGCCCCGCTGGCGCAATGCCACGCTTGGCGCCGCGGGGTTCGGCAACCTCACGTCTTCTGCTTTTTCTTCTTTGCCGAAGGGAACAGGATGTTGTTCAGGATAAGGCGGTAGCCTGGGGAGTTTTTGTGGAGCGATAAATCGGTGGGGGGATCGCTGACGGCGTGCTGGTAATCCTCAGGGTCGTGGCCGCCATAAAAAGTGAAGGTTCCGCGCCCGTAGTTTCCGGTCAGATATTTCACCTCATCGGTTCCCTCCTTCTCGGCCAGCACAATCACGTTTTTCTTGATGAACTCCTTGTGGTAGGCGGTGGTCTGGCCCATGAATCCGCCAACCACACCAACATGGCATTGGGTCAGCATCGAAGGGACCGGATCATGCTTTGCCGAGAAGTCGAACAGCGTGAAGAAGTCGGTTTCGGCGGTGGAGTTGAAGTTCGGCTGCACATCAATGTCGGCGTACTCGTAGATGTACGGGTTCATCTCCAACGTGAAATTCTGGAAGGCCAGCGTCTGGCTGAAGTCCAGCGCGTTTTGGGCGTTGGCGGCTGGCGGGTCGCCGTCGAACATCACGTCGCAGATGTCGGTGTTGCGCGCGGCAAGGGCGATGTCGTAGCTGTCGGTGGCCGAGCACATGGCGAACAGGAATCCCCCATTGCCAATGTACTTTTTCAACTCATCGGCCACCGCCAACTTCAGCTTGCTCACCTTGCTGAATCCAAGCTCGGTGGCGGTTTGCTCCAGCATCGCCACCTGCTGCAGATACCACGGCGCGTTGGCGAAGCTGGCGTAAAATTTCCCGTACTGCCCCGTGAAGTCTTCGTGGTGAAGGTGGATCCAATCGTACTTTTTCAGTTGATCGTTCAGCACCTCCTTGTCCCAAATTTTGTCGTAGGGGATTTCGGCGTACTGCATCACCAGCGTCACCGCGTCGTCCCACGGCTGGAACGTTGGGGGAACATAGACGGCGATTTTCGGGGCTTGCTCAAGCCGCACCACGTCCATGTTGTTGCTTTCCGATTGCACCTCGCTGTAAATGGCCGCCGCCTGGGATCCGCTAATCGGCTGGAAACTGACCCCACGGATGCGGCATTCGGCAGCGATGAAATCGGCATAATCAATCATAAACGATCCGCCACGGTAGTTCAGCAACCAATCGGCCTGCTGCCCTTTCGATAGGGTCCAATAGACAATGCCGTAGGCCTTCAGGTGGTCATCCTGCGAGTTGTCCATCGGGATCAGGAGCTTCGACTGCGCGGCGCAGAAGGTGCTAACCGCCACCATCATCAAAGCAAAGGAGAGGGAGAGTTGTGTCATCAGAAATCGGCAAAGAACATTCAGCGAAAATTCCCCGTGCGCGTGCGCTACCCGATGACGGCAAAGCCCGCCGGCATCGTGTGTTGCTGCGGCCAGCAAACAACGGATTTCGGCGCGTTGATGCAAGGGGGGGAAGAAAGGAGAAGTGGAAGGAAGATGGCTTGGCTGCCAATCGGTGGGTTTCTACTTTTGCCGCGTGGGCAACTCATCTTACGCAGAATTTGTGGCGTGAATCCTTGCCGATTCGGTAGCTTCGCCTATACTTTAGTGATAGATCTCCGCATAAGCGGAAGGTGTTCTTGATAGAAAATCATCGTTTATTTACAATTGATGAATATCTTTGCAAGGCTTTTGACAAGCACCTGCTGTGAATCATGAATCCGTAAAAATGATACAATGAACCCGTTTTCCTAAAGATGGAGTATGAAGGAAATATCAAATCAAAGCAACAAAAAATACCAAATCAATGCTACGGCTGTTGACCTTTTCTGTGGTGCAGGTGGCCTGACTCGTGGGCTCTTGGATGCTGGTATCTCTGTGGTCGCAGGTTATGACATTGATAGCGCCTGCTGTTTCCCATACGAATTCAATAATCATGAAGCAAAATTTTATCAAAAAAATATTGCGGAAATCACTGGAGAAGAAATTGAGAGGCATTTCCCAGATAATCATATACGTGTCTTGGTTGGATGCGCTCCATGCCAGCCATTCTCGAAGTACACACAAGGAATTAATGCTGAAAATGATACAAAGTGGGGATTGCTATCCGAATTTCAGCGATTAATAGAGGAATCACAGCCTACAATCATTAGTATGGAGAATGTTCCAGGGCTATATATGCATCAAGTTTTTCAAAGATTTATCAAATCACTTGCTGATAATGGCTATTACTGTGCTTCTCGCCTTCAGGAATTGCTGGTGTATTGCCCTGAGTATGGCATTCCGCAGCATCGCAAGCGATTAGTCCTCCTTGCTTCAAAACTTGGCCATATACGACTGATCTCACCGACGCATCAAGCTGAAAATTACCGAACTGTTGCTGATGCCATTGGTAAACTTCCACCGCTGGCCGCTGGCCAAGCCGATCCTGATGATCCTCTGCATCGTAGCAGTAGTCTCTCAGAGCGAAACCTTGCTCGCATTCAACACTCAGTTCCGGGAGGGTCTTGGCGTGATTGGCCAGAAGAATTGATTGCCGATTGCCACAAGGAAAAATCAGGGAAATCCTACAGTAGTGTCTATGGTCGCATGGTCTGGGATCAGCCTGCTCCAACTATTACTACCCAGTTTTATGGCTATGGTAATGGACGATTTGGGCACCCAGAACAAGATCGAGGGCTTTCCCTAAGGGAAGGAGCAATACTGCAATCGTTTCGACCCGACTACCAATTCATTGAGAAAAGTGACAACTATCATTTTACAACAATTGGTCGAATGATCGGCAACGCAGTCCCCGTTCGCTTAGGAGAGATAATCGGGGTTTCAATTCAACAACATATCCAGTCTCATTATGGATAACCAGCCCTATAAAATGACGTTAAGCCTGAACTTGCTTAACCACCTTGGTATTAATCTTTATAGCAGCGTTCCAGCAGTACTGTCCGAGGTAGTTGCAAACTCTTGGGATGCAGATGCTGAACTCGTTACCATAACGATTGATAGTGATAAAATAGTCATCACCGATGATGGTAACGGTATGGCGAAAAACGATATCAACAACCGCTACTTATCAATTGGCTATCAACGGCGCAATGTGCCAGATGGTAGTATTACCCCTAAATACCAGCGGAAGGTGATGGGTCGGAAAGGAATCGGTAAGCTTTCTCTGTTTTCTATTGCCCGTAATATCACCATTTATTCGGTGAAAGATGGAGAAAAAAATGGCTTCCAAATGCTACTTGCCGATATTGAAAAAAAAATCCAACAGGAAGAATCCACATATTATCCTGCTGAACTCAATGACTTTCCACCTGATCTTACTCGAGGTACCCGAATTATCTTACGAGACTTAAAAAAGCGTCAGCGTCAAACTCCTGCTGCGTTACGTAAACAGCTTGCTCGACGGTTTAGTATACTCACTGCAAAGAGGTTTGCGAAAATCAGAGCACGTGGAAATTCAGGGTTAGAAGTCTCTCTAACTCTGGGCGGTACTCCTCAATATCGTTGAAAAATCTTCGGATAGCTCCACGAAATTCATCCTTCGTTTCATAATACCTCCTGTCTATTACCTTCTTCCTCATGTATTTCCATAATCGCTCAATTAAATTCAAATTCGGTGAGTAACTCGGCAAAAATACCTGCTCTATTCGCGATGATGATAACCACTCCCGCAAACGACGACTCCGATAGTATCTCGCGTTGTCGCAAATCACTCTGATCCTTCCACTCGGATGCTTCCGCTCTAAGGCTGCATACAACTCAATCGTTGATTCACTATCCACCCGCTCGCTTTCCACCACCTCCACATCTCCCACATCATGCGCGTTCAATGCCGCGTTGATGTTCACACGTTCCCGACCCGTGTTCGATCGCACTTCATACCGACTCCCCGACTTGATCCACCCGTAACTGCTCCGTGTGTTGTGCTGAGGATGCACCGCATCACTGAAATACACTACCCCACCTTCCTCGCCTTCACCCCTATCAGCAAGCAATCCCGCCAGACGTTCAAGAAATTCCTCCTGCTCCGCTCGATTCCCCTTCGATAACACCAGACTCGTCTTCTTGTACACAAAGCCCAGACGCTTCAGCAATGCTACCATCCCGCTCTCCGTATATCGCACACCATAACGCTCGCACACCAACTCCACTACCTCCTTCGATGTATGATGCAGATGTCCCTCCAGTTCCTTCGATACAGCTGATGCCTGTTCACCGCTCAGCTTCCCACCATAGCACACATACTTGTCTTCTATGTAATCCTCAAAGCTCTTTGATGCTCGATACCCTTCGGCATACCGATATATCGTCGAATTATCAACACCCAACGCAAAGGCCGTCTTGCCAACGCTAAATCCCCGTCAAGCATCAGCAGCGTCGTGATCTTCACATACCGACGCTTCTCTTTCTCCATTCGCTGCAATTTCCGCAGTTGTGTCCGTAATTCCTCCGTAAGTTCTATCATCTCTTCCCTCTATCTATTCAATGACTACTATCTTTTCCCTAACGTAACCCCATCATCCCTTTTTCGCAAACTACTTTATTTCGAGTATATCTTGGGAAGTAAGCATCATTTTGCCCTTTCTATCAATAATGATCCAGTTACCATTGAAGATAGAGATTACTTCTCTAAAATTCAATTTTTGTGGATGTATGATTTAGATGATGATTTCAAGCACTATTTCAAAAATAGCGACCACAGTGAAGTTCGTAAAAGCACTATCTGTTGGGAAAATGATGATGGAAGTTCTGGTAAAGGAAATGTAATAGGGTGGATTGGTACAGTAAAATCTGCCGGAAGTCTAAAAGATGATGCAGGAAATATTAATAAAATCGTCATTCTTGTTCGTGGTAAAATGGCACAAGAAGATATCCTCGATATCTTTAATGAAGGAGGAATGTACTCCAAATACATCATTGGCGAACTCCACGCAGATTTTTTAGATCTTGACGATAGCGATGATATCACTACCAGTAGCCGACAGCAATTTATTGATGGAGATCCAAGGCTTAAATCACTTCAGGATTTTGTTCAACAAGAATTAAAGCACATTCAAAAAAAATGGACTAGCCTACGGAACGATGAAGGAACAAAAGTTGCACTTGAAATTGATGCAATCAAACAATGGTTCAACTCTTTAGGAGAAGATCATAAAAAGCGAGCAAAATCACTCTTTGGAAAAATCAACCAACTTACCATTGATGAACCCGAAGATCGAAAAAATTTACTCAAATATGCAGTCCTAGCATTCGAACATCTGAGCTATAAAAATAATTTGGATGCCTTGGAAAAAATCGAACCTGATGATATCCTATTAGTCGGAAGCATCTTTTCTCGGCTAGATGATATTGAGGCAAGCCTGTACTACCAAATCGTGCGTGGAAGAATAGAAGTTATCGAGACTTTAGAGAAAAATGTAAAAGACAACGCATTAGAGAAAGTCATTCAAAACCATATTGCCGAGCACCTCTGGTTACTTGATCCAAGCTGGGAACGAGCTACAGATTCTAAATTTGTTGAATCAAGAATTTATAAAGAATTTTATGAAGCATTTGGTGAAGAAATAAAATCTGATCTTACAGCCGAAGAGCAACAAGCAAGATACGACATTAAATATTCAACAATTTCAGGAACTCATATTATTATTGAATTAAAGCGACCTAATGTGAAAACTAAGACCGGAGCTTTGATCGATCAAGGAAAAAAATATCAAAGGATTCTGAGAAAAATCATCCAAAAACATAATAACCACGATCCTATTATTGAAGTGGTTTTTTTAGTCGGTCAGCTGCCGGTTGGTTGGGACGACAAAAAAGAACGTGACGAAGACATTCAATCTTTACAAATTAAAGGTATGCGAATACTCTTATATAGCGAACTATTAGATAATGCTCGCCGTGTATACAGTGAATATCTTGAGCAACGCCAATCAACTGGCCGTATCCAAAAGCTGCTGGATAGCATTGATACGGCCAGTCTTCTCTCCTAAACCAGCGTTCTTTCCATGTCAGAGATCAGTACCTGAGCATATTTCAGAAAAGAATAACGCCACCGCATAGAACCATGTATCCTGCTGATATGATTTTTGCCTTATCTGAATTTCAGTAGCTGATGCATCATCAGCTACAAATCACAATGTGATTACGATGACCTCACTTCCCCTCCCCGAACTCCGTTTTGGATTGGCCGCCGAAGAAGTGATCCCCGGCACTGCCCTCCTGAGCGACCCGCTTGGATATGCCGAGCGGAGCGTCAGCATCCCGATGGACCTGGTGTTCCTGCTGGAACTGTTCGACGGGTCCACCACTGCCGAGCAAGCCGTTGAGCAGGGAAGCAACGCCGGCATCCGCTGCACCGTTGCCGAACTGCTGGACCTTGCCGAGCAGTTGAGCGCAGCCTGCTTTTTAGAAACCCCGCAATTCCACCAGCGGAAAGCGGAGGTTGACAACGCCTACAACGCCCTTGCCGTCCGCCCGATGGCGCTTGCGGATGCGTGCTACCCCAGCAACCCGGCGGAGTTCCACCGCCAGCTTGATGAGTGGCTGGAATGGGACACCCAACCCCACGACCGCACCCCGCCCCCGGCAATCATCATCCCCCACATTGACCCGCACGTTGGTTGGCGAAGCTACGCCCGCGCCTGGAACGCCTTGCGGGAAACCGATGCCGACACCTTCGTGATTTTTGGCGTGCCGCACGTGATGAACTACGACCGGTTTATGATCTGCGAACAAGACTTTGCAGTCCCCGGGGGCGTGGTTCGTACCGATCGCCAGTTTATCAAACGGCTGCGGGAGCGGCTTCGCTACCCGGCCACCCATAACCAGATTGCCCACCGCGACGAGCATTCCATTGAGCTGCAAGCCATCTTCCTCCATCACCTGTTCCCCAATCGTGATATCCAGATTGTCCCAATCCTCCACGGCGCGTTGTGGGAGTATGTGGAGGAAGGTTTGGGTTCGCCCGATAGCGACCAGCGGGTGCAAGATTTTTATCAAGCAATCGGCACCGTTGCCGCCGAACTTGGCCGAAACGTCTGCTGGATTGCCAGCGCGGATTTATGCCACATCGGCCACAAGTTTGGCGACAACACCAGCGGGCGGCAGATGCTGAAAAAGATTCGCGAGTTCGATGAGTCGGTGATTGACCACACCCTTCGCGCCGATGCTTCGGGCTTTATTGGCCACGTTGCTGCGGTGCGGAACCGCTACCGGATTTGCGGTGTTGCGCCAATCTACGCCACGCTTCGGATTAGCGGCGCACGCGCCGGGAAGCTGCTCCACTACGAGCAGTGGGATAACGCCCAGGAGAAGTCCGCAGTGACGTACGCAAGCGTTGGGCTGTGGTAGGCCGCCCCCTTGTTCCGTATCTTCATGGCCATACAATCACTGTTCGGAGAGATAGACAATGAACCGATGGTTTTTCTTGCTGATTCTTCTGGCGTGGGTTCCGGCCAGCGCGCAATATCCTGGCTGGAGCCAGTACACCAACGGCAACTTCGTCTCGGCAATTCTTGACGATGGCGATAATCTGTGGTTGGGGACGCTGGGCGCGGGATTGATCCATTACACCAAAGCAACCGGCGCGAAGGTGATCTACAACCGCGCAAGCTCCGGAATGCCCGACGACTGGGTGTCCACAATGGTCCGCGACAGCAGCAACCGGCTGTGGATTGCCACACAGCGCGGGGTGGCGATGTTCGACGGCACAACCTGGGCCGTGCACGACACCTTCCCCAACGGCAGCCAGATTCCTGTGCTGACTTCAATGGCCGCCAGCCCCGACAACAGCATCTGGGGTGTGGCAACCGGGACCTCGCGGTACGGCGTGCTGAAGTTCGATGGCCAGGAATGGAGCCGCCCCGCCGACACCTCCGGCTTCGCGCCGCAGATCGTCACCTTCAGCGTTGCCGCAGCAAAGGACTCGACAATATGGGTCGGGACCGAAGCCAGCTATCTAACCTCGTTCAACGGGAAAAAATGGAATGAAGGGGAAACCGGCAATGCCTTCTGGGTTGGCACCGATTCGGAAGGGAGCGTCTGGTATGCGAACAACCCGGGGACGCTGTACCGAACCAACAGCAGCAACGACACCAGCTACACCCTTGACATCCCCACTACTGGAGCTACTCGCAGAATCCTTGTCCTGTCGCCAAGCCAGGTTGTGATTCTTGGCGAGATAGATGTGAAGTCAACAACGCACCATTTCACCATGTTTGATGGAACGAAGCTGACCCCATACCGGAACCCACGCGGCATGGTGCTGCATTGCGTTGCTGCCGGGGCCAACGGGGACCTCTATTTCGGCACCAACAAGGGGCTTGCAAAATTCCACGACGGACAGTGGGAGTTTTTAGAATTGGATCTTGGGGATCTTCCCTCCAACCAACTGTACGATGTCCTTCGGATTGGGAGCGTGGTGTGGATTGCCGGGCAAGGGGGCCTAACCCGCTTCGACGGAACCACCTGGACCACGTTCGACTCCTCCACCATCGGCATCAGCGGCCAGCCCGTCTCACTCTCCCGCGACGGCAAAGGGGGATTCTGGGTCCTGACGAACGAGGGCGCGTCGCACTTCAACGGAGCAACATGGATCGCGGTTCCCCGCGCCACGCTTATCGGCACCAAAGCCCTGCTGCACACCATCACTGCCGATGCTTCTGGAACAATCTGGATTGGAACAGGCGGCGGTGGGGTGATTAAATACAACGGCACGAACGTCGTCCGGTATTCGCCGCCGGGGCTGACTGGGGATGTGAAATCCATCGCCATTGATTCCGCCGGCAACCTGTGGATTGGGTCGGTGCAATCGGGGATTGCGGTGTTGGTTGCCGCCACCGCGCAGTTCCAATCCCTGAATCAATCCAACAGCAAACTCCCTTCCAACAAGGTCAACGCAATTATTCCCGACGGAGCCGATGGCGTGTGGATCGGGACCTCGGTGGGGATGGTGCGTTTCAGCCTTTTGGCGCAAACCACGTTCCAGAATGCCCCCCTTGCCAGCCCCTTCATCCGCTCGCTGCGGCACGCCCCCGACGGCGCGCTGTGGCTGACCACCAGCAGCGGCCTGTACCGCTACGATGGCCAGCGTTGGGCTGGATTCACCCGGGAAAATTCTGGCTTTGTTGATATAGGAGCGGTGGATATCGGCCCCGACGGCGATGTCTGGATTGCCACCACCGCAAGCGGCCTTACCCGCTACGATGCCCGCATCATCACCGGCGTGCAGCAGCAACTGCCGGGGCCAAACGTGCTGGACCTGCGGTGAAACAAGGGAAGAAAGGCGTGGCAAGTGTGAGATAAACAAGAACGTCACCGTGAGGGCTGAACCTTGCGGTGACGTTCTTGTTGTGCTATCGTCGGCGTTCTCAGAAATTTTCTGGGTTCAGCGGAAGCAGCCGTTCGTGGACGAACTTCCGCCCTTCGCGAATCAGCTGGCCATCCAGCATCACGTTGGCTCCGATGCAGACCAGGTCCCAGTGGATGGCGCTCTGGTTGCCGTTCGGGGCGATGTCGTAGGCCTGGCCAAGCGTCAGGTGGTTGGACCCCCAAATTTTTTCGTCGAACAGGATGTCGTACATCGGCTCATCAATGAACGGATTTGTTCCGAACGAGAACTCGCCAAACCGCCGCGCCCCTTCGTCGGTGTTCAGGATATCCTCCAACGCCTTCGCGTTGCTCGATTGGAAATCCACCACAACCCCATCTTTCACAATCAGGGTGATGCTCTCGAACGGCTTCCCGTCATAGACCGTTGGGGCGTAGGAAATTTGGCCGTTGACGGAGGTGAGGATTGGCGAGGAGAAAATCTCTCCATCGGGGATGTTCAAATCGCCAGCGCAGGAGATCCAGGTTTGCCCTTCAATCGAGAAGCGGATGTCGGTCCCTTCCCCTTTCAGGTGAATCTCCTTTCCGGCGGCAAGAAGTTCATGCAGCGGCTTCATCCGTTCGTTCAGGTCGGCGTAATCCAGAAGGCAGGCGCGGTAGAAGAAATCGGCGAAGCGGTTGGTGGGCATTCGTGCGTTCATGGCAAACGCCGGCGACGGATAGCGCATGACGCACCAGCGGGTGTTGTTCACCCGCTCGCGCATGTGGACCGGATGCTGGTACTCCTCGGCATACGCCTTGCTGGCATCGGGCTTCACGCCGCTTAGTTCGTAGATATTCTCGCCGGCGCGAACGCCGATGTACACGTCCATCTGCTGCATCAGCGGGAGCGCGGTTACGTCGCGGACCTTGGCCCACAACTCACGCGATCCGTTCTCGCGGATAATCCGCTCGGTGTCGGTGTCGCGGATCATCACGAAGGGGACCGCGCCGGCCTGCAAGGTTGCGCGCGCCATCTCCTGCGCCAGCTGGATTCCGTTGATGCCGAACAGCTCGATCATCACATTCTCCCCAGGCTTTGTTTGGGTGGAGTATCCAATGATCTTGTCGGCCAGTTCCCTGTTTCTTGAATCGTACATGGTTGATTGCTTCTGATTGGTTGAGCGTGATTGATTGCTTCTGATTGATAGATGTCGTTGGTCGGGCGGCGCTGGGCGGGGTGTTGGCTCGCCGTTTCTTGCCGGTTATTCGGCCTTCTCCTTCCAGACAAATTTCAGGTCCATGCGGGCCATTGCGTCAAGCCAGCGGCCGCGGACGTTGGGTTGCAGCAGCTGGTAGTGCATCTCGTAAAACAGTGGCATCAGCGGGGCATCGTTCATGCCAATCTGTTCGGCTTTGGCGTAGTGGGCCATGCGGGCAAGCGCGTCAATGGTGGCCACCCCTTTGCGGAAATTTGCGTCGAAGTCCGCGCTCCTGTAGCGGGTTCCGTTCGGATAGCTGGGAAGCGTGTCGAAGGCCGGAACGTTCGCGCCGTACAGCAGTGCCAGATAGGTTTCCGGGTCGGGATAATCGCCGTACCAGCGTGTTCCCCAAAACGAAAAATGCCCAAGCTCCGCCTGCGATTGCATCTGCGCAAACTCCACCTGCTTGATCTCCACGTTCACGTTCAGCTCCCGCGTGAGCATCTCCTGGACGGCTTGCGCAACCTCCACCAACCGTGGCTCGGGATAGATAAAAAGGGTGATTGGCCCCAAGCCTTTCCCCTGCGGATAGCCAGCCGTGGCCAGCAATTTCCGCGCAAGCTCCGGCTGGTAATCGTAGCCCTTGATTGCGTCGGTTTGGTAGTTCGGGAAAACGGGCGGGACCAGCCCATGGATTGCCGGAGCGTAGGCCGAGCCTTGCAGCACATAGCGGACAATCTTCTGGCGGTCAATCGCGTAGTTGAAGGCGCGGCGCAGATTGGCATTGTTGAACGGCGGGCGCGCGGTGTTGAAATCGAAAAACCACGTCAGCATTGCCGGCGTGCTTTGCACCTGGTAGCCCGCGTATTTCTGGGTTGGCTTCCCGGTGGCGGTGTCAATCACCATCGTGTAAAACTCGGTGGGGATTCCGAACAATTCGTCCAACGTCTTCTGCTCAAACTCGCTGAATTGCACCTTGTCGTCGGTGACAAACCGGAAGCGGAGTTCATCCAAAAATGGATAGTGATTCCCTTGCTCATCGCGCCCCCAGTAGTTCGGGTTCCGTTTCAGCACAATCTGCTCGCGGTTGGTCCAGCTGACGAACGTAAACGCCCCGGTCCCAACCGGATGCTGGAAGAAATTCTCCCGATACTTCTCCACCGCCTCACGCGGGACAACGCTGCCAAGTGAGTTGACCAAGTAGTAGATAAACGGTGCGAACGGCTCCACCAACTCAATCTCGAACGTGGAATCGTCCACGGCGCGGAATCCGGGGATATCCTTTGCGGCGGTGTCGCCAGCGTTCATCGCCGTAAAATATTCGGACGCGCCGCGGACCTTCCCCTTGAATGCCCAGAACGCCAGCGTCTGGGTGCGGGGGTCGCAGCAGCGGGTGAGTGAGTATTTCACGTCGTGCGCGGTCATCCGCCGTCCTTTGCCGCCGGGGAAGCATCCGTCGTCCTGAAACTTGACATCGGTGCGGAGCGCGAAACGGTAGGTCTTCCCATCCTCGCTGATTGCCGGAAGCGTGCGGGCAAGCTCCGGCACAAGCTCCAGCTTGCTGTTCAGGTCCACCAGCTTGTCGTAAATCTGGGTGCAGATGTCGTCGGCGTGTTTGCTGTTGACCTGCACGGGGTCCAGCCCTTTCGGGTCGCCACGCAGCACGTTCAGGGTGTAGGTTCCGCCGTAGATCTTCCCCCCTTTTCCGGCGGTGGTGGTTGTGGCTTCCTCCTTGCCGCCGCATCCAACGGCCAGCAAGCTGAGAAGAAGAAGCATGGGGAGCGAAGCAGCAATGCGCATGATTGAAGGATTCCGAAATAGGTTAGAAAAAGGGGAAGCGGGGCGAAACTATGAAGCAACAGGAACGAGGCCAAAAAAAAAGCACCAATCAACAGAATTGATCGGTGCTTTTTGGTTTTGTTGTCGGGGAGGCCGGATTTGAACCGACGACCTTCTGCTCCCAAAGCAGACGCGATACCGGGCTACGCTACTCCCCGAACGGGCTGCAAATGTCGGCAATCGCGCTGGTGTGAACAAGTAAACAAAAGTAGTTTCGCGGAAAAATATTTCGGAGGGGTGTAGCTTGGGGGGTGTCAAGCCAACAGGAACTCATCAACAACCATCCATAATCATCCATCATGCTGGCAACGTTTGGGCATTCCCCTGTTATTCTTATCACCGGCGCAAGCAGCGGCATTGGGCGGGCGTTGGCCGTGCGGCTTGCCGGCAGCGGTGCGCGGCTTGCGATTGTTGCCCGGCGTGGCGCGTTACTAACCCAGCTTGCCGCCGAAGTTGAAGCCGCTGGCGGAGTCGCGCTCCCGTTGCCTTGCGATGTCACGGTGCCCAGCCAATTCCGAGAAGCCGTTGCCGCAACGATTGCGCGATTTGGCGAGCTTCACGTGCTGGTGAACAACGCCGGGCGCGGCAACAACGCCTACATCCACGACACTCCGGAGGATCAGCTGGAAAGCATCTTTCGGGTGAATGTTTTCTCGTTGTGGCATGGCACCGCGGCGGCGTTGCGCCACATGGTTCCGCTGCGGCGCGGGCAGATTATCAACGTGGCCTCGGTGGCGGGGAAGATCGGTTTCCCGGGGAACGGAGCCTACGTTGCGGCAAAACACGCGACGGTTGGATTCACGCGGGCGCTCCGTTCGGAGCTTGCCGGCACGGGGGTGCTGGCCACCGCCGTCATCGCCGCCGGAACGCTGACCGACTGGGCAACCGCCGCCGAAGGGGGATCCATGATTGCCCTGTTCGACTACGAGCGCGAACGTGGGAACCAGCTTGCCGCGCAAATGGGTCGCGAGCTTCCCCCAGCCATTCCGCTTCTTTCCGCCGACCACGTTGCCCAAGCAATCGCCGGGGCGATTGGGGACCCCACGCCGGAACTGTACACCCACCCGGGCCTGCGCGATTGGGTGATGGAGTACGAGGCGAATCAAGAATTAGCCGAGCAGAAATTGGAGCCGTTTTGGCTGGCCAATCGGGAGGGGTATGAGAAGCAGCACGATGCCCCGCCGGCGGATTGAGCGGGATGGCACGTTTCGGCACGCGCGTGGTTCTTTATCCCCGCGCTTTTTTCTGCAATCGCTCCAACTCCATCATGGCTTGCAGCGGGGTCATGGAGTAAAGGTCAATCGCGCTCAGTGCCTGGCGAAGCTCTTCGGCAATCGGGTCCGGCGTGGGCGCGGGGAGCGCAAGCTCGAACAGCGAAACCTGCGGCGATGCGGTGGCGATTGCCCCACTGTTCGCCCGCCGCGCCGCTGGCCCATTGAACGGCATCTGCCCGCCGCTGTGGACCTCGGCGGCCAGCGCGGCTTCGGTTCCACCAATCGGTTTTTCTTCCGAGGCACTTTCCAGCTGTGCCAAAATCTCCTTTGCCCGCCGCGTCACCTCCTCGGGCAATCCCGCCATTTGCGCCACTTGGATTCCGTAGGAGTGGTCCGCCGAGCCGGGTGTTACCTTCCGCAGGAAGATCACGTGGTCGTCGTGTTCACGCACCTCCACTTTGTAATTGCAGATATGCTGGAACCGCTCGGCAAGGGCGTTCAGCTCGTGGTAGTGGGTGGCGAACAAGGTTCGTGCGCCGATTCGCTCGTGCAAATATTCGGTCATGGACCAGGCGATGGAGATGCCGTCGAAGGTGGAGGTCCCCCTGCCAACTTCATCCAGCAAAATCAAGCTGCGGTCCGTGGCGTTGTTCAGGATGTTCGCGGCCTCGTGCATCTCCACAAGGAAGGTGCTTTCCCCCGCCGCAAGGTTATCCTGCGCGCCAACTCGGGTGAAGATTTTATCCACCACACCAATCCGCGCACGCTCGGCGGGAACGAAGCAACCAACTTGGGCCATCAGCACAATCAGCCCGGTTTGGCGCAGGTAGCTTGATTTGCCCGACATATTCGGCCCGGTGATAATGGCGATCCTGTCGGCAGCGGTGTCCAGCGCGGTATCGTTCGGGACGTAACGCTCGCCCGGGGGCAGCAACGTTTCCACCACCGGATGCCGCCCGCCAACGATCTCCAACACGGTCGAGTCGTCCACCGTTGGGCGGGTGTATTCCCGCTCGCGGGCAACGCGTGCAAACCCAACAAAGCAATCCAGCATTGCCAGCAGCTGGGCGTTCCGCAGAATCGCCTCGCTGAACTCGGCGGTGTAGCTTTGCAGCTCGGCGAACAGCTCCCGCTCCAGTGTGGCAATCTTTTCTTCGGCATGGAGGACCTTCTCCTCGTACTCCTTCAGCTCGGGGGTGATGTAGCGTTCGGCGTTGGCAAGGGTTTGCTTGCGGGTGTAATCGTTCGGGACCCGGTCGCGGTTGGCGTTGCTGATCTCGATGTAGTAGCCGAACACATTGTTGAACCCAACTTTCAGCGAGTTGATGTTGGTGCGTGCGCGCTCCCGTTCCTGCAATCCCTCGATGTAGCTTTTGCCGCTTGCGCGAAGGTCCCGCAGCTCGTCAAGTTCCGGCGAGTAACCGCTGCGGATTGCGCCGCCATCGTTCAGGGTTGCTGGGGGGTCATCGGGGAGTGCGCGGCCCAGGCGTTCGGCAAGGTCCCTGGGGTGGCTTAGCCCGCGGCCAATGGTGGAAAGCGTGGCGGAGTTGCAGCGTGCAAGAAGCTCAACCAATCGGGGAATCCGGTCCAGCGTCAGCCGGATGTTCCCCAGGTCCCGAGGGGTTGCGCGTGCGGTGGCAACGCGGGCCATCATCCGCTCAAGATCGCTGACGCAACGGAGTTCTTTCTCCAGCTCGGTGGCGATGGATGGATCGTCGAACAGCGAGGCCACGGCGTTCAGCCGCTTTTCAATCTGCTCGCGCGATTTCAGCGGGTGGATCATCCAACGTTTCAGCAGCCGCCCTCCCATTGGGGTGGCGGTGCGGTCAATCACCCCAACCAGCGATCCGTGGCGGCCGCCATCGTTGGTGGAGAAAAGGATTTCCAGATTCCGTTTGGTTGCTGGGTCAAGGGCGATGTAGTCGCCGTGGGCGTAGTGGCCAATCCGGCGGATATGGCTAAGCCGCGCCCGCTGTGTTTCCATCAAGTAATGCATCGCCCCGCCGGCGGCAATCGTTGCCAGCCGAAGCTCCTCGATCCCAAACCCTTTCAGCGAGTGGGTCCCGAAGTGCTCGCGCAGGCGTTCGCTGGCGTAGTGGTGGTCAAAGATCCATTCCTCCAGCTTGGTGATTCGTGGCTCGCTGCTAAGGCGGCGATTGCTGAACTGCTCCTTCTGCCCACGGCTCACGATAATCTCCGCCGGGCCGATGGACTCCAGAATTTCGTTCAGTTCGGAAAGGTGATTCTCGGTTGCCGAAAACTCCCCGGTGGAGATGTCGCAGAAGGCAATGCCGGCATGGTCCCGCTCGATAAAAACCGAGGCCAGATAGTTGTTCCGTCCGGCTTCCAGCAGCTTGTCGTTCATTGCCACGCCGGGCGTCACCACCTCAATCACGTCGCGGCGGACGATTCCGCGCGCAAGTTTTGGGTCCTCCAACTGTTCGCACACGGCCACGCGGTATCCGGCCTTCACCAATTTTGGGAGGTAGTTATCAAGCTGGTGGTAGGGGAATCCGGCAAGCGGGGTTTCCTCCTCGGCTCCGTTGTTGCGGCGGGTTAGGGTGATTCCGCAAACGCGCGCGGTGATTCCGGCATCCTCCTCGAACGTCTCGTAAAAATCGCCCAAGCGGAACAGCAGAACCGTGTCGGGATACTTGGCTTTGATCTGATGATATTGCCGCATCAGCGGCGTGCGTTGCTTGCTCATGGCGTGGGACTCTTTCTCTCTATCTATCTGCGCTCTGCTGTCAGTTTGGGATTGGGGGAATGGGGGTAAACGGCCCTCCATCCACCTGCGGCCCCAAAGATACAACGCCCCGAAGCCGAAGCGTCGGGGCGTTGGATAAAAAAGCAGGGCGCGGGGAGGGGAAGCGGTGAAGGCTAAAGATGCCGAAGGCTAAAGGCATCGAAGGATAGAGACACCGAAGGCTAAAGACCTTTTATCAACCCCGATTGAATCGGGGCGGCTACCAGATGCTTTGCTTTAGCCGTAGCGAGTTTGTCACCACGCTTACGGAGCTCATGGCCATTGCTGCGCCAGCAACGATTGGGCTAAGCAATCCGGCGGCGGCAAGGGGAATGCCGATGACGTTGTAGATAAACGCCCAAAACAGGTTTTGCCGGATGATCCGCATGGTGCGCCGCGAAAGGGCGATTGCATCGGGAACGCGGCTAAGGTCCCCGCCAACAAGGGTGATGTCGCTGGCGGACATGGCCACATCGGTTCCGGTGGCCATTGCAATCCCAACGTCGGCGGCGGCAAGCGCGGGGGCATCGTTTACCCCATCCCCCACCATCGCAACCACGTTTCCATTGGCCTGCAGTTCTTTCACCTTCTCCCCTTTGTCGGCGGGAAGGACTTCGGCGATAACCTGCCGAATCCCCAACGCGGCAGCAACGGATTCGGCGGCGGCGCGGTTGTCGCCGGTCAGCATCACCGTTTGGATTCCCATCTGGTGAAGTTTCGCCACCGCCTGCTGGGCGTTTGGTTTGGGGGTGTCGGCAAGGGCGATTGCGCCGGCAACGGCTCCGTCAAGCTCCACCCACACCACGCTGCTTCCGGCGGGGGGAACCCAAGCGGATGCTTCGGCGGAGCGGTCCAGCGTGGGGATGGTGCTGGCGCGCCCAGCGAACAGGGTTCGCCCGTCGGCAACGGCATACACCCCCATCCCCGCCGCCGATTTGAATTCCGCCACCTGCACGTGGCCAAGCTCCATCCCCTGCTTGGTTGCGTGGCGAACAATCCCCTGGGCCAATGGATGCTCGCTGTGGGATTCCACCGCCGCCACCAGCCGCAGCAGCGTTGCGGGGTCGTTGCCGTGGAAGGCTTCCACCGCCACCACTTCTGGGCGGCCGTGGGTAAGCGTTCCGGTTTTGTCGAACACCACCACGTTGGTGCTTCCGGCGCGTTCCAACGACTCGGCATTGCGGATTAAAATCCCCCGCTTTGCCCCTTGCCCCGACCCAGCAATCACGGCGGTTGGGACCGCCAGCCCCATGGCGCAGGGGCAGGCAATCACCAGCACCGCAACGGCGTTAATCAGCGCGTGCGCCAGCCCTGCATCGCCAAGCAAAAGCCAGCCAAGAAACGTCAGCACGGCAATGCCAATCACCACCGGAACAAAGATTCCGGCAATGGAGTCGGCAAGGCGTTGCACCGGGGCTTTGGAGCTTTGGGCCTCCTCCACCGTGCGGATAATCTGCGCCAGAACCGTCTCCTGGCCCACCCCTTCGGCCCGCATGGTGAACGCGCCGGAGGTGTTAATGGTCCCGCCAACAACGTTCGACCCAATGACTTTTTCCACCGGGATAGATTCCCCGGTCATCATCGCCTCATCCACGGCGGTTGCCCCTTCCACCAGAACTCCATCGGCGGGGATTTGCTCGCCGGGGCGGACCAGCAGAAGGTCGCCGTGGCGGATGAACTCTGCTTCAACGTCGGTGATGGTTCCGTCGCTTGCGCGGCGGTGGGCAATTTTTGGAGCAAGCCGCATCAAGCTGTGGATTGCCTCGGTCGCTTCCGACTTCGCGCGCGACTCCATCCACCGCCCCAGCAGGACCAGGGCAACCACCACCGCCGCCGTGTCGAAATAGACCTCGTGTTGGCTAACGCCCGGGAGCAGGTGGGGGAAGAACATCAGCACGCTGCTGAACAGCCACGCCGTGCCGGTTCCAACGGCAACCAGCGTGTTCATGTCGGCCACAAGGTGGCGTGCGTTGCGGGCCGCAAGCCGGAAGAAGCTCCGCCCGGGAAGGGCAAGGATGAACGTGGTCAGCACGAATTGCAGCAGGTTCAGTTCCCCCATCCATCGCATGGCCAGCGGTTCCAGCGGGGTGATAATCATTGGAAGCATCGAGACCATCATCACCGCAGCGGCGGCGGGCGCGGCCATCAGGAAGTTCCGCCGGTAGGTTGCGGCGGTCTCGGCCTGGTGGTGGTGCAACGCGGCATCGGTTGCGGGGGAAGCGGAGTATCCGGCACGCTCCACGCGGTCCTGCAAGGCGGCAATCGGAACGCCGGCCACCATTTTTACGCGGGCGCGATTGGTGGCCAGGTTCACGGCAACTTCTTGGACCCCATCCACTTTCCGAAGCGAACGCTCCACCCGTGTGACGCAGCTTGCGCAGGTCATCCCCTCGATGTCAAGGTCAATGATTTCCGCTGGGGGAGGGTCGTTCGGCGCGCCGGTGGTTGTTGGGTGTTCAATCGGCGGCAATGCTGTTGTTGTCATGGTGTTGTTGCTTTCTGTGCTTCCCACTTGTGAAGTAGGCGGAGATTTATTGAACCACAAGGGGGGAGACTGGTGGTTTTTTGAAGAGGGCGCGCCACAAATATTCTTTGGGCGGTGGCGCACCGATTTTCACGATGTCCACGAATCCAGTTTGGTGAGCATCGCTTGTTATTGGTCCAGCGTAAAAAGTGGCATTCTGTAGGGGTGGCATCGGCTGTGGTGTCGTTAGGTCGCCATACCCAAAGGCAAGGATATTCACCTCGTTCGGGTGCTGGCTGATATAATTTTGCAGGTTCAGTGCGGTGCTGCTAGAAATGTAATCGGCAAGCACGTCTTGGATTAACCAGATGGTTTTGCCGCCCCATGCCAACGCCGTCTGCGATTTTACGATGAGCTGGCTGACCATACGCGCCCAGACTTGGCGGTAATTAATTCCGGGGCCTGTGTGGTCTTGGCGTAGAATTGCATCTTCAAAGGCCATTGCAATCTGCGTTCGGTTGCGCTTGTTCCCTCCGGCTGTGCTCGAGGCCATAACCTCCAGAATGACAATGGGGTCTGAGGGGAAATCATCAATCCAGAGATCGCCTTCCCTTTGTGCTACGGTGAAACCGTTTTTTTCGGCTTCACTTCTTGTTCTCCTGAAACCTAATCCGACGATGTCCGCCACTTCCGACAATTTTTTCCTGCATGAACCTGCGATGATGTAGTCAAAGGTGTAGTCAAAATATTTGTCCTCGTCCTCATTGGTTGTGGTCTCTATTTTCATTTTGGCATCGGACCAAACGCGGTAGCTACCCTTCGGTAATGCAACGTGCTGCAGAAGAGACCGCAGAACGAATTCTTGATGCGCGTGTTCATCGGAGCGCATGGTGAGAAGTCGGCGAGGGCAGACAATCCACGGTTGATGGGCGTCGTTTATCAGAAGCGAGCAAACACCAGCCTGAACTTTTGACTTGCCCGGGAAATGTGCTGCCAGTTCAGAATGCTGGGTTAGATCTATCACGGATTGGTGGCGGTTCCCGCCGCCGTCGCACTCGGCTCCCATGAATGGGCAATGGGCTGACTGAAGGTTTTCCTGAGCTTCAACAGTCCATGCATCGCGCCGGTATCCGAAAAGCTCAAAGATTTTGCTCATGGAGATAGGAGAGTATGTGTGCACTGAGTGCCCGGGCAACAGGGGGAGGAACCGAGTTTGCCACTTGCCGATGCTGGTCCAGATTACGGACGGTTCCGCTGCGGGAGCGAATGGGGCCAATCAGGTAGTAATCATCTGGATAACCGTGAATCCTCATGTATTCACGCGGGGTTAGATACCGGTCTTCTGTTGGATGGTAAAATATCTCGCCACAGCGCAGGGTGTTTGCCGGGCGCTGCCTATGAATGCGGAGATACTTTGTCGTGTCTTTCGCTGTAAGATTTCGCCTAAGGCTTAGGCTTAGATGGGTTTGCGCTGCTAAATATGAGCCTTCGGGAACCAAGTGGATTCTCTCGCGATCCCTCTCGGGGGTGACATCAACATGGCTGTCTCCGGATTCATAATACGGTTTGCCAGGTGTTTTTGGAGCTGGTTTTCCAAGTCCGCCCAACACCGCCCCCACAGTGTTATATGGCTCAAGCGGGAACAGGCCGTTGCACTCATCTTTGGGGGCATGGGTTCGCTCTGGAAACATGAAGCCGTTGCGGTCGCGTGTGGCCACCACAAACAATCGTTCCCGCAGTTGCGGTACACCGAAGTCCGCAGCAACCAGTACCCTCCATTTCGGACAGTAATGGATGCTCTCAAGGTCTTGTAAGAAATGCTCGAACACCTCACCTTTTCGGTTCTGCTCACCCTTCGCGGAAAGCAGCCCTTTCACTTGTTCGATCAGCATAGCCTTCGGTTGGAAAACAGCGGCGAACCGTGCCATCTCAAAAAGCAGTAGGCCACGTGCATCGTTTAACCCCAGTTGCTTCCCTGCCAATGAAAAGGATTGGCAGGGAGGGCCGCCGAACAGAAGGTCAAGTTCACCTGCTTTAAGTCCAAGCTCGTTCATCAGTGCTTGGGGGTCTATCTTGCGAATGTCGGATTCAATCACGCGAGTTACCCTCTGCTCACGCTCTGCAGCTGCCCGAAGTGTTGAGCAAGCATGTGGGTCCGACTCGACCTCAGCCAATACCGTAAAACCTGCCTGCCTTACACCAATATCCATCCCCCCTGCACCGGAGAACAGACTTAAGGCTACTCGTTCTTTACGCATACGAAAATGAGAATTGGAGGGGGCTTGAGCAGGCAAACACCTTGAAGCACGCTCCGTGATGACACGATGACCGATTCCCGGCTCTTGATTAACCAAATTACCGAACAGTCCTGTTTCTTAGTGAATGCCGCCAAGCGTGTAGCCGGCATCCTCGATTGCTTCGGTAAGCTGCTGGTTGGTTGCGCGTGCCGGGTCGCGGCGGATCTGCGCGCTTCCAATCGTGACGTTCTGGACCTCTATTCCCTCAAGCTCCTGCAATGCTTGCCGCACTGCCACAACGCACTGCCCGCAGCTCATGCCGGCAATGGTGAGCGTTTCGGTGGCCGATAGGGTCGTATTCGTTTCTGTGGTATCCATCGTGATTTTCCTTGTGTGATAATGTTGAATTTTCCCCCGCCATGTTGGCGTTGGTTGGCGCGCGTGTGTGTGTGTCAGGCACGGCGGCAGCTGCAATCCAGGCATCCATGCTGGGCGCACGTGCGGCAGGTTTCCTGAAGACGTTCGCGCAGTTGGGTTCGTGCGCGGTGGCGGCGAACTTTTAAGTTGTTGCGGGTGATCCCAAGCTGCGCCGCCACAAACTCAGGGTCGCCATCCTCAAGCTCCAGCAACCGAATCACCTCCGCCTGTTCCGGGCGCAGGGTCGGGATGATGTCGGCAATGCAGGCGCAGATCATCCCTTTCTCGTCGGGTGGAACCTCGGTGCTTTGCCGCATATCGTCCAAGTCCTCCCGCCCCCGTTCAAGATGTTTCCCCTCGACGGCTTTATGGCGGTAGTAATCAATAATGGCGTTGTTGATGATCCGGTGGAACCACGGGATCAACCGCTCTTCATCGCGCAGATCGGGGAGCGTGCGAAGCACTTTCACCAAGCTGTCTTGAAGGATGTCCTCGGCTGCGTCGGGGTCCGCAACTTTGCTGCGGATATAGCGGAGCGTTGCGGCCCGCCCGTTCACCAGCATCTGTGCGATAGCGTCAATTCCCATGTTGGCGTTTCCCATGTTGGCATTGCTTGATTTGATGTTGCAATCAAAAAGACGAGGAGGCAGAATGGCGGTTACAACAACCGCAGCGGTCAGGATTGGGGAGGATTAGTGCGTTGGAAATTGGCGAAGGTCATTCCAGCCATAGCCGATGTCCTGATAGGTGAAGCCGTCAATCGTCACCTGGCCCTGGTCCTCAAAATCGGGATTGAAGGATGAGTAGAAGGCCCGCGCCGAGTGATTCTCTTTCAGCACAAACAGGACGAAGGAATCAATCGCCCGCTGCCGGAATTCCTGAACGCACTGCAGGAACAGCTTGCGGCCAAGCCCTTTCCCCTGATGCTCGGCAAGCAAGTAAATGGCCAGCAGCTCGCCGGAAAACGGGAGGTCGCTGTGGCGGCTTAATCCCCCCATGACGTAGCCAACGATAAGGGGCGCGGCTGCGGAATCGCCCGCTGGATCGCCGTCCGGCTGAAGCGTGGCAACAAAGCAGAAGAGCGCGCTGTTTGCCGGGGAAAGCCGGTTGCGCCAACGCTCCTGCAGCACGGCGGGGTCCATGCTTTGCAGCGCGGCATCGTCAATCAACCCGCGGTAGGTGGTGTGCCAGCTTTCGCGGTTCACAGCGGCGCAACCGGAAGCGTCGGTGGCGGTGGCGCGGCGGATTTGGTAACGGGGAAATGTTGGCATACCGGCATTGGTTGATAAGAGGGCAGAATAAAAATTTGAGCTGCCCATCAGCTGGGGTGTTGCAGGCGATTGGCACCGTGTAATCTTGCAAAACTTACACTTCCCTACCAGCTCCGGCTTGCACCGTCAGGCAGGGTTGGCGAAGTTGTCGCGCTTCGTAAAATGAGGGCGTTTTTTGGGGTGTCCCTCCGTCCTTTTCCGAAACCCTGCCACGCATGGGGGCGTAGCGCGGCGTGCATTCCGCTTCGGCCGCGCTTCGGTGAACACGACCTGCAAGCATAACCATAATCCACATAGAACCGAGGGTAGCACCATGACCAACAGCTTCAGCGCCCGTTCCCCCTTTCAGGTGGGTGGGCGCACCTACGACATCTTCCGCCTTGACGCACTTTCCCAACTTGGCGTTGACCTCCGCAGCCTCCCCTTCTCCATCCGTATCCTCCTGGAAAATCTTCTCCGAACCGAAGACGGCCTTTCCGTCACTGCCGACGACGTTCGCGCGCTTGCGGCGTGGAGCCCGGTTTCGTTGCCGGAGAAGGAGATTGCCTTCACGCCGGCGCGGGTGCTGATGCAAGATTTCACCGGGGTTCCCGCCGTGGTGGACCTTGCGGCCATGCGCGACGCAATGGCGGCAATGGGGGGTGATCCCGCAAAAATCAATCCCCTTTCCCCCGCCGAATTGGTGATTGACCACTCGGTCCAGGTGGATGCCTTCGGAACGGTGGATGCGTTCCGTATCAACACCGAGTTGGAGTATGAGCGGAACCGCGAACGGTACGCATTCCTTCGCTGGGGCCAGAAAGCCTTCCGCAATTTTAACGTTGTTCCGCCCGAGACCGGGATTGTTCACCAGGTGAATTTGGAGTATCTGGCGCGCGTGGTCTTCACCGCCGACGCTGCCGATGGAAACCCGCTTGCCTACCCCGACACCCTTGTCGGGACCGACAGCCACACCACCATGATTAACGGGCTTGGGGTCCTTGGCTGGGGCGTTGGTGGGATCGAGGCCGAGGCCGCACTGCTTGGCCAGCCGGTCTCGATGCTGATTCCAAAAGTTGTTGGATTCCGCCTAAGCGGGACGCTGCCGGAAGGGGCAACCGCCACCGACCTTGTGCTGACCGTCACGCAGATGCTGCGCGCGCAGGGGGTGGTTGGGAAGTTCGTTGAGTTCTACGGCCCGGGCCTTGCCGCGCTTCCGTTGGCGGACCGCGCCACCATCGCCAACATGGCACCAGAGTACGGCGCAACCTGCGGCATCTTCCCGGTGGATGATGAAACCCTCCGGTTCCTCCGATTCAGCGGACGGAGCGAGGAACAGGTTGCCCTTGTGGAGGCCTACATGAAAGAGCAAGGCCTGTTCCACACTGCCGACACGCCAGAAGCTGAGTACAGCGAGCGGTTGGAGCTTGACTTGGGCACGGTGGAACCAAGCATCGCCGGCCCGAAACGCCCCCAGGATCGGGTGCGGCTGGCCGATGCAAAGGAATCTTTCCGCGAAGCACTTCGGGGGATGGTGGGCCACAACACCCCAGCCACCGCCGCGGCGCAAACCGAGCAATGGGAGGACGAAGGTGGGCACCCGGCAGACCACCACGATTACTCCAAACACGCATCGGCAGTGCGGTTCCACATGGGGAACAATGAGTGCGTTCTGCACCACGGCTCGGTGGTGATTGCAGCAATCACCAGCTGCACAAACACCTCCAACCCATCGGTGTTGATTGCCGCAGGATTGCTTGCCAAAAACGCTGCCATGCGCGGGCTTACGGCCAAGCCCTGGGTGAAAACCTCGCTGGCACCGGGGTCGAAGGTCGTCACCGAATATCTTGACAAAGCGGGCCTGACCCCATATCTGAACCAGCTTGGATTCCAGACGGTTGGATATGGCTGCACCACCTGCATTGGCAACAGCGGACCGCTTCCGGCGGAGGTGTCGGGGGCGATTAACGAAGGGAATCTTGTGGTCTGCTCGGTGCTGTCGGGGAACCGGAATTTCGAGGGGCGCGTGAACTCCGAGGTCCGCGCCAATTACCTGATGTCCCCGCCATTGGTGGTGGCCTACGCGCTTGCCGGGCGGATGGACATTGACCTCCATAACGACCCGATTGGCGTGGATGCCGAAGGGGAGAAGGTCTATCTAAAAGACATTTGGCCAACCACCCACAGCGTCCGGCAGACGGTGGAGCAAAGCCTGCAAGCGGAGATGTTCCAGAAAAGCTACAGCAGCGTGTTCGAAGGGGATGCGCACTGGAAGGCGTTGCAGATTCCCGACGGAGAGATCTACGAGTGGGACAACGACTCCACCTACGTGAAGAACCCGCCCTACTTTGTGGACATGCCGCGCCAGGCCGCCGAAACGCTGGCCGACATCACCGATGCGCGGGTGCTTGCGGTGCTTGGCCACAGCATCACCACGGACCACATCTCGCCAGCGGGAAGCATCAAAAAAGATTCCCCGGCAGGGAAGTATCTGATGGAGCGTGGCGTTCAGCCAAAGGACTTCAACCAGTACGGTGCGCGGCGCGGAAACCACGAGGTGATGATGCGCGGCACCTTTCGCCAACGTCCGGCTGCGGAACCAGCTTGCCCCGGGGACCGAAGGGGGCTTCACCACCTACCTTCCAACTGGTGAGATAGCGACAATCTTCGATGCCTCGATGCAGTACCAGCAAAGCGGAACGCCGCTGGTGGTGATTGCCGGAAAAGAGTACGGCAGCGGAAGCAGCCGCGACTGGGCCGCAAAAGGTCCGCGCCTGCTTGGCGTGCGTGCGGTGATTGCCGAAAGCTACGAGCGCATCCACCGCTCCAACCTTGTGGGGATGGGGGTTCTGCCGTTGCAGTTCCTTCCGGACCAAAGCGCGGAAACGCTTGGGCTAACCGGGCACGAGGTTTATCAGATCACCGGATTGAACGATCTGTTCGCCGGTGGATTCCCCGCCGCACGGAACCTGACCGTCCGTGCCGAACGCCCTGACGGGACAGCGGTGGAGTTCACAACGCTGGTGCGGATTGACACCCCGCAGGAAGTCCTGTACTACCGCAACGGCGGCATCCTCCATTACGTGCTGCGCGGATTGGTGAACGGGAAGTAAGCGGCCTCATTCGTCAACAAACCGGAGCCGATGGGAAATGATCCATCGGCTCCGGTTTTTTTATGGCCATTTCCAGTTTGGGATTGCGTGGTGGTTGGATTGCCGAAATTTATTTATGTTCCGAACGTAATAAATATCAAAGATGCTTTCATTGCCGCTGGGTCGAATTTTTTGTCATGGTAGATTGAGCAGGTGTTTTTGCTGAGTTATTCGCCAAGTTTGAATTTGATCAAGAAGAAGGTAACAGACACGAGATTTATAGAACGAAGGAGGAGTGTTGAGAAGAGACAATGAGGCTTTTCAGAGGCATCAAGAATTACTGACCAGAGTTAGAGGGACTTCTAACCCTGAATTCCCGTGTGGTCTGATTTCCGCAAACCTCTTTACGTTGAGTATAATTCTAAGACTTACGGTCTTCTTTAGTCTTGCCCTGTTGCTTATGTCGTGTGACCCCGAAGACCTTGGGCATGGCCCAGCTCCCGGTTGGTCAACATGGCGAGATTGGAAAGGGATCGAAGCACCGAATTATGCCTACGATCTTGCCTTCTCACCTACTCAAGGCATCTGGATTGCCTCTGCTTCCGGCATCTTTTTCTTCGATAATCCTACCTTTACTCGCTACGATAGCGTTACTACTAATGGAGCACTCTCACGCTCCGATTTTCGTGCCGTAGATATTGCTTCCGATGGATCCGTCTGGGCTGGAGCAACCAATGGTCTGCTTGCTCGCTTCAATGGCACACAGTGGCAGGAATTCCCAGACCTTGCCGACTCTCTTTATTCTGCCACCATTACTGCAATTCAATGCCGTGGTGACAATGAAGTCTGGGTAGGTACCAATGCCGTCGGCTTGCTGCGGCTTACGGATAGTCGGTGGAGTAGCATCACGGCTGAGAACACTAATAAAGAACTGCCTGGCAACATTATCAATGACATTGTGGTGGATCGGAATAACGTTGTGTGGGTTGCAACCGATTCAGGAATTGGTCGGTTTGATGGGAGTAGTTGGCAGGGGCTGACGGTACAGACAACGAATGGGAAGTTGCCAGAGAATCGGGTAACAGCAGTTGCGGTAGATTCCTTGAACCAGTTATGGGCAGGGACATATCGTGGGTATTTACTGAGGTACGACGGACGAGAGTGGTTGAGTTACGCTCCTGACAGCACAAGTGGAAAATTGCCGGGGCTTCCGATTATCAGCTTAGCAGTGGATGGTCGGGGAGTAAAATGGATAGGGTTTGAACTCAGTTCTTATGGAGACCCGAAACGCTATGGTTATCATGATGGTGGTGTGATGAGATTTGATGATATATTCTGGAAATGGTATTCCAGTGAAAGCACATATACTGCTATGCCCGGGGGGGATGTAGTAGATGTTGAAATTGATGCTGCTGGAAAAATATGGATGGCAATTCTTGGATCGGGAATCAGCAGCTATCGTGGTGAATAACCGTCTTTTTCATAGTGCCATTCACCTTACACAGAATCTGGGAAGTGGATATTCGCGTGCTCGGTGGCTCAGCATCTGCGAGCCTCGACAAATTGGAATTTCCAACAGGAAATTCAACTGATGTTTTGAATAAATCTAGAACCTTTCATTCGTCAACAAACCGGAGCCGATGGGAAATGATCCATCGGCTCCGGTTTTTTTATGGCCATTATTTGCTTTGGGGTTAGGCCGCAACGCGCTGCAGAATGGAGTGAACCGGAACGTGCGCTGGCGGGCATGGTTCCGGCAAGCGATACCGCCGTTCCTTCACGATGTCCAGCAGGTCCGTCACCACTGCGTTGGCGGTGGGGATTGCGCCCGCGCCCCGCCCCGTGAACCGCTGGACCCCAACCCCATGGCACGTCACCTCCACAATGTTCACCTCATCGCGAACCTCCGCCAGCGGATCGGTAAGCGGAACAAGCCGCGGGGCAACCGATGCTTTTATCCTCCCGTTCTCGCGTGCGGCTTCGGCCACCAGTTTTATCGTGCTTCCGGCGGCGCGTGCGTGCTCCAAATCCCGCTCGGTGATGCACTCAATCCCGGTTGTGGGGATCGCATCGGGGGAAAGGTGAACGCCGAATGCGTGGTAGATCAAGATGGAGAGCTTCTGCGCAGCATCCGCGCCGGAGATGTCCGCCGTTGGGTCGGCCTCCAGGAATCCTTCGCGCTTGGCAATCGCCAACGCCTCATCGCGGCTAACTCCATCGGCCAAGCGGGAAAGGATAAAGTTGGTGGAGCCGTTGACGATTCCGCGCAGCTTGTTCACTTGGTCGAACGGAAGCGTTTCATCAATCAATTTCAGAATGGGGATCGAGCCGCAGACCGACGCGCCGTACAGCAATCGCCCGCCATGCAGTTCCTCCAACCGCCGAAGCAGCGGCAGATGTTTGGAGACCACCAATTTGTTGGCCGTCACCACCTGCTTGCCGTTGACCAGTGCGCGGGTGATGATCCCCAACGCCTCCGCCTCGCCCCCAATCACCTCCACCACAACGTTGATGGAAGGATCGTCCAGCAACGCCGTTCCGTTGGTGGTAAGCAGCTGGGGCGGGATCTGCACCGAGCGTTCTTTCTGAAGGTCACGCACGCACACTTTTGCCACCCGGAAGGTGGCTCCGGTGCGCCATGTGATGGTTTGCGCAACTTCGCTAAGCAAAGGGTAGAGTCCGCTTCCCACGGTCCCACATCCAAACAGGGCAATGTTCAAAGTTTTCATCAGGTTATGCTGGTAGAGTGTTGTTGGTACGGTTGACGGCAGTGCTACTGCGGTGCGATTGCGGCTGCGATTGGCGCGACTTCTGGAGCGGGCGGTGTGCCGCTTCCAAAAAATCCCCCACGATGGTTTGCATCTGGTCGAACTCAATCAGGAACGCATCGTGGCCGCAGGGGGAATGGATCTGGGCATATCTGGCGTTGGGAATCAGCCGCGCAATCTGCTGCTGCTCCTGCGGGGGATAGAGTACGTCGCTGCCGATGCCGACGCACAGCGTGGGTTGGGCAATGGAGCCAAGCACCTGCGGAAGCGTGCCCCGCCCGTGCGCAACGTCGTGCCGGTCCATGGCGCGGGTGATTGCGTTGAACGATTCCGGCGTGAACCGCCCGGCCAATTGCCGGCCATGATGCTCCAGCCACAGCTCCACCGCAAAGGCCTCGTCGGGTTGGGGCGTGCTGTTGGGGGTGCTGCGGGTTCGGCCAAATCGTTCGGCAAATTCTTGGCTGCTTCGGTAGGTCATCATGGCAACTTTGCGGGCAAGGCGAAGCCCTGCGGAAACATCGCCGGCGGCATGGCCAAGCGCGATTGCTTCGCGGGCAATGGCATTGAACGCCAGCGCCCACGCCGAATGCTGCGCAGCGGTGGCGATTGGGATCAGCAGGTCCACGTCGTCGGGGAAAAGCAATGCCCACTCCAGCACCTGCATCCCCCCCATGGATCCGCCGATGGCGCAATGGAGCCGTGGGATTTCCAAATGGTTCAGCAGCAGCCGTTGCGCCCGCACCATATCGCGGATGGTGAGTGCCGGGAAACTGTGGCCGTACGGAACCCCCGTTTCGGGATTGATGCTTCCCGGCCCGGTGCTGCCGTAGCAGCTTCCGATGATATTGGAGCAGATGATGTGGTGGCGGCGGGTGTCCAGCGCGTTGCCGGGGCCAATCAGCCCTGCCCACCAACCGGCGCGGCCATTTGGACCAACACCAGCGGCGGCGCTTCCGGTAAGGGCGTGGCAAACCAGAATGACGTTGTCGCGATTGGGGGAAAGTTTGCCGTACGATTCGTAGGCAAGGTGGAGTTCGGGAAGCACCGCCCCAGACTCCAGAACGAACGGAGCCGGAAGCGTTGCGATTGCAGAAACGTGATGCGGAACAGCCGACATGATAACTCCTGATAAGCGTTGCAAGAAACTCATCAGGAATCGAAGAAGGGAAGGAGAACGAAGGCTTCCGAAAACGAAAACGCCCGCTTCAACTTCTGCCGTGGCAGGGGGGAACCGAGTGGGGGGAAGCTGTGAAAAGAGTGCTGCGGTGTGGCGTTCCCCTTTCCAGAAATATCTGGAGGAAGAACCGTGGCAGCAGAAGAACAAGCGTTGCGCCCCCTCTCATCTCCCCTGAAAACAACAAACCCTCCGTGTTGGCGACAGGAGGGCTTCATCCTTCTGCTGCCGCCCGACCCCGCGGAATGGTTGCGGGATGTGCGGACCGGCAGATAAGCAGTGTGAATTGCCCTCATCGTCCCTGGGTTTGCTGCCAGGCAGGATTTAGCACCTTGCCGTTCATCCTTTCGGAGAACCGGTTGCTACGACGTCATCGGGCCTGATCCCTCGGTCGTTCTTGATGAGTTGTGCCAAACATACGGCGGCGGGCCAGGCGAACGCAAGGGGTAGGAATCTTTCAAAATGTAGAATCGCGGCTGTTTCGGGGAAGGGGGTATTTTGGGCGGGCGTTGGCCGCCAACGTGGGAAGCAGGGGGGCGCGTCGCCTTTCCCTCCATCCATTGCATGGCTCCGCATCGCTCAGCACTTGATTGTTCTTCCATGAATCTTCTTTTTGTTCTTGGCACCCGGCCCGAGGCCGTGAAGGTGGCCCCGGTAATTGCTGCGTTCCGCGCCCAGGGGGCGTGGGCGAACGTCCAGACGTTGCTGACCGACCAGCATCGCGACATGGTGGAGCCAATCCTGCGCCTGTTCGATATCGCCCCCGATATCCGGCTGAACCTGATGCGAAAAGGGCAACGCCCGTTGCCGTTGGCCGCCCGGGTGATGGCGGAGATGGACCGCGTGCTATCGGCCATGCGCCCCGATTTGGTGGTGGTCCAGGGGGATACAACCTCGGCAATGGGGGCGGCGATGGCGGCGTTCCACCACAAAATCCCGGTTGCCCACATCGAGGCGGGTTTACGAACGGACGACCGGTACAGCCCTTTCCCTGAGGAGATGAACCGCCGGATTATCACCCAGCTTGCAACGCTCCATTTTGCGGCCACCAACGCCAACCGCGACCGCCTGCTGGCGGAGAACGTTCCGGCGCAGAGCATTGCGGTGACGGGGAACCCGGTGATTGACACGCTGCAGCGAATCACCAGCACCCGCCCGCCGGCTGCGGGCACCGCTCCAAGCCGCCGCACGATTCTGCTGACCACACACCGCCGCGAAAATTTTGGCGTGCCGCAAGCCAACATCTTGAAGTCCGTTGGGCTGATTGTGGAGCGGTTCGCCGATGTTGAAGTGGTGGTTCCGGTGCACCCAAATCCTGAGGTTCGCCGTGCCGTGCGGCAGCATCTTCCCAGCCACCCCCGTATCCACCAGATTGCCCCGTTGAACTATCCTGAGTTTATCCAACTGATGGCGCGTGCCTTCCTTGTGATGACCGATAGCGGCGGCGTGCAGGAGGAAGCGCCAGCGTTGGGGAAACCGGTGATCGTCCTGCGAACCGAGACCGAGCGTGAGGAGGTTGTGGAGTCGGGAAATGGGATGATGGTCCCGTTGGAATCGGAAGCAATCGCCAGCGCGGTGGCGGGGCTTCTGACCGATGCCAAACTCTACCGGCGGATGTCGCGCAAGGCCTTCCCCTTCGGCAAAGGGAACGCCGCCGCGAAGATTGTGCGGGAAGTGAAGAAGTGGGCAAAAGGGCTTCGGGGATAAAGGGGGATGGGTTCCGATAATTGCGTTGCCACACCTCCGTTCACCTCCCGATTTCTTTCAGCATCTCCATGTTTTCCGAACTGTTATCACGGTCGATCGCTGTTGTTATCGGCAGGGAATACCTTGAAGAGTAGCAACCGGAGATTATCAGATTGGCGACGCTCTTCATGCTGTCAACCTTCAAAACTTTGCCCGAGGAACATGGCGCGGGGAAGATGCGGTTCCTTGGCGTTCCATTGTGCCACCGTTGCGGGACCGCTGGGTACCGCGACGAACAATTCTGCCCCCAATGCGGCGAAGAATTTGACCGCACCCAGCTTCAGCACCGTGCCGAGCAGCGATGCCCGGCTTGCAACGCTGCGGTTCGCCACCCGGTTGCTTTTTTCTGCACGGCCTGCGGCAACGAACTGCCGCCGGAGGCCAGCAACCACCATCCCCACGCCGCCAACGGAAGACGCTAACCGCCACCATGGCACCATAACAACCATAACCTATGCTTGAACAAGGAGAAGCAACGATGAAGATCAACACCACGATGATGCTTGCCACCACTGCCGCCGCGATGATGCTTGCCACAACGTCGTTTGCGCAGCAACCAAAACCGACGATTGAGCCAATGGGAAGCCAACCGAACATCCAAACCCAACGGCCAAAGGTCCAGATGGTGAAACGCCCCGACCTGAAAACGCAAGTGGCGTGGGTTGGCGGAAGCGGGGCCGGGCGCACCGTCAATCTGAAAATCTACAACATCGGCGAAGGAAACAGCACGCAACCCTGCTCGCTGAACGTGGAGTTCAGTTACTACGCCTGCTGCTACGGTCAGGGGGGCTACCAGGAGCCGCAAAGCTATGTGAGCCAGGACCTGACCTTTACGATCCCAGCGCTGGCAAAGGGGGCATCGCATCAGTATCAGATCCCGATTCCGTCGGGGGTTGATTATCGCCCATTCAGTGCTCGCGTCTATGTTGACAGCGGCGACCAGGTGATGGAAACCAACGAGGAAAACAACATCTACACGCTAAGCTCGCCAATCCAACCCCATTAACGTTGAAGATAGCGACGGCAAACGGGTGATAGTGGAGGATTAGCCCTGCTTCGGTTCAAGAAGGCAAGGGGGCTAAAACCCCACTGTCACCCCATTGCTGATGGCGAGGTCGTACGGGCGCACCGCCGGTGGAGGTTGATGGTCGTAGCGGTAGTTCAGCGCGACGTTGAAGCTAAGAAGGTCGCTGATGGAGAAGGTCCCCCCCAGGTTGCTCAGCACGCGGAAATCGCTGGGGTCGCCGAACGCTGGTTGGTAGTACGTGGTGGTGGTAACGGAGAAATTTTTCCGCACCCGCCACGCAAACGATAGATAGTTAGTGGAGCGGACCATGCTTGACTGGTGGTCGGCGGGATCAAGGTCCAGGACCTCACGCTCGTACATTGCTCCGGTTCCCAGATGAACCGTTAGCAAGAACGTGTCGGTGTTGGCTTCGGCAAGGGTGAATCGAACGCCCGCCCCAAGCAGACCCCGGTCCTTCAGCCGGATAAAATCGTTGAACTCCTTCTGGGCGAACCCTTCGGCTTTCACCGTTGGGATCAGGGTGTACACAACGCGGGCATGGAGGAATCCATCGTGCTGTTTTAGGGTTCCGGCATCGGTGCGGCGTTGCCAGTTTGCCACGGCAAAGGTGTAGATTGGATCGGCCAGATAATCAACCCGTGCCCCCAAGCCAAGCCGCAGATATTGGGAGTTCCCTTGCTGCAACGCAAGGTTGAACCCCGCTTGCCCATGCACCCCTTCCCCACCCCATTCCCGCCGCATAGACTCCGTATTCACCTGGGCCTGCGTGGTTCCCAGCACCAACCAACCAGCGGCCACCACTTGCGCCGCCCTGCGCCAACCGTGAAATATCTGTGAAGTATGGATCATGGGAAGCAAGCTACATGATCGAACGCCACCGGCGCAACAATCTTCCCAATTCGCCCCTTGCTGATCAATCAGATTCAAGCCATTTTACTGCGGGCAGAACTGCCCATCGGATACGTTCGCAACACTTTTTTTTCAAGGAGGAACATCATGGTTCGCTGGCTGCCCACCGCGCTGACATTGCTGCTGCTGCTTGCCACTTTTGGCAGTGTTCAAAGCGTTGCTCAAGACCTTCTGCCCGAAGTTCCCTCAACACCGGAACAGGATAGCTTAATCGCCATCGGAGTCCATTGGCACGACCGCAAGGATTATGACGAAGCGATTGAGTTCTACAAAAAAGCATTGCAGAAAAACCCTGCCAACACCATAGCCTTGTATGAGCTTGCCTACTCGCAATATGAAAAAGGGGAGAAGGAGGAAGCCTTGCAAACAGCAATGGAAGGAACGCGCTACCGCTCGCAGATGCTGCCACAGCTCTACATGGTAATCGCCAATATCCACGACGACCAGGGGGAGCCGGAGAAAGCGGTGGAGATATATCAGGAAGCCCTTGCCGCCAGCCCAGATTTCTTCCTGCTTCACTACAACCTGGGGCTGACGTTTGCCCGAATGAGCAGGGGGAAAGAAGCCGAAGCCAGTTTCCAGCAAGCATTGCGGCTCTATCCATTTCACCCCTCCAGCCACATGGCGCTGGCCCAGCTATGGATGGCACGCGGCTTGCACGCCCCCGCCCTTATGGCGTACACACACTTCCTGATTCTTGAAGGGGGAACCGAGCGGGCGCAACAAGCGGCGGCGGTGGTTGAAGAAATCATCACAGGCAGAATTAACCAGAAGAATAACGAGAAGAATAAGATCTATCTGAGCGGTTCTTCCGATACCAGCGAAGGAAATTTCCAACTGCAAGAGGGGGCGTTGGCGTTGATGGGGCATCTTAACAAGCTGCTGGACTCAGCGTTGGTGGACAGCGTGGGCGCATACCGTACCGATCTGGACAAGTACATAAAAAACATCCGGGCGGCAGTGGATTTGGTTGCGGAGGCAGCGGAGAAGAACCCTGTGGCAACCAGTTTTACCCAGCAGTTCTACTTGCCCTGGTATTCGGAAATCGTTCGGTTGAATCATGTTCAGGCCTTCTGCCATTTGGTGGCGGCGAACTCCATGATCCCCGGCGCAGAGTCCTGGCTAACCGAGCACCAGAAAGAAGTGAAAGCGTTCGCCAATTGGATGAAAGAATACAGACCCGTCAAACCCATCAAGTAATCATGCGCCATCAGCTGCGGAGCTGCCTTCTGATCCTGATCGCCTTGGTCGGCGCGGCGGCTCCGCTCCGGCTGGGGCTGCCAGCCCTGATGACGTTGCAGGCCAACGGAACCCCCCGCAACGCACGTGAGCTTTCGGCAATGGCAGCCGGCGAAAGCTACAACCCCACAGCGGTGCGTGCGCTGCTTCAGGAATGGCGGAAATAACCCCCGCGATTTCCTTCTCCATTCCAAGGAGATCAAGCGGATTTGCCGCCCTCCTTCTTACCACAATTCCGAAGCTCTGCTCACTGCTGGGGGCGGCTCTTCTCCCGATGCTCCACCGTCTTCAAGATGTACGATTCCGCATCGGGAGTTTTGCAGCTGGTTTGGCCGTGGTCAACCTCAACTTTGCCAATTGCCCGTGCGGTGGCAATCGCTTGTTGGCGCAGGCCCGGGCGCAGGCCAATGGAGATCAATGCTGTGTTCATGGCGTAGCGGGTTCGGTTCTTCGCCTTGTGGATGGTGGCTTCGATGATGGGGAGCAGTGCGGCAAGGGAGTCGTCGGCCACGGCTGGGTTCCCGGCTTGCTGTGCGGTGATGAACCATCCAGCACTGCTTACCCACTCCTCCTTCGACTTCCTCCATTTCGCAGATTTCTTTGTTCCGTCTGGCGCATCGTCTGCAATTTTTGCAAAGGCATCGGTGAGTGGGGCGGAGTCTAAATCGGCAACCCACGTATCCAGAATTTTGCCGTCAAGCTGTGCGGGATCGGCAATCATGGTGGCAAGCATCCGTGCATCGTGGTTGCCGCTTTGCCACAACGCTAACGCCAATGGGTGGTTCCTTTTCAGCTTCTTTGCTAAGGCTCCAAGATTGGCATAACTCACCCCGTACATCTCCCCCAAAACACCATGCCTCCGGTAGGTTTTTCGTGTTTGCTCGCTGCCGAGCGACTCCAATTGTTGAAAGACTTCTTCTGCTGTCATGGCTTTCCTCTGTTGATTATGGACGGGTTCAGACTTGCCGCAAAATACAAGCGGGGGATGCATTGCTGCATCCCCCGCTTGCTGTTGTGTGATCGGTGCGATTCTGCTTGTGAGCTTTCGGCTTAGAAGACGCTCATCACGTGCCATTTGCCGTCGTTGCAGCGAACAAACGTTGCCGATTCGTTCTTGAGAACGCTGACGGTTTTGTTGACGCTGGCCCCGCTGATTGTCAGGGTCCGAATTGAGGTGCTGTTGTAGGTGTTCACCACAATCAGCAAGCTGCCAACTGGAAGGTCCGTTGGGGTTGGCAACGTCACCGATAGCGTGTCAAGCGGCGAGATTTCGTGGACCGTGTATGCCGGGTCCAGCGTGATTGCTGTGCTTGAGCTGTAGGTCTTCAGCGAATATGCTGCCGTGCCACGCGTGATGGTCAGGGCCGGTGCTTTGGTTCCGGTTCCGTCGTGGTTCAGCTTCATGGTTTCGTTGGTGGTGGTGACGTCGGCCATGTTGACGTTCACCCCAATCCCTTTGTTCGCCACGTTTGCGTCGTTCCCCACGCTCACGTCAATGCCGGTTCCGTTGGCGTAGCCGTTCATGTTCACTTGCAAACCAACGCCACCCGTGGCTGCGGAAGTTCCCGACTTGTCAATCTGCACAACGTTTCCGGTTGCGGCGTTGGCGCTGGCGGCTGCCAAAATCACATTCCCTGTTCCGCTGTTGCTGGCATCAACCGTGGCGCCGCCGCCGTTGTTGCGTGCGCGCAGTGTGCTGGCCGATCCGCTTTCGGCATCCAATGCCACGCCACTTGTCACGCCCGATGAAGTGTTCTGCGAACGAACACGAATGCCAGGGCCGCTTGCGTTGGTGTTCGTTACGTCGAACACTGCCGCCGGCGATGAGCTTGCCGATCCGCTGAAGGGGAGCGCAAATCCGTTATCGGTTCCGGGTGCCCAGTTGGTTCCGTCGAACTTCAACACTTGGTTGGTCGTTGGCGTGGTTGCCGAAACGTTAGTTCCGCGAATCCGCGCCACTGTCAGGCTACCGAACGCGCCGGTGACATCGCCCGCAGCATTGGGAAGATCGCCAGCAACAAGACCACGGAAGGTTGGTGCACCAGTGGATCCGTTTGGCGAAGCAAAGACCATGTTCTGCGTTTGATTGGCCAGCGTAGCGGTCAGCGTTCCGGCATTGGTGACAGGGCTGCCACTGACGTTGAAGATGGATGGCATTGCCATGCCGACGGAGGTAACGGTTCCTGTTCCGGCGTTATCGGCAGCCGGTGCCCAGTTGGTTCCGTCGAACTTCAACACTTGGTTGGTCGTTGGCGTGGTTGCCGAAACGTTAGTTCCGCGAATCCGCGCCACCGTCAGGCTACCGAACGCGCCGGTGACATCGCCCGCAGCGTTGGGAAGATCGCCAGCAACAAGACCACGGAAGGTTGGTGCACCAGTGGATCCGTTTGGCGAAGCAAAGACCATGTTCTGCGTTTGATTGGCCAGCGTAGCGGTCAGCGTTCCGGCGTTGGTGACGGGGCTGCCACTGACGTTGAAGATGGATGGCATTGCCATGCCAACGGAGGTAACGGTTCCTGTTCCGGCGTTATCGGCAGCCGGAGCCCAGTTGGTTCCGTCGAACTTCAACACTTGGTTGGTCGTTGGTGCGGTTGCCGAAACGTTGGTTCCGCGGAGTTTAGCAACGGTTGGGTTTGGATAGGTTCCGGTTAGGTCTCCGCCCGCAGCACCGTTAGGTGGCGCACCGGTAAGGGTGACGGAACCGGCGGCTGTTAAGCGACCGTCATCATCAACGGTGAAGGTTGGGATTTGGGTCAGGCTGCCGTAGGTCCCTGGTGTTACTCCGGTGCTGGCCAACTGCAAGTCGTCGTAGGCACCGGTCACGTCGCCGTCGGCATCGGGCAAATCATCAGCAACGATGCCACGGAAGGTTGGTGTGCCAGTAGATCCGTTTGGCGAAGCGAAGAAAAGGTTCTGCGTTTGATTGGCCAGCGTAGCGGTCAGCGTTCCGGCATTGGTGACGGGGCTGCCGCTGACGTTGAAGATGGATGGCATTGCCATGCCAACGGAGGTAACGGTTCCTGTTCCGGCGTTGTCGGCAGCCGGAGCCCAGTTGGTTCCGTCGAACTTCAACACTTGGTTGGTCGTTGGTGCGGTTGCCGAAACGTTGGTTCCGCGGAGTTTAGCAACGGTTGGGTTTGGATAGGTTCCGGTTAGGTCTCCTCCCGCAGCACCGTTAGGTGGCGCACCGGTAAGGGTGACGGAACCGGCGGCTGTTAAGCGACCGTCATCATCAACGGTGAAGGTTGGGATTTGGGTCAGGCTGCCGTAGGTCCCTGGTGTTACTCCGGTGCTGGCCAACTGCAAGTCGTCGTAGGCACCGGTCACGTCGCCGTCGGCATCGGGCAAATCATCAGCAACAAGGTTGCGGAAACTTGGAGTTCCGTTTGCTCCGTTTGGTGCAGCAAACACGGTGTTTTGTGTTTGGCTTGCCAGCGTAGCTGTGAGCGTTCCGTTGGTGGTGACGGGGCTGCCGCTGACACCGAAAATGCTCGGCATCGCCAGTCCGACGGAGGTAACGGTTCCGGTTCCGGCGTTGTCGGCAGCCGGAGCCCAGTTGGTTCCGTCGAACTTGAGGACCTGGCCGTTGGTTGGTGCGGTCGTGGCAACGTTAGTGCCGCGGATTCGTGCAGTGGTCAGGTTGTTGATTGGCCCGGTGACATCACCCGCAGCATTCGGAAGATTGGCAACGTTAATGGTGCCGCTGATATTCGCTCCATTCAGGTTCGTCAAGGCCGAGCCATCGGTGGAAGGTTCCCACTGCCCAGCGGTGTTGTTGAAACGGAGCATCTGGCCAGTAACCGTTGGCGCGGTTGCCGAAACGTTGGTGCCGCGGAGCTTCGCAACGGTTGGGTTTGGATAGGTTCCGGTCAAATCTCCCCCGGCAGCACCGCTTGGCGGAAGGGTTGTTGGGATCACACCCGGGGCAAGATCAATCGCCAAGATGGTGTTGTCCAGAATCTCGGTGGTGGTTACTGCGCTGGTTGCAATCTCGCTTGCGCCAACAGCATCGGCCGCAATCTCGCTAGAGTTGACGGCGTTTGCAGCAATCTTGCTGGCGGTGACGGCATCGTCGGCCAAGTCACCATTGCCCACGGCTCCGTCAAGGATTTTCGCGCTGGTGATGGCGTTTGGCGCAACGGTTGGGTTTGGATAGGTTCCGGTTAGGTCTCCTCCCGCAGCACCGTTAGGTGGCGCACCGGTAAGGGTGACGGAACCGGCGGCTGTTAAGCGACCATCATCATCAACGGTGAAGGTTGGGATTTGGGTCAGGCTGCCGTAGGTCCCTGGTGTTACTCCGGTGCTGGCCAACTGCAAGTCGTCGTAGGCACCGGTCACGTCGCCGTCGGCATCGGGCAAATCATCAGCAACAAGGTTGCGGAAACTTGGAGTTCCGTTTGCTCCGTTTGGTGCAGCAAACACGGTGTTTTGTGTTTGGCTTGCCAGCGTAGCTGTGAGCGTTCCGTTGGTGGTGACGGGGCTGCCGCTGACACCGAAAATGCTCGGCATCGCCAGTCCGACGGAGGTGACGGTTCCGGTTCCGGCGTTGTCGGTTGATGGAGTCCAGTTGGTTCCATCAAACTTGAGGACCTGGCCGTTGGTTGGCGCGGTCGTGGCAACGTTGGTTCCGCGGATTCGCGCAGTGGTCAGGTTGTTGATCGGACCGGTGACATCGCCCGCAGCGTTCGGCAAATTGGCTGGCGGAACGGTCCCGGTGGTGATGTTCGTTGCGTTGATGTTGGTGATGCTTGCCCCGTTCAACGCTGGCAGATTTCCGGTGAGATTTCCGGCGTTCAGGTTCGTCAAAGCCGAGCCATCGGTGGAAGGTTCCCACTGCCCAGCGGTGTTGTTGAAACGGAGCATTTGGCCAGTAACCGTCGGAGCGGTTGCCGAAACGTTAGTGCCGCGGATTCGCGCAGTGGTCAGGTTGTTGATTGGCCCGGTGACATCACCCGCAGCGTTCGGCAAGTTGGCTGGCGGAACGGTCCCGGTGGTGATGTTCGTTGCGTTGATGTTGGTGATGTTCGCCCCGTTCAACGCTGGCAGATTTCCGGTGAGGTTCCCGGCGTTCAGATTCGTCAAAGCCGAGCCATCGGTGGAAGGTTCCCACTGCCCTGCGGTGTTGTTGAAACGAAGCATCTGGCCAGTAACCGTTGGCGCGGTCAGCGAGACGTTGGTGCCGCGGATTCGCGCAGTGGTCAGGTTGTTGATTGGACCGGTGACATCGCCAGAGGCGTTGGGAAGATTGGCCAGCGAAACAGGGCCAACAAGGCTGGATGAGTTAAGATTGACCAAGCTGGAACCATCGGTGGAAGGCTCCCAGCGTCCGGTGGTGTTGTTGAACCGAAGCACCTCCCCGTTGGCTGGGGCGGCTGCGGAAACGGGAACGCCCCGAATCGCTGCCACCTTTGGGGTTGGGTAGAAATCGGTTAAATCGCCACCGGCGGGACCTGCGGGCTGTGCGCCGGCAATGTCAACCTCTTGGGCATTGGTGACGCGCCCTTTTGCGTCAACGGTGATCTTCGCCACCTTTGTGTTGCCGCCGTAGCTTCCGGCCAACGCGCCGCTGTTCACCAATTTTTCTGGGGTGATGGCATTGTTCTGGATCATCGCCGTCTGGATTCCGTTCGGGCGGATGAACAGCGTCACATCGCCGTTGGTTCCGCCGCCGCCAAGCCCATCGCCAGCGTTCACTGCGGTGATATCCCCCCCCCCCGTGCTGTTCAGCGTTTGCCATTCAGGGGTTCCCCCGTTGTTCACCAGCACTTGGCCATTGCTGCTTCCTTCGGTGCCTATTTTGCTTGGGCTAATGGATCCGTCGGGAATTTGACCCAGAACGGCGCTCCCCAAATTTTGCAGCAACGTTGGCGAAAGTTTATCCAGCGTTACCGCGCCGTTTGCCAGCTTGTCGGTGGTGATCGCGCCGTTCGGCACGGTCAGCGCGCTGGCGGCGCTCAGTGCGTACGGGGCCGAAACCAGCGGCGTGCGGGTTAGCTCGCTTCCCCCAATCGTCACCCCAAGCTGATAGGGCTTGTCGAACTTCAAGGAGCTGAGCGAGGTGCTTTGCCCCAACGTCACGTTGAACAATCCCTTGCTGATCTGCACGGATTGCGTTTCGGACCAAATGGCGGTTGCCCCTTCGTAAATGTTGAAGGTCATCGTTACCGAGCCGTCGGGGAACGGGGTTCCGTTGCTGTTGGTCAGAAGCCCCTGGTAGGTCATCTGTCCCGGAATCTGGGCCATCCCCTGCTGTGCGGCAAACAGCGCGGCAGCAAGCGTGGCGGCGTAAGCAATGCGCGAACGTTTCATGGCGGTTGTTAGTTGGTTATTCAAGGTTTCTATCTTTCCGTGGTGTTGTCTCTCTCTCTCTCTTCACTCTGTCTGGTTTTTCGGCTGACCCCAACAGCGTTAAGGGCTGTCGGCTGACTTCTTTAGATCGCCCCCACACTCTGGGCAGTAAAAGGCAATGGCGTGGGGGATAACGAACCCGCAGTGCTGGCAGGTTGGCCGTAGCGATCCCCCGCAGCAGGGGCAGTAGTTCTCGGTTCGCAAGGCCAGCGTGCCGCACGTGTGGCAGCGGCGTGCTGTTAGGATGTACGGTTCGCCAGCCCGTGCGGCGGTGCGTTGTTGGTTCATTGGGCGCTCGCTCTCGGATTCGTTGGCCATTTGGGTTCCTCCCTTGTTGTGGGCACTGGCCTCGGTTGTGGGCCAGCTTGCCGGTAATGCTTCGGGATTTGGGTGGATCCGCTGGTTCCTACCTTCCCTCCTTCGTTCTACCTTGCACCGGAGGAACACGCTGCGGGGTCTTGCACCCGTAACCAATCTATCCGCGCCGTGCCAAGAACTGCGGCAAAGCGTGCCAAGATTTCCTTTTCGCTATTTTTTTTCCTTCGGATTCCTTCCGGTTGATGTTGTGGCCAGTGTTGCCCGCTGCGCCATCGAAGGGTGCGTTCGCCTTTCCCCAATGCCTCATTGGCTCAAAAAACTGCTGCCCATTTCCATGATTTCAAGATGGAGCGGGGCGATTACAGTTTGCCAACCAAGCGATTACAGTTTGCCGAGCATGGGCGATAGGGCGAAAAAAAATGGCGAGCCGAACAAGTCGCTTGATGCTACCAGGCCTCCGCCCCCCCCCTTTTTTCCATAAAACCTTTAACGCTCGATTTTTCGCCAGATGCAGGCCCTACTCGATTTTGCCAACCACGGTATTCTCCCCTTTGTTGGGCGGGAACAGGAACGATCTAGAATCATGGGGTTCTGGGAAGCCTCCGGCGATCAACAGACGCTGCGCGCTGCGTTGGTTGTTGGGGAAGCAGGGGTTGGGAAGTCGCGGCTGTTCGATGAGTTGTTGTTGGCAAATGAGGAGGCTGGCGGGGTTGTGGTGCGGGCAAAATTTCACCCCGGGGGGGCAACTTCTGTGGTGGCGTTGGTTGCGCGGTCGCTCTGGTTGTCGCCGGAGCTTCGGGCGTTGTTGAAAAAAGAACCGGACGCAACCACAATGGCGGTGGTGGCCGCGCTGCAACGCTTGTCGCGGTTGCGGCGGATGTTGCTGGTTCTGGAGGATGTCCACCTGCTGGCGGGCGACACCGTGCGTGAGTTTGCCATGCTTATCAACGCCGTGGCCGATGAACCCTTCGCCCTGCTCCTTTCGGCGCGCCCGCTGGAGCTTCCGGTGCGCGGGATTATCGAGCCATACCTTACTCTGGAAATGGAGCTTCACGGCCTAAGCCAATGTGAAACCGAGCAGATGTGGCAAGCCCTGTTCAACCGTGCCGACGAGCCGGAGCTTGTGGCGCAGCTTCGCCAAAAAACGTTCGGGAATCCGCTGGCGCTCCGGTCCGCGCTTCGCACTGCCGTCAGGATGGACCAAGGGGTAATGGCCGACGAGGTTCGGTTGCGGTTCGACCGCTCGGGCTTTATCGGAACGCTGGAGCGGAACGTGAGGTTGTTGTCCGAAGGAATGACCGCGCATCTTACCGCGGAAGAACATCACGCCGCCGGGCAGTTAGCAATGTTGGGAGAGGTGTTCGCGCGCGAAACCGCCGCCCTGCTTCTGGACGATGCTGACCGCTTGATTGAACAACTACTATTCAAAGGCGTGCTGGCAACCTCCCACACAATCTCAAAACACCTTTCCCGAGACTTCAGCCGCAAGCCGTTGCTGGCGTTCACGCACACCTTGCTTCACCATCATCTGGCCGGCAACGCCCAGCTCCCCATCCAGCGGTTGATGGAAATCTGCGCACGGCAAACCCCGCTCTATTCCATCCTCCCTTTTGAACTCCTTGCCGATTGCGGGCCGCACGTGAGCGTTGGCAGCAATCTGGCGTTGGAAGCATTCCGGGGATCGCTCTCCTGGGTCTATCTAGAGCTTGATTACACTGCCGACTGGCGGCTTGCGCCTTCGGTTGGGAAGGCAATGGGGGTGTTGCTGGAGCACAGCCAGATCCGCTGGGAACCCACCGACCATGCCCAGGCATGGCTGCTCTACCTGAACTGCCTGATCCGCTCGCTCCGCCGCGACAACGATGCGCCGGAGTGGGAAGAATACATCCTAAAGTACTGGCAGATTGCCATGAGCTTGGAGGCTCCCGAGCTGCTTCATTGGCGGTTGCTGGCGGTGAATTTTCGGTTGGCGTTGGAGGGGAATCGGGGCTATCCGCCGGAAGAACAGATTGCCCAGCAAGTGGCCACCGCTTTGATAGATGCCCACCCCGAACTTGTGCGCCACGAGAGCTATATGCGGTATGCCTATTTGGTTGGAATGGTTCACCAGGGGAGCGGCAACCGCGCCGGGCTGCGGCAGTTGAAGCAGACGATTGACGGCGCGTTGGCCAATCCCGCAACCACCGATGCCTACCGCAACGGCGTGTGCCGCAACATTCTTCCGCTGTTCATCCTGATGTTTGAAAACGCGGGCGAGCTGGAAGAATCCTTTGTGATGCTGCGCCAGGTGGAGGCAGTTGGGGCTGGGCTGAATCTTTCCACGCCGATGATCGGCATCCGGCTGTGGTACTCGATTGGCGCGGTAAGCACATTGCTGCCGATGTGCGAGGAGTTCATCCAGCACGCGAAGGATCGCCAGGTGTTGGAATATGCCTGGGAGTCGGCCATGGTTCGCCAGTGCGCGCTGTGGCTTACCGGAGCGGACCCCGCCGCTGGCTTGCAGGAATTGATTGCCTTCCACGACCAGCTTTCGGCAACGCAGCGGCGGCTGATTAACACCAGCGTTGCCGCCGGCGTGGCGTGGCTTGTGGGCGCGGGCGATGTTGCCGCAGCGGTTGCGGAGCAGTTCACTTTCCGGTATCACCATCCGCAATTGGGGGTGATGCTGTTGCTGCAAAACCCCGCCACCTTCCCGCAGCTGCTTCTGGACGAGCGGTTCCAGCACTCCCGGCTCCGCCCGCTGGTTGCTGCCCACACCGAAGGGGCCGCCGCCGCAGCGGTGCAAGCGGCAACGGAGCTTCTTGCCAAACCGATTGTGCGTATCGAGCAGGTTCTGGACCTTTGCGCAGCACTTACCCTGATTACCGATAATGAGTGTGGGTTGCTTCAGGAGTACGCCCAGCTGGCGGGGGTGGCGGCTTCCGCACTTTCGGGTGGGCTGGATTGGCTGGCGGACCGGAAGATGTTCCCGGCAATCCTTCATATCCTTGAACGCTTTGGCCACTTCCTAAGCCAGCGCGATTCCGATTCGCGGCGCAGCGGTGCCCAGGGTTTTGCCACCGAGCATCGCGCCCGGCAACCGAAGCAAGCCACGGCTGCCGCGCCAACGGCTGAAGAAAAAATTGCGATCACCCTGCTTGGGCGCGTGGAGTACACCATCCCCGGCCAGCCGCAGCAATCGGTGCGTGGCGGGCGGATGAAGGCGATTGTTGGGCTGCTTGCTGCGGACCGCATAGCCCGCCGCCCGCTGGCGAAGCAAGAGTTTTACCGGCTGGCCGCTGGGGAGGAAGGGAAAGATTTTGAGTTGGCCCGCAAAACCGTCAACATGGCCATTGCCAGCTTGCGGAAGATGCTTGGCGACGATGCGTTCCTGCGGGATGAGGATGCCATCCGGCTGAACTTCCAGCGGGTGCGGGTGGACCTGGTGGATATCCATGAAACGATGAACGCCGTCCAACGGCTTCTGCGGGAACGTGCGTTTGGCAGGGCACGCGAGGGGATGGTTCAAGCCGCAACGCTGTTTGCCGGCGAGGTCCCCTTCCCCGGGTTGTACCACGAATACTTCGAGGCATTGCGGGAAGAGTTGGAGACAAGAATGCGGGCGTTGATGATTGAGGTTGGGGAAGCATTGCTGCGCGAAGGGGACGCAGCCGGTGCCGAACAGGTTCTATCCATCGGGTTCGACTGGCTGCCGAACGATGAGGAGCTTGCGGCGTTGCTCTGCCAGGCCTTGCTCCAATCTGGCCGCCGTGCCGAATCGGAGCGGATACGGCTTCGCAGCCAAATAGAAGCCGAATAGCCCCCGAAAGACTGGGCAACAATTATGCTGTCCTTCTTCATTCCCGCGATTTTCTTCCCTTCGCCCTCTTGGTTTTACGGGAAGGTGATGTTACTTTAGCCAAAGCAGGAATCTGGCACGCAAGCCCTGCGTTTGCAGCGTGTGGCATTGCCGCCGTAAGCCCTCTCAATCCTGTGCCCCATCCCAACGCACTCCGCAGAAAGTAGAAGGGGGGACGCTCCTCACGATGTTCGGCATCCCCCCTTTTTTATCCTTGACGTATCTATCCTTTGGCTGCCGGCTGCGCGTGTGGTGTGCCGGCTCCTTTTCGGTGGCTTGCTTTCGGAGCAATGCTGCTTCTCTGTCCCGCTTCGTTCTCTTCCATCGTCTGCCTTGCTTGCCACTTCCGCCCATGGGAGTGGGTATCGGCCTAAACTTCTGCTGAATAAAGGAGGATCATCGGCTAACCAAGTAGTCTCGTCATCGCAAGGTCCACGCGCATCGCGTGCAAACGGCGTTGCCTGCCGTTGCCGCATGAATGGTTCTTAACGCTGCGCAATGTTGGACTTGGCAACCAATACATCAACCCGTTTTCCAAAAACTTACCAGAGGAGTACCTCATGAGCTATCGGCGAACATTGTGCAGTTCGACGAAGGCGGCAAGTGCCGCTAACGTTCATAGGACAACAAGTGCCGGCCGGCTTCTAAGCACGGCTGCGCTGCTGTTCCTTGCAGCAACTGGGCTACAGGCCCAAAACACCGGAACGATTCAAGGCTCGGTTACCGATGCCGACACGAAAAGTCCGGTAACTGGCGCAACCGTGCAGGTTGTTGGCCAGAAGATCGGTGCCATCACCGACCGCAACGGAAAATTCACCATCCGCAACGTCCCAGCCGGAAAAGTTAGCGTGGAAGCGCGTGCGATTGGCTACACCAAACTTGCCAAATCGGCCGATGTGAAATCGGGGGAAACCGCCGATCTCAGCTTCAGCCTGCGTGGCGTGGCGTTGCAGCAGAATGAGATTGTGGTGGTTGGCCTAAGCGGCGCAACCGAACGGAAAAAATTGGGGAACACTATCGGATCGGTAGATGGTGAACAAGTGGCGCGGGCCGTAACCCCCAGCGCGATTGACGCGATCTCCGGGCGCGTAACTGGCGTAACCGTCACCCGCACCAACGGCGTTCCGGGCGCGGGAACCTACGTCACGATTCGTGGACGCAAAACCATCTCCGGCAGCTCCGAACCGCTCTACATTGTGGACGGTGTGGTGATTGATAACAGCTCCCAACAAGGGGACCTGTTCCAGGGGGGGAACGTCCAACTAAGCAACCGCGCGGTGGACATCAACCCCAGCGACATTGAGTCCATGGAGGTTCTGAAGGGGGCATCGGCAGCGGCCATTTACGGGTCCTTGGCCGCCAACGGTGTGGTGATTATCACCACCAAAAAAGGGAAAGCCATTGGCGACAAACCACGCGTGACGCTTTCCACAGCATACCAAACGGACAACAAGGTGGGCGAGGTCCCGTTGCAACGGATTTATGGGCAAACCATCCCCTACAAGCCGGGGCAAAATGGGGAACCAGGAACTCCAGGTGGGTCGCAATCCTACGGTGCGAAACTGGCCGACGGAACGCCAACCTACGACCACAGCAGCGATGTCTTCCGCACCGGGGAATCGTGGGAATCCACCCTTTCGGTTTCCGGTGGCGCGGGGTTAACCAACTACCTGATCTCCGGCACGTGGCTGGATCAAGAAGGCTTCGTGATCGGGTCCGAGTTGGACCGCAAAAGCGTGCGCATGAATATCGGCACCCAGGTTCTTCCGAACGTCATGCTGCAGTCGAACTCCAACTACATCCAGATTGACAACGACCTTCCGCAAAACGGAAGCAACACGGCGGGCATTCTGCTGGGCGGGTTGCGTACTCCGCCGGAGTTCAACAGCCTAGAGTATCTGGAGCCAGACGGAACGCAACGCCGTTTTGCGGCGTACGACAACCCAATCTGGACCCAACACAACAACAAGTTTAACACCAACATCAACCGGTTTATCCACAGCTCCAAGGTCTCCATTGATATGTTCGATTGGCTGAATCTTGGCGGCGTGTTGGGGGTGGATCGCTACGACCACCGGAACCTTGAACGCCTTGCCGTTGGCAGCGCGGCCAGCGACGGGCGGTTGGGCCAAATCCGTCACTTCAATTTCTCCACAAGCAACATCAACCTGGACCTGACGGCGAACGTGGATTACAAGTTCACCGACGACCTGTTGGTGGAAGTGACGTTGGGGAGCCAAATCCTTTGGGGGAAAGCGACCAGCGATGTGAGCAAGTCCACCCAAACGCTCTCCTTTTTTGATGAAGTGAAAGCGGGTGCAAGCATTGATGCCGAGTCGTCAACGGCCGAATCGAAAACCGTGGGGTTGTTTGCCCAAGCAACGGCAACGCTGATGGATCGCCTTAGCCTAACGCTGGCAGTCCGCCGCGACGGAAGCTCCACGTTCGGGACCTCCAAGCAGTTCCACACCTATCCCAAAGCCAGCCTTGCCTACACCCTTTCCGATGAGTCCTTCATGGAGGGGACAAAGGATGTGATCAGCAACGTGCGGTTGCGTGGTTCCTACGGCGCGGCTGGGTCGCCTTCGCTTCCGGGCGCGTATGCAACCAACATTCTGTACAACACCGCAGGATTCCCCGAGCCGTGGAGCCGTCAAACTTCCGCAGGGCGGAACGGGCAGATTGGAATCAAGCAAGGCCCCGGCGATTACACGGCCTTTGTCACCACCGGCAACACCAATATCGAGCCGGAACGGAACACCGAATATGAGTTCGGGATTGACCTTGGATTCCTGAACGACATGATCGGCATCGAGGCCACCTTCTACCACAGCGACATCACCAACATGATCCTTTGGACACCGGTTCCGGGTTCTTCTGGCTTCGACCAGCAGTTGCGGAACAGTGCGGAGATGTGGAACGAAGGGGTGGAAATTGGCATTAGCGCGTCGCCGGTTCGGACCGAGGACTTCACCTGGAGCACGAACATCAACTACACCAAAAACACCAACATGGTGACCAAGCTCTCGGGTGCGGAATTTGTGCAGTTGGAAGGTGGGTTTACCGGTGCGGTCAACGTTGGAGTGGAAGGGAAACCATTGGGGGCAATTCGCGCCACCGGGTGGCTACGCGACATCAACGGAAACCGTGTTTATTCGGGGGACATCTACACCGACAAGAACGGCAACCTTGACACCGCCGAAGACTACTTTGGGAATCCCTACAAGGGAACTCCAGTGATTGATCCCGACCAACAGATTGTGGGCTACACCGATCCCGATTTCCAAGTCTCCTGGAGCAATGATTTCAGGGTGCTTAAAAATCTGAGCATTGGGTTCTTGTTCGATGCCTCGTTCGGGCAAGACGTATGGAACGGAACACGGGGCGCACTGTACAACTTCGGCACCCATGCCGACACCAAAGACCGCGACGAACTGTGGGTGAACGACCGTGGGGAGAAGGTCATGGATATTTCCAACCCAGACTCCGCGTTCCAAATCACGCGGAAATCCTACTACCGCCAGTACGCCAACAGCTTCCTTGATGGTCCGGACGAAGCACACGTTGAGGATGGATCGTACATCAAACTGCGCGAGGTTCATGCCGAGTACACGTTTGACGGGTTGCCCGATTGGGGCATTCCTATCAGCCAAGCAACCATCGGCGTGGCAATCCGCAACCTGCTGACGATCAGCGACTACAGCGGCTACGACCCAGAAGTCAACAACTTCCAGCAAGCCGAAGGGCGCGGGTTTGATTACTTCACACTGCCGCAAACCCGCTCGCTCCGTTTTAACCTGTCGCTTACCTACTAACCATCCATTGAGGCAACCATGAAACAGATACCGATAAAACAGACAATAACAGGGATCATCGGCAGTGCTTTCCTTCTGCTGATGATGGTTGGAATTGGCGGTTGCACCATTGATGAATCTATCAATGAGGACCCCAACGGCATCAGCGAAGCAAAGCTGAAATCAAGGGATGGAGTGCTGGGATTGCTGGTTGGGCTGCAAAGCATCACCGGCGACTTCTACAGCGGCGACCGCTCGCGCCTCAACAGCATCTGGACCTGGCAGATGTGCGGCTCCGGCTTGGCACGCCCGCAACCGGTTGGATGGAACGACTATATCCAATCGGAAGATGGTCCAACCAACGACAACTGGCTGAATGGCTACCGCGCTGTGCGGATTGCCAACGACATCCTGAAGTATGCCCCAGAAGTCAACCTGGGATCCGAAGGGGAAAACCAAGCGGCATTGGGAATCGCCAAAGCCTTGAAAGCATTGGTGCTTGGTGAGCTTGCCGCGATGTACGGATCCATCCCGATTGAAATCAACGGGCTGGAACCATCGCCATTTGTCACGCAGGCCGCCGCCTACGATAAGGTGCAAAGCCTGCTCAGCGAGGCGTTGGGACATTTTGCAAAGGCCGGCGGGCTTGTGCAAGATTTGAACTTCGGTGGCGATGGTGCCAAGTGGACAGCAGTTTGCCATTCCTTGAAGGCACGCTACTTCTTGCACGTCAAGAAATATGCCGAGTCGCTTGCCGAGGCCAAGCAAGGGATTGCCGCTGCCGACGGAAACCTGCTTGCCATCTACACCGAAACCATAGGCGAATACTCACCATGGGGCCATTGGTCCCTAACCGAAGGTGTCCCCGGGGAACAGCCGATCGTTGTGGAAAAAACGCTGATGAACCTGCTTGCTGCCGACAGCAACGACACACGCCGCGCCGAGTACTTCACGCCGAACGATGATGGCAACTTCGTTGGGCTTGCCGCGCATGGCCAAGCCAACGCCACGGAGGATGAGTTGAATCCGAAGAAGGCGGCCAGCTTAAAGAAGTACGGCCAGTTTGGCGATGACTTCCCGATGATCTCCTTCGAGGAGAACACCTTGATCGTTGCCGAGTGCGAAGCCCGCGTGGGAAGCGTCACGAATGCCGTGACGGAGCTGAACAAAATCCGCACCGCCGCCGGCCTTGCCGATTTCAGCTCTAGCGATGCCGCCGCAACGATTACCGAGGTCCTGCAGCAGAAGTATATCGAGCTATTCCTGGAGGGCCAGGCCTACCACGATATGCGCCGCACCGGAACGTTGCCGGAGTCGCGCGTGCCGAAGCGTTGGAGCTATCCAGAAAGCGAAAAGAACGCCAACCCGAACACGCCCGCCGATGCCGATGCATTGGTTAGCACGTTGGTGGGACCGTAAAGGCTCCGCGCCGCACGCCCCGAACAAGCGGGGTGAGTAAACAGCAAAAGAGCCTATCTGCGCAGGTGCAGATAGGCTCTTTGCGTTCGTTGCTTCGGCTTCGCGGGCGCGTTGTATCAAGAAAAAAAACGATCTTCAGGAAACCGAAACCCATATCCACAAAAACTCTATTGCATGCACGATTCCCAACTCTCCACACTCTCCACACTGCGGCCACGCGCCGGGCAGCTGCTGCGGAACGGAATATTTATCGCGCTTGGGGTGCTTAGCGCGGGGCTGGCGTTAAAAGGCTTCTTGCTTCCAAGCAATTTTTTGGATGGCGGCGTTACCGGAATCTCGCTGCTGCTGAACAAACTTACGGGGTGGGATATCGCCCTGCTGATCTGCGTGGTGAACGCGCCGTTCATTGCCATGGGGTATTTCCAGGTGGGGCGCAATTTCGCGGTCAAGACTGGGTTGGCGATTGCTGGGCTGTCGCTCTGCTTGCTGCTGATTCCCTATCCCGTTGTCACCACCGATAAACTGCTGATTGCCGTCTTCGGCGGTTTCTTTCTGGGGTGCGGAATTGGGCTTTCCATGCGTGGCGGCGCGGTGATTGATGGGACCGAAGTGCTGGCGTTGTTCATCAGCCGCAAAACCAGCATGACCATCGGCGATGTGATCTTTGTGCTGAACGTGCTGATCTTCAGCACCGCCGCGCTGCTGCTTACCCTGGAGACGGCCTTCTACGCCATGCTGACCTACCTTTCGGCTTCCCGCACCGTGGATTTTATCATTGAAGGTATCGAGGAATACGTTGGGGTGACGATCATCTCGCACCGGTACAGCGACCCGATCCGCGTTGCGATTATCGAGAAAGTTGGGCGCGGCGTGACGATGTACCGTGGGGCGGGCGGATACGGTAAGCAAGGGGACGTGCAGCAGGATATTGACATCGTGTTCACAGTGGTGACGCGGCTAGAGTTGTCGAAACTGCAACAGGAGATTGACCTGATTGATCCCGATGCCTTCGTGATCCAGCACAGCATCAACGACACCAAGGGGGGGATGATTAAGAAACGCCCGTTGCATTGATGCGATCACCCGTCGGTATATTCGTGCCGCCGGAACATCCATTGGCATATCCATCAGCGCGTCGCACGCCATGATTTCATCTATCGTTCAAAGGGTGCTGCAATCGGCAGCGCAGCGTAATCAACAGGACCAACCCAACGCAACACCGATGACCCACAGCCAGCAGATAGCCCAAGCCGTTGCCACAATTCAGGAAACGATCAACGCAACCGGCGTTCCGTTTCGGCCCACGATTGGGATAATTTTGGGGACCGGACTTGGCCGCCTGGCCGAGCGGATTGAAGCGGTGGCCAGCATCAGCTACGACGACATCTCCCACTTCCCAATCTCCACGGTGGAATCGCATCATGGCCGGCTGATTCTGGGGCGATTGGGGGGGCGCGACGTGGTGGCAATGCAAGGGCGGTTCCACTACTACGAAGGCTACACCATGCGCCAGATCGTCTTCCCCGTTCGGGTGATGCGGTCGCTGGGAATCGCCATGCTCTTTGTCTCGAACGCTTGCGGCGGAATGAACCCACACTACCGCCGTGGCGACCTGATGATTATGGAGGACCATATCAACCTGCTGGGCGACAACCCGTTGATTGGCCCGAACGACGACACCCTGGGCCCGCGGTTCCCCGATATGTCCGAACCCTACAGCCACAGGCTGATTGCGATTGCCGAACAGGTGGCCTTGCAGGAAAAAATCAAACTGCAGAAAGGAGTCTATGTGGCGGTGCCGGGGCCAAACCTGGAAACCCGTGCCGAGTACCGATTCCTCCGGACAATCGGGGCCGACGTTGTTGGGATGAGCACCGTCCCGGAAGTGATTGCCGCACGCCACATGGCGATGGAGGTTTTTGGCATCTCGATCGTCACCGATGAGTGCTTCCCCGACAACCTTGCGCCGGTGAATATTGCCGAGATTATTGCCGCCGCCAACAGCGCCGAACCGAAGATGACAACGATTATTGAAGAGGTGATACGGCAAGCAGAGGGGTGATGCAAGAAATGCCCGCAGGGACGCTTGCAGAAACGTTCGCTGCGGATCGCCTGGCTCCGATTCTCCGTAACCGATAACCGATTTTTGGCATGGCAGAATTCAACCTGAAGATCCCGGAAAAAATTGCGCAGGAACGGAACCGCCGGGCTGCGATGGCCACCACTGTGACGCTCCACGTTGCGGTGCTGCTGGTGATGGTGTTTACCCAATGTGCCTCCCCAACAAAACCTCCGGAAGAACTGACTGAAATAGAATGGGGCGGAAGCGGCGGCGCGCCAAACGTGGACGCACCCGCCGGCCCGGCAATGCGCGGAACCCCGGTGCCGCAACCGAAGCCGCAGCAAGCAACAACAACCCAAAAACCGGAAACAACAACGCAGCCAAAAACGGACCCGCAAAAAGTGGAGGTCCCGAAAACCACGAACACCCCCTCGCGTGAGACGATTCCGGCAACAACGGCAAAGCCAACAAAGCCGAACACCGCGCCAGCAACAACCAACACAAACTCGCAAGCCTCCCCTTCCTCACCATCGGGAACACAAGGGGGGCAGCGCCCGGACGGAACGGGGACAACGCCCGCGGGGGGAAGCGGCGGAAGCACCAGCGGCTACTCCGTTGCGGGGCTTGGCACGCGCGGCTGGCTTACCTCACCCAGCGCCCGCTACCCCGATGAAGAAGATGTTAGCGGCGTTGTTGTGCTCCGGTTTACGGTGATGCCAGACGGCAGCGTGACGAACATCCAACCGGTGCGCCGCGCGGCGGCATCGCTGGTAAACGCTGCCACGGCGGGGCTGCGGAAGGCGCGCGCCAGGGCGCTTCCCCCAAACGCGCCGCAAGTTCCCCAGCAAGGGACCATCACCTACACCTTCAAACTGAAGTAATCGCGGTTATCCTTCCTGCTTCATTACAACATAGCCTTCCGAGTGAGCCACGTAGGTGACGGCGGTGAGGTCCCCCACCACGTTCAGAGTGGTGCGGCACATATCCAGCACGCGGTCCACCCCAAGGATAATCGCGATCAGCGTTGGCTCCCCCCCGACGGTTGCCAGCACCCCAATGATAAACGGAATGGAGCCGGAGGGAACGCCCGCAGTCCCAATCCCCCCAAGAATTGCCAGATAGACCACCATCAGTTGCTGCCCCAGCGTCAGGTCCACCCCGGCAAGCTGCGCAAGGAACAGCACTGTTACCCCTTCGTAGAGTGCCGTCCCGTTTTGGTTGGCGGTTGCCCCCACCGTCAGCACAAAGCTGTTGATTTCGCGCGGCGCGCCCAGGTTCTCCTCGCTCACCCGGATTGCCGTCGGCAGCGTGGCGTTGCTGCTGCTGGTGGAGAACGCCGTCAGAATCACCATCTTCACCCGCCGGAAAAACTCAATCGGGTTCAGTTTTGAGAGGAGGATAAGGGAAAGGGAATAGACCCCGAACATATGCAACGACAATCCCGCCAGCACCACCACCACAAACCACCCCAGGGCCACCATCAGGTCCACCCCGAACCTGGCAAGATTGGTGAACAGCAACGCCGCCACGGCATAGGGGGCAAATCGCATAATCAAATCCACCAGCTTTGCGGTGATGTGATACAGCCCATCCACCGCGCCGATGAAGGGGTCGGCAACGCGGCGGGGCAGAAGCGTTGCAGCCATCCCAATCACCAGCGCGAAGAACATCAAGTGGAGCATATTCGGAGGGTCGCTGGACATGGACATCAGCGGGTTGACCGGGACAATCGTTTTCACGACAGTCATCAGGGGGGTGTCGCTGGCGGAAGCATCTTTCTGTGCGGTCTCCACCCGTTTGGTGGCATCCCCCCCGAACTTCTCCCGCATTTTTTCGGCCACCACGGGGTCCACCTTCTTCCCAGGTTCAATGGTGTTTGCCAGCGTCAGCCCAATCACTACCGAGATTGCGGAGATGGCGATGGTGTAGGCAAACGATTTCACCGCCACGCGCCCCAACTTCCGTATCTCCCCAACGCCCGCCACCCCAACCACCAGCGAGCTGAAGACCAACGGAATCACAATCATCATCAACAGCCGCAGAAACAGCTTGCCAACTGGGTCGGTAATGTTGGCGATAACCCACTCAATGGCCGGATGCTCGTCGCCCCAGATGCCGTTGGCCGCAAGCCCCGCCGCCACGCCGATTGCAAGCCCAATCAGGATGCGGTTGTGCAAGGCCATTCCACGCGGTTTGTCGGGGGTTTGGTCGTTCAGGTCGGTTGTCAGTTCGCGCTCGTAGTTGTTTGGCATATCGGAAGGGAAAGGATAAAAAGATGGGAGAGGGAAGAAATGCCAGCACCAAGATGACGAAAATGGATGGAAGTGGGAAGCAAGGAAGGAAGATTGCAGAAGCGGCGGGTGCGGCAACCAGCTCCCGAATCCGAAGCATCCGCTGCGAAAACCCTCCACCCCCCAGCGGTGGAAGGTTGGGTGGGGGTGATACCGGAAACGGTGGAACCTACTAACCCGCCATCGCAGCAGCCCCCTCCCCGCCTCCCCCAATTTTGGGGGAGGGGCTGGCAGAGGATGACCGGGACAACCGTGAGAAACGAATCTTTCTAGAAACCCTTTTCCCCCCAGCATTGGGGGGACGCGCAGCCCGCCAGGGCGAAGCAGGGGGGGGCGCGACGGTGGTGAGGCGATGCCACCCCACCCCAATCCACCCCAACCTCAGTCGGCTCTTACCTATCCCTCCTTCCCTTTTGCCAATTTCTTCGCCTGGCGCAGAAGTTTTTTCAGCAAAGGCGATAGCTGCTCCAATTCTTCTATCGAGCGGACTTTCACGTGGCGAATCTTTTTTCCGGTCCCGACCAGCAATCCATCAGGGTCGGGAAGTTCGGCACCACGCATAAAATAGAGGTTGCAGTATCCGTTGTTGACTTGGATGCCGCACGTTTCGGCGTGCTCCTTGTAAAGTGCCATTCGCCACCCGGTTGGCCAGATGGTTTCCTGGGACTTGGGGAAAGCTGCCCACACCAATGCGCGCAGCCGCAAGGCAATCTCCTGAAGCTCCGGCGGACGCTGCCGCAGAAGGTCATCGAAGGTTCCCGTTCTTTTTGATTCCAGCTGGCGGGCGGCGGCGGGCATCCGTTTGGATAGCGGCATGGTGGGTAGGCGGTATGATGGATAGATGTTCAAAAATACGCCTGCCTGCTCCGTGATTCAATGGCGCAACGGCTATCCTGTTCGTAACCCTTCCAAACCATCGGCTTCCTTCGGGGAGTGCTATTTTGCCCCCCGTTTCCGCAGCAACAGATCTATCAATTCACCAAATCAACGAGCACAGGAACATGGCTGAATCGTTTCGCAATTTCATCAATGGCCGTTGGGTTGATGCCCAGCAAGGGCAAACCTTCCAGAACCACAATCCCGCTAATCTTGACGACGTGATCGGCACGTTCCCGCTAAGTGCCCAGGCCGACGTGGCCGCCGCCGCGCACGCCGCCAACGAAGCCTACAAAACATGGCGGATGACCCCCGCGCCAAAACGTGGCGACATCCTGCGCCGCGCCGGGGATCTTCTGGCCGAGCGGAAGGAGGAGCTTGCACGCGCCATGACCCGCGAAATGGGGAAGCCGGTGTTCGAGACGAAAGGGGATGTTCAGGAAGCGATTGACACCGCCTACTACTCCGCCACCGAAACCCGCCGGTTGTTCGGCTACAACACCCCCAGCGAGCTTCCGGACAAAATGAACTTGTCGTTCCGAATGCCGATTGGGGTCTGCGGGATCATCACCGCGTGGAATTTCCCAATGGCGGTTCCAAGCTGGAAGATTTTCCCGGCCCTTGCGTGCGGCAACACCGTGGTCTATAAGCCATCGGAGGACGCGCCCCACTCCGGCAATCTGTTGGCCGAAGTCCTGCAAGAAGCGGGGCTTCCCGATGGTGTGTTCAACGTGGTCCATGGCGGGGCCGAGTGTGGCGCGGCCATTGTGGAGCATCCATCCATCAAGGTGGTTGGCTTCACCGGGTCCACCCAGGTTGGAGCCGAAATCGCCGCACGCGCCGGAGCTCTCAACAAAAAAGTCTCGTTGGAAATGGGTGGGAAAAACGCCCAGATTGTGATGCCCGATGCCGATTTGGACTTGGCATTGGATGGCGTTGTGTGGGGGGCATTTGGGACCACCGGGCAGCGGTGCACCGCCACCAGCCGGTTAATCCTTCACGAGGCGATTTACGATGATTTCATCAATCGCCTTATCACCCGTGCCTCCAAGCTGCGGTTGGGGCCGGGGCTGGAAGAAGGGACGGACGTTGGGCCGGTGATCAATCAGAAGCAGCTGGGACGGGTGCAGGAGTACGCCCGCATTGGTCGCGAGGAAGGCGCGTTGTGCGTGCTTGGTGGCGACGTTGCCGATGAGGGTGAGTTGGCACGCGGCTGCTTCTTCCACCCCACCATCTTTATCAATGTTGACCGGAACATGCGGATTGCCCGGGAGGAGATTTTCGGCCCGGTCCTTTCGGTGCTGAAAGCGCGGGACCTGACCGATGCCATCGAGATTTTGAACGACACCCCGTACGGCCTTTCCTCCAGCCTCTACACCTCGAACGTCAACGATGCCTTCCGTGCGGTGCGGGATATTGAGGCGGGGATCACCTACATCAACGTGCCAACCATCGGAGCCGAGGCGCACATGCCGTTTGGTGGGGTAAAAGGGACCGGCAACGGGCATCGCGAAGGCGGCTGGACCGTGTTCGACATCTTCACCGAATGGAAGACGGTCTATATTGATTACAGCGGATCGCTGCAGCGTGCGCAGATTGATAACTACTAAGCCGGGCCAGCCAAATCGGGTGCAACATAGCTGGGAAGGGAATGGATTTGCTGCCGCCGCAGGCGTACCTTGCGGCGGCAGTATTATTTGCGGGCTGGTTTGCAAGGCAACTTGAAAGGCAATGGGGGGGGCTTCTCCGATCTTGCGATCTTCGCAACGCCTGCAACTTGGTCACAGCAATCGCGAATGGGGGATTCCGTTCGCAATTTCCCCTCCGTAGTTTCTTTTCGGGCGTGTGTATGTGTGCCCGACTTCGTTATATTGAGCCTCCGTTTATCAGCAATCAGCCGTTAGGTTGGTTTGGCAATAAACGGAGTACCGCAATGGCCAGGGGGCCTCTCCTTCCCACGGAATCAGATCCGTTTCTCAGGTAGCAGAAAGCATCTCAACAATCTGACAGCAGACAGACAACTCGAACCAATCTTTTGGGATACCAGGTATGAAGCGAACAGCACGGAACACCGGAGCATGGCTTGCAGCGTTGCTCCTAATGGCAATGACGGTAGCGGGCTGCGATTGCGGCGGCGGCAACACACCTCCGGCAAAAGGGGGCGCAGCAATGGCCATCACCACCGAAGATAAATTCAAAGTTCCGCCGGGAGCGGACCCCAGCGTCAGCGCCGAACTTGGCGGCAACGGCTTTGAGAAAATAGCAGCGGATAGTGGGTGGAAGACCGGAACGATTACGCCGGAACAAATGCGCTACATCGCTGATACAAACGCAAAGAAAGGCGGGCAGGTGACAATATCTTTAGGAGAGTTTCCGGCAACATTCCGCCAGTATGGGAAAGATGAAAATTCATCTACTACCAGAATGATTAACAGCATGGTTTACGAAAACCTAATAGGCGTTAATCCTCTAACCTTGGAATTCCTTCCTGGCTTAGCTTCACACTGGAAAGTAGGTGAGGATGGACAAACGTACTGGTTCCGTATTGATCCTCGCGCTCGTTTCAGCGATGGTCATCCAGTTACCAGTGAGGATGTGATTGCAACTTATAAGCTGGCAATTGACTCGACGATTCTATCACCATATACGAATTCATTTTATGGTGAATTTGAGATGCCTGTTGCTGTGAGCAAGTACATTTTCTACGTGCGCTCAAAAACAAAAATTTGGAAAAACATGCTCTATTTTGGTGGAACTACTATTCTACCTGCGCATGTTATCGGAGGCTTAAGTGGCAAGCAGTATTTGGAAAAATATCAATATGATATGGTTCCCGGGACAGGTCCATATATTGTGCTGCCAAATGAGGTTGAGAAGCAAAAATCTATCACACTAACGCGCCGCGCAAACTGGTGGGGGCTGGAGGATCCGTTGAACAAAGGGGTCAACAACTTTGATAAAATCAAGTTGCTGATTGTTCGTGATGAACGGCTTGCCCTAGAAAAATTTAGAGCTGGTGAGCTTGATCTGTACCCGATTTCACGTGCAGGTTGGTGGAAAGATGAATTTGATTATGATGAGATTAAGCGAGGGATAGTTCAAAAACGCAGGGTATATACTGATAACCCAGTTGGAGTTAGCGGGTTTGTTTTCAATATGAGGAAACCTCCGTTTGACGATCCAAGAATCCGTGAAGCATTTATTTGCTTATTTAACCGTGAGCAATTACTGGAGAAACTGATGTATAATCAGTACACCGCTACGGATTCGTATGAACCAAACTCAGTGTATGCGAACCCAAATAATCCGAAGTACAGATATAACCCCGAGCGGGCTGCACAGTTGTTAGCAGAAGCTGGCTATACCACTCGGAACAATGAAGGTATCCTTGTGAAGAATGGGCAACCGTTTTCAATCGAAATGGCAATTACTGAGGGATTAGATCGGCTTATCACCCCAGTCCAGCAAGACCTTCGCAAAGCGGGAATTGAGCTGAAATTGAGGAACATAGATGGACCTTCCAATTTCAAGCTGATGAACGAAAGGAATTTCACTATCGCGTGGATTAGTTGGGGTGGGCTGCTCTATCCAAATCCAATCAGCTCGTTTGAGGGTAAACTTGCCGATAAGCCTAACACCAACAACTTAGCTGGATTTAAGAATGCTCGTGCAGATGAGTTGATGAAAAAGGAGCAAGTTACGTTCGACCAAGCCGAACGGGTGAAAATTTTACGCGAGCTTGATAGCATCCTTATGGAGTCCAAGCAATACGCTTTGGCATGGTATGGTCCATATACTCGTGTTGCTTATTGGAATCGTTACGGCCATCCAGATTTCTACATCGGTAAAATTAGCGACTTCCAAGCCATACTTACCACATGGTGGTTTGATTCGCAAAAGGCAGAAATCGTTGCGAAGGGGCGAACCGATAAATCTGTAAAGATGGAAGTTGGCGAAACAGATGTGAAATTCTGGCCAGAGTATAACAAAGCCCATCCGGTAGAAATTAGTGCTACGGGCAAGGCAGAATCAACAGCGAAACCCGTAGATTCTGCTAAGCCTACAATGAAATGACAAGAGAAAAATTGGCAGGAAGGCTGATACCTTCCTGCCAATAATCTTCGCCATAGAACTCACACAAAACCGCGATAACCTCACATGCTAAACTATTTCATCCGGCGTTTTCTACTTGTTATTCCTACCTTTTTGGTAGCAACAATGGTGGTATTTGCTGTGCTACAGTACACGCCTGGCGGACCGTTCGAGCAAATAGAAATGCAGATGAAACAACGGATGATGTCCGGTGAAGCAAGTGGTGGCGGTGGTGGCTTAAATAGCAAAGGTGATATCCAAATACCTGAACAGGCAAAGGAAGAGTTGATGAAGTATTTTAATCTGGACAAACCAGTTCCAATAAGGTACTTACATTGGCTTGGTAATATTGCTACTGGGGATTTTGGAACTTCCTACATTTACTCAGAACCAGTACTTACGGTTGTTACTAGTCGGTTCCCTGTCTCCATATTTTATGGGGTTATTGGTTTCGTTTTAACGTACCTTGTTTGCATCCCTCTTGGGATTATGAAGGCAGTAAAGCATAGTTCCACATTTGATGTTACCAGCTCTGCTATTGTGTTTGTCGGATATTCCATCCCCGGTTGGGCCTTAGGTGCTGTATTATTAGTCACGTTAGGTGGAACGTATTTCCCATTAGGGGAGTTTAGATCAAGCGGGTGGGAGTACATGTCAACGTGGGACAAGATTATGGATCAGTTACACCACGCGGTGCTTCCACTGTGTGCCTACATGATTGGTAATTTTGCGACGTTGACGATTCTTATGAAAAACTCTCTATTAGAAAACCTTGGACAAGATTATGTCCGCACGGCATTTGCAAAAGGATTGACCGAGCGCAGAGTCATTTTTGTCCATGCCCTGCGAAACTCATTGATCCCCATTGCCACAGGCTTGGGAGGATTATTAGGCGTGATATTTGCTGGCTCGTTCCTGATCGAGAAAGTCTTTAATATCAACGGATTGGGTTTGGTTGGTTACCGTGCAGTTGTTGAGCGTGATTATGCAGTGGTGATGGGAACCTTAGTATTTGGCCTTGCCATTCAGCTAACAGGAAATATTTTTAGCGATATGTTGTACGTTATCATTGATCCAAGAATAAAATTTAGATAGTTAAATAATAATCCCACAAATACCTGTTGCAATTATCCATCTTGGTGCTATGACAACATCGAATACAACACAACAAAAGCCGCTATCAATTCTTCAGCGTCGTTGGCGAAAATTTAAGTCGCTACGACGCGGATATTATTCTTTCATCCTGCTATCCATATTGTATGTGGTTTCTTTTGCCTTGCCACTGTTAGTTAATAATAAAGCCGTAATTGTTTCCTACGAAGGGGCATGGTACTTCCCTGCCTTGTCCGGTACTTTTTATTCAGGAGAGGCTTTCGGCGTTTCAGGCATTAAGAGTGAAGTAAACTATCGTGAGTTAGATTCCTTGTATGAGCAATCAGGCAATGGGAATTGGGTGCTGATGCCTTTATACTCATGGAATCCTTACGAAAGCGATTATGATAACGTATTGAAAGCTCCTTCAGCTACGCACTTGTTCGGTACAGACAACACTGGTAGAGATGTCTTTGCTCGCTTATGCTATGGATTTAATGTCTCCATTTCCTTTGCCTTAATTTTGACGATATTGATAGATGTGTTAGGAGTGTCAATTGGTGCCATTATGGGCTATTATGGTGGCAAGTTCGATCTTTTCTTTCAGCGGTTTATTGAAATTTGGCAGACAATCCCAAGCCTATTTGTGATCATTATTATAAGTTCCATTATTTTCCCCAACTTCTTCACGCTTGCGGGCTTACTTGTTCTATTCGGTTGGATGGGGATGACATATTTTCTGCGAGGCGAAGTTTACCGTGAAAAAGCAAAAGATTACGTCTCGGCAGCGATTGCCTTAGGAGCGACCGATAACAACATCATTTTCAAGCATATACTACCAAACTCACTTACGCCCATTATCTCGGGTTTCCCGTTTGCCATAATCGGGGGGATTAGCAGTTTGGTCGGTCTTGATTATTTAGGCTACGGATTGCCACCACCAACACCAAGTTGGGGACAAATGGTGAGCGTTGGGCTGAATGAGTTCAGCGGCAGCTTCCAGAACTGGTGGCTTGTCCTAACTCCCTTAAGCGCAATGTTCCTTACCCTCATACTGGTGACCTTCATCGGCGAAGCTATTCGCGAAGCATTCGATCCAAAAGAATATTCGCGGTTGCGGTAGCGGGGGAAGAAGAGCGAATGGGTGACAACCAATTTTGGATCACGCTTCAGCATTTTGAAGAGGTGCAAACTATGCCATACATCACTAGCTTTGAGCGAAACGCTATTCAGCGTGGACATACCGAAGGGCTTCAGCAAGGACTTCAGCAAGGACTTCAGCAAGGACTTCGAAAAAGCATTCTCACCTTGCTGATGTTCCGTTTTGGGGTGCTGACCGAAGCTGTCACAGAAAAAATTTCTGCGATACACTCAGCCGAACAACTTGAACAGGTGATGGCTCTTGCCCTGAAATCCGAATCATTGGAAGCCTTCGTTAGCCAGCTACCGAACACTTGAGCATTACAGCAGAACCCTTCCACTTATCTCTGTCCGGATACTACTTTGACCAAGGAAAAACTTCTCGAAGTCCGCGATCTACGGACCTATTTCAAGACCGGTGGCGGCACTGCGAAAGCGGTGGATGGGGTCACGTTCGACATCTTCAAGGATGAAGTCCTGGGGATTGTGGGGGAGTCTGGCTCTGGCAAATCGGTTACCGCTCTCTCGCTGATGCGCCTGATCCCTAATCCCCCAGGCGATATCGTTGGCGGCTCCATCACCATGAACGGCAAGGACCTGCTGCAATTGCCTCTTCCCGAAATGCGGAAAATGCGCGGTAACGACATCGGCATGATCTTCCAAGAACCGATGACCTCGCTGAACCCGGTCTTCAAAATTGGATTTCAGGTGATGGAAACTATCCTGAACCACGAGCCGGTTAGCAAGCAGGAAGCATTCGACCGCGGCGTGCAAATGTTGGAGCTTGTGGGAATCCCCGACGCACGCAAACGGATGAACGATTACCCCCACCAGTTCAGCGGCGGGATGCGCCAGCGCGTGATGATTGCAATGGCCCTAAGCTGCAATCCCCAACTGCTGATTGCCGACGAGCCAACCACTGCCCTTGATGTCACCATCCAAGCCCAAATTCTTGAGCTGATGATGCGGCTGAAGGGGGAGCGGAACGATTCGGCCATTGTGATGATTACCCACGACCTTGCCGTTGTTGCCGAAACCTGCAACCGCGTGATCGTGATGTATGGCGGGAAAATTCAAGAGGTTGGGGACGTGCGGCAAATTTTCAACAATCCGCTTCATCCCTACACGCAAGGCTTGCTGGCTTCCATTCCGCACCCGGTGAAGGGGCATCGCGAGCACCGGCTGAAGGCTATTCCGGGAATGGTGCCGAACATCCTGCAAATGCCTGCGGCGTGCAAGTTCAACACCCGTTGCGAACGTGCGTTCGACAAATGCTTTGCCGAAGAACCGCCATTGATTGAAAAGGAGCCAGGCCACTTTGTGCGATGCCACCTTTACTGAGCGGTGGTGATCCCGTTTCGGCTATCCACAGCTTCCACGTGCTTGCGATTCTTCCACAACCGATAATCCTTCCGCGCTTATGGCCAACGATATACTGTTAGAAGTCAAAGATCTAAAAGTTCATTTCCCTGTCTTTGGGGGCATCTTCCAACGGAAGGTGGCAACCGTCAAGGCGGTGGATGGCGTGTCGTTCACCATGCGCCGCGGGGAAACGCTGGGCTTGGTGGGGGAATCGGGATGCGGCAAAACCACGGTTGGCCGTGCGCTGATCAATATCACCAAAATTATGAGCCCCGATGCCCAGATCGAGGGCGAAATCCTGTTCCATCTCCCCGATGGCAAAGTTGTGGACTTTGCGAAGCTCTCCAAAAGTGAAATGCGCCCCTACCGTTCGCGAATCCAGATGATTTTTCAGGACCCCTTCAGCTCCCTAAATCCGCGAATGACGGTGGCGCAAATCATCGAGGAACCGCTCCGCATCCACACGAAGATGTCGAAGACGGAGATGAAAGAACGGGTGATGTGGCTGCTGAACAAAGTGGGGATGCAGCCGGAGCAAGCCGGGCGTTACCCCCACGAGTTTAGCGGCGGCCAGCGCCAGCGCGTTGGCATTGCCCGCGCCCTTGCCACCAACCCAGACCTGATCGTCTGCGACGAGCCGGTCTCCGCGCTCGACGTTTCTATCCAAGCGCAGGTTATCAACCTGATGCAGGATATTCAGGAGGAGTTTGGAGTTTCCTTCCTGTTTATCGCCCATGACTTATCGGTGGTGGAGCATATCAGCGCACGCATTGCCGTGATGTATTTGGGGAACATGGTGGAGTACGGGGAAGCCGAGCAGGTCTTCTTTTCGCCGAAGCATCCGTACAGCCGTGCGTTGTTATCGGCAGTGCCGGTGGCCAACCCCGATAGCGGGCGCGAAAGCCGAACCGCGTTGCAAGGGGACGTCCCAACGCCGTTGGCAAAACCGAGCGGTTGCCCGTTCCGCACACGCTGCCCAATCGTCCGCCCCGACTGCGCCAACCAGTTCCCAGCATTCCGGCAGATGGAACAGGGGCATTACGTGGCCTGCCCGTACACGGAGTAAGCCGCTGCGCTGCGGCACACCACGCTGCTTGCGGTGGATGGCAAGGGAGGGGAAAATGGAGTTGGCAAGAATACCTTGGTAAGAAAAGCAGGAACCGCTGCATAACGGGCAACAATTGCTGTTGCCCGTTTTTGTTGGTGGTTATGGAATGGAGAGTGAGCGGCTTACGCAAGCCGCTTACCTTCTTCCCACTCTGCACGCGCCCACCGGCACGCGGTAACATTATCGAGCCGGAGCGGTCTTATTTCATGCCTGCCAGCAATCCTATCCAACTTCTCCATTACGGGAAAACGTCATGGGCGTTAACGCAACGTCAAGCTCCCCCGTGTGGCGTGCTTTGCAGGCTGTTTCTGTTGCTGCTGCCGTCGCCGTCATCGCCATTCTGCTGATACAGCCGCGCATTGGGCTGTTCATCGCTTGGAACCTGCTGATCCCTCTTGTCCCCTTCATGCTGCTGGTTGCGCCGATGCTTTGGCGTAATCTTTGCCCCATTGGTGTGGTGGGCCAGTTCTTCGAGCGGATTGGCGTTGGGTGGCGGCGCAAGTTGCCGCGCCGCCTGCAGCGCCTTGCCCCGGCGATTTCCATCACGCTGCTGTTTGTGCTGGTTCCGTTGCGGCTGGTGCTGTTTAACCATGATGCCGATGCTCTGGTTGCGCTGATGGTCGCGACGATTTTGATCGCATTTGTTGGCGGCGCGCTGGTTGCCGGCAAGGCCGCGTGGTGCTCAACGTTTTGCCCGGTGCTTCCGGTTGAGCGGTTATACGGGCAGAACCCATTGATGAACCTGCCCCACGCCCATTGCCAGCAGTGTGTGGGGTGCGTGGGCGCGTGCTTTGACCTTATCCCGGCGCGTTCCCTTTCGGTAATCTCTGGGGCGCACAACCGCAGCCAGTATCCCCCCATGAGGGTGATGGCAATCTTCGCTATCGCCTTCCCAGGGTTTGTCCTGGGCTACTACACCGTGCCGGCGGAAGCATCGCTTGCCACCATCTATCCCTGGATTCTGATGATGAGCGCGGCCTCAGCAATTCTGTTCATTGCTTTGCAGCGTCTGCTTGCGCTGCACCCCAACACCATGCTTCGCTTGGGGGGCGCGTTTGCCATCAGCATCTATTATTGGTTCACCATTCCGGCCATTGCCACTGCGATTTCGGAGACGTTCGGCACGGAGCCGGGAGCCGCGTGGTTCCTGAATGCGCTCCGCATTGCCATTGTTGCGGTTGTTGCCGCGTGGTTGGCGATTGCATTGCGCAAAAAACGGCCCGCAGCCATTGCGTTGTGATCCCACGGCGTGCGCGGTTGTGCTGCAAGGCTTGGCAGAACGGATTGCCCGCAGCCACGCGTGCCGGTTGTATCAAATGGGCCTGCAGCTGGAATGGGCGAAAGAGGATGATCTATATCATGGTTTACCCGCAGCGAGCGCACCGAAATTGCACCCGCTAATTCGATCTCGTTCCAATCACTAAAACGGATACGCCATGGTTTCGGATCATTCTGCGCCTGCGGGCCGGCATCGCTCGTGGGCCGAGCCGTACAAGATCAAAGTGGTCGAACTCTTAAAAATGACCACCCCCGCCGAACGCCGCGTTGCCCTGGAAGAAGCGGGCTACAACACCTTCCTTCTCTGCTCCGATGACGTGTACATTGACCTGCTGACCGACAGCGGGACCAGTGCCATGAGCGATGCCCAATGGGCCGGCATGATGCGTGGCGACGAAGCCTACGCCGGCAGCAGCAACTTCTATCGGCTTGAAGCCGCCGTGCAGGAACGCTACGGCTACCAGTATGTGGTGCCAACGCACCAGGGCCGCGGTGCCGAGCATCTTATCTCTAGCATCCTCATCTCCCCGGGCGACGTTGTTCCGGGGAACATGTACTTCACCACCACACGCTTGCACCAGGAGTTGGCCGGCGCAACCTTCGTTGATGTCATTATTGATGAAGCGCACGATTCCGAATCGCTCTATCCGTTCAAAGGGAACGTGGACCTTGAGAAATTTCGCGCATTGATTGAGCGCGTCGGTGCCAAGAAAATCCCCTACATCTCCGTTGCTGCAACGGTAAACATGGCGGGCGGCCAGCCGATTTCCATGGAGAACGTTCGCGCCGTAAGCGAGCTTGCGCACCAGCATGGAATTCGCGTTATCCTTGATGCAACGCGTGCCATTGAGAATGCTTGGTTTATCAAGCAACGCGAGCCAGGGTTTGCCGATCGTTCCATTGCCAGCATCCTTCTGGAAATGTGTTCCTACACCGACGGCTGCACCATGAGCGGCAAGAAGGATCTGCTGGTGAACATCGGCGGCTTTTTGGCACTGAAGGAGTGGGAGATTTTTGAGGAAGCACGCAACCTTGTGGTGGTGTACGAAGGGCTTCATACCTACGGCGGGCTAAGCGGGCGCGACATGGAGGCAATGGCAATCGGCATCGAGGAGGCGTTGAGTGAGGATCACATCCGTGCGCGGATTGGGCAGGTGGAGTATCTGGGCCAGCAGCTGATTCAGGCCGGTATCCCGATTGTTCTTCCGGTTGGGGGCCACGCAATTTATCTGGATGCTCGCCGCTTCCTTCCGCACGTTCCGCAGCATGAATTCCCCGCCCAGGCCCTGGCCGCCGAGCTTTACCTTGAAGGCGGCATCCGCACGATGGAGCGCGGCGTGGTCTCGGCAGGGCGCAACAGCCAGACCGGCGAGAACAACTATCCAAAACTGGAGCTTGTTCGCCTGACGATACCGCGCCGGGTGTACACCCAAGCCCACATTGACGTGACGGCCGAATCGGTTATCAGCCTGTACGAACGCCGCCAGACAATTGGCGGGTTGGCGATGGTGTACGAACCGAAGTATCTGCGGTTCTTCCAAGCAAGATTCAAACCAGTGGGCGTTGCATCCGCAGCGGCGGACCCAGCGGCGGCGCAGGATAGCACGCCGGTGGCTAATCGGCACGATTCATTTGAACCCGTAGGCAATCCATGAACTTCAACACCATCATCGAGCCGTTCCGTATCAAGGCGGTTGAGGCAATAAAGTCCACCTCGCGCCAGGAGCGCGTTGCGGCGCTGGAGCATGCCGGCAACAACATCTTTTTGCTTCAGGGGGAAGATGTGCTGATTGATTTGCTGACCGATTCCGGAACCGGCGCGATGTCCGCCGCGCAGTGGGGCGCGCTGATGCAGGGGGACGAATCGTATGCCGGAAGCAGGTCGTTCTATCGGTTCGAATCGGTGGTGCGCAACATCACGGGATTCCGCCATATCATCCCAACGCACCAGGGCCGCGCTGCCGAGCGTATCCTGTTCAGCACCATGCTGTCGCCGGGGGACATCGTGCTGAACAACACCCACTTCGACACCACACGGGCGAACATCGAGGCCGAGAACGCCGAAGCGCGCGACATCGTGATTGCCGAAGGGCACACGCCGTCGTCGCTCCATCCGTTCAAAGGGAATGTTGATCTGGAACGGCTTGAACGGACGCTGGCCGAAGAAGGGGACTTGGTCCGATTGGTAATGGCAACGGCCACCAACAACTCCGGCGGCGGCCAACCGATCTCGCTAGAGAATCTTCGGGGCATTCGCCAGATTGCCCATCGCTACGGCAAACCATTCTTCCTTGATGCTTGCCGGTTTGCCGAGAACGCGTGGTTTATCAAGCAACGCGAGCAGGGGCAGCAGGGGTGCACGCCGTTGGAGATCGCCCAGGAGATGTTCTCCCTTGCCGATGGCTGCACCATGTCGGCAAAGAAGGACGGGCTTGCCAACATTGGCGGATTCCTTGCCATGAACGACGACGCGCTTGCCGAACGCTGCCGCAGCCTGCTGATCCTTACCGAAGGATTCCCAACGTATGGCGGCCTTGCCGGCTACGACCTTGAGGCGATTGCACGCGGGCTTGAAGAAGTGGTGGAGGAAGATTACCTGCGGTATCGCATCCGCTCGATTGAGTATCTGGCCGAAAAACTGATTGCCGCCGACGTGCCGATTGTGCGGCCCCCGGGCGGGCATGCCGTGTACATTGATGCCCGGGCGATGCTCCCCCACATCCCACCGCTTCAATATCCAGGCATTGCTTTGGCCACGGCGTTGTACGTCGAGGCGGGTATCCGGGCTTGCGAGATCGGCACGGTGATGTTCGGCCAGCAACCCGACGGCACCGAGGTGCCCGCGGCGATGGACCTTGTGCGGCTTGCCATTCCACGCCGGTTGTACACGCAATCCCACATTGACTACGTTGCCGAAGCGGTGATCCACGTGGCCAAGATGCGCGACGCACTGCGGGGGTATCGGATCACATCGGCGCCGGCGGTGCTTCGGCACTTCACCGCGCGGTTCGAAGGCGTAACCCCGTAGCAAACGCGGCACCCAAACAATCGCTCTCCATAAAAAAAACGGGCCACATTGCTGTGGCCCGTTCTCTTGAATGGGGTTGGCCTACTGGGATGAAAGTGACGTGTTGGGCCGTAGGCTAAAGCTGGCTGGCGGTGGGGGGCTGAGACCTTGATAAAATTACAGGGGTCGAAGAACCCCCTGTGGAGAATCTCTGCGCGTCTCCACCAACCTTTTCCCGATAACAAGAACCTCAACTCCGCCAAATGTCACACCGCCGCCGCTGGGTGCCCCGGCGGCAATGCCTGGCAGATTATTCTTCCGGCACAAGGGGGCGGTATTTTTGCAGCAAGGCTTCGGCCCACTGATGGAGTACATCGCGCAGGGCCTGTGGCTCCAGAACTTCGGCATGGTGGGCAAAGGAGAGTATCCAGCCGGCAATCCATGTCAGCGATGGAACGTAGAAGAGCATCTCCACCCAATCCCCCACCACCCGTTCTTCGGCAAACCCAAACTTGTACCGGTCCGCGGTGAATCGCGCCCCTTCGCGGGTGAACCGGACGCGCACGGGATAGGTGGTTCCGCCCTCCCTCATGGTGTGCACAACGTGCTCCCGAATGGAAAAGCCATGCCGCTCGGGGAAGGATTCGCCCAGCGGGCGGATTGCCATAATCCGGTCGCTGCGGAAGTCGCGAACGTCCAGCCGTAATCGGCACCAAGCAATCAGATGCCAGTGGCTGGCGTAATAGACCAGCCCCAGCGGCTCCACCGCTCGTGTGGTTCGTTCGCGCAAGCCGCTTTGGTAGGCAATCTCAACAACGGTTCGGTGGGCAATCGCTTCTTGGATAAGCGACAAATGGGCGTGGGGGGCGAACGTTGGCTGCGGAGCCGGGATATATACCGCCGTTGCGGACCCAACGCGCTCGATAAACTCCTTCCGTTCCGGCGGAAGCACTGCCCGGATTTTCATCAGTGCCGAGCGTGCATGGCCGCGTAGCGATTCATCGGTCAGCCGCTCGGTGAATTCGCCACCCAGGAACAGAGCCGCGGCTTCTTCCTGGGTGAACATCACCGGCGGAAGGTGATATCCTTCCAGAAGGCTGTAGCCTTTTCCGGCCTCGGCATAAATTGGAAGCCCCGCTTCCTCCAACGCCCGCAAGTCACGATAGACGGTGCGGACGCTGATGCCGAAATCTTCCGCTAAGTCTTCGGCCCGCACGATGCGGCGGCTTTGCAGGCGGAGTGTGATGGCGACCAATCGGTTCAAACGGTCCATGCTGTGGCAAAATGGTGTGGCACAATGGTGATGGCTGGTTGTGGGCAAAACGGTATCATCGTTGCCGCGGGTGCGTTGCTGCGTGCGGGCTTCGGCATGCCGCAAACTAATCAACACCAAGAAACCAGCTTCCCAACCTCATCAACACACACCAAATGAACTCCATCTTCCGCTGCCCCCATTGCGCGGCAGAGTGCCGGACCCAAGCTGCCAACATTGCCTGCGTTGCCTGCGGCCGCACCTTCGAACCCCGCGACGGCATCTATGATTTCCTCACATCCGAACAACTCCCTCTCCATCGCGATTTCCTTGACCAGTACCGCCGGATTCGCCGAACGGAGAAGCGGGGCGGAGCCGAGGCGGCGTGGTACGTGGGGCTGCCGGAGGTTGCGGACGATCATCCGTTCAAAAAAGAATGGGACCAGCGGCGGGGAAGCATGGAGTGGTTGCGGACGTTTTTGCAGGAACGATTTCCTGGCCGCCAGCTGGATATTCTGGATGCCGGGGCCGGGAACTGCTGGCTGACGCGCTGGCTTGCCGAGTGGGGCAACCGCGCAACCGCCCTGGACCTTGACGACGACCCCCGCGACGGGCTGGGCGCGGGAAGCCATTTCCTTGCATCGCTTCCGGTCAGTTTCCAGCGGGTCCGTGCCGACTTTGCGCGGCTTCCATTTGCCGATGCAGCGTTCGATCTGGTGGTCTTCAACGGCGCGTTCCACTACGCCCTGCAGCAAGGCGAATTGCTGGATGAAGCGTTGCGCGTGGTCCGGCCCGGCGGAGCCGTTGTGGTGATTGATTCCCCGGTGTACACCGCCACCGAAGATGGAGAGAAGATGATGGCCGAGCGGGCCGAACGTGGGCGCGCGGGCTATCTAACCATCATGGGGCTGAACGATTTGGCAAACGCGCGCGGGCTGAAGCTGGAAGTTTTTACGCCGGGGCTTGGCTTTGGCGGCTGGCTTCGGAAGCAGTTGAGCGAGATTCGGCGCGGGCGAGAGATTGCGATGATGGACCGGATTGTGTTCAACAAAGCCAGCGTTGGATAGCTGGTCTTGCGTGCGCCAATCGCCCAAATCATCCAATGGAGTTCCGCTGGTTTATGTGGACCGGAACAGCCACCATCCGCCCCCTAAATCTTCAAGGTAGTAATACTCTTCCGGCGAGATGAAGGGGCAATCGCTGGGGCAATAGATGTAGCCAAAAACGTTGTCGAACTGCCCATCCACCGTGAACTGGACCGCTTGCTTCCAGGGGAGTGCGGCGTTGATATATTTCACCCAAAGCTCCGCCATCATTGCCGTCACCGAGTCGAGCCGTGGGACCGGCAAGCGGTAGTGCTTGGCGATTTTGGCAAGCGTGTCGCGCCCGGCTTTTCGCAGCCGTTCAACGTACCGAAGCCGGGCCTGCATCTCCTTCCGTTGGGTTGGGGTTGCGGTGGCCAGATAGTCGTCCACCACTTCTTTCGGGGTGGTCTCGGTGGCGGCATCCCACAGGATGGAGTGATAGTTCAGTTGCGATATCTTATCGCTGGTGCGCCCAACCATCATCAACGAATCGCCACGTTGGAACTGCGCAAGCAGTTGGTTGAAGCGTTCGCGGTTGGCCTGAAAATGCTCCCTAACCTGCTGGTTGCTCAGCAAGAATCTTCCCCATTCGCGTGCCATCACTGGCTTCAGTTTTTCGGGGAATTCGGTGGTGGTTGATAGTGTGGCCAAGCGTTTCTGGACCTGCTCGGTCCCCACTTGCCGCCGTATCGCGCTGATTCGCCACCCCAGCTGCTCCACCTTGCGGAACAGGAACGTGAAGTCAATCGTCAAGGGGCCGAACATCGGGACCGTGTCGCCGGTGGCGGCAACGGTGGCAACGCCCAACGAGTCGTGGATATGGACGGAGAAGGTCCGTTGCACCGCGTAGTTCAGCGTTTTGCTGAACATCAGCGCGCCGCGGTCGCCGTTGGTAAGTTGGTTGGCAAGCTCGTCGGCGGCGTAGGTTTCGATGCTGTCGTAGTCCATCCATCGCCCACGTGAAAGCTCGATATACCGCTCGGTCATCCCCCGGATAATCACCGAGTCCAGCGGGTTCCGAAACGTTGCCGGGCGTTGGGCGCAAACCTCAAGCACTGCGGCAAGCATCATCAAGCAGCAGCAGGAAAACCGCAGGCCAACGGCACGCAGTGGGCGATGGAGTAGGAAGGGAAATGTGAGAGATATTCTGCGCATCATCAGACCTTTACAAGGTGAATAAGCAACCCAACAATGCCCCCGATGAACGTCCCGTTCAGGCGGATATATTGAAGGTCGCGACCTAAGTTCAACTCAATCTCGCGGGAAAGCCGCTGGCCATCCCAGGAATCCACAATTCGGCTAATCACCCCGCCGATAGCACTGTGGTGGTTGCTTACCACGCTAATCACGGCGGAGCGGAGCTTCGTGTCAATCGTCTGGCGAAGCTCTTGGTCCTCGGTCAGCCGCTGGTGGAACGACTCGATCCCCCGCAGCACGTAACTTCTGATGGTGGAGTCAGCGTTTTGGGCATCGGCCAGCATCCATTCTTTCAAGGAAATCCACAGCCCCGCGATGTAGCCGCGCACGGTTGGATTCTCCACCAAATCATTCTTCCATCGGTTGACGTTCTCCCCCAATTCTTCATCCTGCTGCAGGCGGTGAACCCATTCCTCGGCGCGGCTGTTTAAGTCTTCGCGCATTGGGTGGGCGGGGTCGGCGGCGGCCTGCTGCAGCACCTCAATCAGCGCGGTCAGCACTTGGTCGGTGGCGCGTTCAACAACGGCATTGGGAACAAGGTTGCTTCCCCATTTCAAGGTTCGCTGCAAGGACCGCTCAATAAACTGGCGGATCATGTCGCGGCGGGTTGGCACCCATTGGGCCAGATAGGTTAATGCCGAATCAATGATCTGCTGGTGCCTGCCACTTTGGACGATCAGTTCCAAGCCATTCCCCAATAGCGTGCTGGCATTCAAATCTTTCAGCTTGTCGGTGGCGGCCTCGGCAATGGTGGCTTGCACCTGTTCATCATCAAGCTGGCGAACGATGGTGGCAATCCCTTCGGTCAGCAGTTCGGCAGCGCGTTGGCGGTGGCTCGGTTCATCCAGGTAGCCAAGTGCCGCGTTCGCAGCGGAAAACCGGCCGATCTCGGTTCGCAAATTCTCCACCGAAAGCAATCGGGTTTCCACGAAGGTGCCAAGGTTGCGCCCAATCTCATCCTTCTTGTTCGGGATAATTGCTGTGTGCCAGATGGGGATGCCAAGAGGGTGGCGGAAGAGTGCCACCACCGCAAACCAATCGGCCAGCGCGCCCACCATTGCGGCCTCGGCAAAAGCGTTTACGTGGTCCCAACGCACCACCCAGAAAATGGCTTGGTTCCCCAAATGGTTGGTCACAAAAAAGATTGCCGTCATCAGAAGGAAGGCTCCGGTGGCAATCCGTTTCATCCGCCGCAGCGCGCGGACTTTGTCGTCGGTCATAAGTGGCATCATCAAGGAATCAGCGTCGCCCACAACAGTGGGGAAGCAAGGTACATCGTGCAGGCTCCATCACCAAGCCCGCCGCCACACCCTAACTGCAATGGAGTGTGTGAGGTTGCAGCGTCGGGGTGAGGAAAAAAAGGAGGCGGGGAAGTGAGTGATGGTTTTTATGAAACTCTGAGATGAACATCAACAGGGGCATGATCGGCCTGGATCATGCCCCTGTTGTGTGATTCTTCCGTTCCCTTCTTACTCCCCTTTCTTCCGCCGCTTCGGTTGCACGGCTGGGGCTTCGGCTGGCGCGGTTTCCGCCACCGTTTTCTTTGGGCTGGCTTTCCGCTTTGCTGGCTTGGCTTCCGGTTCGGGGGCAAGGATAGATTCCGGGGCTGTTGCTTCCACCGGTGCTTCTTCCTTTTGCGCGGCGGCTTTTTGCTTTTTGCGCCCGGCCGGTTTGGTTTCTGGGATTGCTTCCGAAACCGCTTCCGGTTGGCTGGGTTCCGGGGTGGTTTTGGCCTTCCGTTTTGCGGGAGCTTTGGCCGGCTTGCCGGAAGGGGCTGGCGCGGCTGCAAGCTCCGGCGCGGATTCTGTGGTTGCTGCTATCTCTACTTTTTCCTCAGTGGTTTTTCGGCGTGTGCTTTTCTTGGCTGGGGCGGGAAGCTCCGTGGGGGATTGCTCCGCCGCTCCGGTTTCTGCCGTTGCCACTTCTTCAATGCTCACGCTGGCCGCCTGCTCCTGCTCCGCCGGTGTTGCGGTTTGCGTGGCAGCGTTTGCGGCGGCATCGGCTCCCATTGCTTGCAGGGTTGTGCCGGCGGCGGTTTGCTCCCCGCCACGATTGCGGCGGCGTTTCTTTTTCTTCTTTTTCTTTTTGGCAGGCTCCTGTAGTGCTCCATCCGCAGCCTGCGGATGGAGGGTGGTGGGCGTTTGCTGTTGGGCCGGCTGCGTTGGCGGGCTTGGTTTGTGCGAAGGCGTTGCGTGCTGATGCGTTCCGCTTGCTGGCTGGGTTGTTGGCCGTGCTTCCGCCTGCGGTGGCGGCGGAGTTTTTCCGGTGGTGGCCTTGCTGGTTGGGCCGGCGGTTGCCGTTGCGGCGTGGAATTCCTTCTGGTACAACTCATCCAGGAGCATTGCCACCAACAGCCACTCATCCTCGGTCTGCGAAAGGCCTTTTACCAACGCCTCGAACCGTGCAATCCGCTCGCGGTGGACCTGCTTGGTGATTTTCCGCATCCGTTCTTCCAGCAGGTTAATCAGCCGTTCGGCAATCCGCTGCTCCATCTCCTCTTGCGTTGGCAGCTTCATCTCAACGAAGTCAACGTTGTAGCGGCGGGAGATTTTATTCAGGTCGGTTTTGTCGGACATATTCGCCACCAGCGTCACCACAACGCCGGTGTTCCCTGCGCGGGCGGTGCGTCCGGCGCGGTGCAAGTAGCTTTCGGAATCTTTTGGGACGTCGTATTGGAAGACGTAAGCAAGGTCGCTGATGTCAATGCCGCGCGCGGCCACATCGGTGGCAACAAGGAACCGGACCTCGTGGTTTTTAATCCGGCGCATGGCGGTTTCGCGGTCCTTCTGGCTAAGGTCGCCCGATAGTAAATCGGCGTTGTAGCCACGGCTTCGGAGCGCGCTGGCAACGTATTCCACATCGGTCTTCATGTTGCAGAAGATGATGGCCGATTCCGGGCTTTCTATTTCAATCAACCGCATCAGCATCAGGTCCTTATCCATTGGGGGGACCATGTACCAGCGGTGCTCCATCGTGCTGACGGTCTCGTGGCCGGCGCTCAAGGTTAGGAACTCTGGCTTTGTCAGGAATTCTTCGGCCAGCAGCTGCACCTTGTAGGGCATGGTGGCCGAGAACATCCAGGAGATCCGTTTGCGGGGAAGCCAGGAGCGGATTTCAACCATGGCTGGGTAGAAGCCCATGGAAAGCATCTCATCGGCTTCATCGAACACAAGGACGCGCAGGTTGTTGAAGTTCAGGGAGCGGCGGCTAAGGTGGTCGGTGATTCGGCCTGGTGTGCCAATCACCACTTGCGCGCCGTCGCGGAGGGCTTGAAGCTGGGGGCCGTAGCCAACGCCGCCGTAAATCAGCGCGCCCTGAAGCCCGGTCCCTTGCGACAACGCCAGGAATTCTTCGTGGACCTGCATGGCAAGCTCACGCGTTGGGACCAGCACCAACGCCTGTGGCGTGCGGATGCTTGGGTCAAGTCGTTGAAGCAGTGGGAGAAGGAACGCGCCGGTTTTGCCGGAACCGGTGTGCGACTGGACAATCATGTCGCGGCCAGAAAGGAGGTACGGAACCGCTTTGACTTGCACCGGCATGGGGGATTTCCATCCCATGGCGGCAACGTTGCTGGCCAGCGGCTCGGGAAGCTGATCGAACGCAAAATCGGGAAGCCTGTTTTCCGGCTCGGCAAGGATTGTTGGTGTTGTGTTGTTGGTCATTCAGTAAATGCGTCGTGTACTATGAACGTTGATCAGTTGATGCCGCTGTTGTGTGTGGACCAATGAAAATTTTACCATCAAAATGAATTAAATGGTCGGGATATTCAGCAATCCAGACTTCGGTTTCCCAGGCAATGTCAGCGGCCCATTTTTTGAAATCTTTGCGTGTTAAAAAAGCCGTGACAAAAACAACACCAGCGGTAGAGTGTTTCGCCATGGATTGTAGTTCTGCTATGCGAAGCTCGTTGATAGCTCCACTGCTATGCACTGCCTCGATAATGTACAGCCAATTCTTTGTTGAACTATAAGCGATAATATCAGGGAGCTTTTCGTGTGAAATAATTGGGAAACCCAAAGAAGAAAGTTGTGATTGCTGAAGGTAAAGAAATTTATTCTTGGTATCCCCTATATATAGCACTTCTGCACCAAACCCGTAGCGCGGTAAAAAATCTTCAATAATATGCCGTTGAAGCCTATTGTGCTCACCAGAAGATAGCTCTATGGTAATGCTACTCGGCAGATTAACAGGGATTCCGTAAGTATTCTGATTATTAAGAGAATTTTTGTAGCCAAGGGATTTTTGTGCAGATAAATGCCAATTCGCAATTCCGTATGTGACCATCAGCTCGATCATTTCAGAGGTAAGTGAGTATCCCCGTGTTGGATCATTTGTTGCGGCTTGAGGGTTATCAGCATTGCTTTCTACAATTCCTGCCATAATTAAAGGCCGTAGATCCTTGCGACGGATATTATCGTACGACCCGCTGGAAATATTTTCTTCAAAATTCTGATTGATATAGTTGATGATTTCACGGGTTTTTATCTTTCGATTACGGTTCAATCCTCTATCCCAATTCCCCTGTACGCCAGCTACTGCAAGGAGTACCATTGCTGCTCGCTCGGCGGATCGCTTCGTCATTTTCTCTACGGATACCCCAACCATTCTTAAAATTTCGATGGTTTCGTCAATAAGGTTTTGTATGGAAGCAGAGCGTATTTTTTTCATTGCTCAAAAACAATCATCGTTTGCGCCCCGATGCTTAATAGTGGTGATTCGAGTAGCACGTTATTTGAATATTCATTGCTTGTCAAACACTGAACAACAGATTTAGCTAAATGCAAAGCAAGAATTGGCGGGACTGCATTCCCAATTTGGTAATACTGTTGTGTCTCGGTGCCGTGGAATGTAAACCAATCGGGGAAACTCTGAAGCCGCGCTGCCTCACGGATGGAAATGCGTCTTCTTCTACCATCGCTTAAGCGAACCCTTTGCATATCACCCGTTGGCGCAGCAATGTTGCGGCAAGTTAATGTTCGCGCTGGTTTGTTAAGGTGTAAATCCCGTGGATTAACACACTTGGAGGCTTTTTCATAGTTCAATACGTAGCGATCCATTGATGGAGTTAAAATTTTACTCTCATCTATTGTTGTATCAATTAAATCTCCAATTGCTTCACCAACGGTTGTTGTTTTTGTTAGGGGTGGTGGATAATTAAAATTACTGCGATGCCCCACAACAAATAATCGCTCACGATTTTGCGGAACACCGTAATTCACAGCATTTAAGATCCGATACTCAATCCTGTAACCAAGCTCCCCAAGCTCCGCCACTATGTGCTCAAAATAGCCACGATTTGAGTAGAGCATACCACGCACATTCTCGAATAACCACAATTTGGGTTGTATGTTCCGAATCGCATTGATAAAAACTGGGAACCCGTTCCGGTCATCTTCCGCTCCTTTTTGGTGTCCACCTACGCTAAATGGCTGGCATGGCGGACCCCCAAGAACGATATCATACCCATTGCTAATGGGGGTGGCTAACGTCAACCGCTCAGTAAAGCAATGGCCTTGCAAGTTGTGATTATAGGTGCTGGCGGCTTTGGGGTCCATCTCATAGCCATCAACAGCAATTCCCATTGCCTCAAAGCCTAGGGAGATACCACCGCACCCTGCAAATAGATCCACCGCACGCAAGCCAATCGGATGCGATGGTTGAAGCGCAGCATTGATGTATTCAATGTAGTTCATAGCTGTTCGTTGCTCAATCTATTCAGATTTGTTCAATTCTTCCTATAATTTTTCATTCTACTACTCACCAATAAAACTCCCACTTCCCTTGCGTGCTGGCTTCCCCTGTTGCAACTTTGCTGTGGGTGCGTCGTCTGTCCGGCGCGTCTGCTGGAACGCGAGCACTAATCAACCGCTGGCATTCTGACGCAGCCCCTTTTCCCAAACAGTCCGATGAACGATACTCAACTTCCCTGGAGGAACCGACCGATGCTTATACGCCGAACCGCCGCACGCCTTGCGGGCGCGTGTGCCGCTATCCTGCTGGCCACCGCTCCGCTAACCGCCCAACAAACGATTGACCGCACCCAGCCCGATGGCGAATCCCCGCTGGTGCAGCAGCTGCAGAATCAAATTGGCCAGACTGCGCTCAATTTCTGGACCGCAAAACTTAGCGATTACAAACAACAAATTGACCGCACCCTCTCGGCTGCCGACCTTGAAACCTTGAATCGGCTCCGCGTCCGCTGGAGCATCCTGACCAGCGAGATGCTGGAGAAAGCGAAGAACGAGGACGCACAGATCGAGCAGATAGAAGAAAACGAGGCCACCGCCGATCTAGAGATTGAACAAGAAGGGATGGAAAAGCTCACCGAAGTCTTCTCCATTTTTGGAACGGCGATGGAGATGTCCGGACGCTACCGCACATCGCTTGATGGATTGAAAGAAGAGGTGATTGGTGACCTTGCCACATTTTTGACCGAGCTGCAATCGCAGGCCGACCGCTACGTTGCCGCAAACAAGAAGGCGATCATGGCCGACCCCGAAGCAAAACGCCAGCTGATTGATAACCGCGATGACTTTAACGAGACCATCGCCGAATTGAAATCGGAGAAGGGACAGGAACAGGTTGGAGAGGTCTATGATTTCGGTATCGAGCCGCTGATTATGCTTTTCAACGGAGCCGATCTTCGGGCGTTGTTCAGCGAAGCGTTGGGCCTTCCGAAACCGGTCACGGGATTTGAGCTTCCAGAAAGCTCGACGCTGAAGCAGAATTTCCCGAACCCGGCCAACACCACAACCACCATTGGCTATGTGCTTACCGAGCCGGCATCGGAAGTGATGCTTCGGATCTATGATGCCAATGGCGGGCTGGTTCGCTCGCTCGACCAATCCGACCAAGCCACCGGCGACCATAGCGTTACCGTGGATGTCTCCGAGCTTGCCACCGGAAGCTACTTATACCACCTTACCGTCAAGACGGCAAAAGGGGAGATGGTGTACGCCAAGGCAATGCGCGTGATCCACTAACGTGATCCTCTAAAAAGAAAACAACCGAATAATGGCTTGGCCCCGTTTCAGCATCCGTTGAAACGGGGTCGCTATTTTTTGGGGGATTGATCGCTGCATGGCGAACCACTATTTTGGCCAAAGAAATTTTCTGCAATCTGCTTCCCTGATGAACCGCCATGGATAAGCCACATTCCACGCTCCCGCTCTCGCCACGTGCCTTGCTGATGGTGCTTGCCTCGGTGATGGTGCTTGCCGCTTTTATGCTCCCCGACGAGGAGGAGTATTACTACAACGTCAACGCCCAGTTGGAGGTGTTCGGCGAGACGTTCCGCGAGCTGTCGCACGGCTACGTGGAAAAGCTGGACCCAGAAAGAATGATTACCGCCGCCATTGATGGAATGTTGGAAGAACTGGACCCCTACACCGAGTATCTGCGGAAAGGTGAGGCCGCCGAAATTGAGTTGCTATCAAGCGGCTCCTACGGCGGGATTGGGATTAGCGTGGGAATGCGCGACAGCATGGTGACGATCACCGATGTGATGGATGGATACTCGGCACAGCGCGAAGGGGTCCGGATGGGGGACAGGATTATGGAGATTAACGGCGTGCGGATGCTGAACGGACCGATTGAACGGCTGCGCGAACAAACACGCGGCCTGCCGAACACCACGGTCCCGCTAACGGTGCAACGCGACGGCGTGGATACGCTGCTCCATTTCACCCTTACCCGCGAGACGATTCGCGTGCGGAGCATCAGCTACAGCGGCATGGTGGCCGATAGCGTTGGGTACGTGCGGCTAACCCGGTTCAGCAGCAATGCCGGCGATGAGATGCGTGCGGCAATCCTTGACTTGCAACGCCAGGGGATGAAACGCGGGATGATCCTGGACCTTCGCAACAACCCCGGCGGCGTGCTGGAAGCAGCGGTGGATGTGGTGGCGAAGTTCGTCCCCTCCGGCAGCCTGATCGTCTCCACCCGGGGCCGCGACTCCGCCGAAAGCCAGGAATACCGCTCCACCGAAGACCCGATTGCAGAAGGCTTGCCGGTGGTAATTATGGTGGATGGATACTCAGCTTCCGCTGCCGAGATTGTTGCCGGGGCAATGCAGGACCTTGATGTTGGCGTGGTGATTGGGGTCCCCAGTTTTGGGAAGGGCTTGGTCCAATCCACACGGCTGCTTCCCGACGACAATATGCTGAAGATGACCACGGCGCGGTATTACACTCCATCGGGGCGTTGCATCCAAAAAATTGATTACGCCGGGGACCAAGCCGGGGGAACGGTGGACACCAGCCACCGCCTGTTCCGCACCCGCATCGGGCGGCCCGTGTACGACCACGGCGGGGTGCTGCCGGACACGCTGGTGCGGCTGCCAGATACTGCCGCAATTATTGCCCGGCTTGCGGAATCGAACCTGTTTTTCCGTTTCGCCAGCCAGTCCGCTTCGGGGATGCGTGCGCTGCCCCAGCGGTTCGCCATCACCGATTCGCTTCTGGCAGCCTTCATGGAATTCTCCACCAACGAGCTGAACGAATCCCAAACGCCGGACCCATTGATTGAGCAGATAGATGACCTGTACGACGATGCCCGCCGCACCCGCCGCAGCGCGCAAGTGGTGGAGCAAATCGAGAAGCTGCGCGGCGTTGCAAAAGCCGACCAACGAAGGGAGATGGAGCGTTACCGCGAGGAGGTCCGCCGCTGGCTGTTTGATGAGATCACCGCACGCTTCACCACCCAGCGTGAGCGTGTGGCGAAATCGCTTCCGAATGATCGCCAAGTCAATGCCGCGCTTGGCTTGCTCCGTTTGGGGGGGAAGGGCTATCGGAAGTTATTGGCGATACGATAACCGGCTACGCGCTTCGGTGGCGGCGCAGAGCAATCGCTACCGCGAACATTGCTGCGGCCAGCAAACAAAGTTGCGGCCACCAATCCCCCCAACGGGTGTAGAGTGTACGGCCGCTCCGTAGCTCAAGCTGGTCGGTGATTGCTGCGGCCACGTTCTGCTCGGTCTCGTTGTAAATCTCACCGTTTGGCGAGATGAAGCAGCTGATTCCCGTGTTGGCTGCACGCGCTATTGGCCGGCGGTTTTCGATTGCGCGAAGCAGGGCAAAACGTTGGTGCTGCAATGGGCCGGTGGTTCCCAGATACCACCCATCGTTGGTCACCACTGTTAGGAAATTTGCGCCGGAGTCAACGAACTTCCGCACCACGTTCGGGTAAACGCTTTCGAAGCAGATCACGGCTCCCCCTTTGGCTGGCTGGCCATTCCGCAACGGCAGATCGAACACCGTGATAGATTGCCCCCTTCCCCACGCCGAAATCCCCATATCCCACGTCAGCATTTTAATCAGGAAGGGAAGATCATCGGCAAACGGAATCCGCTCGCCAAACGGGACCAGCTGCATCTTGTGATACACGCCTGTCAGGCCCTTGCCAGGCACAAACAGCCCAACGGAATTGAAGTGGTCGTAGCGGAAGCTGTCCAGCTGGCCCGCCGCGCCATACTCAACGCCGATTTTGGAACTGGGGGGAATCGGCTCGGTATCGGAGTAGCGGTGGTAATCGGGGAATCCGCTCATCAGCGGAACATCAATGCTGTTGACCAGCTCCATCACCTCCGCCATTCTTCCTTCGGCCCCGGGCGTTGTTAGCGTGCGGGGAATCGCCGTCTCCACCCAGAGCACCATATCTGGTTTTTGCTGAAGCGCGGCCACCGCTTTCCGGGTCATCTGGCCGTTCAACTCAATCTGGTTTACGGTATCCACCTGCTCCCACTTGTCCCACGGATCAACGTTCGGCTGGATGATGGTGGTTGTCATCCCTCCCCCCTTTGTTGGCGATTCGTCGCGCAGAATGCCGTGGGCGTAGGGGAGCAGAATTGCAGCGGCCAGAACCCCCAACCCAACGCGCCGAACTTGGCGGCGTTGCTGTTGGGGAATATCCGCCCCGGCGGCAAACAGCAGCGCGGTAAGGGCGCAGTTGATTGCCAGCAAAACAAAGCTCAGCCCCCACACCCCGGTGAACTCAATAAACTGGATGAAATAGTGGTTGTAGGTTTGGGTGTTCCCCAGCGTTAGCCACGGATAGCTGGCATCGGTGAGCGCGTGAAGGTATTCCCCGCCGGTCCATAGGAATGGAAGAAACAGCAGTGCATGGAAGGGGGATGCGCGCCGCATCACCCAACGGTACAGAAGCATCGGGATCACAAAAAAGAGGGGGTGGATGATGATGAGCAACAGGCAGCTAATCATCAAGTACGGCTCCGTCTTCGATTGCCAGCTTCCCACCCACCACGTTGTGAGCGCGGAAAAAAGAAGGAAGGAGCCGTAGCTCCAGCGGAAGGCTTGCTTCCACGTTGCCGCGCGCCGAAGCACGTACAGCAAGGGAACAAGCCCAACCGCGCCGAACAATCCAACAGGGTTCGGGGGATAGGCTAATCCCAAAAGTAGGCCAGTGGCCACAAGAAAGTTCCACGTGGGAAGGCGATCCAGCACGGCGTTGCGAGGTTCGGTTGGCATCACAGATGATTGAAGAAAGTAGCGAGTGAGTTGGTTGCGCGAATCGGCCGCAAGGGGCGTTCACCGGGGACGAAGTTAGGGAACCGCGTGGCGATAGCAACGTAACGGCCTCGCGTTGCGGTTGCGCGTGCGGCGGTTGCGGCGGTTGGGCCATGCGGCATCCAAGCTGCGCCCACTGTGATTTTTTTGCGGCTGGTGTGTTTACCTTTCAAGTGCTTCTGGGGCAAGCATTTCCGGGGCTTTCCATCTCTCAAATTCATGCGGATTCGTTTCTTTCTATCCAAGAATATTGTGCTGGCCGCAGCCTTCCTTTGGCTGGTGGTTGCGGCGTTGGGCAACCCGGTTGCGGCCCAGCAGCTGGATTCCGCAATTTTGGTTCAGCCGCGTTCGCTTCTGCACCCCGACATCCCCCGCACCGACTGCCGCGACGACACCATCACCCTTACCAACATCGTGCAAGGGACCATTCCGGTAACGGTCTGGCTTGCTTCCGGTTCCGCAAACGTAGCTTCGGGATGGACCCTGCAAGGGATCAGTTTGGACAGCTTGCAGCGTGCCACGCTCGATGTTCCGCTGCGAACCTCAACCTCCATCCCACTCCGGTTTTGCGGCACCGCCCCGGTGGGAAGCGTCCTGCGCGACACGCTGATGGTGAGCTGGGGGAATGCCGGATCGCTCCAGACGCGGACCGTCCCGCTGCAGGCCACCATCACGCCGGTGTGGGCCGCGCCAGCCGACACGGCGTTTCCCAACCCAATCGCCGTTGGCGGGCGCGATTCGCTGACGGTGCTTGCCGTCAACCGCACAAGCAAGCCGATCACCATCACCACTGCGCGGCTGGAAAGTCCGTTTGGCGATCAAGGCTATGCGATCCTTGCGCCCACCAGCCAAACCACGGTTGGCCCGCGCCAATCCCTTCCGGTTCGTGTGCAGTTCACGGCGAATGCCCAATTCCAGTCGCCGGTGCTGAACACGGTTATCATTAACGAGCGGGACACGCTAACCGAGCTTCGCATCGGCCTGCAAGCATCCGTTGTTCCGGCATCGCCGCTGCCGCCGCAGCTTAGCGACACCGCGCTTCGGTTCGGTCCGGTTCGGTCCGGCCAGTGCAAGGTGGATTCGTTCACCGTAACTTCGCCGGCCAACACACTGCTGCGGATTGACTCCGTCACCATTGAAGGAATCAACAACCAGCGCGACTTGCGTTACCGGGTAATCCGTCCGGTCAGCTTCCCCGTTACCATGCAATCCAGCACGGCGGTGGCGTTTGTTGTGGAGTTCTGCCCCGGCGCAAACAACCGCCCTGACGACACCACTGCAACGCTGCGGCTCCACTACCAACTGAATGGGCAACAGCAGCAATCACAAGTGGAGCTTTTTGGAAGCATGGCGGTGGATACGGTCCTCCCCACCATCACGCCGTTGGAGTTGGATTTTGGAGCAGTGAAGGTGGATACGTGCGTCACCGACACCATCACGATTGTTGGCGAGGCCACCCACCAAGTTACCCGCGCCGAATTTTGGCGGAACAACCAGCGCGTTGACACCCGCTTCACGCTGGTTGAGCCAACGGTGTTCCCGCTGGTGATCGCCCCAAGTGGGGTGCGCCTTGTTGTCCGCTTCTGCCCCGACAGCACCATTGCCGACACCACCGCAACGCTGTTCCTTTCCACCAGTTGGACCAACTCACCAATCGCGATTCTGCTGCATGGTTCCACTGCCCAGCAGGAGCCGCCGCTGGTTGAGCGAAACGCCGTCAGGCTAAGCCGCGCAACGGGGGAGGCAGGGAACAGCTTCCAGCTACCGATGGCCCTTGTGGCTCCGATTCGCGCCGACCAGAATGTGCAGTCGCTGTTCTTCAGAATACGGATGCCGGCGCGGGCACTCTATCCCACCCAAGTGACGAACGCCGCCGGGGCCACAATCCCCCACTCCTACGCCGTGGCGCACGCTGCCGACACCGCCGCCGGAACACTGACCTTCAAGATTCCCGGCCCGATCACTGGGCAAACCGTCGCACGGGTTCAACTGATGGGGCTGGCAACTGGATACCCGGAGACGGTGGTGGCGGTGGATAGCGTGGCGGTGGATTCCCCATTCATAACGATTGACACCGCCAGCGGTGTTGTGGAGTTGGAGGGATGCGAGATCGGGAAAGGGCTGAGCTTCACGAAGCGGGCGCGCGTCACCAGCATCCGCCCCAACCCGCTTACCGATGGCGCGGCCATTCGGTACATCGCCCCAATCGGAGCGCGGCCAACGTTGCGGTTGGTTGATCTTCTTGGCGGAACAGCACGAACGGTCGAGCTTCCAGCTGGCATCGGGCGCGAGGAAGTCTATCACCCCAATCTGGATGGCGTGCCTGCGGGAATCTACCTTTTGGAGATCGCCGTCGGTTCCGAAAAAAATGCCATACCGATCATCATTGCCGAGGGGGGAGGATGACCACCCCATTCCTTCCCCCGCTCGGTTTTTTTATGCCCCCTTCCCTGCTTCTGCGTGGGGTTCGGGGCGTTGTTGTTGCTGCTGTTGCCCTGCTGCTGTTTGTTCTCCCCGGCATGGCGTTGGGCCAGGAGCGTTCGGTTCTTGACGTTGGCCCGACAAAGGTTGGGGTGATTGGCGAGCTTGGCATTGGCGTGTCGCAGGGGAGCATTCCGGTCTATGCCGGAACGCACGATTGCGGATTGTTTGAATCGGGGACGGCCAACCGTGGCGGGCTGATGGCCGCGGTGCAGATTCCGGGCTTGTTCGGCCAGCGGTGGGGATTGTCGCTGATGGTTGGGTGGCGATCGGGAGCCAGCACGCTGGAAACCCCACCGAGCGACCCAACGGTGATTTTCGATTCGGCAACCGTTGCCCCGGTTACGCTGGAGAGGGCATTGCGATTGGACCGGAGCAACCAGCACGCGCTGTTCAGGGCCAGCGCAGAGTATCAAGTTGACCCGCAGTTTACCGTTGGAATTGGCGGGACCGTCAGCTACCGATTACGCTCCGCAATCACCCAAACCGATAACGTGAGCGGCCCCGGCGATCACAGCTTCCAGGATGGCCTCCGCAGCCGAACCATGAACGATGGCGAACGGCTATCGGGCGCGGGCATCTCTCTTGCACTCTCTCCATCAGCCGATTACACCTTCCCCCTTGGCCCGCAGGTGTCGGGGCTGGTGGGAATTGCCGGCGAGGTTGATCTCCTCTCGATGGTAGAACGCTTGGCGTGGCGAGACTTAACGGTGCAGGGCCGGCTGGGCTTGATGATTCATTTGGGAGGAATGGATACCGCAGCATCCCTCCCTTCTGCGTTGCCGGATCCGATAGCCGCCCGCCAAAGGGTGGATACTCCGGCCTCCTCCCGGGTGCAATCGCTTCCCCTTTCTTCCTCTGCTCCGGTTGATTCCGGAGCTCAGTCGGGCAGCCGTGGTTCGGCACAGCCGCTGGTGGCGCATTTGCAATTGCACGCTGTGGACGCTGCGGGGGAAGCAACCCCGGTGGCGGCGGTCGGCGTAGATCATGTTCGGCTGCAACACCGGTGGGAGCTTCGGACCGGCAGCGGTGTGGCGATTGATGGGGAGCTGCTGCAACAGCAACTTCGGCTTCCCCCCGCCGCCGCCGCGAACTTCACCCCCGATTTGCTTGCGGAGGTTCCAACTTCGGAGTGGCAACGCCATTTGCTGAACGTTGTGGGATTCCGCATGGCCCACCGCTATCCCAATGCCAGAGTGAGGTTGCGCGGGAGTGGCCAGCTTGTTGGGGAAATCCAGGAATATCTCCATGCGGCGTGGGGAATCGAAGTGGCGCGGATGGAGCAGGAGCCAGCCAAGCCATTCCACGGAGGGGCAACGGAGCGCGGCGATCGAGATGCGCGGGTGACGTTGCTGGCCGACACCGTGGCCCTGTTGGACCCGGTGGTGATATCGGCGGAGTCAACAACGGTGGACCCGCCCCGAATCCAGCTTGCCCCGGCGTTTCAATCGGGCGTGGGGATTCAGGAGTGGAAGATCCGGATTGCCCACAATGGCCAACCCGTTGGTGAGTACTCCAGCCAGGCCACGCTTGGCGGAACCGCTCAGATCAATTGGCGGATTGCTGCCGACGGCGCGTCGGGAAAGATGACGACCTTGCTGGCCGAGCTTCAGGTGCGTGACTCCAGCGGAGCTTCCACAACGGCGGCTGCGCAATTGCCGCTGCAAGTGGTCCGGACCGAGCGGATAACCGAGCAGACCTTGAACCCCAGCGGAAGCGTGATACAAGGGCGTTGGAGCCTTCCCCGCAGCATGGCCGCCAATCACGACAACCAGCCGCGCACAAGCCGCGTTCTTGAGGAAGTGGCCGCAGCCGCAGGGCCAGGAAGCAGGATAGAAGTGATGTTGGCAGATGGTGAACCAGCAACCAAAGATTGGGGGAAAGAGGTGGCAACAACGTTGCGGGAGAAGTGCGCACAGGCGGGGAAGCGTTGCAGCATCAGCATCGGCACCGCCCCGGCAATTCCCACCAACTCGATTGAGATTCGAGTTGGTGGGCAATAGAGATCAGAGTGTGTGAGATGGAGATGGAGTATGAGATCGGCAATGCCGAGCGGCAACCTTAGTTTGGTTGCATCAGCTGAATCGTGAGGGGCTGCGCTTGTTCGCCGATGTTGGTGATGGAGACTTGCGCCGCCATTTGCCGGGCAATCTGCCGAATGCTCTCCGCCGTTTCCGACTCGGGATTGCGCACCACCAGCGGCTTCCCTTCATCCCCACCTTCGCGCATTTCCATCACCAACGGAATCTCACCCAGGAACGGGACGTTCATCTCGGCAGCAGCACGTTGTCCGCCGCCGTGCGAGAAGATGTCGTACCGTTTGCCGGTGTCGGGGGCGATGAAATAGCTCATGTTTTCGATAATCCCCAGCACCGGAACCTGGACCCGTTCAAACATCCGCAAGCCTTTGCGTGCATCGGCCAGGGCAACGTCCTGTGGGGTGGTGACGATCACCGCGCCGGTGAGGGGGATGGATTGCGTCAGTGTCAGCTGAATATCGCCGGTGCCGGGGGGAAGGTCGAAGATGAGGTAATCAAGCTCGCCCCATTCAACATCGGTCATCAACTGCTTCAGCGCGCCGGCGGCCATTGGCCCGCGCCAGATTACCGCTTGGTCGGGGTCAACAAGAAATCCCAGCGAGATCACTTTTACGCCGTAGGCTTCCAGCGGGGCAATTTTCCGCTCGCCGTTGGTGTTCTCATAAACGTAGGTTTGCTTGCCGTTCAAGCCGAACATCAGCGGAGCCGAAGGGCCGTAGATGTCGGCATCAATCAGCCCAACCCTCCCTCCTTCCTGGGCCAGTGCCACCGCTAAATTCACCGCCACGCTTGATTTCCCAACCCCCCCTTTCCCAGAAGCCACTGCGATGGTGTTTTTCACTTCAGGAAGGATGGATGCTCGGCGCGCGGCCGTGGGCGAGGTGACGCGGCTGGTCATCTGAATCTGAACATCTTCGGCACCCAGTTTCCGAAGGGCTTGTTCAGCTTCTTCTTTCATCTGGTCTTTCACCGGGCAGGCTGGGGTGGTGAGTTCTATCACAACGGCAACGCTTGTTCCGGTGATCTGGATATTCTTCACGAACCCAAGCGAGACGATGTCGCGCCGAAGGTCGGGGTCGTTAATCGCCGAAAGGGCTTGGCGGACAGCTTCTTCGGTGATGGTTTGTTTGCTGCTTGTTGAGTTGAACAGTCCCATGGGCAATGCGAATAATTGGTTGAAGCAAACTTAACCATCACACCACCCAACGGGTCGCCGCGAAACATGAACTTACAGGGGGAAGGGTTGTGGGGAATAGGAGTGGCGCAAAAGAAACGGCCCGACAGCAGTTTGCGCTGTCGGGCCGTTTGTCATCAGGATAGATGCTGGCGGTTATGCGTTCTGCAACTCCGCGTGATACTTGATGCTGTTAGCTTGGTAGGCCAGCACACCCAGTGCCCAGGGGTGGGCAACGCCAAGCATCGTGTAGGTTAGCAGCACGATCGTCTTGGAGGGATCGTCGGGGTGGTCGCTTAGCTTCATCGTGTAGAGCGACGGGAAGAAGCCGCTAACGCTTGGGTCGGCAATTTCCACATCACTGGCGGTGAATTCGGCCAGTGGCATGTTGACCATCACCTCGCCGATACGATCGAAGACCACTCCATTCATCACGCGGTGGATGATAAACCGCCCACCTTCATCGGAACCGAAGGAGTTCAGGTAGGAGAGTCCTGCAAAGATCGGGTGGTGGCTGAAGAACTTTGCGACGGTTCCGCCAGCAACCTCCCAGATTTTTTCCCGCGAGGCGTTAACCTCCACTTGAACAGCAATGGTTTTTTCCGGCATATCCAGCCGGTTCATCAGCTCGTTCAGGGTCTGCGTCATGTGTTCCTCGTTGACGCTGATCTGGCCGTAGCGGCGGCCATTGATGTCCTGAACCTTACTCGGATACTTATATGTGTATTCCATGATTGTACCTCTCCTTAGCGTAGCGTGCCAGTTAGCAATGGTTCCTCGTCATTTTCAGCAAACTCTTGGCGTTGGTGTCATCATTATCGCTACCCCAGTGTAGCCCTGCCATTCGTGTGCCATTTCAATCTTGCGGTGTTGTTCATCTCCAGATCGCGCAACTATCTATACGAGATGTCCAGCACAGTAGTTGACGGAATTATTACATTCCTGTAACCGAATCAGTAGCCCAGCGAACCGCAAGGTTGAATGGCGAAATAGCGATGGTTTTTCAAGGGTTTGTCGTCTGTTTTTTGATGTCGTGAATTTTTTACACGAACCATGACGAAATTTCCCGGAGGAGTTTTATTGCTCCCCTAAAGTAAATTCTTTACTGTACCTCCCTCTTCCTACTATTACCCTTTTCACAAACGGTTGTTACGGTGGTTCTGGATTTCTGCACTGTCACGGTGTGTGCGCTGGTGGCAACCCGCTCCTTATCGCCGCTCGCGATACGGCATGACATTTTTCCCCTGGGTAATCGAGGCCAGCAGCATTTGCATGATGATGCTTCCCGAGATGCTGGAGGATTTCAGCAGGATATCGGCCTGCATCAAGGCTTCGAACGCATTCCGCAAGTGGTCCATAGGGTATCGCTGCAAAGCCGCCAGATATTCGTTTAAGAAAAATGAGGTGATGCCAACCGCACGTGCCATTTCATGCTGATCCCGGGTGCGGGCACGAAGCTCGGTTAATCGCCACAGAATGGTGAAGTAGCGCGTCAGCATCGTCAGAATAAGCTGCTCCGGTTCCCCTGCGCGCAGCATCCGCTCGGCGATTTCCGATGCAAGGCTTGCGTTCTTGGTTCCCAATGCTTTCTGAAGTTCAAAGATGTTCCATGTTTTGGAGGTCCCCACCACCGTCCGCACATCGTCAACAGTGATGCTTTTTTTCCCTTCAACGTAAGTAAACAGCTTTTCAATCTCATTGCTAATAATGCGTAAGGATCCGCCGGCATAACTCACGAATAATTCAACAGCATCCGGGGTGATCTCCTTCCCACGCTTGCGAATCCTCTCGGCGGTCCATGATGGAAGCTCGCGGTCGTAAATCTTTTTGAATTGAACACTGGCGGCGTGTTCGGTGATAAGGTTATACGGTGCTTTTGGGGTCTTCCCTTTTAGCACATCTCCAGTGGCTGCGGTTAGCACAAGTGTGGTGGAGGGGGAAGGGGAGGCGATATATCGGGCGAATGGGGAGGTTGGGTCGGGTTTCCCGCGCAGGCTAAATGTGCGGTCAATGTCGCGCACCACAACAACGCGGCGATCGGCCATCAGCGGGTAAGCCACGGCACGCTCCACAACTTCTTGCAGCGTGACTTCCGTTCCGTGTAAAAGGTCAAAATTGAAGCTGACGGTAGATTTATCCACCGATCGCTCAATGATTTCCTCCACGGCCTCATCAATCAAAAACTCTTCCTCCCCAAACAAGAAATATAACGGCTCAATTTTCCCATGCCGTAGCTGGGTTGCTAAACTTTCGGAGGTAACGATTGCCATGATAGTGTACCAGTGTAAAGGAGGCTCAATATACCGAAGCCTTCCAAACAACATGGGCATCTTAGCAATCTGCTAAGATGCCCATGCATTGTTAACTCTCGGTTCCTCTATCCTTCTGCCGAAGGCTCGGACGATTCACCTACTGATAGGGCAGCATTCTTCTTTGCTCCCCGTTTGCCTCTGGTTTTTGTTACGGCAATTTTTTTCTTCTTCCCAGCACCGCGTGGTTTTGGTGCCGGGCGCGTGGCCGAAGCGGCTTCCGGCGGAGCTTCTACCGAAGAAACCTCAACCATGGCAACCGGCTCGCTTGGTGCTGCATCAGCATTTTTCTTTGGGCGGCCGCCGCGTCCCTTTTTCGGTGCAGCAGGAGTATCGGAAGCAGCAGCTGCATCAGCGTTTTTCTTTGGACGACCGCGACGACCTTTTTGTGGTGCGGCAGGAGCATCGGCAGCGGCAGCTACGTCAGCGTTTTTCTTTGGACGACCGCGACCTTTTTGTGGTGCGGCAGGAGCATCGGCAGCGGCAGCTACGTCAGCATTTTTCTTTGGGCGACCGCGTCCCTTTTTCGGTGCGGCAGGAGCATCGGCAGCGGCGGCATCAGCATTTTTCTTTGGGCGACCGCGACGACCTTTTTTCGGTGCGGTAGGAGCATCGGCAGCGGCAGCATCAGCGTTTTTCTTTGGGCGACCGCGACGACCTTTTTTCGGTGCGGCAGGAGCATCGGCAGCGGCAGCATCAGCATTTTTCTTTGGACGGCCTCGACCTTTTTTCGGTGCGGTAGGAGCATCGGCAGCGGCAGCATCAGCGTTTTTCTTTGGGCGGCCGCGTCCTTTTTTCGGTGCGGCAGGAGCATCGGCAGCGGCAGCATCAGCGTTTTTCTTTGGGCGACCGCGTCCCTTTTTCGGTGCGGCAGGAGCATCGGCAGCGGCAGCTACGTCAGCATTTTTCTTTGGGCGACCGCGACGACCTTTTTTCGGTGCGGCAGGAGCATCGGCAGCGGCGGCATCAGCGTTTTTCTTTGGGCGACCTCTGCGTTTTGCAGATGCTTTTTTGGAACCCCTACGTTTCTTTGTCCCAGCAGCGGCTGGTTCGGCGGTTGCCGCAGCAGCAGAGCTGGTGGCTCGTGCTTCTACCGTAAGCAAGCCTTCAATAATTCGATAGAGGTTAAGGGATAGGGAAGCACTTCCTGCATCAATAATCCGTTGCGAGGCGGCTACGCCAGCGGTGCCTAAGCTGCGGACATTGCTAATAATCTGCGCAACCTCTTTGGCTCCCATAAATTCGGTAACCACACCTATTGTGAGCGGGTGACCGCTGTTCGTGTAGGTGACAAAAACATAATTGCCGGAATTCTTTGTAGGGAAGGAGGAAATAGGTGAGGCGGGGGTGGCGTGAATCGTTTCCATCAATGACCCGATCATTGAGATCATTTGGGTCCCAAGCTCGGCTGCGAGCGCTGCCTGACTCCCGTTCAGTGATGCCATGAGCAATATCCTGCGTGATTAATTTGGATGTGCTGCGAAATACCTTTCGCATTGAACGGGCGCAAATATACAGAAAGGAATTTCAGAAATAGCCAGAGAAAAATTACCCGCATGAAATTTGTGACAATCGCCGATGTATTCTTTCTGGGTTATGGTCATTGTTGCGGGTGCTTTTCAAAGCGCCGAAAAATCCGCTGTGCTCATGTCCGTTCGCCTGGTTATTTGGAATAAAGGTGGATATGGCGAAGGATTTTTGCGCGAAATGCTTGCTATGCCATCTTCATCGGCAGGAAATTCCCAATAGATTCTTAGCACCGGAATCACAAATTATTGGTGGTGGGCAAGGCGATCATCTGAATTGCGCAATCGCGAATTGGCACCCACGTTCCAAATCCGTTGTCACAGTTGGTTGTTGGTTCCGTCATCAAGGCAACGCTGCATGGGGGAAGGGCAACCACAGAGCAACGCCAGCCAGCGATAACAGCAGTCCCCCCTCTCCTTCTTTCAGGGCTGCAATCAGTTGGAACCAAGCGCGTCAGTGGTGCACCAATAATTTGCTTGCAAGGGTTCTCCGATAAGCCCTAAATTTTCCATCAGCCCATTCACAACAAGATGATTCCGTTCCATGATCGAGACAGGGGAAGATGCGCTATGAGAATATCACGATCTGCCGCTATGGTTTTTCTGGCCGGTCTGTTGGCTGCGGCATTGACGCAGGATGCCTCTGCTGCCGGCGGAGGTGCAGGTGCAAAGGTTGTCTATCCCAACCCTTTCACCGAAGGAACAGTTTTTCAACTTTCGATGCCGAACGATGCACGCATCCGCATTAGCGTTTATGATTTATTAGGGAAGCCAATCCGAACCCTGTTCGAAGGAATTCACCCAAAAGGGAATTACGACGTTCCCGGGATGGAAACGACGAAACCGGAAAACCAGTTATCCCCGGAATGTATATCTGCGTGCTGTTTTCGGAGAACGTCGCGGTGAAATCGGTGAAGGTGATAAAGATTGCCGCCTGACCCCCACTTTCGCTATCGTGAAGCAGAGTTGAGCAGCGAATGAATTGCGGCAACAACCTCATCGGCAGTGATCGCCATCATGCAGGTGTCGTTCGGACGGATGCAGTGCTGCTGGCTGCATGGGCTGCATGGAAAAGAATGGCTGATGGTGCGCGTGTGGTCCCCAATCGGGTGAAAAACATCCGCATAACCAGGCCCAAACAACCCAACCGTTGCGGTTCCTACCGCCGAAGCAATGTGCATCATCCCACCATCGGAAGCCAGATAAATCTTCGCTTGCTGAAGCACCGCTGCCGTTTGGCGCAGCGATAGCTTCCCCGATAGATCAACCGGATGGAGTTCCTGCAGCAACTGCGTTAACTCCCCCCCCCTTTCCCGCTCCTCCGGCGAACCGATCACCACAATTTGCATCCCCGGCTGCTGCGCCAGCCCCCGCGCCACTGCGGCAAATCGCCCAAGCTCCCATTCCTTCAGCCGAGTAGATGCCCCAGGATGAACCACCGCAAATGGAGCCACAACCCCACGCTCCCGAAGCAATGCCAATGCTTGCTCCCGTTCCTCCACGCTTACCACGTAGGTCAGCCGTTCAATCTGTTGGGGGAAAATGCCAATCGGTGCAAGGGCATCCCACAGGAGTTCGGTTTCGTGGCGTTTTGGGCGGGTCGTTTTTTTTCGGGCACGCCACTCCTTCCACTGCGCCCTGCCACGGTCCAGGCGTGGCGTGCGGTCGAAGATTGAGGCCCGGAGAATCGCCCAATCATCCCGCAATGAAATAATCAAATCTGGCTTCCAACCTTGCAGCGAATTCATTGCATCGCGCAAAGGAATTGGCTGCGTATCCCAGCGGATAAATTTTTTGCTGTTGTAGCGGACGACACCATCAATGTCGGGGTTGTTCCGCAGCAACTGTTCGCTCCAGATGCCAACGGCAATCGTGATCTCCGCTTCCGGATATCGCCCCCGGATTGCCCGAATCGCTGGGGTGGCCATCAGCACATCACCCATGTGGTCCGGTTTGTAGATAAGGATGCGTTTCGGGTTCTGCGGAATCGGGCGGCGATAACCAAGCCATGAAAGAAATGCCGCAACGGCGAACAGAGGCGGGTCGTTCCGTAGCAGCCAAAGAAAACGGCGGACGTTCATGGAATAGCAGTAACTCCCATCAGAAATCAGAATTTTTTGCCAGCAGCAAAGTACGGATAAAATGAAGGAAGCAGGTCGTTGCCGGCAACCTGCTTCCTTCATGCGATCTATGATTCAGAGATAGCGTGTGCTATCCCGCCTAAGCCTACGTTTTTCAAACCCCGCCAGTGATTACCCTTGCCTGCTTCAAGTCTATCAGATATTCCTTCCCATCCAGCAGCAAGCGGGCTGTTGCCGAGTCGTTGAAGATCACCGTTCCCGTCACCGATAACGTCCCGTGCGTGCTGCCGGCGGAAATCGCAACATCGCAACGGCCAGAGAGGGATGGCATGGTGGAAGGGGTGTACGATTCAACCGCCAGCGATGCAAGGGTGATCTTGACGGTGACATCGTGATAGCTGGCCGTGCTGTTGGCAAGCACCGTTGCGTCGCCATCCACGATATGCTCCCCCGAAATCTGGTATCCGTCGGCTGTGCGTGCAATCTGTATGGACTCCGTCAGCTCCGTTTGAAGCGTCAAATCTCCGTTGCGGTAGGTTCCTTGCCCGGTGGAAGCGGCTACGATGCTGAATGTGTCATGATTGCCGGCTGGCCTCATTGGGGTTACGGTGTAGTTCCGTTTCCACTCGCTCATGGTGTCCACGTAGTTCCGCTCGAACCGCACGGCGTTGCTGCTGGCTGGCGTGCTTCCGGCCATTCCAACCCGGTGGATGTTTGCTGCCGGAAGGTGAAGGGTGGCTTGAAGCGCGTCAATCGAATCGGCGTTGGTGGCCGATAAAAGGTCTTGAAGATCGGCAACCAACCCGTGGCTTTTTGCCCCGACAACGCCCGCCACAATTGCAGCCATATCGCTCCCTTCACTCCCGGTTGAAGGGGCCGGCGCTTGGTCGGCGCAACCTGCTATCAAAGCAGTAATGCAGATGAAAAGAAGAATGTGGCGCATGGTTTGCTCCCGTTGTTTAAGTGACCCAAGGTTTGGTGGCGGGGTAACGATACCCTGTGGTGTTGGATACGTAACGGATGGAATCGCGGATGGGTTAGCGATACCTCCCTCTCTTTCCTGTATCCTCCTTTCTCTCTCTCTCCAACAAGGCTTCGCAACAACCATTGTGCCAACCACCTTGGCTGCCAAAGAAACCCGCGTGCAGAAGAAGAAGTTACAGGGCTGAACCCGCACCAACGTGGCGGCGCGTCACTGGCCGTGAAGGCTGGGGGAGCTTGGGAAAGAACGGAGCAAAAAAATGAGATGTACCGGGCTATCCCACGCGCAGGATCACGCCGTGCAGGTACCCCGTCTCCGGCATTGCCGGATGCACCGGATGGTCAGGCGAAGCCCCGCGCTCTTCAAGGATGACGCACTCGCGCCGGGACTTCCGCAACGCCTCCCGAACCATCTCCAACAACGTGTCGCGGGTGATGTGGTGCGAGCACGTGGCAAGGAACGCAACGCCATCCGGCGCGGTAACTTGCACGGCAAGGCTGAACAACTCCACATACCGCTTCCGCGCTGCGGCGATATGTTTTTTTGACCGAGCAAACGGCGGCGGATCGGCAATCACGGCGGCGAACTGCTCCCCCTGCGAACGGCGGTCGTGCAGCTCGCTGAACACATCGTTCTCACGCCCCTGAATCTGCGCAAGGTTGTTCAGCATGCAGTTGGATTGCAACGAACGAATCGCTGCTGCCGAGCTGTCCACGGCAATCACCCGTTCCGCGCCGGCATCCGCTGCGTGAAGCGCGAACCCTCCATCGTTGCAAAACAGGTCCAGCACCTGCCCCGCCCCCATGAATCTCCGCATGGCGATTCGGTTGGTTCGCTGGTCCAGATACGCCCCCGTTTTTTGCCCGCCAAGCGGATCCATTTGGTAGCGGATTATTCCATCGCTGATCTGCTGAACATCGGCGGTGCCGCGAACCAGGCCAACCCGCTCGGGCAATCCTTCCAGCACGCGAAGCTGATGGTCGTTCCGCTCAACAACCCCGCTTACCCCTTCAATCTCCATCAAGGCATCGAACAGCAGGTCGCGCCGCGCCTCCATCCCTGCGGCGGCAATCTGGACCGACATCACTTCGTTGAACCGGTCAACAATCACCCCAGGCACGCCGTCCGATTCGGAGTGAAGAAGGCGGTAGGTGGACGATCCCGGGAAGAGCATTTCGCGCAACCGAAGCGCACGCCGGATGCGGCTGCGGAACCAATCGCCATCAAGGGGAACATCCTCCCGGTCAATAAGGCGTGCGGCAATCAGGGAGTTCGGGTTGTAGATCGCCACCCCCATCAGCTTCCCCGCTGCCGAGCTTACCCGCACCACATCGCCCCGCCCCGCCGAACTATCAACCGTTTGAATTTCGTTGCTGAAAACCCACAGATGACCGTTGAGCAACCGGCGTTCTTCCCGAGGTTTTAGCGTGAGTGTTGGTGTGGACATGGTGTGTTGTAAGGTTCCTGAACCGAGAGTTTTACTGGATCGAAAATTTCACACGGGAGCATTCGGCTCCGCTGGTTGCATCTTGCGGAACCACAGAATCACCAGAACAAGAATCACCATTGCCACCGCCGCCCCGGGAAGGCTTTGCAGGAACAACTCGGTGGTGATTGCTGGCGGCTTCTGAAGCTCCGGCGGCATTTCCCCCACCGCCGATAAGCCCATGATGGTGACGGCGTTGAACATTGCGTGGCCAGTAATTGCGGGGATAATGCTTCCGGTTCGTTCGGTGACAAATCCCAGGAAGCAACCAAGCCCCAGCAACGGAAGAAACGCCAGCGGCTGGAAATGAAGCCCCGCAAACAACAGCCCACTAAGCAGGATTGCCCCCGCCGGACGCAATGCCTGGCGGAACAACCCTTGCCCAAGCCCGCGGTACAACGCCTCCTCGCTCAGGGCCGGGATCAACGCGCCAATGGCGATGGAGATCAGCAGTCCCGTTGGTGTGTCGGAGGCCAGAAGCAGGCGGTAGGTGCTTTCGGTGTTTTCCTGCGCGGACTTCAGCGATGCCAGAATGTCGGGCGGGATCAGGTAGAGTTCTTGGGCAATCAGCACCGTTTGCAGCAGCGGCCACAGCGACACCATCGCAATCCCCATGGCAAGGTAGCTGAACGGAGGCCCAGGGCGCAGCCGCAGCGATTGCTCAACCGGACCGACGGCGTACCGCGCCAGCATCACCGTTGGGGCAAGCATCAGCAGAAGCTGGGCAACGCCAATCATCACCCGCGCCAACGTTCGGTTGGCCGGGTTCTGGGCATCCAGAATCAAAAAAAAGGACCCGGTTAAATGGAGCAACGTGCAACCAACGATTGCCACCACCCCAAGCAACACCGGATGCATCATGCCACCCCGGTGGGATTCTCCATCCATCAACTCTGGCTGATTCATATCTGCTGCAAGAAGGGGAACAATGGGGAAATGGATTGCATGATCCTTTGTGAATCTGATGATGCGGGATTTGCCCACGGGTGCGATTACGCCGCCACCACTTTCTGATACGCCTGCAGCGTCAGCTGGCCCACCCGCTTCCACGAGTATTCCGCCGCTATTCGCTGGCGTAGCGTGGTGCTGGGTGGGGCGGCAAGCGCGGCGTTGATGCCGTTGGCGATTGATTCGGTGGAGTTCGGGTTCACGTACCTTCCTTCCTCCCCAAAGTAATCGCGGGTGCCGCCATGCGGGGTGATTACCACATTGGCCCCGGCAAGCGCGGCCTCCAACGCGGCAATCCCAGGCGTCTCGAAAAAAGAAGGGAGCGCGAACACCGGCGCGGCAGCGTAGGCCGAGGCCAGCAGCTCGGAGTCGTTCGGCAGGCCTTCGATGATCTGAACTCTCGGGTTCTTTTTTGCCAGCTGCAAGCAGCGGTCGGCATACTCCCCCCGGTGGATTTTCCCGATCAACACCAGCGGCGCATCCACCCTTTCCATCGCCTTCAATAATCCCAACACATTTTTCCGAAGCGAGCCAATGTGCCCAACATTCAGCACCGGGTTGTGGATGCCGTATTCCCGAAGAAACAGTTCCGGCGTTGCATCGGCAAAGCGCAGATTGACCCCGTTCGGCACAACGTGAACGTGGCGCGCGTCCACCCCAAACCCGTTGGTGATGATCTCCGCCTCGGCACTGGTGTTTGGCAGCACCCCGTTGGCGGCGCGGCAGACCGCTGCGGAAATCCCGAAGTCCGTTCGCAGGCCGCTGACCGCACGTTGCAGCATTCGCTCGGCTTTCAGCACAAGCCGAATTTGGCGCGGGGAGCGGAGCGTGAAGAAGATGGAGGAAACAACGAACGGCATCCCAAACTGCCGCAACCGCATGGCGATGTCGTACGACATCAGGTTTGCGCCGAACAGGTGGACAAGGTCGTACTTCCCTGCTTCGAACGGTTCCCATTGGTTGAACCACTCCACCCGTACCCCCAGCGCGGAAAGGGCGTGCGCGGTTTCTTGGGCCTGGACCCACGGCCCCCCCGCCACCAGCCGGACGCTTTGTTGCGCGATGAAGCAGACCCTCATTGGCGAAGCCTTGTTAAAGCATCTTCCACGGAATGGAACAGCATTTTGAAGTTGTAGCCCCGCGTCGGCGGTGGCTTGTCTGGAAGGTGGTTTGCCCGGTCCCAGGCGATCTCATCAAGGGGAAGGGTTGCGGTTGCCGCCACCAACGTCCGGTTCTCCAGATTGTGTTCAAGGTTTAGCATCAGGTCCTTGGGGCCATTGTGGGTTTGCACCGATAGCACTCCGTTTTCGATGCTGGCTTCCACCCGTGCTTTGCTCCGTTGGATCCACCACTCGGCGTAGCTTCCCATGGTGATTACCGGGATCTTCCGCTGGCAAACTTCCGTGAACACCGCTTCGGTTACGCCCCATTGTTGGTGCGTTGGATGGTCGTAAAAAATGATCGGCTCGCCACTATCAACCTTCGATGCCAATGCCTGCTGGTAATGCTGGATCATCTGCCCCGGCGTTGCGCCAACCCTGCGGAAGTTCCCCGGCGAAACCGGATGAATGGGAACCTGCAGCACTCCCCCAAACTCCTTCCGCCAATCGTGCCACGGGTGGAACGGGAGGTCATCGTACGCCAGGGAAAACTCGCTGGAGTAGAGGAATCCGCAATCGGCCACAGCGTCGGCAAGACCCGGGTTCCAGAAGCCGTTTGGGGCGGCGAACCCGCGTGGGGAAATCCCTTGCTGGCCCAACAGCGCGATTGCCCGCCGGATATTCTCCACATTCTTCCGATACCCCCTGAAGGTTCGGTGGCGGTGGCAATGCACCCCAATCTCATCCCCTTCGAACTCCGCAAATCTTTCTATCCAACCTTCGTGCGCTTCGGTGTGAAGAAACCACGTAATCGGCACGTGGTAGCGTTGCGAACGGTGGTGCAACTGCTCAATCTGCTGGCGTGTGCCGTGGTCGCTGTCAATCCGGTAGCAGAAGATTGTGGGGGCGTTCCCGGGGAACCTCCATCGCGTGGGGAACGGAAGGGAACGCAAGGCATGAAGAAGCGCAAGCTGGCGATGGATTCCCCTGCGGTGGAACCCCTTGTTCGTGCTGGCCAGAATCTCGCTTGGAAGCACCCGAACCACCGGGGCGGGAAGCAGTTGCCGCCTGGCGTGGGTGCTGGTTATCAGCCTTCCAATGGCCGCGCCGCAGGCCGTCAGGTATCCCTCTCCCACCCGCTGAAATTGCGTTGCCGGTTCTTCAATCAACGCCCCGCGTTGACGCAGCGCGGCGGCGGCCAAGTTCCGCAGCTCCATCCCCTCTGCCAGCACCGCCCCGCCGTGATTGAGATACTCCATCAGCCTATTGGCCGCAGCGGCGGATAGCTTCCCGTTGGCAACAATGGCACTGTAGCGGGCGGGGGAACGATCAGCATCAGGCGGGATGATTTCCCAAATGGCTCCGATCTGCTCCAACAAAATCTCCCACCCCGGATCGGAGGAAAGAAGCCCTATGGTGAGGTTCTGCTGCATCGGCTTATGGTTGGCGAAAGATACCGTGGCGATTGCTCTGGAAACCACAGGAGAGATCGCAGGAGAAGCCACCCGGGAAGGCATTCATGCAACAGTGGCAACGCCCCTTTTTCACAACATCAAGCGGCAGTGATGGAAGCACGCCTTACCCCCACTTCGTTGGCGAGAAGCCAAGCTGGCGGTCCGGCTCTTTCATTAACACCACGACGGTGGAGGTGCGGTTGATGGTGAAGGTGGATTCCCGCTCGGTCCAGCCTTCGCTTAGCGCGGCGTTCACGGCGGCAATGCCGGTGTCGTCGCCGCCGGAGCGAACAAGCAGCGCACGCCGCGAGCGGTCGCTCCCTTCTTTCAGTATCAGCATCAACGCGCCGTCCTCGGTCTCGGGGTTGCCAATGCGAACCGCTTCGGCAATTTTCCAGCCGCTGTTGAGCAGTTGGTTTGCGCGGTCAAGATCGGCGTTTGCGTTGCCTTGTATCAGGAATGCTTCCATGTCTCGGTTATTCGGTTGTTGGTGATTGAATGGCCGGTTGCTGGCCAATCGTTGGCGGCCAATCGGCAGCGATAAGCCATGCCGTTATTCGTTTTCAAGCAAAGGTTCTTTCCGGTTGTTCAGGGCCGCCGGCAGCTTCGCGTGGATTCCGCCAAACCCGCCGTTCGACAGGGTGATAAGAACATCCCCCTGACGCGCATTGTTGGCAACGCATTGCACAATCTCATCCACCGTGGGAAGGTAGTAGGCGGTGATTCCTTGCTGGCGCAAGTCGTCCATCACTTGCTCGGGCCGCAGCCGTTGGTCGGGCGGAAGGTCGTGCAGGCGGTCCACCTGTGCCAGCACCACCAGGTCGGCATCGCCAAAGCATTCGGCAAGCTCGCGCTGGAAAACGCTGCGGCGGGTGGTGTTGCTGCGTGGCTCAAAAATGGCCCAAAGCCGCTGCGACGGATGCCGCACCCGCAACGCCCGAAGCGTCTGGCGAATGGCCGTTGGATGGTGCGCAAAATCGTCGTAGATCGTCACCCCGGCGTGCTCGCCCTTCCGCTCCAACCGGCGTTGGGTGTTGGTGAACGTGCTCATCCCCTGGTTGATTTCCTCCCAACCCAGCCCCAGCCACTGGGCAATCACCGCCACCCCAAGCGCGTTCCGCACGTTGAACTCCCCAAGCAGTGTGCTCCGCAATCGCGCTTGCAGCTGGCCGTCGCGCAGAAGGTCGAAGCTGGTGCCGTCGGCATCGTAGGCGATGTTGGCAGCGCGCCACCGGCATCCATCCCCCAGGCCGAACGTCTCCACCGTGGTGAAAGCATTGGCCACCACGCTGGTGGCGTTTGGGTCGTCGCCGTTGACGGCAATCACCCCGTTCCCGGGGACCGTGTTCACCAACCGGCGGAACGAGAGAAGGATGTCATCAAGCGAAGAGAAAATATCGGCGTGGTCGAACTCAATGTTGTTAATCACCAACGCCGTGGGAAGGTAGTGGGCAAACTTGGACCGCTTGTCGAAAAATGCGGTGTCGTACTCATCGCCTTCCAGCACCACGTGGTGGCTTTCTGGGCGGTGCTGCCACCCCGCGCTGAAGTTCCCGGGAACGCCGCCAATCATAAAATTAGGGGAACGCCCGGCGGACTCCAGCACCCACGCCATCAGCGATGACGTGGTGGTTTTGCCGTGTGTTCCGGAGAGCACAATCGAGGTTCTTCCCTGAATCACCTGCTGCTTCAGCAACTCAGGAAGCGAGGTGTAGCGAAGCCGTTGGTTCAGCGCGGCCTCCACCTCGCTATTCCCACGCGACATCCGGTTGCCGATCACCACAAGGTCGGGGGCGGGGTCAAGATTTTGCGGTCCGAAGCCGCTCATAATCGCAACGCCAGCATCGGCCAGCAGGGTGCTCATGGGGGGGTAAACGTTCTCATCGCTTCCGGTCACGGTGTGGCCCAGGGCACGCATCATCAAAGCCACGTTCCCCATTGCCGTGCCGCAGATGCCGATAAAATGGATGTGCATTGTGCGATAATCGGATGATTAATGATGGCCGCAATATAGCTCCGCAGCATGGCCGCCGCTTCGTTGCTGGGGGGCTTGGCAACCGTGCGTTACGGGTGGGGCGTTTCAGGCCACTGCCGATTGGGTGTCCCGGAAATCCCCGGGGTCTTGCTCCCCCTCTCCGTCGGTTGTTTTGGCGTTGCTTGCGGAGGAAGTCACGGAGAGGGGGTGGGGGGGTGAGGTTGGGTAGGAGCGGGCGGCATGGCCTTGCCGCCGCGCCCCCCTGCTTCGCCGCAAGCGGCTGCGCGTCCCCCCAATGCTGGGGGGAAGTGGTTTCTGCGATGAACGGTTGTTCGCTGCTGCCCGGGTCATCGCCTGCCAGCCCCTCCCCCAGCATTGGGGGAGGCGGGGAGGGGGCTTGCTGCGGTGGCGGCATCGTAGGCTTCGCCGCCCCTACTCTGGATTTGTATATTGCCCCGCGTGGCCACGCAACAACGGCGTGGCCCGAAGGTCGCTACTCTCTCTCTCCGTCTCACCATTCTTCTTTTCCATTGCTGCACCATGCGTCCCATTACTTTGGAAATCACTGGGTTCCATAGCTTCCGCCAGAAGCAAGTCATCAAGTTCGACCACCTGTTGGCCGATGGATTGTTCGGAATTTTTGGCCCCACCGGAAGCGGAAAATCTTCCATCCTTGATGCCATCACCCTGGCCTTGTATGGCAATGTCCACCGGACTGGGTATGGCATTCAGGGAATCATGAATAAGCAAGAAACCAATGCCTCCGTTGTCTTCACTTTCGAGATTGGCAACGGAGCCGAACGCCAACGCTACACCGCCGAGCGCCACTTTGTCCGAAAAAAAGAAGAGACCCAAGTCCGCAGGCTACGGCTGACGCACCACACCCCCGAATGCGACGTTGTGTTGGCCGAAAAAAAAGGGGAGGTGGACCAAAGCAATCCAAAACATCATTGGCCTAACCCTTCAGGATTTCCGCCATGCGGTGATGCTTCCGCAAGGGAGATTTGCCGACTTCTTGGCCCTAACCGGATCGCAACGTGGCGAGGTTTTGCAACGCTTGTTCGGGTTGCAGCAGTATGGCGAGCAGTTAGATAGAAAGCTAAAAAAACGGATGGATGCCATTGGCATCGAGCAAGCCGAACTGAGTGGTGGGCTGGCGCAGCTGGACCAGTTCAACGACGAAGCTCTTGAGCGATGCAAGCGCGACCTTGACGAAGCAACTGCCGCCCGCACCGCCGCCCAGCAAGCCCTGGGCATTGCAACGGAGCGGGCCGCCGCCGCCGCCGAGTTGCTGACCCTTCTTGAACGATTATCGGAAACGGAGCGGGCCGCCGCCGCGCTGCCGGAGCAGGAACTGTTGCTTGGCCGCCACCATGCCGCCCGCGACCGTGCCCAACGCGCCCAGCATCTGCGCCAGCCGATTGGCAACGCAGCGGAAGCACGCAAACGCCACGCGGAGGCGTTGGAGGAGTACAACGAATCGGTGGAGAAAGTGCGTGCGCACCAGCCAAAACTTACCGCCGCCCGCGACCGATGGAGCCGCGCAGCGGAAGCATTCGAAGGCCAAGAGCAACGGGAAGACGTTGTTAAACAACTCAACGGATTGAAGCAGAGCAAGGAGCGGCTGCAACGGGACCTTGGCGAGCTGCGGAAACGGAAAGATCTGCTTGACGAGGCAAGCAAGCAGGTGCAAGCAAGGGAGCAGGCACGCCAGGAAGCCGAAGCCAAAAAAATGGAAACGGAGGAGCGCGCCAAGCAAGCAACCCAGCAACTGAAATCGCTGGAGATTAGCCACCAGCAGCAGGCGCAAATAACATTGCTGCGCCAGCTACTCTGGAAGCGCACCGAGGCCGCCACCCAGCTGCACCATCACCAAGCCGAGCTTGAACGAACCCAGCACCAACGCACCGAATTGCAGGCGAAGGAGCAAGCCGCGAAACAGGAGCTTGAGAAGCTAAGCGCGGCAGCCAACAACACCAACCAGCAGCGCGATGCGGCGCGGGAACGGGAGCGCGAGCTGGGCGAAACTTTGCAGAACCTTCGGGCAACCCACAGCCAGCTTACCGAGGCACGCTCGGTTCTCCAAACGCTGAATCTTCATGGGCTTCAGGAGCAAGCCGCTGCATTGGAAACCAAGCTGGCGGAGCTGCGCCGGAACCACGCGACGCAGGAACCCGAGGTCTCGCAAGCCGAATCGAACCACTTGGCTGCCCGGAGCCGGCGCGAGGAATTGCAGCGAAGGATGGGGCTTGCCGCCGCCGCGCTCCATCTGCACGATGGTCAGCCATGCCCGCTTTGTGGCGCACTGGACCACCCCGCGCCGTATCGCCCCGAAGAAGGTGAGCAAGGGGAGCTTCAGGAACGGCAGGGGGAGGAACTGCGTTGTGAGAAGATCTGGAAAGAAGCGGCGGGGAATCTTCAAAAACTGGATCGTGAAATCGCCGCCGCCGAATCGAAGTTGCAGCAACTCCATCAGGACATTGCCCGCGCCGGAACCACAGCCAACAAGGCGATGAGCGACCTTCGCGAAGCCCTTTCCCGGCATCCAGAACCGATTGCCGTTCCTTCCCCCGATAATCTTGAATCGGCGATTGCGGCAATCACCCAGCGTGGCGAGGAAGCAAAGCTGGAAAAAAGCAGAGCAGCCGAAAACCTGAAGCAGATAGAGGCGCAGGCCGCCAACAACGAGCAAGCTCTGAACCAAAAAAGCAGCCAGTTGGCGACCATTGGCGGGGCATTGGCCAGCATCCACACCAGCCACCAGCAGCAATCCCAAAAAGTGGCGGACCAAACGCGCCAGCTTCAGGCAATCAGCCAAGAACTGCAGCAGCACGCTGGCGACAGATCCATTGAGGAAGTGGAGACCGAGCTTGTCAAGCTGGCCGAGCGGGAGAAGGCCGCCGCCGATCTGAAAAAAAAGTGCGAGGAGATAGAGGCGCAACGCAAAACCGAGCAGGCCAACCATGACACAGCCCGCGAAGCCGAAACCGCTGCCAAGCTGCGCCATGCCGCTGCCGAGACCGCGTGGAATGGCTTGTTGACACAGGTGGAGCAAGCCAAGAAATTTATTGGAGAGGAGTTCCAGAAGCTGGTCCCCAACCGTGCCGCTGGGGAGACGATTGAACGCATTGCCGAGGAGCGGGAAGCGGAGCTGAAGCGAATCGAGAAAGAACACTCCGAAGCCAGAATGGAGTACGAGTCGGCGCAGTCGGCACAGCATCTTCTTAGCGAGGCCAACGACAAGTGCTTCAACAAACGTTGCAAGGCCGAGCAGGAGCGCGACACCTTGAACGCCGCCTGCCGCGCGGCGATTGCCGAGCAAGGATTTGCCAGCGAGGAGGAGGCAACAGCGGCGTTGTTAGAACCAGCCGAGATTGGCCGATTGGTCCAGGAGATCACCACCATCGAAGGCCATATCCGCGAGGTGAGGAAACAGGAGGCGGAGTTGCGCGAGCAAGTTGGCGGGCGAACAATCACCCACCAGGAAGTTGAGCAGCTTCGGGAGGCGCAGAGGATTGCCCAGGAGGAGGCAAACAACGCAATTGGCCAGGCCGGCGGGGCACAAAGCAGGTTGGAAGAATGCCAGGAACAGAACCAGCTGTGGCATCAGCAGCAAGCACGAAGCAGCGTGGTGGGCGAACAAATGGCCACGATTCAGCAGTTGGGGAAATACCTTCACAAAAATCAGTTTGTGAACTATCTTGCCAACGAGCGGCTGGACGACGTCTGCCGCCGTGCCACCCGATTGCTGGAATCGTCAACCAATGGCTTGCTTGAACTCCGCAGCGATAAGGAAAGCGGTTTCTACATCATTGACAACTGCAATGGCGGGATCCGTCGCGAGGTCAATTCGTTATCGGGGGGGGAAACGTTCCTTGTCTCCCTTTCCCTTGCCCTGGCCCTTAGCGACACCATCCAGCTTGGCCACGCGCCTTTGGAGTTCTTCTTCCTTGATGAAGGATTCGGAACGCTGGACAGCCAGCTGCTTGATGCGGTGATGAACGGGCTGGAGCGGCTCCGTTCGCCGAACCGCGCAATCGGCATCATTTCCCACGTTCAAGAGCTTCGCCAGCGCATCCCCCAAAAACTGATCGTTACCCCAGCAACAACCGAGCGTGGGACAACAGTGGAGTATGACTTCTAAGGCAGCAGGGGGCAGCCAAACAGCAAGGCCGATAGACCTGCGTGGCGGCAGGATGCTGGGGTTCCAAGCATCAGCGCGTGCAATTTTTTAACCGATTTCCAATAACCGACAATGGCTTCTGATACACCAACATCTTCTGGAATACGCGGCTCCTACTTCCGCTCGGCGATGGGCATCACCCTGGTGGTGGGGGCGTTCCTTCTGTTAGTGGCTGGGGTGTTTGCCGTGGAAATTTTCAGCGGCCTTCCCGACCTTGAGGAGCTTGAGAACCCACGCCCCGATCTCTCCACCCGCATCTACAGTGCCGACGGCCAGCAGTTGGACCAGTTTTTTGTTCACAACCGAACGTATATCACCTTCGATTCCATCCCGCCCAACTTCATCCACGCGCTGATTGCTACCGAGGACCAGAAATACTACGACCACTGGGGGGTGAACCTTGAGCGGATTATCAAGGCAATGGTGAAGAACATCCTTTCGATGAACCTTACCAAAGAAGGGGCCAGCACCATCACCCAGCAGCTTGCCCGAAACCTCTACTTATCGCAGGAGGTTTCGATGACCCGCAAACTGCGCGAGCAACTAACCGCTGTCCAGATTGAGCGCACCTACACCAAAGATGAAATTCTGGAGATGTACGCCAACACCGTCTATTTTGGGCGCGGGGCGTACGGGCTGCAGGTGGCTGCCGAAATCTACTTTGGCAAACGCCCGATTGACCTTTCGCTGGACGAGTGCGCCTACCTTGTTGGCGTGTTAAAAGGGCCGGAGAATTACGACATCGAGCAGCACTACGACCGCGCCATCGAGCGGCGCAACACCGTGCTGGCATTGATGCAGGAAGTGGGCTACATCACCGGAAGTGAGTACAGCAAGTTCTCCGGAATCCCAATCAAGCTGGCAAAACGGAAGCGCGTGCCGAACGTTGCCGGGCATTTTGTGGAGGCAGTTCGCCAAATCCTTTCCAAAGAACCGAAGCTGGAAGGCTACAACCTGTACCGCGACGGCCTGGTGATCTACACCACGATTGACAGCCGGATGCAGAAGTACGCCAACCAAGCCGTGCGCGAACATCTGGAAGGTTTCCAACGGCAGTTTGAAGGAAGCTGGAGCTGGCGCGGGCGCGAGCGGTTGCTGCGGCAAATCACCGAGCGTGCCGCACGCAACACCGAGGAATACAAGGCAGCGGTGAACGATGAACACCGCGCAAAAATCTTGAAAGCCTTAACCAGCCGCCCAGACTTCATTGATTCGGTGAAGAAAGAAGCAATCCAAATCGAGACCGGGTTTGTGGTGATGGAAGCAAAAACCGGCTACGTTCGCGCACTGGTTGGCGGGCGCGACCCTTCCAGCGGAATGGGGCTGAACCACGTCACCCAAATCCGCCGCCAGCCTGGGTCCTCCTTCAAACCATTCGTCTATGCTTCGGCACTGGAGGAAGGGATGAACCCAAACTCTGGAATCTCGGCAGGAACGTTCGTCTATCGAATGCCCGGCGGCGAAACATGGCAGGTGCTGGGAAATTCCGGCGGAGCTTTGACGCTCCGCAGCGCGCTGAAATTCAGCGTCAACTCCGTTGCTGCCCGCTTGATCTGCGAGCGAACCACGCCGGCAAAAGTGGTGCGCTTGGCAAAAAATATGGGGATTAAATCCCCCATTCCTGAGCTTCCCTCCATTGCCCTGGGGAGCGCCGAAGTCACCCCGCTGGAGCTTACCGGAGCCTACACCGCCTTCCCCAACGATGGCGTAGCGGTGGAGCCGATTCTGGTGACGAAGATTGAGGACCGTTGGGGGCGGGTGATCTACCAAGCGCCGCGTGTGTTGCACGAAGCCTTGCCGGCAAAAATCGCTGGGCAGATGGTCTCGATGATGCGCGGCGTGGTGGATGGCGGCACGGCAAGCTCCATCCGCCAATGGTTCAACTATCCCGCAGCCGGAAAAACCGGAACCACAAACGATTTTGCCGACGCGTGGTTTGTGGGCTACACGCCGGAATTGGTGGCGGGGGTATGGATTGGCTTCGACGATCATCGAATTAAGTTTACCGGGTGGTATGGCCAGGGGGGGAAAGCCGCCGCGCCAATTTGGGGAAGGTTCATGGCCATGGTCTATAAGGACGACCGCTTGCCGTACGACGTGCGCGAGTTTAGCGGCGTGGCGAAAGGATCGGCCGGCGGGGGGACGCTAACCCCGGGCGATGCCCCAATCGAAAACTCGGCCCCGCCAAGCGATGTTCTGGGAACCGATGCCACCGAAGACCCCGCCGGCCAGACCTCGACCGAAGGGGGCGACAAACCATCCGCTCCGCCCCAGGGCGACCCTCAAGGCACTGTTGACAAGGACAAAGCCCTATCCCCCAGCAACGACAAAGATTTTGGCGGGGAGAAGCCGAAGTAATGCCAACGTTTTCCCCTGATACCAAAGCAACGCTATGCCGAACAACCTGATTCTGGCCTTCGACATTGGTGGAACAAAGCTGGCAGTGGGGATTGCGCAGGCCGAGCCATTCCGCGAAACTGGAGTGTTTGATGAGTTGGTGAAAGAACCGGTTCCTTCCCCGGGAACGCCCGCCGTTGTCATCCAGCGGTTGATGGAAATTGGCGCAGGGCTGCTGTCCAACGCCCGGGGCCAGCTTGCGGGGATCGGCATCTCCATCGGTGGACCGTTGGACCACGTTGCCGGGACGGTTCTCAACTTCCCGCATCTTCCCAACTGGTTGGATATCCCCCTTCGCCAGCAGCTTTCCGAATCCTTCGGGGTCCCCGCGCTGTTGGATAACGATGCCAATCTGGGCGCGCTTGCCGAGCACCGGCTTGGCGCGGGGAAGGGGGCGGCCAACATGGTTTATCTCACCATCAGCACCGGAATTGGTGGCGGCGTGATACTGAACGGGATGTTGCACCACGGGGTGGCTTCGGGGGCAGGGGAGATGGGGCATATCACCGTGCAAACCGATGGCCCGCGTTGCCCGTGCGGCAATCATGGATGCTTGGAAGTGATGGCAAGCGGAACCGCGATTGCACGCCGAGCCAACGAAGCATTGGCCCGCTATCCCATGCGTGGCGGATTGCTTCGCCAGATGCTCTCCAACCCGCAATCCCCTGCCACTCCCCAGCAAGTGTTTGCCGCCGCCACCGCCGGCGACGAGCTTGCCGAAGAAATCTGGGAGGGAACCGCGAAGTACTTGGCGATTGGGATCGGAAGCATCATCCACGTGCTGGCTCCAGAGGTGATTGTGCTTGGCGGAGGAGTGGTGCAAACTGGGGAGGGATTGCTGGGACCGGTGCGCCGTCACCTTGCGGATCATGTTTTCTACATTCCTCTCCGCTCCATCCGCCTGCTTCCGGCAGCGCTTGGCCACGACAGTGCGGTGATTGGCGCGGGCCTGCTTGCAACCGAACTACTAAGCTAAAACGATCCATCATGCCAACCTCCCACTTCGCTCTCGTTCTGCTTTTTCTGCTATTCGGCGTTGCGCAGCTTTCTGCCCAAGCCACGGACCCCGCCGCGCTCCGCAACGACAGCCTGTTGTTCCGTAAGGTGTTGGAGATTCCCAACCGCTACATCAACGACCACTGCCTGATCCGCAAGGATTCGCTGTGGCATCTGTTGTACACCACCGGCCACATCAGTAAGAAGAAATGGTACCGCGATGGCAACGAGGTCGAGATTGGCCATGCGGTCAGTCCTGATTTGCTAACATGGAGGGTGTTGCCCCCGGCATTCAGCACCGGCCCGGCGGGGTCGTTCAATGCTGGCCATGTGTACGCGCCGTACGTGATTGAGCGGGACGGGGTCTATTTCATGTTTTACACCGCAACCCCGGGGTCGCCGATGGAAGGGGAGCACCTCTGCTTGGCCACCTCAACCGATTTAACAACATGGGTGCAGCATCCGAACAACCCGCTGTTTCGCGATGCCGCTGGCCAAACAATTCGGGTTTCCGAGCGGGACCCGCATATCTATTACGATTCTGCGATTGGCTACATCATGTATTTCGTTGCGCGGCTGCGCGAGGATTCCGCAAAGGGGCGTGCGGACCAGGAGTTCAGCTGCGTGGCTGCCGCCACTTCTCCCAATTTGCTGAACTGGACCGACCGTGGCCCTGTGCTGATTCGCCGAACAAGCGGCTACGATGCCTTCACCTACATGCATCCGGAATCGCCATGCGTGATAAAAAAAGATGGACTGTACTATCTATTCTACAAAAGCGGATCGGGGATGCGGTATATCATCAGCGAAACGCCGCTGGATTTCCGCGACCGCGCCGAGTACTTCCTTTCCACGGCGCACGCCGGGGAAATTGTGGAATGGGATGGGCGGTGGTATCTCACCTCATGCAGCCGCCAAGTAAACGACATCGCCCATGCATGGAGCGACCGCACGCAGGGGATGTTCCTTGCACGGCTAACGGGGGTGGGGCTTCATCCAATGGTTGCGCGAATTCCCGACGAGCCAAAGGAGCCAGTGAAGTTTTCGATACTCCCCAACATGGCCACAAACCGCGCCACAGTCTGGCTGCGTGTGCCGCTGGGGGAGTGGTCGCTGGATGCCCCGTGCAACATCACGATGATGAATCTGCAAACGTTCAAGGTGCAATCGCTTGGCGAGGTGGTGCTTCGGCAGCGGTACAACGAATCCGGGGCAACAGGCTTCGGAATGTTTTGGATGAAGACTGCGCTGATTGATCAGGGAAGCTACCTAATCACCGTCCACCAGGGCTTGCAAAAATTCCAAGCAACGGTGGCGGTGATGCCGTAGGCGGAAGCCCCGGGCCAATCCATCCTTTCCTCCAGAATTGAGAGCGGCATCGAGTCTGTTGGCGGGATATTTCACCTCAATGTAATTCTTGCAAAGGCTGCGATTCCTGATTCATCGGGAATCGCAGCCTTTACTTTTGCCACATTTTTTTCTGCGAAAAATTGCCACCCACAGCGCCAAACCACAAGCCGTTATCGCCCAGCAGTTGCTTTGTAACCTTTCCAAAACACGTTTACTCTAACCAGTAGCACCGTAAAAAAATAAATGGAGTAAACAATGAAGCACGCAAACCAATTGCCGAAGCAAATGAAAAAAACAGGGCTGTTTATTGCCGTCATCATCGCACTTTTTGCCATGCAGGGTTGCGAGACAGAGGTTGCACCTACTTCGCCATTAGAGGGTACGGAATACACGACCCTAAAAACCGCAATGCGGAAATTATGGGGCGATCACATGCAGTGGACCTACGCAACCGTTGATGCCTTCTACCACAACCCTGATGGGCTGCAGGCACAACTTGATCGGCTTTTGCAAAATCAAAAAGATATTGGCGCAGCGATTGTGCCATACTACGGCCAAGCCGCTGGCGACGCGCTGACGAATCTGCTAACCATCCATATCCAGCAATCCGTCCCCGTTCTTACGGCTGCGCGAAACGGAGACCAAGCTGCGCTGGACAAAGCACTTAGCGACTGGTATGCAAACGCTAAAGAAATCGCCGATTTCTTGTCGGCAGCAAATCCAACACATTGGCCGCAATCAGCTACCGAACCGATGCTGGAGGAACATATCTCCACAACCACAACGTACGCTGTTGATCTGCTTCAGAAGAATTACACAAAGGCCATTGAGGATTACGACCACGCGTTTGCCCACATGATGATGCTGGCAGATGTGCTTGCTGATGGGATCGCCAAGCAATTCCCTGATAAATTTTAGCAATGAAATCTTGATTCGGCGTGATGCGCCAATGCGTCTTCCCTGATAAGAATCAGTGGCGCATCACGCGTAAACAACAACTGAACATAACCACACAAGGAATAAAACAATGGAAACCGCAAACTCGAACCAATCGCTTGCGCAAATCTTCAATTTGCTGAAATACACCTTCGTCATCGTTCCCATCGTTGCTGGGGCCGATAAGTTCACAAACTTGCTGACGAATTGGGCGCAATACATCAACCCTTCCATGGCTAATCTACTGCCATTCTCCGCTTCAACATTTATGATGATTGTGGGCGTTATTGAAATTGCGGCAGGGGTTATCGTGCTGAAAAAAACAGAGCTTGGTGGGTATATTGTTGCCGCATGGCTTACCGTTGTTGCGCTGACGCTGTTGATTGGTTTTAATCATGTTGACGTGGCAGTGCGGGATCTTGTGATGGCCATTTCCGCCTTTGCAATGGCCAAACTCTCTACAATCATCAAATAAACTGGTTATTCAACCGACTATGGTTCAGTCCGAAAAACTCACCGAAGCAGAAATTATCCGCCGGATTGCGGATGGGGAAAAAGCCCTGTATGAGATTATCGTCCGGCGGTTCAATCCATACCTGTATAAGGTCGGCAGGTCCTACAACTACACCCATGATGACACGCTTGACCTGATGCAGGACACGTTTATTGATGCCTATAAAAACCTTCGGCAGTTTGAAGGACGCTCCGATTTTAAGACATGGATTATCCGTATTATGATGAACAATTGCTACCGGAAACGGGAAAAGTCGAGCTTTAAGCATGAGGTTGCCCAAGATATCAACGAGAATTCAGTACCGATGTTTACCAACGCAAATAACGACACGGATAAAGTGGTTCAACGCCGCGAGTTAGGGGATGTTATCGAAAACGCGCTGAGCAATATCCCGTTGGATTATCGGATGGTGTTTTCGCTACGGGAAATCAACGGCATGAACGTCGCCGAAACCGCAAGCCTGCTGAATATCAGCGAGGCCAATGTTAAAGTCCGGCTGAATCGCGCAAAGGCAATGCTGCGGGGCGAGATCGAAAAAACATATTCTGCCGTTGAGCTGTACGAGTTTAACCTGATTTACTGTGATGCGGTGGTGGAAAACGTGATGAAAAAAATCAGCGAACTCTGAACACGTACCTCAATCGCCATTTCCACATATCCACAATAGCACTTCACCTACCATGGGACAGATCGTCAAAATAATCTCCATCGAAAGCCTTACGCACGATGTTCGCCGGGTGGTTGCGGAAAAACCGCCGATGCTTGCATACGCGCCGGGACAAGCGGTTGATATTTCCATCAATAAGCCGGGGTGGGAGCAGGAATTACGCGCTTTCACCTTCACTTCGCTGCCCGAAGATGACCACATTGAGTTCACCATCAAAACATACCCTCCCCACAACGGGGTAACGAACCAATTGCTTTCGCTTGGCAGCGGGGATGAGCTGATTATCCATGATGTTTTTGGGGACATCAGCTACAAGGGCGAAGGGATATTTATTGCTGGTGGAGCAGGGGTGACACCTTTTCTGGCAATCCTAAAACAGCTTGAGCGGGAAAACAAGGTTGGCAACAACAAACTGATTTTTGCAAACAAGACAAAAGCGGATATTATCCTTGAGAATAAATTCCGTGCGCTTTTAGGCGAAAACTTTATCAACGTTCTTTCAAACGAGGAAGTTGATGGTTACGAGCATGGATTTATTTCGGCAGAGCTTATTAAAAAACATGGTGGCGATCACTCCGAATTCTTTTACCTCTGCGGTCCCGATCCGATGATGCAAGCAGTGGAAAACCACTTGGCTGCACTTGGCATTGCGGGCGATCGCATAGTAAAAGAGGCTTTTTAGAAAGGCTTTGATCGGGCGCATTCCAACGCGCCACTGTGACGGCTGGTTTGGACGCTCCTGATTTATCGGAGCTGAGGTTCCGAAAAAATAGTAGCCGTCCCGATTGTAATCGGGACGGCTACATCTATTTTGGAACGCGCCCTAGCTTTATTTGGTTTGTGCCGGTGGGGCTGGTGCCGTTGTTGGTGCTGGCGTGTTTGGTGCACTTGGTGTGCCAGGGGCTGGTGCCGTTGTTGGTGCGCCTATTTCGGTGAAAGTAACATCGGAAGGGATGTCAAATTTCTCAGCCGGAACGGTGATATCCGTTTCCAATTTTGTGGCGGTCATTTTTATCGTCATTCCGTTGGCGTTCGACTCCAACAGCAAAGGAAGATTTTCCCACATCCACACCTTTGCCGAAACTCCATCTTTTGTGAAGCTGTAGCCTTTGCATTGTTTGCCAAGCAATTCCATCCCTTCAATCTCCTGAAGGTTAATTGCTTTTTTCTCTGCATCGCTCATCTTGGTGAAGTCCGGGGCTTCGTTCCCGATGAACCCACCTTTGGCCGGGGATTTAGTTCCATTTTTTTGTGCGGCATTATAGCTGTACTGCACCCCATCTTTTTCGACCATTTTCATGTTGATGGCTTGCCCCGCCATTGTGGCGTTCATTTCGCCGGCTTTGCGTGCGCCGTTGTCGTCCCAGTACATCACCATTTTCATGCTTTGCCCCATCGCCTCCATATTCATTTCCATCATGCCGGATTTGACGGATAGATCCCCCTTGCCGCTGCCGGTGGTTGTTGCTGTTGTGGCCCCGGTTGCGGGTTCTTTCATTGTGGCGGTGTCGCCAGCGTTCTTTGGCTCGTCGGCTTTTTTGCCACAGGCGGCGATTGCCAAGCAAAGCAGAAGGAGCGTTGCGGAAATGCGTTTCATCGTACGGTTTGTTGGTTGTGTTGAGTATGCTGTGTTCCCGCAACCTTCTTGAGGGCCCGGGATGGAATTCTTGTGTGTTCTTCTCTCCGCCACGCAGCGGTGTTTCGGCTTGCTGACACTCGGTTGGAATGGGATCGTTACCCTTCTGGGTGGGGAATGCTCCATTTGCTTCGACGCCGAAGGCTAAAGACCTTGTATAAATCCCGACGAAGGTCGGGACGGCTACCGGTGAATTGAGTATGCGGCTGCAATTTCCGGCACGCTGGAATGCGCTTGATTATTCTTGCGAGGTCTCTTGGGCGATGTTGAGGCCGCCATCAATAAGGAGCGTTTGGCCGGTGATGTAGGTTGCGTCGTTGGCGAAGAACCAGACGGCGTTGAAAATATCATCAATGGTTCCGTAGCGGCGCGCGGGAATGCGATCCGCGGGGATCAACGTGCCCGGGGCGGGGTCCTCCGGAATTTCGATTGTCCCCGGGGCGATGCCATTTACCGGAATTGTGGGGGCCAACGCCCGCGCAAGCGCACGGGTTAGCTGCAAGGTTGCCGCTTTGGCAACGTTGTACGGAACCCGCCCGCGCCAAATCTGGTACGCCCCCAGCGACGAAAAATTGATGATCCGCCCCTGCTCGCCACGCTCGTTGATTTCCGCTTGCTGCATGATTTCGGCGGCGGCTTGCGCGGCAAAAAATTCGCTGAAAAGATTGGTCTCCATCACCTGCCGCCACAGCTCCTCGGTGATCTCGGCAAGGGGGCGGGGCGCGGGGTAGATGGCGGCGTTGTTGACCAGCACATCAATCCGGCCAAAGCGTTCGGCACCGGCGGCGATTGCGTTGCGGATTTCCGTTCGGTTCCGCACGTCGGCCTGCACCAGCATGGACTGGACCCCGTGCGATTCCACCTCGCGCTGCGTTTGCTTGGCGGCTTGTTCGGAGCTGCCGTAATGGATCGCAATGTTCCAGCCACGCTGGGCGAATCGCAGCGCCAACCCCCGCCCAATGCGGCGGCCTGCACCGGTGATGAGGATGGTGTTTGGCATTTCGCTGAGTGTGTGTGTGTCGTTTGCCCCCCGCCCCGGGCCGATCCCGCAGCGCGGAGGACTACGTTGGTGGATTATTGCGCACCCTGGCCCAGGGCCTCGAAGTACTTGCGGATCAGCGTTTCGTAATCCTTCGTGTAGCCGGCCTCGCGGCTGCGGAGAAGGTCGCGCTGCTGTTTGGCGCGGCTGGCTTCGTCGGGGAATTTCAGCTGCCCCGGGCTGGTTCGCACAACGTCAACGCCGGGCTTCGATTCCCGTTCCTTCTCGAAGTCCCGCTCCCGCTGCGATTTCATCGCGTCCAGCATTCGGCTCAGGATTTTCTCCTGCCGCTCAAGGGTTTCCGGTGTCACGTTCCCCGACCGCATATCGCTCAGGACTTCCTCCACTTCTTGCGCGGCGCGGTCCAAATCCCCCACGCGATTTTTACGGGTTCCCCCTTCTTGGCGTGCCTCCTTGTTCAGCTCCTCCAACGATTTTTTCACTTGCTGCTGCTGCTGGGTCAGCTTGCGCATCCGCCCTTCTTCGCCGCCGTTTTCTTCGCCATCTTGGCCTTCGCTTCCCCCCTGTCCGTTCTTCCCTTTTTTCTTCCCTTGCTTCCCTTCTTGCTCCCCCTCACCTTCGCTTTGCCCTTGCCCCATTCCTTGCATTGCTTGGTTAATCATCTGCTGCTGGGCGGCCATTTGCTGCAAGCGTTGTTGGAACGATGCCATCCCTTCCCCCATTCCGCCGCTTTGCTGGCCCTGGCCTTGCATTTGGGCAAGGGCTTGCTGCATCATCATGGCGGCTTGGTTCATCGCGCTCATGGCCCCGCCTTGTTGCTGCGATGCCTTGTTGCCGTCGCGCTGCTCAAGGGAGTTGGTGGCCGATTGCATCTGGCGCATCGCATCGCCAAGCTGGCGGCCCATCTCGGGGGTGACGGCAAAACTTTTTTGGGAAAGCTGCCCAAGTTGGTCGCCGATGTTCTGCATCTCCTGCCCCATTTGCCCTTGCTCCTGGGCTTGGTCGCGGAACTCTGGGCTGTTGGCTTGGGTGTTCTCGGTTCGCTCCTTTAAGGCTTCCTGGCGTTTGGAAAGGTCCAGCATATCCTGCAACGCCTTCCGCATTTTGTTGGTGACGGCGCGTTGGGTGTTCTCCTGCATCTTCTGCTTCACCCCCTGCATCTTCTGCTTGAACTTCTGCGCCGATTGCTTGGCTTGCGCACCCTGCTGCTTGGCTTGCTCCATGTTCCCTTGCTCCATCTGCTCCCCGGCTTGCTCCATCTGCTGGCCAGGGTTCTCCTGCTGAAGCTGCTGCTTGGCTTGCTCCATTTCTGTGGTTGGCATCTCCTGCTGGGTTGCCATTTTTTTGGAAAGATCCTCGGCTTCTTGCTGCATCTTCTGCGCGTCCTTTGCCAGCTCCTTTTGGCGTTCGGCAAGTTGGTCGCGGGTGGCCTTGTCGTTGGGAGGAGTGTTGGCCGTTTGCTCGTTGATGGTCTCCTGCTGGCGGGCAAGCTCGTCGGCGCGGCGGATCAGTTCGTCCACCTTCTGCTCGGTCTGCATCCGCTCCAGAATCTTCATCGTCCGCTCGATGGATTTGCGGAACTGTTCTTCGTTGAACTTGTAGTTCTTCATCGCCTCGGCCATCTGCTCGGGGGTCATCTTCTGCATCGCTTGCTGCATTTGCTCCATCGCCTTCATCAGCTCCGGATTTTTCAAATCTTGGAAGAGCTTCTGCAGTTCCTGGTATTTCTTCAGCGTCTCGGGTGAGATTGCCCGCGCCTCCTTCAGCTTCTCGCTTACCTCGCGAAGGTTCTCGGCAATCTGCTCCAGCCGTTGCTGCATCTGGTCGTGCTGCTTCATCAGCTCTTGCAGCTTCTGCGTTTCCTGCCAGTTTGGTTGCCGCTTGTTTTGGGCAAGCTGTTTCATCAGCTCGCGGTTCACCTCCTCCATCTGCTGCTTCGCCTCTTGGGCTTGTTTCAGCATTTTCTCAAGGTCGTTGTTGGCTTGCTGTTGGGCTTGTTCGGTCTCCTTCAGCAACTCATCCAGCGAAGGGAATCGTGCGGCAACAATTGCGGTGCGTGCGGTTTTTGGCCCGGCAACAACGTCGTTGTCGGCAACCTCGAAGTAGAACTCCATTGCATCGCCGGGGGTTAGGCCCAGCCGCGACATCTGCCACACCCAGGGGACCGCAACCGCCGCGGGGTCGCCCTGCGGAATCGGAATCTCCACCGTGCGGAAATCTTTCCACGGCTCCTCGTATCGGCTTTCGGTGATGCGGTAGTGAAGCCGCAGCCAGCTGAAGCCGAAGTCGTCGCCAATCTGCGTCTCCGTTGGCAGGATCATCGTCTCATCAATAACCGCCTCGGCCCCCGGTTGCAGCAGTGCGATTGTTGGTGCGGCATCGGTGGAAACCGACATCGTGTAATGGATTGGGGAAGGATTCTGCAATCCTTCGGCGGAGGTCATGGTGATGAAATATTCCCCGTCGCGAGCCAGCCGGAAACCACCGGTAAGCGTGGTTCCGTTGATCGCCAACGGGATGCGGACAGTGTCGAAATTGATGGTGGATTGGGCCGATACGCGTGTGCCGATTCCTGTGCCGATTCCTGCGCCGGTATCGCCCGCCGCGCCACCCCGCGGGAACAGTTGCACGATTGCTGCGGAAGCTGGCGTGATGTTGGTTTCCACCCGCACGCCGATGCTCGTCCCGCGGATGCCGCTCACGTCGCCAACGTTGTCGGGAAGTTGTTCGCTGCCACGCTTGGTGTAGACCGGTTGCGCCACCCGCACCTGCAGCATTCGGATTTCGGGGCGGTCGGTGACGGTAATCTGATACTCGGGCGTTTCCACCGGCCCGGCAACAGCGGAGTAGGTGGTGGCCGAACGAACCCCGGGAATGGTGTAGCGGAACGCCCCTGATTGATCCCCACGAAGCTCGATGCTATCGGCACCGGAAGCCCCGTCGGCACGCAGCACCAGCGTCACCGTGCGCGGCGGAATTCCTGCGGCCTGGACCACAATGCCGATGGAGTCGCCACGCAACACCTTCCGGTTCCCCGGCTGGATGCTCAGCGAGTACGGAGCGGGCTTCGGGAACTCACGGTTGTAATGGCTTAAGCGATAGAGTGCGTTGCTGGCGGCATCGGGAGCGGCAAGCCAAAGGGATCCCATCATCACCGCGGAACTGAGCAGCAGAAGGAGTGAACGCCGCCGTTCCTGCGGGTCAATGATAACGTCGTAATCATGGTGGCGCAGCGGCTCCCCCTGCGCAGCGATTGCGGCTTCGGCAAGCGGAGCTGAGTATCCGCCGGTCAACGTGCCGGAGCTTAATGCGCGATAGAGTTGCAGCGTGTTTACCAGCCGGTCGCCAACGTCGGGGATGCGGTGGCCAACGCGCCGGGCAATGGTGTCGTCGTCGTGCCAGCGGAGCAGGCCAAACCGGCGGCCAACGGGACCGGCAAGCTGCCACGCGGCCAGCAGTCCACACAGCCCAACGGAAGCAACCACAATCGCCGTCCGCCCGGCGGAATCGAACTCCCCCAGCATCTCCAACGCAATCGCCCCCGACCACACGGCTAATCCCCCCGCAATGGTGTTCCAGAGCGCGGTGGAGAGGTGCAAGTTTTGCTCGCGGCGGCGCGTGCGAGCAATCTTGCTAGTAAGCTCCGAATAGAGAGAGATAAGGGACATTGAAGGGTTGCCAGTTATTTGGGAAAAATTAATGGGCAATCTTGGGTTAATAACCGTGGCGTGCAAGCTGCGAGTTCCGTTTTTTCTGATCTCCATCCCCTACCCCTCTCCCCAAATCTGAACTCACCGTTTCCACCCATGAAGCTAACCAATTTGACGAACGGAAAAAGGGGAAAAGTGGAGTGGGCTGGAACCAGCGGTTTGCTACCTTTGTGGCCAAAAGATGTGGCCACACAATAGAGCTATGGGAACAACGCATCATCGCATCATCAACGGCGACAGCCGCACCATGAAGGAAACCGCGGACCGCTCGGTTCACCTTGCCATCACCTCGCCGCCATACTGGCAGCTGAAGGATTACGGTTCCGATCACCAGCTTGGGTTCCACGAATCCTACGAAAGCTACATCAACAACCTGAACCTTGTTTGGAAGGAGTGCCACCGGGTGCTGCATGATGGCTGCCGGCTGTGCATCAATATCGGCGACCAGTTTGCACGCTCGGCATATTATGGCCGCTACAAGGTTATCCCTATTCGGACGGAGATCATCAAGTGCTGCGAGTCGCTGGGGTTCGATTACATGGGGGCGGTGATCTGGCAGAAAATCACCACCACCAACACCACCGGCGGCGGGGTGCAAATGGGGTCCTATCCCTACCCGCGCAACGGAATTTTGAAATTGGATTATGAGTTTGTGCTGATTTTTAAAAAACTTGGCGATGCCCCAAAACCAACACCGCAGCAAAAAGAAGATTCAAAAATGACCGCCGAAGAATGGAACACATTTTTTGCGGGCCACTGGAATTTTGCGGGGGCCAAGCAGGATAGCCACATCGCCATGTTCCCCGAAGAATTGCCGCGAAGGCTAACGAAAATGTTCTCCTTTGTTGGCGAAACCGTGCTGGACCCATTTCTTGGAAGCGGAACCACCGCGCTGGTAGCAAAAAATCTTGGAAGAAATTCGATAGGGTACGAAATCAACCCAGAATTTCTGCCGATTATTCAGAAAAAAATCGGGGTCCACCAGCTTGCGTTGGATGGGACAACGTTTGAGTTTATCCAGCAACATTCTCCGCCAGAAATTTCTGCGGAGTTGCGTGACCTTCCCTACATTTTTCGCGATCCCCACGGATTTAATCGCACGATTGATCCAGCAGAAATTCGCTCGTTCAAAAAAAATAAAAAATCCACCGGCCGGAATTTCCCACAGTAGAAGTCTGAATAATAATGGACCAAACGTTGTTGCGTTTGGCCCATTATTGGATAGATATTGCTTACCCCACCGCCGTGCCTTCCTCCATTCCCCACTCCTCTTTCTTCCGGTTAAATTCCTCGACTTCTTCACGGTAGCGTTCAATCCGGCGGTGGATTTCCTCAACGTCGTTCATCAGCACAAGCTCCTTGCGGACCGCGGCGGCAAGGGGCATGGAGTGGAGATATCCGCCCCAGTATTTGCGGAACTCCACCAACCCCAATCGCTCACCTTTGTACTCCATCCCCATTCGTAAATGATCCAGGGCGGTGTCCAGCCGTTCATCTAAGCCGGGGGTTGGAAGGGATTCCCCGGTGGCGCGGTAATGTTTGGCTTGCTGAAAAATCCAGGGGTTGCCGATTGCTGCCCGCCCAATCATCACTGCGTCGGCTCCGGTTTCGAACCCTCGGATCACGTCCTGCGGGGTTTTTACGTCGCCGTTCAGGATCACCGGAATGCGCACCACCTTCTTCACTTGCTCGATGTACTCCCACGAGGCGATCCCTTCGTGGCCCTGGTCGCGGGTGCGGCAGTGGATTGCCAGCGCGTGGATGCCAACATCCTCCAGCATCTGCGCAACTTCGGTGATGACGATGGAGTTGCGGTCCCAGCCCAATCGGGTTTTTACCGTCACCGGCAGCTTGGTGGCTTCCACAACGCTGCGGACAATTCGCTGCATTGCCGGAGGGTCCTTCAGCAATCCAGCACCGGCGTTGCGGGCAACAACGTTCTTCACCCAGCAACCACAGTTGATGTCAATAAAATCTGGTCCGGCCTCTTCCGCTTTCCGTGCCGATTCGGCCATGGCTTCGTCGCGCCCGCCAAATATCTGGATGGCAACGGGGCGTTCGTCATCGTACACCGTCAGCTTCTGCAGCGAACGGCGTGCGTCGCGGATTAACCCCTCGCTGCTGATAAATTCGGTGTAAACAATGTCGGCCCCCAGCCGCCTGCAAATTCGGCGGAATGGTGGGTCGGTGACGTCCTCCATCGGAGCCAACAACAATCCTTGCTCAACGGTAATCGGGCCTATGGTCATGCGTTTGGTTGAAGAAATTTCGATGCTGATTTCAATGCTGATTGCGGGCATCTATCGCCCACGACTTTGTTTTCAGGATGGAGATGCTACCCCGATTGCTCACGGAACCACAATTCGCTTGCGGGCAATTAGTTTTTTTTCGCGTCCGGAGCGGACCTCGGCAAAGTAGTCTCCCGATTTTGCGCGGACCCCTTGCGCGTCCAGCATATTCCACTCGTAGCGGTAGCTGCCGCTTTTCTGCGGCGCGTCCACAATGGTGGCGATATGTTGGGCCGACGTGTTGTACACCATCACCGAGACGTGGCCCGGCTCGGGAAGCAGGTAGTTGATTACCGGGGAGACATCCTCGGTAACGCCCATCATCGTTGCGATGTCGCTAAGCGGGATGCTGGCCACATTGAGGTAGGTGATCCCTTGTGGGTGAATAAAATCCCAGTCCTGCGATTGGCGGATTTCCTGCTCCCGCCGCGCGCGGTCGGCTTGGGTTGGGGTCCATTGCTCCGGCAGGATTGCAAGGTTCCGGCGGCGGATTGCCTCGGGGGTGTTCCGCAAGCTGTCCAGAAATGCGCGGAGCGCGGCGGTGTCGCGCCGAAGGTCCTCGCGCAGGCGAACAAGGGGGCGGATTTTGTGCTGGAACAGCCATTGCTCCGTGCTGTCCAATCCCTCAAGATGAAGCCAATCGGGGACCCATAACGTGTCAATGCTTGGTAAGGGCGTTGCTCCGCTGGGGCGTCCGGTGGTGTCAATCGGCTGGGCATGAAGCGCGGCCCCCGTAGCGATGATCGCCACGGCAACAGCGAACAGGCGCGCAACCATGCGGCTGGCCGCCGGGGTTCCCGCTGCATCTGCTAATCGTATCCAAGCCAATAGCCTGCTGCTGCAATTGTTCATCGGCGCTGTTGTGAGGTTGAGTTCTCTTGCAACGGTCTGCTGGCGGGGGCCACACTGCTGGTTTGGGGTTGCGCTGCCGACGGGGTGATGTTCCCCAATCGGTCGTAGCGGCGGAACCCCTCCAAACGATAGCTTGCTTCGGCCCCCTGCACGTTCTGTTCCGGCACAATCTCCCAATCGCTAAGGTGCTCCCCGCCGATGGTCTCCACCTGCGCGGCTTTGCCGGCATCGAACGTGATGATCATCGTGTCGCACACGGCGCGCATTGCCCCGTCGGGATTCTCAAGATCGTAGTTGAAATAGATGCTTGCTGCCTCCCCTTCGGAACGGACTTGGCGAATGGTGTCGTGCGCAAGCGTGAACAGCATCCGCTGGCCACGAAGCTGGTCCAAGCGTTGCGGGATTTTTCCTTCGCTGATGGCGAAGGCATCGTGCAGAACCTCAATCCATTCCAACTTCCGCTCCTTCATTCCAATCGTGATCGTGTCGCCGGTGATCTGCGATTTATCATACCAAACAACCGGCGTGGGGAACGGGCTGCCAAGCGAGTCGCCTCGGGAAGCCGTTGCCGCCGGATTGGTGCCGGAGGTGTCGGGGCCGGGCAGGCCGGTTACTGGGGCCGGGGTTTGCGCCGCCGCGCTATCGGGCAAGGCCGCCGAATCGGCAACGGCCCGGTTGCGCCCGGGGCCAATGGTGATCAGTTCGGGGCCGCTCAGGAACCGCGCAATTTGGCCAACCGCTTGCAGAGTTCCTCGGGTGAGTAGGACGTTTCCGGTGGCCCGATATTCTTCCTGCTCGCCACGGTACGCTTCCATTGCCCGCGCGGTGATGATCGTGGTGTCGTAGCGGAACCGCACGGCGGCAAGGCTATCGGCTGGGGCGCGGCTGCCTGCCGAATCGGGCGCGGTTTGGGGCGATAGTGCTGTGCTGTCAATCTTCACCAATCGCGGCTTGCCCGTGGCAACGGTGTAATTCCGCTGGGGGAAGGCGTGGACCGTGTCGCCAAACAACTGGGACCGCTGGAACGGAGCTTGCACCACCACGTTGCCCACCGCGAACGATTCCTGGCTTGAACGCCAATGGAGTAAATGGTCGGCACGGATGCTGCCGGAGTCGTTGGTGACGATGACGTTGCCGCGAAAATCGGCTTTCATTTCCAGGGAGAAGTAGTCGCCGTTATCGGCGCGGAGCGTGGTGTTGCTGTCGCGCATGGTGACGTTTCCCCGGAAGCGAGCTATCCGCTGGCTCATGTCGTAATCAAGCGATGATGATGTGATCCGTGCGCCGCTATCCAACACCGTCACGCCGCCGCTGAATTGTGCGGTGCGCCGCCCCATGTCGTACTGTGCGGTTGAGGAGGTGATGGTCGCGCCGGTATCCACAATCGTCACGCCGCCGCTGGCAACCGCCATTTTGCTGATGCCGTTGTAATCTACTCGCAAGGCGGTTAGGGTGTTACCTGGTTGGGTAATCCGGACGTTTCCGGTAAGCACCCCTTGCTGGGCCCCTTCGTACCAGGTTCCTTGCTCGGCGGTGATGGTGGTGGTGCCTTGCACGATTCTCACATTCCCCATCAGCGTCCACACCAGCGATGCCCCCCCCGCGCCGCTGGTTGCACGGCTGGAATCGGCCGAGAAGGTGACAGGCTGCGCCGGGCCGATCGGCTGCGACAGCAGCGGCGCGGCCCCAACAAGAAGGGCGATTGCTGAAAGAATGGAAGCTAAGCGGCTCATCATCAAGAAGTAGAGATACCGAAACGCCCGCAAAGTATCGCCCGCAGGGGAAACCAGCGAATGCAAAATGCAATCCCTTTTCTCCCCTGGGCTGGCGGGTTGCCGGGGTGGTGGAAGCGGCGGCGCAATCCCCCGCAAAAAAAAATCTGGAGGAGCGATTTTTGTGAAGAACTCCGCCGTAAGTTTGCACCGCTTACCGACGTAACCTACGCCAGCCAGCAGCAGCGTGCCGATGCGCAAACCGTGCGATGATTGATTGTTTGTTTTGTTTGATGGTGCTGCTGTCTCTATCCGATTTGGGCGCATTGCAACGCGCCAAACGCTCCCCGTGACTGGGTCCCGGGGGGAACTCGCCGCAGGCTAAAGACCTGTTATCAATCCCGACTGAGTCGGGGGATTCGCCGCAGGCTAAAGACCTGTTATCAATCCCGACTGAGTCGGGGGATTCGCCGCAGGCTAAAGACCTGCGGCTACCCTCATTCCTTAATTGGGTTAGGGGAATGGGATGTTTGCTTGAACAACGTATTCTCTCGCAGTTCTTTCCATACACGTTTTTCCAAACAAGGAGGATTGTCCGATGAAGTTCAGCACAACAGCAATGGCGCGGTGGTTTTTTGTGGCCGGGGTAGCGGCGGCACTAATGGCAACGGGGTGCAGCGGAAAAAAGCAAGATGAGCCAAATGGGAATGGGAAGCTCCTAAAGACAGTCGTTACGCTGGAGCTGTGTGGTGATTGCTGCAGCGTACCAAGTGGCGATACTCCCACCATTAACCTAACCCCGGGAACAGTAGCCGCAGACTCTAGTATCCCAGTCACCACAAGCAGTACTAACGCTGATCATGTGGCATGTGACACTACTAAGGCGAAGCTACTAACTGCCGGTAAGGAGAATCTACTAATTGCCGGTCACTATTTGGCCGTGATTGTTGATGATGATCCGGGACTGAGCAAGTCTCACATTCGTTATAATCCTTCGGAGCCACAACACTCTTTTTCACTAAAATGGAAGAATGCTACACCGAAAGTGATTCGGGGATATTTAGCATTTAACACTTCAGGCAAACACCCTGTAGCTATGAAAAATGCTGGGGCGAGCAAAGCCTACTGCTACGCAAATAACCAATGGTCGCCCTGCACTGATTCCATGGTTGTATTAAATCTTCCAGAGCACCAAAAAACCTACCAAAGTGCCGATATCCCTCTCGACTTCGTTCTCAACAACGCTCCGTTAGGTGCAAACCTCAAACTTCACGTTGTGATTCCGAGTACACTGGACACTGTTATTGACCAGGACAAGCCATTCAGTATCAAAAATCTGCCGCCAGGGAATCATACCGTGGCGGTGCAGTTGCAAAAGCCAAAAACTGGAGGTGGATGGGAGGATGTTCCTGGCGAATTTGCCCATTCCTCCCGCGAGTTTACGGTTCAGTAGGGAGCCGTTGGGCAATCACCTCCTGCAGTAGCTGGTCTGCCGCTTTTGTTTGGGGGTGGTCGGTACCAAGGGTGGTTTCGTAGATCTGCAATGCTTGGCGCAAGTAACGCTCGGCGGCGGCAACGTCGCCGAGCGTTCCCATTATCACCCCCAAGCAGCGCAGTGCCATTGCTGTGCGCTGGTGTTGCGCCCCCAGAACCTGCTGGCTGAGATGAACAGCTTGCTCGGTGATTGTTCGGGCCTCCTCCGCTTCCCCCTGTTGCAGCCGTGCGTCACCTATCAGCAACATTGTTGCCACCACATCGCCATGATGCTCCCCCTGAGTTGCGATGCGTGCGTTCAGCACCTCATCCAACAATTCAATGGCCTCGGCGTAGGCCTTCTGCGCCAGCAGCACACTGGCCAAGTTGTTCATGCAGCCAATGGTGAAGTGGTGGTGGGGATGGACGATCTCCCGCAGCACCGCAAGGAGTTGGCGGTAGAGTTTCTCCGCCTCATCATGCTGATTCATGTGCCGCAAGACCAACGCCATGCTCAGTCCCGATTGCACGGTGTGCAGATGGCGCATCCCAAACAACCGTTGGCGCGCCGCCAGCACCGCATGATATGCTTCCATTGCCTGCTGGTAGTTTCCTTGTCGCAGCATCACATCGGCAAGGCCGTTGTGGGCAAGCAGCAGCAATGGGTGGTCGGGGCCAAAAACCTTCAACCAGATGTCGGCGGCGTGCTGGAACTGGGCGACGGATTCCTCCAATCGCCCTAAATCGAACAACACCCGGCCCAGATTGTGGTGGGTGTCGGCAAGCTCGGGGGTGTTCTCCGCCATGGACCGCTTGCGCATCTCCATCACTTTTCGCTGGATAGTTTCCGCCTCGCGAAGCCGCCCGCGATAGTGAAAAAGCAGCCCCAAATTTCCGTACAGATCAATGTTTTGCTTGCTGCTAAGCGTCCCCGTATTCTCCAATGCCGAACGGATCACCCGCTCGGCTTCGTCGAACGCGCCGGAGTCGAGCAAGATGGTGCTTAGAAGATCAATCCCGTATAATGGATTTGCCAGGCGGTCGGGGTGCTGCAAGCCTTCGCGGGCAATTTGCTCGGCTTCGGAAAATTGGTTGTGCTGGCGCAGGACCTCGCCAAGCTCAATCAACGCTTCATGCAGCTGGGGGTGCCCCTGTTCCCGCGCCAGCCGGACGCTTTCGCGGGCCGCAGCTTCGGCATCTTCAGGCTTGCCAATGGTCAGCAAAAACGCTGCAAGCTGGCGCAGGAAACCGACCTCCCGATCGGGTTGGCTTTGCCGGAGCGTCACCGCCGCTGCACGGTATGTTTCCGCAGGATTGAACGTCCCCTCCAGAAATCGCCAGTATCCTATCAACCCTAACCGCTCCCCTTCCCACAACGCGTGGAATATGTCGGGGTCGGCAAGCAGTGCGTGCAGCCGTTCGGGATCGTTGGCTTTCCACCACTGGTACGGTTCCTCCTCAATCCTTCGGTGGCTCGTTGCGTGGGTGCCGAAAAACTTGGCGATGCGCGCATGAATGGCGCGCTGCTTGGCCGGCGTGGAAAGATACCGTTGCTCCACGGCGATGCGCAGGTAATCGTGGAAAAAGGTGAGCAGCCCGTCGCGGGTGACAAGGTGGTAATCCAGGCTGGCAACCAGGCTGGAAATCTGCAACCGTGGGCTGCGTGTAATGGCCGCAAGCTCCGATTCGCGTAGCCCCCGCCGCGCCCCCCACAGCAACGTCATCACCCGGCGGACCAACCCCTCGCCAAAATCCCCTTCCATCCGTTGCAGCATCCGTTGGAACAGCTGGTGGGTGTCGGTGGCCGATAGATACCAGTCAATCTGCTGGTCCAGCAACTCGTGGTGGCCAAACACCCGAAGCTCCTCCAAAAAAGTCCGCAGGAAGAGTGGATGGGAGCAGTGCGGTGCCTCGCCAATCCGCTGAAGCTGGCGTGCGTTCAGGGCTTTGTAGGATTCGCCAAGAAAGCGGACAATCACCGCCTGGCGTTCCTCGGGCCGAAGCGGCTCAATCTCTATCATCTCCCACCCGCGGTCGGCCAGGACCTGCGCGGCTTGCGGGTCCGTGGTGGTGGCAACCACCGCCACGTTGGGGGGAAGGTGTCCCGGCAGCCATGCAAGATTGCGGCCATGCTCGCCCAGTTGGTTAAGCCCGTCAATCAGAAGGATCAGCGGCTGGCCATGAACCGCAGCAAACCAGTGGGGAAGCAGATCATGGAGTTCGTTCTGGTTCGCCGGAAGGGGGGCATTGATGAATCCCCGCTCGCGAAGCTCCATGGACAGGTGGTGCAGAATCTCCGTGTGCTCCCCTGCTCCGAACCAATGCCAACGTAATGCTCCACCACAAACGCCCCGGGATAGCGGCGGCGATAGTGGTTGGCCCAGTAGGCAATCAGTGCCGATTTACCGCTGCCCGACGGAGCAAGCACCACCATCCCATTGGATGCCGCCGCCGCATTGCCGGGCGATGCCGCGTTGCTCCGCGCCTGCTCGGCAACGCGGGACAGGTGGGCAAGGGCTTCGGCGCGGGGGATATAGGCCTGGCGACGGCTTAGCGCGAACGCTTCGTGGCGGCGGCGCTCCTGCTGCAACGGGTTGCTGGCGTGGGAGAGTGCCGGGAAAGATTCTTCGATCAACGCCACAAGATCGTCGTGAACCATCTTGCCAAGCGTGGCCGCGTCGCGGAACTGGCGGATGGTTGCGCCGCAGCGGAAAACATCCTGCTTCAGCGCGTCAAGTTTTGCGGCTTCGTTGGGGTGCTTCAGCGAAAGGGGCGCGCCCTGGGCTGCGTCGCGGAAATAAAATCGTGCGCGTGGATTCGCCATTTCTCCATCGGCTTTCCCAGTCCCAATCGCCCCGTAGCGGACCTCCATTTCCATGATGCTCATCCCCTCAATCGCGGCCTCCTCCACCCAGGGGAATCGGCGCAGCAGTTCGGGGTCCTTGTGGATCTCGGCAATGGTGGGGGTGTAGCCGTAGCGGTCGCCGGTGATGCAAATAAACCACGGGCGGCAGCGGTCCACCTCCTCCAAACAACGCCGGACGACGTTTCCGTACAGGCTTTCTTCCTCGGTTAATCCCCAGCGGAGGTCAATTTCGGAAAGGGTGATCCCGCGTTGCCGGCAGATGGAGTGAAGTTCGGGGAAGACCTTCTTCACAAGGTAGTCGCGCTCGTGCTGTAAATCACGGAAAGTGGAGCTGATAAAAAGGCGGAGTTCGGTACTCATGGCCGCAAAAGTAGGAAAGGGAGGTGGTTCAAGATACAAGCTGACGACAGTTTCCGTGCTGCCGAATCGCGCCGGAATCGGTACACTTGCAACGCCCCGAACAGTTATCCAGCTATCCCAACAATTCTGCAATCCTGTGGCCACAACACCGCTTCGGATACTTCAAGAATATTTTGGCCACGCCGCGTTCCACACGGCGCAGCAGGCGGTTATCCGGCGATTGATAGAAACGCCGAACCGCGCCGGCCACAGCCTTCTGCTGATGCCAACCGGCGGCGGCAAATCCCTGTGCTACCAGGTCCCCGCGCTGATGTTCGACGGCGGAACGCTGGTGGTAAGCCCGCTGATTGCGCTGATGCAGGACCAGGTGGACCGGCTGCGCCAGCGGAATATCCCCGCCACGTTCATCAACTCCACCGTTGCTGCCGAAGAACGCGAAGCGCGGTTGCGGGGATTTCTGGAAGGGAACTACAAGCTGCTGTACGTCACCCCAGAGCGATTCCGCAGGGCTGAGTTTGCCCGGGCGATTTCCCAAGCCAACATCGCGCTGCTGGCGGTGGATGAGGCTCATTGCATCAGCGAATGGGGCCACGATTTCCGCCCCGATTACTCGCGGCTGGCGGAGTTCCGCGCCATGATTGGCAATCCGCTCACGATTGCCCTAACCGCCACCGCCACGGCGGAAGTGCAGCAGGAGATCATCGAAAAATTGGGGCTGCAACCGGACCAAGTCCAGACCTTCCACCAGGGAATTGAACGGCCAAACCTGCGGCTGGAAGTGGAGGACCTGGACCGCGACCATGAGAAGCTGGCGGCGATGATGGGGACCATCCAGCGGTTCGGCAGCGGAAGCGGGATCATCTACTTCTCGCTGATTCAAACGCTGGAGAAATTCTCGCAGATGCTGGCCGATAAACGGATTGGGCACGGGATCTACCACGGGAAAATGGGGGCGCAGCGAAGGCGCGCAATCCAACGTGAGTTCCTTGCCGGGAAGGAGAGACTGATGCTTGCCACCAACGCCTTCGGGATGGGGATTGACAAGGCCGACATCCGGTTTGTGGTCCATGCGGAAGTGCCGTCGTCGGTGGAGTCGTACTACCAAGAAATTGGGCGGGCGGGGCGCGACGGAGAAGGCGCGCTGTGCGTGCTTCTGTACAACCAGGAGGACCTTGCCACGCAGATGGAGTTCGTGAAATGGTCCAACCCCAACGCTGGATTCTACTCCCGGCTGTACGGCTTGCTTAGCGATGAAGAGCACGCAAACCGAATGGGGATGGAGTACCTGCGCGAGCAACTGAACTACCGCAACCGCCGCGATTTCCGTTTGGAGACGGCGTTGGGGATGCTGGACCGGTACGGCGTAACCGAGGGGAGCATTGAAGGGCGGAACCTGCGGATTACCGGGGACCTTGCCGATGAGTTGGTGGACGATGAGCGGCTGGCCGGCAAGCTGCGCCGCGCCAATCTGAAGCTCCTTTCCATGGTGCAGTACGTCCGCACCGAAGGCTGCCGCCGCGTGCATATCAGCGATTACTTTGGGTTCCCGGGCGCGCCGGCCTGCGGCAACTGCGACCGTTGCAGCCTGCAGGCGGAAGAGTTTTAAAAATGCGTTGGTGGTGGTGTTCCGGTTTACGCTTGCTCACCGCAACAGGAAGGCGTTTTTTTGCCGGCTTGCCACTATCTTTGCGGCGTGCAACCTAAAAGGCCTTGTCTCAATCCCGACTGAGTCGGGGGGGAAGAGTTACCTCTGGAGCGGACAATGGCTCCGTAGTTCAGCTGGACAGAACGTCAGTTTCCTAAACTGAATGTCGCAAGTTCGAGTCTTGCCGGAGCCGCCCACAAAAGAATGCCGTGCAGCTATCGTTAGCTGCACGGCATTCTTGGTGTTTCAGGTTGCCCATGAATCGAGCTTAATTCTCCCATGTTATGCGAATGCTTGCTTCCCTGGTTTGTGCTCACTGTCGGCATTCTCACGATCCTATTTTCTTGTTCTTTGCCCTGCCACATTTTTTTTGCCATTGGTGGTGGTCTATACTCCTTTGCGGATAATGTCCAGCCCATTCGCAACAGCTCTTTTTCTAATGTCCCCCGGTCCACCGTCTCTTCAATGAAGATTTCCAACGCCTCTTCAAATGCGTTCTTTGCTTCTTCCATGGTGTCTCCGTAGGAGGAAACATCTAGTGCTGGGCAAACAGCCACCCATTGTCCTTCTTCTTCTATGAAAAAGACGGGAACGTGTGCCTCAACATAGTGAAGTTGTTGTGTGCCTTTCATAAGAAAGAATAATCCCGAGTGTGTCCGGGGAACAGCAGAGGTTTCGACCGCCTGCTTCGTTGGGAACCACCCCGCGTGTGTGGGTGGGGATAACTATCGCCGTTGCCAAGCCCTTTATGTATCAGAGAAGGCTGGAAGGATAGTGCTTATGCAAACGGAGCAATCAAAGGGATAAGGGAACGCCCATTTTTACGGTAAAACAAGAAGTCGCTATCTACTGTTAGCACACGAGCTTCTTCCTCTAATTCTGCCATGCGGACGATGCAAGCATCGGCAAAATCCATACGCCCGGCATACCGTTCCATTAAAACTGAAATACGCCCCATCTCTTGTCCGGCACGAAGTGAGAGTGCTATTGTTCCATTCATAATATACCCCAGCACCTGTTGTTGTTGCCGTGGATAATGACGCAGCAAATAACAAGCCTCCGCAAGCACTGCTTCGCAAGATAAAAATTGCCCTTGGAGATACTTTACTGCGCTAACAGCCCAGATATGGTGTTCATCGCTTTTATCCAACAAGGCCACGATTACCCCAGTATCAATAATCACTTTGTTGGCCATTATTTCCCGAACCCAGAGATGTGTTGCTTATTCGTTGAGCGGTTCTTTACTCCCGATTCTAAGCTCCCAAATGTACGTTTGTTCTTTTCATAAAAACTCCCTGTTGCTTCTTTTCGGTTCTTTGGCGTAGCCGGTGCTTCGCGCTTCGGTGCTGTTCTTGTCTTTACGTTCATCATGGTTCCTTCCTGCGTATTAGCATCCCTTCCGCATTTGCGGCTTGGGCGTTTGTTGCGGTTCTAATCTAAGCAATCACTCCTCAAATTCTCCCACTGTTTTCATCCGTTCGGGGGCGGCCTCACTCCCCTTGCGGCGCAACAGTTACCGTTCGCTCGAACGCTTCTTCCATCAGCCCTTTTTTTCGCTCCACGCTCCAGACCTCGAACGTGGGGTTGGCCGATTGGAGGCAAGCAAATTGGAGCGTGATGGCGCGTGAGGTGAACGTTGCTTTCACCGACTCCACAAGCTGCTTGTGGGTGCGGTCGAAGCCGTCGGCAATGCGGAGGATGGCGGAAAGGATGCGGACCGTGTGCTGGTCCGTGGCGGGCAATGCCGCAAACTCAGGATGGCGGCTTTTGGGATGCGATTTCCGGTGGTAGCGGGCAACGTTGGCAATCATCGCTATCTCATCGTTGGTGAACCCGAACGACTCGCTGTTGCGAATCAAATAGCCACTGTGCTTGTGGTGGTCCGCGTGCGAAATGTAGTAGCCAATATCATGCAAGATTGCCGCGGCCTGCAGATGCTCGCGCGCGGTGGTCCCCAAACGGTGAAGCGGCTGCAAGGCATCGTAGATCTGCAAAGCCAGCTTGGCCACATGAAGCCCGTGCGCTTCATCGAAGTGGTACATCCTCCCAATCTTCATCACCGTTTGGTAGCGGAGATCGGAAAGGTGCGCCAACCCTTCCTGCTCTTCTTCTTCCTGCAACTTGTGGATGGTGTCCAGCACAATCCCCTCGCGCAGGGCGTAGCTGCTGATGGTGATCTCCTCAAATCCACACTCGTCCAAAATTGTCTGCAAGGTCAGGCAGCCGGCGGCAAGGATGTCGGCGCGGCGCGGGTCCACGCCCGGGAGCAGCGAACGCTCCTGGAAACTTTTGGCGCGCAGAACCCGCTCGGTAATTTCTTTCACCTCCGCACGCGCAACCCGAACTCCGTTCAGCATCTCTGGAACCGCTTGGCCGCGTGCGGCAAGAGCCATTGCTGCAACTGTCTGGGCGGTTCCGCTGCTGGCCACGGTCAGTGCGTGGCCGCTGTTGCGGATTGCTTGGGCGGCATGGTAGATTTCGCCACGGATATGCAGGCGCAAGGCGTTGGCTTGCTCCTGGGTGATGCGCTCGTTCGGGAAAAATCGCTGGGTCATGCGGATTGCCCCAATCTTGAAGCTGTTGGCATACCGAACCTTGCCCCGCTCCCCCAACAAAAACTCCGTGCTTCCGCCGCCAATGTCGAACAGCGCGATGCGGCGATTGTACACCGGCAACGCCTGCATCACCCCCAGATAAATCAACCGCGCTTCCTCGAACCCCGAAACCACATCAATCTCAATCCCCGTTGCTTGCCGAACCCGCTCGATAAACTCCTCCCCGTTCGATGCCTCCCGAACCGCGCTGGTGGCCACCGCACGGATTGGGGAGCCGTTGCGGTCGGCAACGTCGCGGAACAGTTGCATTGCTTCCAAACCGCGTTGCATGGCGGCTTCGCTCAGGTGTTTAATCTGCGAAGGGCTTTCTCCAAGCCGCACAACCACTTTTTCTTTGGCGATCACGGAGAACTTCCGGCCACGGATTAAGCGCACCACAATCAAGTGGAAGCTGTTGGTGCCAACGTCAATCGCTGCAAGGGTTTCGGGTAGCATCGTTGCAAAACAAGAATGGATTGGCCACGGAGTCACGCAGCCAAGCAAAAGAAACGGCGCAATGGCGAGAAATCAAAATGATGAATAGGAAACAGAAGTGAGGAAACGTGAGCCGGCAGGCCGAAGCCGCACGCACGCCGGGCGGAGCCATCCCTTCCAAGAACGTTGCGGAATCCAATTACCGGATCGGAGTCTCCACAACCACCGTGACGGTGCGGCAGTAGAACCGCCCCTCGGGAAGATCGTTGTTGAACAGCGTGGTGGTTTCGCCGCGGCCCACGGCTTGTTCGGGGCGTGCGCCCAGGGCTTGGGCGGTGGCGCGTGCGCGCTCCTCAGAAAGCCGCTGGTTGTGCTCCGGCTCGCCAATCCGGTCGGTGTAGCCGGTGATGGCAACCGTTGCCTCGGGGCCGATGCGCCCGCGAATAAACTGGCCAATGCGTTGGTTCGGGGCGTTCAATTCGGCGCGGTCGAAGTCGAACAAGATCAAGCTGTAGCGGTCAATCTCGCGGTCGGCAATCCGCTCGGTTCGCTTGGTCTGCACGGTAAGCTGCTCCACCGCCAGCGTCTCCGTTGCGGTTGCCTTCCCCCCCGCCACGTCTTCGGTTGATAGTTGGAAATGGAGCGGACCCTTCCCTTTGGGGATCGTGGCTTGCTCCTGCTCGATGTTCCAATCCAGAGTCGCTGGCGGCTTGCCAAGCCCGCTGAAGCTCCGCAACGGTTGCCCCCCTTGCGATGCCGTAATCCCCCAATTCAGCACCCCCGCCGTTGCCTGCACCGTTGGCTTCAATCGGATGACCGGAGGGTTGACGGTTCGGATGGTGTCGGTGGTCACCACCGGCTCAAGAATTTCCGGGATGCTGGCCGTAATCTCCGCGCGCCGGTTCTCCTCCATCCCGTCGGCCTCGGCTGGGTTCGATGGGGTTGCGGGCATGGCGCGGGTTTCAATCGCAATCCTTTCTGGAGCAATGTCCCAAACGGAAAGAAGGTAGTGCCGGACCGCTTCGGCGCGCTGGCGTGCAAGCGTTCCCCCCGCTTCCGCTCCGGTTTCTCCGCTGGCCATTTCCGGGCTGCATCCGGTGATGGTGATGGTTGCTTCCAGGTGCTGGCGCATTCGCTTCCCAACAATGTTCAGCAGGTGGTAGTAGGTGGGAAGCGTCCCCACGTTGTGCAGCCGCTCGATGCGGAATTGCCCCGTGGCCTCCGCCGGAATCTGGACGTACCGCTCCGGAATCGTGGCGGAGTTTGGGGCGAAGAAAAGATAATTGAGCAACGGACGGAGCGAGGTGGAGATGAACTCCTCGGTGCGGATGCTGGCAACCGGAAGCTCCGCGCCGTCGCGCCCAACGCCAACAGCCGCAATGGCCGCAGAAATTCCTGGCAAGGAATCGGAAGGGACCGCCGGCGTGGTGGGCGAAGGACCCGTGGGCAGTGGTTCGGGAAGGTCCGCAACCAGCGGAGTACTTGGCGGGTGATATTTCACCGCAACGCCAAACCGCACGGCGTTGGCCCTCCAATCGGCATCGGCAGCAACGTCGGTAAGCCCAATCGAGACCAGAGCCTCCGGCTGCAACCAGAGCGTGCGCTGGCGGTTCAGCGGAAGCTGGTAGCTGATTCCGGCAACCACTGCTGCCTCGGCTGCGGCGGCGTTTGGGATTGTGGCGGCGGTGTCGTTGCGGGTGCGCCGTCCGTTCTCGAACACTCCAACATCGCTGGGTTGCACGATTGTCTCGCGCTGGCTGAAGCTGCTGGAAATCACGCTTCCCACCCGCCCGCCAATCTGCAACGCCAACGGTCCGGAAAGGTGAAGGCCCAGCCGTGGCTCGGCCCCAATCGAAGCCAGCGTTGCTTGCACAACGTGTTCAAACTCCGCGTCCAGCGTCTGGTTCCCAACAATGACGGTGGTTGGTTCGGTGGTGGTCAGCGTGGCGCTGTTGCTGAACAATCCTGCACGCAGATCAAGGAAAAAAGGATCGCCAATGGGTAGCTGATAGAACAGCCCAATCGTTGGGCCAATCCCGGTCCCGGTTTCGTAGCGTGGGCAGCAGCTTGGAATGCCCGGCAGCGTGGCGAACTCCGCCGAATGAAAGTTCAGCGACAGGTGCCCAAACGCCCCGAACGCAGCCCCCAAACGGTTGCCGGGCAAGGGGCTGGGCGAATCCTGGGGCTGGGCATGAAGCCCCGTTGCGGCCAACAATGCCGCCGCAAGGCTTGCAGCAACAAGAGTGCGGAAATTCATGGGGGAAAAGTAGGGGAATGGAGGGGAACATCGTTCAAGTTTTTTCAGCCGATGGCCCCTCCTTAGGCCGAGCCTCTCATCCGTTGTTCCATCATCGCATCCTTGAAGGCAGCAAGGGCGTTTTCGGCCTCCTCGATGCTGGCGATTCGGTCGAACCGGACGGCAAGGGATTTCCCTTTGGTCTCAAGCTGCACAAACGGGCTGTGGCTGGTGGCAAACATCAGCGGCTGGAACCAGCGGTCGTAGAACTCCTGGTTGCTTTGCGGCGGAAGCTCCAGCCGCATCACTCCGTCGCGCAGCACCAATCGTGCCGCTCCGGTCTCCATCCCCGCAAGCCGCAGCCGGAGTGCGGTCAGCAGGTTTTCGGTTTCGGGCGGCATCTTCCCAAAACGGTCGCGGATTTCGGAAACCACCCGCAGCAGGGCCGATAGATCTTTGGCGGTGTAAAGCCGCAGATAGACCTCGTACCGCTCGCTATCCTCGCGGATGTACTTCTTCGGGATCAGCGCGTCCCCCTCGGCCTCAATCTGGATATCCTCGTTGTTCGGCAGCAGCAACGCCCGTTCCTTCTCCTCGATTTGGTCGCGGAACAGGTCGCGGAATTCTTCACGCTTCAGCTCCTCCACCGCCTCGTCAACAATCCGTTGGTACAGGTCGAATCCAACTTCTTCGATGAACCCCGATTGCTCGGCCCCCAGCAAATTCCCCGCGCCGCGAATCTCCATATCGCGCATCGCCAAACGGATTCCGGAGCCAAGCTCGGAAAGCTCGGCAATGGCTTGCAGGCGTTTCAGCGCCACGCGTGACATTCCGGTTGGCGGGGGAACAATCATGAAGCAGTAGGCTTGGATATTGGAACGCCCCACCCGCCCGCGAAGCTGGTACAGCTCGGCCAATCCGAACTTGTCGGCATGGTTGACAATCATGGTGTTGGCCGATGGAATATCCAACCCTGACTCAATAATCTTGGTGGTGACAAGGACGTTGAACTGCCGCTCGATGAACTTCATCATGGTGCTTTCCAACTGCTCCGGGGGCATTTCGCCGTGGGCGGTAACCACCCGCGCCTCGGGGACAAGGTCGTGGATTTTTGCGGCCAGCTCATCAAGGTCGCCAATGCGCCAATGGACAACAAAGCATTGCCCGCCACGGCGAAGCTCGCGGGTGACGGCCTCGGCAATGGCTTCGTCGTTCCACCGCATCAGCTCGGTTTGGATTGGCAGGCGGTTGCGCGGCGGGGTCTCGATAACGCTAAGGTCGCGCGCGCCCATCAGGCTGAAGTTGAGGGTTCGGGGGATTGGGGTTGCGGTCAGGGTCAGCGTGTCAATGTTGGCGCGCATTTGGCGGAGCTTCTCCTTTGCGGCCACGCCGAACCGCTGTTCCTCGTCAACAATCAGCAATCCCAAATCCTTGAAAGCAACGTCCTTGCTCAGGATGCGGTGGGTCCCGATCAGCACATCCACAACGCCCCGCTTCAATCCTTCCACCGTCTCCTTCTGTTCGGCCTTGGTGCGGAATCGGGAAAGGAGCCCGACGTTGACGGCATAGCGCGCCAATCGGTCGCGGAAACTGTTGAAATGCTGCTGGGCAAGGATGGTGGTTGGCGCAAGGATTGCCACCTGCTTCCCCCCCTGAACCGCCTTGAATGCCGCACGCACCGCAACCTCCGTTTTGCCGAAGCCGACATCGCCACACACAAGCCGGTCCATTGGCGTTGCCGATTCCATGTCGCGCTTCACGGCAACGGTTGCTGCGGCTTGGTCGGGGGTGTCCTCGTACATGAACGATGCTTCCAGCTCGCGCTGCCAGCTGGTGTCGGGGGGGAACTGCACGCCAGGCTGCGATTTCCGAAGCGCGTACAGCCGGATCAGCTCGCGCGCGATGTCCTTCACCCTCCGTTTTGCCCGCGCCTTTGCCCGCTCCCACTCGTCGGTTCCCAGCTTGCTCAGCTTCGGGACGGCCCCTTCTTTCGAGGAATATTTCTGCAGGCGATTGATGTAGTTAAGGTTCACAAACAGGATGTCGCCCGATGCGTACTCCAACTTCACAGCCTCCCCACGTTGCCCTGCTGCGGTGATGGACTCCAGCCCAACAAACCGCCCAATCCCTTTGTCAACGTGGACCACGTAATCGCCCGGGCGCAGCTGCTTCAGCTCCCGCAGCGTGAACCCCTTAAACTGCTTCCGCCGGACCACGCGCGAGCGCGAACGCTGGCGGCTAAAGATTTCATGCTCGACAAACACCGCAAGGTTTTGCGCGGGAAGAACGAACCCGTGGGTAAGGGTGTCGCTCAGGTAGATCAAGTCGGTTGGGGGGAAGTCGTAGGGGCGGTCCTCGTCGGCAGCGCGGTCGTGTTCGCCGTCAATAAGGTCGTTCAGCCGGCGGCGTGCGTCGTCGCCATCGGCCAGCAGGAAGACGCGTTGCTTGTTGGCTCGCAGCCCATCAACCACCTTGCACAGCTCCTTCAGCGACGATTGCACCGGCGGCTGGGCGCGCCCGCCGAAATCAAGCACCTCGGCACCCTGCGGGGGGACCTGCGAATGCGTCAGCAGCGTGTGGGCTTCGATTCGTGCGATCATCCCCCCCTGGCCGGCATCTTCCAACAATCCAAAAACCCGCTCCGGCTCCTCAAGAAAAAAGATGGTGTTTTGGGGAAGGTGTTCCAGAATGGTGGCCGTCAGTTGGTCCTGGTCCTCGCTGTGGAACAGCTTGGCCATCAGGTTGATGCTGGTGAAGTCGCGGATGGAACGCTGCGATGCGGGGTCGAACTCCCGCATGGAGTCAATCTCATCGCCAAAGAACTCCACCCGCACGGGGTTGTCCACGCCCACGGGGAAGATGTCAATGATCCCCCCGCGCACGGCGTAGGTCCCGACTGCCTCCACGATGTCGGTGCGCTCGAATCCACCTTTTGCCAGCCGGAGGGTGAACTCCTCGAACCCAACGGTATCGCCCACCGATAGCGGAAGGATGTGGCCGGTGATATTGCGTGCGGTTGGAACGTGGGCGGCAAGGGTTTCAACGTCGGTAACCACCACGCGGTCGGGGCGGTCGGCAAGGGATTTCAGCGCGTCGGTTAGGGAGATCACCTCGGCATCCAGCGTGTCGCTGATGGTGGCCGTGGTGTGGTGCGATTCCTGATAGAGCAGGGTGTGGTCCGGACCAAGCAGGGTTGCAAGGTCGGCGAAGGTTGCATCGGCATCGGCGCGGTCCTCGAAGATCATCAGCAGGGGGCGGCTGGTGCGCTGGTACAGCAATGCCGGAACCAACGAACGAAGCGACCCCGCAAGCCCGCGAAGATGCACAACCGGACGGTCCTTCACCCCCTGGAGCACCTGGGAAAAGGCTTGGCCGGAACCGATAGAATCAAGAATGCGCCGCATAAGCAGAAACGATTATTCCAAACATAGAATACCCGTAGGGGCATGGTTCGCCATGCCCCTACAAGCGGTTATCACGCGGCAAAGATAGCCTTGCAGACCGGGGAAGAATGTGGGGAATTGTTTGGGGGGGAAGGGATTCCGCGCCGGTGGGGATTGGGCGCGGAATTTGCCCGTTGTTCGTTAGTCAGTGTTGTTGCGGCCTTTGCTCACTTGGCCACGTTCATCATGCGGGTGAGGCGTTGGGTGGGGGTTTCTAAGATGTACAGGTACGTCCCGCTGGGGAGCACTCCTGCGTTGAACCGTACCACGTACCGACCCCGGCGCGAGACCCCATCCACCAATCGCAACACCTCCTGACCCAGCGTGCTGACCACGCTCAGCCGCGTTTGACCGCCTTCAATCAGCTCGTACTCAATCTCTGTCTCCCACGTCACAGGGTTCGGGCGGTTCGGCTTCAGGATTAGCTTCCCTTCTGCCTCGATCAACCGCAGCGTCCCGAATCGGCAGATACCATTCAGTCGGAACTCCCCAGGCTCCACTTCCACCTCTCCGCTCCCGCTGCTCAGGTTCACATCCGTCAGCTTCAACGCCGTTGTCTCCGCGTTCCCAAGCGTCGCGACGAACTCATAACTCCCCACTTCCCCGCTCGTGAAGCCAGCAGGCAACTCGCCGCTCACTCCAATCAATCGCTCTCCATCCACCACGCTCCCCATCGGTGTTGATCCCGCAGGATAGAGCAGGCTGCTGTTGAACCGCAGCACACCGCTGAAGCTCAATCCTCCCGCTCCCGCAAAACCGCCATCGCCAACTTCGGCCCAAACTCCAACCTTCACTCGCTCCCCTGCCGATGCTTCAAGGCTTGGCAGCTTCAGCGTCAATCGCCCGCTCTGCTCCCCCTTCCCGCGAACGTTCGCACTTGCCGTGACTTCGCATGGAAGGCTTGTTCGCGCTGTCGCCGTGGTTGATTGTTCGCCCGATTCCGGAGCGTAGCTGATCGTTGCCCACACCGTGTCCCCAGGAGCAATCTCCGCTGGCAACCCTGGCTCCGTGGACGATACTTGGAATGGCGATCCCACCCCCGCAATCCCTTCCACCCGAACCGCAACCCCGCCAACGTTGACGAACCCAACCCGACCACTGGCCGATTGACCAACTTGCTGTGCCCCAAAATCAAGATCAATCGCCTGCAGCTTCGGCGTGACCCGCTGGCCGGTCACCACCACCCGCTTCGTGATCCCGCACGGCGAAAAACGCAACTCCATCGCTTCGGCAAACGAGCCTTCAGCTGTTGGCGCGAAGCTCACGCTTACCCCCTGTTCCACCCCGTCCGGCAGCGATTGCCCGGCAACGTTGCCAACTCCAAACGGACCTCCAACACTCGCCGAAACAATCACTCCATCGGACCCAGAAAAACGAATCGGCAATCGCTGGCTCACCGTCGAATCGCCACACATCACCACGCGACCGAAGCTCACCGTGTCGGGAAGCTCAACACTCACTCCTTGCTTCTGACCCAGGAGCTGCGCGCCCAGCGATCCCCCGCATGGCTCATACTCTGCTTCGATCGTTCCCGAGTGGCTTCCGCTGCTTGATGGGCGGTAGCTCACCGTCACCGCAAGGCTGTCGCCAGGGGGGATCACTGCCGATGATGGAGCCACCAAATACTCGCCACTGCTGGAGTAGAGCCGTGTCACCCAAAGCTCGATCTCCGAGCCGTTCCGAAGCATGATCGTCGTGTCACGGCTGGTTGCGCAGCCGGTCAGCGTCCCGAAATCTATCACCCCAATCGGCGCAAGCTCCGGCGTTACCACCCGACCCGACAGCCGCAGCCGCAACGTGTCACGGCAGCTTCCGCTGGCGTATCCAAGCCGCAAATCATCGCTGAAAGCTCCCGCAGCGACGGGGGCGTAGCGCAGCGTCAGTTGCAGGCTATCCCCGGCCACGATCGTTGCCGGAAGGTTCGGCGATGCCACCGAAAATGGAGCCGAGACGACCCCGGGGCTGATCGTTGCTGGCGCGGTTCCGTTGTTCCGAATCACCACCACTGTGTCGCGTGGCGTGGCTTGGCAGCTGGCCGCCAGCCCGAACTCCATCGCCCCGTGCGAGATGCTCACCAGCGATTGCTGCTTCTCCCCGCGGAGGGTGATCCGCGCCGTCGCGCCGCACTGGTCGCCGACAAGCTCCACCTCCTCGGCAATGCTCCCCGACGACTGCGGCGAGAACCTCACGGTGATCGTCCGGCTCTCGCCGGGGGCCAGCACCACCGGCAGCCCGGCAACGCTGAAGCTGGTTCCGGCAATCCGTGCTTCGGTGATCTCCATCGGCGCGTCGCCGCTGTTGGTGAGGGTGATTGCTGTGTCGCGTGTGGAGGTGCAGCCGTCCAACGTGCCGAAGTCCACCGTTGCAGCCGCGCTGAGTTGTGGGCGAAGGACGCGGACCTCCACCGAGTCAACGGCGGTGCAGCCGGAGGAGTCGGTGATCGTCACCCGATAGGTGGTGGTTGCGGTTGGGCGTGCGGTTGGGTTCTGGCAATCGGCGCAGGAGAGGCTGGATGATGGAGTCCATTGGATTGCCTTTGGCGTGCGCCCGGCAATCATTGGCGAAAGAACCGTGCTGGAGTCGGCGCAGATGGAGCGGCTGGGTCCGGCATCAATGCTCGGTTGGGGAGCAACGGTGAGCGTGACGGTGTCGCGCCAGATGCAGCCGTTGGAGCTTGTGACGGCAACGACGTAGCTGGTGGTGGAGTCGGGCGCGGCCAGTGGCGTGCGCGCTGCGGTGTCGCTAAGTCCCAGGCTTGGGCTCCAGCGGTAGGTGATGGGTGGAACGCCTTGCTCCAGCACACCCCCCAGCAAAACGCTGGCACCGCGACAGATGGTGGTGTCGGCACCGGCGTTCATTTTTGGCGGTGAGAGGATGACGACGTTGAGGGTATCGCGGGCGATGCACCCCTGGTCATCGGTGACAGTGAGGATGAAGAGAGTGGAGCGATCAACCTTGACGGTTTGGAGGAGTTGATTACGGCTGGAGATGAGTGGATGGGGGTTCCACTGGTAACGGTAGGGTGGCGCGCCATCGGAGGCATTGGCACCGATGGTGATGGAGTCGCCGAGGCAGACATAGCGCGTGGACCCCAGCTCAACCTTCGGCGGCTGGCGAACGGTGATGCGGATGGAGTCAATCTTTTGAACAGTGTCGCGGCACGGCTCGGCACCGGCAATCTTCAGGGCTTTGACGATGTAGGTTGTGGTTTTCTCGGGGGTGACGGTGGGGAACATGGAGGTAGGGCCTTGCAAGGTGGGGGAAGGGTTCCACGTAACCTCTGTTGGGTTGCCGAGCAGGGAGAGTTGGACGGTTTTGCCCGGGCAGATGACGGTATCGGAGGCAGCGATGGAGAGGTTGAGGGTGTTGGGCTGCGCAGCCTTTGGCCAGCCGTTGGCGCGGTAGAGTGCCGAGACCTGGGCAGCGGTGAGCATGGTGTCGTAGATGTTGATATCATCTATCGCTCCTTTGAAATAGAATAGAGGATACTTAATAGAACGAGCGATCCAAAGATTGAGGGTGTTGGTGTACGTAGGGAACGCGGCACCATCATCTGTGTCTTCTAAGACCCCGTCAAGGTAGATGGAGAAATATTCTCTTTTAGGGTCACGTGTGGTTGACTCATAGACGGCGACGAAATGATGCCAGCGGCCGTCGTTCAGGTTAGAGGTGGTCGTGGATGTACCACCAAGATCAGCTGTATAGGGGCTAAACGCAATCTTTTCAAAAGGGGCACGCTGGATACTATACCCTGCAGCGTCATGGGGGCCTTTGTTTATTATGGCGTCAGCATTGGTGTTGGGGTTTCTGGATACACAGAACTTGACCCAGAGGGAGATGGAGTAGGTGAAGGGGAAGTTGAATGCAGAGGAGTGGGGGACACTGATGTAGTCGTTGATGCCGTCGAAGTTGTAGGCGGCGTTGGCGTTGCCGAAGCGGTCCTCGGTAAGGGTGGCACCGTTCACGGTGCCGTTGTGCCCGTTGCCGCTGGCATCGCTGGCGTTACCGCTGAAGGGGTAGCTGGCAACCAATCGCTGGGCGGTAAGGCTCTGGGCAGCAAAGCAAAGGAGGGCAACGGAGAGCAAGGCAAGAACGAGCGTGTTGCGTGCAACCATGGTCAGCACCTTGTAAGGTTACGGTGAGGGTTTATTTCTGCTGGTACGTCGGAGATATTCAAGGGAAAAATCTGACAACCGGAACTTACGGCCTGCCTCCCATACGTCGCAAGATGAGTCGGGGGGGAGATTTGTAAAGTGGGGATCACCAAACAGCATAGCCACGCCGCCCTCCGCTCACCGTTCCCACTCCACCCCTTCTTCTGCAATCAGCCATGCCAGCAGGGCCATTGCGGCTGCGCCAAGTTCAAGTTCGCGGCGGTTTACTTGCTGGAAGGTGTCGCTGGCGGCGTGGTGGTAATCGAAGTAGCGGTGCGACTCCACGTTCAGCCCAATGTTCAGCGTGCCGTGGGCCTTCAGCGGCCCGATATCTGCGCCGCCGCCGCCGTGGATAAACCGCTCGGCCCCCATGATGCGGAAATACCCCGACCACCGCGCAACCCGCTCCACCGTCGGCATATCCGCCTCGATGTAGAACCCACGCGGGGCAAACCCGCCGCGGTCGCTTTCAATGGCGGCGATATGCTTGGGGCCATGCTTCCCAACGCTATCGGCGTAGGCAATGCCGCCCCGCATCCCGTTCTCTTCGTTCATCCAAAGCACGGCGCGGATGGTGCGTTTGGGCCGCAGCCCCAGGACCTTCAGCAGCCGTAACGCCTCGATTGCTTGCACGCATCCTGCGCCGTCGTCGTGCGCACCTTCGCCAACGTCCCAGCTGTCCAGGTGGCCGCCAATCACCACCACTTCCTCCGGTTTTTCCGTTCCGGTTAGCTGGCCAATCACGTTGTGCGATTCCGCATCGGGAAGGGTGCGGCAGTCGGTTTGGATGCTCAGTTGCGCCGCCGGATGCTGGCGCACGGTGCTGCTAAGCCACTCGGCATCGGCGGTGCTGATTGCCACGGCTGGTATCTGCGCGATGCTGTCGTTGTAGCGGAGCATTCCGGTGTGGGGGAAGGTGTCCAACGCCGTGGTCATCGAACGGACCACCACCCCGATTGCCCCAACCCGCGCCGCCGCCACCGGCCCATGGACCCGCTGGTCCACCGCGCCGCTGTACGCGTCGAACGTGTTCACCAACGTTGGATCCATTGGGCGGTTGAAGAAGATGATCTTCCCGCGAGCGCGTTCCCCAAGCCCCGCAACTTCGGCAATCCCTTTCACCTCAATCACTTCGGCGGCGATTCCCCCAGCCGGGGTTGCCACGCTTCCCCCCAACGCCAGCGCGTGCAGCGGCGTTTGGATTCCGTTGGCGGTCAGGACCACCCTTTCCGCCGCGCCACGCTCCCAGTGTGGGACCAGCACCGGTTGCAAGTGGACCCGCTCCAAACCGGACTCGACCATCACACGGCGGCCCCATTCAACCGCTTGGACCGCTTGGGGCGACCCGCTTAAACGGTGGCCAATGGTGGTGCAAAGCTCGCGAAGCATTTCGTGGGAACGCCCGCTGGATAACGCGGCATCGGCAATGCGGCGGGCAATGGCGTGGTGGTCGTGCGGTTCTTCAGGAATCGCGGTTGATTGGCTCATGGAAATGGATGTGTTGACAAGAAGCAGCGGAAGCAACGATTGGCAGCAGCCACGAAATGGTTGGTTCATCAAAGATGGCCTCCTTGCGGAAAAGAAGTGCGTACCGACGGGTTGGCGCGGGGAACTTAGCCCCATCCGGCGGGGTGTGCAACAGCAGGGGGCGGGCGGGCGCGTTTTCGGGATAGGTTTGGTGGGGGAACTTCAACTATTTTCACGCCGTCAGAATTGCGGGGAGGGGTGGCCGGGGGGATTCACTCGAAGGCTGAATCAGATTATAGATAGAGAGTATAAAGGGCGATTATGGCTTTGTTCTTCTCCATTGCCGAGCGTTTCCGGCAGATGAACGACACCCAGTTGCGGGTGGTGTTTGGCGCGATGTTCGTGGTTTCGTTGCTGGCAAATTTGATTGCTTCCAATGCCGGAATTGTGCACCACAGTGAGATCGTCACCGACGATTGTTTGTGGGGCGTTGAACGCCGCGCCGGGGAGTATGTGCTGACGGTGGCGGAGGTTGCTTCCGGCGGCCAAGCGGAGCAGGCCGGGGTGCGCGTGGGCGACCGCGTCATCTCCATCAACAACATCCCAATCCCCCCCGTGGCCGATAGCCTTCCCAACGGAAAGGTGCCGCCACGGGTTCAATACATTGACGATTACGCCCAGAAGGTTTTGGAGGAATCGCTTGTTGACACGCCAATCCCCTACGTGGTGGAGCGGAACGGGAAGGAACTCCATTTGCGGATGACCCTGCATACCCAGAAAATTTATGTCCAGATTGCCTTCCCGTTGTTCTGCGCGTTGTGGTTGCTGGTGGGCGCGGTGGTGGTGTTTGCTCGCCCGCGTGGAAGGGTGCAGCAGCAGTTTTTCCTGACGGCAGGATGCGTGGTGTTTGCGTTCACCTACCCTGACCAGTTGTTCCAAGTAACCGGCCAGCTGGGCGTGATGCTTCGGCTGGTGTGGGGGACGCTTGGTTCGCTGTTCCTTTCGCTGTGGGTGCTGTTTTGCACCACCTTCCCGATTGACCAACGGGTGTTCACCACCGCACGGCGGAAGTTCTGGCTCTACTCTCCGGTCATTTTCACGGTGGTGGGGAACCTGATGTATTTCGCTGCCGAGCTTGCCGCCATGCCGTCGCCGAAGCTGCTGCAAAGCTCCATCATGTACGGTGGGTTCGGCATTGGCCAGCTCTTCTTTTTGGGGGGGACGTACTTTTTGTTCCGTGGCTACCGGCAGCTTCCGGCAACGCTGGTGCGGCGGCCCATGCCGGTGATCTTGGTTGGGTCGCTTCTGGCAACGGTCAGCTTCCTTTACTTCAAGGTCATCCAGATTTTTGTCCCGACCACGACGTTCCTCTATCCCCAATATCAGCTTCCCGCATTTCTGATTCTTGCGCTCCCCATCTCGTTCGGCTACGCCATTTACCGTTATCAGGTGATGGATTTCCGGCGGGTGCTGCGGACCACCATGATCTACGCCGCGGCCACCACCCTGATTGTTTGCCTCTATTTAACGATTGCCTACGGCATTGGCCGCGCCCTTTGGGCCGTGACGGCCTCCGGGTCCGACGAACCGGTGAATATCTTCAGTGCCGTCGGCATTATCACCTTCTTGCTGGTGTTGCTGTTGCTAGAGCCGGTGAAACGCGCGGTGCAGACCTGGATTGAAAACCGATTCTTTCCGCAACGCCGCGACTACACCCAACTGCTGACCCGGTACACCGAGGAGATCACCGAGACGGTGGGAACAAGCGCGGTTGCGGCACTGATGGCACGCACGCTACGGCAAACGCTGAACTTGACGGGAGCCTACGTGATTGTTGAAAAAGCGGACGGTGAGTTTCAGCTGCTGGCAAAGGATACCGACTTCGAGCCGATTGATGTGGAAGATGAATCGCTTCTTAGCCTGCGGGCATTGCTTCACCAGGACCACTCCATCATCTCGCTGGAAACTGTCAACGATCCGCTGTTGGTTCCGTGGTGCCAGTGGTTCAGCTACGTTGCGGGGTTATACGCCCAGGGGAAGGCAATCGGCGCGGTGATTGTCACCCGCCCACGAAGCGGCGAAGCATTGGGGGGGCGGCAGCTGCAACTGCTGAAAACCGTGGTGGCGCAAGGTGCGGGGGCGGTGGAGGTGGCGCGGCTGTACGAAATGGAGTTGGCGCGCCAGCGATACCAGGAGGAGCTTGCGACCGCGCGGAAAATCCAGGAAAGCCTGCTGCCGAAGCAGATGCCAAGCATCCCGGGGATTTCCATCAGCGCAACGGCGCGTGCGGCGCAAGCGGTTGGGGGGGATTACTACGACGTGATCCAGCTGGACGGCGACCGCTACTTGGTGATTATCGCCGACGTTTCCGGCAAAGGGCTTCCGGCGGCGTTGTACATGGCCGAGTTCCACGGCATGGTCCACATTGCCTGCGCCATCCACAACACCCCGAAGGAAATTCTGGCGTTGCTGAACAAGCATTTGGGGGAGATCATCACCCGCGGGTCCTTCATCACCGCCACCATGCTTTTGTTCGACACCACCCGGCAGACGGTAAGCATGGCACGCGCCGGGCACACGCCGATTATCCGGCGGCATGGTTCCGAGGTGGATACGCTTGCGCCGGCGGGAATCGCCCTGGGACTGGCCCCGCACGCTACGTTCGAGGGGGCGCTGAAGCAATACACCGTGCAGTACGAACCTGGCGAGACCTTCATCCTGTTCAGCGATGGAGTAAGCGAGGCGATGAACGCCGCGCGGGAGTTATTCGGCGACGGGCGGTTGCTGGATGTGATCTCCGGATTCCCCGACACCTCGGCCCACGCGCTTTGCAGCGGAATCCTGCAGCAAGTGGAGAACTTCCGCGACGGGGCCGACCCAAACGACGACATCGCGATTGTGGTGGTGGAGATTCAGCGGCAACCCCAACGCTCCCCCCAGCCCCCACGAACCTTGCGCGGAACAACCACCGAGGGGTAAATAGTACTTGGTGAAGAGTGAGCTTGACCAGCTGAGGTGCAAGAAAGAACCCATCTGCTCCTTCATAATCACTCATCAATAAGAACCGACACCAGCCCTGAAGGGGCGACCAATGCCAGCCCAGGGCATCGCCCTGGGAAAGGAGCCAAGCCCCCACGTAACATCAGCCCTGAAGGGGCGACCTCCATGTGGTTGGATATTTTGTTGAGGGTGTGGATTTCAAATGGATGCCGTCTGTGCAAGGTTGATAGATGAATAGGGTTGCCCCTTCAGGGCGATGGGATGTTCGTGGGACGATTCCCAGGGCGCTGCCCTGGGCTATGATAGTATGCCCCTTCAGGGCGACCGATGCCAGGCCTCGGTGACCCTCTTCCGCCGCGCCCCCCTGCTTCGCTGCAAGCAGCTACGCGTCACCCCAATGCTGGGGGGCAATAGGTTTCTGCTACTGACCCTTTATTCTATGGATGCCAAGCCATTTCTGCCAGCCCCTCCCCCAGAATTAGGGGAGGCGGGGAGGGGGCTTGCTGCGGTGGCGGGTTGGTAGCGGCCCCGATGAATTGGAGCCGAGATAGTGAAGATGACGCCGAAGGCTAAAGACCTTTTATCAATCCCGACGGAGGTCGGGGCGGCTACCCCGACTGAGATCGGGGCGGCTACCCTTGATCTTGTTCTCTCTGGATTTCACGTCACCACTGCCAGCCCCTCCCCCAGAATTAGGGGAGGCGGGGAGGGGGCTTGTTGCGGTGGCGGGTTTCGATGGTTTTTCCCTTTTGCCACCACTCTGCCGCCGCTGTAGTCATCCGTTGGGGCAACTGTAATCAAGCGGGGATAGATTGTTGACGTGCGCCACATCAAGGCCCAACGCAACGATTATCCGAACCGATCCATGAGCATTGCCGCAGCATCACAACAACTTCGCAACGCCGCATTCAGCGCGATGGTTGGACTATTTCTTGTTGGCGGACTTGCTCCGTCGGCAATCCTGGCTCAGGAAACTGAAACGCCAGCCGCTTCTGACTCCGAAATCGTTGAGGGGGCGCACGACCACCACCACGAATTCGACACCACCGCAACCGATACCGAGGCTTCGGCAGCCGACGCTTCGGCGGAATCGCGCCCTGCGTTTATCCGTTTTGATGGGACCGCAAGCCTTAGTGCCGATGCCTACGATTGGTCGGCAACCAACCCAGCCTTCCGCCCCAGAATGCCGGAATCGTTTGTCCGATTCACGATGAACAGCGAGCTGCGGATTGGCGAATTTTTCACGCTGCCGTTCAACATCATGGTCTCGCCGCAGCAAACCAACGTGGTAACGCCGTGGGCGGGGCAGCAGTCAATCGGGCAGTTTTTGGCCAACCAGATGAACACCATCAGCATTGCCCCGAAGTATGGTTGGGCACAGCTGTACATCGGCAGCCACACGCCTGGATATTCGGAGCTAACGTTCGGCGATGTTCAGGTGTTTGGCGGCGGCGTGGACCTTCGCCCGGGGAAATTCCGGTTCAGCGCGTCGGCGGGGATTGCCCAGCGCGGCGTGGAGGTTGACACCGCACAGGGGATGCGCGGGGCCTACGAGCAACGCGCCCTGATAGCACGCATTGGCTACGGCGACGAAAGCGACGAACGCCAAGTCAGCTTTGCCGTGAACATTGCCCGGATGCAGGACGACACCACCAGCATCCGCCCGGTGCTGCAAAAAGTGCAGGTGGAGCTTCCCGACGATTCCGGCGGATTGCTGAAACCCGCATCCATCTTTACCCGCCACGACCTTATGCCAACCCCAACCGAAGGTGCGTCGCTTTCGTTCAGCTGCCGCGTTCCGTTTGGCGAAGGGTTCTCCTTCATGGGCGAGGCTGCCACCACGAACTTCACCCGCGACATGAGTGCCGAAACGATTGAGGATGAGATTCCGGTCCTGAGTAGCGTGATGCAGCAACGAATCTCCTCCCGAATTGATTACGCGCTGACCGGAACGGTGGGCTTCAACCGCCCGGAGTATGGGGTATCGGTGAAGGCGTTGCTGATTGGCCCGGGCTATGTGGCGCTTGGCTACCCCCAGATGCAGGCCGACCGCCAAGACATCACGGTGAACCCACGGCTGAATTTGTTTGAAAGCCGCCTGAACATCAACGGCGCAATTGGCCAGCGGACGAACAACCTTTCGGGAACAAAAGCGGAGACCAGCACGCAGCTGATTGGAACGGCCACCGTCTCGGCCCAGATCACCGAGGCACTCAGCATTGATGCCAACTACAACAACATGGGGATGACCACCAACAACCGCGTGGACACCTTCCGGATTCACAACGTCACCCAGTCGTACAGCATCACCCCAATGTATGTTCTGGCTGGCGAGGAGATCACCAACACCTTCAGCGCCACGTTTGGCGTGGATACCTACAACGACTACAACCTGATCTCCGGCCCAGAGAACAACACCCAAACCCAAACGATAGCGGCAACATGGGGAATGACCATGAAGGAATTCCCGCTAAACACCACGGTTGCCCTGAACAACACCCAGCAGACGATGGCTTTCAACGAGGTGGCGATCAACAGCGCGACGGTGGGGATTGGATACGCCTTTGCCGAAGGCCGTTTGCGCCCATCGTTTACGGCGGGCTGGAGCGCAAGCAGCGTGAAGAACGCCACGCAGGATGAGGAAAACACACGAATCTCCGCACGGCTTGGCGTGCAATGGGACGCTACCGACTGGATAACCCTAAGCCTTAATGCCAGCACGGACCGCAACACCGCCACGGGCCTATCCGCCGGAAACGCGACCGAGAACTACCTGCAAACATCACTCACCACACGCTTCTAACTGCCGTCCGGGCGTTGGCCTGATGGAGAATTGAGCAATAAGGGAAGCCACCGCACGCCAGCGGTGGCTTCGTGTTGTTGGAAGCATCGCCATGCCGTTGCTGGTTTTGCAAGGGCGTGCTTCCATCTGTAGTTATTGCCCCCCAATTCTGTAATCCTTGCCGAGTACCTTGAATAGCAAATGAACAATCAACACAACCACAACAACGCATCCTCAAAACAATGAGGGACTTTATGAACTTCATCGCTCGTTGCTTCGGGTTCCTGAGCGTGGCAATCGTTCTGGCGACGACTGCGGCTGTTGCGCAATCGCAGCTGCGGATGACGCTGACGATTTCGCCAAAGCCCAGCCCGTACCTGTCGGATTGGTCATCGAAAAAGGAGACGGCAATCCTGACGGTTATCAACAGTGGCCAGAACACCGTGATGGCCAAGATTGACGCGCAGGTTACGCTGAATGGGGCATTGAAAGCGCAAACCAAATACGCTTCGATGCCGGTGATTGCCCTGCCCGCTGGGGTCAGCACTTTTTTTGCCGATCAGATTATTCCGGCCGGTGCCGTCACTTTTAAGGATGGAACGGACCAAGCGGCAATCAAAACGGGGATGCTTCCGGCGGGGAATTACCAGCTTTGCGTCAGCCTGCTAAGCCCAAACAGCCCCACCGATAAACTGGTGGAGCTTTCGGCGTGCAAGACCTTCCTGCTAACAAGCTATCAGCCGCCGACGCTGCTGCTGCCAACCGATAAATCATTCGTCAACAGCAACATCCCCCCAACGTTCCACTGGACCCCGGTAACGCCAACGCCTACCGGGAAAGTGCGGTATCAAGTGGTGGTGTTCCAGGTGATGAACGGCCAGACCCCTGCGCAAGCCTTCAAAAGCAATCATCCGATTCTGGACCGGGATGCAACGCTTCCAACGCAAATGCTTTGGCCAGCCGATGTCCCGTTCCCCGCCACCGCCACACAGTTTGTTTGGAGCGTTCGCGCCTACGACGCGCAAAACAAACCGATTGGCGAGCCAGACGGCTACGCCACGCCGTTTTCATTTACGGCAGCCAAAGGCGGACACGCGAACGACACCACTAACAACGGACCGATCACCCATCAGGGGGGAGGTGGCCAGGATACTGTGCGTGGGCACGGGTGGCCGTCGGGGCACCAGGGGAACACGTCATCGGGCAACGGACCGATTGTGGTGAACTTCCAGGACCCGTACGAAGGGCAGCCGAAGAAGGACCTTCCGTTTTCGGGCATGGTTCGCAACAGCACCAACAACTTCTCGGTGTCGGGTGTTACGGTGGAGTTCCGCTACGCCAAGCAAACGATCTTTGGAATGCAGCCGTACGGGGCAACGCTAACCGCCACCACCGATGCCAACGGAAAGTTCAAATTCCCAGCGGTGAAAGCCCCAACGTTCTTCAAGCTGACGATTAAGAAGAACGGCTTCAAGACCGTGACGCAGATTGGCACGCCGTACAAGATAGAATCGGCAATCACCGATTACTTGGTGGTGATCCAGCCGCGTGTGATGGCCATTATCGGCCTGGCAGAAGATGCCTTGACGAAGAAAAATATTCGCAACGCAGTGGTGGAGCTTTGGCGGCGGCCAACGCCCTGGTGCTCGGCCTGCCCAATTGGCCAGCAAGGGGGACCGCAATACTCCATCCCGACGCTTGTTGCCTCCACCAAAACAATGGACTTTGGCAATAGCGACACCGCCGCCCAGCAGGGAGGGATGATTAACGTGATGCCGCTGCGGCTCTGGGGCAACTCACTCTACGTGTTGAACAACGGTACGTTTGTTCTTGAGAACATCCCGTGGTGGGATAACTACTTCATAAAAATCAAACACCCACGCTACCAGACCGAGGAGGTGTACCACGTGGCTCCCACCGCCAACGACACCATCAACGTGGGGATCGTGAAGGTGAAGGCGAAACGTGGGACGATTAAAGTGACGGTGCTGGATAAAATCCCCAACAAGGGGTTGGTGGGCGCAACGGTGCGGGTTTTCCCCGACGTTGCAACCAACCCGCCGGCAAACCTTGTTGATCCGAACGCACACGTAAACTCCGATGGCTCCTACAACGCCTCGGCGGGCAACCTGCCGATGCAAGGGCAATACGCGGCCTACGCCCAAACGGTACTGAACGGCGGCGCATACATCCCATCTGGTGGGTTGGTGAACCCGCAAGGAATGCAGTCGGGGGGCGGAAGCGGTGCGGTGGGGGCAAATGGTTGGATTGATGCATCGGCAGGGTGGGGCATTCCGATGCAAACCGGCGGCGGGGCGAACGTGCCGCAAATGGCCCCGGAGAAGATGCCCGACATCCCACCAATCGCCACCGGCATCACCGACGCAAGCGGAAAGGTGACGCTTACCAACATCTTGGTGAACGACCCCAACCAAGCCACCGATCGCTACTCGGTATGGGTTCGCACCGCTGGATATGTCGATGCCTGGAAACCAGTGCGGCTGGTGCTGAATAACCAGACAAAAGAGGTCCTCATCAAGCAAGATTCCGCCAAAGGATTTATCCACGGAATCGTGCGCGACAAGCTGGCGAACAAACCCGTTGGCAATGCGAAGGTGGAGCTGGTCAAAAAGGTGAACAACAAGGACACCACCGTGATGACCATCAACACCAACCCCGATGGGACCTACACCCTCTATCCAGTAAAACTTGGGACGTATGGAAAAATCAAATTCTCGGCCACGGGCTACACCGCCCAGGAGAAGCCGGGTCCCATTGTCATCAGCAACGGAACGGACCTAACGGCCAGTGCCGAGCTGCCCCGCGACAAAGGCAAAATCTTCGTAACCGTATTGGCCATTAGCGGCAGCGACACCATCAAAGCGCAGAACGCTTTCATCCATTCCGATAGCGTTCCATCCATCTCGGCAGTCACTTCCATCAATGGCAATGTGCTGATCGAGGATGTCCCGACCGGCGTGGTCAACCTTGTGATTTCCTACCCGATGTTCGCCGATAAATCGGTGCTGGTTACGGTTCCGAAGGATAACCAGAAGAGCGTCACGGTCTATCTGGCCAAACCAAATGGGGAGATTAAAGTGACGGTGAAGGATAGCGTCACCGGCAACTTCTTGGCGAACGCATCGGTCACCATCGGCAGCAAAACCGAGAAGACGAACGTTGCCGGATTGGCGACCTTCAGCGGGCTGCAACTTGGCCAGCAAAACGTTCTTGTGATTGCCGACACCACCGGCGGATTTGATTACAAGAACTTCAGCTCCACCAAAGTCATCAACGAGGGGTTGAACCAGCCGCTGACGATTAAGATGACCCAAGGGGCGCGGATTTACGGCAAGGTGACAAAGAAAGTGGGCGGCGGGCCGATTGACTCGGCATCGGTGACGATAGCGGGGGTTCCGGGCGTTTCGGCAAAAACCAATGCTGCCGGCGAGTACATCCTGCGGAACGTCCCAACCGGCGTGAAGCTGAACGTCCAGGTCGCCAAACCGAAATTCATCTTGGGGAAAACGGAGGTGCAGGCGTTGCAAAAAGGGCAACAGAAAAAGAACGTGGACCTGCAGCTGGCCGATTCCCCCATTGACTCCGTCTACGGGTTCGCAATCATTGTGGACACCGTCACCGACGCGCCAGCGGGGAACAAGTACCTGAAAGGGAAGTTCAAAGTGCCGAACAACCTGATGTTCAAAGCGGGATCAAAAAGCAGTTCGTTTGAGTTCCTGTTCGAGAACTTGGAGGTTGATGGAACCACCATGAAACCGGTGGCCCTGGCCTACTACTTCCCCTACTCCGAAATGCCCGTGAGCCTCTTCGAGGCCCTTGACGCAAAGCTCACCGGCGGCGAAGACTTCCTGAAAGTGGAGTACGACACGGTCCTGAAAACCGGGGCAATCCGTGGGAAGGAGTTGAAGCTGCTGCCGTTCATTCCAAAAATTCTTCCTGGGTCGCAATGGATTCCGGAGAAGCTGAGCGACGGCGCAACCGCAGCCGGGGCCTACTCCAAATCGCTTGGGTTCTGGGCCGATGGCGCGTTCCACGGCGGAAACGTCTTCAAGGTGACAAGCAACGAAGTGGAGGTGAATATGTGGGGCTTCAAGGTGGCGGTGGATTACACCAAAACCACGTTCGACACCACCGGCTTCAAGTACGTCGGCTCGCTGACGATTCCGAAGATCAACAAGACGATCAAGATCAACCTGCTGGAATTCAAGAACAAGGGGACCGCAGCAAAAATGGATATCCAGTTCGAGCAAGTGAAGCTGGATATGAGCACTCCGTTCGAGATTGACCTGAAAGCCTTCAAGTTTGCCGACACCTCGTTTGCATGGAACCAGCAAGGGATTATCGCCGGCGGCTACGTGGTGCTGACCAAGCTGGGCAACCGGAAATTCCGGTTCGAGAATATGTTCATCAACAAGGAAGGGAAGTTCATGGGGGTGCAGGTGAAGATGGACCCGGGAACGCCGCCAATCAACGTCCTGGGCGCGCAGTTCACCCTGTCAGGGCTTGGGTTCGGCACCAATCCATCGGACACGACCGGGACCGGGGCTAACCAACAGATCACCCCGGAGAATCATTACTTCACCTTCAGTGGGAAGCTATTGATCCCGCAGCTGAGCAAGCCGATTGAGTTCCAGAACTTGATCTACAACGACACCGGCAGCTTCTACGGAACCATTGCCTTCAACCAGTCGGTGAAGCTGATGAACGTGGTGACGTTCGAGCTTCAATCCATCGAGTTCGGGTTCGATGCCGCCAAGCAGAAGAAATTCATCTTCGTGAAAGGTGGCGTGGCCTTCAGCATCCCACTGCTAAGCATCCAAGCCGGGAACGTCCGAATCTTTGAGGATAAAACTTTTGCCATCGAGAAGATCGGCTTCGGCTTCAATGCTGGACCGGTGAAAGTCTCGCTTTCGGCACAGTGGAGCGACACCGCGTTTGGGGGAAGCGGGATGTTAGAGGTTGCGCCGATTCTGGCGGTGTCGGGCGAGTTTTACTACAAGGACGGCAACAACTGGAAGATCAAAATTGCGGCCAATATCCCGCCGATACCGATTGGGCCGGTGGCGATTACCGGGGTCTCGGGGATGCTTGCGCGGAACAATGGATACTGGGCCTTTGGGTTCGGCGGATCCGTGGCAACCGCTGCCGGAAAAGAATCAATGGAGCTTACGGTCCAGGTGCAGGTGGAAACCACACCGAACGGCCCAATCATCCAGGGCGATGCATGGCTGAAGACGCTTGGGGTGCAGATTGGCGAGGCCCACATCGTGATTGACATCCCGCAGAAACGCTTTGCCGGATCGGTCCAGTTTGGGCTGAACAAAAGCGGCGTGAAGGTGACGGCGTTTATTGACTTCGAGGTGAAAGCTGGGGTCTACTGGTTTGTGGGTGGTGGCGCAACCTTCACCTTCCCGATGATTGCCACGCTGCAGGTGCAAGCCTTTGTTGGAAAGAACTACCAGGGCTTCAAGCACACGCTTCCGGTCACGTTCCACCCGGATAACCAGACGCTGAATGGCTTCCACATGGATGCCAGCATGGTCTATCCAAAAGTTGGAAAGAGCGGCGATGTCTTCCAGTTGGAGTTCGGCTACTACCTGTTCGGCGCGATTGACTGGAACGGCAATCTTGCCGGCGGAATCAAAATTGCCGGCAACGCAGCGCTGGACCTTTGGGTGGTTGGGTTCACCGCCTCCATTGATCTGCAAGCGGCAATCGAATACAAGAACAGCCTGCTGAAATTCCACGGCCATGCCAAGTTCAACGCCAAAGCGTGGATCTGGCCATGCGATGCCAACAGCTCCTGCGATGAATGGTGTAAATTCTGCCCCTGCATCACTGCAGTGGTTGACTACGCGGGGAACAAAGGCTGGGAGTTCGATTTCTCGCTTGGTTGCCAATAACCGCAAAAGCTAAACAAGGCAAGGGGGGAACAACCGCGCCCGCATCATCAACACCGATGGTGCGGGCGTTTACGTTGCGGAGGTGGTGTTTTTGGGGGAATCCTGCGTTGTGTAGTCCCCCGCCCCCCTTTCTGTAATCACTGCGGCCTACATTGATAAGCGATTCCAACCAGCACTTTTCATCAATGGACTTCTGCTTGCAGAGCTATGAAATTCAACGCCATACTCCACGCTTTCGTTCTGCTGCTTGTTGCGGCGATTACTCTTCCGGCCAACGCCCAGGATTCGCCCAGGGCAAAAGCCTTTTCTTCGCCGGACGGGAACGTTATTCTGTTTGCCGAGCCACGGCTGTATCACCCCGGCGCGCCGGTTGGCGGGAAGGGGTGGATCGGGTTCCACATCTACCGCCGCGCCGAAGGGGAAACGGAGTTCCGCCGCATCACCACCACGCCGGTTAGCCGCGCCGCAACGCTGCAAGATGCCGAGCGGGAGCATGGCCACGCGCTGGACCTTATCACGCTTGCGCTGGACAAAAAATCCCGGGAGGAAGCGTGGAAGATGTTCCAAGCCAACAGCATGCAGGCAATCAAGTTGGCCATGTTCAACTTGGAGCTTCAAGAAGTGTTGGGGATGCTGTACCGCGACCGGAACGTGGAGACCGGGAAGCAGTATGAGTACGAAGTTACCTACGTCAGCAAGGCTGGCGATGAATCCAAGCGGACCTCGCCAATCGCCGTGGTCTATGGCCGCCCGGCTTCGGCAGGGCTGGGGCCAATCAACGTGAAGGCATTGGAACAGCAAGGGAAGATTGAAATAACATGGGAACAGAACCCAGCTGATGTTGGCGCGTTCACCTACCGCGTGTACCGCGCGGTTGATTCCGCCAGCCATTATATCAAGCTGAACCACCGCGACCTGCTGATGATTTCTACCGACGACAAACCCGGGCAAGGTGCGCTAACCGATACCGGCTTGATTGACGACCACACCTACTGGTACGCCGTTGTCTCGGTTGATTTTGTTGGCAACGAAAGCCGCCGTGTTATCATCAAAGCCACACCGGGCGACAAGGTTGCCCCGCCACCGCCCGGGCCAATCGTTGCGCAGCCCTCGGGGCTTGGGATTGCCGTGACGTGGCAGCCACCAGTTGCCGACGACCTTGCCAGCTACGACATCTACCGGAGCACAAACTCCGACTCCTTGTTCGAGAAGATCAACGACGACGCGGTCCCCGCAACCGACACGATCTACGAGGACCGGAAGGCGGCCCCGAACATGCAATACTTCTACCGGATGGTCTCGATTGACCGCGCCGGGAATCGCTCCGAGCAAAGCGCGCACGCAATCGGCTACTACCGCAACTTCCGCGCACCCTTCCCCCCGCAATACGTTTCAGCAACCGGCAATCGCCAGGGGGTGCGGATTGAGTGGGAACCCAACGACGAACCGGACCTGCAAGGCTACTTCGTCTATCGCTCCGAAAGCCTGAATGGTGAGCTTCAGCAAGTCTCGCAGCTTATCAGCAAGGACACCAATTTCTATCAGGATAGCGACTCGCATCTTTCATCAAAAGCCACCTACTGGTACTTGGTGCAGGCGATTAACTACTCCGGGTTTGTCAGCCGCTACTCCGTCCCCACGGCTGCGCGCCCCGAGCTTCAGGAGCTTCCGCTGGCCCCGCTCACCTTCCGTGGTTGGTCCGAGCCATACGGCAACCGCCTGTTCTGGGGTGAATCAAACGACAACACCGTCAGAAGCATCATCATCGAACGCGCGCCGGCAACCACCGAGCGTTGGGAGCGGGTGGCGACCGTGGCGGTGGGGTCCGGAACCTTCACCGATTCAACGGCCGAGGGGGATCTGGAGTATCTGTACCGCATCCGCCCAATCAGCGATTACGGGGTTGAGGGGAAGCCAACGCAGTTCCTATCCATGACCCGATACCTGCGCCCATTGCCCCCCCCGGGCGGGCTGATGGCCACAAAAGCGGAGCGGGGCGCGCGGTTGGAATGGGACCCAGCGTTGGACGAGCGGGTAAACGGATATGTGATCTACCGGAAAACCGGGCGCGAGGAACCGCAGCAACTTTCCGCCGCGCCAATTCCGGCCGGCACAACGTTTGAGGACGCAACCGCCGAGCAGGGGAAAATCTACTTCTACGCCGTTGCCGCCATTGACCGCAACGGGCGCGAAAGCCTGGACCGAACCGAACTGATGTACCAGCTGCCGTAAATCATCAATAATTGAGCAATAAAAAAATGAGCAGCGGATAATTATCGCCAAATCATTTTCCAACCTATGGCCCTGCACAGCCCTTCCGAAGCCGAGTGGTTTCGGGGGGGCTGTGTGTTTGTTGAGCGGAACAAAGCTTTTTTTCTTCCCGTGTGACACTTTCGCTATTGGCGGGGTCTGTATTCGCACATCCGCAATGCAGGCTGCCGTTAGGGGCGGCCCGGCCTGCTACACTGGGCACATCGCCGTACAGACACTTGAGACAACTTCGTTCCCCTTGCTCTCTGCGCTGCTGTTGTCTGCTGGTGCTTCTGCCCATCACAAACCTACAAATCGCATAACACGAATGCCCACACGGGCTTCCTGCTAATTGGGTTATTCCTGGCAGGGAAGGAATTGCTTTGCCATAACTGAATATTTACCGCAGCACACAAAACTGCTGCAACCCCTTTTTTCTCATCACTGAAAAAAGGGGGGGGATATTTTTCCCTAAATCAAAACTGCTGCGTTGGAATAACGCAAAAATTGGGATGCTCCGCAGTACCCCAGCAATCCTTATTTGCCAAATGGGCTAAATGGGATAGCAGGGGAAATAGTGAGTGATTGGTTGTAGGGTCAATAACATATGGAGGATTAATGAGCACTTGTTCACATTATGCCGATACCTACCGTGGTTCGGTACAAAAAAGTTTTGTTGCTGCATTGCTATTGGCTGCTGCTGCTTCCGTAAGCCAAGCACAACAAACACCTGCTACTGGAACGATCCAAGGCCGCGTAACATCACGCGAAGGTGCTGCTTTGGGTGCAGCAACTATTCGGTTGGAGAAAACATCCACCGGAGCGATTGCCGACCGCCATGGAGATTTTATGCTAAGTAATGTTCCTGTGGGTACGTATACACTTACAGTAACGTATGTAGGGCACTCTCCATACAGCACTGCTATTGAGGTACATGCAGGAAGCATTACGCGTTTACAAATCATTTTGGATGAACGCCCTTCCGGAACAGTAGTAGTTACTGCTCCACGTTCTGCTTATCGTGTACCAACGTCCAGCACTGCCACAAAAACATCTACTCGCTTGATTGAAACTCCAGCTGCCGTGCAGATCGTTACGGCAGAGCAATTATCTGATCAACGCGCTGATCGTGTGGATGATGCATTTAACTATATGACAGGAGTAACACAAGGTGGGGGGACTCGTGCGCAATCATACATACTCCGTGGTTTTTCTGTGGACGACAGATTTATACCGTATCAAATTGATGGAATCAGTGGCGGGGTGTGGCGCCAGCATGAACCGCCAGCTGCAATTGTTGATCGGATAGAATTTTTAAAGGGGCCGGCAACAACGCTGTATGGCGTCACACAGCTTGGTGGTGTTATCAACTATATCACAAAAAAACCAAAGGCCATAAACGAAGCTACCGTTGAAGTTCGCCACAGTACCTATGCCAGTGAACTTTCGCCATTAGGTGCTAAAAACAGTGTGAGCCTAACTGCAGACATAACTGGACCAATTAGTAATGGCGGCGATGTGTTATACCGGCTAATTGGTAGCCATATCAACACAACGACCTTTCGTCAGGATATAGAAGAATCTAGTTTTGATCTGTTTCCTTCGGTAGCTTGGAATATCAGTGATGCAACTCAAGTGACATTTTCAATGAATGTGAACGTTGACAAAGGTCGTTGGGATGAATATCTGCCAGTGCCAAGCCGGGACATTAGTAAAATCCCTGATATCCGTACCCGGATTAACGAACCAACCGATTACTACTGGGATTATGGCTGGGGAGTCGGCTATATGCTTCGCCATACTTTTAACGAGAATTGGACATTACGCTCAACTGCACGATATACAGCAAGGATTGATGGTCGGCAATTGTTCGAATTCGCAGGGTTAAACTCTGATGGAGAAACTATGCGACGTAACTGGCGTGATCAATTTAATGAGCGATACTATACCTATTTAGATGCAACAATTGAAGGGAAGATAGAAACTGGTGTGTTGTCGCATACAATCCTTGGAGGGGTTACAGTAGGGATTGAAGATATCCATTTTGACCGTAGAAATCTGCGCGGAGATTCAACGTTAAATATCAATATTTATAATCCGGTACATAGCGCCCGACCGCTACTGCCACCAAAGCCGGGGTTTAATCGCTACTTCGATAATGATTACCTTGGTGCTTACCTGCAAGATCAAATCAAAATTATTGATGAAGTGCAGGTGATGATAGGTGCACAGCTTACCCAAGGCTTAATTAAGCATGTAGAAACTCGAGGGGAATTAGACTTCGATAAAAAAAACAGTGGAATCTCGCCGCGTGCTGGTATTATTCTTTTACCAACAAAAAACATGTCAGTATATGGCTCATACAGTACATCGTTTTCACCAACAAATGCCGAACGGGAAAACGCAGAAGGGAATATTGATTTCAAGCCGGAGATAGGTAAGCAGATAGAATTTGGCATAAAAACGGAATTGCTTGATGGCCGAATTGGGGCAACTGCTGCTGCGTTCCAGCTTGATTATACTAATGCACTCAGCCAAACTGGAGATAAAAATCCAAATGGAAATACTGTATGGGTGCAGACCGGCCAATCACGTAGTAAAGGTATTGAGCTGGATATAGCGATAATGCCGATTGATGGATTATACCTATCAGCCGGTTATGCCTATACCGATGCTCGTGTTATGGCTGATGAAACGGTTGCACGTATTGGCCAACGACTCACGTACGTTCCTTACAATACTGGAAATGCTCGTATTGTTTATGACTTCGATGGGGTTTTACGCGGTCTGAAATTAGGCTTCGGATTTACGGGCATGGATGCACGCCCAACAGAGTTTCCAACCAGTACGGGAGCACTCTTTTTCCTTCCGTCGTATACTCGTATGGATGGTTTTGCATCTTACGACTTTGATAGAGCCACCATTGCAATTAATCTGAATAATATAGGTGATGAGAAATATTTCGTTAGCGGTGGAACCAGTCGGATCGTCCCGGGCGCGTTACGAATGCTGCGGACAACACTACAGATGCGGCTGTGAGTTGCTCGTCACTATCATCTCTCAGCCTTCAATCGTAATAACTCCTTCATCAATCAGGTAACTATGCATATGAAGCGAATATTGAAGAATACAGCGGGTATTCTACTCGGAAGCATAGCTGTAGTAGTGGGTGCGATTGCTCAGCATTCCTTGCCCGATACCGTTGGGGCAACACGTATTGTAATTACATATCGGTGTAACCCCAGAGACCGCCCAGTGCTGCTACAGGAGATGCGCAAAAACGGGGAGCGTCGGTTTGCACAATGGAAACGTGAAGGAGCGATTCAGGATTATTTGCTCCTCTTCAATTCTTTTGTTGATACAACAACATGGGATATGCTATCCGTGATTTCATTCAGCGATTATCAACAAACTGATCGCTGGCGTGATATTGAAGAAGTATATCCGGGAGGATTGGACTCGGCATTACTACGGATAGTAACTCCGTCGGCAACATTTTTATCGGAGCAAAAATGGCAAGCAGGGAAAAATGGCGACCCAACATCGGCTTTGTATATGGTGATTCCCTACGAACACCCTGATCGCGGTGTATATATAGACTTTGTTAATAGCGTCTTGGTACCGCAATTCGCAGGTTGGATGAAGGAAGGAGCTGTGCGTTCATGGTCTATTCTGCTAAACAAGCATTACCCAGGTAAACCGTGGGATATTTTACTTCTGTTGGAGTATGATGGCGTGCGTGGCTTGTCACAAAGGGATGCCGCACGTGCAGCAACAGAAGCATCACTTAAAACAGATGCAGGTTGGAAATTGCTTCGTGAAATCTCATCTCAATTTCGTAATGAATATGAGGTAAGTACTGCACGAGTTATAACCCCAAAGCAATAAAGTTCCATATAAACGCAATCATAACCATTCACAAATCAAAGCCGCAATGAACTACACATACTCTCTCCTTAGAACAATTTGGATTCTACTGGTAGGTAATATCGTTTTTCCATTAGCTATCTATTCGCAAGAAAATAAGCCAGGCATGACCCACATCTTTATTACCTATCGCTGTAAACCAGCCGATCGTCCGGCAATGATTACAGGAATGGAAAAAGAAGGAGTGAAAAAGTTCGAAGAATATAAGCGAGATGGAATCATCGCTGATTATCTACTGGTATACAATGCTCATTGTGATGAGAATACATGGGATATGAGCGCAGTTATCCAGTTCGATACATATGAGCAAACGGATCGTTGGCGTAAACTGGAAAGGACTAACCCCGGTGGCTTAACCTCGGATTTATTAAAAACAATAACACCAGCCACCACATACTTTGCTGACCGCAAGTGGTTTCAAGGAAAACGAGGTAATCAAAGCGACGCAATCTATGTGATGATTCCTTATCAATGGGTTGATCGCGGCAGCTACACGGCTTACATCGCCACTTATGGAATTCCACAATTCGATGGCTGGCTGAAAGAAGGGGTGCTGAACAGTTATGGGATTTTTCTAAACCATCATGCGACAGGAGCACCTTGGGATGCTTACCTCTTGTTCGAGTATAAAGATGCTTCAGCACTGGGAAATCGTGAACAGGTTAAACAAAAAGTACGTGCAGCATTAAAATCTGATACGGCTTGGAATCTGATTCAAAGCTCAAAACAGACGTATCGAACCGAACATGAAGTGGTAATGGCTAAGTCTTTTACTACAACCAAGTAAACACTGTGAAATATCCCTATTCCATTATTGGCTGCGACGAAAATAATAGATATGAGAAACCAGAAGAACAGAACCAGAACTCAATCACCTGCGCATATCCTGCTTAGGCAATTGAGTGTGGTCATATCTCTGTTCCTTATCCCCACCTTTGTTTTTTCGCAGCAGACAGGAAGCATTAAAGGAACGGTAAAAGATGAGATGGGAAAACCGATTGAAGGGGCTACCATAAAATTAAAAGGGACAAGATTAGGGGGAGTTTCCAGTGGTGGAGGCATGTTCCTGATTCAAAATATTGAAGCGGGAAATTACACCCTAATCACCACATCCGTTGGATATGATACCGGGCGCGCTATCGTGACGGTTCAGCCAAATTATCAAACGGAAATATCAATTTCATTGCTGCAACGGGTGGCGGCTGCGGCCGAGGTTGTAGTGACTGCGCGCGCCAATAAAGAGACCATGGGATATGCCCGCACTGCCGAGCGGAACGCTGCGTCGGTTGTCAATAATTTAAGTGCCGAGGAAATTGCCCGCTACCCTGATCCTTCCACTGCCGAGTCAATGCAGCGGATTCCCGGGGTGGCGGTGACACGCGTCCGTGGCGAAGTGCGCGACGCAATTGTGCGCGGGCTTGAGTCGCGCTACAATAGCGTTTTGGTGGATGGAGTCCGTGCACCTTCGCCAAGCACGAACACTCGCGTTCTGCAAATGGATTTTCTTCCATCGGACCTTCTGCAACGGATTGAGGTTGCAAAATCTTTAACGCCTAACATGGAAGCCGATGCAATCGGCGGCGCAATAAACTTGGTGATGAAAACGGCACCGGACACTTTAATTATGCGTGCCAAAATTGGAACTGGATACAGTTCCCAACTCCTTAATAAAAACTTTCTGTCGTTTGCGCAAGATTCCATTTTTGAAGATCCTTTGAAGCGTTTTGGATTAACCTATCAGGCGAAACCTACTGATTTCCCACGCAATTATTTCACGATGTCGTCAGCTTCGGCTTCGCCAGATTTGTTCGGGGAACTAACATTGGGGAACCGCTACCTTGATGGCCGTTTCGGTTTGATTTTGGCGGGAAGCGTGCAGCAAACCTATCGTTATTCGGAAACGGTTCGCAATTACGACGCGGTTGATGCCGATAACAATGAATATCTGATCCGTCGCCAATATCGTTACCACAGTCACGACAAAACTAAATGGGGGCTTAATGCTAAGGCAGATTACATCCTTGATAAAAAGAACGAACTCAGCCTGTCGTTCAACGGCTTTATTCGCCAGAACAGGGAAGCCCGGTTATTAACGGATTCCAATTATGTCTATCAGCCAGTCCTTTACAGCAATATTCGCTCCGTTGTCCAGACGTACACTTTGGCAAACACGGTGGTGTCGGGTGAACATTCATTGGGGAGCCTAATATTGAATTGGCATGGGGGATGGTTGGAGGCACGCCAATTTAAGCCCGACCGTGCGGAGCTAATGACGGTGTCGGAACTGCGCAATGATGTAGTGGCTTCGCAACCAGTGTTCTACGCTGTTGTCCACGACTGGCAGCATAACGAAGATCGTGACATTATTGGCGGCGTGAACCTTGTCTGGAAAGAGTGGGAAAACAACGGCGTTACCATAAGTGCCGGCACGTTATTCAAGGCAAAAGAACGTGCCAATGCACAAAATGAATATCGGCTCTCTCCGCTAACGGATTCCGCTGGAAACCTTCCCCGGTTTATTAGCGTTGATGATCTACAGTGGGAAGTGCTAAATACTGGCGGAACACCAGAATATGGAAATAATAATTACCAATGCAGCGAAGGCCTCTCTACAGGGTACATCATGGGAACCTGGGAAAGTGGGTTGTGGAAAGCTGTTGCCGGCGTTCGTGTTGAAGCAATATCGGGCAGATATTCAACATTCGACATAACACAAGTGCAGCAAATTTCGGCAGCAAGCAACTACACAGATATTTTACCCAGTGCGCATCTCCGCTATACGCTCTCTCCCGAATCTTATCTGCGGTTTTCCGTTGGCCGCACCATCAGTCGCCCAAATTTCTACGACTTGGTTCCCTACAACATACAAGGTGAGGATTATCGCGAATTAGGCAACCCCAATCTTCAACGCTCGCGGTCAACAAATGTGGACCTTCGGTATGAACTGTACCCTTCACTGATTGAGCAATTCTCAATCGGCGCATTTTTCAAAAACATCGAAAACCCGATTGAGCGGGCTGTGGATATTCGGAATCCTTCGCTTCCCAGTATTCAGCCTCGCAATTTTGGAGCGGCCATTGTTTATGGTGCAGAGGTTGTCATCGGCATGGAGCTTCCGTTTGGCTTTGGCGTGCAAGCATTCTACACATGGTCGCATTCTTCTATCACTGCCGATAAAGTATTGTTCGACCGCGCTGCTGGCCAAACACTGCTTGTTCCGGAAACTCGCGCATTGCAAGGGCAATCGGAGCATGGGGGGAACATCGCTATCTCCTTCAACAAACCGGAGTTTGGCGCATTTGCGCAGATAAGCCTTGCCTATACTGGGCAACGTATCCACAGCGTATCCCTGTATAAAGATCAGAACCACCTGCTGGATGATTATGCTGCGTTGGATTTTTTATACGACCAATCAATTGGCGTTGGGATGTCGCTGTTTTTGCGCCTAAATAACTTGCTGAATATGCCCTACCGTATCGTTACGCAAAAAGGAGGATTAATTGAGGAAGAACAGTTTGGAAGCACAGCCGCAATTGGCGTGCAATGGAAACTGTGATGCTGAAATTCTTTCATTCTCAGACTCGAACTCATATTCGAACAAAGCCCTAACCCTAACAATAAACGATCCCAAAAATCTCTTAAAAAACCTTTAGCAGGAGCTATCAAATGAAACAACAACTACGCTGGTTTGCTGCTGTATGTATGCTTGCCCTTGGGGTGGTTGCATGCGGCGAAGATGATGCCTCAACAAAACCAACAACCCCAGACTCCCAAGCCATTAGCGACACACTGAAGGGGAACATCAAGGGGACGATGAAAGCAGGAAAGACCTACTACCTAACGGCCGATGCAACGGTGCTGAAAGGTGATACGTTGAAAATTGAGCCAGGGGTGAAACTTATTGACCTGAGCAATCATGCTTTAATTATTAAAGGCGCGTTATTGGCTCACGGATCAAAAGACTCCATGATCTACATGGGGCCAGATGCTTCCCGGCAAACAACAGGTTCTTGGGCTGGCATTCTGTGCGATTCACCAAGCGTTGTCAGCTTACAATGGTGCCGCTTGGATTATGCCGGTGGAATTCGCCCCGACGGACGGCCGCGCCCGGCAATCTACTATTTCTCCAACGCAGCAAACACCAGCGAATTTTACTTGGAGGATTGTATTATCTACAAACCAAAGGATGACGGGTTTATGCTGTACGGCGGCAAAGGCCATATCCTACGGAATCAATTTTTGTGGAACGGCGAGGTTGAAGGTTCTGGCCCAAATTTCAAAGCAGGATTTAAAGGAAAAATAGCATACAACTATATCTGGAGCTGCACCGATCAATGCATTCGCGTTGAAACGGGATCAACCGTGCTGTTCCCGCAAACCGATGTGGAAATCTACAATAACACCATTATCAATTCAGGCCATAAAAATTCTTCGCGCCCTGGTGCTGGGGTTAAAATTGATTTGTTCTCGCGGGCGAAAGTCTATAACAACATCATGGTAAACACACGGTTAGGGTTGAACATTACCAAAAAGGCTGACACGGCAAATTGCATGTATGGGAATAACCTTTTCTACACCACGGTTGATTCCTTGCAGCAATACTTCTACCCGGCGGATGGCTATGGCAAGCCACAATCCACCGATCTTATTCAGGTGGATCCACTGTTTGTGAAATTCAACCCTGACATGAACGCGCTAACTGACGATAACGATGTTCACCTTCAAGCTGGTTCGCCAACGCTTGGTAAGGGGAATGCTGCATACGACCCAGATTTAGGATGCTTTACTGCTAAACGGGATAAATAGGTTGAAGGGAGGAGGATAGTATCGGCCTCCTAATGGCCCATCGGGAATGGTGGAGCCGCTGGTAATTTTACACTGACAGCACACACAAAGATTATCAGGGGAGGCCGATATTGTATCCTTTGCTTATTACCGAAATATCCAAGTCAAAATATCCAATGCCACCACTGCAGCTACTGCAATGGATTGGAAGACATCATGCTGATGAATCGTTGATAGCATTGGTGGTGGCATTTCCTGCAACGATTCTGGCAACGAATATCCCACATAACCAACACCGATTTCTATGAATACGCTACTTCGCAGTGCTGCGCTGCTTTCCCTGTTTGCCGTGATAATGGCATCAACCGCAGCGGCCAAAGGGCCTGCCACAAAGGTTTTTGTGGTGAACCAGGCCGATTCAACAGTCTCGCTGGTGGATTTAACCACGATGAAAGAAATCCGCGTTATTCACGTTGGGGCCAGCCCTTATTTCGCCAGTGTTTCTGGCGACCAAACAACGTTAGCGGTTGCGGTGGAGGGGGATCAGAAAGTGAAATTCTACGACACCAAAAACTTCCAGCTAAAAGGTGAGTTGACGGTGGGGAAGATGTATGCCGAACACATGATGGAGTTCCCCGATGGAAAGCGGTTCATGCTGGCAAATCGCTACGGCAATGCTATCCTGATTATCGGCTACGAATCCATGCAGATCGAGGAGCGGATCCCCGATGTTTCGTCGCCACACAATATCCGGCTTGGCGGAACCGAACGGTACGTTTATGCCACCAGCAAAACCAACCCTGGCATATCAGTTATTGATGTACAAACCCGAAAGGTTGTTCGTTTTATTTCCACAAAATATATCCCCCGCGGGCTTGCTGGCAGCGTTGATGACCGCTATTTCTACTGCGGCGCAAATTGGATATCGGGGATGTTTATGTACGAAACCGAGACCGGAAAATTTGTCCGTTTTATCCAAACACCGTTGCCCCACAAGGAGACCACCGTGTTGGAAAACACCTATCACGGGTTCGAGGCGGTGAATGACAGCATTGTGCTTGGGACCTTCGAAGGATTAAGCGCGCTTGATGTGATGAACACCCACACCGGCGCAGTGGTGTTCCGCACCGAGAACGTTGCGATGCCAAGCGCGGTGTTGGCGTGGCCCGGAAAGCCCGGGTGGTATGTTTTCACCAACATGAAATCCAGCACCGTGCAAACCTTCCAGCTGACCAAGGACTATAAGATTGACCTGGGACCGGCAGTGAAATGCGGAACCGGAAGGATTGAGCTTCCAAAACGATTCTGCTTCTTTTGGGGATAGCCTTGTAAGGATAATCACATGATTCCCACAGCCCTCCGTACAGCCAAAAACGCCTTGCTGCTTTCTTGCGGTATCGTGCTGTTTGGCGCGGCTCCGTTGTTGTGTAGCCTGGGCGCGCTGCAAGCCCACAGCATCAACAACGGAGGCTACCGTAATGCTGCGGATTCACTTGCCGTGGACAGCCTGCTACAGCAAGCCCAGCATTACCCCCAAGCCCGCCGCGACAGCGCGTTGCTGGTTGCCAAGCTCGCCGTCAAGAAAATCCGCGAGTCAATCATTGGCGATGCCCACCGGGATCTTGCGTTTGCCCTGCGCGAAGTTGGGCGGCTGGGACTAAATCAGGGGAAGCTGGATGAAGCAGAACAGGCACTGCGGCAATCGCTGGCAATGACCCAGGCGTTGTATCCCCCGGGCGATACCGCCATTGCTGATGTCACCGACTACCTTGCCCGTGCTGTCCGGTTGCGAGGGCGATTCAACGAGGCCGAAACCTTGTACCAACAGGCGTTGCTGCTGAAACGTGGCATCTATAAGACCGATGATCCTGAGCTTGCCGGCGGCATGAACAACCTTGCATTGCTGCTGAAAACTATGGGGCGTTATCGCCAAGCCGACACACTGTACCGCGAGGCTCTGGCAATGAAATGGCGCATCTACAACAGCGACCACGAGGACCTTGCCACCGGCTTGCTCAATATCGGATCGCTGCAATTGGAGCAGGGGAAGCTACAGGAAGCCAGCAGCTATTTGGATAGTGCCATTGCTATGCTGAACCGTTTGGGGGTGGAACGCCCACTGCTGGCAGCAACCGTGGCAATGCGTGCAATGGCGTGGGAGCGCGGCGGTTGCGCCAGCCGTGCCCTGCCATTGGCGGAAGATGCCTTGCGAATTCGGCGTAAACTTTTCCCGCCAACGCATCCGGCCACTGCGGCTTCGTTGCTGCAGCTGGCCAATATCCGCATTGCCGAAGGGAACCTTCCTGCGGCCCAGCTACTTGCCGATACTGCGTTGGCAATGCGCCGCGATTTGTATGCTGCCGAGGGTGACCATCCAGAGGTTGCCGGGGCGCTGGTGGTGGCCGCAAAAATTGCACGGCTACGGCATCGCTTCGCCGATGCGGATACGATGATTACTCCCGCCGTGGCAATGCTGCGGCGGATATACCCAGAAGGGAGTTTCACCACGGTGGCCGCAATGGATGAGCTGGGAAGGTTGCGCACCGCACAGCAGCGGTACGGCGAAGCGGAGCAAACGCTGAACGAAGCCTCTGCACTTGCCCGAACCATTGGCGACCCCGATAATCCCGCCGCCGCGTTGCTCCTTGTTCACCGCGCAGAAATTTATCGGGCCACCAACCGCCCAATGCTTGCAGCCGATCATCTGCGCCGCTCGGTGGCGCTGTACCAGCAGCTTGGTGCGGAGTTGTTCAGCGATGCGATTGAGGCGCGCCAACTGTTGGTGCAGGTGCTGCGTGGCGCAAACAATAACGCGGAAGCCAACGCGATTCAGGCCGAGGTTCAGAAGCTACAGCAGCAACAGCAGATGGCCTGTCAGTAGGGGGAATTCAACCCGTGTAACAACCGGATCAATCATGGAACACACGCCATTCACAAAAGCCGAACCGGCGGCAACCGGTGGGACAGCGGCAGCGGCATCAACGGCTCCAATAAAGGGGAAGCCCTCGGGGCGGAAACGATGGTGGATATTGGGTGGCGTTGCCGTTGTGTTTATCGGGCTACAGTTTTTTGGCCCAACCTTGCAGAACCCACCAGTGGACCCCGCGCTTGCTGCCGAAGGGGAGCTATCTATTGCCACCGATGTCCGCCACGCCCTTCATGCCGCCTGCATGGATTGCCACAGCCACACGACCGATTGGCCCTGGTTCACACAGATAGCCCCCATCTCTTGGTTGGCATCGCACCAAGTTGAAGAAGCTCGCGAGCATCTCAATTTTTCCCGCTGGCGAAGCTACACCCTTCAGCAGAAAAGGAAAAAGCTGGATGAAATCTCCACGGTGCTTCGCTACGACCGTATGCCACCAACGCTGTACGGGTTGGCTCACCCAAACGCACGGCTAACCACCAACGAACGGTTTGTACTCTACTTCTGGGCACGGAATCAAAGCCAGCGATTGCAATCGGATAACCAGCCGGGAACTCCATAAAACATAATCTCACCTTGCTCCCTCCACCCACGTCACTTCCAGCAAGGTTCCCGCGCCGGGGCGCAGTTGGATTTGGATTGTTCCGGTTGGATCCACCACCACATCCAAGGGGGGCGGAAGCGGGATTCCGGAACGGGAGGGGGTCATGTCGGGGGCGATTTGGCGGACCCGAACCTTCCGCCCGGCCGCGTCGCCGCTGCGGGGGCGGACGTTCAGTTGCAGGGTGATAATGCGGTCCTCGGTTAAAGCACGCATGGCCGCAATCCGCTCCGGCGCGATTCCCGCATCCTCTGCCGCCTCGAACGTCCGCCGGTTCACCACGTAGATGAAATTGGTGTCGCGCCAAGCGTCGCGGCGATTGATGAGTGGGTCGAACAACCCAAGCTCCACGTAGGTTTCGTGCGGCGCGTCGGGGCTTCCGGTGCGGGGGGCGGCAGCGGTGACGGCGGTGACGATTTCATCGGCGGGAAGCGGGCGCGGGTGCAGCGCATCGTTGTCGAACCCAGGGCGTTCGGCGGTGTGGTGGATGCTGTAGCCCTGGCGCCAGCGAAGCCGCATCATCGTTGGGGCAAGCTGCCGCAACTGCGCGTGGATTGCTTTCAGCTCGCGGCTGTTGTTCCCCCATCCCAAGTAGAGTGCCGGAACACGCCGCACCGTCCCGTTCCACTCGCGCAATGGATATTCCCCAACGCGGTTTTGCACGGTGTCGGCAGTGGTTGTGCCAACGGCTCCAAGGTCGCTCATCCGCGTCCAGTTGTCGTCGTCGCCCCACGATTGCATGATCGGACTGGAACCCACCCACCACCAGACGATGCCACGGGTTCCGTAGGCCAATCCCATATGAACCAACGCTCGCAACTCCGCAGGTTCGGGCGCGTGCCCGGCCATCGTATCAGTCACCATCGTGTTGTTGAGTTTCTTCCCACGGATCCAAAGGGAGTAGTAGCTGCTTGGCAATTGGATCAACCGCCTTCCTGTCTGCCGCGAAAGCTGGGCACCGCGCCCCAGGTTGAACACGGCTCCGCGATCCATCAACCACGGGAGTTTGCCCGGGCTATACTGGCCAAAGTAGAAGCGTTGGATGATGTCGGCATAGTCGCGCAGCCCCTGCTGGTCAAGGGTCAGTTCCGGAACCTTGAAGCGTCCACCGTTGTGTTCTTGAATGGAAGGGATCAGGTTATGGCGAACGCCCAACAGCTTCGGAACGTTGGTAAAAGAGAACCGCCACGCGCCGTTGAACATCGCCGAAGTGTCGTGCGGGTCGGCGATGTATGTTTCCACAAAAATCTCATCCTGTCCGCCACGCATTCCAAACGCGGGGTGCTGCAGGTCAATGGTCATGGTTGGGAAACAACGCTGGCGCGAGCGTGCAAGGCTGCGGGGCTGGCGGAATGTTTTTTGGAGCATTCGGTTCAGCGCAATTGCCCCTGCGTATTCGGCTGGTGAAGGTTCGTCGGTGGTTTGCAGCCGCAGGATCGCGGGGCGGAGTTCCCCGCTTTGCTTCCGTGGGTTTTGCTGAAGGATGCGCCGCGCAAGCTGCACTAGGCTCCGCCGGTAGGCGATTGCCTCGGGGCGTTCGCCAAGCATCAGCTCCCCGATGGAGTCCCGAATTGCCACGCTCCGGATTGCCACGCTTTCCCCCCCCAGATACCGCAGGCGGATGTCGAACCGCTGCGAGCCGTTGCGGCTATCCAACGGCCCGGCAATCCCTTCGGCGGAGCGTGCCAGATCCACCGGAAGCGAGACCACACGGTAGTGATTGAACGATTCCCCACGGCGCGGCAGCAACGAGTCCTTGGCGAAGAAAAGGGTGGTGAACAGCTGCGTGGTGTCCCGTTGGGAGCGTTGCGTGCGGTTGGCGGCATCCACGTATTGGGTTCCTTCGGGGATTTCGTTCCACAGTTCGACGGCAACAATCGGGGTGGAACTGCTGAGTTTGCTTCGGGCTGCGGTGCTGAACAGATGCGCCGTCAGCGCAACGAAGTAGCGGTTGTTGGTGCGTGCAACCTCCTGGCGAAACGTGGTGAAGGCATCGGAGTTCTGGACCCGCTCATCGTCCGGGGACCATTCGCCGGGCGTGGGGTCAAACCGGAACGATTGGTCGGGGGTAAGGCCGTAGGCAATGCCCGAGGCAATCACGCCGGTATCGGAAGGGTGATAGACCATCTCGCGCGGGGCTTTGCTGGCGGAGTCGCGGTAGAATCGGTTGAAGAGGGTGTCGCTGGCGGGCGCAATGCTGGTGAAGACGCTGCGCCAGCCAGGAACCTCGGCAGAATCGAACGGAAAGAAGACGACTTGGCGGCCATATCCGGCCCGGTACAAATCAAGGTATGGCGCGCCCCCCAGCATCACGAATCGTTGATCGTGCTGGCGGCGGCGGCTGTCGGCCAGCGGGGCAAATTCTTCCCATCGTTCAATGCTGATCCAGGGGATGGTGATCCCCATCGCCCGCGCAAAATCCCACATCCCCTCGATAGACTCTCCCCCGGGCGGGCGCAATCCGTAATGGTATGCCGAGATCATAAACTCCTGATCGCCCAATCCATAGCTGGGGCGGATTGGGGGAACGGAGTCGTCCGGGGCGATCGCTTGAGCCGCCACAACAGTTGGCAGTAAAAGGGCGATCATGGTGAGAAGTACGGAGGTCGTTCTCATATCAGCCGAGAAGGGAATGGTGGGAAGGAATGCTGTGTTGTGTGGCCAGGAGTGGTCACCCGTCTAAAAGAAAGCGATAAGGAAGTCCACCGGGTGGAGTATGTGAGAGCGGCCTCCCAAACGGAGGGTTATTCCGAACCCTCAATCGGTGGTTTTTCTTCGGCGGGGGAATCGTCGCTTTCGTTCTGGCGGGCTTCGCGGTAGCGGCGGCGGGATTCCATGATGTGGCCGAACCGCTCGATGATCTTGTCGGCAAGGGCGTAGGGGATTTCGCGCTGGGGGAGCGTGGTGAAAATTTCATCCACGATTCGTTCATCCAAATCAATGCGGTAAAACAGCGATGCAAGGCGGCTGAACTGATAGTCAATGATATGCTGCAACCGCTCGGCCAATGCTTCGCGGAACTGCGCCCGCGTACCCCCACCTTCGGCAGCGGCCTCGGCATCCCACTCAATGTCGAATCGGTCGGCAATGGCTTGGAGCATGGCGTTATCTTGAGCGGCTAAGCTACCCGATGCTGATGGTTGTGGCTCAGTATCCATTGTCTTGCCCTTGCTTGATGAGTATTGATTGGCTGCTGGCTAAAACCCCACCTCCTCCAGCCGCTCCTTCACTTCTCCCAGAAAAATGTTTTCGGCATCGCCGTAGTGGCGGTTGTCGGGGACAAGCACCAGCGCGCCGAAGGTTGCTGGCTTTGCGTCCTCGAACTTCTCGCTGCTGGCCATTGCGGTGATCTCTTCTGGGCGGTAGATGTTGTCCATATCGTGGATCACCACGGTCGCGCCAAACTCCGTCAGCAGGGAATCAGCCGCGGGGCGTTCGGCAAATCCCAAGAATGCCCACGGAATGCGAATCTTGACGGTGTATCCGCTATCGGCTTTTGCTGCCACCGCCTTGATCCTTTTTGCGGCTGCGGTCTGCTCGGGGTCAAGGTAGTTGCTAGTGCGTGGCTGCACGGTTGCTGGCTTATCCAACAAGTCCCCAAGCCCAACCTCGAACGCATAGATGTTCGTGTCGGTTTTGGTGCGGAAATCGCGCGAGCGTTTCCCAACCCGCAGGCGGTCCCCCAGGGTGTACATATCCAACCAAATCTCCAACCGGTCAACGGCGGTGTCGTTCTCCTTTGGGGGATTCACCACAACGTGGTCGTCGTGGCAGAAGATGTTGAAGTAGAGGAAGTCGTTATCGTGGGCCGAGCGGACGTTGAAGGAAAGGTCCTGGGCGCCGGTCCAGTAGTAGGAACCGCTTTGCACAAACCGCGACATCTGCGTGGTGGAGTTGGCCTGGTATCCGCTGCTGACATCGCGCCCGCGGCTGTAGCTGGGGATGGTCATAAATCCGGTTTCGAAGATCGCTTCGCCGGTGTTGGTGTTCCGGTAGCGGTCGTTCCCTTCCAGCGTTTGGTAGTTGCGGTATTCCTCATGGGTGGTGTTGCCGCGTTGAGTGGTGGTGAAATCATCCACCAGCATAATCACCCCGTCGCGGTAGCGGTAGCCTTCAATGCTCCATTCGGTTGGGCTTTGCTTGCGGGCTATCGAGGCGGTCCCCTTGCTAATGGTGACGCCCACCTCGATCGGAAGCTCCACAAATCCGACGGTGCTTTGCTTCACCAGCTGCATGATCCCTTCTTCATCAATGAAGAAATAGACCTGGATCCGCCGCTTGTTGTCGGCGCGTAGCCGGAAGCAGACGGCGAAATCGTAGGCACTATCCCCGGTGAAATCCCCAACGTCGTAGCCCCAAACGTCGTAAGGGGCTTGCGGAAGCGCGTCGCGGACATCTTGCACCAGTTCCGGCGCAAAGTATGGGTCCATTCGTTCGGCCAGTTGTTCAAAGGTGATTGCCTCCTGCGCGGAAGCAACCATGACCGTGGAAAGAAGCAGCAGCAGTGTGGTTCGGATCGTCATCATCATGCGGCAAAGTTAGTCCGGCGATTGGTGAAGGGCAAGCCGCAGCAAGGTAATTCTCCGCGACAGCAATAATGGCGGCTTGGCGGAATCGGGCAGCCTGCCCGCCGGGGCATCTGTGCCGTTTACATTTTCTTCCCGAACGGCCCGCAGCCGAATGGGGAAGAATTGCGCGTGAGAGGGTAACTTTGCAGCCATTGCAACAAGCGTTCATTCAAGCGAATCACAACAGACACAGCATATGGGCAGAGCATTTGAATTCCGCCGCGCACGCAAGGAAAAGCGCTGGGACAAGATGTCGAAGATGTTTACCAGGATTGGCCGCGAGATCGCCATTTCGGTGAAACAAGGGGGACCCGATCCCGACACCAACGCACGGCTTCGCGTTGCCATCCAAAACGCCAAAGGGGCAAATATGCCCAAGGATAAAGTGGAATCGGCAATCAAGCGGGCCTCCAACCGCGACGCAAGCGATTTCCAGGAAATCACCTACGAAGGCTACGGCCCCCACGGCGTTGCCATTGTGGTGGAGTGCGCCACCGATAATCCCACCCGTACCGTCGCCAACGTCCGCTCCTTCCTGACCCGCGCCGGAGGGTCGCTGGGAACAAGTGGATCGCTCGATTTTATGTTCGAGCGGAAAGGGGTGTTTAAAATTTCGCCCGATGGGGTGAACCTGGAGGAGCTGGAGCTGGATCTGATTGATTACGGTGCCGAGGATATCCAATCCGAGGAGGATGCCATCTACATCTACACGCAGTTCAGCGATTTTGGGGCGATGAACAAGGCGTTGGAGGAACGCGGGGCAAACGTGATCAGTGCCGAGTTCCAGCGGATACCAACCACCACGGTGCAGCTTACCGAGGAGCAAGAGGAAGCCGTAATGACCTTGATTGATAAACTTGAGGAAGATGACGACGTGCAGGCGGTCTATCACACTGTCGCCTAAACACTTCGCCCGTTGCTGGGCACCTTGAACGTGACAAGCCCGCCATATCACTCCGATATGGCGGGCTTGTGTTTTTTACCCTTCCGATGCTGGCGCAGCGTTCATTTGCTCCGCAGGTTTTTTGTGGTTGTGGTTGGCAACGTCGGGTTTGTTCGCGAACGCTTGCGTTGCTTCATTACGTGGTGGTTGGTGCTGCTTCGCTCGTTCTTTTTGCCAATTCCTGTTCTTTGCTCCGAACGGAATTCGCTGTTTTACTTGCTGGTTTGGGCGGGCAGCATTGCGGTTGTTGTATCCACTTCCTGGCATGGTGAACCTCCCGAAAGAATGATGATGTGATGAACCCTTCTTCCCTCCGCATGTTCCTCCTCTGCTTCCTTCACTCCCCTATGTTTTTTCTGTTTGGTAACGCTTCCCGCTGGGGCAATTGATGGTGGATTTCCATCAATTGCCCCGCGGTGGCAACGTGCCCCTGGTGCTGGGGCTTCTCTCTCCTCCCCTCTCTTTCCCATCCTCTCCTGTCTGTGTGGTGTGTGAATGAAATGCTCAGATCATTGGTCGCGTCTGTCTTTTGGAGTTATCTTTTTCCGTTGTTTCTCGCAATTATTTTTCGCAGCATCTAACAGCAAAAAATGGAGTGTGAATTCGATATTGGCAAAGCAATTCCCCGCCATTATTTCCATGTTTTTTTCATGGCAATAATGGATCATTTTTTTAGAGGCTCTTGAAGAACGTTCGCTGCTGTTTTGGCAAAAAACAACAAGCCCACCTTCATCTCTTTTTTTTGAAGGTGGGCTATCAATATGGCATTGAAAGCGGCAGCGATCTATTCGATCAGCGGAGGCCCACCTATCCTGTTTTTATCCAAATTTCCCAAATCAACGCATTGCTGCGCCGATTCAAAGAAAATGGTTCGATATGTTGGGAGTATGCTGATCATTGGTTTATGCGCCAGATGTGGCGGTTATAATTTCGCGTGCAAAAATACGCTTATCCGTTTTGCGATGTCAAGGATTTTTTTTTGATCTACGAAGATTTTTTTATCGTGAATTTGGTGTGATTTTCCACCACGCTCGCTTGTTAATTTTTCACGCCCTTGATACTTGCTGTTTGGCGCAAAGCGCATGGCCAACAAACCCAGTTTTCCGAAAAAGGTTTCCACCCCCTCTGATTTTTTTTGCGCTGCGGTTATCCTGAATGAAATGTTAGTTTGCTGCCGTTCAGCAACAGCAGTAGAACTATGCTCACCAACACATTTTGCCATATCCCAAAAATTGGCCGCAAAACCGAAGAGCAGTTGTGGGAGGATGGAGTTCTTTCGTGGGAGGATTGCTTGGAGTATCAAGGTTCCGAATTTCGGGGAACGCAGGCCAACCGCATCGTCGAGCAGGTGTATGCTTCGGTAGAGGCGTTGGAGAACCGCGAGGTCCACTGGTTCGCCAAGCGATTGCCAGCGGGCGAGGCCTGGCGGATGTTCCCCGAGTTCCGCGAACGGACGGCATATCTGGATATTGAAACCACAGGAATGGCCTGGGAGGGGGAAGCGATTATCACCAGCATCGCGCTGTGGGATGGCCACGATCTTCGCACCTACGTGTACGGCCAAAACCTCCGCGATTTCCGCGACGAGATTGATGACTACGACCTGCTGGTCACCTACAACGGAAAGTCATTCGATGTGCCTTTTATCGAACGCTATTTTGGGAGAACAATCCCCCATGCTCACATTGACCTTCGGTATGTCCTCCACAGCTTGGGAATTAAAGGGGGGCTGAAAGGAAGCGAACGCCAGTTCGGGCTGGAGCGCGGGGACCTTGATGGAGTTGATGGATATTTCGCGGTGCTGCTGTGGCACCAGTACCACACCCTGGGGGATGAACGGGCATTGCAAACATTGCTGGCGTACAACACCCAGGACACCATCACGCTGGAGCATCTGATGGTGGCCGCCTACAACCTAAAATTGGAGGAGACTCCGTTCGCCTTCAGCCGTGCCTTGCGCCAGCCGAAGCCCCCTGCCAACCCCTTCACTGCCGATTTGGAGGTGATTGAGCAGATACGCCAGCAATTCGGATTGCGCGGCGGCGAATATCTGCCGCAGGGGGGGGAGTGGTGAATGGGGATTGGGGGAAATCGGGCTCAAGCCTTTTCAAGAAAAAAATAATTGGGGCAACAATCCAAACGGTTGTTGCCCCAATTGCTTTGGCTGTTGGTGCCGGCTGTTACTGTGCCAGATAAATCTCGGTAAATCCCCGCATCCCATCCCCTTCGGCGATGCAGAAATATCGGCCGCTGGCAAGCCCTGTGGCATCAAGCGGGAGCGTGGTTACGCCTGCGCCCATTGCTCCATTGAACAACTCGGCAACGGGTTTCCCCAGCAGGTCGTAGATCACCACGCGAACGTTGCCGGCTTCGGGAAGGGTAAGCTGAACCGCCCCAGTGCGCCGCAGCGGCGATGGGGAAGTGGAGATGGAGATGGAGGCAGCGGCCATCGGTAGCTCCTGAATTGATGATGTGGAAAGTTTGGCAACCCCAGCAAGGTTCACCGTGATGAACTGCAAAGGAAGATTCGTTTTTGCGAACAATGTCGCTTTGATCTCGCCGTTCCGCGTGCCGGGGCGGAACCGCACCACGACGTTCAGCGGAGAACCTTTTTGAATATGAATCGGGAAGCCACTGGCTGGCTCGATAACGTCGAACTCCGGCGCATCCTTGCCACCATCGGCTTGAACGTAGAAGGAATCAATCCGCACCTCAGCACCGTTGGCCGCTGCGATGCTTAATGGGCGCGTCTGCGCGTTCCCTTCATCCACCGTTCCAAAATCCAGAGCGTCGCTGCTAAGCGATGCCACCGGATACGTCCCCTGCCCTTGCAGGAAGACGTTGTGCGGCGTGTCCCCGGCGTTCGTTTCCACCGATAGCGTGGCTTGCGTCGGGGCCTGGAAATCCTCCGGCGTGAACGCCACCGTGATCTTCAACGATTCCCCGGGCGCAAGGCTTGTTGGCAGCGTTCGCTCGGCCAATGCCGCGAACCCTTCCTGCCCGGTTAGGCTCTCGACACTTATCCCTTTCACTTGCAACGGCGCGCCGCCGCTGGCCGTGATGCTGACGGTGCGCTTGGCAGTGGTGCTTGGACCGACCTCGCCAAAATCAAGCTCGGTGGCACTGAGCGTTGCCGCCGCCGATTGCGCGGCGGAACCTTTTGCGCGCAGCAGCAGATTGATCTGCGGGCGGGCAGCATCGTTGGTGGCCACGTACAGGGTGCTGGTGATATTTCCGGTTGCCCCACTCTGCGGGGTATAGCGAACGGTGACGGTCAGTGGGGTCGTGGGGGTAAGGTTGTACGGGGGCGGAGTTGTTGGGGCAATAAGCGTGAAGCCTTTCGGCCCACCCGATCCATCTTGGATTTGCAGCGCGCTGATGGTTACCCCCGCTTCGTTCGCTGCCGAGATTGTCAGCGACATCTCCTTCGACCCGCTGGTGACTGTCCCAAAATCCAACCCGGTGCCGCTGGTGGCAACCGTTGGCAGGAAGGTGGCCTGGCGGTTTAGCAGCATTCCGTGCGCGCCCCCCACCGTGGCTTCTTGTTCGGAGAAGACCAATGCGGCGTTGAAATCGTTGCTGCCATCAATGGAGTTCGCTTCGCGTTTCCACGTGATTCCGCCATCGGTTGTGCGGAGGATCAAACCATAATCGCCCGTGGCAATGCCGATTTTTTTATCAAGAAAATGGACGGCATGAAGGGCTTTGTACGGCGATGACATGGTGACATCGGGGGTGTAGTGGTTGGTCCATGTTTTCCCCCCATCCACCGTGCGGAAGGTCATTGGCTTGCTGTTGATGCGGCCAACCGCAACGCCGGTGTCGGCTCCGAAGAAATGGAGTTGGCGGAATGCAAGCGCGTTCACGTTGGTCCCGTTGTCTTGGATTTTTGCCCACGTCGCGCCGCCGTCGGTTGATTTCAGCAGCACCGTCGGCCACCCCTGGCCCCCTGCTGGTATTGCCGAAACGTAGCCAACAGTGGCAGTGGGGAAGGTGACTTCGGATGGAGTTACGTCGGCAAGTGCTGGGGCATCAATCGGTTTCCACGTTGCTCCGGCATCCGTTGTTTTCAGCAGCCCTTCGCCGCCGGCGGCAAAGCCTTTTTGGGCATCCAAGAAGGTGACGTTGTTAATGGCTCCGCTTCCGCCGAAGGTTGTTGGGTTCCACGAATCGCCACCGTCGGTGGTTTTCATGATTACGGGGCACCCGCCGCATCCGTCGCTGAACCCGCTGGCGTAGCCAACATTGTCGCTGGTGAAGGCAAGTGAGTACAGCCACATCCCGCTTGGGTTCGCCCCAATGGGCCGGACGCTCCATGTTACCCCGCGGTCGGTGCTGGTTAGCAGCACTGAGTTTTTGTTGATGTCCAGCAAATACGCCACGGCATGAAGCCGCCCGTTTGGGGTCATCACAATGTCATCGGTTAAATACTCCGTTGTGGCAACGCCGGGCGGGGCAACGGAGTTCCATCGGATAGATTGCGCCGCCGCAGCAGCAGAAAAAATTGGCAGTAGGCACAGGCAGCAGAGCAGAAGGTAGAGTTGGCGAGTCATCGGTGTTCCATGGTTTGGTTGATTGGCTGAGCAATGGCACGGAGGCATTCCCGCGCTCGACCAGCCCAGCGGCCTACTGTTCACAGCTCCGTTCAAAATGTAAGCCGCCGGGCTTAGGCGAGGTATGCACACGGGGCGAATGTATCGGCCAACCAAAGGGGGAAGCAAACCATGTTGCGCCCCAACCATAGAATCCTACGGGGAAAGGAAAAAAGCGATGGTGAGTAAAAAAACGGGAGAGGGGAAGGTGAGATTGGGGAAGAGGAGGAAACGCAGAAGGGTGAGATATCGGAAGCAAGAAAGCGAGTGCCAGTGCGGTCAATCTTCCAACACCACAACTGCCCCGGCGGTGGTGTCGGTGTGGGTAAGGGAAACGTGGGCGTGCAGGTGGCCGTAGCGTTCGGCCATTGCGCCGGTCAGCAGAAGCTCGGGCTTCCCCCCGGGGCGGTTGTGTATGGCCACCTCGTGCCACTTAAATCCCTGGGTGATTCCGGTTCCGATTGCCTTGGAGAACGCCTCCTTCGCCGCAAACCGCGCGGCAAAATGCTGGGTCGCGCCAACCTTGAAACCGTTGCAGTATTCCCGCTCCTCCTCGGTGAAAATCCTCCGCTCGAATCGTTCGCCGTACTTGGCCAATGCCTCGTCAATGCGGTGGATGTCGGTAAGGTCAATCCCTATTCCCTGGATCATTCGCGTGCTCCGTTGGTGGCGGGTTCGGTGGTGGCGTGTGGTTGCAGCACAATCGTCAGCAGGTCCTTGATGTCGCGCAGGGTGTAATCGGCGTTGACGATTTGGTTGCCGAAGGTGTCGCCATATTTGGCAAACGCCGTTTTCATTCCGATTGCCGCCGCCCCAACCATGTCACGCTCGGCCCAGTCGCCCACCATGATCGCTTCCTCGGGGCGCACCTGCAGCTTTTGCAAAATCAGTTGGAACGGAACCGGGTCCGGCTTCCGCTTCCCGGTGTCGTCGAAGGTGACAACGTGGTCAAAAATGTGGTGGAAGTTCATGTAGCATAGCCGCAGCCATGCCTCGCGCGTGGGGGCATCGGAAAGAATGCCAAGCCGGATTCCATGCTTCACCAACTCCATCAGCGTTGCCGAGACGTGAGGATAGGGGATCAGTGCGGCCTCGCGTGCGCGCCGGTAGGCCACAATCCCTGCGGAAAGAACCTTGTGGTCAATCTTCCCCAGCACCTGGCGCAGCAGGTGGTCGAACACCGATTGGTACTCGATCCCTTGCTCCTTGTAGATGGTGTCAACGCTCCCTTTCACTTCCTCGAAGGTCATCGTCAGCCCGGCATCAATCATGGCGGTGATTGCGGCATCCACCGCTTGGCGTTTCATTGCCATGAAATCCACCAACGTGTTGTCAAGATCGAAAACGACGGCTTTGATCATTGCGGGTCTCCTGCGTGTTGTGCGGGGCGCAAGATAGCGAATCGCTGGTGGTGGGAAACACATCCCGGGGGCGTGGCGGACATGGTGTTGGCGTTCAGCGCGGTTGCGCGTCCAGCCAGCGTTGCAGGATAATTGCCGCCGCCCACAAATCTGATTGGCCCCGCTGGCTCCGTTTCTTTTTTTTGACCCCGCTGGCAATCATCAGCGTTCCGGCATCGCGGGTGGTGTAGGCTTCGTCCCACTCAACAACGGGGCAGTGGGCTGCGGGGGTAAGCTGGGCAACAAACTCCTGAACGCGGCGGGTGCTGTCGGTTTCGCGGCCATCAAGGTGGTGCGGCATTCCCACAACGATGATGCCAACCGATTCGTCGCGGGCAATCTGGGCAATCTGCTGCGCGGCGTTGGGGCTGTTGTTCACCACCACAAGTGGGCGTGCAAGCATCCCCAACTCATCGCTGATGGCAAGGCCAATCCGGACTGCACCGTGGTCAACTGCAAGCGCACGCATAGGTTTTGTGGAACGATGAAAAACGTGGAAACGGAAACGGGCCAATCAGTTGCTGATATGGCCCGTTCCGGTAATCGGCCAACGGCGTGGATTAGTTCATGGTGAAACGCAGCCCGCCGCTCAGGATAAGCTGGTCGGCGTTGCCAATCACATACTTAACCTCAACTGGAACCCCGCCAAACGGGGCCTTGAACTCCGCCCCGGCTCCAATATTCAATCCTACATCGCTGTCGCTATCGAACCCTTCAACACCTGCGATTGCTATCTGCAACCCCCCAATACCGTACGCAAAGCCGCTGCTGAAATCAGCAAAGCCGTAGTGGAGGTTGGCATCAATGGTGTAGAACGTCAAAGGGTCGTCAACAAAATAGTACACAAGATCGGCGGCGATGCGCATCTGCGGTTTTTTGTTGAGGTCGTAGTAGAAACGTCCCTCAAGCCCAACCGCCTCAATCTCTGCTCCGTAGGAAATCCCCGCTCCCAAGCTGACCTGGGCATGGGAGGTTGCGCTGAACAGCAATGTTCCGGCAAGCGCGATGGCCGATGTTGCAAGTGTGCGAAGTGCGTTCATGTCTGTCTGTGTGTGTGTAGGAGATGATGAATGTCTCTGTAGTTGCGCCGGTGCATTGGCGCGTTCCCGTTTGGGCAGCCATTGCGTGGCTGGCTGCGGCCCAACGGAAACGGCCCAACCATGTTGCAGGCCGGGCCGCATCCGATTCATTTCAGTTGGTCACGCTGGCGATTAGCGGCTGAAGAAGAACTCAATCCCAACACGCCCGCTGCCGATTCCGAACGAGGTGGTTGTTGGGTTTTCTGTTTCCACTTTCACGGTGGTTTCTGTTGTGGTCTTGTCGCTTAACCCCAGCGAGACTAAGCCAACTTGGCCGAAGATTCCGAACTGGTTGGTCCAGTAGTACGCCAACCCGAAGTAGGCGTTAAGATCCATGGTGCTGTTCGATTGCGAGGTCTCGGTGCTACCGCTTTTTGAGGTTGAGGAACTATTGTTGATCGCAAGCCCAACCTGTACGAACGGGTTTACCAACCCTTCAAACAGGAATCGTCCATAGATCTCAGCTCCGAGATTAGTGGTGCTGTTATCAATTTTGACGGTGCTTGATCCCTGGGAGATTTCTTCGGTGGACGAAGACATCCCAACGTTTACCAGCACCCCAGCTTGCAGCGATGGCGAGATCGCGAACTGTACCGTTGCCCCCGACGTGTTGATTCCAATTCCCAGCTGCCCATCCGGGGCGGTGTTGGTTTTCAGCGGCTGAGCGGTAGCGGTGAATGCCCCAAGAATAAGGGCTGCAGCGGTGAGAAGAAGTCCGGCACGTTTCATACGTTCTGCTCCTTGTAGCGATTAATTGATGATCCGCACCGGTTCTGGTGCGGTTGTGTCTCCTTGTCATTTCGCTTCTGGTTGCTGGCCAGAAGCGTGTCGAACATAGCGAATTTTCCGATTTTCCAAGCAAGGGAGAAATGGAAATGAACAAGGATGATTTCTACCGCCGCGTTTATCGGGTTGTTCGCCGCATCCCCGCCGGGAAAGTGACAACCTACGGAGCCATTGCCGAGTATCTTGGAGCCAAAACTTCCTCGCGAATGGTGGGCTACGCCCTGCATGGCGCGGCGGGTGACATGGACACCCCGTGCCACCGCGTTGTGAACCGAAACGGCGAGCTTACCGGCAAAATGCACTTCGCAACCCCAACGCTGATGCGCGACCTGTTGGAGTCCGAAGGCATCACGTTCCGGGGCGATGCTGTTGACATGAACCTCCATTTTTGGCAACCTGGAAGGCGGTCGAAAAAAGGGTAGCGTGGACCTCGCACTTCTCCTTGTTCCCTTCATTTAGCAATCAACTTCTTACCGCACCTTTATGCCACGTACACTTATCACCGGTGGAGCCGGTTTTTTGGGGTCCCACCTGTGCGACCGGCTTGTTGCCGAAGGGCACCAGGTGATCTGCATGGACAACCTGATTACGGGCAAAGCCGAGAATATCGCCCATCTGTTCGGCCAGCCAAATTTCCTGTTCGTTCAGCACGATGTCACCAACTACATTGTTGTTGAAGGGGCGTTGGATTATATCCTTCACTTCGCCAGCCCAGCCTCGCCAATTGATTATCTAAAATTCCCCATCCAAACGCTGAAAGTGGGGTCCTTGGGGACGCACAAAGCGTTGGGGTTGGCAAAAGCAAAAGGGGCGCGATTCCTGCTGGCATCAACTTCCGAAGTCTATGGCGACCCGCTGATCCATCCGCAGCCGGAGGAGTATTGGGGGAACGTGAACCCCATTGGTGTGCGGGGGGTGTACGACGAAGCAAAACGTTTTGCCGAGGCCTTAACCATGGCCTACCACCGGTATCACGGCGTTGACACCCGCATCGTCCGCATCTTCAACACCTACGGCCCGCGGATGCGCGTTGACGACGGGCGCGCAATCCCTGCATTCTTCTCACAAGCAATCACCGGCCAGCCACTGACGGTGTTCGGCGATGGCACGCAAACCCGCTCGGTCTGCTTTGTGGATGATTTGGTGGAGGGCATCTACCGCCTGCTCCGCTCCGACATCAACGACCCCGTGAACATCGGCAACCCCGACGAGCTGACGATGTTGGAGCTTGCCCAGGAGATTAAAAACCTGACGGGATCATCCAGCCCAATTGAGTTCCGCGCGCTCCCCAAAGATGACCCGCAGGTGCGCCAGCCCGACATCACCCGCGCCCGCCAACTGCTCCGCTGGGAGCCGCAGGTGGACCGGCAAGAAGGGCTTGCGCGAACAATGGAGTATTTCCGCGCCGCGCTTTTGGCTGGGTAATTGCTGGTTTCATCACCTTGTTGCGATTGCGCGGGTAACGCCCCCCGGAGTGGGGCGATTACTGGCCGAACAGCATCGTTCCCATGCACAACACCGCTCCCGATCCTCGCGTCGAGTTCTCCATCCGGCTTGCAACCGCGCTCCACCGCTACGGCACGCCGGCGCACCGGCTGGAGTTAATGATGAACATGGCCATGCGTCGGCTTGGTTTGGAAGGCCAATTCTTCGCCCTCCCGACCGGGATCTTTGCCTCCTTTGGCGCGCCGGAAGAACACCGCACCAGCCTGATCCGCACCGATATGAGCGAGGTGAATCTGGAGCGGATGAGCCTGTTGGATGAGCTTGCCGAAAACGTCAGCAACGGGCGGATTGGACCGGAAGAAGGGGCCGACGCGATTGAGGCAATCGTTGCCGCCCCGCCCCGCTACCCCGCTTGGCTTTCCATCCTTTGTTTCAGCGTCTCGTCGGCAACGGCAACGCGGTTTTTTGGCGGAGGCTGGCGCGAGCTGGTGGCCGCAGGGGTGATTGGGACCTGCATCGGCGCGCTGGCAATGCTGCTGGGGAAATCGGAGAACACACGGCGGGTGTTTGAGATTATCGCGGCGGTGGTGGCCTCGATGCTGGCGGCGTTGTGCGCATATCTCTTCTCCCCATTCTCCATTTACGTCACCACCCTTGCCAGCCTGATTATCCTGCTCCCCGGCCTAACGCTTACCACCGGAATGACCGAGCTTGCCACCGGCAACCTTGTCTCGGGCACGGCGCGGCTTACCGGCGCGGTGTTGGTGCTGCTGGGGATTGCCTTCGGCGCGGCGTTGGGGAGCCAGTTCGCTGCGGTGTTTCCGGCGGTGCGGGGCATCGGCACGCCAAGCCCGCTTCCTGTGTGGACCCTTTGGCTGCTGTTGCTTACCACCCCACTCACGTTTTCCGTCTTGCTAAAAGCTCGCCCGTCGGATATCCCCTGGGCAGCAATGGGGTGCTTGCTCAGCTTTATTGGGTCGCGGGTGGGGACCGCAGCGCTGGGTCCGCAGCTTGGCGCGTTCATGGGGGCGATTGCCCTGGGCGTTGGCGCAAACCTTTTTATGATCTTGAAGAAACGCCCCAGCGCGGTCCCGATGTTGCCGGGCCTTATTCTTCTGGTGCCGGGAAGCATCGGCTTCGGCAGTATGTCCAAGTTTATCCAGGACGACGTGCTGGCTGGGGTCGAAGGGGCGTTCAACGTGGCGCTGGTGGCAATCGCGCTGGTGACCGGGTTGCTGATGGCAAACGTGATCGTTCCCCCACGCCGCGCCTTGTAGCTTGCCGCCAACTCATCCACGAGGGAAGCACCGGAAGCTCCGCAATCAATCCCCAACTATCTTTGCCGCACGTTGCCGCAGATGCTTGGCCACAGAATGACCACACAGATAAGAACCACATGGACCTAACCGACCATATCCGCCGCACCTTCCAGTATGAATGGTGGGCCAACCACGCCACTGCCGAATCATTGGGCGACGGAACCGGAATCCCCGACCGTGCGATTGCCCTGATGGGCCATATCGTTGCTGCCCAACGGCTGTGGCTTTCCCGAATCCAACAGGGGGATATGCCGATGCCGGTTTGGCCCGCGTTCACCCCCCAGCAATGCCGCGCCGAACTTCAGAAGTCGAAGGAGTTGTGGGGGGAATTCCTTGCCGCGCTTTCCGCCGAAACGCTGGCCCAGCCGGTGCCGTACGTCAACAGCAAGGGGGATTCTTTCACCAGCAGCGTGGGGGATATCCTGACGCACCTGATTGTTCATGCCGCCTACCATCGCGGGCAAATCAACGCCATGCTGCGCCAAGCCGGGCACACCCCGGCCTACACCGATTTCATCCAAGCCGCACGAACCGGAGCAATAGACTAGCGTGGCAATCCTGACAGAACGTTCCAGTGGAATTTTACTCCATCCAACCTCGCTCCCGGGGCGGTATGGCATTGGCGATCTTGGCCCCGAAGCAGTGCGATTTCTTGACTTCCTTGCCGACGCGGGCCAGTCGTTCTGGCAGATGCTTCCGCTAACTCCGCCGGGCTACACGAACTCCCCCTATCAATCACTCTCAGCATTTGCCGGCAACCCGTTGCTGATTAGCCCAGAGTGGATGGCCAGCGAGGGGTTCATCCCGAAATCACTTCTTTCCACGCTTCCCGAACCACCCGTTGGGCGCGTGAATTTTCAGGAGGTGCAGAAGCACTATTCCGGCCTGTTTCACGCGGCCTACCAACGGTTCCGCCCCGGAAGTGATGTTGAGGAATTCCGCCAGCGAAACACCTTCTGGCTGGACGATTACACCCTGTTTGCCGCGCTGCTGCAGGAACACAAGGGTCAACCCTGGAACCGCTGGGAAACCGGCTTGGCCCGCCGCCAGCCCGCTCCCCTTGCCGCCGCAGCAAAGAAACTTCGGCAGTCGGTGGGCTATCATCTCTTCTTGCAGTATCTGTTTTTCCGCCAGTTCAACGCGCTGCGTGCCGGAGCGGAGGAGCGCGGGGTGCGGTTGGTTGGCGACCTCCCGATTTTTGTTGACCACAACAGCGCCGACGTGTGGTCCCACCAACATCTGTTCACCCTTGATGAAACGGGCGCGCCCACGGTGATTGCTGGCGTTCCCCCCGATTACTTCAGCGAAACAGGGCAACGTTGGGGGAACCCGCTCTACCGCTGGGAGGTGATGAAAAAGGAGGGCTATGCTTGGTGGATTGAACGGCTGCGTGCGGCGTTCGCGCTGTACGACGTGGTGCGGATTGACCACTTCCGGGGGTTCCAGGCGTATTGGGAAATCCCCGCAATGGAGCAGACCGCCGTCAACGGGCGGTGGCGGACGGGACCCGGGGCCGGCCTGTTCCGCGCCTTGCGGAAAGCGTTCGGGCATCCCCCAATCATTGCCGAAGATTTGGGGCTTATCACCCCCGAGGTGGAGGCCCTGCGCGACCGTTTCGAGCTTCCCGGGATGAAGGTGATGCAGTTCGCCTTCAGCGATTCCAGCAACCCCTATCTTCCCCACAATTTTGCCACCCCAAACTGCGTGGCCTACACCGGCACCCACGACAACGACACCGCGCACGGATGGTGGGAGACGCTGGACCGGAAGTCGAAACGGTTTGCGCAGCATTATTTGGGGCATCGTGGTGGGCATATTGGCTGGGACCTGATCCGGCTTGCGTTTTCCTCGATTGCCAACACCGCAATCGTCCCGGCCCAGGACCTTTTGGAGCTTGGCTCCGATGGACGCATGAACATCCCCGGCAGCCACGATGGCAACTGGAATTGGAGGATGGAACCGGGCGCGCTAACCCCGCAGATTGCCGAGCGATTGCGGGAGATGAGCCAGACGTTTGGAAGGAACGGCGGCGGACCTCAATAACCTTCAATCTTCTTTAACGTGGCGGGCAACATCTGGCATTCTGCGCGGTGTGATTTCTGGCACTTGGCTGGCTTGTTCCGGTGGCTGGCGCTGGCGTGGATGCTGGTGCTTGGTTGCGGCACCGCACGGGACCCCGCCCACAAATCTTCAACAACCATGAACGACACGATTTTTGCAGCTGCCCGTTCGGCGGCGGTGAACAAACTCCGGTTCCTTGCTCTGGGCGATTCTTACACGATTGGCGAAAGCGTTGCCGCTGCCGAACGCTGGCCCATGCAGCTTGCCGAACGCCTGAGGGCCGGCGGCGTTTCCATTGCCGACCCACAGATCATTGCCCGCACCGGATGGACCACCGACGAGCTGAACGCGGCCATTGACGAAGCAAACCCGCAAGGTCCGTTTGACTTGGTGACGCTGTTGATTGGGGTGAACAACCAATATCGCGGGCGCGCAGCCGAGGAGTACCGGGGGGAGTTCGTGGGGCTGCTGAATCGTGCCATTGCGTTTGCTGGCGGGAAGCCGTCGTGCGTGATCGTCCTTTCCATTCCCGACTGGGGCGTTACGCCCTTTGCCCAGGGGCGGGACCGCGCACGCATTGCCGAAGAGATTGACCTGTTCAACCGGATTGCCCAAGAGGAAGCCGAGGCCGCCGGGGCGCGTTTTGTTGACATCACTCCGGAGTCGCGCAAGGCCGCAACGGACCCCGCGCTAACGGCTGCCGATAACCTTCATCCCGCGGGCGCGATGTACTCCGCTTGGACCACTCTGGTGCTTCCGGTGGCGATGGGTGTGTGCGTGCGGTAATTCTTTACGCTCATCTCCAGTTTCATCTCGCTCTCATCTTCATGCATCGCCCCTGCGTTGCTTCCCGCGCCGTGGCTACTTCCCGAACATCACATCAAACGTTCCTTTCTCAATCCGGACCGTTCCGTTCCCCCCTTGCTCGGTGGCTTTGAAACTGAACACCCCGGCCACCCGCTTGCCTCCAAGCTGCGTGATGCGGACCGTGCCGGACCCGGCAGGCTTGGTGCTGAAGCTGGCCCCCTGGGGATTGATCCACGTAGCAAACTGGCCGGAGTCGGCCGTGCCAAATTGGAGCTGGCCGGCGGAGGTCCGTGTCCCAAGATTCAGTATCAGGCTTGTCCCATCCGGTCCAATCGCCGTGACGGCAATCGCGCTATCCACCCGCGAGGCAATCACTTGGGTTCCGCTCCATTGCTTGCCATCCACCATTGCGGCAAACGTTTGGCTGTTCGGCAGCGGCGGCGTAGCGGTCGTGTCGTGGGCTGGGGTGGCGGTGTTGGCGGTGTCGGGCGTGGCCGGCTGCGCCAGCGGTTGGGCTGGCGTTTGGGGCGGTGTGGCAGCGTTGTTCGGTTGCGTGGCGGTTCCGGTGTTGGCGGTGGTGTCGGGCGTGGCGGTTCCGGCACGGTCGCCGCAGGCCGCAAGAAGGAGCAGCGCAAGGGATAGGAAAGATTTCATGGGGCGAAGATAAGAAAGGAGCAAGGGTTTGCAGGAACGGACCGCAGGGCTTTGGCGTTGCGTTCCATCGGAACCGTTCCCGCAGCGGTTGCTCCCGCAGCGGTTGCTCCCGTGGCGGCTACACGGTTCGGCTGAACACTACATCGTTGGTTCCCAGGTAGGCATCGAACTGCATGGCAATGTTCCGCAGGAACAGCCGGCCGCGTTCGGTGATGTCAATGGAGTCGGGGTCGAAGCGGATCAATCCATCAATCACCATCGGTGCCATTCGCTCCTCGATGTCGGGGAAGTAGTGGAAGAAATCAATCTCAAAATTTTTCTCAAACCGGGGGATGGAAAGGCGAAGGTTGCACATCAGCTCGTTGATGATATGCCGCCGCAGGTAATCGTCGTCGGTTAGGCGCAGCCCGCGCGAGGTGGGAAGCTGGCCCTGGTCAATCGCTGCTTCGTATTCCGGCAGGGTTTTCAAGTTTTGGGCGTAGGTGCGGTCAAGGCTGCTGATGCTGGTGATGCCGAACCCCAGCAAGTCGCACTCGGCTCCGGTGGTGTATCCCTGAAAATTCCGGTGCAGCCGTCCCTGCTGTTGGGCAATGGATAGTTCATCGTGGGGGAGCGCAAAGTGATCCATCCCAATGTATCGGTATCCCGCTTCGGTTAGCGTCTCGATAATGTCGGCTTGGATCATCATCTTGTCGGCCTGCCCAGGAAGTGCGGTTGCATCAATGGCTCGCTGGTGGGGCTTCATGGTTGGCAGATAGGCGAAGTTGAAGGCGGCGATTCGTTCTGGCCGAAGCTCTATCACCCGCTGAAGCGTTTGGTGGAAGCTCTCCACGGTTTGCCCGGGAAGCCCGTAGATCAGATCAATGTTCACGCTCCGAACGCCCCGTTTCCGGAACCACTCCAGTGCGTTGATCGTCTCCTGTTCGGTTTGCAACCGCCGTACGGCTTGCTGCACCTCGGGGTTAAAATCTTGGACCCCCAAGCTGATGCGATTGAAGCCTGCATCGCAGAAGGCAGCAACGTGTTCCTCGGTCAACCGGCGTGGATCCACTTCCACGGAAAGCTCGGCCCCGCGTGAAAGGTTGAAGTTCCATCCAATCGCCTCGGCCAACTTGTGGATTTCATAGGGGGTCAGCCATGTTGGGGATCCGCCCCCCCAATGGACCTGTTTCACCGCTCGTTTTGTTGGGACCAGGGTCTGCATCAATTCCATTTCGCGTATCAGATACTCCATGTAGCGTCCCACGCGATTTCTATCCCGGGTGATGATAACATTGCAACCGCAGTACAAGCAAAGGGTTGGGCAGAATGGGAGATGGAAATAGAGCGAGAGGGGGCGGTGGGAGTAGCGTTCGTTTTCCTGCAACGCATGCAGCCAATCGGTATTGCCCCAGGGCTGGAAATGCGGGGCCGTAGGGTAGGAGGTATAGCGCGGCCCCGGGACATCGTAGCGGCTGACCAGTTCATGGTGGATTGCGTTCAACTTCATGGCGTTGTTGTCGGCAGGGGTTTTCCTGCAGAAAGTATGAGAATAGTAACTGGTTATCGTGCTTTTGCCGCTGCCACAGCACGTAAGGCCATCTGCCCTTTGCGTGCATAATCAATGGATTGGCCAAGAATCCGTGCGGACTCTTGCGGGGCATGGAAACCAGTAGAGTTCTCGGCTTCCACAAAATCGAGCAAGAATTGGGCTTTGCGTTGAAATCCTTGTGCGGCCGCAAGGCGTTGGCTGCTGCTGTCGGCAGCGCGTTCACTTCGCATTTCGTTGATTAAATCCATCAGGGCATCCATTGCTAGATTACGGAGCTGGAAATGCCGATCTTGAATTGTCTCCACTCGCGCACGCAGTTCTTCTTCTGGCCAGCGGTGGCAGGTCTGGCACGATTTATTCAAGTTCAGCAATGGACTACGGACGTGATGGTCGCTGATCTTCATTGCCCCTTCCCGTTTGTATGGCATGTGGCAATCGGCACAGGCAACGCCGGAGCGGGCATGAACCCCTTGATTATACAATTCGAACTCAGGATGCTGCGCTTTTAATGTTGGCGCGCCGGTCAGTGCGTGCGTCCAATCCTTGAACCCAACGGATTCGTAGTAGGCAAGAATGCTATCGGCTTGTAGCCCTTTTGCCCACGGATACACAAGCCGTTTTTCTGGACCTTTGAAGTAGTATTCAACATGGCATTGGCCGCAGACATAGCTGCGCATCTCTTGGCGCGTAGCCATGGTGTTTACGTTGTAGTTCTGCACCCCTTGTGATGCTTTTAAGGTTTGTATCCCTTCGATAAATCCTGGCCGTGTGACGCGCAGCTGCATTGTGGCGGGATCGTGGCAATCAATGCAAGCAACGGGATGCTGCACCAAGCTCTTAACCTCGCTATAGGGTTTACTGTTCAGCACTTCAAAACCTTTGATAAGATCCCCGCCGCCAGCACGTTTGTATGGCAGATACACCGAAGCATGACAGTGCAGGCAAGTGCCAGGCTGTTTTGCTACATGCTGCCGTTCGGTAAAAATCTGATCCTCCAGCATAAACGCATGGCCGCGTTCTTCGCGGAAGTCTTTGCTGAATGCGTACCCCGCCCACATTGTCACCAATCGAGGGTCTTCTTGCAGCTTCGATTGCGCCACTACCGAGCGGGGATCCGCTTGCGTGGGGGAATGGGGAAGTGCTTCGCTTCCGCCATAGCGGGTGCGCACTTGGTCCACAGTCTTGCGATAGTCATCGTACTGAAGTGGGAAGTTTTTCCCCCAGACCGCTGGGTCATCAATGGTGTCGGTTAGGTCCACCACCCGATAAAACGGGTTCTTTGCTTCTTCTTTCCGCTCGATAATGCTACTAAGAAGCAGCCCCCCGCCAACAGCTACCACTAATGTGGCCAACCCTGTCAGCAAGAAAAACCGGAAACTGCCGATAGGACGGCGCGATGCCTGTGGTTGCGATGGTGTAGCCATGAAATCTCCTGAACAGTTGATGAAAACGTTGGCATCTGACAACGATGCGTGGCGGAAAACAATACGGGATGACTACCGCACCCAATGCCCCACTGTTGCATGGCAGCGAACACATGAGGTTGGTTCCGCCCCAGCCTCGGTTCCTTCATGGTGCCGGGTATCAATCGCGTCAACAATTTCTTGGTGGCAGCTGCGGCAGGCTTCCTCGGTCACTTGGCGATTGGACGGCTTAATCCGAAGTGGGTCGGGAAAATCACCGCTGGTAAACGCTACCGAGTGCCAAAATCCATTTTGTGCTTTTGTCCAGTACTTGCCGATAGTGGAATGTGGAGTGTGGCAATCATTGCAGACAGCCACCGAACGATGACTGGATTTTGTCCATGCATCAAAATGCTCCTGCATAATGTGGCAATTGGCACATGCCGCAGGGTTGTTGGTAAGATAGGACCCGCCCTGGGCGTAGATAAACGTGTAGGCGGCAATCCCAATAACCAGCCCGCCAACCCCGCCAACAATCATCCATCGAAGTTGCGAAGCACTGAACCGCATGATTTCTGGAAATGGCTTGTTGTTCCTGATACCGACACACAGCAACCCTTCTACCCTCTGCCGCTGCAAGAATACGCCGTGGAAGCCGTGGGCAAGAATGACAAATGTCAGGATCGAACAGAGAAATTTTAAGGGGCACCGACCGCGCGGCCAGTGCCCCTTTTATCCATCGTGTTCCCCCTCTGTTTTTTTGCCGTTGATTACGGCTGGTTCGTCCCTTCGCGCCCGTACCAGTCGCGCACCCGAACCACGTCGTCAAGGTGGGGGGTTGAGACTTCCAGCACGTCGGCATCTTCAATCCCTTCCAACGTGTGCACCTCGCCGGGGCGATTCCGCCACGTGTAGCCTTCGCCAATCTCCATCTCGGTCAGTTGGTCCACGCTTGGACCTTTTATCAGTTTCAGTTTGCCCCGCAGAACGTAGCTGGTTTCATCCTTGTGGTGGTGGTACTGCAAGGATAACCGCCCCCCGGCGTTCACGTGCAAAATTTTCCCCACGTACTCCTTGGTCCATGCGTACCATATCTCATAGCCCCACGGCTTCTCGATTCTAACAGGAAGGTCTTCTGGTTTGATATCCATAAATGCTATGTTGAGGTTGATTGCCACAAGCAATTTACGCCGCCGCCGAAAACGGAAGCAAGGTGCAGCCTCGGTTGGCGGCCCCGAAAGAATCCCAGATTGTGATGAACGCGATGAACCCGCAGCCAACACGAACCCTACCGCCGCCGATTGGACGGCTGCACGTTATCACCGACACCGCCGTGCAATCGCGCCATGCCCACGCTGAACTTGCCGAGCTTGCAATCCGTGGCGGGGCCGACACCATCCAGTATCGAAGCAAGGAAACGGAGTTCCGCACGCTGATGCACCAGGCCGGAGCCGTTGCCGATGTCTGCCGCGCCCGCAACGTGCTGTTCCTGGTGAACGACCGTGTGGACCTTTGCCTTGCCATCGGTGCCAATGGCGTTCATGTTGGAAGAACGGATATCCCTGTTGCGATTGCGCGCACGCTGTTGGGTCCCTTGAAAATAATCGGCGGCACGGTCCGCAACCCCGAACACCTTGCCGAGGCCGAGCGGGAAGGCGCCGATTACGTTGGCTTGGGTCCAATTTTTGGGACCACCTCCAAATCGCTGGCGGTTCCCCCGATTGGTCTGGCGATGGTGCGCCAGGTGGCGCGGTCGGCAACGATTCCGGTGATTGGGATTGCCGGCATCACGGCCAGCAACGCCCGCAGCGTGGTGGATGCCGGGGCGTGGGGCGTGGCGGTTATCGGCGCGGTCTGCGCCGCCGCCGATGTCACCGCTGCGGCTGCCAGCTTGCGGGCCTCCATTGCCGATGCGCCGCCCTTCAATCCTTAGCCACCCGCTTCCGTTGGGGGCTGCCCCATCACCCGTTGCAGCACTTGGATCAGGCGTTCCTCTTGGTCAATCACCACCCGAATTTTCATCACGGCTAAACGCTCCTGCAGCTCAGGGAATTGCTCAAGTTTCACCGCGTCTTTCTCCGTGGTTAGCAGCAGTGCGGTTCGGTGGCGTTGCAGCGCGTTGGCAATGGTTGCGGCATCATCGCGGGTGTAGCGGTGGTGGTCCTTGAACCGCAGCCACTCCATCACCCTTCCCCCTCCTGCTTCATTCAGCATCTTCGTAACGCGCTCAGGGTTTGCAATGCCGGTGGCAAGAATCACCGGAACGTTCGCGTGGGGAATCGGGCTGCCATCGTGCCAGCGAACAACGCCGTCGAATTGGGTCCGCATGGGAAGGAGAAGGCTTTGCTGGCGGCGATAGCGTTCGGCCCAGGCGGCGGCGTTGGGGCTGGTGGCAACGATAACATCGGCACGGCCAAGCGCGCCGGGCCATTCCCGCAACCGGCCCGATGGAATGGGATAGGGAGCGTTGGCGGTGGCATCGTCAACAATCACCACGTCAAGGTCGCGGGCAACGCCCCGGTGCTGGAAACCATCGTCTAACAGAATCACCCCGGTTGGCCGCGCGGCAACGGCAATAGCAAGCAGATCGGCGCGGCGGCGGGCAACGCCAATCGCGCCGTTGTGCAACCGGCGGGCAATCAGCGAAGGCTCGTCGCCGTAGCGTTCCGGGGCTGGCGGTGGCGTGCCGCTCCACCAGATCAGCGTGTCGTCCTCCTCCCTTCCATATCCCCGGCTTAACACAATGCAGGGGCGCGTTTGCTGGATCAGCTGGGCAAGGTGGATGGTGAGCGGAGTTTTCCCTGACCCACCAACCGACACATTCCCAACCGAAATCACCGGCAACGGCGAACGCACCGCACGCAGCTGCCGTGCGCGCCCAACCGCAGCCGCAACGCTGGCATACAGCGTGGAAATGGGGAAGGCAAGAATGGAGAGAAGGTTAGGCACAAGAGGAGCAAGAAGTGCGATTGATGCAAAGCAAAGAATTGCGCAGAAGTCCCGACCGGCATCAATATAAAGCCGGAGAGCGTCCCCTGTGATAAGGATGCTCCCCGGCAAAATTCATGGCGATGGTCGTGCTGTTTTTTGTGGCGCGTGGCTGCCCAGTAATCGTTCTGCCCACCCGCAGCATCGGGCTGTTCCCCGCGCGTTTTTCTTGTCACCGATACGGCGCGGCGATGAAGCCTTTTGCTTTTGTGTGCGAGTTGCTGTACTCCTCCATATCCAACACTTCTTCGTACTGGTCAATGGCTTTTTTGCGATCCCCCAGCGCGTCGTACACGTTCCCCAGCTTCAGCGTGGATTGCACAATCCAGCTGGTTTCGTCCTCGCCGATTCGTTCGCTTTGCCTTGCTGCTTGCTCAAAAAAACGGCGTGCGTCGTCCAGCTTCCCTTCCCGCAGGCGGATGTCCCCCAAGTAGTACAGCCCCTGCCGTGCCAGCGTGATCTCGTACCCCGGGGTGTGCCGCTTCACCCGGCGCAGAATCTCGGTCCAAGCGGAGTCGGCGTTCGTGAAATCGTTGGTCATGTAGTAGTTCTTGGCCAAGTATTTGTGGAACACCGGGTTGAACGGATACTGGGTGTAGAGTTCCTTTGCCACGTCCAACCCCGCCGGGTAATCTTTTTCGAAGTTGGAGAGGATTTCCATCAGCGAGTAGCGTGCCTCCACGTTGGCGTAGGCGGCGCGCTTGCCAGAAATCCGCAGCATCTGGATCCCCAGCTGGCGGTCGCCGGGTCCCAAAAAACTGATAAAACTGCTGGCCCATGGATATTGCTGCGGGATGTAGGCGGCCATGTAGTTGTACAAGCCGGACCCCAACAGCACGTCGCTGTTGCTGGGTGCCATCCGCTGGCATTGCAGGATGATCTCGTATGCCTCCTTCCCATCGGTGATTGCCCCCAGCGTTGAGGGGCTGAAGTTTTTGCTGACGTTCAGCCGTGCGCGGTATCCCAACGCGCTCCCCTTGAAGAACAGGCCCACAATGTCAATCGGGTTTTTGTCCAATCGGTCCTCGCAGATTTGCAGCGTGCGGTCAATCCGTTTGTTGAACGACTCGGAATAGCGGTCCACTTTGCTGTCAACGTCAATGTTCGGAACAATCCGCCACCAATCCACCAACGCCAGCAGGAAGTACCCGGCGGGGTGGTCGGGATAGAGCTTTATCATGGAATTGAAGATGCTGTCGGCTTGCGGGTAGCGCAGGTTGTACATCGCCTCAAGGCCGCGCCGAACGATGGTGTCGGCACGGGCATCCAGCAGCGCCCATTGCGATTGCGCCCGCTGGGGAAACAGCAGCAGCCCGAACAAGGCAATGCTGAAAAAACTGATGCGAGCTATCTGGTTCATCTGAAGTTCTCCGAAGTTAATTGATCGTCTCCCCAGCCACACCGTTGCTGCGGGAAACTGAACGGCGGCTGTGACCAAGCCACCAGGATGAAGGTTGCACCCCGCCCCAGCATCACGCTTTTGGCTGCACCTTTGCCGCACCTTCCCAAAACCGGCCCGCATAGACGTACGGCGAACGCTTCACCAATGGCAAGAACAACGCCGCAATCCCCGCCGCCAACGCAAGGGTTGCAACAAGCCCCCCTTCCGGACCAAACGCGCCTCCGGTCAGGAGCGTTGGCGTGCTGCTGGTGGTTCGCACTATCGCTTCCCCAAACTCCATCCCGCTTACCGGCATTCCCACAACTTTTGCCACCGTCACGTTCCAGGCGGCATGGGCGGCAATCGGAAGCCAGAGCGATCCGGTGCGAAGATAGCAGAGCGAGAAGAAGATGCTTGCCAGCGATACATTCACCAATCCCATTGCCGTTACTTCCGGGTTCTGGCTGTGCGCCAACCCGAACAGCAACGCCATTGCCACCGTGGAAACGGTGGTACCAACCAGTTCGTTCAGCCGCTGGTAGAAGTATCCACGGAACAACAACTCCTCCCCCGCTGCCGACAAGATCATGTATCCCGTTCCAACCAGCAGTTGGCTCCAGCTGGCAACATTCCCCGCCGCCACGCCCCCCAGCAGTGCGCACGGTATCCATGCAAGCAACGCCATTCCAATCCCGATCAGCGCGCCGGTGCCAAGCTCGCGCAGGGTCCAGGGGTGGAACCCCAACCCCACCCACAGTGCAGAGCGGCGATCGTAGTAGCGTGCAACCAGAAGGGTGACGGCGCAGAGCAAGCCATACCACAGCAGCCGCGAAGCCCCGGCAAACGAATCATCCAGAACACCGGTCCACCACGCAACCTGCGTTGCGCCCAGCAAGGCGGCGATAAACACCCCAATCCCAATCCCGTTGATTGCTGCCGTGCGGCGTTCCCAGTATTCCATGCCGCAAAGGTAGGGAATGGAAAGAAGCAGGGAAATCACAGGAAGAAATTGCCAAACCCAAGCCGCTGCCGATTCGGGCAAGGCCCAAGAATGCCGCAAAAAAAAATCTTTCACCACCCATTTCTTCCCTCGCAAGATCCGTCGCGGGTGAGTAGGTTCGCCGCGTGAAAACTATTTTTGCCCGGCCTTTCCTGCCCCTTTGCTTGTTCTTCCTGCTGTTGGCTCCGCTTCCGCCACTTTTTGGTGGCGGGGCTTGGAACCGGAAGCCGGATGGATACTACATCAAGCTGGGGCCAACGTTCCTGACGGCCCGCCAGGAATACGACTCCAGCGGAACACTGCGCGACATTTTCAACGACCCCGTCAACTTCCGCAACCCATCGTTCGGCATCACCAACATCGGCTTTTATGGCGAGCTTGGGCTGACCGATTGGCTGACCGGAACCCTTTCCACCCAATACTCCGTTGCCGTCCGCCAGGCAACGCTGCCGAACGGGGTGGACACCTCACAATCGGCAAGCGGGTTGGGGGATATTTGGCTTGGCGGGCGCGTGCGATTGCTCCCGAACGAAAGCGCAATCGCCGGCGCGGTGACGCTGGCAGTAAAGCTGCCAACGGGAAGCCCGAATCAAGAAATCCCGCTGGGGACAGGGGTGATAGATTATGAAGGCGCGATAGCATTTGGCGGTCCTTTTTCGGCGGCGACCTTGCAGGGATATTGGCAATCCAGCGGCGGCTATCGCTTCCGGAACCGTGGCGCGGATGAGCTGGCGTACCAAGCTGAGTTCGGGCTGCATCTTGCCGAAACGCTGATGCTGCAAGGGGTGGTTGATGGCGTCCACTCCTTTGCCGATTTTGATGGGGTTGCCAGCGGCGGCGTGCCGATGGTGAGCACCGCCAGCAGCGACCAATCGTTCGCACGGTGGAACGCCGGGTTCATCTATGCCATCGCGCCCGATACGGATTTAACCGTAAGCTACGGCCACACCTTTGCCGGGCGGAATACTCTGTCGGTGGGGGCGTTCGGGGTTGGGGTGGCGTGGAAGAAGTAAGCGAAGCAGCGGTGGGCTATCAATCATTAACCTAACAACCTATCCAAAGACCAGCCATGGCATCTTCACCAGCTCGCGTTCTCCTGTTTGTGATTCTTGGAATCGTTGCCGTTGTGGTGCTGTTCGTTGCGGGGATTTTTGGCGTTGCCATGTTTGCCACCTCCGGCGTTGCCGACGCTGGCGACAAGTTTATGAACGCCCTGAAGTCACGCGATTACGCCGCCGCTTGGAGCCTTTGCACCCAGGAAGTGTACGACGACATCCCCACCGCCAAAGCCTTGCAGGAGCTTATCACGGGGCAGCAGGTGGAGCCGGTGGAGTGGTCCTACAGCTCGCGCAATATGGAGAACAACGAAGGGGAGCTTGCCGGGGAGGTCACGTTTGCCAACAAGACAACGGGATCGCTAAGCCTTGTGCTGCGGAAGGTGGAGGGCCAATGGAAGATTCGGGGATTCCGGTTGCGCTCGGCATTTGCCACCGAGGTGGGGAAGGTTGCCGATACCTTCCTTGAATCTCTGAAGTCCCGCGATTACTCGGCGGCCTGGGCCTTGTGCGCCCAGCCTGTGCGGAACGACATCCCATCGCCCCAGGCGCTTTCCACCATGATCCGCTCGCTAGAGGTGGAGCCGGTCTCCTGGTCCTATCAGATCACAAAATCAGCCGATGGCGAAGGGGGGGTAAGCGGGGAAGTGATCTTTGCCGACAGCGGAAAAGGGGAGCTTCGGATGGTGGTGCAGCAGCAAAGCGGAGCTTGGAGCATCCAGATGTTCCGGTTGGAACGCGAGCTTGCCACCGAATCCATTGCCGAGCTTGACAGCATCACCAACCAGTTTATGAACGCCTTGAAGCAGAAAGATTTTGCGGCGGCGTGGGACCTGTGCACGCCCGAGGTTCGGGCCGATCTTCCCACCCCCGATGCGCTTGCCACGGTGATCCTTCGCCAAAGCCTGCAGCCCGCCGATTGGCTGCTGAAAAGCACCACAAGCTCCGTCAACCACAGTGCCGGAAGCCAGGGGGTGATGGTGGGCGAGGTCACGTTCCAAAATGGGAAAAAGGGGTCCGCAAACATCATCGTGCAGAAGCAATCGGAGGGGTGGAAGATTCGCGGATTTCATTTGAAAGAGAGTGAGTGATCCCCCCGCGCATTTCCGCGACTTTTGAAGATTACTCCAAATCGAAAAATGGTGCATCTTTGCGCCGCACTTCGCTTGATACCTCCGTTGTCAAGCATCCCTTCCACCGTATCATTTTTTTCGTATGCTCTACTTCCAACTTTTCTGCTGCTTGCTTCTGTGCTCCCTTTCCGCTCCGGCTCTTCTGGCCCAATCCAGCGGCAGCACCAACCCAAGCAAGCCAACCGAAATCCGCACGTTGCGGACCCTTGTGGACAGCCTGCAGCTGGATCCAACCCGCATCGCCGATGTCTCCGGAATGATTCTGCAACGGGAGGTCGGCTCCTTCTCCTTCGAGCAAGGGACGTTCTACTTCTGCTCTTCCATCAAAGGGGCCATCGAGGGGGTGCTGTTTGTGGGGCGGGGTGAGTTCATTTTCGTCCCGCCAACAACCGTGGAGAAAGGGCAGCTGAAGCGATTTTTTAAGGAGGAGATGATGCAGCAACCGTTCAGCTCCATCCTGATGGTGTTCAGCGACTCCACCATGAAAGAGATCGGCACCGGCTTGACGTTCCGCAAAGGGGAAATCCCGGACGATGTTTCCAAAGCCTTCCGATCGTCCCACCAATGGATGTTTGCCAGCGCGGGCTACACCTTCAACTACGAGTGCCTGAAACTGCTGACCGCGAACAAGCCAAAGGAGATGTTTGTTGCCTGCATCAACCCGCCAAAAGAATCCCCAGTGGTGTTTGCTGTGAACCCGTTTGAGGATGAGGAGGTGATGCTTCTGCGAAGCGATAACGACCCACGGATTGGAGGGAAATTTTTGGAGGTCGTCAACCAGTTCCACACCCTGCGCGAGTACGAGGAAGGGCTGACCCCATTAACCCAGCATGACGAGCTTACGGTTGACAGCTGCGTGATTGACTGCCGCTTCCAGGATGACCTTGCAATGAGCGTGGGGGCCAAGCTCAGTTTCCGCACGGTGCATCCCAACCAGAAGTGGCTCACCTTCACTCTGTTCGGCAGTGTGACGGTGGATTCGGCAGTGTGGGGCGACGGCAGCCAAGCGGAATTTTACTGGAGCAACGAAGGCACCCTGTGGGTGCGGAACACCCCGAACCCAGCGGTGGGAACGCCAACCTCAATCCGGATATACTACCACGGCAAGATGATTGTTCGCCAGGAGAACTTGTTCACCTTGCTTTCCTCCATTGGCTGGTATCCGCAGCATGGCTACAAGCAGAAATCGTACTTCGACCTCACGTTCCACGCGCCGTCGAACTTCACCCTTGCCAGCGTGGGGGACCGGGTGATGCAGAAGGAGGAAGGGGAGGTCATCACCACCCGTTGGGTCCCCGACCAACCAATCCGGAACGCATCGTTCAACATCGGGTTGTTCAAGGAGTATGAGATCAAGATGGACAACCTTCCGCCGATTACCATCCTGATGTCAAAGTCGGGTCACAAGGAGGCCGCGGCGCGGTTGATTGAGCAGGGCTACACCTCGGGCGCAAATATGCACGAGCAAGTTGCCGAGGATGTCGGGACCAGCTTCCTGCTGTTTACGCGGGTGTTTGGCGAGCTTCCGGTGAAGCGTTTCTACGCCACGGAGATTTTAGGTTCGCACGGCGAGGCGTTCCCGGGGATGCTGCACCTTGCCTGGACAACATTTTTGCGGAACGACGAAGCCGGGTTCGACCACATCTTCCGCGCCCACGAAGTTGCCCACCAGTGGTGGGGAATCGGCGTGGATTTTGCAACCTACCACGACCAGTGGCTAAGCGAGGGGTTCGCGGAATATTCAGGGATGATCTACCTGCAAGCCGCATTGAAGGACAACAAGCTGTTCCTGAGTTGGATGGAAAAATTCCGGAAGCAGCTGATGGGAAGCCGCAAATCGCTGTTTGGCAAAGGGACCGAAGGGGGGCCAATCTGGCTGGGATACCGCACCCAATCCAGCCTTACCCAGGGGGACTACGATCTTATCATCTACTTGAAAGGTGCCTGGGTTCTGCACATGCTTCGCAACCTGGTGATGGACCCGATGACGATGAAGGATGAGAAGTTTATGGCGATCATGCGGGACTTCTTCCAAAGCTACGTTGGGAAGGAAGCCACCACCGAGGACTTCCAGCGGATTGTGGAAAAGCACGTTGGGGTCAGCATGGATTGGTTCTTCCAGCAGTGGGTCTATGGGACCGAAATCCCCACGTATCGCTTTGCCTACACGGTATCGGACACGGTGATTAACGAGCCGGACGCGCCGAACAAAAAGATGTACAAAGTCCGCTGCCACATCCGGGCAAAGGATGTTAGCCCGTCGTTCAAAATGTACTTGCCAATTCGCGTGGTGTTCGACGGCGACAGGGCCGTGCGGATGCGAAGAATGGTGGAAGGTGAAGTCACCGAGATAGAGTTGCCGCTACTCCCAGAGAAACCGGAGGAAGTGGTCCTCAATGATCTGGAGTCGGTGCTGTGCGAGGTGGAAACGGTGGATTGGGATGAGCGGATGGAGAAGTAAGCAACGCAGCACGCCGCTTCCCCGCCGCAAAATTTATTTTCCGGTCCCCTTGCTATCGCTTGCGGAATGGGGGTATATTGCTCCCCGTAATTGTGCTGCGCCGGGGGTGCTATCAGGGAGTCCTCGGGCGCGAAACACGGTTCCCTGCAAACAAGGAGGTGATCCCATGTCTGATCCTATGACGTGGGCCTCCTTCCTGAATCGCTAGCACCGATTTTAGGAGGAAGCTGCTACGGAATTCAAAGCCCTGTTCGGCATTGCCGGACAGGGCTTTGTATTGCCCACCCGCCGGGCACGCGATTGAACCCGCCGCCCCACCCCACGCGAACGCTTCCCCGCGCCAATGTGATTATGTTTGCCGCAAAAGTTTTTATGGAACGAATCCTTCCCAAAAAATCTCTTGGCCAGCATTTCCTGACCGACCGGAACATCGCCGAAAAAATCGTGCGCCAGTTTGGCGCGAAGCCGGAGGAAGTGGTGGTGGAGATTGGCCCCGGCGAAGGCGCGCTGACAGGGCTGCTGGTTGAGCATGGTTGCCGCTTGATTGCTATCGAGCTGGACCCCCGTGCCGCCGAACGAACCCGCAAGCAATATCACGGGAAGGTGGAGGTGATGGAGCAAGATTTCCTGACGATTGACCTTGCCCAGATTGCTGCCCAGCAGGGCGTTGAGCGGCTGCGGGTGATTGGAAACATCCCGTACTATATCACCAGCCCCATCTTGTTCCATCTGATAGAAGCACGCGCCGCCGTCGGCGATGCAACCTTGATGATGCAGCTGGAAGTTGCCGAGCGATTGGTGGCCACCCCTCGCACAAAGGAGTATGGAATCCTTGCCGTGGCGTTGCAAACCCACGCCGAAGTGAAGAAGCTGTTCAACGTTGGTCCACGCTGTTTCTATCCCCCGCCCAATGTCAACTCGGCAGTGGTGCAGCTGCGGTTTGCCGAACGACCCCAGCTTGAAGGAATCGCCAAGCAGCACCAGCAGCTTGTTCGCGCGGCGTTCAGCCAGCGGCGGAAAACATTGCGCAACTCGTTAGCCCAATTGATCGGAAATCCAGAACACCGTGAAGAGCTTTTCAGAACCGCAGGAATCGGACCCCAACAACGGGCCGAAGAACTTACCATCGAAGACTTCCTCCGCCTCGCCCGCGTATTCGCGCAGACGCAAACGGGTGGCCGCCGGGAACCGTGAGCGCGAGAACCTGTGGGGCGCGTTGCGCCACGCGCTGTGGAGCACGGAGTACCTGACGCTCTTCATGCTGGCGGTCTATACCACGCTCTGCTTGATTTTTCTTCCCAGCATTGCTTCCCCGTTTGCAATCCTTCAGCTGAACATTCTTGTTGCGGTGGCAACCGTTGCCATCCCCCTGTGGTACGACCAAACCGGGGGGCGGCTGGCGCATATCTTCCGTTCGTTTTACGTGCTGCCAATCGGCTACATGTTCTACGCCCAAATCCACAACTACATTCCGTTGGTCCATCCGGTAAACTACGACGACGTTTTGGCGGCGTGGGACCGCGATCTGTTTGGCGTGAATCCAACCGAATGGATCTACCGCTTTGCCAACCCCTTCCTGACGGAATATTTGCAGGTGTGGTACAACTTCTTCCAGTTGATGCTGGTGTTCCCGGCGGTGAGTTTCTACCGCCAGAATGCCATGCGGAAATTCAGGGTCTATTCAATGGTCCTGCTGTTTGGGTTTTACCTGAGCTACCTGGGGTACTTTGCCATGCCAGCCATTGGCCCGCGGTTCCAGGTGCACGATTTCCATTCCATTGACCGCGAGCTTCCGGGGCTTCTGCTTACCGAGCCGTTCCGCGCGTTCATCAATGCCGGCAACAACATCACCCCCCAGATGACCGACCCCTACGCCGTCGTCAACCGCGACTGCATGCCAAGCGGCCACACGATGATGTCGGTCCTGGGAATCTTGATGGCGTGGCGGCTCCGTTCGCGCTGGCGTTGGTTTATCACGGTTGGCGGGGTCAGCGTGGTGGTTTCCACCATCTACCTTCGCTACCACTACATGGTGGATATGATGGCCGGCACCGCGTTGGCGTTCATCGTCTTCTGGACCTATCCGTGGGTGGTGAAGTTGTGGGAAGAACGGTGGAAGGTGAAGGTGTAAAAAAGGAAATGGAAATCGAGCCGGAAGGAATCGCGCTCCCAATCATCAAAGACGGGGGCGCGCTCCGCTTCGGCCCCCTTCCCCGTGGAGATTTTTTTCTTTGTTGTGCTATTTCTCCGTTGGCAATTAGCGGAACAATTGCAAGATTGTGGGCGGTTTCACACCCCGGTCTTGCAATTTGGTCAGCGAAATGGTCCACACGTAGGCGCACAACGAACACATGAAGAAGAACGCGATACCACGATTACTGCTGCCGCATTCCCTGCTGATTGCTTTGCTCTGGGTTGCGTGCGCCATTGGTGCTGCCGGCCAGGTGCAGGTCCTGCTGCAACAGCCGCCACGCAACCAGCTGAAGGTTGCCGATCTCTGGAAGATCACCATCACCAACACCACCCCCGACCAGTACCAGATATTTCTGCGTGGCACGGCAACGCATGAGAAGGATGGCCAAATTGCCGACGCACACTGCGCCACCTTTACCCTTCCCCCCAACACCACGAAAATGGTGAGCGGGGTGGATATCTCCCCCGTCAAACTTGATTCCTCGGACCCGGAGTACAAAGCGATCTTCACCCAAACCGGAACGGTCCCGGCGGGGAATTACACCATCTGCGTGTACGTTACCGCGGTGGCGCGCAACGGGAACCAACTCCCCGCGCCGGAGGTGATCGGTAGCGATTGCAAAACGGCCCAGGTCCACCCGCAATCGCCCCCGGTTCTGATTTTCCCGGAGGATGAATCGGACGTTACCGAGACGCAGCCGCAGTTCACGTGGCTTCCCCCCGCGCCGCTTCCGCCCGGGCAAAAACCACGCTACCAGCTTCGGATTGTTGAAATTTTGGGCCGGCAAACGCCCTACGATGCCATGCGCTCCAACCCCGCATGGTTCACCACCACCCTTGCCGGAATCGCAACGCTCCGCTACCCCCTTGCTTCCCGACGGTTCATCGAAGGGCGCAGATATGCGTGGCAGATTACAGCCTTTGGAGAAGGGTACGAAATTGGCGAAAGTGAGGTCTGGTGGTTCCGCTACAACCCCAACAAAGGGACCAACAGCAGCGATGGAAGCGACTATCCGATTCTGCCCGGAGGAGGCATTAGCCAGCAAGGACAAGAAGGGAGAGGGATTGGCGGAACCAATCCGATTGGGAGCGCAGGTTCCGTTGTTCCCGGGTTCGGGTTTGTCCAGCTTGAATTTCCGTTCCTGAAGAACTACCACGACAACAACGCACGGCTGTTCCGCCCCAACACCGCGAACGAAACTGCAACCGATGGAAGCGGCTGCGGCACGCGCCCATCCATCACCATCAGCGATTCGATAGAGGCGAGCGCGCCCGACGGGAGCGGCATTCGCGTGCGGCTTCGCTGGCAGATGCGCCACTCGGCACCGATTGACCACATTGACCTTCGGATTAGTGCCATCACGCGGTCGGGAACGGATTCCCTGGTGCGGCAGTTTATCTACCGCCAGCGGGAGAACGGAACCATTGCCGGCGGAACAACATTCTCCCCATCAGAAATTGCTGGCGCGGAAGTGGTGACGTTCGCCGTCAGCGGCGTTGCGGTGGATATGTTGGGGCGTTCCAGCAGAATCATGCGCCATCAAGTCAGCCTGGCGATTGCTGGGTACACCCGTCCTACCAGACATCTTATTGGAAGCGAAGAATATGCGCTTGAGCCTTTTGGCCAGAGCGAGAGCGCAACCGACACGATTGTGGTCCGCTCCATCAGCCGCGACGGGCGCACGGCAACGGGATTCTCCACCAATCGGCTTTCCCTTTCGCGCCGAAGCCGCACGGTGACGATGGTCAACAACGACGTGATCCCCCATCATTTCACATCGGTCTTCACCCCCACCTATGCGGAGTTTGCTCCGCCGATTGGGGTTGGCGGGATTCCGCGCCTGAATTTCGGATTGCTGAACCCGGGCCAGACGGTAACCATCGCCCTGCCGGATCCGCTTCCCCAATGCTACCAATGGACGTTGTTCGACCAACACGCGCCCGCGCCAAATCAGCCGCTGAGAATTGTTGTTGATAGGCCCTGAACTGATATTCCGTGAACCACGAAACCGAACCGAAGATCTTATCCGAACCGATACCGATGAACGCTTCCGCTACCTTCCGCCGATTGGTTGTTCTTGCTGCGCTGCTGGGACCCGTTGTTGCTGCGGCCCAAACGCCCCCGCCCCCTCCGGCTGGCGACCCTTCCGGTGGCGCGCCCGTTGGCGGTGCGCCAGGTGGCGGCGCGCCGATCTTCCGGTTTACCGGGACCAGCATGGCCAACGGCGAGTCGGCAAGCCGCCAGGGGACCGGCTCGGAAATTCCGCAGCGATATGCCCGTTGGGAGGTTACTCCAACAATCTCCTTGTTCGGCATTCCGTTCGACACCCACCTGATGCTTTCCACCGAGCAGGACCTGACCCGGCAAAACATCAACAGCCTAAACATGGGGTTCAGCCTAAGCGCGCAGCAGTTGCAGGAGCAGTTGAAGCAGCGGGTGTTTGAGCAAGTGGAAAGCCTGATGCAGAACGAAGATGTGGCCGAAGTGGAAGGGGCAATCAGCACAATCGAGGGGATGACCGACCCCGAGGCGTTGAAGGATTCGGTGAAGAAATTGGTTCCGGCCGAGGCGTACGATGCCTACGCGAAATACAAGCGGTTGGAAAGCCTTCAAGATTTAGATGGTGATGAAATCCTAAGCCGCAGCCGCGAGCTTGACGCGTTTGGCTTGATCTCCGGCGCGGAAAAATTCATGCTCAACTTCCCCACGCTTGGCGTTGGGGTGAACTACCCGGAATACACGCAGCTTTCGCTAAGTGGCGTTCCGGTGAACGGGGTGAATATTGAGTTCACGCCGGGGAAATTTTATCTGGCACTGACCGGCGGGAAGACGCAATCGGAGGTGATCTACGACACCGCAGGGCAAGCGCAGGAGGCATTCCACCGCGAGCTGTATGCCGGGCGGATTGGCTTTGGGCGGAAGACCGGGGCGCACTTTTATGCCACGGTCATGTATGCCGCCGACGACCCCAGCCCGCTGGTGGTGGATGAGTTCAACACGCTGACCCCGAAGTCGAACTACGTGGTGGGATTCGAGACCCGCGTCCCGCTGATCCCGAACTACTGGACCGTGGATGCCGAGGTGCTTGGCTCGATGCTTACCGGCGACCGCGAAGCAGCGCGGATTCAGAACAGCGACATCCCGACGTTCATCACCGAGTTGGTGGACCCCACCATCAGCAGCTTTGTTGATTATGCCTTGAAAGGGAACATGACGGTGGCAATCCCGGAGTCGGGAACCCGCCTGCAGGCCGAAGCGGTGCGGATTGGGCCGGGGTTCCAATCGCTTGGCGCGCCGAATTTGCGGACCGACCTGTTCCGCTACGAAGCGAAGGCCGAGCAAGGAATTTGGCGGCGACAGATCACCCTATCGGGGTCCTTCAAGCAGGAGACCGACAACTTGATTGAATGGAAATCGGCCACCACCACCATCACCGCCTACGGGCTTGGCTTGGGGCTGAACTTCCGGGGAATCCCCTACCTGCGGCTGAACTACAACCCCTACACCCAACGAAGCGAACTGAGCGACGACAGCTTGCGTGCCACCAGCTTTGGCGACAGCCAGCGGGTGGAGAACCGCACGGCGATGTGGAGCGCGAACGCGGGCTACAATTACACCGTGGCCGAAGTCTCCATGAACACCAACCTTTCCTACTCCCGCCAGGAAACCCGCACCCGGTTTGGCGACGGAGACAACACCGCCAACGGCGTGAATCTTAGCCAATCGTTCGGATTCTTGTTCCCGCTTAGCCTTAGTGCCAGCGTGGGGCTGAACGATCAAGAGTTGATTTTTGGCGGCGCGTCAACCATCACCAAAACAACAACGATGGAGTTCTCCGGCAGCTACACCCTGTTCGATGTGTGGCAAAGCACGCTTGGGGTTTCGCTTGCGGTGCAGAAGGAGACCGACGATAAAACGGGCTTCTATCTCTCCACCTCGTTCCCCGTCTGGGTGCTGGGAACGATGGAGATTCGCGCCGAGAAAAATATCTACAAATACACCGCCGACCCCTTTGCCCAACAAGACTACGACGAGATGATCTTCCGAGCCTCGCTGATCTCAAACTGGTAGATGACAAGGTGCTGCTTGCAGTGAAGCAGGGTAGCCGCCCCGACCTCTATCGGGGTAGCCGAAGGTCTTTAGCCTTCGGCGTCATCTTCGGTCACTGCGCCCCGACAGGCTCAGCCGTTCATTCCTCAATCTCCATCTCTTCTTCCGGCACGCGCTGGGTCCATTCATGCATCAAGGATGCGGCCCCTTCGGCATCACCTTCGCGGCGGAGCGCGGCAACGGTTCCCAGGACGGTTTGGCGCAATCGCGACTCGAACTCATCGCGGAGCGTCTCGAACAACTCATCATACAACGCCGGGAAGGGGACGCGCCCGGCGGCAATCCGCACCGCCCCAATGGCCGATTCGCGCGCGGCCACCAACCGCCCACGCCGCAACGACGACTCGGCCCGTTTCAGCATCCCCCACGCCTCCAGCAAATCAACGGTGACTTCTTCAAGGTTCAGTTCCGGCAGCTCCGGCCCGGTCACTACGGCATCGCGGCCAATGGCTTCGCGCAGGCGCATCACCGCAACGTTGGCGGTGACGCGCGCACGTTCGGGGTCCCCCTCGATCCCGCTGGCCAGCGCGTTGAACGTGAGTTTGTCAAGCGGCTTGCGGAGCATTCGGGCGGCCACCAGCAGCCCAAGCAACGCTTGGTTGCGCCCCCCCCGCAGCCGCGCTGGCTCCTTCTGTTCCGGCGGTTGCGTGGTGATGATATCAATCATGCTAATCGCCAATCGTGACCCCTGTTGGGTGGGCTTGCGTTGCTTCTGCCGCAGCCGTTCCATCTCCATTTCGCGCTTCTTCCATTCTTTCATTTCCTGCGTGGGAAGCCATTGGCCGTGGCAGTTCAGCAACGCTGCAATTGGCGCGGGGAGCTGCCGTTCGGCGCACCAATCCAGCAGCCGCCGCACCAACGTTGCCACCCCACGTTCGATTGGCGAAGGGATTGCCACGCCGCCGGCACGCTTGGCGTGGGAAAGCAATTCCAACGCGGGATAGAGTGCCCGGAATTGCAGCAAGCTGATCACCGGCTCATCAAGAAACAGTGCAAGCTCATCCCAGAATGTTGCGGGGCTGCCGGCCCCATCCCAGCAGATGTTGAACAGTTGGGAAAGGTCAGGATTGCTGTTTTGGGGGATTGCCGAAACCTGCGCTGCCGCCGCCGTTCGGTCCCCGCGCCGCGTGGCAAGCGCAAGCCCAATGGCCGGATCACCGTTGGCCGATTGGAAGCAGCGTTCGGCGGCGAAGTCGGCAAGCTCCGGGCGGTTGCAATACAGCGCGATCTGCATCAGGCTTTCGCCAACCATCTGCTGGCATCGGGCTTCGGTAAGCCATCCGGCATATTCTTTCTGCGTTGCTTCGGATAGAAGTTCGGTGGCGGTTTTTAGAAGTTGATCCGGCTCGGTTCCGGTCATCCCTTCGGCAATCAGCTGGTGCATTCGGGTGGCGTAGTAGGGGCCGAACAATCCGCGCTGGCGCAATGCCGGAAGCAGCCGCGCCGATTGTTGCAGCAACGCGTCGGAGCAGTTGGTGGCGTACAGGAAGGTCCCTTTCCGAACTTGCAAATCCAGATCGGTTGGGTTGAATTGCTCCAGCTTGGCAAGCAGTTGCTGGCGGCGGGCAAGTTCTTCCGGGTTGTTCATCAGCAGCAACGTGGACCGCATCAGCCGCACAAACACCGTGTGGCGGAATCCTTCTTGGAACGTTGCGTCGTTGGTCAGCCCAACAATCACTTCCTCCAATTCCCTCATCCGCCCAATGTTTTGGGTGTTGTGGGCGTGGACCGTCAGGTCCCCTAAGAATCGAACGTACTCATAACTCCCCCGCAACTCTGGATGCTGGGCAACCAGCAACTCCATCTGCTTGGCGAATTCCTCCTCCCCCCTTTGTGCATCCCCCACGGCGTGGCGGTACAAGTGATTGAGCGCCACCAACCGAAGCTGAAGCATCGGAAGCCGCCCGCCCGATTCGGCCAGTTGCAACAGCTGCTGCGCCATGCTGCGGTATTCTTCCGAAGTGGTGTTCCGGTTCCGAAGCTCCAAGCGGCGGGCAATCAGCAATCCTTGCTGCTCATCTTGGGTTTCCGGGGAGAGAAGTTTGGCCGAGGCCAACCGCACCAACGATTCCAGCGATTCAAGAATCTCCGAACTCCTTCCCCAGTCGGGCGTTCCATCAATGTGGCGCATGGATAGGTGCATCTGGTCGGCACAGGCAATCACTTCTGCGGCGGTGCATCCTTCCACCGTGTCGGCGGTGCGGAATTGGAGCAGTGGGAGGAAGGAGTAGATGGGAAGATTCAGCCCAATGGCCCGCACCAATCGGCCAATGGCTCCGGGCACGGTGGTGGCTCCGGTGCCGATAAATCCTTGGTGGAGCAGTGTGTGGGTGAAGGCTATCGGCAGCCCGTTGCTTTGCTGGCTGTTCAGGGCCGCCACCGGCGTTGTGGAATGCGCCAGCACCCCTTTGAAAATCAGGGCGTTGATTGCTTCGTGGGCGTTTGGCAGCATCTGCGCGGCGGCTTCTTCGGAGAAGACTTCGCCCAGTATTGCCAGCGTGCGAGCTTCCTCCATTTGCTGGGGGGAAAGATCCGCCATCATCCCCTGGACCACTCCGCCGGTGCTGAGTTCGGCCACTTGGCGGAAGGCCCCAAGGTTCACTTTCACCCCGCTGCTGGGGTCGTATCCTTCCTGCGTGATGCTTCCCCACCGGACCCCGGCGCGGACCGCTGCGCGAATTGCCAGCACGTTCCCCTGCGTTGCCGCCATCAAAATGCCAAGCGCCTGCGGAGGTGGCGGAGCCGAAAAAAGTGAACCCCACAACAGCGCAACGTGGCTGCCGGGCAATCCCTCCAACGTCAGTTCATCGGTCAGATACCCCTCGATAATGCCGCGCGCCGGAAGCTCAAGGGGGCGCGCGGCAACCAGCAGTGCCATTGGTTCATTGCCAAGCGACTCCACCAGCGTCGCGAACTCACGCAAGGTTCCCCCTTCCAGCAGGTGGATGTCCTCGATAATCAGCAGCGTCCGCCGCAGCGCGCACAGCCGCCGCAGGATGCCGATGCAGTTCGGGAGCGTTGGGGCAACAATCCGCGGAGCCAACGCGCTTGCCGTGGCCGAGCGTTCGATCCCCGCAGCAAGAAGCGGCCCCAGCGATACCGAGCCTTCCGGGCGCAACCGCAGGTGGACCACCGCACCTTCGGCGGCTTCCACTTGGGGGATAAGCTCTTCAATCAGGCGGCTTTTCCCAACGCCCGCTTCCCCCCGAATCAGCATTGCTTGCAGCTCCGTTCGGTCGCGGTCACGTTCGCGCCAGAAGCGGAGGATCGCCTCCGTTTCTTCGGCGCGCCCCGTGAACGGGAGCGTGCCGTGGTTCAAAAAATCAACAAATGATTCGTGCATTCTGGAATTGTTATCAGGGGGATACCGGTTCTGTTATCGGGCAGGGCTACATTGGTTGTGTGCTGCGCAATGGTCCGGTGATATGGCCCGGTGGCAATGATACCACGCAGCGTGCCATTGCAGCAATCAACGCCGCAACAACTGTGAGTACTTTCAGCAACGATCTTGACGTCCCGTTTGTTCCCACCCCGTTCGATGTGGTGATGGCGATGCTGAGCGTGGCGATGCTGAAGCCTGATGACCACGTCTGGGACCTGGGTTGCGGCGATGCCCGAATGGTGATTGCTGCGGCAATGAAGTACGGGGTGCGTGGCGTTGGTGTGGAGCTGGACCCCGAGCTTGCCGCACAAGCACGCAAGGAAGTGGAGTGGGCCGGCGTTGGCGATGCCGTGCGGATCATTGAAGCTGATGTCCTGACAGTGGATTTCAGCACGGCGACGGTGGTGATGCTGTTCATGCTGACATCCACCAACCTGCAGCTGCGCCCGAAGCTGCTGGCGATGCCGCCGGGAACCAGAATTATCAGCCACCGGTTTGCCATGGGAAACTGGACCCCAGAAGCCGCCTGGACGCTGGGGAACGCCCCAATCTACCGGTGGATTGTTCCCGAACATGGCCCAGAGTTACTGCGCCAACTTGATGGCCAACTTGATGAAGAATAACCAAGCAACAATGGACACCACCCCGGTATCGGGGGAATAGAACAACCGCCACACAATGGCAAACCAACAACAACAGGAGCCACGATGAACAAGCCAATCTTGACGACGCTAACGGTTGCGGCCGCGATTGCCGCAACGCCAGCCACTGCCACCACCGCACTGGTCCCAATCCCCATCACCAGCAACTGGGCGCAATCCACACTGTGGGGCGACCCCCATATCCAGAGAGGGATAAAAGCTCTGCAAAGCCGGTTCAACGCTTTCCTGAAAATCTACGAGGCGAAAGGGCTGGAAAAAGCGTTGAAGTCGCAGGAGCTGAAGCTGCTGGAAGAAGCAATGGCAGGCCTAAACGAACGGATTGCCGCGCTGGGCGATGGCTCGGTGAAGCCCTCCGATGAGATAATCCAAAAAGTCCGCCTGGACCTTCAGCAGATGATGGAGACGGTTGGGAAATCGCTGGGCGATCTGAAAATTTCCCCCAACCGGTCCGCTGCCGACGGAAGCGTCCGCACGCTAAAAATCAACATCCAACGGCTGATGGATTCCTACGCGAAATAAGCATTGCCATTTGGCAAGCCGCGCAAACAACAACGGAGCAAAGGGACTTTTCCCTTTGCTCCGTTTGCTATTGGCCTGTTGGCGTTTTCGGCGTGTGGTTACTTCGCCATTTCTGCGGCAATCTTCTCGGTGTAGCGAAGGTACTTGTTGGCAAGATTTTCCGCTTCGTTGGCGGTGGCGGCCTCGGCAATCACGCGGATGATCGGCTCGGTGTTCGAGCTGCGCAGGTGCACCCACGATTTCTCGAACTCCAGGCGCAACCCATCTTGCCCGTTCCATTTGGCCCCGTTGGCATGGTTCCGCAGCACCCGTTTTAAGATGTCCACGGCTTTCACGTTTGCCGGGCGTTCGGCGCGTTTCTTCACGATCTCATACCCTGGCAACGAGGCGCGCAACTGGCTAAGGGTTCCACCCCGTTGCAGCAGGTGGCTTAGCACGATAGCGATTCCCACCATCGCGTCGCGCCCGTAGTGGCTGGCAGGAAGGATCACCCCGCCCGAGCCTTCGCCGCCGATAATCGCGCCAACTTCCCGCATCTTCTTCGCCACGTTAATCTCCCCCACCGGCGTGCGCACCACCGCCGCGCCGTAGCGTGCGGCAACGTCCTCCACGGCGCGCGTTGTGGAAAGGTTAATCACCGCCGAAAGGTTGGAGATTGGGTCGCGCTGGCGTTCCCAGCCCAGCACAAAATCCACGACGGCGGCAATGGTGTATTCCTCCCCGATTGGGTTTCCGGTTTCATCAATCAGCACAAGGCGGTCGGCATCGGGGTCCACGGCAATGCCAAGATCGGCACCGTTGGCAACAACCGCTTCGGCAAGCGCGGTCAGGTTTTGGGGGAGCGGTTCGGGCGCGTGGGGGAATACCCCCGTGCCGTCGCAGAACAAGCGGACCACGCGGCAGCCGCAGGCCTCCAACATTGCCGGAACCACCCACGATCCGGCGGCGTTCACCGCATCCACCACCACCGTAAACGCCCGCTGGCGCAATCCCTCCAGGTTGACGAACGGAAGCGTCAGGACCGACTCAACATGGCGTTCTGCCGCGCCGGTAATGGCGTGGCGAGGGCCAACGGGGGTGCTGCTGTCGGGCTTGGTTGCGCCGCGGTCCACCACCGCAAAAAAATCGCGGCAGGCATCGGTGTCAAGGAAGGTTCCGTCGGCACCAAGGAACTTCAGCCCGTTCCACTCCGCCGGGTTGTGCGAGGCACTGATGGAAATCCCGCCGGTGGCGTTGGAGTGTTGGGCCACGAACTGAACCGTGGGGGTTGGCACAATTCCCAACGTCCAGACGGGGATGCCACGCGCCCGCAGGGTCCCAACCACAATCTCCTCAATCCACTCGCCACTTGGGCGGCCATCGCGGCCAACCACAATCGGGCCGCCGCCAAGATATTCGGAGAACGCCGCAGTGTAGTGGGCGATTGTGGGAGGGGTAAGGCCATCGCCAAGCGTGCCACGCAATCCAGAGATCGAACGAATAAGTGCCATGATGAAGAAGTGTCGGTTATGAACGTGTCGGAAATCATCAGCTGCTCCCGCGCCCCAACTCGGTCGGGGGGCATCCTCCCCTCCCTTCAGCCAATGTGTGCGAAGATACGGGGGAAGAAGAACGTTGAACGAAGGGGGATAAGGACAATGTGTAAAAGGGGAAGGGGCAACGGCTTCGCGGCATCTCGAAAAAGCCACCAGCACCGCCGGCATAGCTTGATTGGGGAGGTGGCAATGGCTACTTTAGAGAGGGGCATTCTATCAAGCAAATAGTGCTGGCACGCTTATCCAACGTGAGCTAAGCAACGGTGCGATTGCTGACGATAGTGCGCTAATATTCTCATGTAATAGAGATAGGGAACAAATGAACAGAACATTCAGAGCCGTGGGACTGCTCTTGCTGTTATCGGCAGTATCGCTACAGGCCGAATCAACCGCAGGTGTCCGCGTGGTGAACGTGCTGCGCCATGCCGCGAATCAAACCATAGATGTATATGTAGATGAAGAACCGGGAGCGCGGTTTGTGGGAGTGTCGTATTTATGGTACAGCAGTGAGATGGTTCTATCAGCGGGGACGCACCGTGTAGTGCTGACTGAGTCGGGTGTTGGTCGTTCAAAGCCGATAGGGAGTGTAGAGTTCAACATAGCCAGCGACAGCAGCTATACGGTGTATGTGTTAGGATCAAGGCCAGAAGTACGAGTAGTAAGCCGTGGAGTAGAGCGAGTTATCGGAAACGATAGCTTGATCGTACGGTGTGTACAAGTGACAGACATGACAGGGAAGTTTTATGTGACGGTACGCGATCCAACGAGTTTGTCGGGATCAGTGATAGAATTACCATCATTTGATAGTCAGAGCAAGACATGGGGAGACAGTATCGGGTATTGGAAGGAGAGACAGTTAGTAGCGGGTCGCATACGTGTATGGTTAGGTGGTGGTGGTTTGCCAGAAGACCGTCCATATACGGGTCATTACCGGGAAGGGAGCGTGGTGACGTTCGTGGTGGTGGGGGAGTACGGGAATGGAAGTGGGGACTTGGGAGTGTACTCGTTGGTAGAGAGCGACAGTGGCGGCGGGATGCTGCATCGCTTGCGGGAGAAGGGGGTGGGCGATGGAGCAGTGAGACCTGTCTCGCTGGCTGCGGATGTTTACACAACAGAATATACTGTGGATGGGGTGCTATTAGGATATGACCCCAGACGATACAGTGTAGTGCAGCGAGTAGAGGATTTCCTTGGCACGATTAACATCAAGATGGCTCGGCGACATCAAAGCAAACGGGACACCTTGATAGACGAGGGTATCTATGTCGGAACCGACACGCTAACAACGGCAATACTGGTGGGGACTGAAGGCACGGGGTACAGCGTGGTGTCGTTAGCCACGCCGTTGGTGTACGATCTGGGGGAAGCACGTTCGCGTCTGCGTGTGTTTCATGGTTCAAGCAGCGTTGGCCCAGTAGATGTGGTGTTCAAACTCAGCGATGGAAGCATCGAGCGGTTCAATGGAGTAAGCTACAAAGGGAGCAGCGAGTACCGGGAGTTGCTGTATGGGCCGGTGGTAGCGGAGTTATACCGAAGCGGAGAGCAGGTAGCATTTGCACGGAAGCGAGGGTACTTGCCAGTAGATTCCCAGATGACATTGATGGTAATCGGTGGCAGCGCGGACTCGTTAGGGATAGCATTGTTGGTGGATACGGACTCGAACTACCAAGCGGTGAAGCTCTGGCCGGAAGCTGGAGCGACGGGGGTGGATGGAGAGGAAGGGATAACCGGAGAATCGAAGGGATTGAATGTGATGGTGTATCCGAACCCATCAAGCAATGAAGCCCGTGTATCGTTCCGGCTTGAACAACGGAGCGCAGTTGGGGTGGAGATTTGTACGATGACCGGTACAGTCGTGATGATTTCTTCCCAGCAAGAGTATAACGCGGGAGACCATGAGATGGTACTATCCACCGGAGCATTACCGTCCTCGACGTATCTGGTACGATTGTCATCTCAAGGTCAGACCACAACGCGATTGCTGACAATAGTGCACTAATACGGATGCAAAGGAGAAGAGAACAAATGAACAAGCAGAGCAAAGATTCTCACAACGATCCTCAGAAAGATGGTCACTGGCAGAGTGTAGGAACTGGAGACACCGTTTGGTGTCTCCAGTTAGTGCTATCGTTACTGGGGGTACTGCTGTTGAGCAGCATCGAAGTGCATGGATCAACGAACCCGAACGTGCGGGTGGTAAACGTGCTGCGCGATGCTTCCGCAGCAATCGTTGATGTGTACATAGATGCAGAAGAGAGTGCACGGATCAAAGGATTGAAGTATTTGGAGTATTCGAGCGAGGAGTCTGTAGGAATTGGAGTTCACACGATTGTGGTGGTTGCAGCAGGCGGAAGTCGAGCAACGCCGATACGAACAGCCAGTATAGGATTATCAGCTGATAGCTCATACACAGTGTTTGTGCTGGGTTCAGGAGCCGAGATACGAGTATTCAGTCGGGAGACAGTACTGAGTATCGGGAATGATAGCTTGGTGGCACGCGCAGCACAGGTGACTTCAGCGGAAGATTCGATGTACATGAGCGTAGCAGCACCAGCGGGTGTGCCAGTTCGTGGTTTTGCATTGCCAGCATTTGATATGGGTCAAGGGAGGTGGGGAGATAGTATAGGAATATGGGGAGAGCTACGGCTACTTGCGGGAAAGATGTTGATCCACGTACAAGCCAAAGCGATGAATGAGGTACGGCAATACAGTGGAAGTTACCGGGAAGGGAGCGTGGTGACGTTTTTTGTAATAGGTGAGTATGGAGGTGGAAGTGGGGACTTGGGAGTGTACTCGTTGGTAGAGAGCGACAGTGGTGGCGGGATGCTGCATCGCTTGCGGGAGAAGGGAGTGGGCGATGGAGCAGTGCGAGCAGTGATTGTTGCAAGCGATCTGTATCGCTCCCGAGTGACAATTGCCGGAGCTCCAGCTTCAGGAGGGAGTAATGTACGTTATAATTTTAATCAGCGCCTTGATGATCATCTGGGCAGTTTCAACGCCAAGTATATGCGCAACAGGGTTGTCGGCAATAGCGAAGAATACGACACGCTGATAGACGAGGATCTATACGTGGGAGCCGACACGCTAACAACGGCAATACTGGTGGGGACTGAAGGCACGGGGTACAGCGTGGTGTCGTTAGCAACGCCGTTGGTGTACCAAGTCAGCGAAGCACGTTCGCGTCTGCGTGTGTTTCATGGTTCAAGCAGCGTTGGCCCAGTAGATGTGGTGTTCAAACTCAGCGATGGGAGCATCGAGCGGTTCAATGAAGTAAGCTACAAAGGGAGCAGCGAGTACCGGGAGTTGCTGTATGGGCCGGTGGTAGCGGAGTTATACCGAAGTGGAGAGCAAGTAGCATTTGCACGGAAGCGAGGGTACTTGCCAGTAGATTCCCAGATGACATTGATGGTAATCGGTGGCAGCGCGGACTCATTAGGGATAGCATTGTTGGTGGATACGGACTCGAACTACCAAGCGGTGAATCTCTGGCCGGAAGCTGGAGCGACGGGGGTGGGTGGGGAGGAAGGGATAACCGGAGAATCGAAGGGATTGAATGTGATGGTGTATCCGAATCCATCGCACGATAACGTTCAGGTGTCGTTCTGGCTTGAGCAACGGTTGCCAGTACAGGTGGAAGTCTGTACGATGACCGGGATCGTGAAGATGAGTGGCCGACCGCAAGAGTATGAGCAAGGGAACAATGAGATTACGCTGCCGATTGGAGCCTTGCCAGCTGGACCATATTTGGTTCGCTTGTCCACTGGGAACCAAGCAACGGTGCGATTGGTGACGATAGTGCGCTAATATTCTCATGCAAAGGAGAAGAGAACGAACGCCCCCTACTTGGGGGCTTCGTTTATTCCATCCGTCTCCCCATCCCAAAATTTTTGGCGCACGCCCAACCATTGAACCCTTCTTTTTTTAACGCTACTTCTGTGGACCGTATTCAGCCTTCACCGGCGGTTCGTATCGGCCGCTCGCCAGCGATTCTGGAGTTGGGCGATGAGCGATTGTCATCGCTTGCCAAGCCATCCATGAAGGTGGTCATCGCCTTCACCGATGCAACCCGCAGCTCCCCCGACCGATTGCTGGTGGGGCATCTGCTGCGGCAGCTATCCGCCGCCGGGGTTCCGCTTGGGAACATCACCCTTCTGTGCGCAACCGGACTTCACCGCCCCATGACCAGCCGCGAGGCCGTTGAAAAATTGGGGGAGGAGATCGCCCAAACCGTTCGGATCATCAACCACACCGCAACCGAAAAAGAAAGCCTTGCCGAGCTTGGAACGATTGATGGAGTTCCGGTGACGGTGAACAACCTTTGCCTGCAAGCCGATCTGCTGCTGGCAACCGGCGTGGTGGAGCCGCACCAGTACGCCGGCTACAGTGGCGGCGCAAAAACCGTGGCGATTGGCTGCGGCGGCGAACCGACCATCCAAGCAACCCACGGCGTGGCGATGCTCGACAGCGAAGGGGTGCGGCTGGGGAAGATTGAGGCGAATCCATTCCAAGAATTTGTTCGCCGGGCCGGGGAGCGGATCGGCTTGCGGTATGTGGCCAACGCGCTGCTGGATCACGAAGGGGCGATTGTTGCCTGCGCCGCCGGCCCACCAACCCGGGTGCATGATTATCTGGTCCGCATGGGCCGCGCACTGTTCCAGGTCCCGGTGGATTTCCCGGTTCATGCGGCCATTGCTGGCGTGGCATCGGCCAAGTCGCGGAACCTGTACCAAGCCAGCCGCGCCGCCACCTACCTTGCCTTATGCGACGCAACCCCGCTCCTCCCCGGCGCGCCGATTGTGCTTCCGGCCGCAATCCCCGAAGGGGCGGGGGAGGGGATTGGCGAGCAAAGATTTTATGAACTGTTGGCCGCTGCGGAATCCCCGCAGCAACTGGTGGAACAGATGCGCCGGAATGGCTTCCCCGCCGGGGCGCAGCGGGCGTACATTCTTGCAAAAACATTGGCGCGGAATCCGGTGATTGTGGTTGGCGCGGCAACCCCCGCCATCGTTCGCGATTGCAAGATGACCAACGCCCGAACCATGCAGGAAGGGCTGCAACTGGCAACCGAGCTGGCCCACGCCCGCTTCCCCGGCGAACAGCTACGCCTGCTGGACCTTCCGAACGCCCTGGCAATGCTGCCACGGCTAAGCATCACGGGGTAGCGGCCCCGATGAGTCGGGATTGATAACAGGTCTTTAGCCTGCCGAGCAGTGATGCCGTCCCACAAAAACTCCCGAAGCGTCCCCCTTCTTCGCCCTGAAGGGGCAGACTATCATAGCCCAGGGCAACGCCCTGGGAATCGGGGAATCGTCCCCCGGACATCCACACCACCACAAAAAAACATTCCACCGCCCTGAAGGGGCAGCCCATTCATCCATCACCCCTGCACCGATCGTACCCATTGGAAATCCAGACCCTCAAAAAACATCTAACCAGATGGAGGTCGCCCCTTCAGGGCTGGTGTTGCGTGGGGTTTGTTCTTTTCCCAGGGCGGTGCCCTGGGCTGGCATGGGTCGCCCTTTCAGGGCTGGTGTTGCGTGGGGTTTCGGCCTGATGACACCGAAGGCTAAAGACCTTCGGCTACCCCGACGGAGGTCGGGGCGGCTACCCTTTCCTGTGGGTTGCATTGGCGATGTTTGGGAAGGGGGGGCACGGAGAGGGGGTTGGGGTTCAGTAGGGGCGGTGATGCCGTCCCACAAAAACTCCCGAAGCGTCCCCCTTTTTCGCCCTGAAGGGGCAGACTATCATAGCCCAGGGCAACGCCCTGGGAATCGGGGGATCGTCCCCGAACATCCACACCACCACAAAAAAACATTCCACCGCCCTGAAGGGGCAGCCCATTCATCCATCACCCCTGCACCGATCGTACCCATTGGAAATCCAGACCCTCAAAAAACATCTAACCAGATGGAGGTCGCCCCTTCAGGGCTGGTGTTGCGTGGGGGGTGGTTCTTTTCCCAGGGCGATGCCCTGGGCTGGCATGGGTCGCCCCTTCAGGGCTGGTGTTGCGTGGGGTTTCGGCCTGATGGCGCCGAAGGCTAAAGACCTTTTATCAATCCCGACGACGGTCGGGACGGCTACCCCGACGGAGGTCGGGGCGGCTACCCTTTCCTGTCGGTTGCATTGGCGATGTTTGGGAGGGGAGTCACGGAGAGGGGTGAGGTCGGGTAGCGGCAGGTCTTTAGCCTGCCGAGTGAAGATGACCGAAGATGACGCCGAAGGCTAAAGACCTTTTATCAATCCCGACGACGGTCGGGACGGCTACCCTGACGGAGGTCGGGGCGGCCACCCTTTCCTGTGGGTTGCATTGGCGATGTTTGGGAGGGGAGTCACGGAGAGGGGTGAGGTCGGGTAGCGGCAGGTCTTTAGCCTGCCGAGTGAAGATGACCGAAGATGGCGCCGAAGGCTAAAGACCTTTTACCAACCCCGACGGAGGTCGGCCCCAATTCAGTCGGGGCGGCTACCATCTTCACCCTTGCTCAAGCAGCAATTCTGCGGCTTCTTGGATGGTTGCTCCGAAGCTGATTAACCCTTCTTCATGTCCCGCCATTGCTGCGATGCGTGTTGCGCCAAGGTTCTCCGTGCGGAACAGCCGTTGGAACTCCAACGCCATCTGCGGCGTGCCGTAGGGGACCGAAGCGTCGGTGGTGGGGATGGTGTGGAGAAGTCTCGCCCAGCGCGTGCGGCAGTGTGCGTGGACCACGGCTTGGATGGAGGGATCGCATCGGTAAATGGCCGCATGGGTCATCGCTTCCGATGATGCTTGCACCGGACCGCTGCAGGCCAAAACATTGCCGGGGATATCAACCTGCGTAACAATGGAGAGATGCTCCGGGCCAATCTCCCGAATCGCCCCGGTCTGCGTTCCGGTGATGATAAATTCCTTCCCCCAACGGATGCTCAGGTTGCCGTAGCCAATGCCGTCGGGATACGCGCCAATCAACCCGGCATCGAACAGTTTTGTGCGCCAGTGGATCAGCCCGGCCACAAGCTCCGGCGCAACCGGGGCGGCCAGCGTCCATTGGGCGCGGTACTTGATATATCCTTCGTCCGGCGCGGCGTTGCTGCTCATCGGCGGTTCCTTCTTGGGTGGAGTTTCATGGCTTGGAAAGCAGGGCCTCGATTCCGGCACGGCTGGCTTGGCAGATTCCCCGCTCGGTAATCAGCCCCGTCACCAATCGCGCCGGGGTGATGTCGAATCCGTAGTTGGCTGCGGGGGTTCCATCGGGGGCAATCTGGACCCGGGCAATCTTCCCCGCTGCGGCTTCCTCCACTGCATCGTTCACCACCCCTTCCATCATCAGCACTTCGTCGGCAGAGCGTTCTTCAATCGGGATTTCCCGCAGCCCGTCGGCAACGGCAAGGTCAAGCGTTGAGGTGGGGAGCGCGACGTAGAATGGCACGCCGTTATCCCGGGCGGCAAGGGCTTTCAGGTAGGTTCCGATTTTGTTGCAGACATCGCCATCCCGCGTGGTGCGGTCGCTTCCAACAATCACCATATCCACCATTCCATGCTGCATCAGGTGGCCGCCGGCGTTGTCAACAATCAGGGTGTGGGGGATTCCGGCGCTGCCAAGCTCCCACGCGGTCAGGCGCGCGCCCTGGTTGCGGGGGCGGGTTTCATCAACCCAAACGTGCAGGGGGATTCCGGCTTGGTGGGCAAGGTAGATTGGCGCGGTTGCGGTCCCCCACGCCACGCACGCAAGCCGCCCCGCGTTGCAGTGGGTTAGGATGTTGACCGGGCGGCCATTGTTCGCGTTGGCAATGGCGGCAATCAGTGGCAATCCGTGGTGGCCAATGGCGTGGCAGGTTGCGGCATCTTCCATCGCCATGTGGTCCGCAGTGGCCCAGGCCGTAGCAATTTTTTCCTTGATCCCTTGGATCTGCGCAATCCGCTCCATCACGCGGTTGACCCCCCATTCCAGATTAACCGCCGTTGGCCGCGCCCTGCCGATTGCCGCAGCGCGCTGGGCCACGTAGTCGGCAAAGTGTTGCTCGGTGCGCGGGGCTTCTTGGGCAGCAAGGGCAACGCCGTAGGCCCCGGTTACGCCAATCAGCGGCGCGCCCCGAACAATCATTTCTTGGATTGCCACCGCTGCATCGTGCGAGCTTCGCAGGTCGTGAATCGCCCGTTGGAACGGAAGCAACCGCTGGTCAATCACCTGCACGATTGAAGGATCGCCCGGCTGCCGCTGAATCGAATATGAACTCCATCTATCCATTTCCATACGCTGGCAAAGGTAATGCCGAAACGGGGTTGGCTAACCACGCACCGGGGAATCTGTTTCGGCGATGAAGTTCTTGATTGCCGTTGCCACCGCTTCCGGTTCTTCTTCTTGCGGGAAGTGCCCGACGTTTGCCAATCGCACAGCCCGGCTGTTGGGGAATCCGGCGGAAAATTTCTCCAGATACTTGGGTCCCACAAAGCGGTCGTTCATCCCCCAAATAAGGAGCGTAGGAAGCTGCGCAACGCTGGCGCGGCGTTCCCATAATTGCTGGAACCACTCTTGATCGTTCAGCAAGGACCGCGCAAAGGCCAGCGTCCCTTCCCGCTCCGCAGCGTTGGCAAACGGCGCGGTGAAATGGCGGTGGATTGGGGGGCGAAGTTTGGAGCGGTCCGCAAACGATTGCCGCAGAAGAAATCGCGGGGAGAAGTTCAGCCGCCGGTAAAGAAACGGCAGGAGCGGGCTGCGCAAAACCTTGCTGAACCGCTGATACTCAGGGTCCTGGGCACTGCTCCAAAGCCACGTGTTCATCAGCACCAGCCGCCGCAGCAGCGCGGGGTGGTCCAGCGCCCAGGCCATTGCGATTGGGCCGCCAAAATCGTGCATCACAAGGGTGATGTTCCGCAGCTGCAGATGCTGCACAAACTGGGCAAGGATTGCGGCGTGGTTGGGGGTGGAATAGTTGTGGTTGGCGGGTTTGTCCGATAATCCAAAACCGATGTGGTCCAACGCCACGCAGCGATAATCGGGCGATAGCCGCTTGATGACGTTGCGAAAATCGAACGACCAGGAAGGGGTTCCGTGGACGAACAGCAAGGTTTCTGCGTTGCTGTTGTTGGCGGGTTCATCAATGTAATGAAGCTGCCGTCCGGCAATGGTCAGATACCGCGATTGGAAGGGATATTCTTTCCGGTCTAACCATGATGGCTGTTGGTTCATTGCTGCTTGGTGTTGGTGATTGCTTCGTTCCCTCACGAAGCAAACCTACGGACCCCGCCGCGCCCGATTCTTGGTGTACACCAACATCCCCGCTGCCTAGACCTTCACCGCGTTGAACAGCTTGCTGAAATTGGTGGGATTGATGTTCAGATAGGAAGCCAGATACTTGTGGGGAACAAGCTCCAGAAGGTGGGGGCTGCGCCGTGCGAAGGCAAGGAACCGTTCCTCGATGCTGAGCGATTGCAGCTCGAAGTGGCGATGAATCATCCCGGCCAGCACCGCTTCGGTGATTTTTCTGAACAGCCGTTCAATGGCGTGGGAGCGGTCGAACAGATCGTTCAGCGCGGCGAAGGGAAGGGAAAGCACCTCCGTGTCGGTAAGGGCTTGCAGGGTGAACCGCGACGGAGTTTGGGTAAGGAAAGAATCGGGAATGCCGCTAAGCCCCGGGGGATAGGTGAAGGCCATCACGTGCAGCCGGTCCCCATGCTCGGCAAACGACATCTGAACCCCGCTAAGCACCAGCAACAAATCCCGCTGAACCTGGCCCTCGGCCGTGATAACGTGGCCACGCTGATACCGCCGCGTTGCGCAGGCGGCAATCAACTGTTGATAGTCCTGCTGGGTAATGGGGTGGAACTGTTGGAAGAACGCTTGGTAATCCACAATGCTGCGGTGTTGTTCGTGCTGTTGTTGTTGTGCTTCCTCACCTTCAACAAAATATCCGCCCAGATGGAGGTCGCCCCTTCAGGGCTGGTGTTGCCGGGTCATGGTTCTTTTCCCAGGGCGGTGCTGGGCTGGCATGGGTCGCCCTTTCAGGGCTGGTGTTGCACGGGGTCGGTTTTGTTCCCAGGGCGGTGCCCTGGGCTGGCATGGGTCGCCCCTTCAGGGCTGGTGTTGCACGGGGTTTCGGCCTGATGGTGCCGAAGGCTAAAGACCTTTTAGTAACCCCGATGGAGGTCGGGGCGGCATCGCCCCGTTTCCGCTGCGCCTCTATTTCTACTCGAAATAAAGTAGTTTGCGAAAAAGGGATGATGGGGTTACGTTAGGGAAAAGATAGTAGTCATTGAATAGATAGAGGGAAGAGATGATAGAACTTACGGAGGAATTACGGACACAACTGCGGAAATTGCAGCGAATGGAGAAAGAGAAGCGTCGGTATGTGAAGATCACGACGCTGCTGATGCTTGACGGGGGATTTAGCGTTGGCGAGACGGCCTTTGCGTTGGGTGTTGATAATTCGACGATATATCGGTATGCCGAAGGGTATCGAGCATCAAAGAGCTTTGAGGATTACATAGAAGACAAGTATGTGTGCTATGGTGGGAAGCTGAGCGGTGAACAGGCATCAGCTGTATCGAAGGAACTGGAGGGACATCTGCATCATACATCGAAGGAGGTAGTGGAGTTGGTGTGCGAGCGTTATGGTGTGCGATATACGGAGAGCGGGATGGTAGCATTGCTGAAGCGTCTGGGCTTTGTGTACAAGAAGACGAGTCTGGTGTATCGAAGGGGAATCGAGCGGAGCAGGAGGAATTTCTTGAACGTCTGGCGGGATTGCTTGCTGATAGGGGTGAAGGCGAGGAAGGTGGGGTAGTGTATTTCAGTGATGCGGTGCATCCTCAGCACAACACACGGAGCAGTTACGGGTGGATCAAGTCGGGGAGTCGGTATGAAGTGCGATCGAACACGGGTCGGGAACGTGTGAACATCAACGCGGCATTGAACGCGCATGATGTGGGAGATGTGGAGGTGGTGGAAAGCGAGCGGGTGGATAGTGAATCAACGATTGAGTTGTATGCAGCCTTAGAGCGGAAGCATCCGAGTGGAAGGATCAGAGTGATTTGCGACAACGCGAGATACTATCGGAGTCGTCGTTTGCGGGAGTGGTTATCATCATCGCGAATAGAGCAGGTATTTTTGCCGAGTTACTCACCGAATTTGAATTTAATTGAGCGATTATGGAAATACATGAGGAAGAAGGTAATAGACAGGAGGTATTATGAAACGAAGGATGAATTTCGTGGAGCTATCCGAAGATTTTTCAACGATATTGAGGAGTACCGCCCAGAGTTAGAGAGACTTCTAACCCTGAATTTCCACGTGCTCTGATTTTCGCAAACCTCTTTGCAGTGAGTATCTCCCACTTCTCCGTTCCTGGGTGGAATGTTTGCCAGGCGTGCCAGTACAGTTGGCTGGCCGCAACGGGTGGAAGTTTTTGGCCCGCATACGTCCCTTCCACACACTCTCCATTCCAATTCCAGATGGAGTTGGTTTGCGTGTCGGTTAGGCGCGTGCGGGTGGAGTCAAGGGCGAAGGTGAGTTGCTGGCCGTTCAGGGTCCGCTGCCAGGCGGTGAAGGAGACCGAGTCGGGCGCGGCGACAATCGCCACCGGCTGGGCTCCCACAAGATCGTTCACCACGCGGGCGGCAACGACCCCCTGCCACAGATATGCCTTCGATGCGTTCCCCACGGCAATGCCCACCACCCAGCTGTTCGGCTGCCACCCTTCTTTCTTCGGTTGGAACCGGTCGTAGCCCTCGGTTTGTTGATATCCTTCGCGGCTGTATTCGGCTCCGTCGGGTTGCGCAATCAAGCTGTTGGGATGTTGCTCCAACCAGAGCTTCAGGGTCATCTGCTCCGATGGAACGATTGGCAGCCGCTTCCCTTTCATCGGCCCGGTGGCGGCTTCCCCGGTTGCTTGATACCACCAGCTTCCGGTGGCTTCATCTTCAAACACCGCGTTGTAGTGGTTGGCACCAACCAAGCGGAACGTCAGCGGCTGCTGGTCCACCACTGGCTGATACACCGCTCCGGTGCGGCACATGCTGCAGTACGTTGCCCACAGCTTCAACGCGCCAATCGAGTCGCTAACGCGGTGGTGGTAGGCAAGGTAGTTTAGGGGATAGGCTTTGGCAACGCCGTTGTGTTCAATGCCAATCACCACTGTCTCCAGCGGGACGCGGTTGTCGGCGGGGGCGGCCATCCGAAGCGAGGAAGGCTCGCGGAAAATATTGGCTGCCGATGCCGCAATGGTGGTGAAGTAGAACACCACAAAGCAGAACACGGAAAACATCACAATGCTGATGCGGCGCAGGATGGTCCCGGTGATGAACCCTTTCACAATCGGTCCAATCACCAGCAGCAGCCCGATGATTTGCAGCGGCGTGCTCCACCCGTTAAGCAGGTACGCCATCTCGATAGAGTCCAGCTCCTGGCTGCCAGGGAACGGCATCAGCAAGTAGGTTTTTACTATTCCCGGCGCCAGCAAAAGGAGAATGCCAACAAGGAACATCGGCATGTAGTATCGCTCCAGCGGGAAGGAACGCGATGATGAGGTTGCGGCCATAAGGTTGTTTAATGATAGGGCTTGAGTACACTGCGCGTTGATTCGCGGCGAAGTTACAAGGTTTGGGGGAGAAGAGCTTGTTGCAGAATAGAGATGACCGTTGTGCATCGAAGCCCGCCAGCGCAGCAAGCCCCCTCTCCGCCTCCCCCAATTCTGGGGGAGGGGTTGGCACAGATGGCGTGAGGTCCAGAGAGAAAGGGATCAATAGCAGAAACCATTTCCCCCCGGCATTGGGGGGACGCGCAGCCGCTTGCGGCGAAGCAGGGGGGCGCGGCACTCCGAAGTGCGCCAACATCACTCCCTTGCATGGAGATTTTTTCTTTGGCTTGGTGGCGGGCGTTGTGCGTTCCATCCGCCGCGCTCCACTATTTTCGGCGCGCAATTTATCCATTGCTACCAAGTTCCCAGCATGAACAGAACTCCAGAAAACAGGCTCCGCCGCGTGCGGGGCTATATCTACGACCTGCTGCTAAGCCCAAGCATCGAGACGCGGACAGAGTACTGGGTTCGCGTCTTCATCGCGGTGCTGATTTTCATCAACGTCGTTGCGGTGATTCTTGAGACGGTGCAGGAAATCCATGCCGCGCTTTATCCCCTTTTTTACGCCATCGAAGTCTTCTCCATCTCCATTTTTTCGGTGGAGTATCTGCTGCGGTTGTGGGCCATTGTGGAGGAGCCAAAGTACCGGCATCCGGTGTGGGGAAGGGTGCGCTATTTCTTCAGTTTTTTTGCCCTGATTGATCTGCTGGCAATCGTCCCGTTCTTCCTTCCGCAGCTTATTTCTACTGACCTTTTGATCGTCCGCGCTTTGCGGCTGTTCCGGTTGATCCGTGTGCTGAAACTGGGGCGATATTCCCACAGCTTCGCGATGATGGGAAGGGTGCTGCGAAGCAAACGGGAGGAGATGATTTCATCCATTTTTGTGCTGCTGGTGATCTTGGTGCTCTCCTCCTCGATGATGTATTTCATCGAGCACGAGGCGCAGCCCAAAGCGTTCCCGAATATCCCCGCCGCGCTGTGGTGGGGCGTTGCAACGCTGACCACAATCGGCTACGGCGACATCTATCCAATCACTGCGCTCGGGAAGTTTTTTGCGGCCATCAGTGCCATTCTTAGCGTTGGCATCGTGGCGCTTCCGTCGGGGATTATTGTCACCGGATTTATTGAAGAGATGCAGAACCGGAACGTGAAGAAATCGCCCCAATCGCTTCCCCCCACCTGCCCACATTGCGGGAAAATTCTTGAGCAGTGAGATTGCCGGACAGGTGCGGAAATTCCCCGCTTACTCAGCATTGCCGGCGCGGCGGTCATCCGCGATTTGCCGCGGGGGAATCTCGCGGAAGTCGGCATCGCGGGCTTCGGAGTAATCAACGCCGGGTGTGCGTGGCTGCGGCTGGGTTGGAACCGGACGGGGGCGATCCTGCACCGGTGGCGGCTTGCTGGCGGAGAGATACCGCTGCGTGAACCGCACAACAAGAAAAATCAGCAAAGCGATAAGAAGAAGGCGGAGCATCAGCGATTATGAAAATGATGGGAACAGCACCGGAGTTGCCCCAGCGGCCCGCGCCGCACCCAGCGACTGGAGCAGCAACGGCAACGCCTCAGGATCGTTAGCAAGGTCAACCTGGTCCGTGTTGACGATTAGAACCGGAGCCGCCGTGTAGCGAAGCAGATAGCGGGTGTAGGCCTCCGATAATTGCTCAAGATACGCCGTGGTAATCTCCCGCTCCATTGCTCGCCCACGCTTCTGGATATTCGCCATCAATCGCTCCACACTGCTTTGCAAGTAGATCACCACATCAGGCTTCGGGACCGATGGCTCCAGCGCGGTGACGACGTTATCGTACAGTGCAAGCTCGTGGTCGCTTAGGGTAAGGGAGGCAAAGATTCGGTCCTTATCGAACAGGTAATCGCTGACGATTGTGCGGTGGAACAAGTCGGGCTGGCGGAACGCTTCCTGCTGGCGGTAGCGGCTTAGCAAAAAGAATATCTGCGTCTGGAAGGCATGGCGTTCCGGGTCGCGGTAGAAGTGGGGCAGGAACGGGTTCTCCTCGAATTGCTCCAGCACCAATCGTCCCTCAAGCCGCTTGGCAAGCTCGGTTGCCAGCGTGGTTTTCCCCGCGCCAATCACCCCCTCCACCGCAATATGCCGTGGAAGGTCGGCGGCGGCATCTGCGGTGATTTCGTGGCCATCCTCCATTCGCTCAACGCCGGACTTGTCTTGCAGTTGGTCCAGAAGCTCGGCCACGGTGGCGTTGAAAATCGGGTGGCGGAGCGATGGTGCAATCTCGGCAAGCGGAACCAGCACAAAGGCGCGGTTGCTCATCTCAGGATGCGGAACAACAAGGGTTGGCGTAACGATAATTCGCTGGTCGAAAACAAGGATGTCAATGTCAATTTCCCGCTCGCGCCAACGCTCCCTTCGCTGGCGCCCCAATGCCTGCTCAATCCCCCGAAGCTGTTGCAGCAGCTGCTCCGGCGGGCTGGTGGTCCGCAGCGTGGCTGCGCAGTTGATAAACTCTGGCTGGGGGGTGTAGCCCACCGGTGCGGTGCGGTACAATCCGGAGACCTTCAGTTCGGAAACACCATCTAACTGTTCAATCATTCGCACTGCTTGCCGCAGCGTCCCGATGCGGTTGCCAATGTTGGCACCAAGCGATAAGGCAACAAGCGATGGAGCCGTAACGGAGGAGGTTTCTGGCATGGCTTCGGAGCAACAAGCGTTGAGAATGTCTCGGGAAAAATTTTTTGATGAAGGGGGAGGATGGAGGAAGGGATCAAGAAAATCCCCGGTTCAGGCTTCCTTGCGGCATTCGCGGTGTTCCACTTCCACGGCGCGGAGCACTCCATCAATCGGTGCCGAAAGTTTGCGCAGGCGGACGGTGACGGCCTGGGCCGTGGGGAAGGTCCGAAGCAGTGCACGTGCAATCTCCACCACCAGCGATTCTAGCAATCGGCGGTTGGAGCCAATCAAGATGTCGCGGGCAATCAGGTAGGCCGACTCATAGTTGATGGTGTCGGCCACGTGGTCGGTGGCGGCGGCAAGGGTGATGTCGGTTTCAATCTCAAGATCGAAGCTATACCGCCCGCCAATGGCACGCTCGGCATCGGTGACACCGTGGCGGGCATAGACTTCGGCACCAAGAACGCGAATAAGGGACAAAGCAGGAAGTTGTGTGACAGGTACAAGGAACAACGCCGAAGCGATTACGAGGGCTGCGTATCTGGATAACCTATTACGGCAGCAAGGTCGGGGAACTCCTTCTTGAAGCTCTCATACAGATCGGGGCTGATTTTCATGGCCATAAGGAGCGATTCTCTCATCTGCTCAAATTGGCCCAACATAAGGTGGCTGCTGCAGCACCCAAGGTGGCCCAGTTTGGATGTTGGGTCAAGTTTGACAACCATCTCATAGGCTTCCAACGATTCCTTGTAATTGCTTCGGTCGTTCAGTAGGGCGGCCATAGTCAACCACGTGGCGGAATCATCTGGGTCCAATGCAACAACCTGGCGATAGCATTCAATGGCTTCCTGATAACGCTTCAACTTCCTGAGCACGTGGCCGCGCCCAATCAGCATATCCGTATCCTGGTCGTTCACGCGAAGCACGGCATCGTAGCTTTCCAACGCACGCTGCAGCTGGCCTGTAAGCCGGTAACACTCTGCACGTCCGCGGAGTGCTATGTAGCTGTCCGGTTTGTGTTCCAGGGCTTTGGCGAAGTATTGCACTGCCTGCTTGTATTGCCCCATCTCTTGGTAGCAATTTCCCAACCCGCACCATGCATAGCCTTCGCAGGAGTCAAAGGATAACGTTTTCCAGTAGGCTTCCACCGCTTCAAGAAGGCTGCCAAGAAGATGGAGGTTGTTCCCCATGTTCACCCATGCTGGGGTGAAGTCTTCTTTGATTGCCGTGGACATAGCATAGCTGTCAATTCCTTGCTGTAGCCGCCCAAGTTGGCTTAAGGCGAATCCGCGATGGAACCACGCGACATAGTTAAACGGGGTGGTGTCAATGTAGCGGTTGTACATCTGCAAAGATTCTTCCAGCCGGTCCAACTCCCCCAACGTAATGCCAAGCTCAAGCAGTGCATCGGACCCGTAGCGCTCGCTGGAAAGCAAGGAACGGAAGATTGCCGCAGCCTTCTCGTAGCGTTCCATGTGCTGCAGGGTCTCGGCCATATTGAACAACACATCTTCGTTCTCGGGGTCCATCTCCAACGCCTGTTCATAGGCCTCAATGGCGCGATCATGCTCCTCCAGCAGGTCGAAGGCAATGCCCCGGTAGCACATCCCATCGGCATCCAGTGGGTTCAGAAGATTGGCTTGATCCAGGCAGGTGAGGGCTTCTTCGGGGCGTTCCAATCCAATAAGAATCATCCCCTTGCGAAGCCACGCCGTGGAACTGTACGGGGCAAACCGGATCAACTGCTCGCAGAATCGGAGCGCGTTGGGGAACTCATCCTTCTCGACGCAAATCTCGATAAGTTCCTCCAGCACCTCGGTATCCTGCGGCAGTTCCTCCTCCCAATCGCCGCTGGTTAATCGGCGGTAGCGGCGCAGCGCGTCGGAATCGCGGCCTTCAGGGTCGGAGCCTTCAATCGGGTCATCATCGCCAAATCCAAAAATATCCATGGGTTCTAAGTAGAATGAGTTTTGGTGGAACCAACCGCCGCCGTAATAGGGGCTTTCGGCAGCCGCTTGCCACATCAACTCAATGAAACGGGCTTGGCCTAACTTAGGCCAGCCCGTTGCGGAAAGCAAGCATAATTTCTTCGCAGGAAGAATCCGTGAAAGAACCCGCCAGCACTAACCCCAGCCCCAACTCCAACATCCGCTTGGCCGAATACTACTGGCGCAAGAACCGTGCATCGGCAACGGTAAGGTTTCCGGTGAGGAGTGATAGGGAGAAAAAGATCACGAGCGAAACGGGCAGAAGCATCAGCCCGCCCCCCAACATCAGCCCGGCAACGATTGTTGCGGCGGCAACGGCAAGCCCAACGGCCACGGGGCGCGCCACCGCAACGGCGCAGTGCCGGCGGAATTGAAGGTACATCAGCAACGCCATTGCTCCTTCGCCGATTGCAATTCCCCACGCCGCGCCGCGCAAGCCATCATGCCAAATCGCAAGGGCGACGATGGGAAGAAACACCGCCCCGCCAAGCAGGCTGGCTTTCATGTACTTCTGCTGCTGGCCGATGCCAACCAATCCGTAGGCAAAAAAGCTGTTCCACAAGGTGGCCACGGCGTACCACGCCACCACCTGCAATGCCGATCCGGCAGCGGAGTAAAGCGGGCCAAACAGAAGCGCGATAATCGCATCGGCATGGACGGTTGCTGCCGCGCCGATTGCCCCCCCGGCAACCACCACCAACCGGAACCCGCGCCCAAGTTCACGCTGCAAACTCTGGCGATCCCCTCCCCAAAGGTTGGCAACCCGTGGCAGATAGAGGGCCACGAACACGCGGTCGGCCATCATCAACAGCGTCACCACCCGCAGCACCACGCCCAGGGTTCCGGCATCGGACGCGCCATGCAGGAACCCAAGCAGCAGAAGCGGCGCGGTTTGCAGAACGCTTCCCACAATGCTTCCCAGCAGTATCGGAAACCCTTCGCGGAGCAGGGGAAGGTAGCCGCCGATTCCACCAGAAGCCTTGGCCCCAGCATCAGCGGCGGCGGCGGCGCGCAGATCGGTGCGGTCCGCCATCATCAGCAGCAGGGCGGCGGCGGCAAGGTTTGCGGCAAAGTAGAGCAACGGGACCAGCGCAACCTGGTCCGGCTCCTTCACCAACAGCATCAACGCCCCAACATACAGCCCTCCCGAAACGAACTTCCCCGCTGTCACCGCACGGTAATTCCGCTTCCCCTGGTGGTACCAGTCAACATACAGGGCGTAGGTGAGTGGATAGAGCAAATAGAGTTGCAGCACCCCGCGCAGCGGAAGGGAAAGGGGAACCAGCAGAAGGACCAGCTGGCCCAGCAGCATCACCCCCACCGCCGCCATGCATTGCAGCCGAAGAATGGCGACCGGCGCAAACTGGCGCTGCTGGGGCGGCGTTGCGGCAATCCGGATTCCCAACGTGTTCAGCCCCAGGTCCACCGGCCATAATGCCCACGCCAGCAGCGCAAGCCCCATGGAGAGCACGCCGAACCCTTCGGGATGCACCGCCGCTGCCGTCCATGCGGTTGCCGCAAAGCCAAGCAGCCGCGCAACGGCATCGCCGGAAAATGCTGTTAGAAGGTGTTTGACCAATCGGCTCATGGCTGCTTGCCGGTGATAATCTGAACAAGCCGCGCTTCCCGCTGGCTTCGCGAGAATTTTGCAACGACCCGGTCCCTGGCGCGAAGGCCGTGGCGTTGCGGCAGCTGTGCGGCAGCGGCAAGCGCGTGGCGCAATGCTTCGGGGTCGTTGGGGGGAACCACAAACCCGGCATCGCCAATCGCATCGCCAATCCCCCCAACATCGGCTCCAACGGGGATGCAGCCGCAGAGCATTGCTTCGCACAGTGTGTTCGGCAATCCTTCGCGCCGTGAAGGCTGGCAGAAGATCATGGCTTGCTGGTAGCGTGGCAGAAGTTGATCGCGAGGAATCGGGGGAAGAATGGTGACGTTGGAAGGAACCGGCGGAAGCAACGCCCGCACCGCAGGGGCAATGCCAATGATGGAGATTTGAAGTTCGGGAAGCTGCTGGGCGGCAATCAGCAGAAGATCAATCCCCTTGATTGCCAATCGCTGGGGGGTGTCGCAGTTGGCAACGCACAGCACCGTTGCTTCCGCTGGGCTGCCGCTGGGAACCCAACGGTTGGGGGCGTAGCCAGTGGGGAGCGTCTCCAGTTGGGGAAGCGGGCAGCCAACGCGCTGGCGCAATTCTGCCGCAAGCGATTCCGCAACGGCAAGGATATGGTGGGCGCGGGGAAGCCCCCACCGCAACAACGTGCTTTTCCAGCGGCTGCGCCAGATGCCGTAGTTGTTCTGCGGGTCGCGGGCGGCATCCACCCCGCCGATAATCACCACCGAGCGGCGGCGGAACAGGCCGGCAAAAAAGATCAGCGGCACAGAATAGACCGATCCAAACCAACTGATGCTGACATCGGAATTCCGCACACCCCGAACAATCATCGGCAGTGCACGGAATCCCGATGCAATCTTCAGCTCCACCGCGAAATGTTCCCGCAGAAGCTCAACATCATCGCGGATGAACGGCGTATCCAGCGTGGACCAAACGAACACCCGCTTCACCGGCTATCCCTCGGGCGAAAGGTCAATCTCCTCCGACGCATCTTCTGCCGTCTGGCGGTAGTTGCTCTTGTCAATCTCCGATGGGTTCCCAACAATCACAATGGTGAAGTTCCGCAGGTATCGCCGTGCGGCAAGGTTCATCTGCGCCGGCTTGATTGCCCGGATTGCATCCAACGTGCGGAAAGCATTTTTCCAGGAGCCGGTGTAAAGCTCGGCAATCCCCATCTCGTTGGCTTGCGATTCGGCGGTTTGCTGGCGCATGTAGTTGCTGGTAAGCCACCCCACCAACCCGTTCCGAATGGATTGCTCGCTGATGACGATTTCGCGGAACAGATCAACCACATCCCCTTTTGCCACGCGCCATGTGGAGTCGGGGAGCGTGGTGGAGACGGTAAGCTGGCCGTAGGAGGAACGCCCGAACTCAATCTCGGCATCGGGGGCGTAGCTCAGGTTCCGTTGCACCCGCACCTCGCGGAACATATGGCCGGCAAGGAAGCTGGTAAGGCGCATCATCGGGAAGTAAAGGCTGTCGCCACGGTTGGGGGCCAGATACCGCGCAACCATGTAGCTGGTGACGGCGCGCCCGCCGCCGTATGGTGGGCGAACAATCAGCGTCTGCTTTGTGGCGTTCTGCGGTGGCGGGACCGCACGTGCGATGTAGGTTCCTTGCGGCAGTTCCCCAAAGCTGCCTGCCACGCGATGATGCAGGCTGGCGGAATCAATATTCCCCACCACCACAAGGAAGACGCGGGACTTCACGAACATGGATTTGTAGTAATCCAACAGCATCTTTTCGGTGATTGGCGCAACGTCCGGTTCCTGCGCAAACCGCCCGTAGGGGTGGCCGTGGTAGAAGGCGCTGTCGGCCAGATAATTGGCGTAGGCTTCGGGGCTGTTGAAGCGGTTGCGAAGGCCAATCATCAATCGTTCCTTGGCGTTCTGGAATTCCACGGGGTCAATCTTCGGGCGCATGATAACGCCGGTGAACAGGTCCCATGATTTGTCGAAATTCTCCAGCACGCAACGGAGGGTCATCACCGAGTAGTCGCGGTCGTCGCCGGGGACGATTCCGCTGTTTAGGCGGTCGAGAACGCGGCGGTATTCCTCTTTGGTCATCCCTCCGGGGCCGCTAAGCGGGGGAAGCTGAAGCGCAAGCTGCTGCACCGCTGGCGAGACCCCTTGCGGGATTGCCGCAAGCCCGCCATCAATAAAAAGTTTTGCGCTGACCACTTGGGACCCCGGGTCCGTTTGGCGAAGGATAACCCGAAGCCCATCCACGGTGAATTCCTTCACGTTGCTTGGCGCGCCGCGGTAGTAGATCACCTGCGGCTGCTTCTTTGAGGAAGCGCAGCCAATGGGGGCCAGCAACGCCGCAAGCATCGGGATGAGAAGCCAACGGCAGCCGGAAATGCGGGCGATTGATGCGTGATTGCGAATCATTATTTCAACACCTCCGACTTGTTGAGGTTAAGGTTGTTCAGGGCTTGCTGGTTGCTGGCGATTCCCAGGATGTAGTTCTTCCCTTTGACGTATGTGCGGATGTAGTTCTGGATATCCTTGCGGGTCACTTTGGAAAGGTTATCAAGGTAGCCACGGAAGTAATCCAGCCCTGTGGTGCTCCACCAAAACGAAAGCGTGTGGGTCCAATCGGTGGTCTCCTCGCTGTCGTACAGGTGGTCCACGTGCAGGATTGCTTTTGCGGTTTCCAGTTCCTCATCGGTGAAGTAATCGGGGGAGTCGAAGGCCTGGATTTCTTCCCACAATGCTTCCTGCAGCTTCTTGATATTCTCCGGCGCGCAGACGGCTTCCACCTGAATCGGGCCAACGTAGCGTTGGGTGTAATATCCCATTCCTGCCCCCTGGGAAATCCCACTTTCCACCAGCTTCCGTTGGAAGCGCGATTGCGGTTGGCGAAGGATAAACAGGAAGACATCGGCGGCGTAGGTAGCTGCGTTATCAATGCCGATGGAGGGGCCGTGGAAACGGTACTCCACTTGTGCAACATCCACCGGGGCGGGGACTGTCACCAATTTTTTTTCGGTGAGCGGTTTGGCCATTGGCGGCGGGTCCTTCTGGAACGGGTTTTCCCCTTCCTTCCAATCGCTGAAGTACTTCTCGGCAAGCTGATGGACGCTGGCCGAATCAACATCGCCGGCAACAATCAGCGCGCAGTTGTTGGGGATGTAGTATTTCTTCTGGATGAACCGCATTTTTTCTGGGGTGGCGGTTTTAATCACCGGGCGTTGGCCAATCGGCTGCTTGCGGGTGACGACATCGCCCCACAAGGCTTGGTCCATTGCGCGGTTGAAGGCAAAGAAGGGGTTGGATTCGTGGCGGTCGAACTCGCCAATCACCACCTCGCGCTCCCGCTCCAGCTCGGCAACGTCGAATGCCGGAAGCTGCGCCGCGCCGGACATGATCTCCATCCCTTTTTCAAGGTTTTCAATCGGGAGGGTGAAGTAGTAGTACACCACTTCCTCGCGGGTGGTGGCGTTGAAGATGATGCCGTTCGCGCTAAGCACCGCGCTGAACGCCTCGCCACTTGGATACTTGTTGTTGGCCTTGAAGAACATATGCTCGTACAAGTGCGACAACCCCGCATACTCCGGTCCTTCGGTGAAGGAGCCGTTGCGCGTGGCAAGCTCTAGCGTAGCGATTGGGACCAGATGGTTAGGAACCACCACCACTTCCAACCCATTATCCAGCACGAAGCGGGAGTAGGCTTTTTCCGGGGCAGTGATTCCGGCACCGGAGGTTTGGGCGTAGAGTGTGGGGAAGAACGCCGCAAGCAGGAACAGCCCAGCCAAACCCTGCCGCAGCACGTTCCGGCGGGCAGCCGGGACGCAGCGAAGATGCACCATGATGATTCAGGAAAAGTGAGTTACCGATGACCCCGCGGATCAACGCGGATAATATAGTGGAATCGGTTCTGGCAGAAAGTGGAAAAGTACACGAGGATACCGGAATCCGCCACCAAACCACTAATAGCAACAACAGGACGCAGATGCGGGCAGGGGTAACAGGTCACTCTTGGAGGGGATATTGCTGCCGGTAGGCCTGCGTCCATGCTTCAGCGATAATCGGGAGGCGGTCCAGCACTTCTTTGCCAAATAAAACCTCGTCAACGTACCCCATGTTGAGCATATCCACCAGCCGGCAAAGGTAGGATCGTCCACAGACCCACCATGTGAAATGCGAGTCAACAATCAGCAGGTGCTGGATATTCCGTTGCTTGCTGCGTCGCGCTTCTTCCAGCTCCATTCCGTCTAACAGCGTCTCATAAATGCCATCGGCAACGCGGCTTCCGAATGTTGTGGTGTGGTAGTATTCTTTTATCTCCCACAGCGCAATCGGGTTGTTGACGCTTGGGAAGCAGCCATCATAACGGCGTGACAAGGTGCGTTGCAAAGCCTTGCCCGCTGCTATTGTAGGGAGTTGCAGGGGGTTGTAATCAACCGGTAGGTTTTTCAGGTTCGCTTCTATCAGCATATTCACAATGCCGGTTAGGTAGGCGGGTCCCGCTTTTTCCCCCTTCTGCTTGTTGTGGGGGATTGGACATTGTGGCTGCAATTCTTCCTGTAGTTTTTGGAATAGTTGTTGCGCCTCGGCTCTATCCATCAGCAACCAACGAATGCGATCGTTTAAGGCAGCAGCACGATAGCGGAAATACGCCTGCAGCAGAACATCCATTGGCTGGTGAGATGCCAAGTGCTCTGGGGGGATTTCGAACGGTTGAAGAAGGTTGCGAATAGACTCAAGGTCGTAGGCCTTTACCTCTCCCGTAGCACGATCGGTATATCCCCCTTTTTGGCTGATGTACCGAACACATGCCCAGAACGATTTGGGTAGTGCTGTAAACTGCGGGCTTGCAATCATGGGCGGTTTTCTATGGTGTTCAGCTCGGCTTCCAGCATGGCAACAACCGAAGGCAATGTTAGGCCAATGGCATGGCAGATGTTCCGTAGCTCGATGATATCTAAGCGACGCTCGCCAGACTCGTACTTGCTAACAAACGACTGAGGCTGCCCCAACCGCTCCGCCATTTCCGATTGGCGTAGGCCAGCGTCACGGCGTGCTTCGCGCAGTAATCGAATCAAAATTTGATGCTCTTCCCGATGGATGCTTTTAGGCATTGCGCTGCTGCAATAGTGTCAAAGCCGAACGATGTCCATAACTTGCGACCGAATCACCCCGTATCCCAAAAAAGGATATTTTTAATGCCGTATGAATAGAACTCACTCACTATCCGCTAAGGTTGCTGAACCCGATCTGCAGCTTATGCTTCCTTATGCCCAGGCCGGAGCTTCAGCCATGGCGCAAGGGGTGGCCGCCCCCTTTAAAACACAGTTGTTGAAATGGATTGGGAATAAGCAACGATTTGCCCATGAAATTATCGGCTACTTCCCACCCCGTTTTGGGCGTTATATGGAACCATTTTTAGGCAGCGGAGGAGTGTTGGGTACGTTGGCCCCCACTTCGGCCATTGGCTCCGATACTTTGAAGCCATTAATTGAGATATGGCAAACCCTATCATCATCGCCGGAAACCTTAAAACGATGGTATCAGGAGCGTTGGCTTCAGATGAGCAAAGGGGATAAGTCCACAGTATTTGAAAAAATAAAAGCGGCGTACAATGCCTTGCCGAACGGTGCCGATTTGCTGTTTTTATCACGAACCTGCTATGGAGGGGTGATCCGTTTCCGCCAACACGATGGCTACATAAGCACCCCCTGCGGTGTTCATGCCCCTATTTCACCAACGTCATTTGCTGCTCGTGTTGATCTGTGGCATCGCCGAACGCAGCATACGGAGTTCGTTCACGCAGATTTTGAGGAAGTGATGAGTTCGGCAAAGTTCGGCGATCTGATCTATTGCGACCCCCCATACTCCCATTCCCAAAGCATCCTCTATGGTGCCCAACAATTTGATTTGGCACGGCTGATTACGGCGATTGAATCATGCAAACGGCGCGGCGTTTTTGTGGTCCTCAGTATTGACGGAACGAAGCGTTCGGGCGGCTTGTTGTGCGATGTCCCCCTTCCTGATGGCTTGTTTGAGCAAGAAGCATTGGTCAACTGCGGACGGTCTATGCTTCGGCGATTTCAAATGGCTGGGGAAACCCTGGAGCAGGAAGTTGTTCGCGATAGGCTGTTGCTCACCTATTGATGATCCTCCCCCCCCCCAGTTTTGACACTCCTTGCTTGCTCCATCCCGCCGCCGCGCATAGTTTCGCGCTTCATGGACACGTTTGAAAGCATTGACCAATTGCTCCGGCTGGCGCCCGGCTTTGCGCTGAAGTTTCTGGTGGCCGTGCTTTGTGGCGGGGCAATCGGAATGGAACGGGAGACCACCGGGAAACCTGCCGGGCTGCGCACCAGCATCATCGTCTGCGTTGGCGCGATGATCTTTACGGTGATGAGCGTGGAAATGGCCAAAGGGAACGCGGCCTCGGACCCCACACGCATTGCTGCGCAAATCGTCTCCGGCATTGGATTCCTGGGGGCCGGGGCAATCCTGCACGAGAAAGGGAACATCGTGAAAGGGATGACCACCGCCGCCATTATCTGGCTGATGGCCTCGATTGGCATGATGATCGGCTACGGTTATTTGCTGAGCGCGTGCGTGGTAAGCGGTGCAGTTGTGGTGATGATCCTTGCGCTGCATCGGCTGGAGCTTAAGATCCACCGCCGCCTTTCCCGCGTCTATCGCTTCTTCATTGACCCCATCCCGCAAACCCACGAACGGGTGCTGGCACTGCTGGATATGTTCGAGGATCATCTGGGTAATTACTCCATGGAAAAAGGGAGCCAACCGAACGCGCCCGATACCCTAACGTTCCATTTCTTTGGCGCAAAAGCCGAACGCCGCCAGCTGCTGAAAGCCCTCTACGATCTTGATGGGGTTCATCTTATCGAGCATCACCCCCTTGAACGCTAAGGCCCAGAAAACCCCTTTGCGTTGGCGATGATGCCTTGTATTTTGCGGCTGCAACATCCGTCCCAGTTCACACGTCAAGCACCGCACCCACGATTGATGGAAATAATCTACGCAGATGACTGCCCAGCAGAACGACCATGATTCAGTACAGTTCCAACGCCGATAATCTAGACGAACCACGCCGCTACTCGCAAGAAGAAGTGGAGGCAATCCTACAGCGCGCGCTTCACCGCCAGCAAGGGAACGCAGCTGGCGGCATCAGCCACGATGACCTTATTGCAACCGCCCGCGAACTTGGCATTGACCCCGCCCAGCTTGAACTGGCAATCATGGAGCAATCGGAGGTTGGAACAACCGAAAATGCCAAACGAACATGGCTGGCTCAGCAAAAACGGAACTACTTCGAACACCTGCGCTCCTACCTGATTATCAACACGGTTCTGATTGTTATCAACATTATGACCGGTGGAGGTTTCTGGGCAATCTGGCCAATTCTGGGATGGGGCATCGGCTTGGCGTTCGACACCGCGAACACCTTCTGGCCAAACGACAAGGAGATTGAAAAAGGGGCGCGGAAAGTGATAGCAAAAGAAAACCGCCAACGCCAACAATTGCTGCAAGAACGCCAACGCCGCCAGAAGTTCACCATCGAAACAAAGGGGAATAAGCTGGTGATTCAGAAAGGGAACAAGCGGTTGGAGATTGGCTAACAACCGAGCAGCGTACATGCCAGAAGAGCTTCGCCGTGTGGTGAAGCTCTTCTGTTTTTTTCGGCTTATCCGGGACCTTCGGTGTTCATCTTTGCCTCATTCCAATATCCATCCATTTCGGCAAGGCCAACATCGTTGAAGGTTTTCCCCTGCTCCATCAGCCGCGCCTCGATGTGTTGAAACCGGCGGATAAATTTGTTGGTGGTGCGGTGCAATGCTTCCTCCGGCGCAACGCCGATAAACCGCCCGTAGTTCACCAGCGCAAACAGCAGGTCCCCAAACTCCTCTTCAATCCGCTGGGGTGTGCCTCCGGTTGTGGTTTCGGCGTGCAACTCTTCCATCTCCTCACGCACCTTCCCCCAAACATCCTCCGGCTCCTCCCAATCGAACCCAACCTTCGATGCTTTCTCCTGAACGCGGTCGGCACGTTGCAGCGCGGGCAACGCCTTCGGCATATTCTCGAACAGCGAACGCCTCCCTTCTTTCATCTTTAACTGCTCCCAGTTCTCGCGGACTTCTTCGGCATTGTTGGCTTGCACGTCGCCATACACATGAGGGTGACGGTGGACCAGCTTGCGGGAGATGGTCCGGACCACATCATCGAAATTGAACGCGCCCCGTTCCTCGGCAATCACCGAGTGCATCACGGCGTGCAGCAGGATGTCCCCTAATTCCTTCTTCAATTCTTCATCGTTCTTGTCCTCCACCGATTCCTTGACCTCGTAGGCTTCTTCAATCAGCAGCGGAGCAATGGATGCGTGGGTTTGCTCGCGGTCCCACGGGCAATCGCGGCGAAGCCGGCGGACAATGGCAAGGAAATCGGCAAAGGTTTCGGTTGGAGGAATCATTGGTTGGCCCTGCGTTGATGATACTTCTTAATTCGTTAAGGCCCACACCACAATGTTGGTGCCAATCTGAAGCGCGGCTTCCCGCTTTGCTGGTGGGTCGTCGTGGGCTGCGGGGTCGGCCCAGCCATCGGATGGATTGGTTTGGTAGGTGTAGAAAACGGCCAAGCGGCGGTCCTGGGTGAACAGCCCGAACCCCTGCGGTGGCCGCCCGTCATGCTCGTGAATTTTTGGAAGCCCGTTCGGGAACTTGTAGAAACAGCTGTAAATGCCGTGGCTGAAAGGAAGCTCCTGAAACTCTTGATCGGGAAAAACCTTTCGCATCTCGCGGCGGACCGCAGTGTCAAGCCCGTAATCGTCGTCAATGTACAGGAATCCACCGTTGTCCAAGTAGGCCCGCAGCCGCTTGGCTTCGCCATCGGTAAAAGCAATGTTTCCGTGGCCAGTAAGAAACAGCAGGGGATAGTTGAAAATTTTATCGCTGGAAAGCTCCACATACTCAAACGTGGAGCGGACGTTCATCCCCGTGTGCTGGCCCACGAACTCTAGCAGGTTCACCTCCGCCGATTGATCGTTGTACCAATCCCCTCCCCCCGCGTATTTCACCCGCGCCAGCACGAACGCGCTGCCGTCGGGGGGCGCGTCCGCCGGTTTGGCCCGCTTCCCCTCAAAGTCTATGCGGGGCGGCTGCGCGGTTGCGGGCGCGGCGGCGGCCAGAACCCCCACCACAAACAGCACCGCGGCGGTGGCCGATATCAGAAATGCTTTTTTCATTGTTGCTTCCATTCTAACAATAGCAAGGCACACCAAGCAAGTGTATTTTTACGACCAACGCTCCAACGCACCATTCTTCCACGCATCATTCTTCCACACACCATGCCAAACCAAGCATCCTCCACCGAATCGTTTACCGAATCGTTCACCATTTCGGCCAACATCTGCGACGTAGTGTCGGGGGAGATATTTCCCGGAACCGTCGTGGTTCGCCACGGGCGCATTGCCTCGGTTACGCGAACCGAAGGGGAGTATCACACCTACCTGATGCCCGGCTTTGTTGATGCGCACGTCCATATCGAAAGCTCGATGCTGGTCCCGTCCGAGTTTGCGCGGATGGCGGTTGTTCACGGGACCGTTGCCACCGTCAGCGACCCGCACGAAATCGCCAACGTGCTTGGCGTGCCCGGGGTGGAGTATATGATCGAGAACGGGAAGCAGGTCCCGTTCAAATTCAATTTTGGCGCGCCCTCCTGCGTTCCGGCAACGGCGTTCGAGTCCGCCGGGGCACCATCGGCGTGGAAGAAACGGCGGGGCTGCTGCAGAAGGAAGAAATCCGCTACCTCAGCGAGATGATGAACTACCCCGGGGTGATCCATTCCGATGCCGAGGTGCTGGCCAAAATTGCCGAGGCCCACAAGCGGGGGAAGCCGGTGGATGGCCATGCGCCGGGCGTTCGCGGCCAAGCACTTCGCGCCTACGTTGCCGCCGGAATCAGCACGGACCACGAGTGCTTCCAGCTTGACGAGGCGGAGGAAAAAATAGAGTTAGGGATGAAGATTCTGATCCGGGAAGGCTCGGCAGCAAAAAACTTTGCCGCGCTTCACCCGCTGCTTGCCCGCCATGCCGACCGCTGCATGTTTTGCAGCGACGACAAACACCCCGACGACTTGCTGCTTGGCCACATCAACAACCACGTTCGCCGCGCCGTGGCGTTGGGCTACAACCCAATGAGCGTTCTCCGCTGCGCCACGCTGAACCCGGTGCGCCACTACGGCTTGGATGTTGGGCTGCTGCAGCCAGGCGATTGGGCCGACTGCATTGAAGTTGCCAACCTCAACGATTTCACGGTGCTTCGGACCTGGATTAATGGCCAGCTGGTGGCCGAATCGGGGGGGACCCGCATCCCGTCGGTTCCGGTAGTGGCGGTCAACAACTTCGTGGCCGCGCCAGTTTCACCCTCCGACTTTGCGGTGCCGAACCGTGGCGGGGCGATTACCGTGATCGAGGCCGTGGATGGCCAGCTTATCACCAACCGCTTGGCCGCCGAACCAACAGTACACAACGGACTGATTGTGGCCGATGTGGAGCGGGACCTGTTGAAGATTGCGGTGGTGAATCGCTATCGCTCGGCCCCGGTGTCGGTGGGGTTCATCAAGAATTTTGGGCTGCGGGAAGGGGCAATTGCCGGGTCCGTAGCGCACGACTCGCACAACGTGCTGGCGGTTGGCACCAGCGATGAAGAAATAGCGCAAGCGGTCAACATGGTGATGGAGCAGCAGGGGGGGCTTGCCGTTGCGTCCAGCAAAAGTTCGATGATCCTGCCCCTCCCAGTGGCCGGTCTGATGTCAACCGACGACGGCTGGAGCGTGGCCGAGCGTTATACCAACTTGGTGGAGCAAACCCGCCAGCTGGGGACCACGCTCGGCTCGCCATTTATGACCCTTTCGTTCATGGCTCTGCTGGTAATTCCCAAAATAAAACTGAGCGATGTAGGCCTGTTCGATGGCGAAAAATTCGAGATGATTCCGTTGCAGGGGGGATGAAAAACAGTGATCTGGTAGCCGCCCCAACTCAGTCGGGATTGATAAAAAGTCTTTAGCCTTCGGCCACAGTGAGCGGAGTCAGTAAGCCAAAGCAAATAGAAACCATAGCTGGAGAATTCTATGAGCGATCAGATTGAGGAACAACAAAACGCTGTTGAGGCCAATCGTGAGTACTTGGTGGTGGAATTATTTGCCGGCGCAGGCGGGTTGGCGGTGGGGTTGGAGAAAGCCGGACTGCGGTGTGTTGCGCTGAACGAGATTGATAAATCCGCTTGCCAGACGCTGCGTAAAAATCGCCCACATTGGAATGTTTTGGAGGGGGATATCCGCAATTTCGATTTCTCCCAATATCACAATGCTGTGGATGTGGTTACTGGGGGATTTCCCTGCCAAGCATTTAGCTATGCAGGAAAAAAATTAGGGCTTGCGGATGCACGTGGCACGCTGTTTTATGAATTTGCCCAGGTGGTTCGTGCGGTCAATCCGCTTATGTGTGTGGGCGAAAATGTGCGGGGCTTAGTAAGCCATGATAATGGCCGAACTCTGCAAGGGATGATCTCAATTTTGGATGAAATCGGTTATCGCGTGGTTCCGGTGCAGGTCCTAAACGCCGTCCAATATAAAGTCCCACAAAAAAGAGATAGGCTGATAGTGGTAGGAGTCCGAAAAGATATTCCAATTACGTATGAGTACCCGAAGCCATACAGAACAACCTACACGCTGCGCGATGCCTTAAAAAAAGGAGCGTTGTTCAATTGTGATGTCCCTGATTCGCGAGGAGCTGCCTATCCAGAAAGCAAGAAAGTGGTGTTGGATTTGGTTCCACAAAAGGGGTATTGGCGCGATTTGCCGGTGGATATTCAGAAAAAATTTATGGGGAAGAGTTTTTATTTGGGCGGTGGTAAAACCGGAATGGCGCGAAGAATCGGCTGGGATGAACCATGCTTAACGCTTACGTGCAGCCCCGCACAAAAACAAACAGAGCGTTGCCACCCAGACGAAACTCGCCCATTTACCGTGCGCGAATACGCACGCATCCAAACATTCCCCGATGATTGGGAATTCGCAGGTTCAATGGCGCAGCAGTACAAACAAATTGGCAATGCCGTACCCGTGAATTTGGGAAGAGAAATCGGGTACTCGATAATTAAATTTCTCAACGCTTTTTATGAGAAATAATCATCGTGAGTACGGCGTGCAATTTTATGCCGAAAAAAAATCAGATGACGAAATTTTGGAACGCCCCACTCACTTCCCCTGAACCCTCTGGAAATCAACTCTGATGCGGCGTTTTTCGGAGAGGTCGTTGCCACTGGTTTCGTCCACGCTGCCGCTTACTGCGCGCCAACGGAGCAAGCCCTGTTCCATCATTCTGGAATAATCGCCGCCACGTTTGCGGAACTCACCATCAAGGTAGCTGACGGCGTAGTAAGCGCGCAATCCCGCCAGCTTCACGTTGTCCAGTGCCTCGCCGGTTGCAATGGTCATCTCTTGCGTGCCATCGGGGTTCAGGAAGGTGACGGGAGCCTCCATGTAATTCCCCAAAATTGGCCGCGGGTCCGCATATCCATGCACGGTGATCTCCAGAATTTCTTCCGGCTTTTTCACTTTCAAGAATGTCGGAAAATATTCGCTGGTGCAGCGGTTCACAAAATCCCCCAAAATTCCCTCCACCCGTTCTGACATTTTCTTGTATTGGTTGTAGGCCGCTTGATCCGCTGCCACATCGGCAATGTAGGTTAGCCCTTTCAGATCGCCGTCGCGTTGGCGTTGGCGTAAATCGTCCAGCACCTCTATCGTGTTCATCCGGTAGTATCCGCTGACGAACAACGGCACGTTGACCCCTTCGATATTGAAGACAATTTGCGGCGGCGGTGGGGGGGGGGGTGGCGCAGGCTTCCCAACGTTCACCGTAAGGTTGATTGTGGTATCCGCCGGCAGCATTGGGATCTCCGCACGGCGCGTTCCCGGGTAGCCGTCGGCGGTTACTTCAAAGCGGTAGCCAATCCCCGAGGGCAATTCTTTCCTGATGCCGCGCTCACCTTCGGCGCGGTCGCTGGCTATCTGTTTGCCTAACCGTGCTTCCGTCACCTTCACGTTTCCGCTCACTGTGCGGTTGGCCACGGTGTCCATGATGGTTAGCTGAACCATGGTGTAGCCGGGGGCAAAAATATTTGGCGCGGCTTCATATAAATCAAAGCCCCCGTGGCCGCCGTCGCGGTCGCTGACGAACAGGCAGTAGGCGCGGCTGGCTCCGTAAAAGAAGAGTTCGTTGGCGGAGGTGTTAATCAGCGATCCTAAGTTTTCCGGCGTGCTCCATTCCCCCCGTGCATTCCGTTGGGTGACGTAGAAATCGGCACCGCCGAAGCCGCCGCTGCGGTCGCTGGCAAAGAAAAGCGTCCTTCCGTCGGGAGCAAGGAACGGCGAGACTTCGCGGTCCTGGCTGTTGACCTGCGGTCCCATGTTGCGTGGCGGGCCAAAGCTGCCGTCGCTGCGGCGTTCGCTGATGTACAGGTCCTTGTGGTCATCGCCGTTGCTGGTGTCGCCGCTGAAGATGATGAAGCTGCCATCCGGCGCAATCGTTGGCTGCGACTCCCACCGCCGCGTATTCACCGCAGGGATCGGGCGGACGTTGCTGATTGCCAGGCCATCGTGCGAGATGTCGAACAGATAGATGTCGGAGTCAATCAGGTCCGCATCGTCCGGCTTGTCGCGCTTCCCGCTTGCCATGATTCCGATTGTTGGGACGTTCAGTTGGCTCATCGCCTCATCATCCAACTGGTACAGCTGCGTTAGTGCCGGAAGCGGTACGCTCAGCACGCCATCGTCAACATCGGTGTTGACCCCTTCGCTGGGGACTGGTTCTGGCACGCCCCATTCCCCCATTTCCCACTTGCTTCGGTAGAGTTTTGCTTTGCCGGTGCGCGAAGTGGTGAAGTAGAGCCACCGCCCGTTTGGGGTGACAAACGGCGCGTAATCATCCTCGTCCGAGTTCAGCACCGATGCGTTGCGGATGCGGAAGTTGGCGGTGTCCGGCTGGGCGTACGTTGCGGAAAAAAGAAGGAACCACAGGGGCATGGAGAAGAGAGGGAGGAACAGAAAGGAGGAACGACGCATGGAGATGTTAGGAATCGGTTGTCGGGAATCGGTTTGTCGGTTGCCGCAAGTTTTTCTTCTTCACGAATGGCTCTGGGCGAAGGCTGCGGGCGTTCACCCGGCGCGCCCTCTACTCCCCCAAATTGTACAGGATGCTGAAGGTCCCCACAATGCCGGTTTGCTTCAGCTTATCGGGGCTGGCAAGGGCCGAGGTTAGGGGGAAGCTGTAGAAGACCTCTGGGTTCAATCCAAATTTCCCAATCCGAAGGATGAAGCCGGCCCCGCCGCGAAGGTCGAACGCGAACTGCTGGTACTGCTGGAACGACGCGCCATCCACCAATCCTTGCTCGGTGGTTCCGGTGGCAACGTAGGTGAATCGGGAGGGGCTTTTTATCCGCTCGGTGTAGTCGTAGGAACCATCCAGCAGCAGGCTGGCCGATGGCCCGCCGCACAGATACAGCCCCGTGCGGGCTATCTCGATCCCAACCAATGGGTCGAACGTGAAGGTTGCCATGGTGGCATCCACCTGTGCTTCCTGCGAAAGCTGAACAATGGCGTTCGCTTCGTCGCGCACTGGCTCGTCGGGAAGCGGCGTAAGGAATGTGCCGGAGCGGGTTTCGTACCGAATCCGTGGCGAAAAAAAGAACCAGCGGTTGAAATAGAGCATCCCTTTCACCCCACCCACCGGCCCGGTGCCTTCGCCATCGGTGAAGAGCGCGCAGGGGAGTTTGGAGTCGGTAACGGTGAACGATGCTTCGTTGGTCCATTGGCCGTAGCCCCCTTCAATTCCAACAAAAAGGGGAAGGATGGGACGCTGATAGAGCAGGATGTCGGTGCGCCGCCCCCCTTGCGCCTGGGCAGCAACGGCCAGAACCAACGCCAGCAACAACGTGGCAACACAACGGCAAATGGATTGAGCAAAGTACGGCATGGGATCGGTTGTCGGGAATCAGTTGTTGGTCACTTCAGTTCAATGTTGTCAATATTGCCCATCTCAGTTTCGGCCCACCACAAACTTCCGCATGGCGATCTCCCCGGCTGGCGTGCGTGTGGTTAGGTAGTAGCTTCCCGGGGGAAGCTGGCGAACGTCCAGGGTAAGCGTGCTGTTTCCTGCGGGGAGCGTGTGGCGCGTGGTTGGCCCCACCGTTGCCCCGCCGGTGTTGAATATTTCAACAAACAGTGCCGATGCGGCGGAGGACTCCACCGGCAAGGTGATGGCATCGTCCACCGCTGGGTTCGGCAATGGCTGGCCAACGCTGATTTTCGTAACGCCCCCCCCAGCCTGCACCGGCTTGAAGGAGCGGAAACAGGTGCTGTCCAGAATCACGGTGCCGGCATTTTTCAGAAGCATCTTCGGGTTGCCGTCGTCGAACTGGCCGGCGGTAAGCTCAACAAGCGTGGCAAGTGTGTCGCCGCGAAGGATGTTGAAATCAAGCAGCGCAAGCTCGCCAGCGGTTGGTAACGCGCTGCCGGTGACGGTGATCCCAACGGTGGCGTAGCTCCCCTGGTACGTAACCGGCTGGGTGATTGCCACCGTGGCAGCCCCGGCCGACATCCCCGGGCGGACCCCAACAAGGTCCAGCATTGTTCGGTTCCAGCGGAGTGAGTAGGTGATGGTTCTCACTTGATAAAACTGCAAGGCGGTGTCGCCATAAATTGGAAGCGTCACCTGTTGGTCAATCGCGCCGATGCGTTCGTCGGTGATGCGCAGGTTTGCCCGCCCGTATCCGGTTCCCGCAAGTGCCCGGAAAATTGGCTGGCCGCCGCAGTTGTTGTAGCCAAACCGGACCTTCCCGCCACGTCCGCGAAGTGCTTTTGGAGTGAAGCATATCTCAACATCCACCTGGCGGTTCTGGCGAACCTGCACCGGGAAAGTGCTGTTCGGCTTTAAGAAAAATTCATTGGTGGGATTGCCAAGCATATCGGTGAACTCGATGCTGTCCACCAATGCTTCCCCTTCCCCAACGTTCGTTAGGGTGATGGTTTGGCATATCGTGTCGGCGGTTCCTTCGGCATAGACGTAGGTGGAGTCGAACACCAGATCGCGGTCCGCCTCCACCCGGGGTGAGGTGATGCGGATTGCGAACGGTTCGCGAACCTGGTTCCCCCGGCTGACGATATCGGTGATCTTTTCAAAAGCAAACTGTAGGCTGTCGCAGTCCTCGGCCTCGAACGTTTCCCCCCCGGTTTGCTGCGCCATGTCCCCCAGATACTTGCGGAAATCAGCCCGATCCTGCGGGCGGGGAAACGCCGCAATGCCGATGCCGATGGTGAAGACCTGAACCCCAGCAGCATTGGCAGCGGAAACGATGGAGGGGACGGAGAAGTTCGCGCGGTCGGCGGCATCCGCTTGCCCGTCGGTCAACAGCACAAGGACCTTGTTCGGCAAGGGGCTTTTGGCCAGGGTGTCGAGCATTCGCATCACTGCGCGCCCGGTTTGCGTTCCGCTGATGGTGTTCAGAATCGTTGTGCTGACGGCGTTCACCGCTGCGGTGCGGACCGCGTCGGTGACGTTGCGGAGCGAGAAGAAGTGGTCAATAAATGGGAAAGCATCGGTCCCGCTGTATCGGCTGATCGCTATCTGATCCTGAATCCCCAAACCAGGAAGATAGAGGAGGGTGTTGGAAAGGAAGTTCATGGCCTGCAGCCGCGCTTGCTCCACCCGTTTTGTGGTGGTGCTGCCGCATCGCATTGGGTCCTCCATGCTGCGGCTTACATCAATCACAAGGCCGAAGGCGATGGAGGTGCGGGTGTTGCTTTGCATCAGCAGCGTGTCGCGTATGGTTCCGGTGGTGTTGGCTTCCACGCAGACCTTCACGATCCGCTGACCATTTTCGGGAATCAGGAACGGCAGGGTGATTGGGGTGACGGTTGTGTCAATGAAATAGCCAGCGTTCCCCAGCACCCAGCGGAGCTGCTCCATGTTCAGCGGTGCGTTCCCGACGTTGCTTAGCGTCAGGTTCACGCAGCGCAACCCGCCGCAGGGGACGCTCTCCAGATTCGCTTCGTTCAACCCCGATTTGCTTGGCCGCAGCACCGCCCCGGTCCCGATAATATTGGTGCTGCCGTTCATCCCAAACTGAATCTGGATGCCGCACCCCGAGGGGATCAGGACCGACTCGGAATAGACACCGCTCTGCTTCGGTTCAAAAGCGATGGTAATCTGCACCGAATCGCCAGCGGGGATGGTGATTGGCAGCGGGGTGACAAGGCGGAACGGAGCCGGAAACGACAACGCCCCGGCGGCAAACGTGATTGGGCGCTCGCCGCTGTTTTTAATGAAGATGGTGCGGTTCGACGCGCCCCCCGATGCTGTCCGGGGGAAGTTTATCACCGATGGAATAAGCTCCAACGCTGGGGCGATACCGTCGCCGGCCAAGCGAATTTTCAGCGTGTCGGCCCCGGTTGCGTGCGCCACAACGATGTACAGGGAATCGCTAATCGCCCCCCGCATCGTTGGGTGAAAGCAGATGGGAAAGCGGAGGGTATCGCCGCGCCCAATCGTGTCGGTGCTAACAGCGTAGGGGGTGCTGAAGCTGGTGCTGTCGGTTATCCAGACTTGGGTTACTTGCCGTGCCGTTGTGTCGGGGTTGATAATTGGGAAGGCAAGGCAAGAAATGGAGTCGCAGGGGGTTTCCGGAAACAGCAGCAATATCTTTCCCTGCGCACTGCTCTGCTGCTGAACGGCAAGCAGAAGCAGGAGAAGGAAGAAGGCGTACAGACGTTTCATAATTCCGTTAGCGCAGGGTATGGCGTACACGATGACTGGGAAAAGAATGCCTACAGGAAAATGCTGAGAGAGGGAGCGGAAAGGCGAAGATACACCACTTCGGTGCGGTTCTCAATATGCAAAGCTGGCATCCCAAAAAAATTGCTGGAATGGAACACCGAACCTTGCAAGAAGTTAGCGAAGAAGTTAGCGGTGGATGGAGGTTCCCACCTCTCTTTTCCTTTCCCTCAAGTACGGAGACTTTACTGTAGATGGAGGTCACGGGGTGGGGGGTGAGGTTGGGTGGGAACGGGCGGCTTCACTCAGATACCGCCGCGCCCCCCTGCTTCGCCGCAAGCGACGAAGCGTCCCCCCAATGCTGGGGGGAAATAGGTTCTAGAAAAATTCCTTTCTCTCCGAAATCCACGCCATTTCTGCCGGCTCCTCCCCCAGAATTGGGGGAGGCGGGGAGGGGGCTGCTGCGGTGGCGGGTTGGGAGGTTCCAGCGTGTGTGGTATCACCCCCACCGAACCCTCCCCCACTGGGCAGGGGGAGGGAAGATGACGCCGAAGGCTAAAGACCTTTTATCAATCCCGATTCATCGGGGCGGCTACCCTCTGTGGCCGTTGCTCCTGGCATAAACCACCAAGCCCTCAGCCTGATGTAGGCCGGGGGCTTGGTGAATGTTGGCGGAAAGAGAAAGGGCGAAGGGAATCGCGCAGGGGAAGGCGCGTTAATCCCCCACAATGATTTGCCGAACGGAGGTGCGTCCACCCTGGCGCAGCCGCAGCAGGTAGGTTCCGGCGGCAAGCCCCGTTGTCTGGATTGTGGCTTGGTGGAGGCTGCTTGGAAGCTGCGTATTTCCCAGCACCTGTTGGATCCGCTTCCCTTGCAGGTCGAACAACTCCATCGTCACCGGCTCCGTTCCGGTGGTGCGGAACTGCACCGTTCCGGTTCCAAATAATGGATGGGGGAACACCGTGGCGATGCCGAACCCGGTTCCACTCTCCGGCTCGGTCGCGACTCCTGATGGTGGTTCTTCAACGGCAACGCTCCACACCGGGGTTTGCTGGCGTGCGGTCATGTTCAGCACGGCAAAGGTGATTCGCTCGTAGGTGGCGGTGTCGCCAAACACAATCGGCAATGCCGGGTTGACCTCCCGAATCTCGCTTGGTGTGTTGCTTCCGTTGGTATAAGCGATTGCCATCACCGCAATGTTTGCCCCGTTGCTAAACGTCAGCTTGACGACCCCGCCCGGCTTGGTGAAGGTGTAGTAGCTGATACCGAATGGCTCCAATTTTACCGAGATATTGGTGTCGGGGACGTTGCTGCCGGTCCACGTGGTGGCTTTTGCGCGTGTGGAGTTGCTGCCAACCAAGCGGAACTTGAACCGGTATTGCGGTTCGGCAGTGCTGGACTGAACATAGAGTGCGGCGGAGAAATTTTTGAGGATGGATTGCCACGTGATATCGGTCCGGCCAATCTTTTGCAAGGCTTCGTCCACGCGGGCCATGCTGTCGCGGCTTGCGCCGGCAAACTCGTACAGGAACCGCTCCCCGAACTGCTCCGATAGATAATGCACCCACGTCATGGCGCGGGTGTAGTCGGCCAGCAGGTTTGCGGCTTGGCTGGTGTTTCGGGTCCAGCGGAACATCGGGACGTTGGTGTTGTTCAAGTAGCTGGCATCGCGGCGGCTTGAGTAGCCGTTCAGGATGCTGGCAACCTCGCTGCACCCTTCGTTCAGAAAGGTGATGCTGTTCCGCTTGCGGGCGTAGTGGATCAGGTGCTGATACTCGTGGGCAATGGTTCCCAGCAGTCCGTCGGTTCCCCCTTGCAGCCCCTCGTTGGAATCAATGTACAGCAGGTTCAGGCCGTTGGAGAAGGGAACCACCGAGGGGTCGGATTGGTCATTCGGGGAGAAGAATCCAAGCACCGCGCCATTACCAGAAAACCCATCCTTCACGTCGTAGAACAGGAAGTCGGTGACGTAATCGTTGGAGTAGCGGTTGACCGGTGGAATGCCGAACACCTCCTGGTCGTTCTCCAGCATCCCTTTTGCGGGATTGCGCGATGATGGCCCGGTGATGGAGTCCAGTGCCTCCGCCATTTCAAGAGTGATTGCTTGCGTAATCCGTGCGGTGTCCTTCAGGTCCACCCACAACCGGAAGTACTTCCCCTTGTAGGTCAGAACGCTCTGGATCGTGGTGAAGGAAGCCTCCACATAATCATAGGTGATGAAATCTTTTCTGGTTCCAATCGGAACATCCACCAAGTTGGCTCCCAACAGCCGTGCGCTGTTTTTGGCTCCGGACATAATCCGCGCGTACTCCGCCGGACGAAGCTGCGCGGTGCGGGCAAGTGCTTGGTTGAAATCCACCCCTTCCAGCAAATCGGTTCCGCACAGGTGGCGTGTGGATGGAGCATCGGTGGGATCGCTATCGCCCACCGATTGCGCCCGCAGCGTGGCCGTGGCAACAACAAACATGGCGATGGCAAAGGCAGCAAAAAGCAGAACGCCGCGACGGTAATGAAGCATGGAGACTGTGAGAACGTGAATGTGCAGTTAATCCGACGGAAGGAGCAAAGGGCCGCTTGCAAAAGGGAGGGGGGAAACCCTCCGTTGAAAACGATCCCAACCATAGCGTCAGCCAACGACGCGGCGGCGGTGGCGGATGTTGTTCCCTGTCCCGCAACAACATGTGTAACCGCTGCGGCCCCTTCCGCCATACCATAACGATGCAGCCCAGGCATCGGAAGGTCACGGCGAAGGATGTTTCAGGGAGTGAGAGGGAGGCCGATGGGCCGGCGATGGCAGGAACACAAGAAGCAGGCTTAGGCCCGCCGCCACCACTCCAGAAATAATGAACGGAACCGTGCCGCCTCCGCTCCCGATACCCCAGGCGGCTCCGGTCCATGAGCTTGCCACCAGCGCGGCAAGGCTGGCACACATTGTTTGCAGGCCCAGAGCAAGGCCCCGATTTTCGTTCGGCACAAGGTCGCTAACCCAGGCTTTGCTGACCCCTTCGGTCAAGGCGGCGTACAGGCCGTACAGGCCAAACAGTGCCCACAGCATCGTGTGATCCGTGGCGATTGCAAAGCCACCATAGACCAGGGCAAACAGCAACAATCCCACCCCTATCGTCAGCCGCCGCCCTATCCTGTCGGAAAGTCGCCCCGCGGGGTATGCGGCCAATGCGAACACCAGATTGTAGCCGATATATCCAGCAATGGCAGCCACGTCGCTGAACCCCACTTCCCGGGCACGCATGATAAGAAACACATCGCTTGCGTTCACCAATGCGAACGCCGTAAGTACCCGCAGCAGTTTGCGGTATTGCAACGGAGCTTTGGCCCAAAAAAGAAGCAACTGCCGAAGTGGTGGCTGCGGCTTGGTGGCCGCAAAGGTGGGTTCCTTAATGGCCAGCGTTAGCAGTGCGGCAAGAATTGCGGGAAGGGTTGCCAGCAAAAACAGCGTGGCGTAATCGCCGGGATGCTGCCACAGGTAGAGCAGCGCAATCACCGGGCCAATCGCCGCGCCCGCAGTGTCCATCCCGCGATGCAGCCCGAAGGCCGCGCCCCGATGCTCGGGGGTGGTGTATCCGGCCAGCAGTGCGTCGCGCGGTGCGGTGCGGATACCTTTGCCAATCCGGTCCATCACGCGCGCGCCAAGCACCCCGCCAACGTTGGCCAGCAACGCGGGAAGCGGCTTGCTTACTGCCGAAATCGCATAGCCGAACGTCACAAACGGGCGGCGCTTCCCTGCGGCATCGCTTAGCATCCCAAAATACCCCTTCCCTATGCCCGCCACTGCTTCGGCAATTCCTTCAATCACCCCCAACCACACCATGGAAGCGCCCACAATAGTGGTTAAGTACATTGGCCCCACTGGATAGAGCATTTCGCTGGACATATCCATGAACAACGAGACAAGGCCAAGAACGATAATGGCGCGTGGAAATCGCGTAAGCATAGATGAACTTCCGTGCTGACAAAGATGAATGGCGGGCCGCAGGAGCCACGCCCGCCGCAACAATACCAAACTCTTTCTTGAAGCACCTCGGCAATATTTTTGCCGCGCCACGGGAAGAACAAAAGATGCAAGCGCAGGGGGCATTGCGCAGCGGCAACCGTGGCGGGTTCCGGCATCTATCACACTCGGTCAATCACACGCGATCAATCACACCTATGAGCGTACTCAACAATCGCCTGCAACAGTTCCGACTGCTTGCTTGGGTCGAAGGCCTTTCCTACCTGTTCCTGCTTCTGGTTGCCATGCCGATGAAGTACTTCGCCCAGCAGCCAGCGTGGGTGCAGGTTGCGGGGATGATCCACGGTGTGCTGTTCGTTCTGTTTTGCATCAGCGCGGTGCAGGCGACGACGCAGCTTGGCAAACCGATGCGCTGGCTGTTCCGCGCCGTGCTGACGGCGTTCATCCCGTTTGGAATGGTGCTGCTTGACCGTTGGATGGAGCTGCCACAGGAATCCGAAGCGTAGCCCCCAGAACAGACATCCATTACCTGAATCGCAAACCATGCCCGCATCCTCACGGAAATTCTGGCTCCTAAAATCGGAACCCGATTGCTACTCCATTGACGACCTTCAGCGCGACGGCCAGACCTTCTGGTCCGGGGTGCGCAATTATCAAGCCCGCAACTTCATGCGCGACCAGATGGAGCTTGGCGATGGAGTTTTGTTCTACCACAGCAGCGCCGAACCGCCGTGCGTTGTGGGCCTTGCCGAGGTCTGCCGCCGGGCCTATCCCGACTTCACCGCGCTGGACCCCGACGACGACCATTTTGACCCGAAACACACCCCCGACAACCCAATCTGGATGATGGTGGATGTGCGCTTCGTCAGGAAGTTCGGCCAACCGATCACCCTTGCTGAAATTAAAGCAACCCCGGGGCTGGAAGCGATGGTGCTGACCCAGCGCGGCTCGCGGCTATCGGTCCAACCGGTGACGGCTCAAGAATGGGAGATTGTGACCGGGATGAGAGACTGAGGTGGGTGAGAAGAAGCGGAGGGATTGGGCGCAATCTTGAGTTCCGGAATCTTGAGTTCCGCAACCGCAGAGAGCAACGCCGCCCGGTGCTGACGTACGGCATCGGGCGGCGTTTTTTTGTGGAGGATTGCTTCCACAAAACTCACGGCGGTGCTGCTGGATTACTCCGACTTCGCCTTCAGCCACATTGCGCCGATGCCGATCAAGCTGGTGTGGCCGTAGGGGATCCAGATGTAGCCATTCTCCCCCCATCCCGTTCCCCAGGAATTTTTCACCAGCCAGCAGCCTTTGCTCCCCTTGCTGTCGTCCCATCCAACGATTGTCACCACATGGTTCGGGATCCCGATGGTGATGGCATCGAATACCCCTCCGGTGTAGGCTTGGAATTTATCCCCGGCATAAACCCCAACGGCCAGCGGGCCATACTTGCACAGTGCTTCCTTCATATCCTCCTTGGTTGGCACGGTCCAGCTGGTTCCAACGTATCCCCAGCTTGAGGCTTTGTAGGTGGTAGTGCTTCCGTGGCTGCCGCAGGAGGTGTTCTCGGCGGTGTAGGGGAAGCTGGTTTCGTCACCACAGCCATGTTCTTCCAGGTAGTCAATGGCGCGCGAGGCGTAGCCGCCATCGCAGCTTCCGGCATCTTTCCCGCTGCCGTTCTCGCCACAGCTTACCAACTGCTGTTCCGAAAGGTTGATGGTTTTATCGTTGCGGATAAGGTAGCTGCTTTCGTACGCTGCCGCTGCGGCAAATGCCCAGCAGCTTCCGCAATCTTCTTGATCCCGAACCGAGGTCACTTTCCCCTTATCCTTCCAGCTGAATTTGGAGGAGTTGGGGCCTTGGTTGTCGGACGACGACGAGGAGGAAGCCGCGCCGCGCCGGCGTGTTGATTCCGGCTCCTGCTCATCTTTCCGTTTCCCTTCCTCGTTCTGCTGGCGGATTACCGCCGGGTCTTGCTCGAACAACGCTCCGGTAAGGCTTTTCAGTGGGCGGTCCATTGCCTCGGTGTAGCCAACCGTGAAGGAGTATTTGTTCTGCTTGATCTCCCCCCGCAATTTCTCCAGCGATTGTTTGATTGCTGGCGGGGCCTTCAGCTCGCGGGCGTTGTAGTCAATGGTTGGCTGGGCAATGGCGGTTCCCCAAGCAATGAATCCCATGCCGAACAGCACGGCGGTGCGGGCGATCGTTGTTCCAGTTTTCATAATCTCTCTTCTCCTGATTGTTACGTGTGTGTCTTGTCTGTTCATGCAGCCATTGGCGATGTGTGTGCATTGTGTTCTGTGCATCGTGCGCTGCTGATGGCCGGCTTGGTGGCAATTATCTGGCATCGGTTTCTGGAGAATTGAGCGAAGAAAGGGAACGGCGGGAACGGCTGAGTTAGCGGCGGAACAGGAAAGGGGAACGGCAGCCGGCGGCGGTGGGGAATGGGGAAATCAGCGGGTGGAAAACGTTGGCGGCCAGCAGCGTCTGTCGCTGCTGGCCGCCGTTGTGTTTGGCTGGAACGCTCGGGTTAGATATGCCGTTCGGCATGGTAGCTGGACCGGACCAGCGGCCCCGACTCAACATACCGGAACCCCATGTTCAGCCCCATAATCCGAAGCTCATCGAACTCCTCAGGGGTGACAAACCGCTCCACCGGAAGATGCTTTTTTGTGGGCTGCAGATACTGTCCAAGCGTCAGGATGTCAACGTTCCGTTCGGCAAGATCCCGCATGGTTTGCAGAAGCTCATCGCGCTGCTCGCCAAGCCCCAGCATGATTCCGGTTTTGGTTTTCATCCCCTGCCGTTTGGCTTCTTGCAGAAGGTCCAACGTCCACTGGTATTTCCCTTGCGGGCGGACCTTGCGGTAGAGCGATGGGACCGTTTCGGTGTTGTGGTTCAGGATGTCGGGGCGGGCGTCAATGATCCGCTGCAACGATTCCGCATTCCCTTTGAAGTCAGGAATCAGCACCTCCACACGAACGTCGGGATTTGCTTGGCGGACCTGGCGGATGGTTTCGGCAAAGATGCCGGACCCGCCGTCGGGAAGTTCGTCGCGGTTGACGGATGTTATCACGGCGTGCTTCACCCCCATTTGCATCACTGCTTCGGCCACGTGCATCGGTTCGTCAAGGTCCACCGTTCCGGGGCGTCCGGTTTTCACCGCGCAGAAGCCGCAGCTTCGGGTGCAGGTGTCGCCAAGAATCATAAACGTTGCGGTCCCTGCGGACCAGCATTCGGCCATGTTTGGGCAGCGTGCTTCCTCGCAAACGGTATGGAGTTTTTTTGTGCGCATCATCTCCCGCAACCATGCAACGGTTTCCCCGGTTGGGATACGCACTTTCAGCCAGTCAGGCCGCCGCTCAACCGGCACGGCCTGTTCCGATGGCTGAATTACTGGAAGAGAAATATCCATGATGAAGGATAAAGGATAGAAAGTTGCGGCGCAGGCCGAACACCTGCGCCCACCATTCGCGAATAGCTTGGCAACGCGGCTTTCACCGTGTGGTTTTTACCGTGCGGCTTACAGCGTGCGGCTTACAGCGCGGTTGCCTCGTTGAAACTCTCCAGATGGCGAATGACATCGGAGAGGAATTTGCCGCCAAGAAGGCCGTCAATCACCCGGTGGTCGTGCGAGAGGGAGAGATAGACCATCGAGCGGATAACAATCAGGTCCTGGCCCTCGATCTGGCGAACCACTGGGCGTTTTTGGATTGCCCCGGTCCCAAGAATCGCCACTTGTGGTTGGCTGATAATTGGCGCACCATGCAGCAGCCCAAACACGCCGTAATTGGTAAGCGTGAAGGTCCCGCCGGCGATGTCGTCGGGGGAAAGTTGCTTGCTGCGGGCGCGGACCGCAAGGTCATTGACGGCGTGGGCCAATCCGGTGATGTTCAAACGGTCGGCATCTTTGATAACTGGAACAATCAGGTTCCCATCCGGCAGTGCGGTTGCCATGCCAACGTTCACCCGCTTCTTCACGATGATGTTGGTTCCGTCAACCGAGGAATTCACCCACGGGTTCTCGCGCAGGGCGCGGGCCACTGCGGCGATAAAGAACGGCGTGTAGGTAAGGCCCACACCTTCTTGTTTCAGGAATCCTTCCTTCCGCCCTTCACGCAGCCGGACCAACCCAGTGACATCGGCTTCGCCAACTTCTGTGACGTGTGGCGAGGTGTGCTTGCTCCGGACCATGTGCTCGGCGATAAGCTGGCGCATCCGGTCCATCGGGACAACCTCGGTATCCGGGCCGTACTCCTTTGTTCCCGTGGATGGTATCACTGCTGGGGCGGCTGGCTTCGGTGCGGCTGCAGGTGCAGGGGCTGGCATTGCTGCTGGGGCCGGTGCAACTGCTGGCGCGGCTGTGCGGTTCTGCAGGTATCCCATCAGATCGTTCTTCGTCACCCGTCCGCCAACTCCGCTACCGTTCAGGGCGTTCAGTTCGTTCACCCCCACCCCTTCGGCCTCGGCAATGGAGCGGACCAATGGTGAGTAGAATCGTCCGCCAACGCTCCGTGGAATCGGCCCGGCAGGAATCGCTTCGGCAACTGCTGCTGCTGCAACCGGAGCCGGTGCGGCACTTCCGTTGGTGGAAACTGGTGCGGCTGCGATTGCTGGAGCCGGGGCCGGTGCGGCTGCCGGGGCTGGTGCAGGATCCGGTGCTGGCGTTGCAGCGGCGGCTGCGCCGGTGGCGATGTAGGCAATCACATTCCCCACGCCGATGGTTTCCCCTTCTTGCGCGGAAATCTCAACCAAAGTGCCGGCCACTGGTGAGGGGATTTCGGTATCTACTTTGTCGGTGGAGATTTCGGCGATTACTTCATCGCGCTCAATCGCGTCGCCCACCTGCTTGGTCCAGCGAAGGATCGTTCCTTCCTGAACCGATTCCCCCATCTTTGGCATCAAGATCGCCTCGCGTGCGCCCCCCGCTGCTGGCGCGGCGGAAGGTGCTGGCGCAGCGGCTGGCGCTGGCGCGGCAGCTGGCGGCTCGGCTACTGGAGCCGGTGCTGGCGCGGCGGCTGGTGGTTCGGCGGCTGGTGCTGGTGCGGCTGCACCAACCTCACCCTCGGCACCGATTCGGGCGATCACATTCCCAACGGCAACGGTTTCCCCTTCCGGGGCAACAATCTCCAGCAGCACACCGGCGGCTGGTGAAGGGATTTCGGTATCAACCTTGTCGGTGGAGATTTCGGCGATTACTTCATCGCGCTCGATTGTGTCGCCCACCTGTTTGGTCCAGCGAAGAATGGTCCCTTCCTGCACCGATTCGCCCATCTTGGGCATCAGAATGTCTGTTGCCATTGCTCTGTGGTCTCCCTGAAAGTTCTGTATCTGCGTGTGCTGTTGTTCTGAAAGGTTCTTGCCGCTTCAGCGGCTTGGCGGAAGCAAGTTACTGAAACATGGGGGTTGTGTTCAATCTTCGCCACGCTTCGTCACGGTATCAGCGGGGGGGCTCGGTTTTGCGGAAGGGATCACCGCCTGCCGTGCGCAACAATCTCCGCCCGCCGATTCAATGCCCGCCCGGCAGCTGTTTGGTCTTTTGCTTTCGGCTCGCGCTCCCCTTTTCCAATGGTCTGGATGGCGATTTCCCCCAAGCCATGCCCCTGCAACCAATCCTTGACGGCGATTGCCCGGCGCAAGCTAAGGCTGTCGTTCATCGGCTCCTCCCCTTCGTCGTCGGTGAATCCAAGAACGGTGATCCCATGCGGCTTCTGGCCGATAAACTGCTGCGCCAACGCCTTCAATATCTGCTCCGCCTCGGTGGTGATCATCGCCGAACCAGTGGGGAAGTAGATCACCGGATCGGCTGATACGTTCATGGCCTTGCCGGGGGCGGGCTTGCTGGTTGTGGGGCTGTTGCTTTCTGGCGTTGTTTCGCCAGCAAGATCTAGAGTGATGCCGGAGATTGGTTGGGTTGAGGTCCGAATCGGGAGCGAGACCTCGGCATGACCACTTGCCCAGCCGATCACCGACAGGTCGGCATCGGGGGGAAGGATCAGGGTGAAACGCCCGTTGTGGTCGCTGGTGGTGGAGAATATCTCCAGCTTGTCGCTGTTCCGTTCAACGCGAATCAATCCTTCCACCGGTTTCCCCGCCGCAACCAAGCTCCCTTTCACCAGCGTTGCCGGAAACGGGCGGAACTCTTGCGGAAGTTGCAAACGGTAGATATCGGATCGCCCAAAATTCAACTCGCCAGGGAACCCGCTGCCGCTTACGTAGATGGAGTCGCCCGTGGCCGGCACCGAGAGGGAGGCCTCGAACATCGGGGTGTTGATGGTCCCGCCAAGATTGACCGGAGTGGTCCAAGCGTTCCAGGAGTTGCCGATGCGGCGGGTCATCAGAAGGTCGCTTCCTCCAAAGCCGTCGTGCCCTGCCGAAGCGAAATAGAGGGTGCGATTATCGGCGGCCATAAAGGGCGCGCCCTCGAACATCGTTGTGTTGATGGTTCCGCCCAGCGGAATCGGTTGGGTCCAGCGGGTCATGTCGCTGCTGATGGCGGTGCAGATGAACAGGTCCAGGTCCTCCGGATCTTCATGCCCGGGATTGTAGGCAATAATCAGCTTCCGTCCGTCGGGGGAGATGGTGGCGTAGTAGCTGTCGCCAAGCGAGGCCAGCCCTTGGATTACGACCGGCGTGGGTTCGGTCCAAGCCCCATTCACCCTGCGGGTGATGGCCAACCCAACGGAGCGTTCGGTGGTTTTTGCTTTTTTCCCTTTGCCAACGGTGTGTTTAATGATTTTCCCGCTGTGCATCAGGGCGGCGTTGCCATCGGCACTAATCCAGAACAGGACATCGGAGCCTGGGGAATTCAGCGGCGAGCCAACGTTTACGGCGTTTCCCCATGTGCCATCGGGCTGCATGGTTGCCATGTAGATGTCGTCGTCGTCGTTCTGGCCGCCGATATTTTCCGGGTCGTACTTGCGGTCGAAGTACAACGTTTGTCCATCGGGGGAGACCAGCGGAAGGATTTCGATGGAGGTAGAGTTGATGGCTGGGCCGGGATTATCCCGATGCGTCATCGCCGGGTCATCGGTGCTGGGCTGCGCCTGTGTGAAAAAGGGGAACATCAGCCAGATGCACGCCCCAACAAGGGCAGCACAGAAGCTGGCAGAACAACGGCCGGAAGCGGAACGCGGCATGGAAATCGAAGAAGTTGAAGGAGCCATTGGCAGAACAAGGTTACGTATATGGATGCCGTAATAAGACCCCCACAACAGAACAATGTTGCCCGCAAGATGGATTGGAACAATCCGCCCCAACGGCCCATTGCAAGGCCGATGAAATTACCAAAGCCCCCAAACCAAGCGGGAAAAGGGAACAACTTTTCACAGGGGGGGGGCTTGTTGCAAGCATGATTCCTCTTCTGAAAGCGCGCTCGGTTGCAATGGCCACCAAATTGCACCAGCCTTAATGAACAACCAGGAACTGCCGTGATTGGAAATGCCCCCCAACTTCAAACAGCGCGGTGTAGGCTCCAGGGAAAAGGTCCTGCGTTTCCAAGAAAATGTTTTGCACCCTTTGCTGTGCCCTCCATTGCTTCCGCTTGACGATTTTCCCCAGCGCATCCACAACATGGAGCGTCACCACACCCTGCTTGAGCAGCTGTAGTTGAAATGATAGAAAATTATCCGCTGGGGTTGGAATTATTCCCATGATGGCAAACGTTGAATTTTCTGTGCTATCAAAAAAAGGAGGGTTAGGAGGGATGGCCGTATCAAGAGATGGCGGAGTGAAGCCGGGGGCAATCAGATCGCTGGGTCGTTTCCAAGCCGTGCCGTAGATGTCGAAACTATTGCGAAAATCCTCCCACACGGCGAACAGTGTGTCGTTGCGAAACACCCCGCTCACCATTCCAACGCTATCCCGGGTGGTGCTGATAGGAATGTCAAAAATTGGCATTCCGCTTCCACCATCAACCAAGTTTTTCAGTTGACTGTTCATCATTGTCAGCTTCACCCCATCGTTTCCGCCACGCAGCAAAAAAATATCCTTGGTGGTGGGCGATTGCCCAACAACAAACGGAGATTTGCCTTCATAGTTGAGCGTTTTCTCATAACGCAATTTCCCTACCAAAGAAAAAATTCTTAGGCGGATGGTAAGGCTATCTTCGGAATAAATTTCCAGAAAAGAATCATCAATTAATCTCTGGAGCCTTACGTTCCCTTTTGGGACAACGTAGTCATTAATGAATGAAATTTTGCTGTCCTGGAATAGCAGAGTTTTGTCGGGGTTGAACAATAAAAAAGCGGTTGAGTCAATCGGCACAAGGTCATTGTGGAATTCCCAGGTTAGCATAACTGAGTCGCTAAAATTCTTCCCTGCGATTGAGTCACCGCGAGAATTAATCGTTGCGTACGAGCGTGGCGGGTTCCCTTCGTAGTGGTCAATAATAATCAGCTCGTTGCGTACTGGATTAAATCCTGATGCCAACACCCTACGGTAGGTATGATGCCCCTTGGTTATCCAGGATCGTGTTGGTCGCCAGCCTTCATTGGTTGGAACATAATTGACTGCATTCGTAGCGATTGCCTCCAACTGCCCACGGTAGATAAACCTGATGTCGTCTCGGCACGCTAAGAAGAACGTATTTGCATTGGTAATCCTATAAGCGTACATCCACCCTCGGTCAAGCACAGAAAGGGCTGCATCGTCTTTGAATCCAGACAGCGTATCTTGAAAATTACGCCATTGGCCTAAGAATGTATTCTGTGGAAAATACATGTATGGAATAGTGCCTTGCCAATATCGAACTAATAATTCGTTATCCCGCAATACTATTGCTGGCAGTATTTGAATGGCATCCCCTCGGTAGTTGATAAGCGAATCCAGATCGAAACCCCTAGCAGTCTTGTTAATGTAAATTTTAACGTTATTTACCAGCGCAATTCGCTCTCTGGAAATCGCAATATTGGATGTTGTGTAGCATGATGGAATATTCGGGTCATTTGCTTTATAAAGGGTACCATCTTGAGATGTTATGTATGTCACAGCATAATCAACATTATATGAATTGTGTTCGAAATTATTATATACGCTGAAGCTGAAAATTCCGTCAACTACATAATTGTTTGCACAGAGTAGTCTGTACCTCGTTGTCTTATAGGCTGGGCTGCTTGCGGAAGTGCTACTGCTTTGATAATTGTTCGTAGAAACGGTGTCATACCACTGTATCTGCTGGGCTTGGCGAAGAGGGTACATAGCAGTAAAAATATAGGCATAAGAATGAATGGTTTTTTGCCACCCAAGAATACGTAATTCCCCTGCGGAATCGCGGCCAATCGTTTCGGACCCTCGTAGCCAATTATTGGGGAAGAGAATGGGTGTTGTGTTGGAGGGGGTGTCGTCAAGGAGATTCCTGTAATGGATCACCGTGGAATCTTGCAGAATAGAAAGGGAACTGTCGGGCCATAGATAGAACATTGGATTCAATCGGCCAACGGGCAATAACTTTTGATTGATTTTCCCAGATGCGTCCATAATGACCGAAAAATCTTTTTCGCTGCGTAAAAGAACCATGTCTGGTTCTGAATAGCGCAAAACGTGCGTAATGAGCGAAGTGGGAAGCCGTTCGGCAGTGCCAATACGTTTTCCGTTGGATGATAATAGTTGCCGATATGATCGGGTGGTGTCGTTCTTACTGTTCCAGATCAACATCCACCCTCCATTCATTGGAAGCAAAAAAGTGGATGCATCATCCATCATGCCCTCGCCAATGGCAACCTCTTCCCCTACAGCCCTGCCGGTGGTATCAATCACCTGTGCATAAAGTTCGTATGTGCCGCTACGCCGGTCGTCCCACAACAGCAGAAAGCGATCATGCAGCGCAAATACTTTTCGGTAGGTGGAGGGATATGCCGCTACGCTGTGGAGGATGCGGGATGAGTCAACCAACCCGGTATCGCGTACAATCTGCGTCCGTAGGACGTTCTTCACGGTGTTGGGTGCTTTGCCCCTAATGTGTGTTCCCCATACTATCAGCGTTACGGAATCAATACGTGCCGCCGCAACGGTGCGATTATCCACGGATAGGATGGTTGTGGTCGGTTCTGGCGATAATCGAATATCTTGCGAAAGCATTCTGGCACATGGGATAACCAGAGCAACAGCCAGACTGAAAATTACGCGCAACATAGAACGGCCTCCATAAGGTTTATGGTGGGCAGAGACAGGGAAATACAGGCGGCAAAATGCCTATTCCCACTAACAATAGCAAGAGCAATAACTAGGAGCCATCAAGATTACCGAACAGCATGTCTCAACCGCTCGTCCTGCATATCACCAACGCCCCAACCCCCTACCGCCTGCCGCAGTATCGTGCGTTCCAGAAGGAGTTGTTGAAGGAAGGAGTTCGGCTCCATATCCATTTTTTAGGAGGCCGAAGCCGCCAGCGCGAATGGAAGTTTAGCGATGAAGATTTTGCCGAGCTGTCGTGGTCCGCAGGAACGGCCGATGCAATGCTGCAAGGGGGGGAACACCAACTACAGCAGTTGCGCCCCGCAGTGGTAGTGCTTGCGTGGGCAATGGATGCCATTGCCTTGCGGCTGATGCTTCACTGCCTCCGCAGAAAAATCCCCGTGATTATCTACAGCGGCGAAACCCACACTTCGGCGCGGCGCAGTTATCAGTGGCTGCGGGATCTGTTCCGTATCCCGTTTTACAAGCTGGGGCAAGGGTTCATTGCCTACGGCAACGATGCACGCCAGTACTTCCTTGATAAAGGTGTCCCTTCCCAACGCGTTGATGTTGCAATCAACGTTGTGGACACGCAGTTTTTTGTTTCCCGCGTGGATGCGCTGCGGCGCGGCGGGCAGGCGGACCAGTGGCGGGATCGCTTCCGCACGGAATCGGGGGAGCCGTTTGCGGTTCATCTGCTGTTTGTTGGGTATCTGCTGGGGTGGAAGGGAATTGTGGAAATGGCCGAAGCGCTGGCCGCCCTGAATCGCCCCGATGTTGCCTTGCACGTTGTGGGGTCGGGGGAAGATGAAGCCAAGTTGCGCCAAGCCATCGAGCGGAACGGGCTGGGGGGGCAGGTGCTGATGCACGGCTATCAGCAGAAAGCCGATTTGCCGATCTACTACGCCATGTCCGACGCGCTTTTGTTCCCTTCCTGACGGAGGTTTTTGGATTGGTGATGGTGGAAGCCGCCGCCGCCGGATTGCCAATAATCGCAACCCGTTTTGCCGGCGCAACGGCCGATGTGGTGATAGATGGAGTTACGGGAATCATTGTGGACCCCAACAACATCCCGGAATTTTCCGCCGCGCTTGGCCGCATTGTTGATTCCCCCCAGCTACGCCAGCGCATGGGAAACGCCGCACGCCAACACGCCGAAACCGAACTAACCCCCGAACGAAGTGCCGAAGGCTACTCCGCCGCCGTGATGAAGATTCTGCAACGCCGCAAAACCAGCGATTAATTGGACCCGCCAAAGTTGTAGCTGACCCCACCGTACCACCCAAGCTCCAATCGGTCAATCGTGGGGATGGCGGTGAGCTTTGCGTCGTTTCCGTCAAGCCGTTTGTCCAGGATGTACGGGGCCGCAAGCCGCGAAACCGTGCCGAACGTCAGGCCGCCGTTGATGCCGATTTGCCCGCGGTCGCCAAGCATAAGGCTGGCCCCGGCAAGGTATTGGATCCGCGAGGCGTTGTTCAGCATCAATCCAACATTCCCGCCAATGGGGATTGCGGTGTGGTGGAAGTGCATCACCGCCCCGGGGCCGTAGTTCATTACGTCGCGCTGGTTCTGGACGATAAACCGATACCCCAGCGAGTCGCGGAAACCGTAGCTGTTGTTGGCCAAGCTGCTGGCAAACAACCCTGCGCCAATCCCCAATCGGAACCCACCCCCTTCCACCGGAAGCTGATACTGCAACGCGAACGGCTGCGCAACTCCATTCGGTATCTGGTCGGCCTCTTCTTTCCGTGTCCCTTCCACCCGAAACGTCATCGCCTGGTCCCCAATCGCCACCTGCGTTCGGAACGATGCAAAGGTGAACGGGGTGTTCTGCACCAGCTCGTATAAATCGGCGGTGGCCTCAATGTGGTGGCTCCATTCCCCACCGGCGGCGAACGATTCGTAGGTGGCGCGGGCGTTCAGCATTGCTTCGCGCAGTTCCCGCTTGGCCAGCGTGTCAAGGAACTGATACTCGCTCATCAAGTCATTGAAGGATTTCGTCATCGCCTCGAACAACTCATCCCCCTTGCGAACAAAATCGGCGCGGGTGTACAGCGGCCCGGTTCCCACAAGCTCGTTCAGCCGTGCGGTGATGCTCCGTTTTAGCAGGTCCTCCTGCGGGAATGGTTGGCGAAGAAGGGAAAGGAGATAATCATCAAAACTGAGGAAGGCAACGAACGTGTTGAAGCGGTTGCGGAACAGGGTGTGGTTGGTGCGGAAGCGATTGATTGGCAGGCGATTGGTGGACCCCGCAAGGTCCGCCGTAAGGGGCGGGGCCTGGCGTGCGGTGTCGCCAATGTTCGGCTTTGGCAGCGCGAACTGCTGCAGGCGGCGCAGCGGTGTGTTCCGGGAAATCCGTTGCTGGTTAATCGTCACTTCGTACAAAAACGGATTGACGTTCTTCACCTCGAACGACACCATGTCCCCGGCCTTTGCCCGCTCCGTTGGAACGATTTGCACGGTGTTCGCCGCCATGTCGTAGCTAAGGCTGATGTTGCGCGTTGCCATGGATTGCCCCGCGCATCCGGCAGCAATAATTGCCAGCACCAAACTGGCCAGCACCAAACCGGCCACCGATAGCCGAATGGAAGAAGAAAAAACGTTCATGGGACGCTGAAGTAGGAAGGGAATATCGCCGCAGTACCGCGCAAATGTACGGCGGGGAAAAGAAAGCGCGAAGCACTTCCCGGAAATCGCGCTCTGGCGGTTGGCGCGTTACTCCGGCTGGGGGCGGCGGCCATCGCGCCGCGCAAGCCACAGCAGGACGCTGGCGATAAGGATCAATCCCCCCATTGCTGGCCCAAGAACGTCAAGGCCCGGGCGGTAGGTCTCTTCCCAATGGGTTTCGGTGGTGCCGAACAACTCATCTTTCACTTCCACCGGAACCGAGGTCAGCGTGTAGATGTTGGCTCCTGAGGAATACCAGTAGATGCCGATGCCGACAGCCACCAGAATCATCACATACGCAATCGTTTTTTTTACCATGATAGACTCATGTTTGGTTCGTTGCTTGTTTTGCTTACGCCGCTTCCCCTTTATTCAAACCCGGATCGGAACTCCGCTGGGGTCAGCTGTTGCCGCAGCCGGAAAAAGCGGGTGAAGTAGGAAGGATCGTCGAATCCCAAATGGTACGCGATCTCCTTCACGCTTAACGAAGAATGGGCCAGCAATCGTTTGGCCTCCAGAAGAATTCTTTCCTGGATAAGCTCGCTAACGGTGCGGCCCGTTAGCTCCTTCGTGATGTTGTTCAGATGGTTCAGCGTCACGTTCAGCATCCGGGCGTAGGCCCCGGCGGAATGGACCGCATGGAAGTGCGCATCCACCAGCAACCGCAACGAGCGGAGCAACTGCTTGGTGGCCGTTGGGGTTGCGGCGGCAATATCGCTCCGCTGTTCGAATAACCGCTGCGACTTCAGCAGCAAGATGTTCAGATAGCTTCGGATCACCTCCTCGCGGTGGGTTGCGGCCAGCCGGAACTCCTCGCGGATCATTCCAATCAACAGCATCGCTTCCATGCTTTCTTCGTGGGTCATGTTCAGCACCGGCTGGGGGTGGCTTCCGGTTAGGAACGGAAGCGCCTGCAGCAGGTCGCGGTTGTACAGATTAAGGCTGTAGAAATCGGTGGTGAACAGCAGCACCCCACCCCCCGAGCCAGGAAGCCGGCGCACCTGATGGACTTGCCCCGGCGTGACAAAATGGAGGGAGTTGTCGCGGATTGGGAACGTGGTGAAATCAATGTCATGCTCCCCGCCGCCATGCTCAAAAAAGAAGACTTCGTAGTAGTTATGCCGATGCGGCGCGGTGAAGTCGTAGCTGTGTTGGCTGCGATTCAGGGCCACGAACCGGAAGGGGAGGTCAAGGTCATCACCACGGGGAAGGTCATACGCCGGGATGGTGTTCTGTGTACGTGTTGCCATTGCGGGAAATGGAGAGCCGGAGCAGCTGCCGATAGTTGGGACAATACGGTTGGGATAATTCTGTAGGCCATCAACCCGTCAACCATCCGTAAGTTACCCGCGGCCGGGTTGGCGGAAACACTTCTTTTGGGGAAGTGTTGTTTGTGCGGTAGCAAACGCTTCGTAGCTTCGCCCAACCGCACGGCAGCCATGATGCGTGCGCCCGCAGAAGCCCTGAACTCACTTGCCGAAAGCGTGGCATCTGCCAAATTCATTCTTCTTTATCAACGCTCGATTTGACCGAACAAAAACTTCACACGATCGTCCAGAACGCCCGCGAACGCGCCCTGCTTGTGGGGCTTGCCCAAGGCGCGAACAGCCGCGAGCAGACGCTGGAACATTTGAACGAATTAGAACTGCTGGTTGACACCGCCGGCGCCGACACGGTGCTGAAAGTTGTGCAGGGATTGCCACGCCAGGATGGGGCGTTCTTTATCGGAAAAGGGAAGGCCGAGGAGTTGGCCGAAATTGTGGAGGAGGAGGGGATCAACCTTGTGGTGGTGGATGATGACCTTTCGCCGATGCAGGCGCGCAACCTTGAACGCGTCATCAAGCGGAAGATTGTGGACCGCTCGGGGCTAATCCTGGACATCTTTGCCGGGCGCGCACGCAGCAGCGAAGCACGCACCCAAGTGGAGCTTGCGCAGCTTCAGTATATGCTGCCACGCCTTACCCGCCAATGGACCCACTTGTCCAAACAGTACGGCGGAATTGGGACCAAAGGCCCGGGCGAAACCCAGATTGAAACCGACCGCCGATTGATCCGCACCCGAATCTCGCTCCTGCGGGAGAAGCTGGAGAAGATTGAGCAGCAGCGCGAAACCCAACGGAAAGGGCGAAGCGAGATGTTCAAGATTGCACTGGTGGGATACACCAACGCCGGGAAATCAACGCTGATGCGGGAGCTTTCCGGGGCCGATGTTCACGCCGAGGACCGCCTGTTCGCCACGCTGGACACCACCGTCCGCCAGATTGAAGTTGCCAACGACCGCAAAGCCTTGCTGAGCGATACCGTCGGGTTTATCCGCAAGCTGCCGCCCCACCTTGTGGCCAGCTTCCGCAGCACCCTTGCCGAGGTCCGCGAGGCCGACCTTCTGCTGCACGTTGTTGACATCGCCTCGCCATCGCTGATGGAGCAAATCTCGGTGGTGGAATCCACCCTTGCCGACATTGACGCGTCCGGAATCCCAACCATCATGGTCTTCAACAAAGTGGATGCCCTGCCGAAAGGGAGCGAGATGTTGTTGGAGATGAACGAGCGGTACCCCGACGCGGTGATGATCTCGGCCATGCGCGGCTTCAACATCGTGGCCCTGCGCGACAAGCTGGCCGAAAGGATTGAGTCGTCGTTGGTGGAGCGGATTGTGCGGGCCCCGATTGCGAAATGGCACGCCCTTGCCCGGCTGCACGACCACGCCGACGTGTTGGAAAAGCGGTACGATAACGACTTCGTCTATCTTCACATCCGCTACAGCCCGAAGGTTCTGGACCATGTTGAGCATTACTTGGCACTGGCCCAAGCCGCCACAATCCAGGGGATTCCGGCAGAGACGGAAGCGGGGTAATGGATGCCGGATAACGGAGGGGGAAGGATCATCAAACCAACCGCCACTGCACGCAGGCAAGCGCGCAGTGGCGGTTGATTTTTTGGTTGGTTTTTTCGGCGGGGAAATTCAATCGGCAATCCGGTTAGGATTGGAGCAGGGTTGGCATCGTCAGGAATTGCTCGACGGCCATTCCGCCGGTTCCCACCAGCAGCATTCGCACCTTCCCTGCCTGTTGCCCGAACTGTTTGTTGAATGCCTGTATCCCCGATAACTTCTCGGCAGAAGCACCGCTTTTCACCTCCAATGCCAGAAGCGTTTTGCCGTGCTGAACAACAAAATCTACTTCCAGATTTCGCTCTCGCCAGTACATCACCTCACCCTGCTGTTCTTGGGCGGTGTTCAGCAAATGCGCGCCCACTGCCGACTCGGTTAATCGCCCCCACCACTGGCGATTGTGGAGTGCTTCGGCGAAGGAGTGGGGGGATAGGGCGGTCATTAACGCGGTGTTGAAAACGTGAAGTTTGGGGCTTGAAGCACGCTGCCGAACGTGCTCGCCGGCATATTTCTGAAGCCCAGCCACCATGCCAACGCCCGCCAGCAAATCAAGATAGCCGGCCAGCGTTGTGGTGTTCCCTGCATCCTGAAGCTGGCCCACCATTTTTTGATAAGAGAGTATCTGCCCAGAGTATTGGCAAGCAAGGTGGAACAATCGCCGCAGAAGGATCGGTTTATCCACCCGGGTTGTCAGCAGCACATCGCGGGCGATGGTGGGTTCAATCAAGGAGTCCAGCAGGTATCGCCGCCAACGCTCCTCGTCGCCAACCAGCGACGCGCTGCCCGGGTATCCACCGAAGTAGATGAATTGCTGAAGGTTCCATCCAAACGCTTCCTGCATTTCGGTGAAGGACCAGTGCGGGGCGCGCAGCACCTCGAACCTTCCCGCCAGGCTCTCGGTTAGCCCTTTCTGCACCAGCAATGGCGAGGAACCTAAAAACAGGACGTTCAGCGGAAGGCCGGTTGCGGAATCCTCATCCCACAGCCGCTTCACCGACTCGGACCATCCTGAAATTTTTTGGAGCTCATCTATCACCAACAACGCTGGGGTTGTGGTTCCTTCAGCTTTGTGGCAAAGCAGCCGCGCGATTTCCCATTGCTGGGCAATCCAGGCCTCCCCTTTTAACGCGGGCTCGTCGGCGCTTGCGAAGTGTGTGGGGACGTTCAAACGCTGGGCGGCCTGGCGTGCAAGGGTGGTTTTCCCAACTTGCCGCGGCCCCAGCAGCACCTGGATATATCGCCGAGGTTCGGCCAAGCGGCTAAGCAATTTCTGAAGCAGTGGTCGGGCGTACATCGTGTGGAAATCGTTGAAAACAGAACCAAAACAATTTACTCAGGGCATTGAGATAATTTGCTCAGGGCATTGAGCAAATTGTCAGCAGGAGAAATGCATGGCCAGCAGTCGGCGCGGCAGCGTTCCCAATCGCTCACCCTTTTTTCTGCAATTGCGATAACTGCTGTTTGGCGTTGGGGGATAGGCTGAAGTAAAGGGTCTTGCCAGTTTTTCGCTGTTCAAGCAATCCGCTCTCCACCAGTTTCAGAAGGTCGGTGCGTGCGGTCAAGTAGGTTACGGAATGAGCCTTCATGTGGGTGTGGATGGTGTAGGCGGAGTTGGCGTGGGTCATGGCGTGGGTCAGCAATGCAATCTGGCGTGGGTTCAATAGCCGCGATGCTTCGTTCACTTGCTGCAAGGCTGCTGTTACCTTCTTCTGGGCGCGTGATTTCTGCTCCAATTGTTTGCGGAGCACGTTCAAGGCTTGCTCAATCACGCCAAGCTGAGCCAGCACGAAGTAGGTCGCGTCGTTGTTGTCGGTCTCGGTATAAAGGAACGACCGAAAGTACTTCGCTGGTGCTTTAGTAAGGATGCTGGAGATCGTCAGATACTCGCACAGCCAATAGCCACGGTGCGCCATGGACCAGTAGAACAATGCCCGTGCCGTTCGCCCGTTGCCATCAACAAACGGGTGGTTGTAGGCCAGCCAGAAATGGAGCAGAATGGAACGGACAACAGGATGGATATACGGCGCGCCCGATGCCAGATCATCCGGCTGGTTCGCAACGTCGCACAGCTGCTGGATGCGCGATTCCATCTCGGCAGCATCGGGGGGGATGTGGAGTTCTTCGTTATCCTGTATATCCACCATAACCACCCGCTCATCGGGCCGCCGGAAACGCCCTGCGGCGGAGGGGTCATCAAGAGTGCCGTGGGTGAGTATCCGTTGCAGCTCAAGAATGATGTCTGGTGTCAACCTTGCCTTCTTGACTTCGCCAATGAACTGCATGGCGTTGTAGTTGTTGAGGATCATCTGCTCCGAACGGCTCCGTGGCTTCCGTTGGGTTATGATCATCTCCTTTGCCACTTTGCGGGTTGTCACGGCCCCTTCAAATCGGCTGGATTGAATCGCCTCCTCAATCAACGACCGCTTAATGTGGCGTTCCCGCTCGCGTTCGTTCTCCAATGCTGGCCAGTCGGCAATTGTGCCGCTTGCTTGGCTGTCAATGAGCCGTAAGTAGTGTAACCCGGGGTCGGTCATGGTGAAGAAAAAGGGGTTGCCGTGGCTGTCGGTGATCGGCAGCGTGCGGCTTAACGATTGGCGTGCTAGGCGAATCCCCAGCCACCACTCTTCAAGGGTGAAGCCTTCCGGTGGCTGCAGATGGCGCAAGGTGTCCCAGTGGCGATATTGGTGGTTGGGCGCGGGGCCAAACTGGGCCATGGCAATCTGCATAAGCCGCTCTCCAGAGTTTTCGGCTTTGCCGAGCGTGCGGAAAAGTTCCTCAGTATTTGGCGGAATTGCTGGAAATCTCATAACGGATCGTTGGTTAAACGGCTTCAAACATAACGTTTATAATTTATAAACGTTTTATAAATGTTTTATAAACGTTCAACGGTTTTTATCCCCCCTGTGCAGGCTCCTTTTGGGCTTGCTCTGCTGGCCATGGTTCACGCATCGTTCATTCAATGAATAACCGCTCTTCCATCCCTCCCGAAATTTCCTGCCGCGCTGGCTGCGGGGCGTGCTGCATTGCCCCCTCCATCAGCTCGCCAATTCCGGGGATGCCGAACGGGAAGCCCGCCGGTGTCCGCTGCGTGCAGCTAACGGCCGACAACCGCTGCAAACTGTTCGGGCTGCCATCGCGGCCCGCGGTCTGCGTGGGGCTGATGCCGTCGCCAACGATGTGCGGCACCAACTCCGACGAAGCCTTCAACTACCTAACCCAACTGGAGATACTCACGCAGCCATCGCCCAAAGAATCTGCCGGCTGACGGTTTGCTATTTCGTGGTGAGGTTGTTTCTTTGCCACCGTTGACTTTACCTAATCATCGCGACGAACCGAGAGAAGATGACCATGAAGATTTTATCCATTGACATTGGCGGAAGCGGAATCAAAGGGGCGGTGCTGGGCGAATCGGGGGAGATGCTGACCGAGCGCGTCCGCATCGAAACACCGCAACCATGCACCCCCGACGCGTTGTTGGAAACCGTTGCCAACTTGGTGCAATCGCTGCCGGAGTTCACCCACGTTTCTGTTGGCTTCCCCGGGGTGGTGCGCGGCGGGGTGATCCGCACCGCCGCAAACTTGGACCCCTCGTTGGTTGGGCTGAATCTGGTGACGGCCTTCCAACTGCTGCTGGGCTTCCCAACCCGGGCCGCTAACGATGCCGACGTCCAAGGGCTGGCGGCGATTCAGGGGAAAGGGGTGGAGATGGTGATAACGCTGGGAACCGGCTTCGGAACATCGCTGTTTGAAGATGGGCGATTGGGGCCGCATCTGGAGCTTGCCCACCACCCGTTCCGGAAAGGGGAAACCTACGAACAACAGCTTGGGAACGCTGCCCGCAAAGAAGCGGGAAACAGCAAGTGGAACAGCCGAATAGAAATCGCGATTGCCGCGCTCCGCACGCTAACGCACTTCGACCATCTCTATCTTGGCGGCGGCAATGCCAAGAAAGTGACGCTGGAACTTCCCCCCGATGTCTCCATCATCTCCAACGTGGAAGGAATTCGCGGCGGGCATTGGTTGTGGCATGAACGAAGCCCGATGGAGTAGCCGGCTGGCTCTTCCGTTCGTTACTCCATTTCCGCCGCCGTCATCCTGACCCGCTCGGCCTCGGTTCGCTTTCCCTGCTCCGATAATCCTTGCTGAAGCAGCTCGGAAATCTCTTCGTCCTCGGGCATGGCCGCAAGGCTGTTGCTGAGCAATCGGGTGGCGTTCTCTGTGTCCTTTTCGCGCAGCAGTGCGCGTGCGGTGCGCAGCGTCGTCTCCCGCATCATGCTTTCGATCTCTTCTCGTGCGGCCTCGAACATCTCCTCGTACAACCCGGGGAACGGGACCTTGCCCCGCAGCAGCCCCTGGGCGCGAAGCAATGCCGGAACAACGCGGTACAACGCGCCGCCACGCAACAAATTTTTTGCCTGGACCAGATGCTGGTGCGCCTCCAACAAATCAACCCGAACGGTGGCGGGGTTCAGCCTGGGGGCAAGCTCTGGCTCGGTAAGGATTGCATCTGGGCCGATTAGCTCACGCAGGTCGTGCAGCCGGACGTACACCACGTTGCGGGCGCGTTCGGGGTCCGCTTCGCCGGTGGCAATGGCGCAGAAATCGCGGTGGGTAAGGGGGCGGTCCGCAAGCTGGGCGGCAACCATCAGCCCCAGCACCGTGCGCGCCCGCGCCCCGGTGATCTTCTTTGGCTCCTGGCCGGGGAGTTGCACGGCAATCACCCCCACCATCGTGACGGCGATGCGCCCATCCCCTTTCATTGCCCGCAACTGCGCGTCGCGCTCGCGCTGGATTCCTGCGCATTTCCCCCGCCACGCTTTCACCTCTTTTGCCGGAAGCACTTTCTGGGCCAGCGCAATCAGCGGCGGCATGTACGCGGCGATTCGTTGTTGCTGCAGCCATGCAAGCCCCTGCGTCACCACGCGGCGCAGATCGGCCCGCAATCCTTCCATCACCTCCTCCATCACCTGATTCCCGGCCTTCCACTCCAGCAGCTGGATCACGGTTTGCAGCAGTGTCAGGTCCTCAATGCGGAGCAATGGCCGGGCAAGCAATCGCCGCGCGGCTTCAAGAATTGATCCCGGGGAAGTTGGTTTGGCAAGCAGGTCAAGAAGCAGCGCAAGGTCGCGGGCAACCTCGGGGCGGTCGGCACGTTCGGCGGGGGTGGGGAGCGTGGCGGTTCCCGATGCCAACCGCACGCCAAGCTCGGTGGAAGGAAGCAGGATCGTTCGCCCTTCTGGAGACTGCTCCAACATCGCCAGCCCCCACGCCGGTTCGCCACGCAGCAGCCCAATGGTGGCAAGCGATGCTCCGATAAAATGGCGAAGGATCCGTTGGTGATTGGCGGGGCTGCCGGCCAGCATCGCATCGGTGGATTCCTGCAGCTGCGCCAGCGGTGCGCCAAGCGCGGCAAGAACGTGGATGCGAACAATTTGCGAGCCGTAGTGGGCCGATACTCCATCATGCTCGCGGATAACCTCACCCCAATGTTCCAACACCCGCAAGGCCGTGTCCGGCTCGCCGATTGCATCATGGAAAGCAATGGAGTGCTTGGCAAGGCTTTCCCGCTGAAGGATGTTCCACCCGCGGCGGCTTTGCAAATCGGCAAGGAGCGTGCGGCGTTCCTGTAGCTCGTCGTGGGTGTCGAACACCCGCAGCAACGGCGGGCCGATATATCCCCACAGCATCTCCATCTGCTTCTTCCCTATTGGAAGTTGGCGTGCCTGCTGGAACTCCTGCTCCACCAACCGAATCTCTTCGTGCTGCCCTTCGTTGCTGGCCCGCAAGGCCACGTTGGCAAGAAAAAGGAGGAAGAACCGTGCCCCTCGAATCGGCGGGAAACGCTTGGAAAGCTCGATTGCTTCCTGCAAGTAGGTGGGCCGCTGCTGCGGGTATTGCGCCATCATTCTCATCAACGCGGCAATGCGGAGCGTGGCGTGGTGTTCGGTTGCTGGCGCGGCGGTCAGCGCATCCAACTGGGCGCAAAGCGTGGTGCAACGCTCGGCATCGGTGTCGGCCCGTGCCATCACGTACTGCATAATCAGGGCTTGAACCTGCTCCGCCTGCCATTCCTCGCTTTGCTTCCCCGCGCCGAATCGTTCAAGCAACTTCAGGGAATGGCCCACCATCCGCCGGGTTGTTGCCAGGTCGCTGATCTCCAACGCGCCGGCCGCCATTTTTCGTATCCGCCCAAGCAGTGCCAGCGCGGTTGATTCCGGCAAGGCAAGCTGGGCGATTCGTTCGCCGATGGTGTCAACAAGCAGGTAGGAGTAAAGTGGAAGGTCGCTGGCAATCACCCCGCAGAGTTGGGCAAGGTCGGGGTTGGAGTTGTCCAAGAAATAGCGGTGCAGAAGGGTATGGGTGAACGACAGCAAGGGGTGGGAGCTTGCCGGAAAATCGTTCCCTTCGGAATGGATCCCCGGCAGCGGTGTGGCGGGCATTGGGTGGGGCTGCACGATTCCCCGGAAGAGCAATCGTTCCAGTGCCGATTCCGCGTGCGGCATCCCGCGCAGCAGTTCGGCGGCGGATTCGCGTGCGAACGCTTCCCCCAGCCATGCAAGGCGTTCGGCGGCGGCGCGTTCCTCCGGAAGAAGGTGGGCGGCCATCCCTTCGCCGATTCGTTTGGAGCTTCGTTCAATGTGGGCGATAAACGTGGCATCATCGGAATCCAGCAGGTATTGGCCCGATCCAGCGGTTTGGGCAATCAGCCCAGCCGTCACCGCCCCGCGAAGCCCCGACCGCAGCGCAAGCGGGTTCCCGGTCGTCAGCCGGGCAAGTGCGTCGGTGATTGCTGGGGTGGGGGTGGTGCCGAACAATCGCGACCACAGTTCGCCGATTTCCACAGGGGAAAGCCCCCGCAGGTCAATCTGCCGGAATGGATACCGCTCCAGCAACGTGCCGATGGAGTTAGTGGAGGGGCGGGTGGAGCAGAGTATCGTCAGGGTTTCGTCGGCCAAGCCTTCCAGCAACAGCCCAAGTTGGCGAACTCCATCCCCTTCCAGCAGGTGGGTGTCCTCGATCACCACCAGCATTGGCCGCAGCCGCGATAACCGGCGCAGCGCGGCAATTACATCCCCAATCGTGGCGGCAACTTCCTGGCGCAGCAGTGTTTGCGCAGTTTCCGAACCTTCCAGCGAGCGTGCAAGCGCCGGGGCAAGCGATAGCGTTGCTTCCGGCAAAATGCGTGCGGCCACCACCAGCCCCCCGGCTTGCTCCATTGGCTCGCGAACCCCTTCCACAACTCTACTTTTCCCAACCCCCGCTTCGCCAATTAGCAGAAGCGTGTGCAGCCCACCGCTTTCGGGGGCGTTATCCACCGTGTGCATAATCTGGTAGATAACGTCATGGCGGCCAATCATCGGCAGCGTGCCGTGGTTCAGAAAATCAACAAGAGCTTGCATGGCTGACCCTCCGCAATGTGAATGTTGAAGAGAAAAAGAACAAGGAGAAGGTTGGCTAAGGTTGGCTGCAGACAAGGAAGGGGAGCAAAATGAGGAATTGCGGGGAAAGAACAACCGGGCGTAAGATCAACAGAAGGAAATCGTAAGGGGCGGGGGATATCTTTCACCCATGATGCTTGCAAAACAAACCGCGAAATCGGCAACCAACGGAAGATCCAACACTGTGGCCCAGCCATGGATTCCGCTCCGCCGGGTTGCACAACAGACCGTCCACTGTGCGAACTGCGCTGCGGTGGGGTTTGCCGGGGAGCGATTCTGCGTCTGCTGCGGCGCGCAGCTTCCGCGCACGTGCCGGCGATGCGGCGCGGCAATCCGCCACCAAATCGCCAACTACTGCCCGCACTGCGGGGGGCGGGTGGGGTGATGCCATTGCGATGCGGAGGGGAGGGGAGCGGATGGTGCTCCCCTCCTCTTGTCAGTCAGCAGGCCAAAGGTTCACTTTGGCCTGCTGATAATTTTTTTGGCGGCACTTATTTCGGGCAAATCAATGTTTCGATGGTGGTGGCGGTGGCGGCAATGGAGGTCCGCGGGGTAACGATTGAGCCTACTCCAAAAATGGTGAGGTCTCTTGCTTCCAATCCGGTGATATCGGCTACGGCTTTGGGGTCCAGTTCTTCGCATTTGGCAACCCCCAATCCGTCGGTTTTCAGCAGCAGCCCGTCGCCCGCGCCAATCGCCTCGGTGAAGCCGGCCACCACGATTCCGCCGTCGCGTGCCATTGCAATCGCGCGCCCCTCGCTTGGTGCCTTGGATTGATAGACCTTCGCCCACTCCAGCCCGCCGTTGCCGCTCAGCTTCATCATCAAAACGCCGCCAACGTTTGTTAGGTCCGTCCCCTTTGCGTAGCCGGCAAGGTGGAACGCCCCTTTGGCATCGGCAGCAATGGCGAACGTTTCGTTGTACAGCCCTGCGCGGGCAATCACTTTCCCCTGGTCCGTGCCATCGTTCGCGAAGCCAATGGCCAGCACCTTGAACTCGGTGGTCTCCCCCAATTTCCCCAGGGTGTAGCCGGAGGTTGCAAAGCCCGATGGCCCGCCGGCAATTCCGGTTCCCCGCTCGGCGCGTTTGGTTCCCCAGGCTTTCACCCACATCACCCCTCCATTGGAGCTGACTTTTGCCACCATCGCGTCGTCGTTGCCGTTGCCGAAGCTGCGGGTCCATCCGGTGGCGTACAACGCGTCGCCACGCTCAACCACCGATTTCAGAATATCATAATCCTCACCCCCCACGCTGCGGCTCCAGACCAACGCGCCGCTGACTTCGATGCGGAGCAGATAGCCGTCGTAGCTGTCGCCGGTTCCCAGGACCCCGGCAATGGTGTAGCTGTTGTTGGCGGTTGGGATGATGGAGTAGCCCGCGTCGTGGCCGCCGCCGCCGTAGGTTCGGGACCATTGCACGTTCCCTTGCGCGTCGGTTTTTATCACGTAGATGTCGTCGAACATAGCGTTGAAGCTGCGGGTGTAGCCAACGGCAATGTAGCCGCCGTTCTGCGCTTGCGCCACGCCGAACGCTGCGTCGTCGTTGCTTCCGCCAAAGGCGCGGGACCATTGCACGTTGCCGCTGTGGTCCACCTTCACCAAGTACGCATCGTCGCCGCCGGCCCCGAAGCTGCGGGTTTTTCCGGCAAGGATGTAGCCGGTGTCGTTGGTGGGGGCAATCGCGTACAGTTGGTCGAACGATCCGCCGCCGTAGGCTTTCATAAACTTCGACAACGCTGCCGTGAATTTTGGCGGCGGCGGTGGCGGCGGCGTTTTCACGTACAGAAAGGACCAGACCTCACTTTCGGCAACCTTCACCCCATCGTTGAACAGCGTCACCTGCCAGGCGTATTGCTCGCCACTTTTGAACTTCGAGGCCGAGACGGGATAGCTGAAATTCCGGGCACTGATGTTCTCCTGCCGGAAATATGCGGGGTTCGACTCCATCGCGCTGGTGGGGCTTTGTTGCCCGAACATCTCCACAATTTTCAGGCTGTACGTTGCGCCGGTGGTAAGCAACGGCGCGGTGGTCCAGTTGAACATCGGAAGGTCATCGCCAACGCTGGTGCTGTTGTCGGGGGTCATCAGCACAAGGCTCACGTTTTGGATTTCTTGGTTGAAGCAATCGCTTCCCACAACCTCCTCGGTGGCGACTTCTTTGGCATAGACGCAGATGGTGTAATCGCCGGAAGGAACAAGCCCAGTTTGCAGCAGGATGTTCTTGTACCGTCCGTGGCTGCTGTTGACTTTTATCGGCTCCACCTCGCGTCCGGTCAGCCGTTTGGTTCCTGGGGGAAGGTCGAACGGCGCGGTTTGCGCGTCCACAACTTGCCCGTCGCGGACCTCGGTGGCGATTCCTTGCAGGTAGATTCGGACGGTGGCGCGCCCGCTGTTCGTCAGGGTAATCTTCCACATATCCGAAACCCGCAATTGGTTTGGCGGTGGCTGTTGCAGCCGCACCGTCACACGCGGCGGGGCCTGGGCCAGAAGGATCACGGGAAGCAGAAGCAGAAGCGTCGGGAGGAGCAGAAGGCGTTTCGTTGGCTGGTTCATAAGCTGCAAAGGTTCGGCATTCGTGAACAGGTTTCGCGCGATTGCGGCGGAAGGGGTGCGCCGCGTGTTAGCGCACCACCCGCAAGTTAAAGTTCGGCGTTCCAATCGCGCCAAATAATTTTAGCCACAGAAGGAGGTATCCTTCGGTGGCGCGTGCGCCGGTGATGTCCCCCAAATCCACAATGGATTGCCAGCCGAACCACTCGCGCAGCCACTCCTTCACCTGCGACTTCGCTTCGGCATTGTTGCCGCAGATCAACAGGTCGTGCTGGCCGGAAAGCATCCCCGGGTTCACCATCACGCGTGCGGTGACGGTGTTCAGGGCCTTCACCACGTGCGCCCCCGGGACCCGCCGCTGCACTTGCTCCCCCAACGAATCGCCGCCGCCGCTGACGTACAGCGTTGGCCCAATCCCCCGCGCAAAATCGGCCTTCGAGAAGTCGAGCGGGTTGGTGATGTCAATGATGATCTTGTCGTTCAAGTTCTCCTCCTCGGCAAGCTCCAACGCCTCCAACGCCCCGGTCCCAAGCAGGCAAAGGAGGGCAACGTTGCCGAACGCCGCAGCATCGGCAAACGTCCCGTGCGATCCGTTGCTTCCCGCCCCTGCGGCCCATTCGGCTGCCTTCGGATTGTTGGCCGTGCGGGACCCCATCCGCACCGAATGGCCAAGTTCAACTAACGCTGTGGCAATCGTCTTGCCAACAACTCCGGTCCCAAGCACTGCAATGTTCATTGGCTGATCCTGGATCGTTGATTCATGGAAATAATTGGCGCGCCTGCCACGTGCTTCCCGCGTGCCGCTGTTCCGGCGGACGCTACAGGCTGACCCCAATGGCGAACCGATACGCAACCCCTTCTTTGGGAAGCAACGGTGAGCTTGCCCAAAACGGAAGATGGAGGCTTAGCCGAACCGGCGCGGGGGAATCCAGCGCGGCAACAATGGCCGATGGAAGGAAGAGTTCATCAAGCAACTCCAAAAGATCTGCCGAGGCCACAACGCCCGCTTCGGCATGGAGCGTTCGGAAGCCGCCGAAGGTGACTTCGCCCGGGAACAGCCAGCCGGCAGCCGCGTAGGCCGCAACGTCAAACTCACGCAGGTAGGGGACGGAGATCAGCGAGGCGAACGGGTTCAGATTGCCGACCGTGATCCGGCCGTTCAGCAGGCTGCGCCCGTAGCGGGTTTCGGCAAAGCCATTGCTGAGGAGCGAAAGGAGGTAGCCTTCGGTGGGGAGTGCCAGATGATTCCGCGCCCCGAACCCAGGCCGGGCGTTCATTGCCAGCCGATGGATCGGGTTCTGGTGCATCTGGATGGAGCGTGCGCCGGCGGCATTGAACAACCGCTGGTCCGGCGGGTCCCCAACCGATGTCCCGGCAAACAGATCGCCACCGAACTGCAACCCCAGCCAACGCCACGCCCCCTGGCTTTGCAGCGTCCATTGCGTGAACTCACCCTGACGTTCGCCACCCGACCGAACGCGGCTGGCAAAACTTGCATCGAAACTCAGATCGGTGCGGAAGAAGTTCCCCAGCCGTTGCAGCGTGGCGAACTGGTAGCCAAAGCTGATGATGTTGCTTGGCCCGCCGCTCCAGGGGGCAAGGGCGTTTGGATAGTTCGGTCCAACAAGGACTTCGCGCTCGGCGGCAAGACGGAACGTGTGCGGCGAGTATTGGGCAGCGGTGGGCATCGGGATTTTTTTCGTGAGTTGGAATCCCCATTTCTGGACCCCGTCGTTGTTGGTGGCGAACAGGTCCACCCGCGACTGCTGCCCCAGCAAGCCGAACGTGCTGTTGTACCGAACATCATAATCCACCCGCCCCGACTTGACGTTGTAGTACAGGCCAGCCTTCGCGTTGTAGCGGTCGTAGATGTAGCCTCCATCGGCCACAAACCCGGGCTGAACCCCATCGGCTTGGGCGTACCAAAGCGTTGGCCGCAGCCGGATTGCATACTTCTCCAGCGGCTGCGAATACTCCCACCGGGTCCACCAACCAACGCTGCTTTCTGGCAGAAGGTTGGCCAAGAAACCTGTGCTGGCGGTGTTGTTCGTGCGGTCCAGGTCCAGCATGGAAAGGGATGGATCCACCACCACTTTTTCCACCCGCTTCGGCGTGGCGAACGTGGCGCGGTACTTCCGCTCCATCCAGCTCCAGCGGGGAAGATTGAAGTCCATTCCAGGCTTCCGCCAGAACTCAATCGGGATGTTCGCGGTGGCAATCGTCCCATCGTCGTAATGGAGTTGAAGGTCCAGCGGCATCACAACGTGGTCGCGGTTGGAAAGCTCCACGGTGGTTTGCCACGTTCCGTTGGGGGCTTGCTGGCAGCCGACCGCGTCAATGGCGTAATCGCAGGTTGTATTCTGGACGACCCACTGGTTGAAGAACCAATCCAGCCGCATTCCGGTTGCGTCCTCCATCGCTTTTTCAAAATCGCGGTAGCTTGGGTGGCGGTATCGCCAGCGGTTCACGTACGTTCGGATTCCGTGGTCGAACAGATCTTCCCCCAGCATATCGCGCAGCATCCGCACCACCGCCATTCCCTTGAAATAGACCTCGCGAGCCGTCAGCCCGTCGCTGTGCCAATCGTGGAAGGTGGAAAGGGGTTCGATAAATCCGCCAACGGTCAGGCCGTAGGTGGATTCCACATCGCGCCACGGGTGGTCGTCCCAGGGGTAGATCATCGCGTCCAATCCGGTGAAGGGGTTGGTCCGCAGCGGGAACAGGACGTTCCGCATTGCCTCCTCGGTCAGGAACTGCGTGAAGCCTTCATCCATCCATGCTTCTTGGGTTTCGTTGTTGCCAACCATTCCGTAGAACCACTGGTGGCCAAGCTCGTGGGCAATCACCGATGCCAGCGATTGTTGGCCACGGTTGCCGGTAATCATAATCAGCATCGGGTACTCCATCCCCCCGTCGCCGGCCATTGCAACGGTGAACTGCGGCCACGTGTATTCCCCAAATCGGCGGGTGAAATACTCCATCGAACGGATGGTGTACTCAGCCGCGTTTCCCCAGGCAAAGGCGATGCCCCGTTTCACCAAAATGTGGATTGTGATGCCGTTCCACTGGGCAATGCGGTGCAGGTAATCGGGGTCGGCAACCCATGCAAAATCGTGGACGTTCTCGGCACGGAATCGCCAGGTCTTCATCCCCGTTTCCCCCTTTGCTGGCTCGGCGATGATGGTGTCGTGGTAGGAAGGGGATGGCCGTCCGTTGTTGGGGAACTCCACCTGGTACCCGCATCGGACTTCTTGCGGGTTCATCACCGTTCCGGTTGCGCCAACCACGTAGCGCGCCGGAAGGGTAATCGCCACGTTGAAATTCCCCCACACGCCGTAGAACTCGCGCCCGGCGTACTCATCGTTGTGCCAGCCGCTGGCATCATACTCGCACAGTTTTGGATACCATTGCGACATCGAGAATTCCACCCCTTCGCGGCTCATCCATCCGCCGCGCCGCGTCAGTTTGGGGATGCGGGTTCGCCACGCCATCGCAAGGGAAGTGGTTGCGCCAGGAAGCAACGGTTGCGCCAGCCTGACGCGAAGGATCGTCTCCTCCACATCCCACTCCACCGGCAATCCATCTTGCGTCATTGCTGCAATCGCCACCTGGCCCTGTTCATCGGTGGAAAGGCTGCCGATGTGCAAGTGGCCATCGGGAAGGGATTCGTTGCGCCGGTCCATCACGCTCCCGGGCTTGAAGGCTTCGTAATAGAGGTGATAGAAGACCTCGCGAAGCGTGTCGGGGGAGTTGTTGGTGTAGCGAAGCGTCTGCTTCCCATCGTAACTGTGGGCGGGAACGTCAAGCGCGATCTCCATGGTATATTCCACCCGTTGCTGCCATGCGTGGGCAACCGAGGCCGGAAGGGGGGAAAGAAGAAGGAGCAGGGGAAGCAAGCGAAGCAATCGTGGCATTGGGGAACGTTGTTCTGGAGTTAGAAGACCTTGTGGAACCGTTGCAGCGGGCGCGAAGAATTTGGCACGGAAAAATTCGGCACGGAAGGGCGCAATCACATTTATCCGTAGAGACTCTACCAGATACTCAATCATGCTTACCAGCATTCCAAATCCTGACCATTATTCCGCCGCACAAAGCGGCACGGTGTTCGTGGAATTTCAGCGGGGCATCATTCGCGGGACCGGCAGCGACCGCCTGGACCTGCTTCACCGGCTTTCGACCAACGCCGTCAGCCAGCTTCGGCCCGGGGAAGAGGGGACAACGATCCTGAGTTCCGACAAAGGGCGGGTTGTTGAGGTCCCCCGCATCCTGGAATTTGGCGACCACCTGCTGATGGTGCTGCTTGGGACCGACGTCCCCGGCGTGCGCGCATGGCTGGATAAATATACCATCATGGATGACTTCACGACCGCCGACGCAACGCCCGAGTTCGCGCTGTTCGGGGTCTATGGCCAGCAAGCAAAATCGCAGCTTTCCGCCGTGGCCGGTTGCCAGATTCCCGACGCGGGCGCGTTCGCGGTTTCCGAATCGGGCCTTATCATTTTGCGCGACACACGGTTGAACGGGGCCGGGGCGTTTCTGGCACTTGCGCCAGCCGCCCGCGCCGCCGATGTTGCCGCGCAATTCCTGGAACAAGGGATATCCAAGATCACCCCAGAAACATGGCACGCCTTGCGGATCGAAGCAGGGCAGCCCTGGATTGGAGCCGAGCTTAGCGAAAGCTACAACCCGCTGGAGGCCGGGCTTTCGCAGCTGATCTCCTGGACCAAAGGCTGCTACATCGGCCAAGAAGTGATTGCCCGGCTGGACACCTACGATAAGGTCCAACGCCACCTGATGGGGGTGGTGATTGAGGGAATGGAGGGATTCCCGGAAGAGGTGGATGTCCATGATCCGGTGGAGGGCAAGAAGATTGGGCTGCTTACGTCGCTGGCGGAGTCGCCGTTGGTTGGGGGGAGGATTGCGCTGGCGTACATCCGAACCCAGCACGCAATTCCTGGCTACCGCGTGGAGCTGCAATCGGGCGGCGCAACGGTTGGCGCGGGGATGTTGGTGAAACTTCCGTTTGATGCAGCGGGGAGGTGAGGCACCGCCCCGACTGAAACGGGGCGGCTACCTTCTCCATCCTCCATCAGTATCACACTTACCGTTGCCGGATGATTGTTAGCGGGGCGGTTGTCTGCTGGCCGTTTGCGGTGATTGCCACGTAGCAGGTTCCTTGCGGCAGCGCGGAAAGATCAATGGCAAGTGCCTGCTCACCGGCTGGGAATTGGCGTGGTTCGTTCCCCCAAATCTGCTGGCCGTTGCTGGCGAACAGGGCTATCTGCACGCTGGCCGGGTGGCGAAGCTGGAACCGCACGGTGGCCGCGCCCGATGCCGGATTTGGGGAAACCGCCATGCTGGCAACCGCTCCCTCCGCTTCCGCCAACTCCTGCCGGATTGGAACCGCCGATGTCTTCGCCTGGCGGTAGCGGTAGAGTGTGTATTGGGCCAGCCACAGCGTCCGCCCCTCGCCATCGCTTCCTCCAGCCATCTGCGACCCGTAGCCAAGATTCAAGAAATTGATCCCTGCTGGAATGGGGATATACTCCCACGTTTCCCCCACGGTGCTGCTGGCGAACAGCCCGCCGGTAAGCTCAAGACCACGACCTTGTGTGGCCAGATAGATATGATCCTGAATTGCCAAAAACTGGGAAGGGGTGTAGCCGATTGGGACGCTGCGCGGCTGCCACGTCTTGCCGCCGTCAACGGTGGCTTGCAGCGGGTTCGCTTGGTTGCTGCCGTAGTCGGTTAGCTGAATCATCCCTTCCTCGGCGGTTGTGAACGCGATGCTGGTGGCCTCCGTTTGCTGGGGAAGCGTATCCACCACGCGCCACGTTTGCCCGCGGTCGTCGGAGCGGTAGATGCGGGTAAGGTCCGGCTGCAATCCTGCGTCGCGGCCAACCCGGGTGAGATAGATGGTGTTCCCCACTGTGGCCATGATTCCATCCTCGGGGCGTTCCAATCGGTCCGGAAGCGCCACCGGGGTCCATGTGGCCCCGCCATCGGTGGTGCGGCCCACGCCGGAGCTTGCTCCGTTCCGGCTTTTCCCGCAAACCACTCCCTCCTTGTCGTCGAACATCCAGACGCGGGTTGGCTCGTCTCCCACCGCTGTTATCTGGACCTTCTCCCATGCCTTCCCGCCATTAGTGGTGCGGAACAGGAACGACTCCAGCTCGCCATCGGGGCGGCCATATCCCACCACCACGGCATTGTTGGAATCCACGGCATGGATTGCACGCAGGGTAAGATTTTCGGTTTCCGGAATCCGTGCAAACGGCTCCCACGTCTCCCCGTCGGTGGTGCGGGCGGCGGTGGAGAACCAGCCATTGCTTCCCAGCGACACAAACCCCAACGCCCACGCCTCACGCCGCGACGGAGCCGCCACCCCAACAATGACAGCGCGGCCATTCCCAGCCGATTGATTGATCCGCTGGGTCCGAAGTCCGGGAAGATCAACCTCGATGGGAATTCCGATAACGTCGCGGTAGCCCTCGCCGTTGGTTAGCTCCAGAATCAGCACCGATTTCCCTTCGCTGAACAGGTTGTGTTCGGGGTTCAACCGTGCCACAATCTCCACCTGCTGTGTTTCCTTCGTTCCCATTGTTTGGATCGTCACCGGGTCGGCCAGCAGCATGGACCTGGACCAGGGGGAAATCTGGATTGCCTTTGCCGGCGCAAGCCAGTTCGTCAGCGTCAGCCGAACCTTCACGCGGTCGGCTTCCGAGCGGATGGTGTCGCTGGCGTTCCCGTGCAAGGCGTAGCCGGACATGGCGATTCCGGGAATGGTTCCAGTTGCGGCGGTAAGGTCGCGGTTGGCCTCCAATGCCCGGCGGATGTTCAATCGGCGGTAGGTGTAGGGGTGTGTGGTTCGCAGCGTGTCGCCGGTTACGCGAAGCTGCATCATCACTTGCTCCGGGGTCCAGTCGGGGTGCAACGCCATCACCAACGCCGCCGCGCCGCTAACGATTGGCGCGGCCAGCGAGGTTCCGTTGTCCGCCGCATACTCGTTGCCGTTGGATGTTGAAAGCACCCCCTGGCCCGGGGCGAACAGCGTCACCCCCGTCCCATAATTGCTGAACCCCGCCGCAGCGTTGCCCGCGTTGGAAGCCCCCACCGATAGCACCGTCGGGAGCGATGCCGGATAAAATGGATAGCGTTCAAGAAGCGACCCCTCGTTCCCGGCGGCGGCCACCACCAGCACGTTGTTGCTTCGGGCATAGTCAACGGCTTCGGTGATTGCTTCTAACTCCCCGGGGGCCAGCTCCCGCTCGGTCGCGCCCCAGCTCAGGTTCAGGATTCGCGCCCCGCGGTCCACGGCGTACCGCATGGCATCATAGACTTCGTACAGCTCCCTGCCGGAAGAATCGGGGGAGCATTTTGTCAGGATCAAGCGGGTGCGGTAGCCAAGCCCGGCAATCCCGCGCCCGTTGTTCGTTGCCGCCGAAGCGCATCCGGCAACAAGGGTCCCGTGGGGAAGCAGATCCGGGGTTTGCTGCGGCTGGGGGTCGTTGTCCGGTTTGAACAGGCTGTCTTCAAACTCCTGCTGGCTCAGGTTTCCGATAAAATCCCAGCCGTAGAAATCATCAACGTATCCGTTGCCGTCGTCATCAATGCCGTTGGTCTGTTTCTCCTTTCCGCTTCCGTCGGTTCCGCTTTCCCCCCAGTTGGTGGCAATGTTGTCGCGCAGGTCCTCATGGCTCCATTCCACCCCGCTGTCAATAATTCCAATGGCGATGCTGGTGTCGCCGGTGGTGATTGCCCAGGCGGCTTCGGCCTCGATCTGATCCACCCAATATTGTTCCCCAATCCGTGGGTCGTTCGGCGTGTTGGCAACGCGGAATGCGCGGTAGGGGGCGGCGTACTCCACCAACCCCGTTTCGCGCAGTTGCTCGGCAAGGGTTTGCGGGGCGATTGGCCCTCCATACTCCACCACGTAGGTCCTGCTGAATTGGTTGGTGGCGATGGAGAAAAATTCCGCCGGAGAGTATGGGGCCATTGGATAAAGCGGGCGGCGTTGGGTTACGCCAGCTTGGCGCAGTGCCGCATCAATGGCAGGGATGCCGAACAATGGAGTTCCCCGCCGGTTCGGGACGCTTGCCTTCAGCTTCAGAATCACCACCCCCGGGCGATAGTGCGGCGCGGGTGCGGCGGATTGGGGAAGCGGTGGAACTCCGGCTGGGCGTTGCTGGGCGTTGGCCAGATACGCCATGCTGCAAAGCAGCAACAAGGGAAGGGTAGAAAAGGTTCGCATAGATCAATGGGTAGATAGTTTGGGAAGAACAGTGCGTGGCCCGGCAGTGAATGGCCAGGCAATGGGAAACAGAAATCCTGCGGGCCACCCCGCTTGCGATTGCGTGTGGCAAAGGGGGGCGCACGCCGCAATCCATAACCTTGCAAATTTTGTGGGGATGGCAAACGCATTTCCGCGTGGCGGGGGAACAAAAGCAAAAAATGAGAAGAGGAGAATGGCGAATCGTCAGAGCCAAACGGTAGATTAGAAGGGTCCGGCAAGAACGCCCGGGCGCGAACCGAACAAGCAACGCTGAACAAGCAACACCGAACAAGCAATACTGAACAAGCAACACCATGAAGACAACTGCAACGGCTGCAATGATTGCAATCCTGATGCTTTGCCGCATCCCCGCCATTTCCCAACCGATTGATGTGGCCATCACCATCGCTGCCGATGGTATCCCGCATCCCATCAGCCCGCTGGTGTACGGCATCAACGCCTACACCTACGACCCCGAATGGCAAAGCCCCAACGATTGGAAGGTTGGGATCGAGAACCAGGCCCAGGGCCTGAACATCACCACGCGGCGGCTTGGCGGAAACACGATGACCAGCTACAATTACGAGAACGGCTTCAGCAACTCCGGTGCCGACGACCGCGACCAAAATGGAGTTTCGCTGCACAGCAACAACAGCTTCCAATCGTTTATTGCCGGCGCAGGAAGCGCGCCCTACTCCGTGGGGAAGGCACTGACCACGTTCCACGATCACTCCATCAGTGTGGGCGCGGCATCGCTGTTGCAGCTGCCCGGGGCGGGCTATGTGGCGGGCGATGGAAACGGCGCGGTCTCCGCTGCCCAGTCGGCTCCGTCGGCACGGTGGAAGCGCGTGGTGAACGACAAACCCGGGTCGCCGGTCACGCTATCGCTTGCGCCGGACCTGGAGGACGATGCCATGTACGTTGATGAGGAAATCAACTTCCTGATGAACCGCTACGGAGCCTCCACCGGGCCGCAAGGGATTGGCTTGTACGAGCTGGATAACGAGCCAGGATTGTGGCACCACTATCCAACCAACGGCGAGCTTGGGACGCATCCACGGCTGCACACGGACCTTGCCACCTGCGGCGATCTGCTGCAGAAAAACATTGCCCTTGCCCAAACCATCCGCCGCATGGACCCGAACGCCCAAGTAACCGGGCCGGCAATGTGGGGATACCCGGAGTTCTACAGTTTTTGGAGTGTGTACGATGGCCAAAGCCATTCCCCCAGCGATTGGGGGAATTACAACATCGAGCCGTTCCGTACCAACAACACCGGCGACGAATACCGCTACAACCGGATGACGTGGGTGAACGCCTACTTGGCCAACATGAAGGCCGCTTCGGATCAAGCCGGAACGCGGTTGCTGGACGTTTTCACCATCCACTACTACGCCGATGGCGAGGCGATTTCCACCAACGAGAAGCGGATGCAGGCAACGCGCAGTTTGTGGGACCCAACGTATGTGGAATCAAGCTGGATCACCAAGCAGGGGAACGGCTTCACCGATGGCCGCTCGCTGGAACTGCTCCCCAAACTGAAGCAATCAATCGCCGATTTCTATCCCGACACCAAGCTGGGAATCACCGAGTACAGTTTTGGCGGGCGGCATCATATCTCCGGAGCGATTGCCCAGGCCGACGCGCTTGGGATTTTTGGGAAGGAAGGGGTTGCAATGGCCCACTACTTCGGCCCCGTGCGCGATTACATCGCCGCAGCGTTCCGGCTGTTCCGCAACTACGACGGCCAGAATGGAACCTTCGGGGAGATGGGGGTGGAGTGCTCCACCAGCGATATCCAAAACAGCTCCGCGTACGCCTCGATGGACCCGGAAGGGCGGCTTCACATCATCCTGCTGAACAAAAACGGCACGCAACCGCTGTTGGCGGCAATCGCCACCGGCGCAGCCAAGCCGTGGGGGAAGATGACCGCCTACGGGATTGACCAAACGGGACCAGAGGTGAAGAAAATGGCGGAGATGGAGATCAACGGAACGGAGTTCACCTTCCAAGCGCCGCCGCTGACGGCATCGCACATCGTGCTGGAGCCGCAAAACGCAAGCGGTGTGGAGCCGGCGTTGATAGGGGAAGAACTTCAGCTATCCGTCGCGCCGAACATCGTCAGTGGCGACGGCGGGGTGGTGCGGCTGTGGCAGCGGGAACCGGGGCGGTTGCGGGTGACGCTGAACGACGCGCTTGGGCGGACCCTCCGCACGCTTGCCGATGGCCACCACAACGCGGGGGCAATCCTTCTTCCGCTATCCACTGGGGACTTGCCCGCCGGGCATTACCGCGTGGTTGCCACCGGGGACGGGGTGGAAAGAACGGAGGGGGTGATGGTGGTGCGGTAGCCGTTAATCACCTACTCATCATTGCGCGGCTGCTTCCGATGGAGCCAAGAAATAATCAGGGATTGCAAACGCCAAACTCTTCTTAATTTCTGCGGCATCTTGCTTGGAAGCATCTCTTCTGAACTCTCTATCCGGCTAAACCAATTCCAACCATGAGACTATCCCGTAGGCTTTGCACTCTTCTTGCGTTGCTTGTGGCCGTTGCCGCAGCGTTGCCCGCGCAAAACTTGATCGTCAATCCCGGTGCCGAATTGCCGATGATTGCCGACTCCATCCCCGGCTGGATCCAACCGCTGGCGCGAACCTGGACCGAGGCAAGCACAATCCCTGCGTTTGCCGGAACCAATTACTTCTTTGCTGGCAACACCCCTCTTTCCGAACTCAGCCAGGATATTGATGTCACCACGCTTGCTGCGGGGATTGATGCCGGCACCACGCGATTTGTGTTCGATGGCCGCGTGCAATCGCTGCCGGAAGCGGTGCCGGACTCGGCCCAAATCGTGGTGCAGTGCCGCGATGCCGCCAACACCACCGTGCTGAGCGCGTTCAACCCCGGTGCGGTTGCTTCCACTGCGGGTTGGCAGCAGGTTTCGGGGTTGTTTACGCCGCCGTCCGGAACCCGATTTCTGCGGGTGCGGTTGATTGCTATCCGCTCCACGGGGGTCAGCAACGATGCCTTTTTCGATGAGTTGTTCCTGAGCGCGATTGCCCCCAGCGGCGGGCTTAGCGTTATCAACCGCCTGACGAACTTCGACACCACGCTGTGCGGCACAAAAAAATGCAGCACGCTGATCTTCCGGAACGTTGGTCAAACCCCGCTGACGATTCAATCGGCCGATGCCTTCTTCGGCACTTTCGAGATTGATGCCGGCGTAACCTTCAACTTCCCGCAGACGCTTCAGCCGAACGAGCAACTGAGCTTCAACGTCTGCTACAACCCCACCGTTCCCGGGCGCGCCGATACCTTCAAAGGCCTTGTTCGCTACGATGCCGCTTCGGTGGATTCGTTCATGTTCGTTGGGCGCGCAACCGGGCCAAGCCTTTCGGCTTCGCGAACCAACGTCTCGTTCGGAACGGTGCAGATTTTCAACACCCGCTGCGAAACGATCACGCTCCGCAACGATGGCGATGGACCGTTGTCGCCGGGGGCAATCACCGGTGTGAATCTTCCCTTCTTCATCCAAACTCCGCCGCCAGCGGTGATCCCTCCTGGGGGAACGGCCGATGTGGTGATCTGCTTCACCCCCGATGCCGAAGGGAACCGCAATGCCACGGCCAACTTCAGCTACGTCTCCTGTGGGGCCACGCAAAACGTGACGGTGCAGCTTAGCGGGGTTGGCGCGTTGCCGCCAAAGCTGACGTTGGGCCCGGTGCTGCAAATCACCCCCGACCCGTTGGATTACGACACCACACTGTGCGGCACCCAAAAATGCCGCAACCTGACGTTCCAAAACATCGGGAACGCGCCGCTGACGATCACGCAAATGGATCAAATCCTTGCCCCGTTTGCGGTTGCCGCCACCACCCCGCTGAACCTTCCGCTGACGTTGCAGCCAAACCAATCGCAAGTGGTGCAGGTTTGCTACAGCCCAACGTTTGCGCCGCGGATTGACTCCCAACGAATCGCCTACATTGCCGATAACCGCGTTTCACTTTCCATTATGATGGTGTTCGACACCAGCGGGAGCATGACGATCGCAACTGGAACGGGGGTCAGCCGGATCACGGCGGCCAACGCTGGCGGGCGGGTCTTCTTGGATAATCTGGTGAACGACCCCGCACGTGGTGTTGTTGATGAGGCGGGGATTGTCAACTTCTCGTCGGGGGTGCTGGTGGCGCAAGATTTCACCACCAACGGAGCGTTGCTGCAAGCCCGCGTGCCAAACGCGGCAAATGGGGGAACAAGGCTGTACGACGCGGTGGATACGGCACTGAATCGGGTGCTGCAACGGAACCTTCCGGGCCGCCGCGTGATTGTGATCCTCTCGGACGGGGATGACGAAGGGGGATTCCTGCAAAACCGGATTGACGCGATTGTTGCCCGCTCGCAGAACAACGTCCGAATCTTCACTATCGGTTTGGGGAGTGGACTGACTGCAAACGGAATCAACACCTTGCAGCAGATGGCCAACCGCACCGGGGGGAGCAGTTTCTTCACGAACAACCCCGACACGTTGGTGCAGATTTATCTCACCATTGCCCAGCAGCTTAGCCGCAGCATCCCGGGGACCTATCTGATCCGTGGGCGCGCGGTTGCGCCGCTGTTGACGATCAATCCAATAACTATTGACTTCGATTCGGTTCGCATTGGGCGTTCGGTGTGCCGCCAAATCACCCTTACGAACAACGGCGACGCGCCGCTGCAGTTTGCCGGATTCCCGGCAGCGGTTGGAGGGTTTTCCATCCAGGCACAAACTCCATTTCCAGCGATTCCTCCGGGGGGATCATCCACCATCAGCGCCTGCTTTGCTCCAACGCGGTTGCGGGTGCAGTCGGCATCGTTGCCAATGCCGTACAACAGCTGCCGCACCCCCGACACGCTACAGTTCCGCGGCGTTGGATACGACAGCGTGGTGATTGCCATTCGCGACTCGGTGGTGGCGCGCCCGGGAAGCACGTTCGAGTATCCCATCTTCCTAATGGACTCCATCCCCGACCATTATGATGTCCGCGACCTCACCTTCACGTTGGGCTACAACAAAACCTTGCTCTTCCCGCTGGACCCTCCGGTCCGGAGCGATGCCGCCGTTGCGGTTCCGCTGGCCAACGCGGCAATCAGCAGCGTCTATCTGCCGAACGAGTCGGGCGCGCTGACCACGTACACGATGACCGGGGCCACGCCAATCAGCAACGCCACGCCGAACAGCCTGCTGACGCGGCTTCGGTTCCGTGCACTGCTGGGGAACGCCATCAGCACGCCGCTGACAATCACCGCAGCGCGGATGGCCGATGGAAATCCGAAAGTGGGGATCATCAACCCCGGCACCTTCCGCATTGACAGCATGTGCTACTTGGAGGACCGTCTGCTTGATGCCCGCCGCCGGATTAGTGGCGCGCTGAAAATGGCGGTGATGAACAACGCCGAAATCGCCGCGCTCGATTTCACCCTTCCCGCAGCAGCCCCCACCCAAGCCATAATTTTCGACAGGCTTGGTCGCGAAGTAACGCGAAGCGGGCAGCAGGCAATGAACGCCGGCAATGGCCAGATGGTGATAGATATTTCGGCCCTCCGCTCCGGCATCTACTTCGTCCAACTCCGCTCCGGCGAAGCAGTGGATGGGGGTGAGATTGTGGTGAGCAGATAAAGTGGGGGGGGGATCGGTGGTTTGCAGGGGGGGCGTTGAATGGAGCAACAAAGAAATTCCTAACCCTTCAGAAACTGCAAGAGCTTCAGGCCGCATCCTGCTTCAAAGCTATGCTTTGGGCAGGGTACGGCTTTGGCTTTTGAATAGTAAAACAACATGAACTCAGAAAACCCAATACTAAATAGCCCCTACCATGAACCGTTGCTCCACTATGCAACCGACACAGATGGCTCATTGAATTATCAGGACATCAGAAAAGGGAGGCGGATTTTCACCCCTGATATTCAGGCAATACCAACCAAGCAAGGTCCGCAATCGCCCATCTTTGAAGTCAACGACTTTGCCGCCGAATATGGCGAGCATCTGATAAATCTTTGCCGCAAAGAAGTAGTTAAATGGCGCATTGGCGCAACCACCAAAGAGCCTTATTCTGGCACAACCAGGGTCACCAAGGAGCTTTTGCTCTATTGGTTCGAAAATCCTGAACGCCATGCGGTGAAGAAGCTGTTTTATGCCCAACGCGAAGCTATCGAAACAGCAATCTGGCTGAATGAAGTTGCCGGGAAATCGAATGCTGGGCAAAACATACTGAACAAAATTCGTGATGGGCAAAAAACTGTTAGCGACAAATCAGAAGACCAATTACCACGATTGGCTTTCAAAATGGCAACGGGAACAGGGAAGACCGTTGTAATGGGATGCCTGATCCTGTACCACTACTTCAACAGGCAGGAATACCGCAACGACACAAGATTTGCCGATTACTTTTTAATCGTTGCTCCGGGGGTTACCATCAAAGACCGCCTGGGAGTTTTGTTTGTGGATACTAAAAATAAGCACAATCGGGAAGATTATTATTTCCAACGGGGCTTGGTTCCACAAAGTTTGGAGCATCGTTTGGAAAATTTAAATGCTCGGTTAATTATTACGAACTACCACGCCTTTGAACCCAAAATTTTGCAAGGGAACAAGAAAAGCCCGTTCGATGGGAAGATAGATGCCGAAGGAAAAAGGCAAATAACAAAAGAGGATTTCTCGCAGGTTATTCGCAGGATACTAGGGAAATTCAAAAAAGATAGTCGCTTGCTTATTCTGAATGATGAAGCCCATCATTGCTATTTGCCAAAATCATCAGGCAAAACTGAAGATAATGAGGAAGCAGACGAAAACGCACGGGCAGCTGTTTGGTTTACGGGGTTGAAAGAGATTTCGCTCCGCTACAAAACACAATGCATTTACGACCTTTCCGCAACGCCTTATTATTTGCAAGGCTCTGGATACACTCCGTACAGCCTATTCCCCTGGGTGGTTTCTGATTTCGGACTGATTGAAGCAATTGAAAGTGGGTTGGTGAAAATCCCTTTCTTACCCCAAAGCGATAACACACAAGAAATTGACCAAGCTAAGCTGCAAGACATCTATTCGCATGTAAAAGATGAATTGCCACGCAAAGGTCAGCGTAAGAAAAAATCAGAAGCGAAAGAAGAAGGCAAGCAACTGAAAGAAGCTCCGCCAAGATTGCCCGTTTTGGTGAAAGGTGCATTGGACCAATTCTACAATCACTACAAAGACTATTTTGACGGGCAGAGAAAACAGAATGAGGAAAAAAGAAACCTGTTCTCTGCTCCACCCGTTTTCATTGTGGTGTGCAATAATACTTCCGTTTCTAAAGAAGTGTATAAGTACATCGCTGGATATGAGTTTGAAAATGAGGATGGCGAGCTGGTCACTATTCCAGGAGCAAAAGACCTTTTTAGCAATTACGACCCTGTAACCCAAAAAGCATTAAAACGTCCGCCAACCCTATTGATTGACAGTGATGCTTTGGAGGAAAGTGACCAAATCAACGACGAATTCAAGAAGATTTTTGCATCTGAAATTGAAGAATTTAAAAAGGACTATGCCCGCGTGTATGGGCAAGGAAGTGCAGATCTGATTACCGATGCTCAAATTCTGCGTGAAGTAGTGAACACCGTTGGCAAGCAAGGCAAATTGGGTGCGCATATCCGTTGTGTGGTTTCGGTCTCCATGCTTACCGAAGGCTGGGATGCCAACACCGTTACCCACATTATGGGGCTGCGCAAATTCGGATCCCAATTGCTTTGCGAACAGGTGGCGGGGCGTGCCTTGCGAAGGATGAATTACTTTCTGCAGGGCTACGACAAAGATGGCAATCCGACCAGCGACAAGCGAAAAGTTGTGATGGAAAAATTCCCGCCCGAATATGCGCACATCATTGGCGTTCCGTTCAAAATGTTTAAGGGTGGGGCAACGCCGCCAGTTCCTCCGCCTGTTGAGCTTACCCACGTGTATGCCATGCCTGAACGGCAGCAGGAACATGAAATCACGTTCCCGAATGTAGTGGGCTATCGGATAGAAAATGCGGGTAATGAACTGGAATACAACTACAGCAATGTGGAAAACTTTGAGGTGCCTTGCTTCAATTTTCCATTGCAGACAACAATGGGATCAGCTTTTTTACCCAAAGAAGAAAAGTTGGAAGTGCAAAGCGTTTTTGAAAAGCGTAAGCAGGAGATCATTTTTCTGCTTACCAAAGCACTTATCAATTATCATTTCAGCGATGATGATCAAAATCCAAAATTTCAATACTTCGGCAAGCTGAAGAAGATTGTTGAGTATTGGTACGACAATAAGGTGATATTGCTTGGGGAAAAGGACGAAAAGTATAAAAAACTTCTCTACTTCTTTGACCCTAAGGAAGTAGTAGATCACATTCGCCGAGGTATTAATCCTCACATTAATACTGCCGAATTTATTCGGCCTGTGTTTAACTACTATAACAAGTTTAGCAGCACCAAGTATGTCAATGGTAGCACCACCAAACCGGTGTACCCAACACAAAAAAGCCATGTAAACTGCGTGGTGGCCGACACCGAAACCTGGGAGCAAATTGCCGCGAAAACCTTGGAAGAGTTACCACAGGTGGAAACCTATGTGAAAAACGCATTCCTCGGCTTTGCCATTCCGTATGTGAAAGAAGGGAAGGACAAGCAATACTTTACCGATTTTATTGCAAGGGTGAAATGCAGCGATGGAAGCGTTAAGAACCTAATGATTGAAATCACAGGGATGAACACGGATAAGGAAGAGAAGAAATGGTTTGTGGAGAACCGCTGGCTCCCCGCTGTAAATGCTATGAAGGATAAATACCAATATCCCGAATGGCATTTTATTGAAATAGCCAACGATATAAGGGACATTAAGAACCAATTAGCTGATAAAATTGCGAGCATCTAATTATGGCAGGCACATTTTCGCAAATCTACATTCATGTGGTTTTCGCGGTTAAAGGGCGAGAGAACCTGATTGGGCGTGCATGGGAAGAAGAGCTTTATAAATACATCACCGGTATTGTGCAAAACAAGGATCAAAAGATGTTGGCGATTAACGGAATGCCAGATCATGTGCATTTTTTAATAGGGATGAAGCCTTCTTGCTGTTTGTCTGATTTGGTAAGGGAAGTGAAAAAAGCATCGAACGATTTTATCAATGAAAGAAGGTTTTCGAAGTACAGGTTCCAATGGCAGGAAGGGTATGGGGCGTTTTCATACAGCCATTCGTCGTTAGATAGTGTGATTAGATATATTAATAATCAGAAGGAGCATCATAGGAAGCAATCGTTTCGGGAAGAGTACATGGCATTTCTAAAACGATTCCAAGTTGAGTATAAAGATGAATATTTATTTGAATGGATAGATGAACCGGGTTGAAGGGATGCGTGGGATGGGATAAATATGCGACCCCTTCGGGGTCGGGAAATTGATAATGGGGATGTGATGGCTATAAACATGTGATCCCTTCGGGATCGGGGGGAACCCGACGGGTTCCAATGTTTATAGATAGGCAATGCATCCAAGATGTCCGCGACCCCGACGGGGTCGAATGTGGGATGGTGGGGTGGGATGGGATAAATATGCGACCCCTTCGGGGTCGGGAATGGGTTGTGGGGATGTGATGGCTATAAACATGTGATCCCTTCGGGATCGGGGGGAACCCGACGGGTTCCAATGTTTATAGATAGGCGATGCATCCAAGATGTCCGCGACCCCGACGGGGTCGAATGTGGGATGGTGGGGTGGGATGGGATAAATATGCGACCCCTTCGGGGTCGGGAATGGGTTGTGGAAATGCGATGGCTATAAATATGTGATCCCTTCGGGATCGGGGGGAACCCGACGGGTTCCAATGTTTATAGATAGGCGATGCATCCAAGATGTCCGCGACCCCGACGGGGTCGAATGTGGGATGGTGGGGTGGGATGGGATAAATATGCGACCCCTTCGGGGTCGGGAATGGGTTGTGGGGATGTGATGGCTATAAACATGTGATCCCTTCGGGATCGGGGGGAACCCGACGGGTTCCAATGTTTATAGATAGGCGATGCATCCAAGATGTCCGCGACCCCGACGGGGTCGAATGTGGGATGGTGGGGTGGGATGGGATAAATATGCGACCCCTTCGGGGTCGGGAATGGGTTGTGGAAATGCGATGGCTATAAATATGTGATCCCTTCGGGATCGGGGGGAACCCGACGGGTTCCAATGTTTATAGATAGGCGATGCATCCAAGATGTCCGCGACCCCGACGGGGTCGAATGTCGGGTGGTGTGGGGGATGGATAAATATGCGACCCCTTCGGGGTCGGGAATGGGGTTGTGGGGATGTGATGGCTATAAACATGTGATCCCTTCGGGATCGGGGGGAACCCGACGGGTTCCAATGTTTATAGGGAAATCCATCCAAAATATCCACGACCCCGACGGGGTCGAATGTTTATAGGGAAATCCATCCAAGATGTCCGCGACCCTGAAGGGGTCGAATGTTTATAGGGAAATGCATCCAGCATATCCACGACCCCGACGGGGTCGAATGTTTATAGATAGGCGATCCATCCAAAATATCCACGACCCCGAAGGGGTCGAATGTTTATAGCGGGCGATGCATCCAAAATATCCACGACCCCGACGGGGTCGAATGTTTATAGATAGGCGATCCATCCAAGATGCCCGCGACCCCGACGGGGTCGAATGTTTGTAACTTCGGAATACATAACGGAATAACGATATGGCAAAGAACATCGAAAGCATAAAACATAACAACAACAAACGCGCACATATCCCCAGCAAGGAAGAAGCCGGATATGAAGATGCCAACCCAAAAGTCCAACAAGGAAACAAAACCCTTGAACTCCCCAAAAACCCCGTGGTCCACCGCGGCCAAGACCCCGAACTCTTCTGGCTCAATAAATACGGCAACGACGACCGCGACCAACTCCTGCAGGTTGACATCCGCAGCCTGTACCGCCACGAACACATTGCCCCCGAAACCCTTATCCAAAACCTCTATACACTAACCGAACTCCCTTCCCCACAAGGTAGCTTGCTCAATGACCTGTTCGGAAATGCCCTGGAAAAAGATGAACTCGAAAAAATAAGCGAATACTACCACCACCACGATGGCTGGACCAACCGCCTTATCCAAGGCGATAGCCACCTTGTGATGGCCAGCTTGCTGGAACGCGAAGGTATGGCCGGACACGTCCAAACAATCTACCTTGACCCACCCTACGGAATTAAATATGGCAGCAATTGGCAGGTGAAACTTAATAACCGCGATGTGAAAGATGGCGCCGATGAAAGCCTTGCCGGTGAACCCGAAGTTATTAAAGCATTCCGCGATACCTGGGAACTCGGTATCCACTCCTACCTCTCCTACCTCCGCGACCGACTCCTCGTTGCCAAAGAATTGCTCGCCGATACCGGCTCCTGCTTCGTCCAAATTAGTGACGAAAATGTCCACCTCGTTAGAAATGTTATGGATGAAGTCTTTGGAAGTGAGAATTTTGTCAGCTTGATTTATTTTCAAACAACAAGGGGATTTGAGTCACAAGCATTGTCAAGAATTGGTGATTATCTTGTATGGTTTGCAAAAGATAAAGTACATTTAAAGTATCGTCAGATATATGAAGAGATAAAAGCAGATGAAGGAGAAGGTAGTTATAATTGGATTTTGCTTCCAGATGGAAAAACGCGCTCTCTATCTAAGAATGAAATATTGAATTCAAAACTAATTCCTGAAAGTGCTAAAAGATATCAGCCAAGTGATTTTCAATCTTCGGGAGAAACAAAAGGTGATTCTTCTTTTGAGTTTAGGGGAAAGATATACAAACCAAACCCCGGTAAACATTGGAAAACAAACTTGGATGGGATGAAGAAACTAGCTCAACTAGAACGGATACATATTGCTCAAAATAGCATTCGCTTTATGAGATTTCATGATGATTTTCCTTATCGTCCTATTAATAATGTTTGGTTGAATGTGAATACTGGAAGTTTCTTAGATGAGAAGCAATATGTAGTTCAAACAACAACCAAAATTTTACAACGCTGCATCCTCATGACCTCCGACCCCGGTGATTTAGTTCTTGATCCCACGTGCGGGAGCGGGACCACTGCGTTTGTGGCGGAGCAATTTGGCCGCCGCTGGATCACTATTGACACCAGCCGCATTGCCTTGAACATTGCCAAGCAGCGGTTGATGACGGCGGTGTTCCCGTTCTACAAGCTGTACGATGCCAGCGGCGGCGATATTCGGCAAGGGTTCGTGTACAAAACCGTGCCGCATATCACCTTAAAAAGCTTGGCCAACGATGAGCCGCCAGCCACGGAAACCTTGTATGATAAACCCGAAATTGAGAATAAAAAGCTGCGAGTAAGCGGCCCCTTCACCGTCGAGACCTTGCAAGGTTTCGAGCCAGTATCCCCGGAAGAATTGGAGGAAGAAACCGCATTGGCAGAAGATAGCGGGGCGTTTGAAGAAACCATCCAACAGCACCTTGTAAGTGCCGGAATCAAAAACGGGAGAAAAGATGAGCAGGTTGTTTTTTCACGGGTGGAATTATTAAGCCACCCTTATCTCCATGCCGAAGGTTTTTACATGAATGGGGTGGGGGAGAAAAAAGCGTACATCCACATTGGGCCAAAATTTGGAACCGTCAGCAAAAACGCCGTGAACGAAGCGGTGAAGGAATGCCGGCTGCGTGGCGATGCGCAATGGCTGATTATCCTGGGGTTCAGTTTCGAAAGCGATATTGAAGGGACCACCCACACCACCAGCATGGGGAAATTTGAAGTAACCAAAGCCCGCATTCACGACGACCTGATGCAGGATGGATTAAAGAAAAAACCTGGCAAAAGCGCCGCCAGCTTTGTCACCATCGGCGAGCCGGACATCTGCCTGCACAACAGCGGAAATGCCGTCACCGTGGAAATTCAGGGGTTGGACATTTACGACCCGATCAAAGATGAAGTAAAAGCCCGGAGCGTTGCCGACATCGCGTATTGGATGGTGGATGATGATTACGACGGCAGCAATTTTGTGGTGAAACAGGTGTTCTTCTGCGGTGGCGACAGCGATGAGTTCGACAAATGGAAAAAGGGCTTGGAAAGCCTTGCCAAGGAGGGCACGAAAAAGAAGGTGGAGAAAACCTTAAAAATCGAAATTGACGAAGAGGCTTTTGACCGTTTGTACGGGCATATTTCGCACCCGATTGAAGTGAAAAAGAAGGGGCAAAAAATAGCCGTTCGGGTGATCTCGCAATTCGGTGAGGAAACGACGAAGGTATTAACTGCTGAATAATTCGCGGCAGGCCGGCCCCCCACTCCCGGTGGGGGGGGGAAAGGGAGGAGTGTTTCAGAACGCCGGAATTCCGCTGCGGGCGGTTTGTTGGCCGGTATAATAACAAGATGGGGTTGAGATTTCCGTGGAAACCTCAACCCCATTGCTGTTTGCTCCGGTCCGTTAATTCTTCACCGGCGTTTTCACCACCACGTCAACGGTGCGGCTGAAGAATCGGCCTTCGGGAAGGTCGTTGTTGAACAGCGATGTGGTTTCCCCAACGCCCCGTGCGTTTTCGGTTGGCACGCCCAACTCCTTGGCGGTGTTCACGGCGCGGTCCTGCGACAGCTGCAGGTTGTGGGCCTCATCCCCCAAGCGGTCGGTGTATCCGGTGATCTCCACCTGCGATTCCGGCGTGATCCGCTCCTTGATGGTGCGGGCAACCTTCTTGCTGGTCTCGTTCAGCGTCGCCTTGTCATAATCGAAGGTGATAAGATTGAACCGCTCGAACGCCATATCCCCCTGCTTCTCCTCCCGCTTTTTCTGGATGGTGATCTGCTCCACCGGCAGCTCTGCTTCGGCCATTGCTTTTTTGCCGCGCGTGTCGGTGATCTGGAATCGGGTCACCAGCGGCGTGGGGTCAACCGGCGCTTGTTCCTGGATTCCGGTGATCTCCCATTGCAACTCCTCCGGCGGCGTTCCGGTCCCGCTGAACTCCTTCAGCCTCCGCCCCCCCTGGCTGATGGTGGCTTCCCACTGGCGCGCCCCCGATTCCGCTTTCACCAGCGGGCGGAGCAGCACCTTTGGCGGGTCGGCGGTGCGGAGCGTGTCGCTGACGGTGACCGGGTCCAGCAGGCTAAGGGTTCGGCTGGAAATCTCCACGCGGCGGTTTTCCGCAATGCCGTCCGGGTCCGCCGGGCTGGATGGAAGCGCCGGAAGATTCCGCGCCGCCACCTCGATCCGGCTGGGTTCAATTCCCCAATTGGAGGCCAGATAGGCTTTCACCGCTTCGGCGCGGGATTTCGAGAGCGCGGTGTTTCCGGCCTCGGCCCCGGTGTTGGAGTTGGTTCCGGTCAGGGTGATTTTGGACCCTGGCGATTGCCGCATCCGGTGGCCCAGGATGTTCAGCATCTGGTAGTACACCTCAATCGTCCCCTGCCCGTTCAATTGGTCGGTCCGGAACTGCGTGCCAGCCTCGCCGCTGTATTGGCGGTAGCGGGGGGGTATCTGAGCCGAGTTATCGTCAAAGAAAATGTAATTCAGCAACGAGCTTGTTTGCGTGTTGATGAACTCCTCCACGCGGATTGTCACCCCCGGGCGTTCGGTTCCGTCGGCACTTTGGCCAACGGCAACAAGCTGGGCTGCCAGCACCGGTTCGGGTGGTGGCGGCGGCGGCGGTGGTGGCGGCGGTGGCGGCGGTGGAGGGGGGGGCGGTGGCGGAGGTTCCGTCACCGGGAAGGCATATTTCAACGCCGCGCCGCCGCGCAGTTGGTGGATCTTCCAATCAAGGTCGCTTGTGACGTTGGTGAAGCCAAAGGAGAAGCCGATTTCTGGAGCAAGGATGAACGTCTCGGCCTTGTTCAGCGGCAGTTCATAGTCGGCACCGATCACCCCCGCCACGCGCAGCCCAGTGTTGGCAAGTTCGCCGCTGACGGGGTTCCTGACGCGGGTATTCTGGCCATTCTCGCCGATAAAGGTGGCGGAAGAAGGGGAGATGAGTTGCTCCTGCTGGGCGAATTCCTTCGTCATAAAAACGCCGATTTCTGGACCAAGCCGCACGGTCAGGGGCATATCTTGGATTGGCCTCCATCCCAGCAGAAGTTCGCCGCCAAGCATTCCAAGTGTGGCATCAAGGCTGTACTGGCTGATGCCGCTGGCGGTGTCGTTCCCCACCACAATCGGGCCGATGTGGGCATCGGCGGTTTGGGTTGCGGCAAGGGAGTAAAGTCCGGCGCGGGCAATCAGCCGGAATTGTTCATCGAAGGGGAGTTCGAAGGTCAGCCCTGCGGCATATCCCATTCCGGTTCCGCCGGTGAATCCAACGTCGTCCAGTGCCATGCAGTTTGGCGTGCCTGGGATGCCAAAAAACTGACTGCTGTGGATATTCAACCCCAAGTTCCCGAACAACCCGATGCGTGGTTGAAGCCGTTGTTCGGCCAATTTTTGTTCCGGTGTTTTTGCCCCGCTCCCTTCCTGCTGGCCAACGGCAGTGGAAGCCATCGCGCCAAGCAAGAGGAGAGGAAGAAAAAACCGGAGGAAGCGATGCGTCATAGTAATCGGAGTAGGTTAAAACGGAAATCACTTGCCGGAAAGATACGGAAGTGGCGCGGGGAATCGCACGGCTTTTCTGCGTGGACTATTTCCCTACGTCGGCGAAGCACCCATCATCGGCATCCCGACCCCGAAGGGGTCATATGTTTCTAGCCCCGCGCGCACCCCCCCGCGATTGATCTTCGACCCTGAAGGGGTCGCATATTTATCCACGGGCGGTGTGGATAGATATACGACCCCTTCGGGGTCGAACCCCTGGTGTGTTGGATGATGGGTCTATAAACATTGGAACCCTTCAGGTTCCGGAACCCGAACCGATGCGCCCATCATCGGCATCCCGACCCCGAAGGGGTCATATGTTTATAGCTCCGTGTGCCCCCCCCATCATCGCCATCCGACCCCGAAGGGGGCGCAAATTCACACGCCCCGGATTCCCCGAACCAACCGATTCCCGACCCCGAAGGGGTCACATGTTTCTAGCCCCGCATGCCCCCATCATCGCCATCCGACCCCGAAGGGGTCGCATATTTATCCATGGGCGGTGGGTATGGCCATAGGACCCCTTCGGGGGCGGGGATCAATGGGGGGTCATCTCCTATCTATAAACATTGGAACCCTTCAGGTTCCGGAACCCGGGCCCACGCGCCCATCATCGTCATCCGACCCCGAAGGGGTCGCATATTTCTAGCCCGGCGCGCCCCCACAACCGATTCCCGACCCCGAAGGGGTCACATGTTTCTAGCCCCGCATGCCCCCATCATCGCCATCCGACCCCGAAGGGGTCGCATGTTTATCTATGGGCGGTGTGGATGGCCATACGACCCCTTCGGGGTCGGGGATAAGGTGGGTGTGTCCTGTAGCTATAAACATAGGACCCCTTCGGGGTCGGGGATAATGCGGGTGTGTCCTGTAGCTATAAACATAGGCCCCCTTCGGGGTCGGGGATAATGCGGGTGTGTCCTGTAGCTATAAACATAGGACCCCTTCGGGGTCGGGGATAAGGTGGGTGTGTCCTGTAGCTATAAACATAGGACCCCTTCGGGGTCGGGGATAATGTGAGTGTGTCCTGTAGCTATAAACATTGGACCCCTTCGGGGTCGGGGATAAGGTAGATGTGTCCTGTAGCTATAAACATTGGATCCCTTCGGGGTCGGAACCCTTGATTTGTTGGCTGATCGGTCTATAAACATTGGAACCCTTCGGGTTCCGAAAACCGCACCCCCACTCTCATCCCGACCCCGCACGAACCATATATCCATATCCCCCTCTTGCATTGCGCCGCTGCAACTCTCCCACCATCCCTCCGTTCGGGCGGCGGCATATGCGGGATGGGAGCCGCTCACCAGAACAAACCGATCAACCATGATGGACCCTTCTTCTTTTCTCACTCGCCAAGAAATTCTTCAAGCCCTGCGCCAGCGGTTGGAACCGCTCCCCTACGTCCACGCGATGTGGGAAGCGGGGGCGATTGCCTTCGACCGCGTTGACCAGTGGTCCGATATTGACCTGCAATTCGACGTTGACGACGACCATGTTGAGGATGCTTTCGCCGAAGTTGAGCACGCTTTGGCAAGCCTGTCGCCGATTGAAATCCGGTTCCGGCTTCCGGACCCAACGTGGCACGGGCATTCGCAGGCGTTCTACCGGCTTGCCAACGCCAGCCCGTTTTTGCTGATTGATCTTAGCATCAGCCGCCACACCCAAACCGCCGCCCGCCAGCTGTTCCTGCGGCAAGAAATCCATGGCGTTGCGGTGGTCCATTTCGATAAATCGGGGGTGGCAACGCCGGCTCCGTTCGATTCCGAATTGCACCGGCAAACGTTGCTTGCGCGGCTTCCGCAGATGCGCCAAAACTTCATCCTGTTCCAGCCGCTGGTCCTGAAGGAGCTGAACCGGGGGAATGCGATTGAGGCCGTTGCGTTCTACCACAGCTGGGTGGTGCGCCCGTTGGTGGAGTTGCTTCGGATTATCCATTGCCCGCAGCGGCACAACTTCCACACGCGGTATATCCAACATGATCTTCCCGCAGCGATTGGCAAGCGGCTGGAACGATTCTTCTACGTTGCCAGCCCCGACGAAATCCGCCAACGGCAGCAGGAAGGGGAGCAATGGTTTCTGGAATTGATGGAACAGATGGAGGTGGGCGGATAAACCGGAGCGGAGCGGGGGGCGGGATGCTGCGGCGAATGTCATGCGAAACGGGGGAAGCCTGCGATCAGGCTTCCCCCGTTCTTTTTTCTTCCACCCCACGGCATCTCACCTTTTACAGCTTGATTGCCCGCAGTGCCCGAATCCGTTCCAGCATTGGGGGGTGGTCGTAGGAAAGCACCACCAGCAGCGGGTGGGGCGTTAGGTTGCTGAGCGTTGTGCGGCTAAGTTTTTTCAGTGCCTCGATCATCGGCGCACTGCTTCCGGTGGTGGTTGCGGCGTAGTGGTCGGCTTGGAATTCGTGGCGGCAGGATAGCCGTTTCATCACAACCCCCAGGGCGAACTCTAGCGGGGCAATCAGCATCGCAAAAAAGATCAACCCGGCGTGGATCGAGGTCTGCTCCATGAAGAATGCGTCGAACAGCCCGCGGTTATCCAGCACCGCCGAAAGGAGCAAGAAGAACGCCCCGATATGAAGCACGCTTACCACCATCCCTTTGGTGATGTGGCGCAGCTTGTAGTGGCCAACTTCGTGGGCAACCACTGCTTCAAGCTCCGGCACGGTGTGGTTCTCCAGCAAGGTGTCGAACAACGCGATGCGGCGGTTCCGCCCGATTCCGGTGAAGAATGCGTTGGCTTTGCTGGAGCGGCGGGATCCATCGGTGACGAAGATGTTCGCCAATGGGAAATTGACCTTTTGGGCATAGCCCAGCAGCCGGTCCTGTAGCTCCGCATTCTCCAACGGTTGGAACTTCATAAACAGCGGCATAATCCATGCCGGGGCAATCAGTTGCAGCAGCAGGATAAACGCCGTTGCCGCCCCCCAGCCGTACAGCCAAGCCATTGGTCCCACAACATCGAACAGGTAGATAATCCCGGCCAATGCTGGGATTCCTATCAGCCCGCCAAGCAGCAATCCCTTCAGGCGGTCGCTGGCGAAGGTGGCGGGGGTGGTGCGGTTGAAGCCAAACCGTTCCTCCAGAACAAACGTGTGGTAGATGGAGAAGGGGATCGAGATAAGGGTCTGCGCCAACAGCAGTATCCCGATGTAGGCCACGCCGGTCCAAACGGCTCCAAGCTCCCAGCCACGCACAATCTTGTCCAGATAATTGAACCCCCCGGCAAACCAGAAGCCGAGCGTCAGCAGCAGATCGAACCCGTTGGCGATAAACCCAAACGTGGTTTGCGCACGGGTGTATTCTTGCGATCGGCGATAGGCCTCGGCATCATAGACCCCGATAAATTCTTCTGGCAACTCTGGGCGCAACGCCCGCAGATTCAGCACGTTGGCAATCAGGTCCAAAGCATACTGGACCAGCAGTGCCGACAGGATAATAATGGCGTAGATGTTCATGGAAGCATCAGCAATTGGGTTGGCTCTTACCGTTCAACAACAAACGGCTGGGTCAGCACCGTGTGGCCTACCTGAACCGTCAGGAAATACCGCCCCGAGGCCATTCCCTCTGTTGGAATGCTTCGGTGGTTCGGACCGCTTCCTTGCAGCGGCCAAACAAAAGAATGGAGTGTCCGCCCGTCAACGGCGGTGATGGTTGCTGTGGCCGTTTGCGGAAACTCAGGGCCACGCAGCGTTGCCACGATTTCTTGGTTGCGCTGCTCGGCCACCAGCGTGTAGCCCTGGTCGCCGTTGGTTGGTTCAACGCTGTTGATAAGAATCTGGATCGGGTCCGAGGGGGTCCCGCACCCGAACTCGTTAAACACCATCGCCGAATAAATCCCTTTGCGGGTGGCGATATAGACCTGGCCGGTGGCCGTGGGGATCGGCTCGCCATTCAGCAGCCACTGATAGCCGCCATTGGCTGCCGAAACCACCATCACATTCCCGTTGCGGGTTATGGTTGGCTTGGTGGGCTTGGGGCGAACGGTGACTAAGATTGTGGCGGTGTCGGTGCAGCCCCCGGCTTCGCGGGCCACCAGCGTATAAAACCCCGCTTTTGTAAAGGTGATTTTTGGACTGGTTGATCCGGTGGACCAGAGATATTGGCTGTGCCCTCCGATCGCGGTAAATGTTTTGGATTCCCCTTCGCACAGCACCGTCTCCGCATTCCGAATCATTTCTTCGGCGCTGACAAACATGATTTTTAGTTTTTCGGAGACGGGGAAGAAATCGCTTGGCGGGCTTACGGCTTGGGGGCTGGTGGAGGCAATTCGGACGCGGTAATTCCCGTGTGGAAGGTCGCAAGGGACCGAGGTGGCGATGCTTCCGCCGATATTCTGCGCCACCGTCTGAATTGCTCGCGGCGATGAGAACTCCCCTTTGGCATCGGAAATTTCCACGATGAATTGATTGCTCTCAATAAAATTCCCCGCGATGCTAAAACTCACCGTCATCTCCTGCCCGGCTTTGTAGCGGGTGCTGTCGGTTGTTGGCTTGGCAATGGCCACGCTTAATTTTCCGCTCCCTTTAATTTCAACGATGCGGTCGTCCCCCTGGCGCACATTTCCGCGACCGTCGCGGTTGCTGGTGCACACAAAAACGCGGCCATCGGGGGCGATGCACAAATCGCGCAGACGGCCAAACGTGTTATCGAAATAAATCTGCTGCGAAAGGATTTTTTTGCCGTCGCTGCTTAACTCCAACACCCGCAAATCCCCTTCCTTTAACGTTGTTGCCAGAAGGTGATATTTCCATTCGGGGATGGAATCGCTGGCGTAATAATCAATGCCGGAAACGCCAAGCGTTGGGGTCCATGCGTAGATCGGCTGGGCATTGATGGAGTCCTCGCAAAACTGGAACTCGTCCGGTTTATCGCAGAACCCTTTCACCTCGGGCCAGCCGTAATTTCCCGCACGTTCAATGATGTTGATTTCATCGTCGCTGTCCGGACCATGCTCGCTGGAATAGAGAATGCCATTTACCCACCACAATCCCTGCGCGTTCCGGTGCCCGGTGCTCCACACAAACCGCGAAAGCTCGGTGCTGGAATAAAATGGATTATCGAACGGGACGGAGCCGTTCAGATTTAATCGGAGGATTTTCCCGTTTAGGGTGTTGCGGTTTTGCGGCGCGCTCTGGTTTTGCGCGTCGCCGGTGGTCATAAATAATTTTCGGTCGGGGGTGATAACAATTCGGCTGCCGTCGTGGGTGGTGTTGGCGGGGATTCCGCGCAGAAGAATTTCGGCATTCACCAACGTGCCACCGTTGTACAAGTAGCGGACCAGCTTCTCGTACATATCCCCTTGCTGCAAGTAGGTGTAGGCAACATAGACAAACGGGGAGTCGGCAAAATTTGGGTGCATGGCCATTCCCAGCAATCCCGATTCGCCACTTTGGTACACGTCGTTGATCTTCACCAACTCCTCCCGCTCGCCGGTCTCTGGGTTCACGCGGCTGATGGTTCCGCCACGTTCGGTCATCCAAATCCAGTTGTCGGGTCCCCAAATAATCTCCCACGGAGTATTCAGCCCGGTGATAACCTCACGGGTGGAAACGTTGGCTTGGGCGTTGCATTGCTGGGCGGGGGAGAGTAGCAATGCAGAAACAAGGAGGAGCAGCCCTCCGGCAATGCTCATCAACAAGTTCATCGGATTCTGGTTCACGGGTTGAACAGTTGGTACAGGGAGTTTTCCACGGGAATTTTGGTTGCCCAAAGTAAGGAAGTTTGGCGAATGAAATAACGCTGTTTTGGCCATGCCGCGCCAATGGCTTGCCCCATCCCCTGTTCTTGGCGTACCTTTGGCGCTCCAAAAAATCACTTGCACAACCATGCGTGGCGGCTACGCTTATTCCATGAACAATACCATGAACCGATTGCACACCAACCACCCGCTTTGCCGCGGCATACTGCTATTGGCCCTGATTGGGTTGGCGATCATAACTCCGGCGGCGGCACAGGAACCCAACCCGGCGGCCACAACGCCGCAGCCGATTGAACAACTGCTAACCCCCGATGGAAATCTGAACCTTACCGACACCACTCGCGGGGTTTTCGATGCTCGCGGGTGGGAACTGCTGATGGATGAAAAAGGGAACCCGCGGTTCATCCGCAGCGGCCAGGGCGCGGCCAATCTTCCCAACCCGCAGCAGCAGTTATCAATGGTGCCGGGCGATGAACGCTGGAGCAATCCGTTTGGCACCTCCAGCGTGGACCTTGCGCAGGTGTTTGCCGTTGCCGTCAGCGGGCAAGATGTGTATGTGGGCGGGCGTTTCAGCCGCGCCGGGGACCAGCCGGCCCGGAACATTGCCCGATGGAACGCTACCTCAAAAAACTGGTCCGCGCTGGGGGAAGGGATCACCGGCCCGGTGCTGGCAATTACGATGATGGGGAACGAAGTGGTGGCCGGCGGGCGGTTCGATTCCGCAGGAACGATTGCGGCGAACAATATCGCCCGCTGGAGCGGCGGAACCTGGAAGCGATTGGGGGAAGGGGATGCCAACGGAATCGGGACACCCTTCTTCGACGAAGTCCGCGCGTTTGCCGTTAGCGGCCAGGACCTGTATGTGGGGGGATATTTCTTGCAGGCCGGCGGGAAGGATGCCAACTCCATCGCCCGTTGGAACAGCGGCTCCAATGCTTGGAGCACTCTTGGGGATGACCCCATCACCAATGGGGTGGAAGGGTCGGTCAACGCGCTGGTTGCCAACGGTGGCGTGCTGTACGTTGCCGGCGCAATCGGCGCAGCGGGCGAGCTTCTGGTGAACAACCTTGCGGTCTGGAACAGCGCAAACTCCACGTGGGATTCGCTGGGTGCCGGAACCGACGGCGAGGCAACCGCCATAGCCTTGAACGCGGGCAAACTCTACGTGGGTGGATACTTCCTGCAAGCCGGAACCGCCGATGCCAGCGGCCTTGCGGTGTGGGATGTGGGAACAAAGCAGTGGTCCCCAATTGGCGGGAACAACAGCAACAGCCCCGATGGAAACATCACGGCAGTGAGTTATGCGGGGGGAGGATTGTACGTGGCCGGGGATTTCCAAACCATTGGCGGGGTGGCCGCAAACGGCATTGCCCGCTGGAATGGCTCGGCATGGAACAACATGAACGGAGGGGTTGACGGAACCCCAACGGCGCTGGCTGCCGAAGGCGCAAACCTGTATGCTGTTGGCCAGTTCGTCACCGCTGGCGCAACCGAGGCGCGCTACCTTGCCCAATGGAACGGAACCGCATGGACCGGCGCGGTCCCGGGGGTAAACGGTGGCTTTGGCGCAAGCGTGCAAGCCGTGGCGGTGGATGGCGATGACCTGTACGTTGGCGGGCGATTCCTGACGGCGGGGACCGTGCCGGCGCGGAACATCGCCCGCTGGAACAAAGCCACCGGCGCGTGGTCCCCGGTGGGAACCGGAGCCAACAATGGAACCGACGGACAGGTGACGGCGATTGCGATTGGGGGCGATGGAAAAATCTATGCCGGCGGAAATTTTGAGAAAGCCGGAATCACTTCGGCAACGCACATCGCCCGCTGGAATCCGGCATCGGGGGAATGGGAAGCGGTGGCCGATGGCATTCCCGGGTTGGTGCGGGCAATCACCACGGTTGGCAATAACCTGTACGTGGCGGGGAGCTTCATCCTTCCCGTTGGCGGCGACACTGCCGTTGGCGTTGTGCGGTGGGATGGTTCGGCATGGAGCGTTCCTGGTGGAGGAATCCAGAAGTTGTTCGAGCAGTTCACTGCCGAAGGGATGACCGCGCTTGCGGGCAATCTGTACGTTACCGGAGGCTACGCCACCACCGAAGGAACCAAGTACGCCGTTGCCCGATTTGATGGAACAACATGGACCCCGCTGCGGCAAGGGGTGGTGGAGCAAATCGGCGCGATTGCCGCAACCAGCAATGCCCTGTTCACCGCCGTGACGATGCAGACGCTGGACGACCCGATAACCGCCATTGACCGCTGGAACCCCCAGGACGGAACGTGGGCGCAGGTCGGCGGCGAGCTTGACACGCTGAACGGAACCATCAACGCATTGCTGGCCAACAGCGATGGCTTGTTCGTTGGTGGTGTGTTCGCTTCGCGAAGCGACGGTGCCTTCCCGGTGGTGCAAAACATTGCCCGCCGCAACACCGTGGGGAACTTCTGGGAAGCATTGGGAAGCGGCGTGAACAACGAGGTAATTGCCCTGACGCAGGGGAACAAGATGATGGTGGTTGGCGGCGCGTTCACCGCTGCCGGCGGCCAATCGGCAGGCTACGTGGCTGCCTACGCCAACACCGACACCACCACCGAACCTCCACTTGCCGTTGATGCCGACGCAGCCGCGCGAATTCTTGCGGTGGCTTGCCACCCGTCGCCAACGTCGGGGCTTACCACGCTCTCCTTCAGCTTGCCGCAGCCGGCGGAGGTTACGGTGATTGTCCAGGATGTCACGGGCCAAACCGTGGCACGTCTGTCGGGCGGTATGCTTCCGGCGGGTCGGCATCAGCAACTGTGGGACGCTTCGGGGCTTCCTGCCGGAACCTACTACTGCCATCTGGTGGCAGGGAAACTCTCAGCCGGAATTCGGGTGGTGGTGGTGCGGTGATGCGTGCTTGCGGCTGAGTGATCCGCAAAAAAAATCTGCGCTATTCCCCGTTGCAATCGGTGGGGCGATTCCCCCCGCCGATTGCTTCGGCTTTGCTTCACACAGTCCAACAACATCATGATCCTCTCTTCGCGATTTCTGCTGGTTGCCGTGGTGCTGGCTTCCGTGGCGTTTGGCGGTTGCCCGGTGATGATGAACCAAGTCTTCACCGGCGAACCCGCCGCAGCAACCGATGCAACACCGCCGCCAGGATATTCCCCCATCTACGTCAACCGCATCCTCCCCGTCCCTTCTTCCCCTTCCGATCTTCGCAAGCCTGCATTCAGCCTAACCCGTGTGGAGGCGAACCAGCCGAACAAGGTTCGCGTCTATCTCCACCTGCTGGACTCCACCGGGGCCTATCTGACGGGGGGATTGGCTGGGAAATGGAAATCGGTGTGGTGCGGGTTCGAGGATGAGTTCGACGGCAAGATCCGCCCAATCACCAAATACACCCTGCGCGAAGCCACCGAGCAGGACCGCGACCCCCACGCCGTCGCGCTGGTGATGGACAACAGCGGATCCATGGGGGAAACCCGCGCACTTGCCGCGCAGAATGGGGCCGAGCAGTTCATCCGGCAAAAACGGGCCGAGGACGGAATCGCATTGGTCCGCTACGACCACCACACGGTGGTGGAATCTCCGGTTGCCACCGACCAGGGTGAGCTGTTGGGGAATCTGAAAAAAAATGGGCTGGAAGGATTTGGCGGCGGAACAGCGATTGCCAACGGAATCGCCGCGGGGATTGAGCAGGTGATGGCCGCGCAAGGCTTCCGCCGCCGTGCCATTGTGGTCTTCACCGACGGCCAGGACAACAGCTCCACGATGGATAAAGACTCCGTGGTGGCGCTTGCCAAGCGGAACAACATCACCATCTGCGCGGTGGATTTTGGGGAAGGGGTGAACGGGGCGTACCTGCAAGACATCGCGCTGCGGACCGGGGGAAGCTACTACCAGATTTACCGCACCGCCGAGTTCCAGAACGTGTTCGAGGATATCTATCGCCGATTGCGGAACTACTACATCGTGGAGTACGACCCCCAAGATTACGGCGTTCACACCATCCGGCTGAAGCTCTGTTTGGGGAAGGATAGCCTTACCGCCCAAGCCGCTTTCGACAACACCCCCGACATCGGGACCATCGCCTTGCTGCACGTCAATTTTGACTTCGACAAAGCAGCCATTAAATCCACATCCATGCCGGCCATTGATAATATGTACGCGCTGATGCGAACCTATCCACGGCTAACGATTGAGCTGCGGGGCCACACCGACAGCCGCAACAGCACCGGCGACCCCAACTACAACGTGAAGCTGTCGCAACGCCGCGCCGATGCGGTGAAGGAGGCGTTGGTGAAGCGGGGAATCGCGCCGGAGCGAATCACCGCAATCGGGTTCGGCGAACGCCAGCCAATTGCCGACAACGGAACCGACGAAGGACGCGCCCAAAATCGCCGAACCGAGTTCGTGATCCTAAGCCGCTGACCCGGGCAGATCTTCTGGGTAATATTCTGGGCAGCGGCCAAGCTCCCTGACCTTATCATCTCATCTCACCTCACCGCGCCACCTGCAACGCCACAAACCTCCGTTGCGATTGGCTGGCGACGGTGGCAACGTAGATTCCTGGCGCAAGGTCGGTTGCGTCCCATTCGGCGATCGGCTGGCCGGGGTCCAGCGCGAAACTGGCAACCCTCTCCCCGGTGATGCTGGCAATGGTGATGGTTGCTTGTTCGGTTAGCCCCTCCACGGCAATCGCCACGTGGCTGTTGAACGGGTTGGGGTAGGCACGCAGGGCAATGGCGGTTGCGGATTGCAGCGCGTCCACGGCGGTGGTTTGCACGAATGGAGCCTTGCCGCCAACCTCCTTGTAGCGTGCGGCGAACTCCTGCAAAAACTGGTTTGCAATCGCCGCGCTGTAGATGATTGCGGCGTTCTCATCGTTGCGGGTTTCGGCGCTGACGGTGAAGTTGTGGGACCCGGTCACCACCACCGGAAACGTTCCGGTTCCCAGCGGAATCGCATCCATCACCGCATACTTGTGATGGAATATCCCGGTCAGCTGCCAGTCGAACGCCTCGGCAAACGATTGCAGCGCGCTGAACTGGCTCCCCTGATCTTTCACGTTGTCAATGATGCAACGGACGTCGGCCCCGCGATTTTTTTGGCGACTGAGTGAGCTTGAAAACTGGCTGTAGGTGAAGGTAAGATTGGCGGTGTAGATGGAGCTTTGCCCGGTCAGCAGTGCATCGTTGATTCGGGAGGCGGTTCCGTCGCTGGGGCTAAAGTAAACGTCAATGCGGGTTCCGTCAACGGTGAAGGTGTGGGGGGTGTTGTTCGTCTTCGCCGCGCCGAACGCCGCTGCCCCTCCGTTTGGAGCATCGTCCGCGCCCCCCCACATCTCCTGGAACTCCTTCAAGTAGGCCGCTGTCACCGCCGCATCGCGAATGATGACCAAGTTGTTGGGGTCGGTGTAGGTTTGTGCGAAGGTTGCGTTCCAGCTTCCCATCATCGTCACCGGCTGCGACCCGCTGGGCGCGCCGGGGCGGGCATCAATCACAAAAAACTTGTTGTGCATCAGCGGCTGCTGCTCGCCCGAGGGGGCGCGTGGGTTGGTAATCAACGGAATCCCTGCCGAAACCAACTGCTGGAATTTCTGGTCGCCACCATTCTCAACATGGCCCACCACGCGGACCTTTACCCCACGCTTCTGCGCGGCAATCAGCGCGTCCACCACCGACTGCACGTTCAGGTTGTACATCGCCATATCCACCGAGCTTTTCGCCTTGGCGATCTCCTGGGCGGCAACCGCCCCCAAGTCAGTATTCCCCTTCGCCACGTTCCCCGGCGGATAGGCCAGCGTGGTATCCACCGACTTGTTGAAGTACACAGCGATTGCCGGCAGCGTCTGCGCCGCAGCAGCAATCGGAAGAAGGAGAAGTGGCCAAAGAATCGTTAGCGAAAGGATAAAGCGGTGCATCCGATGATGGTTACGTGGTTGTTGTTGATGCCGAATGCGCGAAGCTACAACCTCCATAACGAACGGCCAGCATCAGCGCATGCTGGCCGTTAGCTTCCCTGCGATCTCTTCCTGCAGCCAAAGCAAATACAGGTAGTCGCGGTACTCCGGGGAACGCTCCGTGAAAAGCTGAAGCTGTTGGGTTACTGCCTCCAACTCAATCTTCAGCGATTGCCGGTCGGTGCTGTCGGCAAGGGCAACGAAGAATGCGCGGAACAGGGCAACCACCTCCTTCTCCTTTGGATGGAGCAACGCATCCTTGTGGCGGGTGAAGTAATCGTTAAAGTTGCGCGCCTCGCGAATCGCGCTTTCAAGGTCGTCGCGCAGGTAGGGGATAATCAGGTACAGGAACCGGAAATACTGATACTCCGATTCGGGCCGCTGGGTGATGGCCGGGGGAATGGCCTGCAAGGCTTCGTCCGGCTGCCGCAGAAAGATGTGGCAGAAACAACGGAGCGACTCGAACCGGAAATGAACCTTTGGGCGCTCGCGGATAATCGCCTGATGTTTCTCAATCAACCCCAACACCGCCGCGAACTCCCGCAGCTTCATCAGCGTGCTGGCATAGTTGAACAGCATATCGGGGGGGATGGGCCGGCGGTGCGTTTGGATGAACTCCAACGCCGATTCAAACGCCTTCTTCGCCTCCGAATAACGCCGCTCGGCCAGCAAACTGGAAGCAAGAATCGTAAAGCCCCAGACGGTGTGGTCGGGGAAGTGCTGGGCAACGGTGGCAATCTGGTTGGCGGCCTGGCGGGCAAACTCAACGCGGGCTTCGCCGGAGGCTTGGTGGGCGTGGCTGGCGTGTTCGTAAAACGCAATGAACGGGGTGGATATGCCGGCAACATCAGCGTCGGCCCCAACGGTGGTGGGGGGCAGGTGCTTCCCCATTGCTCCCAACGTTTGCTCGCAGACCACACGGTTGTGCTGGTTGATGGCAACCTCGCTGCGGTACGTGTGCTTCAGGTTTGCAAGGTTCTCCGCCATTGTGTGGTGCGCCTGCTCCATCCGTTCCGGGGTGATCTCGCAGTAAAGCATCAGATACTCATACCGCAGGTTGTTGATTGCCCGGGCATTGGTGTAATCCAGCCGTTCGATTGCGGCGGCGTACGCGCCGGGCAGCTCCTCCTCGAACTCCGCCAGCAACCGCCGGTGCAGCAACGCCCGCAGCAGAAACTGATCCCGCAGCGAAGGGGTTTGCCGTGCCTCCCGCTCCTGCTCCCACTGAACCATCATCCCCTGAATTTTCTCGCTCAGCAACCGGAGTTCGTTCCGCAGCAGGTAATCCTCCTTGCGGCTCCAATCGCGGTGGAACAGCTGCTGGAACAGCCACTCCTTGTTGGCGGGTTCCTCCGTTGATTGCTGCTGATGCTGGCGCAGCAGTGCGTGCAATGTTTTTGTTGCCGGGCGTTTTGCCTGGGCAATCGCATCTTCAAGCTGCCGCAGTTCCGCTGCCGACAACGAAGCAAGAAGCCGTTCCGCTCGTGAGGCCATAAGAATGCTGGTTAAAGAAGTTGAAGGAGGGTGCATGCTTCGCCGAAGGAGGAGGGGGGAAGCAAAGGAGGGAAGAAAAATAGGGATGCGCCAATGATTATCGGCACATCCCTTTTATCCTACAATCTATCCCGCAAACCCAGCAGCAGGTTTCGGCGGGGCTACTCCTCGAACTTCCCCCGAATCTCCCGCACAATGGCAATCAGCTCTTTGATCTCGGGGATTTCCTTGCCGTACTCAAACGTCACCCTCCGGACGGTTGCGCCTTGCTCAATCTCAATCCACTCTGCCCCCCCATCGGCACAGTCGGGGCAGCCGATGATGGTGTCCAGCTTGCTGAAGGCTTCATACTTGGCCGCAACGGTTTCCTTCAATGCGGCCCAGCGGAGCGGGGTGATGGTGTCGGCAAGCAGGCTATCAGGAAGGGTGGAGCTTCCCCGCCCCCAGGAGCGTTTGGTGTAGAGAAGGTCGGTGGAGTCAATCCGAAGGTCGCGAAGGCAGTACCCGGCGCACATTCCAAACGAGGTCCCGCTGCGGACGATGAGCTTTGCGCCGGTAGCGGTGGGGTTGGTGACCTGGCTGCCATCGTCGCGGCAACCCGTGATTGCTGCGGTAAGCAGAAGGCTAACGAACAGAGCAAGAGTTTTCATCGGTATGATTTTTTTTGATGATGGGGAAAAGCACTCTCCCGAGCTATCGGTCCCAGCCAAGACACACGAACCGCAGCGCGGTGACAACCGGAACGTTGAGGAGGCGTTGCTTGCTCATTCAACCCAACCATTCCCGCCAGATTATTCCCCGCCACTTACCCCTTGCTGGGTTCCAATTGCTGGCCCTTGCTTGCCTCCTCTTCTTCCTCGCAGACCGGGACCCAGCTGGGGCGGGAAAGGAGGTGTGAGTAGAAAGGGGAGGGGATGGAGTGCGAGCGGTCGGCACTGTGAGTTGGAAGGCAGGGAAGGATTTCATCGGCGCGGCCTTCCAGCACTTTTTGCGGCCACTCTGGGTCAACAATCAACGGGCGGCCAAGCGATAGCAGATCGGCCCCTTGGCCCAGGGCTTGCGCGGCAAGGTCGGGGGTGGTGATCGCGCCGCTTCCGATAATCAGGGTGCGGTTGCGGACCTTCTCGGCAATCAGTGCGGTGCGGGGGCGTTTGTCGCGTGCGCGGCGGATGCTTCCGCCAAAAAAATTCTTCGTGGAAACGTGAATCCAATCGGGGCGGCAGGCCGCAATCCCCTCCACCAACTCCAGCGTCTCTTCCATAGTGATTCCGGGGACCTCAAACTCCTCGGGCGATAGCCGGTAACCGATTCCAAACGGGAAGTAGGCGTTCCGGCGGACCACCTCCTGGACCTCCTCCAGCACCGCTATCGGGAAGGCTGCGCGGTTCTCCACGGCCCCGCCCCAAAGGTCCTGGCGGCGGTTGGAGTGGGGGGAGAAGAATTGCTGGAGCAGATAGGAGTTTGCGCCGTGGATTTCCACCCCGTTGAAGCCTGCGCGGATTGCCCGTTTGGTGGCTGCGCCAAATGCCTCAATCGTTTCTTCAATCTCCTGCTCGGTCATCGCTCGTGGCGTTTCTGCGCCGGGGTGTTCGGCGGGGACCGCGCTGGCGGAGACGGGTTGGCCGCCAATCAGCCGCGAGGGGGATAGCCGCCCGCCGTGGTGAAGCTGAAGCACCGCCACCGCCCCTTGCGATTTGATCGCCTCGGCAGCGGCGCGAAGGCTGGGGATCATGGCATCGGTGGCGCAGCTCCATTGCCCATCGAACGCCTTCCCTTCCGGCTGGACGTAGCAGGCGGCGGTCATCGCCATCCCAACCCCACGCGAGCGGCGGCGCAGAAATTCAAGTTCCTCGGGGGTGATGGTTCCGTCATCATTTGATGACCATGTGGTCATCGGCGCAAGCACCAATCGGTTCCGTAGGGTGATGTCCCCAGCGTAAAAAGTTAGCGGCGTAAACAGTTGGGTGTGGTTGGGATTTGTGGACACAGTTGGCGTGTAAAAATGGTGCGCGTATGATGACGTTCCCTTCGTCTGGCAAGCGGGCGTATTCTGCTGCGGCAGCGGCAACCCCCATGACGAACCGGAAAAGAACCGCGTGTAAGCTACAAGAATCGGTGTTCATGGAGCCACCTTTTTTGCTCCCCGTGGCAATTTCTTTGGGTGAATTGATAGATGGAGCTTCGGCATTCACCACCGTCTCCCTATTTTCGACCCCGATTTTTTGACCGGCAACAACGGTGCATCCTGACCAACGGTGGGCGAATGAAGCCCTGATTGGTGAACAGGCCAACAGTGCTCGCCAGCCGCCTGCGGATGCCCTGCCGGGTGCAATCTTCCTTTCTTCCCTATCGAGCTACCGTGTCCCTTTTTGAAGCAATCGTGCTTGGCCTTGTTCAAGGGTTAAGTGAGTTCCTCCCCATCAGCTCCACTGCCCATTTAACCCTGGCCGGGCGTGCGTTCGGTTTGGTGGACCCCAACGCCCCCCAGCAATGGACGGCGTTTATTGCCGTGACGCAGTTGGGGACGCTGGCGGCGGTCCTTCTCTACTTCCGCCGCGACATCTTCCAGATCACCAATGCCTTCGTCCGTGAGAACGTGCACCGCACGCCGCTGGGGCAGCAGTCGGGGGCGGCGCGAAGCGGGTGGTACATCATCATCGGCACGGTCCCGATTGTGGTGATTGGATTGCTGGCAAAAGATGTGATCGAGGGGGCACTAACCAAGAACTTGATGGTGATTGGAGTAAGCCTTGTGGTGCTGGCAATCATCCTGGAGATTGCCGAACGGACGGCAACGTTCCGCCGCACAATGGCCGAGGTAAAGGGGCGCGACGCACTGATGGTTGGGCTGGCGCAGGCGTTGGCTTTGATCCCCGGCGCCTCCCGTTCCGGCACCACCATCACCGCCGGATTGTTCTGCGGCCTTACCCGCGAGGCGGCTGCGCGGTTCAGCTTCCTTCTCTCCATTCCGGCGGTTGCGGCCAGCGGGCTGCTGGAGTTTGTGAAGGTGGTCCGCACGGTTCCGTCGTCGCAGATCAGCATGTATGCGGTTGCCACGGCGGTTGCGGCGGTTAGCGGTTATGCGGCAATCGCGCTGCTGCTGCGGTTCCTGCGGACCCGCTCCACCAGGGTGTTTATCGTGTACCGGCTGCTGCTTGGCGCGGGGCTGATTGTGGCCATTGCGCTGGGGTGGATCAGCGCGTAAGCTCTGCGCCGGATGCCGCCCGGTTTGCCGCTTGGCCCACCATTGCCAGGGCCGTTGCTGGCAATGCATCAAGAATGACGAACTCCATTTTCTTTAACTGACCACGAAGCAATGTCACAGCGACTTTTCCTTCCCCTTGCTCTTCTTCTGCTGATTGCCGGATGCGGCAAAAAGGACCAGCCCGGGTCCGCCCCCGGCAGTGCGGGCAATCTTTCCGACACGGCCCAGCTTGCGCCGCCAGCACCGCCGCCACCAGCGGCCACCCCAACCGACACCGCTGCCCAAGCCGGGCCGGTGGCAACCCACACCGCCACCATCCACACAGGGTTGGGGCAAATTGAGGTGGAGTTGTACGGCAACGATGCCCCAAAAACGGTGGAGAATTTTGTGGGATTATCGAAGAAAAAATTCTACAATGGGATTGGGTTCCACCGCGTGGTTCCGGGGTTTGTGATCCAGGCGGGCGACCCACTATCCAAGGACCCCAAGCAGTACGCCAAATGGGGAACCGGAAGCGAAAGCATCTACGGCGGTGAGTTTGCCGACGAACTGAACCCTGCATCGCCAAGCGGGCGGCGCGGGTACGTTACCGGGACGCTGGCAATGGCCAACCACGGCCCGAACACCAACGGCAGCCAGTTCTTTATTGTGCTGGATGGCCGCGGCGGAAGCGGCCTGACCTACAGTTATACCATCTTCGGCGCGGTCCGCAAGGGGATGGATGTTGCCCAGAACATTGTGCTGGCTGCCAACGGCGTGGACATCCCAAAGGACCCCGTGCGGATTGATAGCATCAGCGTGGTGGCCATTGCGCCACCCTCCGCGCCCCCAACGGCAGCGACCCCTGCCACCGGCGCAACCGTGAAATAAGGGGTTGGTGCCGTGCCAACAGTTCACGTATATCGGGCTGCCGCAGGAGCAAGCAAAGGGCTTGCGTGGCATCAACAAAACAGAGCATATTCCAACGCAGTTATTCCAACAAAACAACCATGACCAACTTCACGATTCCTTCCTTTGCCCTTGCCGCCGCTGCTGCGGGGCTGCTTCTTGCCGGATGCGGCGGGGGAAGCTCAACCACATCCACCAGCGGATCCGCGGAAGCGCAGCCAGAAGTGACCCACACGGCGGTGATGAAAACTTCCATGGGAACAATCGAGATTGAACTGTACGGAAAGGATGCCCCAAAAGCAGTGGGAAATTTTGTGGGGCTGGCCAATAAAGGCTTCTACAAGGACATCCTGTTCCACCGGGTTGTGCCTGGGTTTGTTATCCAGGCCGGCGACCCCAAGACCAAGGACCCCGCGCTGGTAAGCGAATGGGGAACCGGGGGGAACTCCATCTACCCAAACATTTTGTTCGAGGATGAGCTGAACGCGCAAACCCCAAGCTACAAACTTGGCTACCGCGAAGGCTGCTTGGCAATGGCGAACTCCGGCAAGAACACCAACACCAGCCAGTTCTTTATTGTGCTGGATAACAACGTGAAGGAGCGGCTTCCGCACAACTACACCATCTTCGGATTTGTCCGGAGCGGCATGGAAGTTGCTCACAAAATTGAAGGAGTGAAACTTGGTGGCATGACCGGCCAACTGCCTGCCGAGCCAATCAAGATTATCAGCATTGAGGCGGCCGAGGAGTAGCGGAATCCCGCTGCCACGCCGCAATCCCGTGGGCCACACACACACAACAGGAGCGCGAGGTGTGAGATGAGCAAGCAATGGAGTTTGATAACAACAATGGCCGCAGCCTCGCTGCTGCTGGCAGCGCAGCCAATGGCTTGGGGGCAGCAATCGCCGTTGCTGATACCGGAGGCCACCCACAAGGTGACGATCACGACATCTATGGGGAAAGTGGGGGTGGAGCTGTACGGCAAGGACGCGCCAAAAACCGTGCGGAATTTTGTTGAGTTGGCCAACCGTGGATTCTACAACGGGCAGCTTGTGCACCGCGTTATCCCCGGGGCGATTGTGCAGATGGGCGACCCGAAAACAAAGGACAGCACGCTACGCCAACAATGGGGAAGCGGCGGGGAGTCCATCTACGGCGGGTATTTTGAGGACGAACTGAACACGATGACCCCAAGTTATCGGCGTGGATATGTGGAGGGGACGCTGGCAATGGCCAACCGCTGGCCCACGCCGAACTCCAACACCAGCCAGTTCTTCATCATGCTGACCGACAACAACAAGTTGCCGAAGCCGATGAAGCCGGTGTTCACCATCTTCGGGAAGGTGACATCGGGGATGGAGGTGCTTCAGGCGATTGCCAAATTGGACTTGGAACACGGCGTGCCCCGCCTTCCGGTGCGGATTGTTGAAGTAACGGCAACGCCGATGTAGCAATGCTTCCCCGCCCGTTCGGGGGAAGGCCATATCCAAAACGACTTCGGGTTCCATTGCCTAATGGTGGCGATGGAACCCGAAGTCGTTTTTTCCCTTGCCGATTGCTTCTGCTGTTCTGGGTTGGCGGCGGCCCCCCGCGCCCCCGCGTCACTTCCGTGGTTTGGACTCCAGAATTTTCTTGAGGGAGTCAAGGCTAATGCCCAGCTTGGTGGCAAGGGTGGTGCGGATTTCGGAATCTTGCTGGTTCATGTAGCCTTCCAAAATCTTGTTGATTTGCTTCGGGTCCTTCAGCTTCATCGCGCTATCCATAACCTGCTTGGGGATGCGCGTTTTTTGGACGGAATACAGGTTCCTCACTCTATCCTCGTAGGCCATCGTGTCAAGCCGTTTGGGGGATAGCAATTGCGCCTCGCGCCGTGCGGAATCGTCCCCTTTTTTTGCGGTGCTGTCGGGTCCGGTGGTGGAGTCGGTTGTGCTGGCTTGCTCGGCGGTTTGGTGCGAGGCGTTCCGGCAGCCAACGGATGCAAGCAGCAGGAGCGATAGCAGAAGGGTTGTGATTCGTTGATTCATAACAGTAGTCGGGAATCGGTGAGAGGAATGTTGAGCGTTGAACAGAGGTTGATGCGGCGCGCGTTTGGCGCGGGGGTTACTGGTTCACGGGTTGGATTTGCCGGCGGCGTTCGGCGTACGTCCGTTCGGTTTCATGCAGGCGGACCGTTACGCCGGTGATGTTGGCAAGCGGGTGCAGTTGCTCGGCAATCAGATCCAGCAGCCACGCCGCCAAATTTTCGGCAGTGGTGTTGAACGGAACAACCGTGTGCTTCAGCGCGGTCTGGCCCAGGAAGCCCCGCATCAGGTCGTCGCGCTCGTCGCACAAAAAGCTGTGGTCAATGCGGGCAATAATCGGCTCGATCATCTGCTTCAGGTCGAAGTAATCCATCACCATTCCGTTCTGGTCCGTGGTCCCTTCCACCTCCACCCATAACCGGTAGGAATGGCCGTGGATATTTTGGCAACCGCCGGTGTGGAACGGCAGGCGGTGCCCCATCTCCCAATGGAATTCCTTTGCAACGCGCACGGTTTGTTGGGCGTTCTGGCTCATTTCTTCTTCCCTTTTTTCTCTGCGGTTTTTGCTTCCTTGCTCCGTTTGGTTTTCCCTTGCTCGGCATCGGCGCGGTGTTCGCAGATAACGGTGGAGTGCAGCCCGCCGCGGGTGGTGAACGCGCCGGTCACCCGAATCCATTGCGGCTTCAAGGCTTCCACAAGATCATCCAGAATTTGATTTGTCGCAGCTTCGTAAAAGATTCCGCGATTGCGGTACTCCAGGTAGTAGTACTTCAGCGACTTCAGCTCCACGCATAACCCATCGGGGATATACTCCACGGTGATCGTCCCAAAATCGGGAAGCCCGGTCATGGGGCAAACCGAGGTGAACTCCGGGTTGGTGTGCACAATCGTGTACTCCCGCTCGGGGCGTGGGTTGGTAAAAACTTCAAGCATAGCCATTGGTTCGTTTGATATGAAATCAGGAACGGCGCAACGCGTTGGGAATTGGCAACCCGCGCGCACGGCCTCCGGATGAATTTCTTTAAGCAGCCTTTTTCTTCTATTCGGTTCCCCGCCGATTGCCATTCTCCAATTCCCGTTCCACCATCTCCATCACCACTTGGGGGAGCAGGTGATGTTCGGCCTGCAGGACCCGGGCGGCAAGGGTTTCGGGGGTGTCGTCTGGCAGCACGGGGACGCGTTCTTGGGCGATGATCGCGCCGGTGTCGTACTCCTGATCAACAAGGTGGACGGTGGCTCCGCTTTCGGTGCGTCGGGCGGCAATCACCGCTTGGTGGACGTTCATTCCGTACATCCCTTGCCCGCCAAAATCGGGAAGGAGCGCGGGGTGGACGTTCAAGATTTTCCCTTCCCAACCCCGCACCACTGCCAACGGAAGCCGCCGCATGTACCCGGCAAGGACGATAATCTGGATAGCGTGGTCGGTTAGCAGCTGAACCAGCGCGGATTCGTACGGTTCCGCTTCGGGGAACATCGTTGGGGAAAGCCGCGCGGTGGGGATACCATGCTGGCGGGCAATGTCAAAGGCCCCGGGGTTCGGGTTGTTGCTCACGCAAAGGGCAATGGTTCCTGGCGAGCCAGCAGCAACCAACGCCCGGTGCAACGCCTGAAAATTGGACCCCCGCCCCGAAGCAAATACCGCGATATGAACTGGTTGGCGCATCTGAGAAAGCTGATAGAATTGCCGCGAAAAATACAACCGCCCAGGAAGAATCGAAGCCAGCAAGAAGAAGAATTACAGGAAACGTGCGATCTGCCACGCCGGAATTCCTGTGGGAACTTACTGTTGAAACAAGTGTTGTGGTGGGGCTATCCAACCTAGTACCTTTGCAGGCCTACTTAACCGCTGCCGCCCGGTAGCATAACCTTTCAACCTTTCATAATCACTATGGTGCATCTACTAAGGCTTTCCGAGCAGGCCTTTTTTGTTCGGCGAAATCCAGCCGTTTCCTTGCTTCTTCTGGGAGCGTTGCTCCTTGCTGGGGCTGGTTCCGCAGCGGCCCAAGTTGCCGTTGATGGCTTCATGCGTGGTGCCGGTAACACCAGTGCTTCGGCTTGGTTCAGCACCGAGAGCTACGAAGAGTTTTGGGCCGGGACCACGTTGAAAACCGAGCCTAATCTGGGGACAATTTCAACCACCAGTTTTGGGCTGTATGTGGCCGGTGGCATCACCGACTATATTGATGTGGTTCTTAGCCTCCCGTACGTTTCGGCAAAACCAAGCGCGGGGACATGGTCCTCGCAAGCGGGTTTGCAAGATTTCGGTGCGGCGGTGAAAGTTCGCCCGCTTCAGCTTGAGGTTCCCGAGGGGGACCTTTCGGTGATTGCTGCCGGCAGCATCACCACGCCGGCCAGCGATTACATCCCCGATGCCCCGATCGCTATCGGCCACTACTCAACGAACTTCGACAGCCGCGTGATGGTCCATTACAACACCACCTTTGGCGGGTTTGCAACGCTGCAAGGGGGCTATATCCACCGCTCGAACGTTGACCTGGACCGCGGCTTCACCGTGGCTGTGCCGGACGCTGTGGACGTGATTGGGAAACTTGGCTATTACACCGGTCCGCTTTATGTGGATGCCTACCTGCAACGCCAGAACGCCCAAAGCGGAACCAACATCGGGCCAACCGCCCCTTTCCCCACCAATAAGCAGTCGTTCACAAAACTTGGCGCCACCGTTTACTACGGGCTTCCCTGGGTGGAAAACCTTGGCGTGTCGGTTGGGTTCGGGACCATCTTGGATGGGATCAACATTGGCAAAGCCACGCGCATCTCTGGCAGTGTCTCCTACGGTCTTCCTCAGTGGGGAGGGATGTAGCAAGCACAATGGGGAAGCATGGAGCAAAACCGATCTCCCAGTTGCGGCCATACGCAACGCGCGGGCTTCTTCATCAAACTCTCCCGATCAATAATTACCAATCACACTTCAACTAACCAACAACAGACTTATGAATACAACACTTTCACGATTGCATCGCCGCGCTGCGGCTGGGCTTGGCCTGGCGGCGGTGGTTGGCATGAGCTTGCTTTCCTCCTGCGACAAAACCATTAGCCAGCCGGAGGACCCGACGTTCGTCCCCACCAGCAACGATGTCACCGGCGGAATTTGGAAAACCTACGTGGTCAACGCCGATTCGCTGGTTGCGATGATGGCTCCGTTAGATTCCACCGACGACAAGTACAAGGCGGAACTCAACGAGATCAAGCAGCTGCAATCGGCCCTGACCTCGCAGCAGATGGCAGATATCAAATATTGGAGTGCTGGCGCAGTGCTTCGCTGGAATGAGGTTGCTCGCAATCTGGTGATCAAATACAACGTGGCTCCGGTGGTGGGTGCCGCGCCGAACCCGATGAAGCCTTTTGCACACCCACCGTTTGCTTCGCGTGCGTACGCGCTGCTTAGCGTTGCGCAGTATGACGCGTTGGTCTGCTCCTGGAATGCCAAGTTCAAATTTGGCCGCCGTGCTCCGTTCCATGCCGATGCTGGAATCAAGCAGATTGTGACGGTAGTGAGCGATCTGCCATCGTATCCATCGGAGCATGCAGCGGTTGCCCGCGCTTCTGCCGAAGTGCTGAAGTACCTGTTCCCTGGCGACTCGGCCCAGATTGAAGCGCAGGCGGCGACGCACATGGATACCCGGGTCTGGGCAGGCGCAAATGTTCCTAGCGAGATCCTCGCCGCCGACAGCTTGGGGCGGGTGGTTGCTGCGCAAATCGTGGCCTACGCAAAAACCGACAACGCAAACAAAGCCGGCGGCGATGCTGCCTACTGGACCAACGCTGCCAACTTTACCGACCCCACAAAATGGAAAAGCCTTGAGATACCATTCCGCGGCGGCATGACCCCAGAATGGGGGAAGGTGAGGCCCTGGAATGTTCCCGACATCGTGGCCATTCGCCCGGGACCGCCACCGGCGCTTGGCTCGCCAGAATTCAATGCGGCACTGAAGCAACTGCGCGATATCAGCGATGACCGTAGCCGCGAGCAATGGCGCATCTCCGACTTCTGGGCCGACGGCGGGGGGACGTCAACCCCACCAGGCCACTGGAATATTATTGCCGAGGACCTGATTCGCGAGCATGGCCAAAGCGAGCTTCGCGCCGCGCGCACCTTGGCACTGCTGAACACGGCAATGATGGATGCTGGCATTAACTGTTGGGATGCCAAGTACTTCTACATGTTCCCGCGTCCTTCGCAGATGGATCCCGAAATCAAAACAGCAACCGGGCTTCCAAACTTCCCATCGTACACCTCGGGCCACTCCACGTTCTCGATGTCGGGGGCCACGGTGTTGGGGTATGTCTTCCCCGATCACAAAACTGAGCTTGAGGCAATGGCTGCCGAAGCAGGAATCTCGCGGATTTATGGCGGCATCCATTATAACTTCGATAACGATTCGGGCGCGGCGTGTGGCAATCGCGTGGGGCAGTTTGCCATTGCACGCGGCCGTGCCGATGGCTCGTCGCAGTAATTGCTGCGTCACCCTCTCTCTATCTCCAACTCCATTTCTGGGGCAATCGTATCACCTACGGTTGCCCCAGTTTTTTTGCTGGCTGTTCCTTCTCCACCGCTCCTTGTTGTATCTTCACAACGTCATGTCACGGTATCACAAAACTGATCTTTCCAACATCTCCCTAATCTCCATTGCCGGGCGCCACAGCAAGGTGTCGGAAAAAGAGTGGGCGCAGCCGCTGCCGGACGGGGGGACCTTCGACCAATTCATCGAGACGTTGCCCGACATCCTTGTTGCGCGGGATCTGAAGGCGTTCGTGCGGCACGCTGCCGAATCGGTGCGGCTTGGCAAACCGTTTATCCTGATGATGGGTGCCCACGTGGTGAAAGTGGGATTGGCCCCGCTGGTGTGCGACCTGATAGAACGCCGCATCCTAACCGGGGTGGCCATGAACTCCGCTGCGGCAATCCACGACACTGAAAGCTGCTTGTTCGGGGAAACCTCCGAAGACGTTGCCGCCACCATCACCGACGGCACGTTCGGGATGTCCAAGGAAACGGGGGAGTTCATCAACGGAACGCTCCGCCAGGCGTGGGAAGGGGAGGATAGGGAGATCGGATTTGGGGAAGCATTGGGCGAAAAGCTGATGGATGCTGGCACCGGACGCCCCTCGATTATGGCCACGTGCGTCCGGCTTGGGGTCCCGATTACGGTTCATGCTGCCATTGGGACCGACATCGTCCACCAACAGCCAACGATGAGCGGTGAAGCCACGGGGGAGCTGAGCTTCCGCGACTTCCGCGGCCTGTGCCACCAGCTGTTCCAGCTTGGCAACGGCGGCGTGGTGATGAACGTGGGATCGGCAGTGATCCTTCCCGAGGTCTTCCTGAAAGCCTTGACCGTTGCGCGGAATCTTGGGGCCGATGCCTTCCATTTTACCACGGCCAACTTCGACATGATCCAGCATTATCGCCCCCGGGTGAATGTTGTTCAACGCCCCACCCAGGATGGCGGGCGCGGCTTTGCCTTCACGGGGCACCACGAGATTATGGTCCCGCTAACCTTTGCGATGATCCGCGCCGCCCTTGCCGCCAACGGCATTGCCCGGCCATAACTCCCCGGCCATCCCATGAAACTTTGTGGCTCGATTGTATTTTTGCCGCTAAACCTCCGTTTGGCGCGGGGTGTCATGGGGGCCAACTGTTTCAGCAGAAGGAGAAAGAAGGGGGGGGAACCGTAGCCGATCTCCGCATCAAGGCTTCCTGAAAATTCTCACTGGTAATTCTCACAACGTCCGACATCAATAGCCATGAAAACACTTGCACGACTGCTTTTTGGAATGGCGTTTTTCCTTAGCTGCGCAATTGCGTATGCCCAAGAAGGGGACGCGCCGCAGCCATCCACCGACAACCCCCAAGTTGCTGCCGACACCATGGGAACAGCCTTGGAATATGAATTCACCAACGACTTCGACGTGATCTTCAAAGCCGTCAAGCAAGGGTTGGAGAAAGCGGGATACGAGGTGGCGTACTCCAGCAAAAAGCGGCAACTGATCGAGACAGCCTACAAGAAATTCGCCACCGAAGATGATGATTTCGATGAAGTCATGTCGGCCTATGGCGATGTCCCGTACATCCGCTCGCCAGGATGGACCGTTGGACGGGGGAAAATCAATGTGACGTTCGAGCAGTTCGAGGGGAACCGCGTGGCGGTGCGGGTGCTGGCGGTGCTTAGCGGTTACGAGGCGCGATTCACGAACCAGTGGCACTACTGGAAATCCAACGGCAGGTTGGAAGAAGAAGCCCTGGCCGCCATTGTGGAGGCCGTCGAGGCGATGAAAGGGCCGTAAGCAAAATAGAGCGGGGGATGGAGCGGGGAGTTTTTACTAAACAAGATTCAACTGCACTGAAGTTTGTTGCCGGGCCATGCCACCGCATGGTGGTATGGCGGCTTCGGTGCAGTTGTTTTATTTCTGCTGTTTTCGGTGCCCGGCTGGGATGCCGCCAATTCTTTATCCCCCCTGTCCGCTTCCTTCCCATTGAGAGCGGAAACCAGCGGCGAATGCTTCACATTCCTTACCAATCGCCAATCACCTTCTTGGAAAACTTTAGCTATTTTGCCCGCCGATTATTGCGGCAACGGGCCCAATGCGGGGAAGGATAACTCCCCCACGGTTCTGGTGTCATCATTGCGCACGTTGTGGGAAGGGGTCTCCTTTTTGCCGCTGCGCGTTGCAAGGGTTAAGGATGCACCAACTGCGCCCAAGCGTTCCTGCCGAATCGAACCGACTCCATACATGAGACTGTACTACCGAATCTTCCTATTTCTTGCCAGCTTCCTCGGCGTTGCCACATTCCTGATGGCCGGGCCGCGGATTGAGGTCCCCCCTCGCAGGCGCTGGGCCTTGTGCTGTGCGACTCCGTTCTGGTTGACTCCGTCAAGGTGAAAAACACCGGCGATGCGGACCTGACGATCAGCAGCACGTCGCTGGCCCCAAGCGGTTCGGATTTCACCATTATCCGGCCAACAGGTTCCTTTACCATCCGCCGTGGGGATAGCGGCTACGTGGTGATTCGGTTAAAACCAACCGGGCTGGGGTCGCGTTCGGCCACCTTAACCATCAACAGCAACGACCCCAGTAATCCCCAACGAACGGTCATCCTTTCTGGCGAGCTGAAAGTTTATACCGCTTCGCTGGACACCGCGGAAATTGATTTTGGGGAGATCTGCACCAACACCGTGGCCTACGATACCCTGCAAGTGTTTTACGATGGTGGGATTGATGGAAACATCGGCCAGATCACCCTAAGCAACGGCGCAGATGTCAAGACCTTCCAAATTATCCGCCCCGATAGCACTTCCGAATCCCGCGCCCTGAAGTCACAGAGGGATACGCAGCAAGTGGTTGTTGCTTTCAGCCCCACCCAGCCAGGAACCTTCAGCAACGTTCTTCAAATTCCGGTGGGCCAGTGCAATCTGATTCTTCGGGTGAACGTTCGGGGAATCGCCATTGACATTGATGCCCGCCTCAACTCCGCAAGCAGTGTCAATTTCGGCAGAGTTCCTGTGGGAAGGCCCCCGGCCCAAACGCCCGTTACCTTGCAACAGTGGGGGCGGTCCAACGGAAGGATTATTGACCTTTTTATCACCCCACCAGCGTATGCCTCGGAGTTCATCCTTCCCATGGGGATTATTGGCCGGGTGCTTGGTCCCTCGTTTGTTGAATCGTTCAGCTTCAGCTACCGCCCCACCAAGCTGCTGAAGATTGACAGCGCATATATGTGCGTGGTCTTCGGCGGCGGAACGTGCTTGGATACCGTCTGCGTGAAGGTCCAGGGGGAAGGGGTTGCCCCGCTTCTACTGTTCGACCGCGCCCAGCTTTCCCACTCGGCCGATTCCTGCTCCGAACCGGTGGAGAAAATTTTCGACACGGTCCACCTGTACAACTACGGAACCTATCCGGCAAACGTCGGGGCCGCCAGCAGCGACAACGGACGCGTGACGGTCAAGGAGCCGCTAAGTGCCAGCCTTCTTCAGCCCGGGGACTCGCTGCGGGTGGTAATCCAAATTGAGCCAACCAAACCTGGCGCAACCACTGCCAAAATCACCCTGCCAACGGATGACCCCGACTCCACCAAACGGCAGATGGTGATTGACATCACCTTGAAGTTGGAAAGCACCGTCATCAAACTTCTGCTTCCCGACAGCAGCGTTGTTCCTTCCGGGATTGACTTCGGGACCGCCTACGGTTGCGGCCCCCGAACCGATACCTTCCGGCTGAAAAATGCCGGCACCTTTGCAGGCAGTGGTCAATGGCGGGTTTGCCCAGGGGACGGCGTTCAAGCTCTCCCCTCCGCCCCCGTACCCTCTGCTTGGCAATGCCGACACCTCCATCGCGGTACTGTTCGACCCACCAGCACCGGGCGAGTACCGCGACACACTCATCTTGCAAAATGGAAGTTGCAGCGACCAAGTGATTCGTGTGGCAGTGGTGGGGCGGCGGTATCAAGTTTCGCAGCAGATCACGGGGATCAATTTTGGTCCTTCGGTGGTGGGGCAAACCCGCTACGGGTCCTCCACATTTATCAACACCAGTGCCACCCCGTTGGAGACAAAGATGCGGGTGGTGGATGCGTTTATCCGCCCGCCAATGCCGGAGTTCGTGATCCCGTCGAAAGCACAATTCCCGTTGGAGCTTGCGCCGAACGAAGATTTCACGTTCGACGTACTCTATCGTCCCACCGGCTCAACAACCTCCAGTGCCGAGCTTTGCTTTGTCACCGAGAATCCCTGCCTTGACACGATCTGCGTGCCGTTGGACGGGTCCGGTGTGCAGTCGGATATCTTCGTTCGCCAAAGCGTTCTGAACTTCGGGACCCGCTTCACTTGCCAAACCGACACCACGCTGCAAGTAGCCATTGTGAACTTGGGGAACCTGCCGTTGCAGATCCTTGATTTGGTGCTATCGGACCCCGGGGCGGTGGCGTTTGAACAAGTTACCCCGGTGACGAAGCCGCATCTGTTGCAGCCGAAAGATTCGTTGTTGGTGGCGTACCGCTTCATCCCCGATCGCGCCCCTGCCGATGGCATTGTCACGGCAACGCTGAATGTGGTGTCGGACGATGCCCGCCAGGACACCGTCAAGGTGCTGCTGACGGCGCGCCGCCGCAGCTACTCAGTAAGCGCGCCAACGTTGGTGGATTTTGGGCGGACGCTGGCGGGGGTTCCACCTTCGCCAACCCGCACCGTGACGCTGGTGAACAACTCACCCGACACCGTCCGGATTGACCGCTTCGATATCCGCCCCCCGTACACGGTTCTTCCCCCAATCCCCTCCAAACTTGGACCCGGGGATACGGTGGTCCTGACGGTGGAATTTACCCCCCCCGACACGCTGGTGTACAACGACACGCTGCGGGTGATCTTTGGCGGAGTCTGCGTTGATACAACCCTGACGGCACTGACGGGGGAAGGCCGCCCGCCGGTGGCCGGTTTCTCCGACATCGTGATCCCCACAACCCTGACCGGCGCGCCGGGCGATACGATCCTGATCCCCATCATCCTGCAGAATTCTAACCTGCTGGAGGAAGTGGGCGCAACCACCTTGCGGCTGCGGCTACGCTACAACCACTCGATGCTGGAGCCGCTGCGGCTGGCCGATGGAAGCGGAAGGTTCGGGAAGAAGGAGGCAATCACCACCGCAAGGATATTGAACCGGACAGTGCAAGGGGATGATATGCTGCTGACGTTGGAGCTTACCAACAACCCCGTCCCAACAGCCCCCGACACGTTGGGGATGATAGAGACTGCGGTGCTGCTGGGGAACAACACCACGACTACGCTCCGCATTGATTCGCTGGGGTGGGCCGATGCCTTGATGAAGAACACCCAAACCGACGGGCTGTTCACGCTGAAAGGATACTGCGATGCCGGAAGCAATCGCTTGCTGAAAGTGTCGGGGGCGTTCGGTATCATCTCCATCAGCCCCAATCCGTTCAATCCATCCACCGAGATTGTGTTCGAGACGGTTGAGCGTGGCGCGACGACGCTTGCCATCTACAACGCCGCAGGGGAGCGGGTGGCAACCCTTGTTGATGGGGAGCATCTGCCGGTGCAAGCTCATGTCCGGTTGTGGGATGCAAGCGCATTCCCCAGCGGCCTGTACTACGCCGAATTGATAACGCCAACCCAACGGAGCATTCGCCGGTTGGTGCTGGCGAAGTAAGTGCGCTTTTTCTCACGCGCTGCGGCAGGCCGATAACCAAACCAATCAAGCCGTGGCAACCGTTCCCCCGACAACCGATTTCCAATCGTTCATGATTTCCAATTTCATACAGCGATTCTTCTGTACCGCAACGCTCCTGGCGTTTGCCGCCGCCCCTTCCGTGGCGCAGCTTGCCGGGCAGGAGGATGACGCGCCCCCTGCCGACACGCTTGCCATGCAGCGGATGCAATCCCGCGTGGGTGGGTTTGCAAACCTGGGCCTTAACCTGCACAGTGCCAACTTCGCGGGAATCCCCGAGGCTCCGAACTGCATGCCCCTTGATGCCGCCAACTTCACCGGCGGGACCTCGCTGGGGATTGGGGTCGGCGGGTTGTACGAGCTTCCACTATCGCCGCAGTTGGATATTTCCGGGAGGATCGGGCTGCAGACGTTGGGGATCACCCAAACGGTCTCCGCCAACATCGGCCCGGTGCGCCAAGCCGATGGAACCATTGTTGAAGGGGTCAGCGAGTACAGCTTGGAGTCGTCGCTGATGATGGTTGGGGCCACGCTTTGGGCCGGCTATCGCCCCCTTGAGGGCCAACCGCTAACGGTCCGTTTGGGGCCGGAGTTCGGGATGATGATCGGCAAGAGCTTCACCCAACAAGAACAGCTTGCCTATCCATCCACCGCAGCATTTGTGGGGGCCGACGGAGGGGAAACCCGCATCCGCAACCAAGTCAGTGCCGATATGGAGAACGTGGGATTGCGGCTTGCGCTGGCGTTGGGCGTTGATTACGAGCTTCCGCTGAACAACCGCAACACACTCTTCCTGGTCCCCGAGCTTGCCTATGCGCTGGGGTTGGGGGGATTGCGAAGCGACCTTGATTGGAGCATCAGCCAGCTGCGGCTTGGCGCGTCGGTGAAATACTCACTGCCGCTTCCGCCACCGCCGCCGCCACCGCCGCCGCCACCGCCGCCGCCACCGCCGCCGCCACCACCGCCGCCGCCGCCACCGCCACCTGCGTTGGCCAGCACGCTGAACATTGCAGGGCTTGATTCCAACGGAAGCGAGGGTGCGTTTGAACGGCTGCGGGTGGAGGAATTCATCAACACGCAATCGCACAGCTTGCTGACGTACATTTTCTTCGATGAAAATTCATCGGAGATTCCAAGCCGGTATGTGATGTATGGATCGGAGGCCCCGCAGCGGTTCAGCATGGACTCGCTGATAAACCGGGGGACGTTGGCGGTCTATTACCAATCGCTGAACGTGCTGGGCTTGCGGATGAGCCAGAACAGCGGCATGAACGTCACCCTAACCGGAACAAACGCTAATCGCGATGCCGAAGCGGGGAACACCGCGCTTTCCAAAGCACGCGCCGAAAGGGTGAAAGAATACTTGACGAAAAGCTGGGGGATTGCCCCCGACCGGATCCGTGTGGAGTCGCGCAACCTTCCCTCCACCGCCAGCAACTCCGACGAGCTGGATGGCCAAGCCGAAAACCGCCGTGTGGAGATCACCACACGGGACCAGGATTTGCTGGAACCGGTCACCACCAACGACACGCTTCGCGCCACCAACCCGCTGGTGGTGCGGCTGCGGCCCGAAGTGAAATCGGAAGCAGGGGTGAAAGAATGGACCCTGACCGTGACGCAAAGTGGGCGCACGCTGAAGGAGTTCAGCGGCGAAGGCCCCGTGCCGGAGTATCTAGATTGGAACATCGCCGAAAGCCAGCGCGACATCCCGATCACCCGCTCCCCAGTTGCGGCAAACCTTGTGGTGCTGGACCAGAAGGACCAACGGAGCCAATCGGGGAAACTGATACCGGTGGATCAAGTCACCTTGCAACGGAAGCGTACCGAAGGGCTGGAGGACCTTGCGTTCGACCGCTTCAACCTTATCACCTTCGAGTACAACCAAGCCGGTCTGTCGCCAGCAAGCCGCCGGATTGCCGAGATGATTAAGAACCGAATCTCGCCAAAATCTACCGTGAAAGTTGTGGGCTACACGGACCGCTTGGGGGATGAAGATCACAACCTGAAGCTCTCCGCCGCACGTGCCAAGCAATCGGCCAAAGCGCTTGGCATTCCGCAGGATAACGCCATGGGCGGGGGGAAAACACGGAGTTGTTCGACAACAACCTTCCCGAAGGACGATTCTACAGCCGTACGGTGGAGATCAACATCACAACCCCAATTGATGCCGGAGGTAGCCGGTAATCTTCCCGCTGCATCAGGCTGCTGCATCAGGCTTTGGATTGGGTGATGCGCCGAGCCTGTTGGTTTCTCCCTTTCCCACGTGTCCACTGCTACGCAAGCTGCGGTGCGGGGTGCAAATGGAGGCAGCCATGCCGGGGAGCGGGCCGCGCCCCACTCCGCCGGACGGCAGCAGGGTTGCGCAAACAAGATAGATGAACACACATTTGACCGACTGGTGGAGCCTATGAAAACGCCGACGTTCCTTCTGTTGATGCTGATAGCCGTGTGCAGTGGGGCGATTGCCCAGCCGCAAATCAGCTACATCATCCCCGACATCGGCACGCCGGGAATGAACACGTATGTGGAGATCATCGGCCCAACAACCGGAAGCGGGAACTTCGGTGCCGATGGCCTGTATCCCAACAATCCCGGCGATCCGGTCCGCGTTGAACCAAACACGACTGCCGACGCTGCCAAAATTGTGGTTGGCCCAATCGTGGTAAGCTGGTCAGGGCGGATGATTGCCACGCAGGTGTTTGTGAAGCCAGGCGTTGCCAACGGAACCGTCCAGCTGAAAGTGACGGTTGGCGGAAGCAGCAGCACCGTGGATTTTGAGATTGTTAGCCCGCAGAATTTGGGGGCAATCGGCAACGGCGTGTTGGATGCTGGCAGTCCTACGAACGTTATCACCCTAGGCTCCGGCGGCACTGCCGGCACCCGCTCCAAGCGTGGCGCAATGATTGTGCAAACCCTTACGCTGCGGAACGGAACCTTCACCGTCAGCACCACCGACACCGACCCTGGCACCCCGGGAAACCAGGGATTCCTCCCGTTGATTCTGATCAGCAAAAAGAACATCGCCATCAATTTCGACGCTACCCTGAAGCTGGATGCCAGCGGGCTTGACGGGGCCGCTGGCGGCGGCGGCGGCGGCGGAAAAGTCTGCGACGGAATAAGCGGCAACAGCGGAACCAATGGCGGAAAGGGCTACACCGGCGGTGGCAGCGGCGGGCAGAATAACGCCATTGGTGGCAACCAATACAACAACAATCCTGGTGAGTCATCGGGAACCAGCGGCAATGGGCTGAACGGGGCAAAAGGTGGGGGCGGCAACGCATCCAATTGCGGCGGCCCCGAAGGAACCGGCGGCGGAACCGGGCACCCCTTTGGAAAAGGGGGCGATGGAGCCTGCGAAGGCCTGGTGAATGGCCAATATGGTGGCGGAGGTTCCGGTGCTCAGCAACAAGCGGGTGGCGGCGGTGGCTACGGCACGGCCGGGGCCGCTGGCGGGATAGCAAGCAATGCCGGCAAATCGCACGGCAACGTGTATGGCGTTCCGGTTGCGGGGGGGTCGGGTGGCGGCAGCGGCAATCCGCAGACACTGACTTTCGGCTGTGCAGGGGAAGGTGGCGGCGCTGGCGGCGCGGTGGGGCTGTTGCCAACGATATCCTCACGAACTCCGGCTCAATCTTTGCCCGTGGCGCAAACGCTACCAATCCTACGGGCGCCACGTCTAGCACTCCCGGCGGAGGGGGCGGGTCGGGAGGATACATTGGGTTGGGGTCCAAAATTCAAGGGGCGTTTGGGGGAACGGGGGACGCCAAAGGGGGGAACGGAACCAATGGTGGCGGAAACGGCGGGCAGGGGCGCGCACGCTACGATGGCTTTGTTGCAACCGGCCTTACCGTGACCAACTCTGCCAGCACCTACATTGGTCCCACCACCGATACGCTAAGCACGATGTGGCTTGGCGAACGCGCCATTACCGGAACGCGGAACGGCACGGACCAAATCCGCGTCTATATCCGCAACGATAACCCCAACGCGCAATGGACATTGCTTCCGGCCCCCAGCTACAACGGGCGGCTGTGGTCCATCACCCCAACATTGGCGATGCTGCAGGCCGGTTCGGCAACGGGAAATTTTTACGTCTGCGCGGTCCAGGGCGTACACCGTCAACGCCGATCCGTACAACCAGAATCCCCAATGGGTCTTCTCTCAGTCGGCTGCCGACATCGTGAACATCCAGCTGATTCCAAAAATCAAAACCGACCAGCAGCAGCTGGCGATTGGCCTTGTGGTCTGCACCGAGGTTCTGCTAGACACCCTTGTTGTCACCAACGAAGGGGATGCGCCGCTGACCGTCACCCCCTCCATCTTCGGCCCTAATCAAACGGACTTCACCATCCTTCCACCCTACAACACCGGGTTCACCGTTGCCCCTGGAAGCAGTGTGGAGATGCAGATCCGGTTTGCCCCAGCAGTGTATGGGAACAAGACCGCAACGCTGCGCCTTGACAACAACGACCCTCGTGGCGGAAAAAGCCCCACCGACATCCCCCTTTCCGGCTCGCGCCGCCGGATCGAGGCTTCGCTGAACAAAACTCAGCTTGATTTCGGCAGGGTCTGCTTCGGGCAATGGAAGGAAGATAGCGTGGAGGTGACGTTCATCGGGGATGTGGATGACCAGATTGTGGGAATCCCCGCCGTGCTTGGCGCGCCAAACCGTTTTAGCGTTACCGCCCCCGACGCAACCTCGCTGGACCTGAATGCCCCGACCGATAAAAAATGGGTTCGGATACGCTTCCAACCCGATGCCGCCGGCACGTTCAACGACTCGGTTCGGATTAGCGTTGGCCAATGCACCATCCCCCTTTTGGTGAAGCTGCGCGGGGAAGGGGTGGATACCCGTTTGGAGTTCCAGCCCCCGTTGGATACGCTTCGGTTCCGCGAGGTGCTGAACACCACATCGCCGCCGCAGAACATCACGATTCGCGGGCGCGGGACCTCGCGCGGGACCATCACGAAGGTCTATCTGGATCCGCCAAACAACGACTTCAGCATCCCAACAACGCTGGCCGGAACCAGCTTGGATCCGCTGCAAACCAATGGCGGAAACGTCACCTTCCGCCCAACAACCATTGTGGGCTATCCGTACGTTGGCAACCTGTGCATCATCTTCGGGACGGAGTGCCCCGACACGATCTGCGTGCCAGTGATTGGTGAGGTAATCAACGCCAAACTGCTCCTTTCGCGCGATCAATTCTTGATAGCATCGGACACCTGCCAGGACCCTCCGCTTCCGGTGACGGACACCTTCAAGCTCTCCAACCCGGGAACAATTCCGGTGAAGATTTTGAACGTCACCACACAGTCGGGGGTGATTACCGTAACGCCACAGGCGGCCAACGGCGGGACCGATCTGCTGCCGGGCGATTCCATCACCTTCACCGTGACGTGGCAGCCAGGGACCTCAGGGACCGACGTGGTGATTATCCGCACCGATGCCACCGACCCCCAGCAACAGACGCTGCGGATTGGGGTTGCCCTGCAACGGTTGTCGTCGCGGATTGCGCTGCGTGATAAACAGGGGGGGGCCGCGCCCACACTGCTGGATTTTGGCGCGGCATTCAAATGCACCATTCCGAAGCTGGACACCATCCGAATTGCCAACACTGGTGACTTCGACGAAACCATCCGCGCACGCTTTGCCGATGGGCGATATTTCACGCTGGGAACCACCCCGCCAATCTCCGTTGCCAAAGGGACCGAACGCCTGGTGCCCATTGCCTTCAACACCGCGGCCGCCGGGGTCCATATCGATACCCTGATCCTTACGGATGACCGCTGCAAACGGGAGTTCCGCGTGGCGCTTCGTGGGGAGCTGGTGGACCTGCAGTACGACGTTACCGGCATCACCTTCGGCCAAACCAATGTTGGATTTTCCAGCGGTGGCTACGTCCGGTTCACCAACAACAGCAGCGTTCCGGTCACGGTCAGCCAGGCGATGATCCGGCCCGCCGCCGGGTCGGGCTTTGCCACGGGAAAGACGAACGTCCCGATCACGCTAGGCCCTGGGCTAAGCATCTCCGACAGCGTCATCTTCACGCCGCTATCGGAGCAGCCGTACGCTGCCGATTACTGCTTCATTGTCACCTCACCCTGCCTTGACACCGTGTGTGTTCCAATCACGGGCCAGGGGATTCAGTCGGCGGTGCGGGTCACGCCGAACCCGCTGGATTTTGGCATCAACATCCCCTGCGACGACGACACGCTGACGCTGACGGTTGAGAATATCGGCACTGCCGACTTTGGGCTGAACGGCGTGACGCTTACCAACAACACGGAGAACGTCTTCGAGCAGCTTACCCAAACGTGGAACCAGACCGTGAAGCCAGGGCAGAAAGTGGAGATTCAATATCGCTTTGTCCGTAGCCGCGCAGCAACCCCGGGGGTGAAGCAGGGGACGATCACGATTTACACGAACGATGCCAAGCAGCCGGTGATCCAGGTGGCGGTGCAGGGTGAGGTTGGTCCCGCGCTTGTCGCAATCCCCGACCCCTACGACTTCGGGATTGCCGACGTGGCCGTTGGGGCGTTTGTGGATGGGAACATCACCGTGCAGAATCGTTCCAACAGCGACATCACCGTTGCCGGAATCGTGGCTCCGTCGCCGTTCCAAGTGAACGGTTTTGTTCCACCGCAAACCCTGAAGCCTGGGGAAACTTTGATGGTGGCCGTGCGGTTTGCCCCCACCGACACGGGAACCTTCCAGCTTCCGCTGTGGCTAATCCAAAACGCGCCGTGCAGCGACACCAGCATTGCGATGCTGCGCGGAATTGGCGAACGGATTCCGCAGGGGATTGCCACCATCACCATTCCCGACACGGTGCGTGGAACGCCGGGAGACCGCGTGGCGATTCCGATTCTGCTAAGCAGTGGCTCCGATCTTTCAGCATCGGGGGCAACCACGCTGCAGGCAACGGTGCGGTTCAACGGCTCGATGCTCTATCCCGTTGCCGCACGAAGCAAAGGGGAGAGCGTGGCCAGCGGAAAAGCCGTCACCGGGGAAGCAACAACCATTGGAAGAATCATCGCCAACACCCTTAGCGGAAGCGACCGGGTGGTGACGTTCAGCCTTGCCAACAACCCAATGCCAACAACCGCCCCCGACACGCTTGGATTCCTTGATGTTGTGGTGGCGTTGGGGAACGCAACCGTCACGCCGATTACGTTCGACACCCTGTTCTTCAGCGACGGGAAGGCCACCGCCACCGGAAGCAACGGCGCGTTCCTGCTGGATGGATATTGCGCCATTGGCGGAAACCGAATCGTGAAAGTGAGCGGCGCGTTCGGCATCAAGATGGCCGCGCCAAACCCGTTCAATCCTTCAACCGATATCCATTTCGAGACGGTGGAGGATGGGGCAACATCGCTGGAAATCTTTGACCTGTACGGGCGGCGCGTTGCGGCATTGCTGGACCGGGAACAACTCCCCACGCAACCGCACGTTGCCACTTGGGACGCAGGCCGCCAGCCAAGCGGCATCTACTACGCAGTGCTGACCACCCCAACCCAGCGAAGCATCCTGCGGCTGATGTTGCTCCGGTAAATTCCGTTGGCCGCCGCAAGCAAATGCTGCCCAGCATCCGTATTCATCGCGGTGCTGGGCAGCATTTTTTTGCTTTCCTGCAATTGCCTCTTTGGCATCTGCGTGCGTCGCGGTAGATTTCGCGCCAAGTTGATAGAACCATGATGGAGCAGCATGGGGAACATTCTTTCTTGAACAAGAGTTCTTCCTGCGGCAGCCAATTCCGCCAGCACCGACGAACACATTTTTCCGCAACACCAATGAAACCGATCCGCCTGAATCTTCCCACGCTTCGGACCACACAAGCAGCCCACCCTGCGGGGGGCGCGCCGTTCTCTGGCAATGCGTTGTTCCGGCCCGGGGGACCGGCGGTGACGCGGCGGCAAGTGGTGAAAATGGCGGGACTTGCTGCGATTGGCATTGCGCCAGCGGCAGGCACGGTTGCCCCGTCGTTGCTGGGCGATTTGGAGATGGTGGGTGGCCGCAAGCGCGTGGCGTTTTTGCTGGGGGGAAAAGTTCGTTGGGAGATTAACACGCAGCGGTTTGGCGGGTTCCCAAAACTTTCCGTAACCCGCACCAGTGCCGCCATTACCGTGGGGTTGCACGATGCGCGATTCCCCGGCACCACCCTTCCCGCCAATCTTCACCTGACCATCCGCCGCGGCCTTTTTGGATGCCGCGCCACGCTACGGATGGAGCTTGGCAACTTCCACGCCGACTTCCCTTTTGAACGCTGGCTGCTTGGGATGAGCCGTGCGGAGTCGCAGGTGGAGTTCCCCGACGGCCAGGCCGTTGCCGATGCCGCCGCGGTGCTGCGCGGCAAAGCCCACGCAACGTTCGCGCCCGATTGGAGCCTTGCGTTGCAGGGGGATGGAGTTGTGGAGATCAGCCACTTCAACACCGAAGGGGAATCGCAAACAATGGCCGACGGGCTTACGCTGCAACTGATGGACCCAGCCGCGCCAAGCCTGATTGATGAACCGGTTGCCCGCCGAACAAAGCTGGTGATGGAACGTGGCCAACGGACCTGGGCTTTCCTTCCGGCCATTGCGATTGGGACCCGCTGGAACGCTGCCGCCCAAAACACGTTCGACCGCCTGACGATCGAGGCTGGCGAAAGCCGCGCGCGGAACACACGCCACGCACTTCTTGCGGAGCATCTTGGCGATGGACCTTCGATTGCTGTTGCCACCGGGTTTGGCGTGGACCGCAACGGCAATCCGTTCCAGCTTCCGGTGCGGTCGGCAGCGTATGCCGTGGCGTTCGGGTCCGACGGAACCCGGCACCAGGCCCTGATTGGCCGATACCCGCAATCCCCCCTTTGGCTTCACCGCGACGGCGTTAGCCTTGAGGTGGCCGATGCCGAACATCTTCCTCCGCTGGAAATCACCGAAGCGAACGGGCGCGCCGAACGGATGGAGATTGCCCCCGCGCTGCGGCGGTTCCATGCCCCAATGCCGGGCGCGATTGCCGACCCCTCCTTCCTCCCCGAAGGCTCCCGATTGAACCTGATGCCCGACACCACGTTTGTGGTCCCGAAAGCGCCGGTGATTACCAAGCCGGGCGACATCACCATCGGCACAAAGGGGATGGACGAAGCGGCGAAGAATGCCGATAAACTCAAAATGCTTCTCCCGGGAACACCGGATGGGGATAAGGTCCAGCCAACAAGCCCCAACCCGTTTCCGGCCAACCTCACCGTCTCCGTTGTTCGCCCGAAGGACCTGCTGGTGCTGCGGTTCGAGTTCGTGAACCTTGCGTTGCAATACCGCGAGGGGTCGGGGAATTTCCTGGTGCGTGCCGATGGCGACAAAGCCGCCTACTTGGTGGTCCACTTCCCGCCGCAGAACATTGCCGAGCAAGCCTTCTTCGAGACTTCGAACGAGGAGAACTACGCCCCCGCCAAGAAGAGCGACGGCAGCCCAATCGGCGCGAACGATGCGGGGTATCCCCCCGCAGGCAGTGGCGAACCTCCAACGCCGCCTCCGGTAAAAGCCCGAATCGCCGGCCCCAGCCGCCTTGCATTTTTGATCCCGAAGGAGATCACCACCATTCCCTACACGCTGGAGGCACTGCTGGATTGGTCACGGTTGGAGCCAAGCCTTCCCTGGGTTGCGCTGCCGCCGCCACCGCCACCGCCGCAAGTGTTGCTTGGCGGCGGGGGGGTGAAAGCTGGAACGGTTGCCCCGAAAGACTTTGACCAAATCACCTACAAAGGGAAGGCACGTTCGGCAAAATCGGCCAACGCCATCAGCGTGAAAAAGAAGCTGAATGCCGAGGTGCAGATTGATGACGGAATGCAGCAGAAGGTCGCCAACGAAATCGCAAAATCTGGCGGGCTGAACAGCGAAAAAGCTCAGCAGGCGGCGGCCACAACAGCACAGAAACCGAAAGCACGGAAGAAGAGCGGTGGCGATGATGAATTCTACGGCTATCTAAGCATGGATATGGGGCTTAGCTGGTCGGCAGAGCTTGGCGCGTACTTCGGCATCCGCGAGCCGTTGCTGACGGAGACCGCGCTGGAGACCCCGTACCGGCTGATCCTTTCGCCAAATCGTTTTGGCGGCTGGGCGCACCTGCAAGGTCCGGTGACGCTTCCCACCACCAACCCAGCAACCAACGGAAGCAGCGAGCGGACCGAGCTGTGGCACACGCGGCTTGGGGTGATGCGTTCCAGCAAAAACAAGGCTTGGGTGGATGAAGATTCCGATTACTACCGGACCGTGCGCGCGGTGTGGTCGCCCGATTACGTGAAAGGGGGGCACGCACCACACTACAACCCCAGCGATCCCATCACCATTGAAAGCTCCATCCGCAACCCCTTCCGAATGTCGCTGGATGCCTTCGACCGCGACGAGCTGGTGAAGCTCACCAGCGACTTCACCCTTCCCGACACCGACGAGCGCGTGGTCCGCGTGGACCGGCTGATGCTTAGCTCGCTTGGCGCGTGGATGAACGTCCGTGGCGGGTGGGATGTGCCAATCGCCAACCCGCCGCTATCGGTGGAGGAGTGGCGGCACCGCGCAACAATGGGGCGAGACCATTACGTGCGGGTGGTGTATAAAGGCTTCCTGTTTCCGTTTGGCCACCGCGCAAGCCTGATAAAAGTTACCGAGCGGAAGTTCCACGCAACCGGCAACTACATGACGGCCTATCTGCGCCAGCGGATGTACATCGTGGTTCGCCAGCCGGAGAAGGAGTATCCAGCATTTGGCCAAAAGAACGACGCGCGCGACTTCCCCTTCCGCCGCCTTCGGATCACCACGCTGGTGACGCCGAACCTTGAGGAACCAAGCAGCGACGCGGTGGTGGTGAACGGGTCCAACAAAGGGCAGTCGGCATTCTGGCCGAATGTTTCGGCCAAGCCGTTCCAGTTCCACCTGATTGGAAGCGACTGGGAGGGGAGGAACATCGAGTTCACCTCGCCAGCAATTTTCATCGAGAACTCCGTTGCCTACGACCCCGCCACCCTTGCCGCCGCCACGGTCAATCTTGGCAGCAAAACCGACCGCAGCCGCCGCGAGATGCGGGGGCAGACCATCGCCTTTGCTTCCCCCAAAAAATCGGGCGACACCGCCTTCACCGTCCAGACGCTGACGTTCACGGCGTACGTCCCTCCGGTTTCGGAGCTTTCCCAACTCTCGCTCCAGCAAAACGATCAGCCCCGGTTTTATCCGGTGATGAAGGAGTCGGAAGTGGAGATGGAGTCGGTGAAAGCGATTGCGGGGCTTGGTGGCGCGGTCCCGATTGAGTATCCCGAAACCTACATCAAGAACGGATTCAGCGGCGCGGCGGGGGACCCGAACGGGAACAGCGGGCAGGTGTTTGCAAAGCTGAAATCGGTGGTGGGAATGGTGTTTGGCGGCGCGGGCGCGGGGACCGAAAAAGTTGGCGGATTGGCCGCGCCCAACATGAACATCAGCGGGTTGTCGCGGCTGGCCGGGCCGGTCAGCGGGGACCTTGCTTCGATGGCAAAAGGGGCGTTCGACCCCGCGCAATTCTTTGCCGGGTTGGATGTGGACCTGCTTGGCGGAATCTCGCTGATGGACATCGTCAAAGCCGTCACCGGGTTCGACCTTAGCATGGAGACGCTGAAGAACACGCTGGAAGATGAGTTGGTGAAAGCCGGAAAACAAGCCACCTCCGAACTGTTGGCCATGCTTCCCAAGTCTCCGGTTCCGGCATTCCTCTCGCAAATTATCTACGAAGCGGAGTCGGCCATTGACGCGGCATCGAAGGCCGCCGAGGCTGCCGAGGAAGCAATCAACCGGATTCCGAAGGAGATTCAGATCATCTTCAAATGGGACCCCGAGGTGGATTCGTTCGGGCCGTTTTTGGTGAAGGGGGACAAGAAGGACACCTTCTCGCTGACGGCAATCACCACCGTTCCGCTGACGGGGAAAGCGCCCAGCTTTGCCGTCAACGCCTATCTGAAAAACTTCGCGATTGACCTGTTCGAGATCATCACCATCAGCTTCGATCTGGTGAAGTTCAGCGCCGACAGCGGGGCGAAGATGAACGTGGATCCAAAGATCAAAGCGGTGGAGTTCGGCGGGCCGCTGGGGTTTGTCAACGAGCTGAAGGAGTTCCTGAAGTTCGGCGATATGTTCAGCATTGACATCCAGCCAACGGGGCTGCTGCTGACGGTGAACATCGGGTTGCCCGACGTTGCCGTTGGCGCGTTCAGCCTGATGAACATCAACCTGGGCGCGACGCTGACCCTTCCGTTCACCGGGGACCCGGTCCGCTTCCGTTTCCATTTCTGCGAGCGGGAAAGCCCGTTCCGCCTGACGGTGTACATTTTCGGCGGCGGCGGATTCTTCGCCATCGAGCTTGGGATGGATGGCCTTGAGCTGATGGAGGCCGCGTTGGAGTTCGGCGTTTGTGCCTCGATGAATATCGGCGTAGCCAGCGGATCGGTCTCGGTAATGGCGGGGATTTACTTCAAGATGGAAATGAAGAATGGGGAGGAGAAAATCTCGCTGACGGGGTACGTTCGGGCCAATGGGGAGCTAAGCATTCTGGGGCTGATCACGATTTCGGTGGAGTTCTATCTGGGCCTAACGTGGGAGAGCGGCCCGCCGGATCGCGTCTGGGGGGAAGCCAGCGTCACGGTAAAAGTGGAGATTCTGTTTTTCAGCAAGAGCTTCACCCTTACCGTCCGCAAGGAATTCGTGGATCCGCCCCCACCAAAGCTGAAAGAGGTGATCGAGCAACCAGAGTGGATGGAGTACCGCCGAGCATTTGCGGCAGCGTAAAGCAATGGAAAACAAACAGCCCCAACCGTGGAAGGTTGGGGCTGTTGCAGCAAAACGCGCTGTTGAAATGCCGATAGGATTATGCCTGTGGTGTTGGTGTCCGGGGCGTTTGTGCCCGTTGCTGCGCAGCGGCCTCGTTTTTACTCTTCTTTATCGCGTTTATGTACTCGATGATCGGGTTCCAAAGCCGCGAACCGCCAGCGATAAGTAGGCCATACAAGAACGGGGACCAACTATTAACGGGTGTTCCCTTTGGGAATGCTTCGGCACCGATTGCTAACCATGCCGTAAGTATTCCGGTCGCGATGCTCAGCAACCCAATCCATCCTTCGCGGGTGCTGTTCTTCTCTTCCTGGGTTTGTGTGATTGTTGATCCCATCCGTGGGTCCACCCCCAACCCTGGAATCATACTCTTCAGTGCCTCCACAAGTCGCTCATTTGCTGCTGCAAGAGCAGCAAGGATTGGAGCGATGCTTGAGATAAGATCAAAGTCCAGCATAGCAGTTCCTCCTCCTGATACGGTTAAGAGTAATGGCCTGCTCACCCCTCCGCAAACTCCTTCGGCAGGTTTGGTAGTTGTGCTAAATCCAATTTCAGTTTGGTGTTGCCGCCGTCGGCAAGGGCAACTACGGTGAAGGCTCCGTAGGCGTAGCGTTCCAGCGTGGCCGTGCCATTGCTGGCAACAGCGGGAACTTTGTTTTTGGGGAAGGTGTGATGGATCAAAAAATAGACCCGACCAACAATCGGCGCGCCGGAACCAACCGGAGCCAGCGTGATGCGAACCCGATACCAGTCGGGATCATCGCTGTCGGGAGTAACTTCGGCGGTAAGTGCGCGAGTGCTGTTGGCCGCCGGAAGGTCCTTGAACTCATCTACCAACGCCCAAGTGTCGTCGTCGTCGTCAAGATTCTTCGGAACCTTTAGGCTCCGCACCAACTGCAGCAAGGCGGCATCATCTGTGGTCGCCGAGGCTGGCTCCTGTTCCGTGGGTGCGTCCGTTGCGGGGGCTTCCTCTGCTTCGGTTTTTGGCGCGGTTGCTTCGATGTTTGCCGGGGCGAAGGACCTCTGCCTCACTTTTTGCGCTCCGCCCGGGACCCCGCCAACTTCCCACACTAATCGCGCTTCCCGCTTGACCGCTCGCGCTGCTTCGGCTGCCACATCGTTGATGCGATTCTGAATATCCGCTTGCGCCGATGCTGCTTCGGCTGCCACATCGTTGATGCGATTCTGAATATCCGCTTGCGCCGATTGATTTCGTTCTCGGTTCTCCGTCATCGTTTTCTTCACCTCTTGCACGCGGTTCTCTATCTCCCGCAGCGTCACCTCCACCCCGCCAGCCTTGAAAGAACTGAGGTGGGGAAGAATGGCCCCAACCCCAGCCGCCAGTAGCAAGTAGATGCTGTTGCTGTGCAGGGGATGCAGCTCGTTAATGGCCACCACGGCCAGCGCCCCGCCCGCCACAATCAATCCAACGTTATTGATGGTTAGTTGCTTGCCCATGAAGTTGCCCTGGTTGCGGTTATTTCTTCTTCCTTTTTTCGGCGTGCAATGCCTTCACCATTCCGCTTTTTGGCACGCGCTTGCCGTTGTGCAGATGCCATAGGTCCGAGTTTTTTGCGTACGCACGTGCGCGCTCCAGCCGGCGTTCGCTGGCAATACTTTTGGAGATGACGTAGCGGATTCTTCCGGAGGGATCAAGGATGATGGTTGCGCCGCCGTAAAATTCCCATGGCCCTTCGGGATCGTTGACGGTGCGGCATTGCGTCACTTCGGCAACAAGGTCGAAGACGATCACTCCATCGGGTCCGGCGCGCCGCGCAAGCCGCACCGATTCCACGCTTGGAATCGTGACGGTGTCGTTGCCAATCCGTGGGTCGCCAGGGGCAACTATTCCAAATTCCTCCATCAACGCGGGCTGCGTCACCAACGCTCCAATCGCTCGCGCTTGCCGCTCCAACTCCGCCACCCCTGCTGGCCGGCTTGGGTCGCCATCGAAACGCATTGCGGAAAAGCTGAGGTCTTCAACCGGGGGAACTTTCTGGCGTGGCTCCTTCCAGCACAAGGTTTCCTCCGACAAACTCTCCAACCCTTCCGGGTAGATTCCGCGCCGCCGGAACGCCGTAATCCATGCCTCGCGGTAGGCCCAGGGGTCGTCCGGTGTCAGGTCGCAGTCGGCAGTGATGACGGCGCGAAGGAAGTCGCCGAACTCAATATCCACCGGCGGGCAAAGGTCAATCGCCCGAATGCACATGGTTTGAATTTGGGTGGCAAGGTCGCTGGCTTCTTCGGCCAGCACATCAATCAGGTAGTAAGGGATTTGCCCGGCGGGAAGGATTCCGCTGCCGTTGGTTGCCAGCAGCAAGTAGCGGTCGGTCTTCCGTTTGAACAGCACCAGGAACACTTCGAACACCGCCGCCACCAGCACCGATCCAAGCTCGTGCGCTTCGGTGGCGGCCTCGGCGTAGCGGCGTGGTTGGTGCGCCATTCCGTCGGGCGTTTGCTCGCTAAAATCAATGGCGGTGCGGAGCGAAGTCTTCCCATTAATTGCCCGCCCGAACTGCCCGGCAATCCCGGTCAGGAATTTTGCTTGCTCCAGCTTCCCCCCCGATTTTTTCAACGCCTGCGTCAGCACCTCACGGTAGGTGAAATGTTGGAAGACCGCCACCAAGTCGGCAAAGGCTTCGTGGAAGGCGGGAACGTCGCGGTTGCTGGGGAAGAAGAAATGCGCCCGCAGGCCATCCAGCAGGGCGTGCGTCACCTCGTGCGCAATGATGTCGTGCGAGAGCGCGGTGAAGATGATGCCGCCAGGAAGATCGTCGGAATCCTCCCCCGCCCGAAAGTATCCGAACGCCAGCTCGCCGTTGTCCTGGTCGTAGTAAGCGTTGGCATCCTCGAAGGCGTGGGGCCGAATCCGCAGCCGTGCGGGATCGGGGTTCCCCGGGGCTTCCCCTTCTTGCGCCACGCGGTATCCCCAAGCGATGTCGCGCCCCAATGCCCGCCGGAATGCCGAGTGGACAAGGCTGCAGACGGCATACACCATTTGCTGGTGGAATCGTGGGTCCGAGAGCGAAGGGGGGAAGCCATCGGTGATAAGCTGATGCCGGTCGTTCAAATCCGCAGGCTCGTACTGCTCGTTGGTGGTGTCGTTGCGGTCCTCCACCAGAAACAGCTTCCCTTTGGGACCCGGTTTCAACTTCTCGTACGGGACGTTGACCGTGGCAATGGCCCCGTCCAACCGCGAGGCCGACGGGTCCAGCGTGTAGATGCGGAGCGGGCGGTGCCTGGCCTCGCCCTGCTTCGGTTTGTACGGGCGGGCATACGCCGCGCGGGTCACACGCTCACCCAAGCTGAAGTCGCAGCCCGCAGCCTGGGTACTTTGTTGTTGTTGCTTGTTCATTGGCGTTCCGTGCTACCGTTGGTTCAGGGGAAAGGGGCCAGCAGCGAACGATGTTTGAAAAGATCATTGCACCACAGTTCGGGGGTTTGGTCATCCCAGCCGGAGAAGCTGCTGGTGGTCCGCCGCAGAAATTCATCGTTGCTGATTCCGGTCCCCAGCGTGGAAAGCACCTGCGTTGCTGCCAACGTGAAATCCCCTTGCGCCCCATGCTCCTTTGCTGTCTGGCGCGAGCTGCAGGCGCTGAACAGGATGTCCCGTTGTGCCGTGGCCGTGCTTCGGCTTCGTATTCCCCGCGCCGCTTTTTGGCTGTGGAACTCCCGATTGATATCCTCCATTGCCGGCGTTGCCACCATGTAGCGTGCGCGGTAGTTGGCGGTGTTGCGTGCGGCGTGCGTGCCCCCCATCAGCATTCGGGTGGCGGTGCCGGAGTGGCAGCAGTCAATAAAGCTGGTGAGGTTTACCCTCTCCGGCAGGGCGGCGGTGATTGCGGCGATGTCGTCATCAAGGATGCAAGCGGATTGGTCGAAATCAATCGGGACAAGGGCTTCATCCAAGTTGTCGCGCTCGTCTTGCGTTGCTTCGTCGCCGTCAACGTCGTGCAATTGGGTCCCGTGCCCGGCATACTGGAACACTATCACATCCCCCGGCTGGCTGACCGCCACAAGCTGTTGAAGGCTGGACAAAATCCCCTGGCGCGTGGCGGACCAATCGGTCAGCAGATCTATCTGGAAGCCTAAGGATTCCAGCACCTGTTTCCAACGTTTGGCATCGGCAACGCAGCCGTACAGTTGGTTGTTGCCGCCGTAATGGTTGATCCCCACACACAAGCCACGGCGTTTCCCAGTGCCAGCAGCATGGGGGACGATAATTGCCGAAGCCGCCACGGCAGCTTGCGAAGAATATGATGACGATGATGATGATGGAGGTGAGGATGGAGCAATGCTTTGCTCGGCCATCCGCAACCCTTCGGGCCAATCTACTTGCCCTTCCCAGGAGCGAAGGTCCTTGTCGCCAAACCCACGGCTGACCGGGAATGGCTGGCTGATTGAGTCGGTTCCGGTGATGCGGCGCAGGATGCTTTCCATGGTTGGCGCGTCGTCGTCGAAGCCGCCGTGGGTGGTTGCGCCCGATTCGCTGGAAACGGACCAGACGATGTCGGCATTGGTCCCCGCGGTGCCGCCCAGGCCAAACAGGCGTTGCAATTCCCTGTTGTTGCGGACCGATTCCTCCAGCCCCAGTATTGGCGTTTCCGATTCCGGTTCAAGGGCGCGATGGATTAAATACAGGAGCGATTTCCGATAGATATGCATGCAGTTGTCGTCCCGCTCAAAATCCTTTTTCATGGTGAACATGGTCAGGTGGTCAATCCCCTTCCCAAGCACTCCCGCCAGCCGCGATTGGAACTCATCCACCCGAATTGCCGGGGCCATAAACTGCACCGTGCGGAAGGTTGCTCCGTTGGCAGCGTCCAGCGCGGTCGGGAGGAAGTGGGAGTGGAAGATGGACCCCGCGCTGTGGCCAATGGCGTGCAGTTCAATCGGTTTTTTGCTTGTTCCGCTGTGGGCCGCAAGGAATTTCCCCAGCTGCTGGGCGGTGTAGTTTGCCCCGCCGCCGCTGCTGCTTGCCATTGCTGCGTGATGCTTCATCCCCCCCCAGATGTGAACGCCTTGCAGCGCACGTGCGGCGCGTTCCACAAGTGGGTCGGTGGTGTAATCCCACAAGTCGCGCGCCCCGCGCCCGCCGGGAAGGATGTCGGCGATGATCCGTTGCAGCAGCGCGCCAACCGTCTCGAACAACCCGGTTTCCCAAACGAAGTAGATGGGATAGACCCCGTTCTTCAGCCACCACGGGATATGCTGGGCGGCAATCTTCAGCCCGTTCGATTCGCTGACCAACCCGCCGTGGGCGTAGAAAAGGATGCGGAGCACTTGGCCAGCCTCGGACCTTGCCGCCAGCTCGCGCGGGAGGTACTGTTGGAAGATCGCATCAACATCGCCAGGGGTGGTGGTGAAGATTCCATCGGAGGAAAACATCCCGCCGGTAAGGTTGATCACGTGGGGCCGCAGTGCCGCCAGTGTGTTGGCGGTAAGCTCGGTGCCGTCCCCGCCACGCTGGCGGTTTGCGGGTTCGTAGCTCCCATTTGGTGAAAGGTCACTCAAGGTGGTGCTGTCCGATTCCTGCAGCTCGGCATTGGCGGGGTCGTTATCGGAATCGCGATTGCCGTGCTGGCGTGCCAGGTCGCACACCTGCAAGGTCGCTGGGGAAAAGGGGGCTTTGGCCCGCAAAACGGGGGCGTTCATTGCCTTGGTAATCGTGGCGATCTGGGCCTTCAGGTCCTTCAGCAGTGCTTGCCGATCAACGCTGCTTCCCGGGCAAGTTTTCCCCGACATCTGGTTGTGGAACCGCAGGCTTTCCGGCGGAAGTTTGAAGCGAAGCTGGACCCGGGCGATAAGCTCCAGCACCGATTTCAGCTGCGGGTCCTTCAGCACGTCGCGCCCTTTGTCGAAGTCGCCAATCATCTCAATCATAAACGGCCCGAACGCTGCCGACCCGTTATGCCCGCTTGCGCTGGCCGGCGGGGAGTTCCAATTCCTTCCCAACCAGATTGTGCCGTCGGGGGCAACGGTGGCGTGCTGGGCGATGTCGCTCCAGCCGTTGGTGTTGGTGTGATAATCGTACATCGCCTTGATGGTGCTGGCCCCTTTGTACTGGCTGTGGTTGGGTCGCCATGTGTGGTGCAGATGCACATCGGTGATTGTGCGGCTGAATGGATAGTTCTCAACAAACGCCGCGACTTCATTTGGCTGTAGTTGTTTGAACGGGGGAGGCATAGTTAGAATGGTTAGAGTTGAACATTGACAGGTGCAACGGAACGATAAGCGACGCGCGGGGGGGCAGCAGCCAGCCCCTATCTGCTATCGCATAGTGGGCTGGCCGCTGAATCCCTTTTGGTATCCCCGGGCGGCGGGGAACGGTTTCCTCGCTTGGCTGCGTGCCAAGCGGCTGATTGTTTTTATGACTTCCGCACCTTGATGGTGTAGCTTCCGGTTCCGTTGCTCAGGTTGTAGTGGCGAATCTGAACAAGGTAGGTTCCAGGAAGAAGCGTGGCGATGATGCGGGCGTTAAGGGCAACGCCGCTGTCGTCATCTTCGGCAATCAGTGCGGTGGGGTTGTTTGGCCCGTAGAGTTTCATCACCATGTCGGTTGGCCCGCCGGTCTCGATCACGTACCGCCCTGCTTTCGTCACCTTGAAACTGAACAGATCCTCTTCCCCAATTTTCCCGATGGATGCTTGCTTCGGCAGGCCGTTCACTTTCAGGGGAGCGGGGCCGGCAGTGGTGGCGGTTTTGGGATAGGCTTGCGAGGAAGCGATGAACGATTTGTCCAGGTCCGACAGCACTTCGTTCTCATGGGTTCCCACACCGTTCAGCGTCCAGGCGGCGGGGAAGAAATAGAGCATGATGGAGGCTCCATCAAATGCCGTCCCGCGGATCTGGTTGTTCTCATATTTCCGCAGGACGTTGTGGCGGATGGTGGCTTCGTCCCAGAAGTTTGGCGAGCCGCTTAAATCCTGGATTACTCGCGCCTCGTTCCACTGAATCCCCCCTTTTGGATTTTGGTGTTCGTGCCCAAGCCCAATGGCGTGGCCGAACTCATGGGCGGCGGTTCCACCGTTCATAAATCCCAAGTTCATCGTGGGCTCGTTCAGCGGGATCCCCTTGCAGTCGGTTCCGATGTAGCTCCATGCGCCATCGTTGGGGTTGAATGCCACGCGGATTTCGGCATCGGGTGCGTCGTTGAATTCAAAGGTGAGATTGGCGTGTTGGGTCCACCAAAGCGCTTGCTGGCGGGCCAGATTTTTCTGGGCGGCGGTCCCCCCCATAAATCGCACCCGAAGCGTTGAGCCGTTCGGCCACATCTTGCTGATGACGATAATCGCACGCGCCCCGTTGCCGCGCCCAACTGTGAGCTGCGGGCGAGCAAGTTCGTGGGCGGGAAGCCGGTCAATGCAGACGTGTGGGCGTGCTGGTGCGGATGCGGATGCAGGTTTCCCCTTTCGTGTTGAGGCTGCCATAGCTGTGTTCCTCCCTTCCTTGTGGTAAGGTGGTAGAATGGATACAGTGATTGTTGCGTTGCTGCTGGTTGGAATGGCCGGCAGTTGGTGGTTCAAAAATCCGATTGCCACGTTGCGGCGTGTTGTCCGCTTGGTGCGCGTGGCAGGTGGATCGGTGGCAAGGCGTGGCGTGGCCAGATGGATGGTGTGGTCCGCGCCAATCGCCGGTTGCCGTGGCGATCATTATGGTACAGGAGGTTCCGCAAGCATTCCGCTGGCACCAGCCACACACAGCGGTGGCGCAGGAAGCCAGAATGCAAGGTTGCCGGTTGGTGCACCCGGCGCGTCTGATAATGGTTTTCGGCAACTTGCTAGACTATGCAATATGCCGCAAGCTAAGTAACGTGCTATAGGTATCTCACCTATAACCTACTCAGAATTGTGCAGATGCTATTCCTTTTTTTATGCCCAATAAAAAACGTAGTGAACCAGTTGATGTATGGATTTGGGCCCCAGCTTCAATAGTACCTATATCCTTAATCGTACAACCAAATCGGCCACCAAGTACAGTGCTGGAAGTAGAAACAAGGGTGTCACGAACCCCACTAAGTTGACCTAAGAAAGACCAACATTTCGCACTGTCAAGATGCCAACCAAGGAAAAAACGAGGTAGCACCTGTGTGTCCAATCCAATACCACCGATGAACATCCCGGTGTTCATCACAACTTCACCGACTCCTATGGCCTCAGTTATGACCTTACTGTTATTTTCGGAAAAAGCCGCATTAAGCCCTACATACACTGTTAAATCAGTCGGCTTTCTGTTGATCAATTCCTCTTTTATCGCATGAATGTTCTGCCCCATTGTACTTGTAAGATCACGAGTAGAGTCCATAGTGCTACTTATCTTGCTAAGGTGGTTGTTGATGCTGGAGAATGTTGGTCCATAATCTGGTGCGCTTATTTGATTAGGTTTCTTGCTAATGTCTTCAAGTAATTTTATGATCATATCAACTGCTTTATTGGCATCTCTATCCTTCAGTAATCTGCTTTCTGATATGTATTTAATTCCATTGTCAATCGAAAGCAATCGCATGGCATAAAGCTCATCAATATTAATTTCAGGAATAACATAAGTCTTAAGATCGGCATATATCTCTTTCCATTGGTATAGGAGAAAATAAATATGAGTGTAGCTTACTCGACCATTAGTTTGTCCCCAATGGAAATTTATTTTTCGATTGAATTGAATGAAATTTTTTGCTCGATCAATTATAGATTTTCTTTTCTCATTAAATGATGGTTCCTTTGAATCCTGATATGGTAATGCATTTAAATATTCTAAAGCAGAATTAATAATGTTTGAGTCAACAACAATTGAGATGTATAGATCCTTTGATAATCCCACCGTAGACTTAATAAATTTATCCAGACTATCCTGAGTTGTTTTTACAAAGTGATCGTCATAATTTGCAATGGGATCTTGAGCTTGTAATGCAGTGATATGTATTGCAATTAATGCAATCGTATAAAGTATTATTCTTTTCATCATTTTTTTGAGTTAAAGTGTTGTTTATTTGCTGCATCGAACCTATCTTTCCCCGTATCCAAATTAACTGGATCACCTCCTTGATTACCAGCAGTTGCATACCCGATCAACGTTAATATCCTATTTTCTTCTTCATGCTGTTGCTTTGATTGCTCAGTTGCAGTACTTATCCTTTGATTTATGGAGTCTAAACCTAGATTTATGGAGTCTAACTCTATTATTATCCTTTTCAGATTTGTATTTACCAAAACAAGTTGCTCGATATCGCTTTTATCCTGGTTATTGTCAACATTCATAAATAACTGCATTGCCGCCTTAAGTAGATACCACTGTGGTGCATTCATAACGGCAGAATAGTTTGCCTTGTCAGGGTTAAATTTGTCATTTGCAGGGTCTTTGGCTGGCTCAAAAAGCATTATGAGCATAGCGGTCAGCGTCACTAACCAAGCATCCACTGCATTCACACGTAATGCCATCTCTTCCTGCTTGATATACTGCTTACCATCTAAGAGTTCCCGTGTTCCATATCGTCGGCATTGGTAGCGATAGAGGATCAAGCAAACCATTGGGATCAGCAACAGCGCAATCCCACGCCACTGAAAAAAACGAAGCACTTCCTTTGTTCCCGTTGCATTCTTATCAACCAATGTACTTTGTAGAAGGTTATGAAAATCCTGAGAATTCTTTGCATTAAATACTACTCTATCAGATTGGAGAAATGCGGCTGGACGAAGTGATTCCAATGGCCACCATAAAATGCCAGCAATTAGAGTAAGGGATAGTATGCCACACAGCAACGAATTGCGCCCACCAATCAATCGTTTGCCATTGCCACCCGGTTGCTGATGCTCTGAAGGAATTTTTGAAAACCATAGAACATTAATGCCAACCCAAAATATCCCGGTAATCACACTACCAATCACCAAGTAGTGCATATCTTTACTCCATGGAATCGCATACAGTCCAATAGAAGCCAGAAGAGTAAATAACATTATTAAGAAATGTGCATGAAATAATAAATCTGCTTTTTTATAAGAAATAAATTTTATGTAAAGGTAATAGATAACAACCCCAACTGCTACTAAGGAAGCTGTTGTCACAAGCTCATCGGCAATGATTGGTAGTGCAACTACAAAACAAAAATATATTACAGAAATCAAAATAAGCAGTGGCAGGCGGGTTTTGAACCAATCCAAATAATATTGATCTTCTTCGCCTTTTTCATGAACAAGTTCTATAGATCGTTGTTTCATAACAAAATCTATGTTCCAAAAAACGATCAACAACATAGGTAAGGAAAAATAGAGTCCAGCAAAAATTCGAAACGCAAGCCCTAACTCTAATCCGAATGTTTCTGCGATCCCTGCGGCTCCTTTGGGGACAAAAGTGGTAAAACCTGCTATCGCAACAATCGTGATAACGATTTTTTTTAGCAATTCCTTTGAAGATTCCTTGCTAATCGTGGGAGTAACGTCAGCTGCTTGCTTCATAGCATTCTTGAGATAAAAGTTTTTTGAAAGTCGAGTAATGTGGAAACCCAAAAATCCGATTGCCACGTTGCGGCGTGTTGTCCGCTTGGTGCTTGTGGCAGGTGGATCGGTGGCAAGGCGTGGCGGGACCAGATGGATGGTGTGGTCCGCGCCAATCGCCGGTTGCCGTGGCGATCATTCTGGTACAGGAGGTTCCGCAAGCATTCCGCTGGCACCGGCCACACACAGCGGTGGAGCAGGAAGCCAGAATGCAAGGTTGCCGGTTGGTGCACCCGGCGCGTCTGAAGGGGTAAGCCGCAAGAGTGAGTGAGCAAGGAGCCGCCACAAAGGCCGCTACCGCCACCCCGGTTGCGGAGCTATCAGCAACCGGGGCTCCTCTTGGCGGTACTTCTCGGAAATAGAACAGCCTCCGCCAGCCAATAATGGATGGAAATACTGCTGGCATCCTTAAGGTGTATTAGGTTGCCAGCGGCGGAACAGCCGCGATGAGAAAGAGTTGAGAAAGAACAAGAAGCACAAACAGACATCCGCCACTATTCATCCGCCACAAGCTCAACATCTACCTTGAACGGCAGGGGTTCACACTCCTCATCTCCCCATCTTCTGTTCCCCCATTCACGGATGCAAAATTACCACGACGGCCAGGCCAAAGCACCACGACAAAACCACGACAAAACCGGTGCCCCAGCTTTGTCGTGGCCATTACATCAGTGGGAGAGAATGGAATTACAACCCGGCGATGTACGTGATGAGGTTGACCTCGGTGGGAAGTTGCAGCTTCTTGCGGATGCGGAAACGGTATTGCTCCACCGAGCGGTGGTCAATGTGAAGCAGGTTGGCGATCTCCTTGCTGGAGAACCCGGAACGAACCAGCGCGCAGACCTTTCGCTCGGTGTTGCTAAGGTCGGGGGCGTGCTGCGCAAGCGATTGCATGAAGCCACGGTGGACCTGCTGGAACTGGTCCTCGAATTGCTTCCATGCATCGTCGGGGTTGGTGGTGGAGTGAAGCTGGCGGATCAGCAGTTGCAGTGCCCCATCGTTGCCGTTGCTTCCGGCAATCTGCATCAGCTTCTGGCGGATATCTTCAATCAACTGATTCCGCTCCACCAAGCTGAGCGCAATGGCGCGTAGCTCGCGCTCCTTCTGCTCCGCCTCGATCTGCATCTGCTCGCTTCGCAGCCGCAGTATCTGCAATTCCTGCTGCGCGCGCTCAACGTCGAAACGGAGTTGCAGCGTGGCGATTGCCTTCTGCTTCTCGGTGTTCTGAAGCTGGTCGCGAAGTTGGGTGAATTGCTTGTAATGGCGCAGTGCCCGGGTGGTGTCGCCAAGCTCCTCGAACGCTCCGGAAAGTGCCTCGTGGGCTTGGTGTTGCAGATGGATCAGGTTGTTTGCTTCTGCGATTCGCAAGGCTTCCTCAATCAGATACACCCCCTGGTGCGCGGTGTCCGTTTTGCGATGAAGCCGGCCCAGATTGAGCAGAACCGCAACGTACTCTTCGCTGGCACCCTGCTGCTGCAATCCATCAATGGCGCGCTTCAGATAGTCGAACGCACCGGCAAACTCCCCTTGCTCTTCCATCACGCTAGAGATGGTCATCAGCAGTCGAGGGGTGTCGCGTGGGATGCCGAGCGTTCGGTACAGGGCCAGCGCGCGCAGGCCTTGCGCCAGTGCGTCGTCGTTCTGGTGGAGGGCGTGGTAGGAAGCCGCCATGTTTCCGGCCATCCGTGCCTGCATCAGCAGGTTGCCCGACTCGGTGAACATTGCCAACGCTTGCCTGAACTGCGCCAGTGCCGCCGGGTAGTTCCCCATCTCCCCATACAACGCGCCAATATTGCTGATAACGCCAGCGTGGATATCCATGGCGGAGTCGTGGGCGGTGACGAACTGAAGAAGCTGCAAGGACCAATCCAACGCCGCCACGTAGTCGCCCAGGTCGGTGTGAAATCGGGCCAGCAGTTCCAGCGCGTTTGTTTCGCCAGCGACGTAGGCAATGCTTCGGGCAAGCTCCAACGCTTGGGCAAGGTTGGTGGCTGCCGTCCGCACCTCCTGCTTCTTCCACTGATATTCCCCAAGCATCAACAATGCGTTCACCTTCCCTTCGCCATCTTCCAGCTTGGTGCAAAGTTCAAGCAATTCGGAAAGGAGGGGATGGAGTGTGGGTTGGGGTGGAAGTTGGAGATAGATCCGGCAGCAAAGTTCTAGGCAGTTGGCAAGCTGGCGGTGGTTATTGGTGGCGCGGGCAATCGCCAACGCTTCCTCGGCGTAGGATTGGGCTTCATCGGGGGTGTGGCGTAGTGCCTGGCGGGCACGATCCATCAGCTGTGCAATGCGCGCATACCGATGATGATGGAGAAGGTCATCATGCTTGGGCATACCGAATATCCTTGATGCAAAAAAATGGAGTCGGGTTGCAGGGCGGGAAAAATATGCAAAACATGGAAGCAAGATCATTGCCCCGAGCGTGCCGCAGAAAGATTAAAGTGTGGGAGGCGGGGGCGAAGTGGCGGTCTGGTAGGCTTCACTGTGCCGGGTATTAACCCTCTCGCAAGTTTTCCGCGAACGCTCCTGAAACAGTTCTTCTCCTCGGGGAAGCCACCGGACAAGCAGTGCTTTCTGTTATCCATCGAAGTTCCCCGCATGCGTTTCCGCCGCGCCCCCCTGCTTCGCCGCAAGCGACGAAGCGTTCCCCCCAATGCTGGGGGGAAATGGGTTCGGCTGTTCATCCCTTTCTCTCTGAATTCCAAGCCACCTCTGCCAGCTCCTCCCCCAGAATTGGGGGAGGCGGGGAGGGGGCAAGTGAGGTGGCGGTCTGGTAGGCTTCACCGTATCCGGTATCACCCCCCCAGCCCCGTTTCCGCGCCACGCGTTTGTTTACCGAATCACCCCTTCTTTCCGATACCAAGCGATGGTTTCGGCAATCCCTTGCTCCAGCGGGATTTGTTGGCGGTATCCAAAATGCTCGCGGGCTTTTTCCACGCTGCAAATCCAGTAGGGGGTGGTGATGTCGCGCCCTTTATCGCGGTCGAAAATGGTCGGCTTTTTTTGGAACATACCCGCAAACCCGCTGATGGCCGCGGCCACGTGAATCACCGCGTGCGGAACCCGCAGATGCCGCACCCGTTTCCGCCCCATCACCCTTGCGGTGATTGCCCCAACTTCCTCCCACGTGTAAAATTCCTCCGAGCTTAAGAAGTAGGCTTCGCCGGCGGCGCGTGGGCTTTCGGCAGCTTCCACCGAACCGCGCGCAAGGTCCGTGACGTGAACAAGGCTCACCTTCTTCTCCCCAAAACCAATCAGCGGAGCCAACCCTTTTGCCGCCACCGCAAAAAAGGTGAACGCCCCGGTGCCCGCGTCGCGTGGGCCATACACCACCGGCGGACGGACGATGGTTGCGGGGAGCTTGCTCATGCGGTCGAACACCTCCCGCTCGGCAGCGGCTTTGCTTTCGCCGTAGGTGGTGATTGGGTGGAAGGGGGTGGTTTCATCAACGGGGTGATGGAGATCTGGGGCGGGACCCACCGCCGCAAGGCTGCTGACGTGAAGGAACCGCTGGAGGTTCGGGGTATGCCGAAGCGCGGCTTCCAACAGGTTGCGCGTGGCAAGCTGGTTTCCGGCAAAAAAAGCGGCGCGATTTTTTGCGGCAGTGGCCCCGGCAACATGGTAGATAAAATCAACATCGCGGACGGCATCGCTCAGGGATTCCGGGTCGGCAAAATCGCCGCGGACGGGGATAATCGGAAGATGCTCCACCGAGCGCAGATTGGTGCTGGAGCGGGCAAGCACGCGCACCGCGTAACCTCGCTGGTGAAGTTGGTCGCAGATATGGCTCCCCACAAATCCGGAAGCCCCAGTAACAAGTGCAGTTGGCATAAGGCGCAAGATGCCACAACAACCCCATGCGCTGCAACAAACATTGCGGCATAGTATGGAAGTTTACAGAGAGAGAAAGAGGGAGGAATGGAAGTGATGAATGCGTTTGTGGATCATCGAACATGGTTAGAGTTCTCGAAAAATGCTATTGCGGGTGGCAAGCTCTACATAGGACATTTGATTACAAAAAATTAATGTGACGATTCCTTAAATGCTGGTGTTATTTTTGATAAGCATCCAAGTGGGCAAGCATCTTGGATGCCGGATTTCCATTGAGTAAATGCAAAACGATTGTACAACAGGGCAGAATATCCAACATAGATTCTGCCCTGTTGTGTCATAATCTTAACATCCAGTATAGCTATGAAGAGAATGCAAATCCTATTTAGTATAATGACAGCAATTTTGCTCTGTTTTTCTTGTAATTCTCCAGAGCCGCAAGGAGAAGAATTGCAATATAAATTGCAGTGCCTAGATGATTATGCTTTTTCAGATTCTACTGTTAAAGTTGCTGTTACCTCGCCATCTCCAATAAGCGATACTAATGAATTATGCTTACATATCAAGGCTTATCTTTCCATAGACTCTTCATCTTATTTTCACTTAATTCCAATCAGTCTACAAAATAAAGCCTGTACTGTCTCTGTCCCTATTCATAAGAATTTTGCTTGGGTCGAAATTAATGTATCTGATAAGTATTCTATCAAAAATGAATATTCGCGTTTGCGATTTGCGGTATTGAACAAGATAAACGAAGATTCTGATTCGTTAACCCCTGTGAAAAACGCATCTTTGTGGTCAGTTGTGTATTCCACCGATTCGTCATGGAAATATTATTGTAATACAGAGCGAAAATTGTATCCGGAAAATATCATCGCTTATGTAATTAAATGGTTCTATTTGATGAGAGATCAACAACTGAATAAAAAAGATATCATAGATGATATTAATGAAATTCAAAAAGCAAAAAATGATGTTGACTTTGTTAAATTTATCGCGTATTCTTTAATTGAGCATGATTCTTGCGATTATTATCTAAAAAAAGTATTGCATGATAAATCTATAAAAATGATGAATGATGAATTGATTAGCGGATATTTAAATCAGATTGTACGATTTTATGAAAAGAGAGGCTATGATGTTAACTCAATTATGCAAAAGTTTGCTTTGAATTATCCATTGTCTCCTTGGACAAGAAATCGGCTGAATGATTTGTCTTGGATATCTTGGAATGAAGAAATAGTATCTGAAATATGTCAACAACGACTTGTAAATCTGAATAATGATATTGCAACTCTTTCGACATATGTTCATGTTCTTATAAATCAAAAAGACAAACAAAAAATACTTCTTCCTATAATAAATCAGCTGTATGATCTGATTTCTAATCCTAGTTACTCACATAGATTAAACGATCCTTATCGTTCTCAATATGTGCGTAGAAATTTTCATTATTTATTAATAGCTGAAGGATATAAGTATTGCTCTGATTATGAAAAGTCGTTGCGCATCTTATCTAATGTAGTGATGGAGCGAGTCAATGATATGACTAATGCTGGCATTGCAGCACATCAATGTGCAAAAATATATCAAATATATAATCAAAAAGATTCGGTTTTAATGTGGTATGCAAGAGCATACTATTGGAATTATGATATATTGAAAATTCGTGATTCTGTTTTCCATGATTTGTCAAGCTATCTAAAAAAAGATAGTGTTACTGTGGCAGCTATCTTGGATTCGCTAAAATCTAACGCAATAAATTATCAAATGAATCAACCTATTGACTTCCCATTAATTGAATTAGCCAATTCACAAGTGATAGACATAAAGAAACTCAAACAAGATATCATTATTGAATTTACTTCAATTAATTGTCAGCCATGCTTGATAAATATAAGGCGTATGAAACAGCTTCAGCTTGATAGAAAATTGAATGATGTAACTATCGTGTTTGTAACCATGGAGGATAGCACTTCCTATAAAAAACATTTGAAAGACAATATCATCCCATCTGTGTTTGCTGCGAATGCAAATTATCTGTATTCATATTTCAACGTTGTGGGTACCCCAGTCACCATACGCATTAATAAAAACGGCAAGATCGTTTATCGGCGTGAAGGTGGTGGGAAAGGGGATGCGACATTTTAACTCATCCCACACAAGGCCAATATGAGGAACTACCACCACATCCCTTTCTGTGGTTCGGTAATGTGCGGTTTGTGCGGGTGCATTTCAAAAACGCCCGGTAGCCACCCAAATAGTCAGGGTGGTTACCGGGCGTGATGTTCCGCTTCCCTACCTCCGCTTCTTCCCACCCACCTTCTTCCGTTTTTTATCCTTTACGGCTATTGGTTTTCCGGCTTTTCGTTTGCGTGGGACGTCTTCGTACCAGCCGCCGGAGTGGTCCTCGGTCCTGCGGTCGCTGCGGTCGGCGAATCGCTTCGGTTTCCTTTCGGATTCCCGTGGCTTGAACTCCCTTCTTGGCTTCAGATCGTGCTCCGTTGCCGGGCGGATGTTCGTCTCGCGGTTGCGGATGGTTGCCCCCGCCAGCGAGTCCAACACCTGGTCGCGGTGGCGCGCCGGAACTTCAACAAAGGTGAAGTCATCGTAGATGTCAATCACCCCAATCTCGCGCCCGGGAATCCCCGCTTCGTTGGCGATTGCCCCAACAATATCGGACGGGCCAATCCCCGCGCTGCGCCCGGCGTTGATAAACAGCCGCGCCATTCCGCGCTCGGCCCCGGCGATGCTTTGCGGCTCCGGCTCCACCGAAACCACGATCGGCTTCTCCCCCTGGGCCAGCCGTGCTGCGGCGGCGGCGATTTCGGCCATCTCGTGCCCGCTCTCTTCGGCAAGCTCCTCAATCAAGGTGAGGTATGGGTCCAGGTTCTCCTCCCCCAATGTTTTCAGCAGGCGTTCTTTGAACAATGCCATGCGCCGCGCGGCAACGTCGGCGCGTGAGGGAACTTTTTTGGGGATCAGCCGCTGACCGGTGTAGCGTTCAATCTCCCGCATCAGCCGTTCCTCGCGCGGGGTGACGAACAGGAAGGCGGTTCCCGAACGCCCGGCCCGCCCGGTGCGGCCAATCCGGTGGACATAGACTTCGGGGTCGCCGGGGATGTCGTAGTTGACCACCAGGCTAATCTGCTCGATGTCCAGGCCGCGGGCGGCAACGTCGGTGGCCACCACAATCTCAATCTGCCCGGCACGCATCCGGCGCACCACGCTTTCGCGCTGCGATTGGCTCATTCCGCCATGCATCGCCTCGGCTTCGTAGCCGCGTGCTTGAAGTTTTTCGGTAAGGTCCGCCGCGCCAAGTTTTGTTCGGGTGAAGATCAGCATCGCTTCGGCATCGCCGTCGCGGGTGTCCAGCAGTTGGGTCAGGACGTTCAGCTTCAGCTTCTCGGTGACGTGGAAGTAGAACTGCTCCACCGAAGGGACCGTCAGCGTTTTGTGGGTGATCTCCACCGATGTTGGCGACTGCAAATAGCGTTCGCTGATGCGGCGAACTTCGCGCGGCATGGTGGCGCTGAACAGCGCGGTTTGCCGTTCGGTTGGGGCTTGGCCAAGAATCCATTCCACGTCGTCAAGGAAGCCCATGCGGAGCATCTCGTCGGCTTCGTCAAGCACCACAAACCGGAGTGCGTTGAAGTTGAGCGTGCCGCGCCGAAGGTGGTCCATAATCCGCCCGGGCGTGCCAACCACAACGTGCATCGGCCCGCGCAGCCGGACGATCTGTTTTTGGATGGAGTCACCGCCGTAAATCGGCGTGACGCGAATCCGGCCCAGATGCCGCGAGTACGTGTGGATTGCCTCGGAAACCTGGATTGCTAACTCGCGGGTTGGAGTAAGAATCAAGGCTTGCAACGCCCCACGGGTTAGGTCCAAGCGGTCAAGAATTGGCAGGGAGAATGCGGCGGTTTTTCCGGTTCCGGTTTGGGCCTGGCCGATAAGGTCCTTGCCAGAAAGCAGAAGCGGGATGGATTGCTGTTGGATTGGCGTTGGGGTCTCGTAGCCAAGCTCGGTCAAGGTTTGAACAAGGGGAAGGCTAAGCCCAATTTCAGCGAACGAATCGGCTGTTCCGGCTGCGGTTGTTGGTGCGTTGTCGGTTCCGTTGTTGGTTTTCATCTGGCCATGTTACGGATAATCGGGGTTGCGGGGAGTATCGGTTGGTTCGCGGGGGGTGATTCCCCAGCGCGAAGCAGCCCCTATCAAGCCGAATGCCCTGCTGATAAACGGCAGGGCATTCGGCTGATACTGCATGCGATGGACGGAGTGAGTTCCTAATTGAGGTTTACCCACGTGGTTCCGTCATACCCCTCGAACTTGCTGGTGGTGGTGTTGAACCGGATCATTCCCGTCACTGGCGTTCCCGGGCGTTGGGCGGTTGTGCCCACCGGGACGATAATTGCGCCAGTGGAGGCCACCTCCAACGCTGCGCGGGGTGTGCTGGTTCCGATTCCAACATCGGCACTGTTGCCAAGAACCAGAGCGTTGCTTTGCCCAACAACGGCGTTTGCGCCAATCGCGGTTGCATTCGTCAGCGTGCCCGCGCTTCCCCCGGTGGTGTTGCTGCCAACGCCGATAAGGGTGTTGTTCGATCCTGAAGTGACGGCGGTTCCGGCAGCCGCACCCAGCGCGGTGTTCCCTGCGCCGGTTGCGCTCAGAAGCGCGTTGTTCCCCACGGCCGTTCCGTTGCTGTTGGCGGTGATTGCCGAAAGGGAGCTTGTTCCAAGCGCAGTGTTCCCCGCGCCCGATGTGTTTGCAACCAGAGCGTTGTGGCCCATTGCCGTGTTGTTGCTTCCGGTGGTTGCCCCTAAGGACCCCACGCCCATTGCGGTGTTGTTGGCCCCAGTGGAATTTGCAAACAGCGCGTTGACACCAACGGCAGTGTTCCCGGTTCCGGTGGTGTTTGCCGCCAGTGCTGCCGCACCAACGGCGGTGTTCCCAGCGGCGGTGTTGGCGGCCAGTGCATCAAGGCCAACCGCAGTATTTGCGCCTGCGGTGGTGACGGCACCCAGCGCTCGCGCACCGATGGCGGTGTTGCCGGTGCCGGTGCTGTTGTTCAGCAAGGTTGCGTTGCCAACGGCGGTGTTGTCGCTGGCAGTGTTCAGTTTTAATGCCTCGGTTCCAATGGCGGTGTTGTTGTTGCCGGTGCTGTTGGTAAGAAGAGCGCTTGCGCCAACGGCCACGTTCCGGTTGCCATCGGTGTTGGCCAGCATGGTGCGAACGCCAACGGCCACGTTGTTTGCGCCAATGGTGTTGGCGTTTAGCGAGCTGGCTCCCATGGCTGTGTTATCATCGCCGGTGCTGTTGGTCACCATTGAGTTGATACCGACAGCGGTGTTGTTATCGCCGCTGGTGTTTCCCCCCAATGATCCCACCCCCATGGCGGTGTTGTTGATGCCGTCGGTATTGACGAAGAGTGAGTTGACCCCGACGGCGGTGTTGCTGGTTCCGGTGGTGTTTTGTCGCAACGCTGCTGCGCCAACGGCAGTGTTGTCGTTTGCCGTGTTTACCGCCAACGCGCTTGCGCCAACGGCGGTGTTCGATCCGCCAATGCTTGTTGCGCCCAGGGCATCTTTCCCAACAGCGGTGTTGTTTATTGCCGTGGTGTTTGCGTCCAATGCACCGTAGCCCACGGCGGTGTTGTTGCTTGCCGTGTTGTTCTGAAGTGCTGATGTTCCCACCGCAGTGTTTCCGCTTCCGGAAAGATTCTCCAACAACGCGCTTGCGCCGATTCCGGTGTTGTTGTTGCCGTCTATGTTTTTCTGCACGGTATTCACACCCATCGCCACGTTGTTGAAGCCGGTGGTGTTTTTCTGGAGTGAGTTCGCGCCAACGGCAGTGTTGTCGGTTCCGGTGGTGTTCTCCAGCAGTGAGTTGGTGCCAACGGCGGTGCCGCCATTAACGGTGGTTTTGTTCAACGCGCCAACGCCAACGGCAGTGTTATAATTGCCACCTGTGTTTAGCTGAAGCGCGTTAAGGCCAACCGCAGTGTTTAAGGTTCCGGTAGTGTTCCCCCCCAGTGCGTTCTGGCCGATTGCGGTGTTGGCAATGGCTGTGGTGTTGGAGTGGAGCGCGCCGTTCCCAAGTGCCGTGTTGTTGTCGCCAGTGGTGTTTGCTGTTCCGGCGTTGAATCCAACAAAGGTGTTGGCCGTTCCCCCGGCGCCGGAGTTGTCGTTTGCGGTGCCGGCCCCCACGCCAACAAACACGTTGTTCGTCCCATAAACGCTTACCACGCGGTTGGTGCCAATGTTGTACTGCGTGTTGGTGTTAATATTTCCCGTTGCGTCAAGTGCCGTTGCCACGCCGCTGCCAGTTGCGGTTGCCACCAGCGTCAATGCCGTTGCGTTCAGGTTGCCCGCGGCCCCCGCGCTGGAGGTGATGCGCGCTCCCGACGATGCTGCATCTGGTGCGGTGGCATCGTAGGCAACGTCGTACAGGTAGTTCGTCCGTGGCGTTGCTGTGGCTTGTGTGGCGGCAACATTGTAGAGAACGGAAAGCCCCCCCACCACGCTGTTCACCGAGCGTTTTAGCAGGTCGCCATTGTTATCGGAAACAACGATTCCATCATTTGCGCCGGGTGAGTATGGCGTGGCAATCGCTGCGCCGCCAAGCGACCCCATCCGAACATTTGCTGTGCCAGCGGTTCCGGCAACGTGCAGCCGGCTGGTTGAGTTTGGTGTTGTGGTTCCGATGCCAACGCTGGCATCGGCAGTTGCGCCGTTTACTCCGTTGATGGAGCCAATCACAACGCTGTTGCTTTGGCCAACCATTGCTTGGGCACCAATCGCCGTTGCGTTGTTGATTGTGCCGCTGCTTGCGTTGGCAAGGTAGCCCAGGAAGGTGTTGAATCCGCCGGTCGTCACCCCCAAACCGGCTTGTGCGCCAAACGCTGTGTTGACATTGCTGGCGGCGTTCTGCAAAGCCATGATCCCCATTGCGGTGTTTCCGCTTCCGCTGGTGTTTTGCGCAAGTGCCATTGCGCCGGACGCGGTGTTCCCGCTTCCGGTGGTGCTGTTGATCAATGCGCTATCACCCATTGCGGTATTCCGTGCGCCGGTGGTGTTCCGCAGCAATGCGCTGTCGCCAACGGCGGTGTTGCTGGGGCCGGTGGTGTTGGCATTCAACGCGTTGAACCCAACGGCCGTGGCGTTGCTTACGGTTGATACTTGCAGCGCGCCCTGGCCAACGGCGGTGTTCCCGGTTCCGGTCAGGTTGCCGGCAAGCGATTGGAATCCAACGGCGGTGTTGCCTCCGCCACTGGTGGTTGCGCCCAGTGCCAGCACACCAACAGCGGTGTTCCCCAGCGATGTGGTGTTTGCGCCCAACGCGCCGGCCCCGGCTGCGGTGTTGGCAATGCCGCTGGTGTTTGCACGCAGCGATCCTATGCCAATCGCGGTGTTCGATATTCCCCCCGCGTTGTTTGCCAGCGTTAGCGCGCCAACGGCGGTGTTGTTCATTCCGGTGGTGTTGTTCAGCAGTGCGCTGTCGCCAACGGCGGTGTTGCTGGACCCGGTGGTGTTCCGCAGCAATGCGCTGTCGCCAACGGCGGTGTTGTTGGAAGCAGTGGTGTTGGCCCCCAACGCATCCCGGCCAATGGCGATGTTGCTGCTTCCGCTGGTGTTTGCGTCGAACGCCCCTGCGCCAACGGCAACGTTTCCGTTTCCGGTGGTGTTTGCCGTGCCAGCGTTGTTCCCCACAAAGGTGTTGTTGTTCCCGCTGGTGTTTGCCGTTCCCGATCCCACCCCAACAAACGCGTTGGCGGTCCCGGGCACGCTTAGCACCCGTGCTCCGCCAATGTTGTACTGCGTGCTGCTGTTGATATTTCCGGTGACGCTCAGTTTGTCGGTGCCGGATACCGCGCCGCCAATGCCGACGTTTCCGCTGGCATCGTCAACGGTGATGCGCGTGGTTCCTCCGGCAACAATGTTCAGATCTTGTGCGTTGGTTGTTCCCAACACCTCCGGCCCAGCAATCGCGTTCCCACCCAAAGCCCATGCCATGGAGGAAACCCCTGCCCACGTCAGGCTTCCGGTTCCCGATGCGTCGGTGAGAAGGTAGTTCGAACTGCCGCTGCCAAGAGCCGGGGGGAGTGTGTAGGTGATGTCACTCGCTTGATTCTGCGCTTTGAACGCCGTGTAATTCGCTGTGTTTGGGAACGCTCCTGCAGCGTTGTATGCCTCGAAGAACCGCAGCTCGCTTGGCGCGTTATTGTTGTTGGCAAGCCAGAGGTCGGTGTTGCCGAAGACTGCTACGTTGGCATCGGAGATCGTCATTGGTAGCGTGCCAGCAGCGTTGTTGGCGTGGAAGCCGAAGCTGCGGTCGGCAGTGGAAGCCAGCGTTAGGCCGCGACCGCCGGGGATTGCTGAGTAATCGCTGGATGCCGTGTTGATATATCCTCCACCCACCGTCGAACCAAATCCCGATGCAACATTGTTTTGACCTCCACCCACAGTTGAAATAGTGCTGAGTGCATCATTAGCTTCTCCTCCGCCCACTGTTGAATAGTCCCCGGATGCTTCGTTATTATCCCCTCCACCCACCGTTGAAGTGAGTCCCGATGAGACGTTGACAGCTCCCCCACCCACGGTTGAACGTGACCCCAGTGCTTGATTCCCACTTCCTCCCCCCACTGCTGCTCCTCCCCCTGATGCGGTGTTATACAGTCCTCCACCGACTGTCGCAAAGTCTCCTGCAATGTTCTGCATACCTCCACCAATCACTCCGAATCCAAACGTACCGGTCACTTGGTTGATGAGCGTATTCATTCCGCCGCCCGATATCGTTGCACCGACCAAGCCAGGAGTAACCAAGTTCCCACTGAACCCGCCAATGATGTTCGGGCTGCTGGCGTTCGGTTCAAACCGCATCACCCGGCGGCGGCCTTCGGTGGCGGTGCCTCCGTTATCCACGTGAATCTCGAACGGTTCGTCGTCGGTGGTTCCCACAAAGTTCGTTCCGGCGGTTGTGCCTGCGTTCCCTGTTGTTAGCCATGCTACCGATCCTACCACTGCTGTCGCGGTTCGTTTCAGCAGGTCGCCGTTTCCATCGGCGGTGATCACACCGTCGTTGGCTCCAGGTGCCCACACGCTTCCATCAGCCGCTCCGCTTGCCGAGCCGAACCGCACGTTTGCTGCGCCGGCGGTTCCCGCAACTTCCAGCAACCGTCCAGCGGTTGGTGCTGCCGTCCCGATTCCCACCTCACCCGTGCTGGCCACACGCAGACGCTCCACGCTGTTGGTCCGAACCACCAGCGGCTGGGCATCGGTGGTTCCCAAAAAGTTGGTTGCGGGATTGATCCCTCCGTTGCCCGTCAGACTCCAGAATACCCCGCCCCCGCTGCTGGCCGTCAGCACCGGGTCCCAGATCGGGGCAAAGGTCGTCCCGATGTTGAACTCAATCGTCTTTGAGTCGGTGTTGAAGATCATCAACCCTGTTGCCGGGCTAACAATCGCGTTCCGTTCGGCAGTGGTCAGCCGTGGCATCAGGAAGCCAGCGGTGGTGGTTGATAGGTCCAGGATTGCCGATTTGTCCGGCGCGATGGTCCCAATCCCCATGTGGCCATAGATGTCGGTCATCGGATGGGACTGTGCAAACGTTTTCTGGCATAGAACAACGCCGCCACACAGCCCCAACAATAGCGCAACAACGTACCGCTGAATCATACAAACTCCAGTAAGTGGAAAGTGGAAAGTGCAACCCTTGCATATGCCCTTCGCCTGCATGATTGCGATACGCAGCGAAGGAACAGCCTCAGGCTTGGTTCGGAAGGATGCCTCAATAAAGAAGCGGCGGCAAAATGCAGAAATTCTCCGACGCAATATCTATGGATGGGCATTCCTATTTCACACTCTCCATCTCCCCTCCGCCCGTCGCTACTGGACCTCACTCCCCCCCCCCTCCGTGACATTGTTCGCGAGCACCGGCGGAGCAGTTGACGGAGAGGGGGAGCAAGAGAAAGGTAGCCGTCCCGACCTTCGTCGGGATTGATAAAAGATTTTTAGCCTTCGGTGCTATCAGGTCGCCCCTCCGTGCCACACCAGCCCTGAAGGGGCGACCCATGCCAGCCCAGGGCAACGCCCTGGGAACAAAACCAACCCACGCAACACCAGCCCTGAAGGGGCGACCTCCATCCGGTTGGAGATGGTGTTGAGGGTGTGGATTTCCAATCGGTGCGGTGTGTGCATGATTGGTGGATGAATGGGGTTGTCCTTTTAGGTTGCCCCTTCAGGGCGGTGAGATGTTTGGGGAACGATTCCCAGGGCGTTGCCCTGGGCTATGATAGCCTGCCCCTTCAGGGCGAAGGAGGGGAACGCTTCGGGAGTTTTTGGATGATGCCATGTGCAACTCTGTGGGTTGGCATTGCGCGGCTCCCCCTCTTGGAAGGGGGCTGGGGGGGTGGGTTGGGGACACCCGCGACACCGCGTCCATTCCTGAATCTCAGGATCAGAGCCTTCCGGAGCCAACGCGGACCGCCGCCCGTTCGGTGGCTCCCCCGAACCCACCCCGCCCTGTCGGGCACCCCTCCGATGGAGGGGGACGCTTCGGGAGTTTTTGCGGGTAGCTGTCCCGATTGAATCGGAGCGACGTTGGGCGAAGCAACCAAGCCCAATGGCATCCGCTACCGCAGTCGCCCCCACCCCGCCTCCCCCAATGCTGGGGGCTGGCAGACCCAATGATGGTAGGCGCCCCGACCTCCGTCGGGATTGATAACAGGTCTTTAGCCTGCGCATTCACCGAACCCATTTCCCCCCAGCATTGGGGGGACGCTTCGTCGCTTGCGGCGAAGCAGGGGGGCGCGGCGGAAACGCATGCGTGGGCTTCGATGAATAACAGAAAGCCCCGTTTGTTCGATGGCTCCCCCAAACCCACCCCGCCCTGTCGGGCACCCCTCCGCGGGAGGGGAAGTGTTTCACGAGCGTTTGCGGAAAACTTGCGGGAGGGCTGGGTGGGGGTGATACGGGAAGCGGAGAGGCCTACCAACCCGCCCTCGCAGTCGCCCCCTCCCCGCCTCCCCCAATGCTGGGGGCTGGCAGACCCAATGATGGTAGGCGCCCCGACCTCCGTCGGGATTGATAACAGGTCTTTAGCCTGCGCATTCACCGAACCCATTTCCCCCCAGGATTGGGGGGACGCTTCGTCGCTTGCGGCGAAGCAGGGGGGCGCGGCACGTTGAAATGCGTCCGGTCCTCCTATCTTCGTTTTTTTAACCGCAGGGAGTTTGTCAATGAATCCAGAAATGAACCCAGAAATGAATCCAGAGCTGAAACCCGTAACTCTCCGATTGCTTGGCCCGGAGGATGCCGCGCAGTTCCGCACGCTGCGGCTGCGTGGTTTGCACGAGCGTCCGCCAGCATTCCTCATCACACCGGAAGAGGAGGAACGCCGCAGCGTTGCGGAGATTGCCGAACGCCTGGCCCCAAACCCTGATGCCTGGGTGGTTGGAGCTTTTATGGAAGAACAGATGGTGGGCTGCGCAGGGTTCTATCGCGAGGCCGAGCAGCGGGTCCGGCACAAGGGAACCGTTTGGGGCGTGTACGTTGCCCCCGAAGCACGAGGCAACGGTTACGGGCGCAGGCTTCTGGAGTTTGTGATCCAGCGGGCCGGCACCATGCCGGGCCTTGAGCAGATACTCCTTTGGGTGGTGCCAACCAACACCGCCGCGCACACCCTGTACCAATCGCTTGGCTTCGTGACGTTCGGCATTGAGCGGCACGCCATGAAGACCGAGGATGGATACGCCGATGAGGCATTCATGGCCCTGTTCTTGCACTCAACCATTGCTCCATAATTCGGTGGCATTGCTGTCATTATGTCCAACATCATCTCTGTCATCTTTAACTCGCTCTCCGGCACTCGCTCTCCTTCCTTGCTTGCCCCGTTTGCTGCCTTGATGCTGGCCTCGCTTGGGCTGCAGTTCCTGCCGCTGACGGGGGAACTCCATTATGAGTTCTCCGGGGCGATGGCACTGGTTGCAAGCCTTGTAGTTGGGCTGGCAACGCTGTGGCGCGGGGCTTCGTGGTGCGCGCTGCCGTCGGCGGGCGTTGTGGATGAAGCCGCCGCCCGCGACCACCGCCGCCAGATCGCCACCGATTTCCGCCAGACCTCGCTCCGCGCAATCGCTCTCTCCATCCCTCCATTGATTGTGCCGCTTGTGCGTGCGTGTTTCGGCCACGGGTGCGGGATTGCCGACGGGCTGTTGTGGTATCTGCTGCTTGTCCCGGCTTCGGCATGGATCAGCAGTGTGCTGGCGTTGCTTGCGGGGATGACCTTCTGCCGCCGGTGGGTGCAGCTGTGCGGGTTCCTGGGCCTCTGGTCCCTGACGTTGTTTCGCGGGGGACACGAGGCGTACCACGGGCCGCACATTTTTATGTATGCGTGGCAAATCGGGTTTTTCCCGGGAGGGTCCTGGGACCCTGAACTCCCAATTACCGGGCGGCTGCTTCTGTACCGGATTGCGCACGTTGCCGTTGCCGCCGCGTTGCTGCTGGTTGTTCAGGAGTTGCAAGGATTGCGGCTTGGAGTTCAGCGGGGGATTGTGCGGAAAGGGGGCGTTCTGCTTGCCGGCGCGCTATCGGTTGCTGCCGTTGCGGCCATTCCCTTCCGCTCCGATCTTGGCCTTTCCCGCACCGATGGATGGGTGCGGATGAACCTGGGCGACACCCTCCGCACGCGCCACGCCACCATCTACTTTAACGCCTTCTCCACCGATTCGCTGGACCGCTGGCGCGCCGCCAATCTTGCCGATTTCTACCTTGAAGAACACGCCCGAACGCTGGGAATACGCGCCGAGGAAATCGAGCCAGTTACCCTCTATCTGTTCGCCTCACCCGATGAACAAAAAATGTTCGTTGGCACAAGCTCGGCCAGCTTCACCAAGCCGTGGAAACGGGAGCTGTACCAAACGTTCGACCGGATCGAGGGGGCGTTGCGGCATGAGCTTGCGCATTTGGTGGCGGCCCGCTACGGCGCGCTGTTGGGCATCTCGCTGAACCAAGGATTGCTGGAAGGAACAGCCGTGGCGTTGGATGATGCCTGGGGGAACCGAACGCTGTTCCAGTACGCCCGCGCAATCGGCGACCTTCGGCTTGCCCCACCCGCCGCCACGGTGATGACCACCAGCGGCTTCAGTTCCCAGAAAGCCTCGCTGGGATATGTGGTGGCCGGCGCGTTCTGCAAATGGTTGATCCAGAGCTACGGCGCGGAGCGATTCCGGCAGGCGTATGGCTGGGGCGATTTTTTGGAGGCCTACGGGAAGCCGCTTGATTCACTTGCGGCGGAGTATGAACGATACGTTGCGGCAATGCCCGCCATGCCAGAAACGGATCGGCCCGCAATGCGCTATCTATTCGGCGGCGGATCGTTCTTTTCGCAACACTGCCTGCGGCGGATTGCCACGCTGAACGGCGCGGGGTTCCGTGCCCTTGCCGAAGGCCGATGGGGGAAGGCGCTGGAAGCGTTTGGGGAATCGGAGCGGGAGGGAACAAGCTACGGGGCGCGGGGGGGGATTATCCGCGCGCTCTACGGCCAGCGGCAATGGCGCACGCTGATAGACTCCTGCGCCGCCTGGGATCGCCACGACACCGCCAACTATCCCCTCCTTCCGTTTTTGATTGAGCGGGGGGATGCTTGCTGGTGGCTGGGGGACACGGCAACGGCGCGGCGGCTGTACGATTCCGCAATGGCGATGGATATCAGCGTCCCGCTTCGCTACCGCGCCGCGCTCCGTGCGCACTTTTTGGAAAACGGCGAGGCGGGGAAGCCGATGCTGGAGTATTTCACCGCCCAGTGGACCGCGGCCGAGCGGCTCAGCTTTTTGCACCGGCTGCGCGAATCCGGCAAGGGGGATGTTGTGGTTGAGTTGATGGAGACTATGCTGACCGCCAACTTCTTCCCGAAGTCAACGGCGGCGCGGTTGCAGGGCCTGCTTCGCTCCATCGAATCGGACAGCGCGTCCCGCGGAACCGGCCCCGCCTCGGTCCAAGCGATTGCATGGCTGACGGCCTATCAGCTTCGGGATCTCTTCTCCTTTGTTCGCGCCCCGCTCCCCACTCCCCAGGCGGAATGGGACA